>NZ_JNVM01000017.1 GCF_000722545.1 Paenibacillus tyrphae
CGAGCGCATCCAAACATCTGATGGATCAGCGTCGTTTGCTCCTCCGTAGGGTAGATGCGACAGCGAAATGCTTTATGATGCAACATGCGTGCATTTACCTTCCTTGGTGATTCTATGATAATTATAGCACATATGTTCCCATTCATACACAAGAGATGCTGATTCATCTCTCCCTTATCGAAGCGGGAGTCCTCTCAGCCTTAACGATAAATTTGTAGACTTTTCGCCCCATTTTTGCCGCTCGTAAAAAAACGGGACCTGCAAAAAAAAGGGATTGTGTTGATTTTTGACGAATGTTAACTCTCAGCCTAAAAAAGTGGAGGGAGTCTCATTCATGAACGATTTGCTCGTATCGCCATTCGTCCCAGAGCAATTGAAAACCAAAGCGGATGGGACTTTTTCACGAATGTTTGTCGATCTGGCGCTGAAAAGCTTCGCCAGCCCCCACACCGGCTCCCTCCTGCTCGATCAGGACTGCAATCTGCTGATGGCCGGTGAATCGCTCGGCAAGAAGCTCGGTTACAGGACGGAAGAACTGGAGCGGATGAATCTTCAGACCTTAGTGCATCCCGGGGAGCTTCTCCTGTGCATGCATCATATGAGCCAGCTCGTATCGGGCCAGCTCTCCCGCTATGAAACCGAGATGCGCTGGCTAAGCGCGGACGGACAAACCTTATGGATGAGCGTTTATGCAGTCGAACTTAAGGACAGCAACGGCGGACCAGCTTACATATACATGCAAACCCAGGATATCACCGCGCAAAAAGATGCCGAAAGCGCGCTTCAGGAATCGCTCATCCGCATGACCTCCCTGCTCGAAACGTTTGCCGACGCTTATATTATGTTGAACCGAAGCGGACAGCTCGTCTATGTGAACCGGAACGCCGAGCAGCTCCTGCAGCTCAACCGGGAGGATATGCTCGGACACGGCATTCGGGGCACGGTGCCGGAATGGCTTGGCGCAGGCTTTTACAAAGCATGCTGGAGGGCGATCGAGGAAGCGGTTCCCGTCTTTTATCAGGATTATTATCCATTGGTCAAAAAGTGGCTGGAAGTCAGCTGCTATCCGGGCAAGCCCGGCTTGTCCGTCTTTATCCGGGACATTACCCGGCATAAAGAGCAAGAAGAGACGCTCCGCGCAACCAAGCAGCAGCTTGATTCCATGATTGAGCATGCCGCGGACACCATTGCGATTCTCGACGCGGACCTTAGGCTGACCAAGGTGAACAAAGCGTTCATCGACTTGTTCGGCTATGGCGAAGCGGAGCTGATCGGCGAGCGTCCGCCGAACATACCGGAGGAGCTGTGGATCGAGTCGGAGCTGCTGTTCCGCAAAGCGCTGCAAGGCAAGCAAATCTCCAGCTTCGAAACGAAGCGCAAGCGCAAGGACGGCACGCCGCTCGATATGAGCCTCACGATCTCGCCCGTTGTCGGTAAGGATCAGGACATTACCGGGATCTGTATTATCGGGCGGGATATCAGCGAGAGCAAGGCTACCGAGGAACTGCTGCGCAACTCCGAGAAGCTGTCGGTCGCCGGGCAGCTCGCCGCCGGCATTGCCCATGAAATCCGCAACCCGCTAACCTCGCTGAAAGGTTTTACGCAGTTTATGAAGAGTGCCGGGCATTACAAGGAGCATTACTTGGACATCATGTCGTCGGAGCTGACGCGCATCGAGCACATCATCAGCGAAATGCTGCTGCTGGCCAAGCCAAGAGCGGCCATCTTTCATTATAAGCGGATTGGCCCCATTCTCGCCGATGTCCTCTCCCTCCTGGAAGCGCAAGCGAATCTGAACAGCGTCGGCTTCAAGACGCGGATCAAACCGGACCTGCCTGCGGTTCGCTGTGAAGAGAATCAATTGAAGCAGTTGTTCATCAATATCGTCAAAAATGCCGTCGAAGCGATGCCGATGGGCGGAACCGTGGAGATTGTGGCGGCCTTGGCTGAGCCGGGCATGCTCGCGATCACCTTCCGGGACGAGGGCGACGGCATTCCCGCCGAGCTGCTCCAACGGATCAGCGAGCCCTTCTATACGACGAAAGAAAACGGCTCGGGCCTCGGTCTGATGGTGAGTCAAAAAATCGTCACCGAGCACAAAGGCCGCATGGCCATCGCAAGCGAAGCCGGCGTGGGAACGACCGTGACAATAACGTTACCGGTTTAAAGCATGTAAGAATCTGCCACAAGCCAAGACCCCTTTAACATGGCGATAAAGGGGTCTTATTGTGCGCGCGAATGTTCGTTTTGCTCATCTCAAAACCTTGTATCTCGCTTCTGTCTCCCCTTCGACGATCCGTCCGGTGGGCACGAAGCCGACGCGCTCGTACAGCTTTCCGGCCGCCTCATTGTCCGGCACATAGCTGATGACGATCTCGGGGCTGCAATCCTCCTGACGCTTGATCAGCTCCAGGCCCAGCCGGATCGCAGCCTCACCGTAGCCCCGGCCTTGAAACCTTTTGTCGATCATCAGCCGCACGATCCAATACAGCCCGTCTTCCGGGTCCTTGCCGTACATGAAAAAGCCGACCATCTTGTCTTCGTGATAAATGGAAAGCGGCGTGTACGTTTTGTCGTAGGCGGCTTGAATAATCGAATACCAGTTGGGAGCCACCATCTTCCGCTGCTCCTCCTTCACCTCCAGCTTCACGCAATCTTCCCAATTGTCCTGAGTAATAGCTTCGAATCTTACCGTCGGTGCGTTCCTCAAAGCGGTTCCTCCTCACGCAAGTCTATAGACCCATCATACGGGAAGCGTCGCCGGAAGCGTAGGGAAGATTCGGGTATAAGCCGTTTTTTCGGTCGACAATAAAGCTTCTAGTAGAGAGGTCAGGGGAACGTAAGCGCTTTGGTACAACTCATGGATGAATGGAGATTCGGCAAGCTCAACTTTGGTATGGTTGAGGTAAGCTATTTTGTCATTTATAAAAAATTGAATCTGATTCCGATCTCTTGACACTACAACGGAACGCGTCTCTTCATTTATCTTTTTTCCTGATTATACCACACTCCATACCGACCAGATCGAAACCTGTACCTCCCCCTCAACTTGTGCTATGATAAATTTCGTGATTTCTCAGGGAGAGGCGGACTAGAGGCGTGGCCAAGCTATATTTTCGTTACGGAACGATGAACAGCGGTAAGTCGATCGAAGTACTGCGCGTCGCACACAATTACGAGGAGCAAGGAAAGAAAGTGCTGCTCTTTACCCCAGCGGTGGATGACCGGGACGGGGTCGGCGTCGTTGCTTCCCGCATCGGGATGCAGAAGGACGGCATCGTCATTGACGACAGCCTGGACATGGTCGGAATGGCGGCGGCCGAGCGGCCGAACTGCATTCTGATCGACGAAGCGCAGTTTCTGAACAAGCAGCAGGTGCTGCAGCTTACAGAAATCGCGGATACGCTCGGCATTCCCGTCATTGCGTACGGGCTGCGGGCGGATTTTCTTGGCCAACTGTTCGAGGGCAGCTATCATCTGTTTGCGCTGGCGGATAAAATCGAGGAGATCAAAACGGTCTGCTGGTACTGCGACCGCAAAGCGACGATGAATATGCGCCTTGCCGACGGCAAGCCGGTATTTGAGGGCGCGCAGATTCAAATCGGCGGCAACGAAAGCTATTTGCCGGTATGCCGCAAATGCTACTCCATGCAAAAGAGCCAGACGCAACCCCATCATGAATAAAAAAACGGAGCGAAGCGCCTCGGCGCCTTGCTCCGTTTTGCGTTTTAGACGGGCAGCGCCCAGTTGCCGGCGCGGAATACCGGCTCCCGTACGCCGTCCTGCGTAATCCCGTCGATGTTCATATCGGCCGAGCCGATCATGAAATCGACGTGCACAAGACTGCTGTTCGCCCCGTGTTGGGACAGCTCCTCTTCCTTCATCTCCGTGCCGCCGTCCAGATTGACCGGATACGCTTGTCCGAGGGCGAGATGGCTCGATGCGTTCTCGTCGAACAGCGTGTTGTAAAAGATCAGATTCGTATTGGAGATCGGCGATTCGTGCGGAACCAAGGCGACTTCGCCAAGCTTGCGAGCTCCCTCGTCCGTGTCGAGCAGCCGCTTCAGCATCTCGTAGCCTTTGTCTGCGGAGAAATCGACGACTTTGCCGTCTTTGAACGTCAGGCTGAACCCGTCGATCAGCTGGCCTCCGTGATTCAGCGGCTTCGTGCTGCGGACGACCCCGTTGACGCCGTCGTGGTGGGGCATCGTGAACACTTCCTCCGTCGGCAGGTTCGGGTTGAAGAAAATACCCTTGGCATTCTCTTTCGCGCCGCCGAGCCAGACATGCTTCTCTGGCAGGTCCACGGTCAGGTTCGTGCCCGACGCTTCGTATACGAGCTGCTTGTACCGTTTCTCGTTCAAGTAGCTCACGGTCCGGGCCAAGCGGGCATTATGCTCCTTCCAAGCCTCGACCGGATCGTCCGCGTTCACGCGGGTCGCTTCGAAAATGCGCTCCCACAAGGCATCGAGAGCGGCTTCCGGCGAGAGATCGGGAAATATTTTCAATGCCCATTCTGGCGTGGCGTAGGCCATCAGCGTCCAGGACGCGCGGTGCGCCATCAACTGGCTGCGGTACCCCTTCAAAGCGGTAGAGGCCGTTTTGTTCGCCGTGGAGACCCGCTCCGGGTCGACGTCCTTGAGCAGATCAGGATTTGGCCCGTAAAATTGAATAAAGGCCGCATCGTTCTCCGCCAGCTCCTGAAGACCTTGCGCCTTCCACATCGGATATTCGTGAAACGCTTCCATCGGCGCCATCTTGTATTTGATCCGCGTCAGTTCCTCGTCGTTCCACTCGACCATAACGTTCTTCGCGCCGGCCTCATAAGCCTTAACAGCAACAAGCCGGACCAGCTCCGCGGCAACGACCGGGGCCATGACGACCACCGTTTGTCCCTGTTGTACATTGGCGCCTACCCGAACGGCCAGCGTTGCATATTTTTCCAGTTTGTGGGCAAATGTGCTCATTAAAATTCCTCCAAAAATGAAAGGTTGTCCTACGTTCCCAGTATAACGCTTTATGCCGCACTTTACCAAATGATGTATACCGAAATGAACCCAAAAAAACCAGCCGCGAACGGCTGGCTGCAAGTTCCCGTTATTTTTTCGTTTTGGACTCCGCCACTTCCGAGTCTTGATTATTGCCGGGCTGGGACTTTTTGCCGTTGTTGTTGGCATTGTCTCGGGACATTGGGACGCCTCCTTCCGGGATTTGGGATTCGCCCGTAGTGTATCCGATCCGCCCGGCAGCCATACATAAAAACATACGCTATGTCCACTCCGCCAACAAGCGGTCAATTAACCACACGAGATCGGCAGCCCGGTTCGGCGACTCCGCCGCCCCGTTCAGCAGATCGAGCAGCGCGATCAGATCGGCCAGCTTGGACTTCAGCTCCCACCGTTCGGGCAGCACCCCACCCTCCTGCACGTAGCCGCGGATAAAATGGTGCTCGAACTCGGAGCCAGTCGATTCATAGCGAAGCATGTTGCCGATGTCCACCAGCGGCGGACCCGCGAAGGCAAATTCCCAGTCTAGCACAGCCGTTACCTCATATCCTCCGGAGCCGTCCGGCGCCAGCAGCACGTTCCGTCCGTTAAAGTCGGAATGGATCAAGGAATACTTCGGCTGCTCCTCCAACAGCCCGGCATGGCGCTTACACAGCTCCCATAGCGCTTCGGTCCGGCGCGGACCGAGCAGGCGGCCGGCCTCACCGTGCAGCAGACTCTGCTCCGCGAAGCCGACGAACATCGCTTCGTCCAGCCGCATCGGCGTGCGATCTCCAGCTCCGGGCCTAGGAGGCCAGGGACCGGAAACGGGAACGCATGCACGGATGCCAACGTTCTGCCGAGCGCCGCCGCCGCGGAAGCGAGCTCTTCCGGGGAGGCCGTCAGCCTCAGGGACGACAGCAGCTCTCCGTCATGCCATTCAAGCAACGCCCAAGGCCGCGGAAAGCGGGCGAACGAAGCATCCGCATGGAGGAAGGCCGGGACCGGAACGGCGAACCGTACCAACTGGGCAACCGCCTTCTCCTTGCGCATAACATCCGCATCGCCCCGATAAATACGGAGCACAAAGGGCCGCTCCTCTCCGCGCAGGCGGATTTTATAATTCGAGTTGCTCAGCCCTGTTCCGAGTGGCTGCGCGAACTCGACGGACCTTCCCGGGAACACCGGCTCCAGCAGCCCGTTCAGCTCCGCCAAGCTTAAGCGCACGAACGGCTCTCCCCGCTCCCAACCGGCTTTCTCCTGCCACACGTCCTTTCCCGATACAACGTTCTGTCGCGAATCCTCCATACCGCCACGGCTCCTCTCCCGTTAATCCATCGCAGACCGGACCTGCCGCCTCAAGCTCCCGCCAGCTTTTTGAGCTCCTCGGCTTCGCTCGGGTCTTTGGCGATCAGCTTGTCCACCCACGCCTGATCCGTCTTGCCCTGCTTCTGCAGCGACGCCACGTACCAGCGCGCGATATACCGCTGCACCGAGGAATCCATGTTGTCCGATAAGGCCGGACGCAGGATGTCCGCCGCTTCGGCATACTTGCCTTGGTCGTAGGAAATTCTCCCCAAGACTAGAAACATCGGCTTCGTAATCTCGAAAGGAGGCACGCTGATCGAAGACGGAATCGATTTTAGCGACTCCCGTTTTTCCTGCACGTGCTGATAAATGCCGACGGCTTTTTGATATTGCGCGTCTCGTTCCGCCGGCTTATTCGCCTGCCCCGCAGCATACCCCAGCTCGTACGAAAGCACCATCGCCCGTTCGTACCACATCATATCCCATTGAAATTTCGGGATCGACTCGCTCGCGATCGCCAGCGCCTGCTGGGCATTGTCCTCAACCGCCCAGCGGTACCGATTCTCGTGGATGCCGTGCGCGTTAGGCTCGTTGTCCATAAACCTAGCGGCGAGCTGCTGGGCTTCCTGCAAGTACTGCTTGTCCTTCGTCTGGTTGTACACATCATTCAAGATCCGAATCTTCAGCAGCGCGTAATCCGCATTGGTCGAATGAAGCGCCATGGCGTTATCGATGAAGCCGATAAACTTCTCCAGTTGGACGGATTCCTGCGAAAGCTCGTTATACGCCTTGCCCGCCTCGGTGTTCGCTTTTAGCAGTCGAATCGATACGACGAGCATGCACAAGCTGAGCAGTAGGACGAACCCCGGGTAAATCCATTTCGCTTTTCCCGATGCGATCGTCGGCTGCTCCTGCTCCTTGGTCCCCGGCAGGGCCGCGCCCGCCAGCAGTCCTCCCAAGCCGATAAAGACAAGAGCGGACAAATAGCCGTAGCTTAAGTCGAAGTCCATGAAGCTGTGGGCAAGAATGGCCGCCAGCACGATGAAATAAACGAAATGCCGCCTTCCGTCTTCCGTCTCGTGATGCTTGATCACATGACGCACGTAAAAGTATACGATGCAGCCGATAAAAGCAAACAGCAGCAGCGTGCCGACCCAACCGATATCCGTCAAGGTCTGGAACAAAAAGTTATGGGCCTGGTTCGAAGCGTAGCCGTAGCTTTGGTGGGATTGATACAGCGCGGCCCATGTCCCGCCGCCCTTCCCGAACAACGGCGCTTCGTTTACGATTTGCATCGCATCCTTGTAAAAATACCCCCGCTCCTGCACGCTGTGCTGCTGGAAGTTGATGCTTGCAATCCGCTGCTGCAGGTTCTCCGGCAGCAGGTTCAGCACCCACTGGCTGTTCAGCACGACCGCGATGCCGATGCCGCCGACCAGCAGGATCACCAGCGGGAACCAGAGCCGGGCATAGCGGAGCTTGAATTTTTCCTCCAGCTTCCCGACGGCCGGAGGCACGTATTTGTGAATGACCGCCGACAGCAGCGCTACCACAACCGATCCGGCCGCCAATTGAAGCCATGCCTGCGCGGACAGCGCTGCGTTCGAGGTGTGGAACAATTCCGCTCCGATCCGCGTACTGGGCCCGGACAGGATGAAGGCGGCCGCCGCGGCGACGCCCAGATTGAGAATCATGACGATTTGCCCGGACAAGCGGAGAAAAGGCAGCAGAGCGAGCAGCACCACCGGCAGCAGCACGAGACCGCCGCGGGATAAGGTCAGGATGAGCGACAGCAGAGCCGGCGCCAAAATTAAGGCGTTTCCTGCGGCTACGGCCCATTTGGAGGAAGAGGCGATCATATACAGGGCACCCAAGATGATGGCAATCAGATAGGCGGCATACGAGTTGGCGTAAGTAAAAGAAGACGTTAAACGCATGCCGTTGCTGTCGGCTATGATGACGCCATGCGCCTGGATGTTGCCGTACCAGACCAGCAGTCCGTAAATGACGAGCGCATATCCTGAATACAGAATGCCGTGCTGAACGAGGGCCGCCCCTTTTTTATTCCGGGCGAGCACCCAACTGATGACAAAAAACGAAGCATACATGAGCTCGGCGTACAATCCTTGAAGGGCCAAATACATGGACGCCGGACGGGTCAGCACGGGAATGAGATAAGCGAGCGGAATGAGCCATACCGCCAGCAGCAGCATGTCCCGCTTGCCGGTCGCTTTAAACGAGGTCATCAAAAACAGCGAAGTCAGGAACAAAGCGATGTAAATAAAAATATAGGAGCTGTACAGCGGGAAGTTGTAGAAGATGTTGTTCCCCGGCTTGGCTTCGTAGGAGAACATCAGAAACAATCCCTGGTGAAACGGGGCGATGAACAGAAACAACAGGACGAATCCGAGCACCGAATAGAAAAGCAGCGACCCCTTTTCCTGCTCCCGGCTTTCCAGCCACTGCTTTCTTGAAACATAAGGCGTGTTCATTACGACAATTCAACTCCGTCTGTATGATGGGAAAAGGCGGCAAAGACTCATTCTCCCCCATTCTTTAGACGCACCAGATCTGGATAATGTTTCTATCCCGCTCCCGCATTTCATCATTTTCCCGGACGGCGCATAGGTTGAACTAGAACAAGTCTGCAAGCGAAAGGGGCGGGAGCCATGATGACCCGGGAACATGGGTTCAAGCTCGGAGTACTCGTTTATTTGCTCGCTTGGTTCATTGGAAGCTTCTGGATGACAGGCGCCATCCGCAGCGGCCGTATCACGCATTGGCTTGGGATCAAGCTTCTTCCTCCCGTCACAGAGTACGCTTACTATGCGCTTGCCGGAGCCATCGGAGGCACCATGTACGCCATGCGCTTGTTCTTCGAATATTACGACAGCATGACCCCGCGCTGGTACTGGTGGTACCTGCTTCGTCCGATCAAATGCGCCGGTGCGGCCATGATGACGATTGTTCTGTTCAAAAGCGGCATTATGCTGCTCCAGACCGGCACCTCGATGGAAGCGAAGATCGGCATCGCGTTTCTCGTCGGATTCGGCTACGGCAAGCTGATGGATAAGCTGCGGACGCTGACGGAGGCGCTGTTTAACGGAAGCGGCAACGGCGGCAAATCGGGGGATGACTCGCCCAAATAAACTCCGCCAATGTGCCAAGGGCAGCGGAGTATGAATATCCTAGCATATCATGACCCGGAAGGAGGTGCCCGAGCAGATGGATAGCCAATCTCCGATCGAGTCGCTGCGAACTCAACTGCCTTCGAGAACGGTGGAGAACAAAATTTACATCGGGGAATTCACCTACGGTCATCCGGATATCCGGTCTTGGGGCGAGAGCAGCATTCTGATCATCGGCAAGTTTTGCTCCATTGCGGACCGAGTGACGATTTTTCTCGGCGGAGAGCACCGGCCTGATTGGGTAACGACGTATCCGTTCAACTCCTTGATGCCCAAGTACTCCTTCATTACAGGACATCCGAAGAGCAAAGGAAACGTGACCATCGGGCACGACGTCTGGCTTGCCTCGGGGGCGACGATTTTGTCGGGAGTTACGGTCGGGCATGGAGCGGTTGTCGGAGCGGGCGCCGTCGTCAGCAAGGACGTTCCGCCCTACGCTATCGTGGCGGGAAACCCGGCTAAGGTCATCAAGTGCCGGTTTCCCGAAGCGACGATTCAGCGCTTGCTCCGCATCGAATGGTGGAGCTGGCCGCTGGACAAAATCGAACGGGCCGTCCCCTTGCTGCTGTCGGGCGACATGGATGCTTTTTTTCGCTATTGCGATACGGTCGGCTAGCCGCTGGCGGATCAGATCCCGGCCAGCTTGAGCACATTCAGCAGCTTGTCGATATCGACGACGATATTATCGGCGCCGACGGCGGGCTTGGGCGGGTATTCGATGTCGCACACAACCTCGTAATAATCGATGCCGGCATGGTGGCATATTTTCCAAAAATAGTTATCTACGACCGTACGCGGCGACAGCTCGATAAGCTTCGCTCCGGGAGGACAGAAGGTGATGTTAATATTACTGCTGCCAAACGGAGCGACGACCACGCTGGCGGAGGAGTAGATCGCAATTTTATCCCACATCGACAGCGGCGTCGGAACGATCTTCGTAAACCCTTTCTCGCTTAGGACGCGCATCACTTCATCCTCGTTGACGACGAACCGCGCCGCAGCGTCCTGCCGGCTGACGTAGATCCGTTCATAGCCGCCAACCTTCGCGACCGGCAGCCTTTCTCCCAGCCGCCGACGAAGAAACTGGTATGCCCACCTCGGACTTTTTCCGACCATCAAAGGAACCGCGGGCACGACCAGATTGCTGGCCTTCAGATGAAAATCGCTGTGATCGACCTGAACCAGCTTATCCATCGGAAAGCCGAGCATGCCGAGAGACTCATACTGAAACGGATGATGCAGCATGCCAACCAAATATTTGTCGATCGGGATGCCGCTTTGCTCGAGCAAATGAATCCGTGGCAGGATATCATAGAACCAATGGCCGTACACGGCCTGGGTAAAGATGCCTTTCTCGGGCATATTCCATCCCCAGATCAAGGTAGCCACCGTTTCCGCTATGCATACCGGAGGCGGCAGCAGCATTCCGCCATGATCCGGGCAATACAGCTCCACATCGAGCAGCCGCTTGTTGTTAGAGGTAACCACGTAGCCGTTCCCGGTCATGACGCGTCCGTTCGGGACGACGGCGACGAAGGCCGGATCGAAATGACACTCGCTTGCCCAGCGCGGAGGATCGAATCCGCCAGGGGCCTCAAGATGAAGCTTCTCCCCGGGATAGATGATCTTGTAAAATTCCGGCATGAGGCTCCGGTCAAAGGCCGCGCGATCCATCACCCAATCGATGGTTTTAGCGTAGACTTGATCGGGGATTGCATACATCTTGTCTCGCCTCCCATTCTTCATAAAAATGCTAATGCCGGCTCGTCAGGCCCCGTCGATATAATGCGCGACAAGCTCATCCCGATGCTCCAGTACTGCCTGGAAAGCCGGAGGACACCCCTTCGGGAAGAGGACGCCGAGGCCGTTGGAGTGCGGGAACTGGAGATGCGGGTGTTCACTGAGCTTCTCCCATAAACGGTACACGCCGAAATCGCCCAGCCTGACCACGATATCGTGAAACAAGACGATGCCGTTCTCCGCCAGCTTCGGGTACCAGGTCGTATAATCGTGCAGCACCGCATCATACGTGTGGTAGCCGTCAATGTGCAGCAGATCGACCGAACCGTCGGGAAAACCGGCCAGAGCCTGGTCGAAATGGCTGCGAACCAGATAGCCGATGCCCGGAAATTCCCGGAGCGTCACGGATTGAACGGCCTCATAAATAGGATCACCGCCATAATAGCCGGTATGCGGATCGCCCTGCCACGTATCGACAGCGAAGCAGCGGGTGGACAAATTTCCGTCCTTGACCGCCTGGCAAAAGCTGAAGAAGGAAGTGCCGTAAAGCGTGCCCAGTTCCGCAATAATGCGCGGCTTGGCAAAGCGCACAAGATCGTAAGCGAAACGGCGGTGGCCGGACCATGCGCCGTTCGTCGTATAGGCTAACGGCAGCTCGGGGGCGTGATCCGCGGCAAACCGTACAGGATGATATTCCCAATCCATCGAATAAACCACCGCCTTGAGGAAAATCCCGAAGCAACCTACGGGTATGCCTTATTCTATGTCCAACTCACCCGGCCGGGGTGGGCAAGTAAATAAGGGGAAAGGCACATTTTGAAATAATTTCCCTTTCATTGACTTGAAACGGACCGTATCCTACAATAGGATTTGCATGACCGAACCGGCCGAAGCCTGGAAGCGGCCATGCTTTTTTTTACTTTGAATGAGTTTTAGGGATGAGAGGTGTGCTGATGGAAACCGCAGGAGAAGCGATCCTGTCCATTCGCGACTTGCGAATGATGTATGGAGACCGCTATGTGCTCAGAGGAATCGATCTTGACGTATATCCGGGACAAATCATCGGGTATATCGGGCCGAACGGCGCGGGCAAAAGCACCACGATCAAAACGATGCTCGGCCTCGTGGAGGGCTACACCGGAGAAATCCGTATTTTCGGCAAGGACATCTCGGACGGCAGCGTGGATTATAAGCAGCGGATCGGGTATGTGCCCGAAACGGCCGAAGTGTACGACGCCCTGACGGCGAAAGAATATTTGACCTTTATCGGCAATCTGTACGGACTGGAGGACGAACAGGCGGAGTGGAAAGCCAAACGGCTGATCGACCTGTTCGGGCTGGAGGATGCGTATAACGCGCGGATCGTATCGTATTCCAAAGGCATGCGCCAAAAGGTGCTGCTCATCTCCAGCCTGCTGCACAACCCGGACATTTTGTTTTTGGACGAGCCCTTGAGCGGACTGGATGCCAACAGCGTCATGGTGGTGAAAGAAATTTTGGCGCAGCTGGCCGCGAAGGGCAAGACGATCTTCTATTCCTCGCACATTATGGATGTGGTCGAAAGGATCAGCAACCGCATCGTCCTGCTGGACGGCGGCGAGATCGTGGCGGACGGAAGCTTCGACGAGCTGAAGGCGCAGAGCCGGGAAGGATCGCTCGAAGAGATCTTCAACCGGCTGACGGGCTTCCATGAGCATAAAGAGATTGCGGAACGATTCGTCTCCGTCGTACAAGAGGTGTAGGCGATGAGGGAATTCGTATCGCTTAAGGTGCTGGACCGGTTCAGGACTCTGTTCGAGAGGCTGGGCGTCGATTACCCGTTGATGCGCAAAATTTTGCAGATCAAGCTGACGATGGACGGACGGCGGATGCCAACCATTTTCAATCAGTCCGCCAAAAAGAACCGGCACGAGACGGCCGATCAGAACAATTTCGTGAAGTCCCTCGGCTTGTACGCCTTGCTGGGGCTGACCATGGTTCCTTTCGTCGTGATGGGCGACAACTATATATTCCAGATGAGCTTTGTGTTCGGCCTGCTGATGTTCCTGGTCATGACTTCCTTGATCTCGGACTTTTCTACCGTTCTGCTCGATATCCGGGATCGGAACATTATCGCCTCGAAGCCGGTCAACCGGCGGACGATCGGCATGGCGAAGACGCTGCATATTTTGCTTTATTTGTTCTTTTTGACCGTAGCGCTCTGCGCTGCGCCGATGATTGCGGCAATCGTCAAGCATGGCGTGTTGTTTTTTCTCTTGTTTGTGGTCGAAATCGTACTGACGGACGTGCTGATTGTCGTTGTGACGGCCTTTTTGTATATGCTGATTCTGAAGTTTTTCGACGGGGAAAAGCTGAAGGACATGATCAATAACGTGCAAATCGCGCTATCTATCGCGATTACCGTCGGCTATCAATTCGTCGGACGGTCGTTCGACCTCATGCAGCTTCACGTCGCGTTCGAGCCGAAATGGTGGCAGGTCTTCCTCCCTCCCCTGTGGTTTGGCGCGCCGTTCGAATGGCTGCTGCGCGGACAGGCGGCCCCGCATTTCATCGTCTTTACACTGCTGGCGTTCGTCACGCCGATCGTTTCGATTCTGATCTACACGAACCTGATGCCCTTCTTCGAGCGCAGCTTGCAGAAGCTGGCGAACGATAGCACGAAAAAAGGCAGGGAGCAAAGCAGATGGCTGGATGTCGTTTCCAGATTCATTTGTTCAGGACGGGAGGAACGCACCTTTTTCCGGTTCGGCTCGCTGATGATGGGCAACGAAAGGGAGTTCAAGCTTAAGGTATACCCTTCGCTGGGCTTCTCGATCGTGTTTCCGTTCATTTTCTTTTTCAACGTGCTGCGGGCCCAGTCCTTCAGCGAAATCGCAGCGAGCAAATGGTATCTGAACATTTATTTCTGCGCGCTGCTGATTCCTACCGTCGTGATGATGCTGCGGTATTCAGGCAAGCACAAGGGCGCTTGGCTCTACAAAACGATGCCCTTGCCAAGTCCGGCGCCTATTTTCCGCGGAACGATCAAAGCGTTCCTCGTCCGGCTGTTTATGCCCGTGTTCCTGATCGAGAGCGTTATTTTTCTCGCGCTGTTCGGGGTGCGCATCGTCCCGGATTTAATCGTCTTCGCACTGAACGCGCTGCTGTACACGGTCATTTGCTTCCGAACTTTCCGCAAGGCGCTGCCGTTCTCGGAGTCTTTCGAGGCGGTAAAGCAGAATGACGGCCTCATTATCTTGCCGCTTCTGCTGCTCCTCGCTCTGTTCGCCGGCGTGCATCTGGCCAGCACGTTCGTCACCGGCGGGATCTACGCGTACATGGCGCTGCTGGTCGTGCTGAATGCCGCCGTCTGGCGGAAAGGATTTGCCATCTCGTGGGATGACTTACGGGACAAGGGATAAGGGATGAGCATCAGCCGGCCTCAGAAATGAAAAGAACCTCCGTTTCCATGATATCGGTGGATTCGGAGGTTCTTTGGTTTCTGCTGTTAGTGCTGCTGCGTGAACATTGGGGGCCATGCATTTATCTGGAGCGCTAGAGATTTAGAGGAATAGCGATGTGCTATCGCAGCCAATCAACCGTTTGCTCGGACCATAGAGGATCTGAGGTGCGCTAATGACGTCCCCCAAGGCAGCACGAACATTTTTCGACACGATTAAGTCACCTTTTGTTCCGCTATGTTTCGGTACCGGGTCCAAAAGCGCCGCTTTACGCATCGTAGTTCCTCTATGCTCGAATAGAGGCCCCCCAATGATTCGGAGCTTCGCCGATTGCGCATTTGCTGCGGGGCCCGGCCGGAATTGGATGACCTCATCCCGCCTGATTCTGCAAAGCTCGGGCCATCGATCTACTCTCATGACTCCATCCAAAGGATTGAACTGTCGAGCCTCCCCCAGCCTGATTCTGCGAAGAATCGCCCTACCTTATCGCGAACTCACGCTCTCCCGCACGATCAGCTCGGTGTCCAGCATGAGCCGGTGGCTCACCTTGCGGCCTTCGAGCAGATCGATCAGCATCTGGGCAGCCTGATACCCCATCTCGTATTTGTTCTGGTTTACGGTCGTGAGCGCCGGCGAACAGTACGCCGTCACGTCGATATTGTCGAAGCCGACGACGGAAATTTGTCCCGGCACTTGAAGCCCTAACCCGCGGACGGCCTGCAAAGCCCCGAGCGCCATCAGATCGCTGATGCAGAACAGCGCCGTGATGTCCGGCTGCTGCGCAAGCAGCCTGTACACCGCTTCCTTGGCTCCCGCCTCAGAGAAGGAGCCGTCCATGATGAGCGACTCGTCGAACGGGAGGCCGAAGCGCTCAAGCGCCTGCTTGTACCCTTTCAGCCGCTGCACGCTGACGTCCGCCTGGGAATGGCCGTTGATGACGCCGATTTTGCGGTGACCCGCTTCCAGCAAATAGCTGACGGCCCGGTTCGCGCCGCCGACATTATCGGAGGTCACATAGCCGACGTTCGGCCCCTCCAGCGGAATGTCGATGAGCACGCAAGGAATTTGGGAGGAGACGACTTCTTTCAAGTACTCGTCGTCCAGACGGATGCCCATAATAATGACGCCGTCCACGCCGCGCTCCTGACACAGCGTCTTGTACGATTTGATTTTTTGTTTCTGCGGCGTCGTGCTGAACAGCACGAGATCGTAATCGAGCTCTCCCGACCGGTCGTTCATGCCGCACAAAATTTCAAAGGCAATATTATCTTTCGAGCTGGTCCGCGTCACATTGGACAGAAGCAGACCGAGCGTTTTCGTTTTCTTCGAGATCAGCGAGCGGGCGGCCATATTCGGGCTGTACCCGAGCCCTTGCGCAATATCCTTGATCTTCTGGCGCGTAACTTCATTGACGTCGTCATACCCGTTCAGCGCCCGCGATACGGTTGTGACGGACACGCCGGCCGCCTTGGCGATATCTTTAATCGTAACCATGTTCTCTCCTCCGAAACGTTTTGAATCTCTATTTTTATCTTGTTGGCAGCCGCAAAAAAATATTTACTAAAAAAAGCAGTTGTAAATGCTTTCAGCTTGCAATATAATCAAGTATATCGTATCCAAAACGTTTTGGAAAGACAATTTTCCTTTCTTTTGCAGAGAAGAAATATTTTTTTATCGGTTTTCCGAAACGTTTCGGATAGCTCTTATACAGTGAGGTGACCGCATTGGATTATCGAATCATCAAAGAAAACGATCTCTTCCTCTACTCCGACAAGGACGGCGATATTCCGCAAGGTCATCCGTCCGGCTTCGGGCTTTATACCAAGGATACCCGCTTTCTGAGCCGGCTGGAAATTGCCATCAACGGCCAAAAGCCGGTGCTGCTGTCCTCCGCGGCGGATGCGAACTACATATCCGTCATCCGGCTGACGAATCCGCATATGGAGCAGAACGGCGAGTTGATTCTGTGGCGGGAATCCGTCGAGATCGAGCGTACGCGGTTTATTTACGAAGGCGGGCTCTACGAAACCTTCCGCCTGACCAGCTATTATCCGAAGCCGATTGAGTTCGACTTCTCGGTGCTGGCCGACGCTGATTTTGCGGATATGTTCACAGTACGCGGCTTCCAGCACGGCGAGACGGGCCATAAGACGGGAACGCAGAGACAGAACGGCGGGCTGACGATCGGCTACGCCGGCGTGGACCATGTCGCCCGGGAAACCCGCATCGCTTGGCAGCCGCAGGAAAGCTTCATCGACGAGACGACGAACACCGTCGGCTTCCGGCTTCGTCTCGATCACCGCGAGAGCCGGGAAATCACGTTCTTCGTCGCACCGGTCGTGAACGGAGAAGGCCCCCGGTTTTACGACCCGCAGGTGGCGATGGCGAAGCTCGAAGCGAGCTATGCCGGCTGGAACGCCGGATCGACAGCCGTCCGCAGCGACAACGCCGCGTTTGACAAACTGTTCCACCGTGGGGTGCAAGACCTGCGCGTGCTGCTGACTGATGTCGGCTACGGATCGTTCCCGGTGGCTGGGCTTCCGTGGTATTCGGTTCCGTTCGGACGCGACAGCCTGATTGCCGCGCTGCAGATGCTTTCGCTGAACCCGCAGGCGGCGAAAGGTACCCTGCTCACGATGGCCGCTTACCAAGGTCAGAAGGAAGATCCTTGGCAGGACGAGACGCCGGGCAAAATCATGCACGAAATCCGCTACGGCGAGCTGGCCGGCGCCGGGATGGTGCCGTTCGCCCCGTATTACGGAACGATTGACGCGACGCCGCTCTTCCTGATGCTAGCCGCGGAATATTACCACTGGACGAACGATCTGGCGCTGATCGAACAGCTGATGCCGAACCTCGAAGCGGCGCTCACCTGGATCGAGCGTTACGGCGACCGGGATGGCGACGGCTTCGTGGAATACTTCCAGGAGTCTTCCAAAGGAATCGCCAACCAAGGCTGGAAGGATTCGGCCGACTCCGTCGTCCACCGCAGCGGGGATTACGGCCAGGCGCCGATTGCGCTCGTCGAAGTGCAGGGATACGTGTATCAGGCGAAAACGCGCCTGGCTCCGATCTTCCGCATGCTCGGCCGCAGCGTAGACGCCGACCGTCTGGAACAAGAAGCGGCCGTGCTACGGGAGCGCTTCGAGCAGTCGTTCTGGATGGAAGACGAGCAGTATTACGCCATTGCGCTGGACCGGAACAAGCAGCAGGTGCAGTCGGTGACCTCGAATACCGGCCACATTCTGATGTCCGGCATCGCGTCGCCTGAGCGTGCCCGCTCCGTCGCGTCGCGGCTCGTCGCGGAAGATATGTTCGGCGGCTACGGCATCCGCACGATGAGCACCGGCTCGTCCGGGTACAACCCGATGAGCTACCACAATGGCAGCGTGTGGCCGCACGACAACTCCCTTTGCCTGCTCGGACTGAGCCTCGGCGGCTTCGAGACCGAAGCGCTGAAGGTGATGCAGGGGCTGATGAAAGCGGCGGATGGCTTCGAATATGCCAGACTGCCGGAGCTGTACTGCGGTTACTCCGACGAGCTCGGGCATCCCGTTCCTTATCCGGTCGCCTGCTCGCCGCAAGCATGGGCCGCGGGCACACCGCTGACGTTCCTGCAGACGATGCTGGGCATTCGTCCGAATGCACTAAACGCAACGATCGAGCTGCGGCCGCTGCTGCTCCCCGGCATGAACGAGCTGGAAGTGACGAACCTGCGCATCGGCCAAGGAACGCTGCATTTACGTGTCAGCAGAACCGGAGACGTCGCCGCGCCGTATCAAGTGGACATTTTAGAGAATCATACGGGGTATCAAGTTCTTATTCAACCATTTGAGGGGGATGTTGTGAAATGAAAAAATCGCTATCCGTCATTCTCTCCGTAGGTTTGGCTTCCAGCATGGTGCTGGCGGGCTGCGCCAAAGAAGAAGCCAAGCCGGCTCCGACCGGCGATGCGCCGAAAAGCGGCGAGCCCGTAACCGTAACGCTGGCCGGCTGGGGATCGTCGCCAGAGGAGCAAGATTTGCTCAAGCAGACGATTCAAGAGTTCGAAAGCAAGCATCCGAACGTCAAAGTAAAATACGAAGTAATCGCCGACCAGTACATGGACGTCATCAAGACGCGGCTTATCGGCGGCGAAGGCCCCGACGTGTTTTATCTGGATGCGTTCGAAGCTCCGGCTCTGATCGAGAAGGGTGTTGTCGAGCCCCTCGACAGCTACGTGAAGCCTGAATTCGACGTGGCCGACTTCGAAGAGCCACTGCTGAACGCGTTCAAGGTCGGCGGCAAAACGTACGGCTTCCCGAAAGACTCCTCCACGCTGGCCATGTTCTACAACAAGAAGCACTTCGAAGAGGCGGGCATTACCAAGCCGCCGACTACGTGGGAAGAGCTGCAGGACGCCGCGAAAAAGCTGACCAAAACCGAAGGCGGCAAAACCGTCCGCTTCGGCTTCGGCGTCGCTCCCGAGCTGGCGCGGCAAATGTACATGGCGCAGGCGTTCGGCGGCAAAGTGTCCGACGACAAAGGCAACGCCGCTTACGCTTCCCCGGAAGCGCTCAAAGGGCTGCAGCTCGTCGTTGACCTGCACAACAAGGACAAATCGTCCGGCGAGCCGAAGGAAGTCGGCGCAGGCTGGGGCGGCGAAATGTTCGGCCAAGGCAAAGCGTCCATCGTCTTCGAAGGCAACTGGGCAATTCCGTTCCTGAACAGCAACTACAAAGATCTTCAATACGCCACTGCCGAGCTGCCGACAGTGAACGGCAAAAAAGGCACGATGGCCTTCACGGTCGCCTACGTCATGAACAAGGCGTCCAAGAAAAAAGAAGCTTCCTGGGAGCTGATTTCGTACCTGACCGGCAAGGAAGGCATGAAAACGTGGACCAGCAAAGGGTTCGCCCTGCCGACGCGCAAATCCGTCGCGAAGGAGCTCGGCTACGACAAGGACCCGCTGCGCGGCGCCCTGGTTGCGGGCTCGGCTTATTCCACGCCATGGCAAGCAGGACCGACGCTGCCGACGGTCATGAACAATTTCAACAACCAGTTCCTCGACGCGTTCCTGGGCAAATCCTCGCTGGAAGACGCGATGAAAAAAGCGCAGGAAACCGCCAATAAAGAAATTGCTGCCGGCAAATAACGAAGCTGAACCGGGAGGGGGCTGCCCCTCCCTTCATCCACTTAAAAAGCGGGGGACGTCATCCTGTTCAGTCTGACACAGTTCCCCTGCCTCTTTTGAAAGGGAGGTTTCCCTATGGCAAGCCGTTCGGTTTGGAAGCGGAAGCTGAGAAGCACGATAACCGGCTATTTGTTTTTGCTCCCTACCCTGCTGGTTATCGGCACGTTTTTGTTTTTACCCGTCTTTTATTCGCTGTTCCTGTCGTTTCATAAAGTGAATCTGCTGGGCGATGTCAGCTACAAGTTTGTCGGATTCACCAACTTCGAACGGATGGCGCAGGACGAACGGGCATGGATCGCGCTGAAAAACACCGCCTCCTTCGCCGTCTTCGTCGTGCCGCTGCAAACGGCGCTGGCGCTCGGACTCGCGTCCATTTTGAATGCGAAGCTGAAATTCCAGAATTTTTTCCGCATCGTCTTCTTTATGCCGACTGTGACCTCGTCCGCCGTGCTGACGCTCATTTTCATGTGGATCTATAACTCCAACGGGCTGCTCAACAAGGCACTGCAAGCGATCGGACTGCCCGGCTACAACTGGCTCGGCGATCCCGCAGTGGCTCTCAAAGGGATCATGCTGATGAACATCTGGTCGACGGCGCCGTTTTTCATGGTCGTCTTTCTCGCCGCGCTGCAGGACATTCCGGATGCGCTCTACGAGTCGGCGATGCTGGACGGAGCGGGCGCGTGGAAACGATTCACCGCCATCACGCTGCCGATGCTGAAGCCGGCGACCTTCTTCACCGTCGTCATGGGCATTATCGGAACGTTCCAGTTGTTCGACCAGTCGTACATTTTCTCGGCAGGGTCCGGGGGGCCGAACAACTCCACCCTGACCGTGGCGCTGCTGATTTACCAGTATGCATTCAAAAACTTAGACTTCGGCTACGCCTCCGCCCTCGCCGTCGCGCTGGCTCTGGTCATCATGATCGCGACGTTGCTTCAGCGGAAGTTGTTCGCCGAAGAGAAACTGAACTGAGGAGGCCGAGACGATGGTTAAACAGCCGAAACCGTGGGTCAAGTATGTCATTTACGCACTGCTGTTCCTGTATGCTGCGGTGACGATGGTACCGTTCCTATGGGCGCTCTCCTCCTCGTTCAAGACGCTGGAAGAGATTGTCGCCGGAGGCATCAATTTTATTCCCAAGAATTTTACGCTGCAAAACTACTACGATATTTTCGTCCGCGAGCCGCTGTTCCTCCGATGGATGACCAACAGCGCCTTGATCGCGGTCGTGGCGACAGTCTGCAACATTTTGTTCAACTCGATGGCCGGCTATGCGCTTGCGCGCATCGATTTCATCGGCAGCAAAGTGATGTTCCTCATCATTCTGGGCGTGCAGATGATTCCGGGCCAGCTCACGATCGTGCCCGCGTACTTGATCATGAAAGAGCTCGGATGGCTGAATTCGTACGCCGCGCTGACGGTGCCGATGATGGCCAACGCCACGTTCACGTTCATGATGCGCCAGTTCTTCATCAACTTCCCGAAGGAGCTGGAGGAAGCGTCGCAGCTCGACGGACTGAGCCGCTTCGGCATCTTCTTCCGCATCGCGCTGCCGCTGGCCGTTCCGGCGCTCGCCGCGCAGATGATCTTCGTGTTCATGGGCGCCTGGAACGAATTCCTGAAGCCGCTCATGTTCGTTTCCGACAAATCGATGTTTACGCTGACGCTCGGCCTTAACACCTTCAAAGGCCAGTACATCAGCTACTGGAACTACATCATGGCCGCGTCGATGGTGTTCACGCTGCCGGCGCTGCTCATTTACGCCTTTTTCAACCGCTTCTTCATCAAAGGCATTACGTTTACGGGCGGTAAGTAAAACCACACAAAAACATAAGCTGACAATTGAGCGGTCTCCAACCGGGACGATTTGGTTCCCGGGGAGACCGCTGTTTTTTTGTTCTCCGCCGACCTCTCCCCTCCAATCCTCTCATAACGGAAGAAAATAATTCCTGATCATTGATTTATATAACATTTCATTGATTAGACAAGTAGCCGCGCGCATCGTATCCCTTTTAAGATAAAGACAGATCGACAATACACAGGAAAGGGTGGTCCGTTTGAAACAAACCGCGACAGCGGTCCCTGAGGATCGTCCGGCGGTGAAGCCGGGGAAGACGAAGGTCGCGGCCTGGCTCCAGCAATGGGATCTGCAGCTTATGGTGCTGCCCGCGCTCGTCTTGATTTTGATTTTCAGCTATTTCCCGATGTATGGCGTGATCATCGCATTTCAGGATTACTCGGTGTTTAAAGGATTCGCAGCCAGCCCGTGGGTAGGCTTCAAGCATTTCGTCGATTTCTTCCAAGCGCCCGAGCTTGGCGTCGTGATGCGAAACACCATTGTCATCAGCTTCCTGAAGCTGGCCATCGGCTTTCCGGCGCCGATCATTCTCGCAATTCTGCTGAACGAAGTCAAAAATATGTTTTTCAAACGCGTCGTGCAGACGGTCAGCTACTTGCCGTATTTCCTGTCTTGGGTCATCGTCGCCAACTTCGTGATCTCCCTGCTTTCGACCGATAATGGAAGCGTAAACATTTTTCTCCAAAAGATCGGGGTCATCGACGAACCGATTCCCTACTTGTCGGTTACGGAATATTTCTGGACCATTCTCGTCACGACGAACGTATGGAAAGAGATTGGCTTTGCCTCTATCGTATACTTGGCTGCAATCGCTTCCATCGACCCTCATCTGTACGAATCCGCCGCTATCGACGGCGCGAGCCGTTTTCGCATGACTTATTTGATAACGTTTCCATGCATTTTGCCCGTCGTGATGATTTTCTCTATTCTGGCGATCGGCAATTTGCTGAACGCGGGCTTCGAGGACTTGCTGCTGCTGGGCGTCAACCCGGCGCTGCGCGACGTATCGGAGGTTCTGGACACGTACGTGTACCGGATGGGGATTACGTTAAACCGCTATTCGTTCGCGACAGCCGTCGGCTTGTTTAAGGCCATCGTCAGCGTCGGTCTGCTGACTCTTGCGAACTATCTCGCGAGACGAACCGGCAACAGCTTGTGGTAAGGAGGATGTATTGATGAAGCTGGCATTGGAAGATCGCGTCTTTAGCATCGTTATCCATATTGCGCTGCTCTTTCTGGCCTTCGTAACGTTTTATCCGTTCTGGAACTCCGCGGTCATCTCGTTCAACCTCGGTTCGGATACGAGTCTCGGCGGCATCACGTTCTGGCCCAGAGCTTTCACGCTGGAAAATTACCAAGTCGTGCTAAAGGACGTTAAAATATTGAAAGGCTTCGGCGTTTCCATCGCCCGTACGCTCGTCGGCACCTTTCTGACGATCGCGGCGACGTCCATCTTTGCGTACGGCATGTCCCGCAAGGAGCTGATCGGCCGGGGCTATTACATGACCTTCTGTATTATCACGCTTTATTTTGGCGGCGGTTTGATTCCGACCTACCTGCTGATTCGCGGTCTCGGCCTGTTCGATTCGTTCTGGGTATTCGTCATTCCGTCGATCATCAGCGTATGGAGCATGATCATCTTCCGCACGTTTTTCCGGGGAATCCCGGCCGGTCTCGAAGATGCGGCGCGGATTGACGGCTGCGGCTACTGGGGCACGTTCCTGCGCGTTGTGCTGCCGCTGTCCGGTCCGGTCGTCGCCACGCTCTCGCTGTTCACGGCCATCGCCCACTGGAACGACTGGTTCGTCGCTTCCATCTATATCAACAATCAGGACCTGCTGCCGGTGCAGGCGCTGCTGAAGCAGACGCTCGATTCCAATATCGCTTCTGAGCTGACCCAGGACTCAGCGGCTCAAAGCTTCCTCGCCAAGCGTCAATCGTACACGACCAAGTCGCTGACGATGGCTACCATGATGGTCACGACGGTTCCGATCATCCTCGTCTATCCGTTCTTGCAGCGGTTTTTCGTCAAGGGCGTACTGGTCGGTTCCCTGAAAGAATAGTCCGGGCTTCAAAGCGCACCGCTTTAAGCATAGCTTGAAATGACAATGGGAAAGGGGCTATACAGACAATGAACAATTGGGTCAAAAAAGGAATGGGTCCGCTGGCAGCCGTCATGGCGCTGGGGACGGTTATCTCCGGATGCTCCGGCGGAGGCAGCGCTCCCGCCGACAAAGCGGCGGCGCCAAACGGAACGCAGACGCCGGCCGCCTCGTCAACGGAGCCGTGGAAGGTAGGCAGCGAGCCGATCAGCTTCACGCTCTTCGGCAACTACGGCTGGTACACGATGCCTCCTTGGGGCAAAGACGTATTCTCCAAGCAAGTACAAGAGCAGTTCAAAATCAACATAACCGCCATTAACGCCGGGGGCAATGCGGAAGCCAAGCTGAGCACGATGATCGTCAGCAAGGACTTGCCTGATGTCATCTGGGGCGACCGCGACAAGTTCGAGCGGCTGCGCGAGAACGGCGTCCTCGTGCCGCTTGACCCGTATTTAGACAAATACCCGAACCTGAAAAAATGGGCGGGCGACGAAATTCTGAACATGCTGCGCTCCAAAGACGGCAAGCTGTACATGTTCCCAAACTGGTACACGAACAAGCCGACAGGCAATGCCGGCTACGTCATAAACAAGAAAATTTACGAAGAGCTCGGCAAGCCGAAGCTGGAGACGACCGACGACCTGTACAACTATCTGAAGCTCGTCAAAGAGAAATATCCGAACATCATCCCGTTCGAGCCGGGCCAGGCCAAAGAAGGCAAAGGCGTCGACCTGCTGTTCTCCGCCTTCGCAGAGAACAATCCGGCGAGCTACGCGGGGACGCTGCGCGCCGTGCCGAAGGACGGCAAGTTCACGTCGCTCTTCGCCGATCCGGTGTACAAGGAAGCCATGATCTTCGTCAACAAGCTGCACCGTGAGAAGCTGATGACGCAGGATGCGCTGACGCAAACGGTCGATCAGGTACGCGAGAAGCTCAACACAGGGCGCGTCGCCGTGTATGCGGATATTACCGCTACCGACTATGCTTCCAAAGCGGACGCCGAGCTTTCCAAGTCCGATCCGAATGCCGGATACTTCATGATCTGGCCGATCCACAAGCCGGGACTGGATAAGAACAAAATCATGGTGGCCCACTACGACCGTCTGGGCTGGAACGCCGCCGCGATCACGGCGACGGCCAAGGACCCCGAGAAAATTTTTGCGGTGCTGGACTGGATGACCAGCCCAGACGGCATGCGTCAAATCGTATGGGGTCCGGAAGGCATGTATTGGAAAGGTCTGGACAGCGAAGGCTTGCCGAACTTGACGGACAAATTTTTCAGCGAGCCTGCGGAGCGCACGAAAAACATGAACGCGACGAACGACCTGCAATTCGTCGGAAACTCGACGTACAACGATAAAATCAAAGTGAAGGCCGAGCTCTCCTTGCCGGAGGAGAAGCGTTCCTGGGAAACGAAATATCAGGATGCCATCACCTGGAAGACGCATATGGACCTGACGGCGCTTCGCGGGATCGAGCCTCCGCAGGACAGCCCGGAAGGGATCATTCGCGAGCGCTGGATCGAGCTGTACAAGAAAGTCCGCGCCCAAGCGATTCTGGCCAAAAGCGAGCAAGAAGTCATTGAAATCATCGACAAAGGCGAAAAAGACGCGCAAACGCTTGGCATCGACAAGCTTAACGAGTATTTGACAAAACGCTGGAAGGAAAACGAAGAGAAAATGAAGAAGAAATAGTCCATGCGGACAAGGCAGGGTGCGCTATCGGCGCACCTGCTTTTCCATTTCATTCGAAGATCCAAGGCCGAGGAGGACCGACATGTACAAAGTGCTGATCGCAGACGATGAGACGCTGGATCTGGAAGGAATGAAGACGTTTATTCCTTGGGAGTCGCTCGGGATGGAGATTGTGGGCGCCGTGACGAACGGGTTCTCCGCTTGCGAGCTGATCGAGACCCAGAAGATCGATGTGCTGGTTACCGACGTCAATATGCCCAACATGTCCGGACTCGAGCTGGCGAAGCGCGTGAAGGAACGGTTCCACGACGTGCGGATCGTTTTTGTCAGCGGTTACAGAGATTTTCAATATGTGAAGGAAGCCCTGACCTTGCAAGCTTACAGCTATGTGCTGAAACCGATGAACGAGGACGAGCTCATTCAATCGCTTGAGCGTATTCGGCGGGATCTGGATGACGCCCGCAAGCGCGAGCAAGCGGAGCATGAAGTCCGGCAGATGCTTTCAGGCGGCGCAAAGCCCGCTCCATCTCCAGCTGTGGCCGCGGACGGGATGGGTAAAAACGGGAAGCTGATTCAAGAAATTATCGGCATGATGCGCAGCGGACTGGATCAGCCGCTCACGCTGAAGGAAGTGGCGGATCAATTCTCGTTTTCGCCGAATTACCTCGGGCAAATGTTCAAGGAAGCGACGGGCCAGACGTTCCATGAATACCTGGTCGCGCTGCGTATGGAAAAAGCCGGGGAGCTGCTTCGCGATCCGAAGCTGCGCATTTATGAGGTGGCTTATCGGGTCGGCTACCGCTATATCCCTTATTTCAGCAAGCAATTCAAAGAAACGTACCGGATGACTCCGCTGGAATTCCGCAATGGCCAATAGCCGATTCCGGTCCGCACTCCGTCGATCCCAGCGAAACACCGCGGCCGCTTCGGGGCCGAAAGCGCGGTACATGCCCTTCGGGTACAAGCTGATGCTGTCCTATATGCTGCTTACCTTGGTTCACGTCATCTTGTTCGGTTATTTGGCCAATTGGATCTTCGTGGATTCGGTCCGCAAGCAGACGAGCGAGAACGTTCAGGCGGCGCTGCGCCAAATGAAGGACAATATCGAGTACCGGATGAAGGATACGGTTCGTCTGTCGGATATGATCTACTACGACGAGACCGTGGCTTCCCGGCTGAGAAGATTGAACGAAGGCTACTACGGCTACGAATCGGTCACGCAGTATTTGGAGCCCAAGTTCGATAGCGTTATCAAGGCGACGAACCACCGCATCTGGCTCGTCGTTTACTTGCGCAACGAAACGTTGCCCGAAATCTACTCGTTTTATAACGATTCGGACCCGCTGACCTATGCCGGCAAAAGCTATAACATGATGTATTTGAAGCGGATCGCCGACAACTCGTGGTATAAGGATTTTCCCCCGGAGCGTTACGGGGTGACCATGCAGTGGCAGCAGATCGACCGGGACGCCGAGTTCGGCAATATTTCGCTCCTGCGGCGGCTCGTGGACACGGCTTCCTTCGGCCGCCAGTTAGATTTCGGCTTCATGCGGCTAACCGTCAAGCTGACGGAGATGTTCGAGACCGTCTCTCCGGATTTCGGGGAAGGCACGTCGGTTCGGATCCAGGACGGGAAAGGACAGATTTTGTTCGAGCGGGGCGCCTGGACGGCGGGAAGGATTGCCGAGGTCGGGGAAAGCAACTACTTGACGATTACCGAGCCGTTCCAAGACTTGGATTGGAAGCTTGTAGCCAGCATCCCGAAGGAATGGGTCGAGAAGGATGCGAAGAAAGTGAAGGTGCTGACCGCCGTCATCGGATCGGCCAGCTTCTTGCTCTTTCTCGGCGTAGGCGGTTTCCTGTCGCGCTACTTCTCCAAACGGGTGTCGCGCATTGTGACGGTGCTTGATTCGTTCCGTCACGGCAGCTTCCATAAGCGGATACGCTTCAAGGGAAAGGACGAGTTCTCGACGATCTCGCAATCCATCAACGCGATGGCGGAGCATATCGACGGGTTGATTCAACAGGTGTACGTTGCCGGCATCAAGAAGAAAGAAGCCGAGCTGGAATCGCTGCAGGCCCAGATCAATCCGCATTTTCTGTACAATACGCTGTCCTCGATCAGCCTGCTGGCCAAGTTCGGGCAAGTCGAGCAGCTGCACCGGATGGTCAGTAATCTGGCGCTGTTCTACCGGCTTTCGCTCAACGAAGGGCGCACCATTATTCCGGTAGCGAACGAGCTGGAGCAGGCGAAGGCCTATCTCGATATTCAAAAGGTGAAGTATACCGACCGGCTGGACGTACTGTTCGAGATCGAGCCGGAGCTGCTGCGCTACGAGATGGTCAAGCTGATTTTGCAGCCGTTCTTGGAAAATGTGCTGAAGCATGCCTGGACGGGCGACCGGGTGCATATCCGGGTAGCCGGTCGCCGGATCGGCGACGATATCGAGTTCCGCATCATCGATGACGGCGTCGGGATGACGCCGGACACGCTGCGGCGCATCTCGCAGTTCGACGATGGCGAGGAAGCCGGGTACGGCATCCGCAACGTTCACCAACGGATCGAGCTGCATTACGGCAAGCCGTACGGCGTAAGCATCTACAGCAAGCTGGGCATCGGGACGTCGGTGACGATCCGGCTGCCGTGCGTGCCGCGGACGGCGCCATACGTATCCAGCCGGGCGGAGCTGGGTGCCGGACGGCGCCCGGAGGAGGCGTGAGGGTGTTGAAACGAGCTTCCCGTAGGGGGAAGCTTATTTCAATTGCTTGAGTAGTTGGCTAACCCAGCCCTGCGATATGCCAACCAGGTTACCCCATTCGGCTTGCGAAGCGGATGGATGCTGTTCCATCACCGCGGTCAGGCGGAGCATCGTATCCTTATTCCGTTTTCGTTTCGTTCCGGTTACCGATTCGTCATTCCTGCCCGACTCCTTTAAACAGGCCTTGCAGATAAAATGTCCTCGAAAAAAGAAAAGCTGCTCGTCGGAGGAACAAAAAAGACATTCCTCCGCGCGGTATTTCCGGATCAGCACCTGCCTTTTTTCATCATCGACAAAAAATTCAATCGCATCGCCAAACTCTATGTTCAAAGTTCGTTGCAGTTCAATCGGCAGATTAATGCGTCCTAGATGATCCAAATGTCGGACAATGCCCGTTTTTTTCATTTTCCCGAACTCCCGTAACCTAGAATAAGCTTAGTAGTGCGAATCCCCGTCAGAGAAAAGGATAAAAATGCCACCGTCAGCTTTTGGAGTTCCATTCCGTTATAGAAGTGATGGACCGCCTTCTCTCTGGGCGCGTCGGGATGCTTTGGACAACTGCCAGGAGTCGAGCTAACCCTACTAAGACACGCTTTCTACTACATATAACGATCTATCCCGAACAAATTTGACGAAAAAAAATTACAAAAATAAGAAACTTATTACATAAAATGCTCGTTCAAACAATTGTATATAACAGAATGGTGTTGGAGGAGTATACATGGAGCAATGGCTCACGTTCTTACGTAATCATTTCCATCACCTGGACAACTCATCTCAAGAATTGATCTATCATTCTTTTCGGGAACTGATCTATCACGACATATACTTTTTGTTCAGGGATCATGCTTTAGCCGAAGATGTTGTACAAGAATCATTCTTAAAAGTGGTAGAGAAAGCGCCGAAACTGGAAAATACGGTAAATATGAAGGCTTGGCTCAAAAAAGTAGCCCGGAATACCGCTTACGATTGTTTTAAAAAAAACAAAAAATACCGGCATGTATCCGACCTGCAGCTCGTTAAAGACAGTGAATACTTTTCTCCGACCGAAGAACGCACAGTGGCCGATCAGGTGGAAGAAAAAATCCGTGACGAACTGCTTCACGAAGCCCTGAATCAATTGAACTTCAAATACAGGCATGTGTTGCTTTTATTCTACATCGAAGAAAAATCATACCGGGAGATCGCACAGGAATTGCAGATATCGGAACAAGCCCTCGCTCAAATCCTGACAAGGGCCCGCAAGAAATTGTTTTATTATTTCTCGAGAAAATGGGTTGATCAAAATGAATCATTTAGACCATGATGATCACAAGCTGAAGGAATTGTTGAAACGAAACTATGTCCGTGTCGAAATCCCCGATGGCGCGGCGTCTTGGCAGCAAGTACAGCTCAGGCTAAAAAAGATCGGCCGCCGTAAAATGTTCATCCGGCGCATCAAGCTAACGGCTGCGATTATCGCCTGCTCCTTGGTCATCAACTTTTTGATGAATGACAATTTTCCTACCTCCTATGCGAATATTGCCTCGCTGCTTAAAAAGGTTCAGGGCAATATCATAGAAATTTTTTATGAAGCGCCGCCGGCTCGGGACTCTACACACGCTAAAACAACTGCGCCTCCGGAAGAAAAGCCGCCTGCTTCGAATCACCCTAGCAGCAGCTTCGATCCCGAAAAAACCAGTTTGGAAGAAGCTAAAAATAAATTGGCCTTCCCTCTCTTGACTCCATCCTATGTACCTGAACGATTCAGGTTAGATGCCGTATTCGTAACGAAGGAACCGAACGGAACGTATCATGATGCCTACTTGGAATACCTCGATGAACATGGAGAGTTGTTAAAGATCAGTCAACGAAAAATTGAAGGAAAAACAGGGGCAATTAAAACCGATATTCATAGCGATTCGGGCGAATTTATTGATGTTTTTGTGGGTGAACATCCGGCGGTTTTATTCGCGGATCGGAATGGCAGCATAACGAGCTTGGAATGGCTGACGAAAGACAGAATTAAAATCTATATCTCCGGACCCGTCGCCAAAGAGGATATTTTAAAGATTGGAGCATCATTACAATGAATAGCGAACAAGGGGAGCCCTCTGGAGCTTGTTGAGAAACCCGCTTCGCGTAGAAAAATCTCTGCATACGCCGGTGGGGTATATCCCTCCAGCCGCTCTTGAAACCCGTGAACTTGATTAGAATTTGCGGTACTTTCACGGGTTCCAAAGGCGGACGTAAACTCTTACGGGATATACCCCACCTCTATTTGTCTGAGTTTTTCTACTTCAGGGTTTGTCAACACTCTGAAGGGGAACATCCCCTGTTCGCTTTTTTTCTTTAATCCGGAATGAGCAAGGTGGAGGAATAACGAGCGCCATCTTCCTTTGTGCTACCGTAAGTAATCCAATGGGACGATTTCACCCGATAATAATAGCCGCTCGAAACGGACAAATTGTCGATGGTCTTATTGATGCGCGATGCATTGCTCATCTCCGCCTTCTCTCCTGTGTATACGTCAATCCATTCACTTCCCGTCCAACGCTGTAAAACCAACTGTATCCCGACCGAATCCACTCTACGGGTCGCAATGCTTTCCCCCCATAGACTTGCCTCTCCATTCCCGCTATAACTTATGTAAGCAGAACCGTTTTCAAGGTAATTAAAATTGGGATCAAACGGGGTAAATGAAGTGACAACTTCCGGCGGTGGCGGCGTTTGAGCTGCCATAGCTTGTCCGGGAATTGCCAGAGCAATCGCAAGCACGGCCATGATTACAGTTTTTGCAGCGAATGGTCTCAACACGGATTCCTCCCTAAAAATTCGATTCATTATCCTTAACGCCTTATCTATTAAAAATCTAACGCTTTATTTTCATCGACTCATCCCAAGCAACCGAACGCATGACTACGTACAAAAAAGCCCGCTCCCGGCCGAACCGGAGGCGAGCTTTTGTATTGTTTTGTCTTGGCGATTTTCCAAATTAAGGTTTTGCGACGATCGGCACTTCCCACTTCACATCGCGGTGCTGCTTTTGCACGGCCTTATACGTGACCGTCAATTCCTTCGGCTCCTTCTCAAGCTGCGGGATCACCAGCACGCCCTGTTGGCTGACCGTGCCGTCAGCGTTGCGGGTCGACGTTTTTTGCAGCAAAGCATCGTACTCCTTGCCCGTCTCGTCCTTGACCTGCCAAATATCCAGCGCAACGACGTCCTTGGCCAGCTCCGCTTGAAGCTCGATCACCCCGCCTGTACCGCTAACGGTCTGATTCCCGATTTTGGTTTCCGCAGGGTCCGTCTTCATGGCAAAGTTGCTGAAGGTGAGCCGGGTTCCTTGGTCCTCCGCCTGAACCGGCTTTTGCTGCAGCTGGGCAGGCTTCAGCTTCGCGCTGAAATTGGCCAGTTCATTCGTGTAAACGGAGTGCAGTCTGAACGTAAGCTTCCGGTCGCCGCTCATTGGCACAAACGTATGCCACAATTGCATGACCTCGTCCGTTCCCGTGCCCGTAATCCCGTTTACAATCGTGTTTTTCTCGATGCTCAAGTCTCTGTCGCGCAGCAAGCCGTCGTCTCCCGCCGCCACAACCTTCCCTTGCTCGTCGACAAGCTCGTAAGCGATTTTGTATTCCTGAATGGCACGACTGAGCTGGAAAGACTGGAATCCACCCGGGCCCGGATTCATCTCCTCGGACAGACCGTTCTGCTTCATGATCTGCTTCTGCCGCTCGCGAACTTCGGGAGTGAGCTGGGTCTCCAGCGACAGCAGCGTGGCACTAGGCGCGAAATCGACCTTCTTGAAGTCGATCTTCAGCCCTTGCGACGACGTATACTGCTGGTTGACCGCTACCGATTTCGTCGCCCGCTTCGCTTCGGCCATATCGATCGGAACCGACAGCTTCCAGCTTCCTTCTTTACCGTCGAGCTTCGCCCAATGCACCTCGGCGGTCAGTTCGTCCGGCAGCTCTCTTCCGGTGGCGGTCAGTCCGGTCAATTCCTGGCGAATCATGATATACTCGCCTTCTTTCCTCATCGTCCATCCCCATCCCGCTTCTTCAGGCTTGATGAGAGGCGTTCCGTTTTTGTCCTTAAGGACAAACTCTTCCAATCTGTTTTTCCGTTCTCCCAGCTTTAACATATCGAAATCGATTTTGTTGCCGTTCTGGTCTATCGCTTCGCACATGACCGCAACGCGCAGCGTATCCGCCAATACCTCCTTGATCTTTAACGTGATGCCTTGATCCGTTACGCCGAGATCAAGCTGCTTCGAGAAGCCTTGCTTGACGGCCTCCTTGATCCCTTGGTCCACGTCCTTACTGTTGCTGAAAATGCTTTTCACATAATCCGCGAAGGTCGGCGATACGAAGGTACCCAGCGATATGGCTACGGCCAATCCGGCCACAACAATGGTTACTTTTTTCAAAATGTCCACACTCCTCTTTTTCCAATCGATACGTTTGGGTGCGGAGTCCGGCGTTTCGGCCGCTTGCGGCTGCTCGCCCGGCACGTAAGGGTCCAAGCGGTCCAATATGGCCTGGGTAAATCCATCCTCGGGCTGCACTTCTTCGAGCGCCGGATCAAAGTCGTCCAGCGAAGTCAGGAGTCGTTCCATTTCGTTCCGGCAATCGGCGCAGCTCTCCAAATGGCGTTCCCACTGTCTGGCTTCAAACGGAGAAAGGTCTTGGTTCAGTTCCGCGGCCAGCCGATCAGCTCTGACGCACTTCATAGATGAACTCCCCCTCTACTCCGGAATTGGACATGCTCTCCCGCAGCTTCTGCCTGGCGCGGTACAGACGCATCTGCACCGTGCTTATGGGAACCGAAAGCCGTTCCGCAATTTCCTGATAGCTTAAATGTTGCACATATCTCATCACAAACACCGCACGCTGGCTCTGATCGAGCTCCATAATCCGCTGCTCCAACGCCTGTCTCCGTTCCTTCTCCAAGTAGGCGGTTTCCGGAGTTTCTCCCTGCATGAACTCGGCGTCGAAGCCGGTGATGTCGGGTCTGCGCTTGCGCTTGCGCAGCTCGTCAATACAGCGGTTGGCCGCGATCCGGTACAGCCACGCGGAAAAGCTGTGCCCCGGCGTATACTCGTTCAAATGATTATACGCTTTAATGAACACCTCTTGGGCAATGTCCTGCGTATCCGGCGAATGACCCAGCATGCGCCGAAGCAGGGCAAATACCCTTCCCTTGTATTTATCGATAATTTGAGCGAACGCCTGCTTGTCTCCATTCAGAATCCGCCCAACGATTTCAATGTCATTGTCCATCCTAGCCCTCCCTGTCCCAAAAGGTTCGCTGCGCAGCATCTGCCTTTTGCGGCAGTTACATTAGGTATGACGCTGAAGAAATGGAAATCTTTCTCTAACTGGAAAAATTTTTTCGCCGCCATCCGGTTCCTGTCACAAACCGCTCTCCTTGTTCGCCATAACGAGTAGCAACGCTGTTTTCCGGAGTGATCCGAACCCAAAGGAGGAAATAGTCATGAATCGAAAACCGTTCGACGCTGCCGTGATCGGCGGGGGGCTTGCGGGATGGATCGCCGCCATCGAGCTGGCGCGGGCGGGCAGATCGGTCGTCCTTCTGGAACAATCGGACCGGATGGGCGGACGGGCGAGAACGGCCGACAAGAACGGCGTGCTGTTGAATCTCGGAGGCCATGCGCTGTACCGCAGCGGGGAGCTGCATGCCTTGCTTCGGGAATGGGGCGTGCCGTTTGAGGGAGGTCCTCCCTCTTCCAAGATGTCCGCCATTTGGAGCAATCGGGTCTTCCCCATGCCTGCGAGCCCGATCCAACTGCTCGCCTCCCGCCTGCTCTCATGGACAGGCAAAGGCGAGTTGGTGCGGCTTCTGCTGAAGCTTGGGCGGACCGATACGGACATGCCGGAGAACGCCAGCCTCCGGGATTGGGCCGAGAAGGAAGTCCGCGATCCGATGGTGCGGCATATTTTTTACGCCTTATGCCGGATAGCCACCTACACCCAAGACCCCGACCGGCAATTGGCCGGACCGGTGCTCAGGCAGGTGCGGCGCTCGCTGAAAGACGGCGTGCTGTACTTGAACGGGGGCTGGCAGACGATCGTCGACCGCTTGGAAAAGATGGGGGCAGCCGCCGGGGTTCACGCGCGGTGCGGCAAAGCGGTAAGCGCCATCGAGCAAACGAACGGAGCCGTGAGCCGGGTCGTCTGTACGGACGGCGAAGCGTTCGAGCTCGCACATGTGATCAGCACGCTGCCGCCAGCAGACACCTGCCGGTTGGTGAGCAACGCGGAGCATACCTCGCTGTACCGTTGGAAGAAGGAAGCCCGGCCTTCGATGGCAGCTTGTCTGGACCTCGGGCTGAAGCAGCTCCACGGCCCCGTCAGAGATATCGCTATCGGACTGGATCAGCCCGTGTTCTTCAGCAATCATTCAGCAGGCGCGAAGCTAAGCAAGCATGGTACAATAGTCGTACATTTGGTCAAATATAACGGCCCCGGCGAGAGCGATCCCCGGGCGGACGAACGCCTGCTGGAGCAAACGATGAGTCTTCTCCATCCGGGCTGGGAGCAGGAGGTCGCGGTGCGGCAATATTTGCCCAATATGCCGGTCGTCCACGACTATATGCACCTGGGGCGCACAGATCGTTTCCCGGGTCCGGCCGTACCGGACATTCAGGGACTTTACGTAGCCGGAGACTGGGCCGGTCACGGGGAGATGCTGGCGGATGCCGCGGCGGCAAGCGCCAGAAGGGCCGCACAGCGGGTTCTTGCGGAGCTGGACCGGCCGCGCGCCGAACCGGTTTGTGCGGACGAGACGCCCGAGGGCCAGAGGCCGTACGAGATTTCGAAGGGAGGCGCTTAGACATGGAACCTGCCGAATTGGCCGGGGAACTGTACGTTTCCTACAAGCCCCTGTTATTTTCCCTTGCCTACCGCATGCTGGGAAGCGTAATGGATGCGGAGGACATTGTACAGGAGGCATTCCTGTATGTGAACGAAACGAAGCTGGATCACGTGCAAAATATGAAGTCCTACCTGTGCAAGCTGGTGACGCACCGCTGCATCGACCGGCTTCGTTCGGCCAGCAAGCAGCGCGAGGTTTACGTCGGGCCTTGGCTGCCGGAACCGCTAATCGCGGACAGAGATCCGGACGGCGAGCCGTCTCATTCCTATTTGCACAAGGAATCGCTCTCCACCGCTTATCTGCTATTGCTGCAGCAGCTCTCTTGGACGGAGCGGGCAGTGTTTCTGCTGCGCGAGGTGCTACAGTACGAATACGACGAAATCGCCGATATCGTCGGCAAAAGCAGCACGAACTGCCGGCAAATCTTCCACCGCGCGAAGCGGGCCGTCAGCGGCTTGCCCGATCCCAGAGACGGACAGCCGTCCGAGGCGGTGCCGGCCCGCGGGGGTCCGCATCCTTCGCAGGAGCAGACGGGCGACCTGATCGAACGGTTCGTTCAAGCGCTAACCACGGGCAATGTCAGGCAATTGATGGATATTTTGTCCGCGGATGCGGTGCTGTACTCCGATGGAGGCGGCAAAGTTACCGCGGCCGTTCGTCCCGTGCAAAGCGCGGAACGCGTATCGCGTTTCTTCGAAGGGCTCATGGCCAAGCTGCCCGAGGCATTCTACTATCGCTTGGCGGACGTTAACGGCCAGCCGGGCATTGTTTGTTATTCCGGCAAGCAGCCGGTGAATGTCATTTCGTTCCATATCCGGGAAGACCGGGTCCATGGCATTTATATCGTCGTGAATCCGGATAAATTAAAGCATGTTCTATAGCCCGTCCAGCGGAGGAACCGGCAGGAGGATCGACTCTTCTGCCGGATTTTTGCCGTTTGATGGCATGGATGATACGTTAACCCGAATATGATATAATCAGTTAACAATATTCTGCATCGCGATGCAGGAATGGAGAGAAGTCCTATGAACAGCATCCGGCTCCGCGGCCATCATCTGCTTTGCCTGCTCGGGTACCGGGGAATGGGGTACTCCGAATCGTTTTGCGACAATATGACGGCTGTGTACGAAACGCTACGGAAGCATCCGGACACCCGAATCGAGCTTGTCGAAGGCCCCGACGACATCTGCAGCGCGTTTCCCAAGGACCAGCCCCCGCATTGCGACGGCCACAGCGTATACGACCGGGATGCCCGCGTGTTGAACAAGCTTGGACTGTACACCGGCTCCGCGATGACGTGGGCGGACATCTGCGCCGCCGTCTCCGCGACGATGCGTCCGCACGACATCGGCCTACTGTGTTCGAGCTGTCCATGGGAGCGATACGGTGTCTGCAAGAACGGGGTCCGTCTGATCCGCAGCGGAGAGCCGCTGCCTCCGGTCGCCAGCCGTAGCAGATGGCCGCAGCCGAAAAAATCGGTATAGGGGAAACTAGCCCTTTCACATCCAGTCCATCCCGAGGTATGATAGAGAGACATACTTCTACAAGCAAGCAAGGATGGTAGCGGAAATGAAAGTCGGTCTGGTTCGGCATTATAAAGTAAAAAAGGATTATCCGTCGCAATTTCTGATCTCGGCCAGGGAGCTCGATCAATGGTTCGCGGAGTATGATGAATCCGACATCGAGCTCGGTCAGACCGACCTGGGCGGCATCGAATGGAACCGCTGTTATGCCAGCGATATGTCTAGAGCGGCCCGCACGGCCGAGCACATTTATGACGGTGAAATTAAGCGCTGGAAAATGCTGCGCGAGGTTCCGCCTCCGTCGTACCGAACGAAGGTACGGCTGCCGCTCATGATGTGGGCGGTTCTGATTAAAACCTTGTGGTTTGCGGCCCCCCGGTCGATGCCGGAAAGCATGGCCGATACCAGAAACCGGGCCGACGCCGTTCTGGACGAGATTTTCCAGCAGGGCGACGGGAATGTGCTTATCGTCAGCCATGCCGCCTTGATGATGACGATGAGAAAAGCGCTGCTTGCGCGTGGCTTCCGGGGACCGAAGTTCGGTACGCCGGAGAACGGCAAGCTGTATTTGTTCGAAAATTAACGCGAAAGGTGAGTGCCATGGCGAAGAAAAACAGGCCGGCGGCTCCTCCGGGCGCCGCTTCCCAAGACAAGCCCGCTACGCTGAAAGATTTGTTGAATCCGGACGTCGTAAGCAAGTTGAAAGCGCAGGCGGATCAAATGAAGGCCGAAGCCGAGATTCAGCGCGAGGAAGCCAGAAAGCAGGCGGAAGCGGCCCGCAAGGCCGAGCAGAAGCGGCTGGACAACAACTTCGAATATTTGCTGAACAACAGCGGCATGGACTGGAAGAAGTACAATTAAGCGGTAAGAACAGTAAAACCTCCAAAATCGCGGTAAAACGTGATCGTGGAGGTTTTGTTTTGTCTCATAGGAGTGTATGGATTACTTGCCGGGCGGTCTTACAGGAGCAGGACCAGCCAAGGGACAACGACCAGCGCCAGAAGCGCGGTCACGAGCATGGATATGCTCGATACCGTGCCGGAGACGGCGCCGAACTCGAATGCCGTCGTCGTCCCGGCCGTATGGGCGCTCGTCCCGAGCAGCACGCCCTGCGCCACCCCGCTGCGGATGCGGAACAGCCGGATAAGCATCGGTCCGACGACCGTGCCGAGCAAGCCCGTGACCAGCACGAACAGCGCCGTCATCGCCGGGATGCCCCCGATCATATCCGTGATGGCGATGGCAATCGGCGTGGTCGTGGAGCGCAGCACTAGGCCGTCGATGATCTTCACGTCGAGGTGCAGCCCCTTGGCGATCCAAACCGAGGTCGCAACACCCGCCGCGGAGCCGACCAGCACGCTGGCCATTATTTCTACGGCATATTTGCGCAGCAGTGCGACATTTTTGTAGAGCGGCACGGCCAAGGCAATTGTCGCGGGTCCGATCATGTCCGTCAGCCAATGCGCCCCGGCGTTGTAAGTCTCGTAAGGAATGTCTCCTTTCAGCAGCAGGACAATGACAACCGCCGGTGTCAGCAGCAGCGGCGACAGATAGATTTTAGGTTTCCTACGATACAAGCTTTTTATGCCGTAATAGACGGCCATGGTGAACAGCAGCAAGCCGAGCGAGAGCCAGGTCATGACGGGGTTCGCTCCTTTCGCTTCACGATCGCTTGCGCCACAAGCCCTGCCGAGAGCATCACGACGACAAGGCTGCTCACCAGCACGAGCATGATCGGCAGCCCGTTATCCCGCAGCAGCGACTGATATTGAATCATCCCGGCCGCCGCAGGGATGAAGAACAGCAGCATTTCGGCCAACAGCCACTTGGCCCCCAGATCGATCCATTCGATCCGGATGATTTTCAGTTGAAGCAGCACAAATACAAGAACGATCCCGAGAATGCTCCCCGGAATCGGCAAATGAAGCAGGGTTGCCAGCCCGTTCAACAGCCAAGAAACAAGGACAAAAAAGAGCACCTGCCCCAAAGTTTTCACAAAAGCCGCCATGTTGCACAGCTCCTTTCCTTCCAAAGTTTACACCCCTTCCTTTCATAGGTAAAATGAATATATCGAATTTCTTTCATTCCAGTTATCTATGCAAAGGAGGTGCCCGGGCATCGATATCCGGCAGTTAGAGTATGTGCTGGAGATTATCCGACACAGCAGCTTCACCAAAGCAGCCGAGGCGCTGCACATTACCCAGCCTACCATCAGCAAAGCAATCAAAAATTTGGAGGAGGAGCTAGGCGTCCCGCTCTTCGTCCGCTCCGGCAAAACGCTGGAACTGACCGACGCCGGCCAGCTCATTGCCGGTCAGGCGCAGGATGTCGTCCGTTCGTTCAAGCATCTGGAGCTGCAGCTCGGCGATTTGACGAATTTCAAAAAAGGGCATATCCGGATCGGATTGCCGCCGATGGCGGGCGCGAGATTTTTCCCCGGCATTTTGAGCCGGTTTCGCGACACGTATCCAGGGCTGACGATCCAACTGGAGGAGGATGGCTCGGTCAAGCTGGCGGAAAAGGTGGAGGACGGCACGCTGGACGTCGGCGTGGTGCTTTTGCCGGTGGACGAGGAAGTGTTCGAATCGTATTCGTTCGTGAACGAATGGCTTCGAGCCGTGCTTCCTCCTGCCCATCCGTTGGCGGGCAGAAGGGAAATCCGGCTGGCCGAGCTGCAGGACGAGGCTTTCATTTTGTTTCGGGAAGACTTTGCGCTTCATGAGCGGATTATCAAGGCTTGCGATGGCGTCGGCTTCCGGCCCCGGATCTGGTACGAAAGCTCGCAGTGGGATTTTATCTATGAAATGGTTGCCTCGGGAATGGGCGTGGCCCTGCTGCCCGAAAGCATCTGCGGCATGCTCGACCCGAACCGCGTCGCCACGGTCACTTTGACCGACCCGGCCATTCCATGGCATCTGGGCATGATTTGGCGGAAGGACCGCTACCTGTCGTTTGCCGCGCGGGAGTGGGTCCGCTTCTCGAAGGCGCATTTGACGAACTAAGGCAGGCCGTCTCTTTAAATCCATTTTCGGAAGGGGTACGTAACTATGGAACGATTTCGTGCACTCGTCGTGGACAAAACGGAGAATCAGTTTTCGGTAAGCGTACAATCTCTCAGCTTGGACGATTTGTCGGAAGGCGAGGTGCTCATTCGGGTCGCCTACTCCGGCGTCAATTACAAGGACGGCTTGGCGGCAAGCCCGAAGGGCCGGGTGGTCCGCGACTATCCGATCGTGCCGGGGATCGATCTCGCCGGGACGGTAGCCGCTTCGACCGATCCGCGGTTTCGCGAAGGCGACGAGGTGCTGGCGACGAGCTATGAGCTCGGCGTAGGGCATTCCGGCGGATTTAGCGAATATGCGAGGGTTCCCGCCGATTGGGTGATCTCCCTGCCGAAAGGGTTATCCCACCGCGAGGCGATGATCCTCGGAACGTCGGGATTGACGGCAGCGCTGTCCGTCCACCGTATGGAAGAGAACGGCTTGCGCCCCGAGAACGGCCCTGTGCTCGTCACCGGAGCGACCGGCGGCGTCGGAAGCCACGCCGTCTCGATGCTTGCGGCGTCGGGGTACGAGGTCACGGCCAGCACGGGAAAAGCGCAGGAGCATGACTACCTGCGCGAGCTGGGTGCCGCTTCGATCCTCCACCGGGAAGAGCTGTACCCGGAAGCGGTCAAGCCCTTGACCAAGGAACGGTGGGCGGGCGCCGTCGATCCGGTGGCCGGCGCCGCGCTGCCACATATTCTTAGCGCTATCCGACGCGGCGGCTCCGTGGCGCTTAGCGGGCTGACCGGCGGCGCCGAATTTACGGCGGCCGTGTTCCCGTTCATTCTCCGCGGCGTGAACCTGCTCGGCATCGATTCCGCCTACTGCCCGCTCCCGCTCCGGCAGCGGCTCTGGGAACGGATGGCTTCCGATCTGAAGCCGCCGCGGCTCGAAGCGATGGTCCATGCGGAAACGACCCTCGACGAGCTGCCGACCGCCCTACAGCACATTCTGCAAAGCGGCGTCCGCGGGAAGGTCGTTGTGAAGCTGAAGTAAACGCCCCGTAAGAGGCCGAATCTCTACGAGAAAAAGCCCGACCGGTCAACCCGGTCGGGCTTTTTGTACGGTTGCAGCGCGAACTGCAAGTCGCTTATCCGGCAACAGGAAGCTTGATCTTCTGACCCGGGAAAATGAGATGCGGATTGCTGAGCTGATTCAGCTCTTGCAACTTCTGCCACGTAGTGTTGTGTTTCCTGCCGATTTTCGACAGCGTATCGCCGGACTTCACGATGTACACCCCGCCGTCCGTCGCCGCTGGTGCCGCCGGGGCGGGCTTTGCAGCTTCCGGTGCCGGTGCAGGCGTTGTCGGTGCAGGAACGGCCGGAGCCGGTGCTGGCGTCGGAGCCGGTTTGGACGTCTGCTCGGCCGGCGGAGCCGGAGGAGCCGGTACCGTTGGCGCCGGTGCTGCCGGAGTCGTCGCCGCGCCGGATGCATTTTTGACCGCGATGCGGCCTTCGACTTGCGGATTCACTTCGCCCCTCTTCTGGAAGTACTTGATCAGCGATTCCTCCAGCGAAGAATAGTCGCCCGCAAGCGGGTAGTCCTTGAACATCTTGTAATCGTCTCCGCCTGCAGCCATAAAGTCGTTCGTCGCAAGCAGATACGTTTTGTTCAGATCGATCGGCTGGCCTTTGACTTTGACCCCCGATACCCGTTTACCTTTCGGCTGTGCAGGGTCAAGCTCGAAGGTAACGCCGCCGACCTGCGGGAAGCCGCCCAGCGGTTCCGGATAAGCAGATACGCCGTGCTCAAGAGCGGCGACGATGTCAGAGCCCTTCACTTTTTTCGTCTGAATGTAGTTGCCGAACGGCAGTACGGTAATGACCTGCCCCTTCGTAATCGTGCCTGCAGCGATCGAATCGCGGATGCCGCCGCCGTTCGTGATAGCAACGTCGGCCCCCGTCTCGTCGATCATCGCGTCGGCGATCAGGTTGCCGAGGTTCGACTCGCCCTTGCGCACAACTTCGCGGTCCCCAACAAGCTTGACGGAGGTGGCGCCCACTTTTTGCTGGAGCACCTTCTCCTGATCTTTTTTCACAGAGTTAATAATGTCCAGAACGGCCGCGTCGCCCGGCGTTTTGTCGTCGTCAGCGGCTTTTTTCGTGATCAGGCCGGACACCTTGTCCTTCAGCTTTCCGTTCTCGAACGTCAGGTCGACGCGTCCGAATTGCTTCAGGTACTCGCCGGTCTGAGCGATCAGCACGTTGCCGACCTTCATGCCCGTATCCAGCTTCGTATGGCTGTGTCCGTCGATGATGACGTCGATGTCCGGCACCTGCTCGGCTACCTTGATGCTCGTGTCAATGCTGGACTTGTCGACTCCAAGATGCGTCACCGCAATGATCGCGTCGACTTTTTTGCCTTTCAGCTCGCCCACAATCGCCTTCGCCTCGACGGCAGGGTCCGTAAAGGTGAGGCCCGCGACGTTGTTCGGATGCGTTTTATAAGCGGTTTCAGGCGTAGTCAGGCCGAAAATGCCCAGCTTGATGCCGTCCACTTCCTTAATCACGTAAGGCTGCAAAATACGGGTACCGTCCGCTTTTTTCGTATTGGCGCTAAGTACCGGGAATTTGGCTTTGCCTGCCAGCTCTATAAGCCGCTCGTAGCCGTAGTTGAAATCGTGGTTGCCCGCGGCCATCGCGCTGTACCCCACGGCATTCATGATGTTGACGATGCTTTCGCCGCGCACCAGATTCGCAACCGTTTGCCCGTGGAACGTATCGCCGGCATCCAGTATGAGCGAGTTCGGGTTCGTTTTTGCATACTCCTTGATCATCGCGGCCATTTTGGCGAAGCCGATCCCTTCCTTGCTCTCGTCGACCCGGGAATGCGTATCGTTCGTGTGGAACAGCGTAACTTTCGTCGTGCCCTTCTTGCCACCGGTATTCCCCACCGACGTTTCCGCCGCCGCTGCCGGGGCTGCCGCCGATACGAGCATCAGCGCAGCCAGCGCCGGGGACATCCATTTTTTCCAACCCTTCATTCGAAGCTTCTCCTCCCAAATTATAACAGTTTGGTATGTCCCTCTTAGTTTAGCACAGATATATAAATGGAAATTCTGCCCTGTGTAAATTTTTCGTAAATTCAATCGGCTCGATGGCGGAAAGGCAACTCCGGCGCCAACTTTAAAACGAGATTGAGTTTTTTCAATTGGTATCATACAATGAAAATGCTTAATTTTTGGCAAAAAGGGGATCGCAGCACATGTTTGGATGGTTAGCAAAAGGCTTGCTCGCAGGCTGCATCGCAGTCGGGGTTATCGCCGGTTCGGTCTATCAATGGGGCAGCTATCCGTATGCGGATCAGGTCGCGGTGCTGGCCTATCATCATTTGGACGATACGGATAAGAGTAACGTCACGATCACGCCGGAGCTGTTCCGCAAGCAAATCAGCTTCTTGAAGGAAAAAGGATACCATTTTCTGACGCTTTCGGAATTCCGCGAATTCATGAACGGCAAGAATGTGCCCCGGCAATCGGTGCTGATTACGTTCGACGACGGCTACGAAAGCTTCTATACGTACGGATACCCTGTGCTCAAGGAGCTTGGCATACCGGCGGTCAATTTTGTCGTGACCAAGGACCTGGCCGATCCGAAGGCGCCCGCCCTGACGGCTTTATCCGAGGAGCAAATCCGGCAGATGGCCTCGGCAACGGACTTTATCGATTTTCAATGTCATTCGCACGACCTGCACCAAAAAGTGGACGGCCATCCGCTGCTCACCAGCCTGCTGCATACGGAGGGCCGAATTGAAACGGTGGCCGAATACGGCGACCGGATTCTGAAAGATACCCGGGCTTGCGCCACCCGGCTCCACGCCCTTCATCTGCAGGAAGTGGATATGTACGCCTACCCTTACGGCATGTACGATCAGCAAGCATCGGAGTTGGTCCGGCAGGCCGGGATTCGCTACGCTTTTACGGTAAAAAGCGGCATGGTGACGCAGAAGGACGACGTGATGCAAATTCCGCGCATCAATGCCGGGAATCCGAGCATCACGCCGGAAAAGCTGCACCGCACGATCATGCGCCGCGCCGTGAAGAAGCAGCTGTCCTGGTTGAGCCGCTAAAGGCAGGTTGGTTTAGCGGCGGCTGTCGAACCACAGCTTGCGGTAATCGACCCAGCCGAGCGAGCTGATCGAGACGTCCCGCAGTCCCGGCGGGTACGAGGCGGACTGCTGCCAGCGGTACCACAGGATGACGGCGCGTTCCTGCAGGAGCGCTTCTTCCAGCTGACCCAGCAGCGCTAGACGGCGGGTGCGGGAAGGCTCCCCGGGAAGTGCCGCGCATAGACGGCTCGCCATTTCACGCAGCTCCGGAGGCAAGCAGCGCCTTACGGGGCTGTTCGCGTTAGCCAGCAGGGCGAGCAGCGTCCACTCCGCATCCTCATGCACCGGCTGCTCCAGCAGATACAAATCCGCTTCGGCGAGCGTGTTCTTTTCGAATAAGAGATAAATGTCGGAAGCATATAGTACAACATTTAAAATTACATTAATTTACTTGATTGGTATATTAAAATAAATTACAATTAATATTGTAATTTATTACTAATTAACCCTTTCGCTCAAAGGAGGTGTGGTATATCAATAATTTAAGATTGAATCAAACAATCTTATCATAAATGGGAGGTTAGGGATGAAAACAAAAGGGCTCGTGACATTAGTCGTATTGCTGTTTCTATCAACATTCGCCGGATCTTTTTCGACTGTGAAAGCAGCAGCTTCTTCTGTAAAACCTCAAGTAAGCGCTGGAAATTTATCGGGTTACGCTCTAAAAAGCGATGGGACCGTATGGGCTTGGGGCAATAACGGTTCTGGAAGATTAGGAGACGGGACGACAACCAATAGTACTGTCCCCATCCAAGTATCAGGTTTAGACTCAGTCATTCAAATTGCGGCTGGGGGCAGTCATTGCCTTGCACTGAAGAGTGATGGGACCGTATGGGCTTGGGGAGCAAATACGACTGGGGCTCTTGGGAATGGTACAAAAAAAGCCAGTAAATCTCCGGAACAAGTGCTATATTTGAATTCGATTATTGCAATTGCAGCAAATGATAACTCCAGTATGGCCCTAAAAAGCGACGGGACTGTTTGGGCTTGGGGGTCAAATGCGTATAAAAAATTAGGAATTGGTGCCACTTCAGACGCACAGGTTTCTCCCGTTAAAGTGCATAATCTGAATAATATTGTTTCTATTTCGATGGGATTTACCCATTCCTTAGCTCTTCAAAACGACGGGACCGTATGGGCTTGGGGGGCAAAAGGGAACAACGATTTTACTTTAGGGGATGGTACTAAAAATGGTCAAGCAGAGCCAATAATAGTTTCTAACCTGGATCAAGTTGCTTTTATTAATGCAGGCACGAATTCCAGCATGGTGATAAAACAGGATGGAAGCTTGTGGCAGTGGGGAGCTGGATATGCAAATGGCATTAGAGGGAATGTGCCTACTCAATTTCCGAAACAAATGAGCTATGTTGATGCGGTTAAATATGTTGCTACATATCATGATAGAGCAACTTTTATAAAACCAGATGGCAGTATTTATTCGATAGGAGCGGTAACCGAAGGATTTCTTGGGACAGGTCAAACATCCGGTGATAATCAATATATCCCATACCCTGTTGTACTTTCAGACTTAGCAACTCCGTTAAAGGACATGACTTCTCTGGCGATGGAAGATTTATTTACTTTGGCTATAAAAAAGGATGGAACCGTGTGGGCCTGGGGACATAATACATCAGGACAACTCGGTGATGGAACAAAAACGAATAAAAATTACGCTGTGCAAATTTCTGGCTTAAATCTATTGGAATAATAATTCAACCATATTGAATTAAACAGCCCCAAGGCATTTTGCAAGGTGAGTATGGAACGTTTCTACTAGTCATGAATTATTTTTTGATAACCGATTTACATAAGGGTACGGATCTTTTCTTATAAAGAATAGTTCCGTATCTTTTTTTCTGGACACAGAGGTTTACTGCAAAATGGGGCGTGATAAAAAGCAAAGGGCAGTCCCTCGGCTATTATTGAATAGCTTTGAGGACAGCCCTGAAGGTAGCCAAACTAGCTTTTCAAGAGTTATTATCCACTAGTTGGTTTCTATTGCAATGGTTTTATTGAATTAATCCGCTTTAAAGTAAAGGGCATAAGGCAATGTAGCAGACGCAGGAATCATTGTTCTAAGTATGAAACTTTTACTATTACTTACTGATCTTGCTGTATTTTTACTAAAATGATCTTTATCGTTTGGTTTTGGGGTTTTAGAAATGCCATCAATTTGATATACAAGATGTCCCGGAGCGCTACCCGCACTTCCGAATAACGTGCTAACTGCCGTTGAACTTGTTAAATTAATGGTTATATTATAGTCTGTTAACCAATAAGTATTACGTACTTTCCCACGCCACACTACGGGTGTTTGATTAATTGAATTGCCATCTTTATCCCATCTTGTGTATAATTGCTCTTGCTCATTTGTATATCCTGGATTATCGGCTAGTTTAATATATTTTGTCGTTGTATTATTAATATTTAAATTAATGGTTCCGTCTCTGCCCCAATGGGCTAATAAACCACGATAATCATCCGATTTTGTTGAAGTTTCATTCGTAGTTGCTATCGTAGACATATATGCCGTTGTATAAGGAATAGGGTCACTTATGGAAGAAGTTGTATTCACATCTGAAACTTTAACACTCGCACTACTGCCATCAGAATTTATAGCATTGAATTCCGCAAAATAGACCATTGCTTTATGTGAAGCTATATCACTCGAATATTGGTATTTATATGTATCTCCCGCTGAAAGAGTTGCTATGAGTGTTGGATTTGAGGATGCACTCATGAAACTATTTGCAGCGCTTTTTGCGGCCGGTCCTATATCTTTTGCAGCAGCATTACCGTAGCCGAACTTATTTCTATAAATTTTTACAGTTTGAGCAGAGGTATTTTTAATAACAATCCAAAATCTTAGAGTGCTTGAACTTCTGTTTGCATGAGATGACCAAAATCTGAAAGCGCCTGTCAATGTATCGGTATACAAAGTTCTATTCACTTGTCCTCTTACAACGGAGCTATCCTCCCTCTTAGCACCATCACTAAAAATAGATTCAGGGGCATTTGATGCGAAAACCTGTCCACCAGTAAAAGAGAAACTAACATTACTTGAATTGAATGGTTCCATTGTCGTGGGAAAATTAATTGATACTTCGGTATCTTCCGGGTAGGATGCAAATGTGGAAAACGGTACACCTAAAAATAAAACGATCGAGAGGATGAAAACTAAAGACTGCTTCATACAATAACCTCCTTTAATTATCATTCTAATATTCAGTTACTTGCAGTCCTCTACCAACCCCTTAAAATAAGTAAATTATATATTGTTTTATAAATAATAGCATGAAATGTAATATTTGTAAATTAATACACTATTATGAATTGATGAATTCTGGTGAATTCGACGTTGTAGGCGCGTTCGGCCCCGCCGGCGTCGGCTTCGCCTGCGCCGTGCTGATGGCACTCACCGCCGCAGCCTGGCTTATTTTTCACCGCAAACGGCGTATGCTATAAGGTGCGGCAAAAAAACGTACGAAGGAGCGAATCGAGATGCAGCGGTTCGAAGCGGTGCTGCACCGGCCCGAAGAGACAGGCACGTGGACGTACTTCACGCTGCCCTTTTCCGTGGAGGCCGTTTTCGGCAGCAAGGGACAAGTCAAGGTAAAAGGAACAGTCAACGGCGTACCGTACCGCAGCTCGGCGATGCCGCACGGCAACGGCACCCACTACATAGTCGTAGGCAAAGCGATTCGCGATCAGGCCGGAGTCGTGCCGGGGGATACGGTGCAGGTGACGATGGAACCGGACACAGAAGAGCGGACCGTCGAGGTTCCCGGCGATCTGGCCGACGCTCTGCGCCAAACGGAAGAAGCCGCGGCCCGATTCGACAAGCTCGTGTATTCGCACCGGAAAGAGTTCGTGGACTGGATCGAATCGGCCAAGCGGCCGGAAACGCGGGCGAGCCGGATCGCGAAAGCCGTAGCGATGGTGCTGGAAGGAAAAAGGCCGAAGGGATAGCAAACGCATTGGAAGCCGCGGCATTGACCGCCGCCGGCGCCACTCGCCTTAAAAAAAGCAGGCCATCTCGCGTAGGATGGCCTGCTTTCCCTTTATTAGTTACTTTCCAAATACGCTTTCAGCCGTTCCTTCTGATGAAGATGATGGCGGTAATGCATCTCCACAAGCTCGAACCATTCTTTCGCGTTAAGCCCGCCGAGTCTGGCATGCTGAACGGTTTGCAGCGGGGAAATTTCCTCAAGCAGCGGCTCAATCTCTTTCATTCGCCGCACCACCGTATTCAACTCTTCGACGATCTGTTGTTTCGTTAGCGGCTGGTCCGGGATAGCCGTCTGGACTTGAATACGAACCGGCGGAAAGCTGCCACTCCTAAAAATCGCTTCTCCCGCTTCCGTCTTCCCTCCTGCTTCAGCGGGCTCATTGGCGCTCTGATGCCTGCAAAGCTCGATATTCCGAAGCTGCATGTTAAGCGCGGTGTTGATCAGATGGACATACATTTGTCCCAGCGACCATTCGTTCTCGCTTGGCTTACGAGTCAACTGTTCCATGCTGAACTGATCTAACTCCTGAATATAATGGTTCGTGATTTCTTCCATACGTTGTACGATTTCGGCTGTGCTCATCATTTTAGTGACCCCTCTCGCATCAGGTATCAGGCTACCGCCTGCAGCACCAGAACAAGCGGCGGCATGAATAGCCATTCGTTTATGCTATACATGCCGCTGCGTGCTTGTTTGGATATATATTCTATTTTATCATTTTTATTCAATTTAATCGAATAGAATGCTAACGGGGAATTGCGTCCGGTCACAGAGGTTTTCCAAACATTTAGGTTTCCAGCCGGAATCTTTTCAGTTCGTGCTGCATCTCCTCGGCGATGAGCCGCAGCGTCTTCACCTTCTCCCCCGCCACGTCGAACGCACGCTTTTGTTCGACCGTCGATGCCATGATCTCTTCGCTGCCAGCCACCGATTGCTCCGTGATCGCGCTGATGCTCTCAATGGCCTGCTGAACCTGGGTACACATCTTCTGCGAAAGGTTCATGTCGTCCGATAGTGCGGCCAGATGACCCGCAACCTTCTGCACCTTCTCGGAAATTTCGGCAAAAGATTGTCCTGTCGAGGAGGCAGCTTCCTCCTGTACGCGAGATAACTCCATACTCTCCGACACGGAATCCTTCACCTTATTCATCGCCGAGCCGATCCCTTCGACCGCCTGGAAAATTTGCTTCGCGGCGCTCACCGACTGGTCTGCCAGCTTCTTCACCTCTCCGGCGACGACCGCAAAGCCTTTGCCCGCTTCGCCTGCCCGGGCCGCTTCAATCGAAGCGTTCAAGGAAAGCATTGTCGTTTGTCTGGCAAGGCTGGAGACGTAAACGGTCATTTTGGCAATCTCCGCCGCGTTGCCCTCCAGCTCCTGCACGGTCCGTTCCACGACAGCCATTGCGCTCCGATTGTCGGCCACGACCCGCAATTGTTCCTGCATGGCGCGGCCGCCCAGCTCGATCGCGCGGACCGCTTCTTCGCCGTACTCCGCCGACCGTGCGGTTTCCGCAAGATTCGCCTCGAACTTCCGCTGCATCTCATCTACGAGAGATACCGTCATCGTCAAATCTTCCGCTATTTTTTGACTGCCGACGGCCAATTCCTCCGTAGCAGTCGCCACCTGGGCGACGATCCCCTGCATCGTATCGTTGTTCCGATCAATGTCTCTTGCCATGTTGTCCACGCGAGTGCCGGCTTGGTCTACCGAACGGACAATGCTGCGGAGGTTACCGATCATTACCCGAAACGATCCGTTCAGTTCGTCCAGCTCGTCTCGCCCCTTCGTTTCGGCCAGTTCGATCATCAGGTTGCCCTGCGAGATATGCTTCGCAGCGTCGTTCAACCGGCGAATCCGCCGGACGAGCTGCCTGGCCGAAAACGTATTATACGTACCGACCGCTACGAGCAGCAGTATGCCTCCCGCCAGAGCCAGCTGCCACGTAAACCGAATGCTTCGCGTCAAGTGACCGGTATAATCGTCGTAACGCGCCTGCATCTGGAGGTCGAGCATATGAATATCGTTCTGTATGCCCAGCGTACGAATGGATTGCCGCTTTGCCTCCGGGCTGTTCTTGCCGTTTAACGCCTGATCGGCAGCCGCCGTCAGCTCCTTAAACTTCGTATCGATGCTCGCAAGCAGCTTTTGCTGATCTTCCGACAGCGCAGTCCCGCCGGACAAAGCCGTGATCGTTTTTGCCGCTTGGCCCAGTTGACTTTTCACTCCCGCCTTGTTGCTCTCGGTCATGGAGGACGAGTAATTGTTCAACCCCTGACCAATTTGGATCATGCTGCTCTTCAGCTCCCGGATGTTCATCATCGCAGGAACCAACTCATTGTTTTGCGAGTTAATGCTTACCAATTGAAAAATAATATAGGCCACCAAAGCCAAGGACGCGAGCAGCGAGATCATCGCGCTGCGTACCAGTTTGCCCTGCAGTTTCATCGCTTCTTCCTCCGTTACCGAATCATGGTGTTGGGATCGTGATGCTTCCGGACGCAAGCTTCTGGATCAGGTCGTCAACCTTCTGCTGCTGCTCCGGCTGCAAGGAAATGACGCGGATCGGCGCGAGGCCGACGCCATTCTCCTTCAGACCAAATACCATATGCTTCTGCGGAAAACGGCCCGAATTTTGCACAAAAGATTTCACCGCCAGATCGATGGTAACGTCAATATTTTTCAGCATCGACGTTACAACGGCTTTCTCCGCAACGAAAAATTGATCCGTATCGACGCCAATCCCGTATTTTCCGCGCTTCGCCGCTTCCTGCAGCACTCCGACACCCGTAAAACCCGCTGCCGAATACAGGACATCGACCTTTTGTTTATCGATCATCCCGCCGGCAATTTGCGCGCCAAGCGCGGCATTACCAAAATCTCCGGCGTAGGCTGCGGTGACCTCAGCTTTCGGATTCACCGCTTTAACCCCCTGTTCGAAGCCGTTCTGAAATTTGCGAATGAGCGGCGCGTCCACCCCGCCCACAAAACCGACCGCGTTCGAACGGGTGGCCAACCCGGCAATCGCTCCTGCGAGGAAGCTTCCTTCCTCCTCCTTAAACGTAATCGAAGCCACATTCGGCAGGTCCGACGTCTCGTCGACAATGATAAACTGCCGGTCCGGATGCTGCTTCGCGGCTTTCTCCAAGCTGTCCTTGATCATAAAGCCCAAGCCGATCACAAGATCGCAGCCATCCTGCGCCAGTTGCTCGAACCCTGCATCGTACGTTTTCGTCTTGGCGATCTCCCGGTAATCAAAAACGATGCCTTGCTCATCGCGGGCCTTGATCAGCCCTTGAAACGCGGCATCGCTAAAAGACTGATCTCCCAACCCGACTTCCGACAGCATAATACCGATCTTCATTGGTCGCTGCGCCGCCTTTTCCGCCTGCTGCGCGCAACCGGCAAGCAACCACAGGCTTACAAGAAGTGAAATCCAACGCATCATCGCTTGTCTGCCCTTCCTCTTCATTGTCCGTCACCTCTTATATATGTAAAAAAATTTAGTACCTTTAATATATCGTGCAGAGACAGCTGTAAATAAAGAGTTTAATTTTATATTTAAAAAAACGGCGTAACCGCAAAAAAGCTTAATCAAGCGATGCCGCGGCATGCTTGATTAAGCTTTTGGATTGCTGAGCCTTTAGGACTGCTTACTTCCCCGATTCCGCCTCACTGCGCCGCAGCCGGGATCGGCCGCCGCATCAGCTCCTGCCGCTCGAAGCCGTACTGCTCATACAGCCCGTGCGCGTCCCTGGTACCAAGCACCATCCGGATATCCCGCACCGCCGGATACTCCACCAGAAACTGCATCAGCGACTTGCCGAGGCCCTGCCCCCGGTGATCGGGGTGCACGATAACGTCGCAGACCCAAGCGAACGTGGCGTAATCCGTCACCACCCGCATGAAGCCCACCTGCGCCTCCCCGTGGTAAAGGCCGAAGCAGAGCGAATTTTCAAGACTCCGCAGCACCGTCTCCTTGCTTCGCTGCGCAGCCCAGTAGCTTGTCTGCAAAAGCGCATAAATCACATCCGGCTGCAGCTCTTCCCGGCAATCGTTAATGCGGTACGGCAGCATTTCGTGCTTCCATTCCATCTGTACCCCTCCTGTAGATGTTGGTTTCGTTGATTTCGTTCAGTATAATGGAGACAGATGACACTCACTTATTTATTTCTCCCATCTGTACCCGTACAAAAATATCGACTCCTTCAGGGGGGACTCTGCGCATGAGTATGAATATGAACATAAGTACGAGCATGGGCTGCAAGTTCGAAGCCATCAAAGCGGACATTCAGCGCAAGCTCGCATCCGGCACCATCCGGCCGGGCGCCAAGCTGCCTTCGATCCGCGACGTATCCGTTCAGTACGGGTGCAGCAAAAATACGGCCATTCGCGCGTACGACGAGTTGGAACGGGAACACTTGATTTATTCGGTTCCCAAAAGCGGCTATTACGCCGTCGTCCGTTCCGAACACCCCTCCTCCGCCGAACAATTAGAGCGAATCGACCTTGCCACCGCGACCCCGGACCCGGCGGTTATGCCGTACGCGGACTTTCAGCATTGCTTGAATCAAGCGATCGAGCGGTATCAGGACCAGTTGTTTTCGTATTCGGACCCGCTCGGCTTTATGTCGCTCCGACAGGCGCTGCAAAAGCATCTGACCACGGCGCAGGTATTTGCGGAACCGGAGCGGATTGCTGTCGTATCCGGTTCCCAGCAGGCGATTCACATGCTGGCCAGCATGCCTTTTCCGAATGGCAAGACGGCCATTCTCGTCGAGCAGCCCACCTACTTCGGTATGCTCCGCACGCTGGAGCTGTTGGGCATCACGGCCATCGGCATCGCCCGCACCGACGAAGGGTTCGATCTGGACGAGCTGGAGCGGCATTTTCGGACGAACACGATCAAATTTTTTTATACCGTACCGCGGTATCACAATCCGATGGGAACGAGCCTGAGCCAGGAGCAAAAGCAGGCGATCGCCCGGCTGGCCGAGCGCTACGACGTTTACATCTTGGAGGACGATTATTTGGCCGATCTCGAAACGAAGCGCCGCGCGGACCCGATCTACAGCCTGAACCGCTCCGGCCACGTCATCTATGTCAAAAGCTTCTCCAAAGTGACGCTGCCGGGCCTGCGGCTCGGCACAGCTGTCCTGCCGAAGCCGCTGCTCGAGACGTTCCGCCTGTTCAAGGCGTCCACCGATTCGAGCACGTCCGCCTTGTCCCAAGCGGCGCTGGAGCTTTACTTGACGTGCGGCATGTTCGACCGCCACGCCGCGTGGATGCGCGAGCATTACCGCATCCGGATGGAGGCGCTCCGCATGGCAGCCGCCCGCTACCTGCCGCAGGAGGTCGGCCTGCGCGTGCCGGACGGCGGCGTCTTCGTACGGCTGCTTGTGCCGCCGCCGCTGGAGGCCGACGATCTGCTGGCGGCGCTGAAGCAGCAGAACGTCGCAGTCTTGTCCACCGCGCGAGGCTATCTGCGCACGTTCGCGAAGGACAACGGCCTGCGCCTGAGCGTCATGCGTGCGAACGAAGTCCAGATCGACGAAGCGATCCGCCGCATCGCCGACTGGATCGAACAGGCGCGCCACCGCAACCCGCCGCTGCAATGGGAGCCGGTCGTCGACTGGATCTAGACGAGGGGATACCGCCTGTCGATTTGCATGAATGTATGACCCATTTCGGATACTACGACTATGTGTATTTTTCCAAAGACTTCAATCCGTGTCGGAGCTCTTGAACCACGCGAAGGAGGACAATCATGATTAAGAAAATTGCAACGACTGCCGTTTATGTCGAGGATCAGCAAAAAGCGAAAACGTTCTGGACGGAGAAGGTCGGCTTCGAGGTCGTAGCCGAGCGCCAAATGATGCCGGGAGCGAGTTGGCTGGAGGTTGCGCCGAAGGGAGCGGAATCCGCGCTGGTGCTCTATCCGAAAAGCATGATGAAAAACTGGGCCGAGCTGAAGCCGTCCATCGTATTCGTCTGCGACGATATCGAGAAGACATACGAGACGATGAAAGCGAACGGCGTCACCTTCGAAGGCGAGCTGCAAAAAATGCAGTGGGGCTCCTTCGCCACCTTCCTCGACGAGGACGGCAATTCGTTCTTGCTCAAAGGCTAGAAAAAAAGAGACCGCCCAAACGCCGAAGCGTTTGGGCGGTTCTTACATCTATAGGCGGTCCGGCTGCCGTAACGGACCGTCGCCCTTCTCATTTCCCCGCTGCATACTCGGCCACGACCGGGTCCGAATTCAGCCTCCCGCTCACCGCCTTGATCACGAACCGGTACGATGGGGACGAATCCTTTTTCGCTACGGTATAGCTGTAGGTGGCCGTTCCGTCCGCATGACGGACTTTGGCCGTCCAGTTCGGCCCCACTGCGTCACTCTGCTCGTAAATGCGATAGCCCTCCACAGCCGGTCCCGTATCCGGAGCGGTCCAAGTCAGCTTAATTTGCCCGTCTGCCGTCAGCATCGCTTTGGCATTTTGCACCTTGTTCGGCTTCGCAGCCGTCTTCTTAATGCTGTATGCGTCGTATCGTTCCGTGCTTCCACCCTTCGTGGTCGTATAAGCTTGGAAAGACAGCGTATCGTCCTGGATGGTTACCCCGGTGAACATTTGCTTTTTCGGTTGGCCGGATACGGCCGCGTACGGGAAATCCTCGTCTTTGGGCTTATAAAATTTCGGGCCCGCCGTATTGCCGACGAAATATACCGTCCCCTTCGGGTTCAGGACGTGGCCTTCCCCGTCCTTCGTTACCTCTTGAGGCTGACCGGCGTACATTTGATAGCTTCGGGTGTACGTATGGTCGTGTCCCGACAGGACGGCATCGATGCCTAGCTCATCGAACAGGGGCGCCAGATGCTCGCGGAAAAACTTGACGTCCGTGCTGCTGGAATGGCTGGCTACGGAATAAATCGACTTGTGGAACAAGACGATTTTCCACTTTTTATCCGTTTTGGCCACTTCGTTACGAAGCCACTCCACTTGCTTCTTGAAGACGGGGTCGGAGTCGCCCGAATACTGCGTGTTGAAGACCATGAAATGGGCCGGACCGTAGTCAAAAGCGTACACCGAGCCTTCCGGGGTGGCGTCCGTTTGCGACTTGTTGCGCAGATGGAAGTGGTAAGCGTAGTTGTTGTAATTTTGGGTTTCATGGTTGCCCAGAATCGGCATCAGCGGAAAGCGGGATAAAATATCCTTCGGCTCGTTAAGCAGCCACATCCACTGCTCCTCCACATCGCCGTTGTCCACCAGATCGCCCGTATTGACAATGAATTTGGCATCCGGGAATTTTTGAATCCCTTGCTGGACCGTGTTTTTCCAGATCGTGTAGTCGGCTTGTGTCTTCGCTTGGGAATCGGTCGTATACAGGAAAGTAAAACCGTTATCGCTTGCAGGCTCCGTCGTAAACGTGCCGATATCGCTCCAATTGCCCGCCGTCCCGTCGCCCAGACGGTAAGCATAGGCGGTGCCGGGCTTCAAGCCGTCGGCGATGGCTTTATGACTGGAATATTTCGTGAATTTATTGTTAGATTTATCCGCCAACGTCAAATAAACGCTGATCCCTTGCGAAGCGCCTTGATACGTTTGGACTCCTGTGGACGGAAACGAATTTCCGTTAAGCTTCGAGGCTTCGACGACCTGAAGCTGGGTGCCGGTGATTTTTTCGGACGTGTACCAGGCGAACGCCATGCTGGTTTTCGGATCGTCGTAATAAGTTAGCGCGATCGCCGTCGGCTTGCTGCTCTGCGGATTTCCTCCGCTGCCCGAATCGTCGGGATTCGCAACGAGCTTCATATCCCAATACAGGTCGGAGCTGCTTGCGCTTCCCTGATGTACCTCGGCCGCAAGCACGTTCGCGCCGTCGCGGAGCTTGCTTTTCAAAATTGCGGTCAGATCGGCCGTTACGGTGCGGGGATCGCTTTTCGACTCGGAGGCCAGTGTAGAGTATCTAATGTCCCCTTCCGGCATATTGAAGCGGTACGCCTCTTCGCCGTTGACATAGAGCACGACGCCGTCGTCCATCCCGAAAGTCCCTTTAATTTGCTGATAATCGCTTACTTTGGCCGCGTGAACCGTTGTGTGGAAATACGTGGTCGGGTATTTCTTTTTGGCGTCCAGACCATAGCTGACGGCGGTCTTTACGGGGCCAAACTCTGAAGTTGCGGTGTCCGCCGGATAACCGAAAGGCGCTTGTCCGGAGCTCCAGGCGGAGTCGTCGTAGGAAACGGTCTTCCAATCGCCGCCCAAATCTTTCCCCCGGTCGAAATAGCGCCATGTGGCATTTCCGGCCAGCAATGTGACGGGACCGGCAGACGACGCGGCGGGACCTTCGGCGGGTTCATCCGCAAGGACCGCTCCCCCTGTAAGCAGCAATTGGAACACCAGAAGCAGAGACAATACTATCGGCCATCGTTTTCGCTTTAACCCTCTGTTCATCATCTTCACTCCTCTTCATAAATGAAGTATTTAACCTTTGATCAAATCAATTCAGCGCTCTCCCTCCTCGCTCCATAAAATCCCACTATATGGAAAACAAAACCATTGTAGCTTTCATTGTAAAAAATTTCAATATGGAATAATCCCAGATGAAATTAATCCACCTGCCATTCCCCAAGAGAAAAGGGACTCTTCCTTACGCTCCAAGTCGAGCGTGCGGAATGTCCCTCTTTTGCTCATGCTATTTGCTATTGCAAAACGTCTCCATCCGGTTCAGCTAGTGCGCCAGCCGCCCATCCCGGACGACGACTTTCCCGCCTTTGACGACCGTATCCACGTGGTTGATGCCGAAATGATACGGCACATAGGCCAGATTGGCCGCATCGAAAATGACCAGATCGGCCTGCTTGCCCGGCTCCAGGCTACCGACCCGATCACCGCGCCCGATGGCGTGCGCCGCGTTGACAGTCACGGCCGTCAGCACTTCTTCCGGTGTCAGCCCGAGGTTCAGGCAGCCGAGCGTCATCACGAGCTGGATCGACTCCGTCGGCGAGCTGCCGGGGTTGTAGTCGGTCGACAGCGCGACGGCGAGGCCGAGCTCGATCATGCGGCGCGCGCGGGCATGCTGCTTCAGCCGCAGGTTGAACGAGGTCGCCGGCAGGCAGACGGCGATCACGCCGGCATCGCGCATCGCCTCGAACCCGGCGTCGGTCGCGGCCAGCAGATGCTCGGCCGAGATGCAGCCGAGCTTGCCCGCAAGCTCCGCGCCGCCTAGCGGCTCGATCTCGTCGGCGTGGATTTTCACGCCGAAGCCGAGCGCCTTGGCCGCCGCCAGAATTTCCTCGGATTCGGCGGGCGAGAACACGCCGTGCTCGCAGAACACGTCGCAAAATTCGGCCAATCCGAGACGCTTCACCTCCGGCAGCATTTCGCGGATCACGAGCTTCACGTAATCAGCCGAGCGGCCCTTGTACTCCTCGGGTACCATGTGCGCGCCCATGAACGTCGAGACGAGCTCGACCGGATGCGCTTCATTCAGCCGCTTCGTCACCCGAAGCTGCTTTAGCTCGTCCTCAAGCGTGAGGCCGTAGCCGCTTTTCGCCTCGCACGTCGTCACGCCCTGCAGCAGCAGCGTATCGAGGCTGCGCTTCGCCTTGGCGTACAGCGCGTCCTCCGTCGCCGACCGCGTGGCGCGAACCGTGCTCAGAATGCCGCCGCCCTGCGCCAAAATTTCCAAATACGTCGCGCCCTGCAGCTTCATCGCCAGCTCGTGCTCGCGCGAGCCGCCGTGCACCAGATGGGTGTGCGGGTCGATCAGACCCGGCGTTACCAAGCGGCCGCCGGCATCAAGCTCCTGCACGACCGGCAGGCCCGCGATCTGCGCGCGTACGTCGGCTTCGGGACCTGCAGCGACAACAAGGCCGTCGCGTACGGCTACGGCGCCCCCTTTCACGACCGGCACCTCCGCCATGCGGCTGCCTGTACGCGGGCCCACTTCCCCCGCCATCGTGATCAGCTCGCCGATATGGTGCACAAGCAAATCGATCCGTTGTTGTTCCATCCTCCATCACCTCAATAAAGTCGTCCGACCCGACATCGTTCGGGCCTGACGGAATATTGCAGCATGCGGTTCCCACGGTCCGCCGGTTGCCTGGCGGATGCGGCGAACCGCAGCTAGAATGCTTGATTTAACCGGCTGGCTCAAAACGCCAGCCGTGCCTTCTTAAATACCCAACATTGGCACGCGGACGCCGCGTTCTTTGGCCGTTTGAATCGCCAGCTCGTAACCCGCGTCCGCATGGCGGATAATCCCCATGCCCGGGTCCGTGTTCAGCACGCGGGACAGCCGCTCTTCCGCTTCTTGGGAGCCGTCCGCGACGACGACCATACCGGCGTGGAGCGAGTAACCCATTCCGACGCCGCCGCCGTGATGCACCGAGACCCAGCTTGCGCCGGACGCCGTATTCACGAGCGCGTTCAGGATCGCCCAGTCGCCGACCACGTCGCTGCCGTCCTTCATCGCTTCCGTCTCGCGGTTTGGCGAGGCGACGGAGCCGCAGTCGAGGTGGTCGCGGCCGATGACGATCGGCGCGGACAGTTCGCCGCTGCGCACCATCTCATTGATCGCGAGCCCCATCTTCACGCGCTCGCCGTAGCCGAGCCAGCAGATGCGCGACGGCAAGCCTTGGAAGGCGACTTTCTCGCGTGCCATTCCGATCCAGCGGCGCAGATGCTCGTTTTCCGGGAATAGCTTCAGCACGAGCTCGTCGGTCTTGTAGATGTCCTCCGGATCGCCGGACAGCGCGGCCCAGCGGAACGGTCCTTTGCCTTCGCAGAACAGCGGGCGGATGTACGCCGGCACGAAGCCCGGGAAGTTGAACGCGTCCTTCACGCCTTCGTCGAGAGCGACCTGACGGATGTTGTTGCCGTAGTCGAACACGACGGAGCCCAGCTTTTGCAGATCGAGCATCGCCTGCACATGCGCCGCCATCGACTGCTTCGACAAGCGGACATATTCCGCCGGGTTGCTGGCGCGCAGCTCGGCGGCCGCTTCCAGCGAGTAGCCCGTAGGCACGTAGCCGTTCAGCGGATCGTGTGCCGACGTCTGGTCGGTGACGAAATCCGGGACGATGCCGCGGCGCACGAATTCCGGGAAAATTTCCGCCGCGTTGCCGACGAGGCCGATCGAGAGCGGACGGCCCTGCTCCTGCGCTTCGCGGGCCAGCTTGAGCGCTTCGTCCAGATCGTGCACCATCACGTCGCAGTAGCGTGTATCGATCCGGCGCTGAATGCGCGTCGCGTCGACGTCGACCCCGATGACAACGCCTTCGTTCATCGTGACCGCCAGCGGCTGCGCCCCGCCCATGCCTCCGAGACCCGCGGTCAGCGTCAGCGTCCCGCGCAGCGTGCCGTTCGCATGCTGGCGCGCCGCTTCGGCGAACGTTTCATACGTGCCCTGCAGAATGCCCTGCGTGCCGATGTAGATCCAGCTGCCCGCTGTCATCTGCCCGTACATCATCAGTCCTTTTTTATCCAGTTCATGGAACGTATCCCAGTTCGCAAAGGCCGGCACGATCACGGAGTTGGAGATGAGCACGCGCGGCGCCTGGCTGTGGGTTTTGAAAATGCCGACCGGCTTGCCGGACTGCACAAGCAGCGTTTCGTCCGCTTCGAGCTCCGTCAGGCACTCGACGATTTTGTCGTACGCTTCCCAGTTGCGGGCCGCCTTGCCGATCCCGCCATAGACGACGAGGTCTTCCGGCCGCTCAGCTACCTCCGGGTCCAGATTGTTCATCAGCATGCGCAGCACCGCTTCCTGCTGCCATCCTTTGGCCGTCAGCTTCGTGCCTCGCGGCGCGCGAATCGTACGTTTATTTTCCATCGTTATCTCTCCCCTTGGGTTTCATAATTAGCCGCGCTTCATCGTGCCGGCCATAAAGTTAAGAATGACGTGCAGCGCCGTACGCACGGTCGCCCGGCGCGGGTCCTGCATCGGATCGACGCAAACTACATCGAAGCCCTTTACCTTCGGATGGCGGCCGAGCATGAACACCGCCTCCAGCAGCTGCCAGCTCGTCATCCCGGCGGGCACCATCGCCGGAACGCCCGGCGCGTAGGCCTGATCGAGCACATCCATATCTACCGTGACGTAGATCGCGTCCGTGCCCCTGCCGGCCACTTCAAGCGCCTGCGCGACGAACTTCTCCACGCCCTCCAGCGCGACCTGCCGCGCCGTAAACTGCGTAATTCCCTGCTCCCGCGCATAGTCGCGGTATGGCTTCGAGTTCGCGAAGCTGTGCAGGCCGATCTGCGCGATATGCTTGCCTTCCACGGCGCCGGATTCAATCAGGCCGCGGATCGGCGTGCCGTTGGACGGTCCGCCGTCCTGCAGGTTGCGCACGTCCATATGAGAATCGATCTGGACGATGCCGACCGGCCCGCCGATTTTGTTCCGGAACGCCTTGACGGACGGGCACGTGATCGAATGGTCGCCCCCGGCGATGATCGGGAATAAGTCCGGCAGCGCCTCGTACACGTTCGTCAGCCCCTGCTCGATGTTCGCATGGCAGCGCAGCAGGTCGGTGACATGCATTTGAATATCGCCGAGGTCGCGGGCGTTCAGCTCCTGCAGATCGACGTCATGGTCGATGCTGTACGTCGTCACGTTCGCGAACAGCTCGCGCAGCGCATTCGGCGTCATCGACGCGGCGGACACGCTGATCGACGTCTTGGACAGCGGCACTCCGATGAAGCCGAAGTCGACCGGCGCTTCGCCATCCCACGGTGTGAGCCACTGGGCCACCTTCGTTTCGAACCGGTCGCGCCAGTTCGACTGCCGTGCTAGCTCCGGCGGGTTTAACAGATCAATCGTTTTCACGCATAAGCCTCCTTTTGCCTTAACGCGCGGGTTCCGGTATCTCCTGCCGCCAAAGAACCCGCCGCTTAGCCTCCTGTATGATTAACCACGTAGTAAGATTAGCCGCCTTAACGGTTAATGGCCCAAATAAGCCTGCTTGACGACGATCGGGGCCAGTCCCATCGACGGCTCGTCGGGGATGAGCAGCTTCGGCTTCGCCATCAGCGCCGGCCTTCGGCCACCATTCACGATGCCTGCCTCCACAAGTTTATGCGTCGGCTGCCCGATGATGTCTTTCCCTTGCGAAGGGATGACAGAGAATGAATTGTAAACTTCTCAGTGTACTTTTATCGTACTTGCAAACGCTTTCGAAAGCACTAGTGAATTTTGCGAAGGTTTAGCACAATTTTGCTGCACGATATTCGTTCGGACTGCAGCGAAGATAACGTTTGAATAACCGACTGAAGTAATTGGAATCCTGAAACCCGGCAAGCGCGGCGATCTCTTGTATCGGTTTATCGGTGTTTTCAAGGTAATAGACCGCTTTTTCAATCCGGAGCTTGTTCAAGTAGTCGACGAAGGTGCTTCCCGTTTCTTTGCGAAACAGATGGCTGAAGTGGTAGGTGCTAAGGTAACAATATTGTGCTATCTCTTCGAGGGGAATCTTGCGCTGATGATGCTGCTTCATATAGGCGATGGCCGTCCGGATCACCGGCGACACCTCCGCCGTCTGCGCTTCGCCGATCCGTGCGGTCAACTTGCTCCAGTGCTCGCTGACTTTGGCCGCGAACTTGTCGTAACGGATCGTCATGTACAGATCTTGAATAAACCGGGCGTTCTCCGACAAAATGCTTTGCGCATGGCCGCCGACATCGAGCGACAGGCGCGTCAGCTGCATGACGAGGTCGATGACCTCGGATTTGAACATATCCACATTGCCGCGGTACGTCTGCCCCATGCGCTCCAGAAGCAGGTGCAAGTACGAAACCGCTCCGTGCACGTCGCCCAGGCGGACGCGGGCCATCAGCTCCGTCCGTTCCGCTTGCGAGACCGGATTATGCGGCTGCTCGCCGTCCTGCTTTTGCTTTTCATACTGGAAAATGAGCCGGTTGCCCTGGAAAAAGCGGTCGATCATCGACTCCTTCGCTTCCTCGTACGAGTAGTGGAGCATGTACGGGTTATCGTAGAAGGTGCCTATGCCAACGGAGACGGAAAAGCCCTGCGCATCGGTCAGCTTCTGCACCTGCTTCGCCATCGCGAAAGCGGTCTTGGCAGGATCGGGATCGCGCCGTTCCTTCGTCCCCAGCTCGACGAGCAAGGCCAACACGCCTTCGGCCACCCATACCCAGACGAACGGCGCTTGGATGCCCGCATGCAGAGCGCTGATCAGCTTGTGGCCGATATCGATGCGCCACTGGATGGGCTGACCGAGCGCCAGATCGGGATACCGGTCCATCGAGAAGACCATCGCCAGATTGGGCCGAAGGTAAATATCGAACTCCGCCTGCATCTCCGTGAAAGACGCTTCGTGAACCAGCGTACCGGAGATCAGCAGGTGGGTAAACGTCGCTTGGGTCGGATTTTGCCTCATGGGAGCCTCCTAACGGTCTTTCGGTTAAAAAACGCATATCCAATATAGCCTGATTGCCGCAGCAGAACAGGGGGCCGCGGCAAGGGAGTTTTTTGCTATCGGCGTTATAACGCGATTTGCCTCACGATTTCGGCCAGTTCGTTGACGAACGAATCCTTGTCATTATCCGCTGAGGATTCAACGGACACGCAACGGTCGACTTGAACACCGCTTAACTGCAGAGCAGACAACACCCATGGCTTGCTGTCCTCATGCAAACAGACGATAGATGACGGCCGATGGTCGGCGATTTGCTGCGCGAGCCGATCGATGTTTTGTTGTCTGACCCGCTGCCTATCCGCTTCCGGTACTTCGTTGACCGACCGGGGACACAGATGAATCAGGAACCACTCTCTGCTTCTAAAATAATGCAGAAAATCCCAATGGTCTTCAGGAACGTCTTCCCCTAAAGCTATCGCAAACGATTCCTTCACCTGTTCGAGCAATACGGAATCGCCATTAAAGAAAAACGTGCTGTCACCGGGAGGCGCATCTCCGATCATCAGTGTATTCACGCAATCCGGTTGAAACATCCGGTCATTGACGTAGATCGTAATCACCGTTTCATTCGGGCAATCGGCCATTTTCCGGCGCCACGTCGAATCCTCCATCGTTAAGTAACGCTCAAGATTATCAAGCAGAGCGTCCCAGCCTTCGGCGGTATCGCTGATTTCCACGAACTCCCCATTCTCATAATCGAAAACCAAACCCCGATCTTCGTACAATTCGCTTTCGAATCTGGAATAATGAATACGGAAAATTTCCGCCCATTCTATCCAGGTTTCATAGCTATCATGCGCTATGGACAATCCTTTATCGTTTACCGTAATTTTGTCGGTGTGACCCATCTCTTTCGCTTCTTCCCTTCGTTCCTATAACCGATTTGCAAACCAAAAAAGGCCCTGCGCTCGCGCATCATGCGGAGACCGGGCGCTTCCTGGCTAGGTCTTTTTTCAACTCCGCAACCTTAAGCAGCCGTCTCTTCCGCTTCCACGGGCTTGAACCGGCTTTTACCGAAGAAGACGTAGAACAACACCGAAACGACTGTATACACCACCGCCGTGATGCTGAACGCGTAAACGTATCCGTAATAGCTGCCGTATTGAGCGACAAGCCCGGTGCTGACCGGCGAAGCCAGAAACCAGCCCAGATTGAACACCGCTTCTCCGGAGCTGGAGGCAAGTCCTCGCATCGAGCGGTCGACGTATTTCATCTTGATCGTGTTGTAGAACGGATTCGCGGCATTCATCAGAGCCTGCCGGAACAAGTACCCTCCGCTTGCAATCATCAGATTGGTCGAAAACGCTGTAATGAGCAGGAACGGGATCGAGCACAGCTGAAGCACGATAACTGCTTTCGCTTCCCCGAGCCGCCGGGCGATGACCGGACCGATCAAGTACGCAAGCGCGGTCGCGCCCTGTCCCAAGGAGACGATGACGCCGATCACCGATTTTGAGGCGCCGAAGCGGTCTTCGAAATAGACATTCAAGTAGGGCACCACCATGCCCCCGGCCGTCGAGGTCATCAGCCCGAGCATAACGAAGAGGCCGATCACTTGAAGCGACGCTTTGTGATGCTGCACGGCATGCCGCCATGACAGCTTCCCGCCGGACGACCGTTCCTCCCGGGCCCCCTTTAGCATCAGGACCGGAATCAGCCCGAGCGCCGCTATGCCGACGCCCGTCAGCAAGGTCAGACGCAGGCTCAGGACACCGTCAAGACCGAAGCTAAACTGAAGCATGTCGGTGAGAAACCCGCCGAAGACGTTGCCGATAACGCTTGCAAACATGATGAGGGCCAGATTCAAGCTGAACAGGTGCACCCGCTGCGACGGGGTGGAATGGTTCGCCATGAACGGAATGACGGTCGCGGACACGACCGCCAGCGTCATGCCGCCCAGAAACGCAGAGACGAGCAGCCCCTGCTCGCCATCGATCAGCGAGCGGGCCGTTAGAGCGGCGATCACCAGAAAGCCCCCTATCGACACGAGCCGCTTCGGACCGAACCTGTCGTTCATGATGCCGGCCGGCACCAGCACGATCGCTGCGGCCATAGCCGCCATTCCCACAATATGCCCGACCATCATCTGATCGTAGCCGAGCGCTTTGACATACAGATTGTAGACGAGGCTGAACATCCCGAGCCCCAAATTCCATACGAAATTAAAGCAAAGAAACAACCGGAGATTCCGGCTGTACCCGAGAAACTGCATCTTCCATTCATATAATAAAACCGACATCGGCTATCCGTCCTCCGGAGTCATGCAGCATGAATACCACATTTTAAGAGTAACCGATTCCATCGATGATTTGAATCTCTTTTTTTCCAACGATCCCTTTCCAAAGCTTGGATAAGGATGTTATGCTTGACAGATACGGAGCGGACGGTCCATACAACAGCTCCGGTTCGGAAGGAGAGACTAGATTGACAAGCTGGCATCAGAGCTTTACTCAAGATTTGTTAAACCAAGCGGCCCGCGCCTACGGGGTGGCTCCGGAGACGGTAAGCCATGTGGGGGGCTTTGAAAATCTCATATACGGCTTCCGGCGCGACGGCCGGGACCTGATTCTGCGGGTGACCCACAGCTCGCACCGCTCGCGGGAGCTGATCGAGTCGGAGCTGCACTTCGCCGGCTATCTCGCCGAGGGCGGCGTACGGGCAGCGAGGCCGGTGCCGTCTTACTCGGGCCGACGGACGGAAACGGTTGAAACGGAAGACGGCTACTTCACGCTCGCCTGCTTCGAGCAAGCGCCGGGCGGTCTCGTCCAAGCCGGGCATCCGGCTTGGGGCCCCCGCCTCTTCGAAGGCTGGGGCGAAATTACGGGGCGCATGCACAAGCTCGCCCGGTCGTACACCGTCCCTGCGGACATGACCCGCAGGCCGGACAAAGATATTTTGACCTTGGACCCGGCTTATTTGTCCCACCCCGACATTGCCTTGGCCCACGGCCGGTACGTCGAGGTGGAGACGCACATCAACGCGCTTGAGCCGGAACCGGACGGCTACGGCTTATGCCACCGGGATCTGCACCACAAAAACTTTTTTGTGCATGGGGAAACGATCACAGCGTTCGATTTCGACGATTGCGGGTACGACTATTTCGTGCAGGATATCGCCATGGCCGTTTACTATGCCTCGGTGCTGGGGGACTGGGCCCGGCCCGAAGCCGACCCGAAGCGCGTATCCGAATTTGCCAAGCGGTTTCTCGACAGCTTTATGAACGGATACCGGCGGGAACACGAGCTGGGCAGCCACTGGCTGAAGCAGCTGCCGCTGTTCGTGGAAAGACGCCGCTGCGATCTGTGCATGATCTTCCTGCAAAACGCAGTCGCCGAGCCTCCGAGCACGGCAGTCCGCGAGTGGCTTGACCGGAATCTGGAACAAATTTCTCACGGGAATACCTTATTATGACCTACGCAGTTCATGGAAAATATAGGTAAATATTTGATAGCCCCTGGCTTCAAGGCCAGGGGCTTATTCTTATGATTTTACCATCTCACCATTTCGCTACTTCAACGTCCGCTTTCAGCCACGCTTCCCACTTCGGATCTTCAATCTTAAGAAAACTGAGCGAAATTCCTTCCATATCGAGCGAAGTCAAATGCGTGCCGATTTTGACGAACCGGACATCCAAGTTTTCCAGTTCACACAAGCGGCGAATGTCATTGGCAAATGCATACTGTTCGACCAGCGGCGTCGCGCCTAAACCGTTGACCAATATCGCGAAAGGGTCTTGCCTTCTCCAACGGTATACGCTTTTCAGCTTATTGAACAGCTCGACCGCAAGCTTTTCCGAAGAAGAAAACACCTCTTTGCGGTACCCTTTCTCCCCGTGGATGCCAATGCCGTAATACGCTTCGTTTTGTTGCAGCGTAAACGACGGTTCGCCCTTCGTCGGATCGTTCGCCGGCGACAGCGCCACGCCCAATGTGTGCAGCCTGCCGATCACTTGCTCGCCGAGTTCCTTCAGTTGCTCCAGCGTGCAGCCTTCCCGCGCGGCCGCCCCCAATATTTTATGGACCAAGACGGTACCGGCGACGCCTCTTCTTCTTTTGTTGTACGTCACGTCATCTTCGATCGACACATCGTCGTTAACGATGACATGGTCGACCATTCGCCCTTCTTCTTTCGCCAAAGCTTCCGCCGTCAAAAAATTGCTGACGTCTGCGGTAAAGTTTTTAACGATGAGCAGCACGCTTCTGCTCCTGTCCACGAGGCGGATCGCTTCCAACACTTGCTCCGGCGTCGGCGGCACGAAAATTTCACCCACAACCGCAACCGAAAGCATGCCGTCGCCCACATAGCCGAAATCCGCCGGCTCATGGCCGCTTCCTCCCCCGCTGATGAGCACAACTTGCTGGCCCATGTCCGCAAGGTCTTTACGGAATATTAAATTATATTTCGCATTATAGGACACCCGGTCTTTATGCTCAAAATAAAATCCGTGCAGCATATTGCGGACGATATTTTGAACATCGTTGATGATTTTCGTCATTTGTTTCTCCACCTTACTTTGGCTTGCTTCCGGTCTGCTCGAGCAGCAGCAGTTGATTGCGGATCATCTCTTTGATGAGCGAAGACAACACCGAAGGTTGAATGGAACAATGGTGTTCAATCCAATCTTTGATCGTCCCGACAAACCCGTGACTGTAAAACGACGCCAACATATTTTTGTTCGCCTCGGAAATATGGATCGGCTTGTCCGTCAACCGTTCATCGATGATTTTAATATATAAGTTTTTCGTATGTTCAAATAAATACTGGTTAAACGAATTTTGATCGGTTACTTTAAACGCCCTGCGGTAAAACCGCTGATTCTCGTAAAAATAGTCCATCAACAAGTCGAAAATGTTCTCCCACTTCTCATAATCCAAAAAGTCCTTGATGTTTTCCTTCGTTTCTTCTTTGTAAATCCAGCCCAAGAGCTCATACTTGTCCACGAAATGGTAATAAAACGTTTGCCTGCGCATCTGGCAAGACTGCATGATATCGCTTACGGAAATTTCGTGGAACGATTTGGTTTCCATCCGTTTTTTTAAGGAATTCGCTATGATCTTTTTGGTAATGAGCGAATTGGTCATGATCATCTTCCCAACCCTAGGTTTACTGTTAATCTTAACAAAATCATAATGATTATTGAAGCAAGCGTTGTTTGACAGTTTGCCGTTTTTGTCCGTTTACGATGAAACGCTTTCATTCTATCATAGAAATTAATCAAACGATTTGGAACTTATTAATCGCGGGAGGTATGGCAAAGTGAAAAAGATCATCAACAAACCAGAGACGCTCGTTGCGGAAATGTGCAACGGGCTCGTCATGACCCATCCGGAGCTGGAGTTTATCAAGAAATATAAGGTGATCAAGAAAAAAGAAATTAACGAAAACAAAGTCACCTTGATCAGCGGCGGCGGCAGCGGGCACGAACCGGCTCACGCCGGGTTTGTCGGCAAAGGGATGCTGGATGCGGCCGTATGCGGCGATGTGTTTGCATCTCCATCCCAAATTCAGGTGTACCAAGCCATTAAAGCGACAGCGAGCCAACAAGGGACGCTGCTGATTATCAAAAACTACAGCGGCGACGTCATGAACTTCAAAAACGGCGCTCAACTGGCCGCAGAAGACGGCATCCAAGTGGAATATGTGCGCGTCGACGACGACATTGCCGTTGAAGACAGCTTGTACACGGTCGGACGCCGCGGCGTTGCCGGAACGGTGCTCGTCCATAAAATTGCCGGAGCTGCTGCAGAAGAAGGCCGCGATTTGATGCAAGTGAAAGCGGTCGCGGAGAAAGCGGCGCATAACGTGCGCAGCATCGGCGTGGCGCTCACCTCGTGCACCGTTCCTGCACACGGGTCGCCAACGTTCAAGCTCGGCGAAGATGAAATGGAATACGGCGTGGGCATTCACGGCGAACCGGGCCAGCGGCGGGAAAAAATCGTTAGCGCGGACGAACTGGCGAAGCGGATGACGACCGGGCTGTTAAAAGATTTGGGCATCCAAGACGGGGACAACGCGGAAGTTGCCGTGCTCGTCAACGGCTTCGGCGCGACCCCATTGCAGGAGTTGTACTTGTTTAACAACGCGGCGGTTCGCGAGCTCGCAGGCCGGAACATCCGGATTTGCCGCACGTTTGTTGGCAACTATATGACGAGCATCGATATGGCGGGCATTTCGCTGACGATCTTGAAGCTCGATGACGAACTGAAAACACTCTTATCGAAAGAATGTCATGCGCCGGCATTCCGGGTAGACGGTCCGGTACCGCAAGTCGAGTATGCAGACATCGCGGAAGCCGACGACGATCGACCGGTTTCCTTCAAAACGGAAACGCCGGAACATTACGCGGCGGTTCAAGGCGGCGTGCTGACGCTTCAAAACATGATCTACATCGTCGATAAAATGAGCGAAATCATTATCGAAAATGAAGTTCCGTTCTGCGAACTCGACTCGCATGCGGGGGACGGCGATTTCGGGATGAGCGTCTCCAAAGGATTCAAGCAGTTAAAGCGGGAATGGAGCGCGATTTTGGCCCAAGAGCCTTTAACGATCGGTTCTTTCCTAGACGCGTGCTCGATGGTCATTATGGAATATTGCGGCGGCGCTTCCGGACCGATTTGGGGCTCGGCGTTCCGTGCTGCCGGCAAAGCGGCAGGAGATAAAGCGGTACTGACTGTTGCGGAGTATGCGGAAATGTTGCAAGCCGCGGTCAAAGGCATTCAGGCAACTGGGGAGCGTTCCTTCGGCAGAGGCGCCGTTGTTGGTGACAAAACGCTGATTGACGCGCTGGTGCCTTTCACGGATACGTTCACGGCAAGCGCCGCGGCGGGCGACGACTTTAAAATCGCTTTTGAAAAGGCGGCGCAAGCTGCGGTGGAAGGCGCCGAAAAAACGAAACAAATCGTCGCCCGAATGGGGCGCGCCGGCAATGTCGGCGAACGCAGCCTGGGCTATCCGGATGCAGGCGCCTACGCGCTTGGCGTCATCTTTACGGAAATCGCGCGCAGCATGAAATAATCTAGGAAACAGCGGCCGGATGAGGACATCACGCATGTCTTCGTCCGCCTCATGCAAAACTATCATTTATCCTACTGTATATATCAGAAAAAACCGCCGTAAAGAGCGGTTTTTTGCTGATATCCCTAGTTCTATGTCCAAAATCCTGCATTACCCGTCCAAAGATTGCGCATTCCAAGGCAGGCGTCTGACTTTGTCCACATACTCCGTTACATTGCGTTCCTCGTCCGCCGGATAGTCGTAGCCGAGCTTTGCCGCAAGCGGTACCCCGATCCTCCGGATGAACTCTCCCGCCTCAAATAGCTTTTCCCACTGCTCCTCGGGGTCGGCCCCGCAGTACAAGGACAACATTTGCTCGTAAATATCGGGTTCCAGATACCGCTTGAACCATTTGCCGGCGCTGCCGACGTTGACCTTCCAATCATAGTTCGCGCCCACGTGCCATTCCAGCAGAAAGCGAAGCGATTCCATGAAATATTGATCATATAAATTTTTCGCCCGCGGGATTTCATCGCGCCACAGCTCCTTGGCAATATACACCTGCAGCCACCACAGCTCGACGATATGCAGATCCCACATGTAGCGGGAAGGCTTTTGGACCAGATAGCTGCTGTCGTTCGGCTCCGGCAGCTTCAAATCCAGATTGTCCTTATCAAGCAGCACTTTGCTGAGCGAGTCCTGATATACCTCTTGAATGCTGCCGATATCCTTGAAGCTGAGGTCGATCCGCACGCTGTCTTTGAACTGCATCATGTAGATGGACGAGCCGTCTTCGAAATATTCGTACTGCACGACGACGCGCTCGCCGAACGCCTCAATCCAGCTTCGGTCCGTATTGTAGGGATGGTCCCCCAGGTTCGTCATATAAAAGTCAATATCGTAATCCTGCATAAAATCGACCGGGGCGTTAGGATTGACCCGCGAACCGTTCATGACGACGCATCGAATCCGATCATCCCTTTCGGCAAGTTGCAGGAGCTGCGCCAGTACCTCTTGTTCGTTTCTCATCTCGTTTAACCGACCTCCGCATTTTCAAAAGTGGATAAAACCATTCCGGATGTCGGCAGAGGCGGTCCGCGTGCAAGATAAGGAACGAAGCGCGCGTGAACATACGGTTAGAGCTTATCGAGCAGCTTCTTCATGTTATGCTTCTCCTTCCAAGTAAATTTTTGTAAGTCTATTGTATACGTTCAACCGTCTTGCGGCAAATGTTCTCCGACCGAAACGGCCTCTCATGGCCCGGTTGTCTGCGCCCGCCAATATTGACGCGTCTCTTCGTCCTTGACGACGAAGCCCAGCTTGCTTACCTCGCGGCGCAGTTCATTGGCTTCGCCCTTTTCCTTCTTCTTAAGCGCAATTTCGCGCGCTTGCAACAGCGTGTTGACCGTATGCGGCAAATCAGGGGTATCGAGTACCCAGCGCCGGAACTGATTCTTGTACGGATCACCGCCGGACGACCAAGGATACCCGTGCTCCGTCAAAGCGCCGGCGATATGCTTGCTCGCCCACTCATAGGTTTCGCGGGCAAGCTCCTCTCCCGCATTTCCAAGGATTACAAGCTGCTTGCCATCAAGGAAAACCAGGCTTATATCTGCGAGACTGAGATCTTGAACGACCCCGTCTTTCTCCAGCCGGATCGTTTCGTCAGAGACCACCACACGCAGCGTATCCTTGATCACCTCCTCGGCGAACCAGAGGCCGGCGAGCAGACCAAGAAGCGAAGTGACGACGGTCACCCACACCCCGGAGAAGGACGCGATTAGCTTAAGCGGCCCTTCAAACGGTACCCAAGGCAAGGTCAAAGCCCACGTGGCGATCAGCGGGATGAAGTACCCGAGCGCAATACCGAGGATAATACACCCTGCAAAAATCAGGACACGGATAACAGCGGAAAAGCCGATTACGGTCGGTTTTTGGTACGACGGCCGCAATGCATTCATATGATATTACCTCCTAAGTTGATTCAAAAGATGGCGGATTAGGACTGCTACACCTCTTACTTACCTATCGGTAAGTAAATAATATCACAAAAAATAACATTTGAAAATAATGGATTCGTCGCGCTTTACATCATGCCCGACCTTTATAAAATGGCCCCCAGCGCAAAAAGACCGCACTTCGCAGTCCTTTCGCAATATTACGTATTCAAGTTGGAAGGCTGGCCGCCGGCGCAGCGGAGCGTCAGCAGCCCGATGCCGTAATCGGCGCTGGCAAACAAGAGCAGGACCGATTGTCCCTCCCGTAGATGGCCATGCGATACCGCTTCCTGCAAAGTGAGGAACGGATCACTGCCCAAAAAATTTATAGCTTTCCGCGTTTGCCTTACATAGACAGGAATCCCACAGTGTTCCCCGGCCTCGCCCACAGCCTTTACGAAGGAATCAGACACGTTCTGAATCACCAGCCGATCGGGTGCGTTCCCCGCCGCTTGCATCTCCTGCAGCGCTTGCTCCGCTTGCCGGGCAAGCGCCAGCGTCGTCCGCTCGTAATCGGCCGTCGTCCACGCCCGCATCGAGCCTTCGGGAAAGACAGGCCGTATACGGTAATCCACTACCTCGTAATCGCCGGCTTCGGCGTTCACCATACAGAGCACCGCTGCATCGCCTTTGATCGAGCCCGTCCAAGACATCCGGCTGAACGGATAGTTTGTTCGATCCGCCATGCAGAACAAGCCGTCCGTTCCTTCTCCATACTCCAGCATCCGCTTGCACCAGTCGATTGCTCGAATGCAGGCGAGGCTGCCGAGCTGTCCAAGCACAAACGACTGCGCATGGCGATGCCCGAACTCGGCGCACAGCATTAACCCCGGCAAGGTCGTCAGCGGATGCTGTACGGTCTCGTGGCAGTAACAGATCAGATCAAACTTCCGGTCCGCTCTGAAGCATCGCTTCCCTTCCTCGCACAAATATTCGACGGGATGCTTTCCGAACACAGGAATCTGAACCGCAGGAAGCGTGGAATCCAGCAGTCCGGGATCCACGGGGGGCCAAGGCGAGGACATCCCGGCATGCGCAAACAGCCATTTGGGCGGGCTATCTTCCCATGGCTGTCCCGCCTCCGCACAGTAGGCCTCCAAGGAGCTTTCCGCCTCCGGAACGATGCACCGAAGTCCGCTAATATACAGCTTCGTACCGTCCGCTGAAACATGCGCGCTCACGGCTTCCCTTCTTCCTTGGCCGGAACTCCAAGCCGATTGGTCGGCACATACTGGTGCAGGGCACAGCCGAATGTGCCGGCCATGCCGACGGTAACCGTTAAATAATAGTCCCCCGGCAGCAACGCCCCGTCGGCTAACGCGCGCCAAAGGTTGGAAGGAATGTCCGCATTCGTAATATGCCCGGCTTCGTTCAGGGTGGCGTAGTAAAACATATCCGGCGAAATCCGCAGCGAACCGGCTACCGTCTCCCATATCTGCCGGTTCGTATTGCCGCACACGACGAGACGGATGTCGGAAAAGGTGAATCCGGCTTCGCTAAGCGTCTCCTGCATAATCTTGCGGATGCTCATATAGAAAGTCGCATGGAAATGCCGCAGGCGGGACGGATTGTTATCGTAGACCTTGCCTGCCGTTTTGTACTTTACGGCAAGCGTTCGATGATCGCCGTATTCCCGGCGTAGTAAGCAGGCGCTGGCACTGTCTCCGCTAAGGATGAAATCATTGATATAGTAGAACGGATGGATACCGAGATCGGCGGTCACAACCAGCACCGCTTTGTCCGGATCGCGGGCGAACGAATAGGCGGCCATGTGCAGAAACCAATGGAACGTCGAGCAGGAATGCTCCTCGACCGGATACAAGGGAACCTGCTCCCAGCCCCAGCGCAGCAGCATCGTTTTGAACAGATTGCACTCATGCCAAGCTACCTGAGACGTATGCGCAAACCAGATTTCCCCAATCTCGATGCCTTCCCGCTTGCAACGCTCCGCTACTGGCTCAAGTGCCCTCTCCGCCATTTCCTCCATCGACAGGTGTCTTTCTACCGCAACTGTCTCGTACCCCCGCTCCCGGTAATAAGCCTCATCGGTTTCAAGGGGATACCCGCATTGCACCGCGTTTGAAATGATGTCCGCAATCGGCACCGTCAGTTCGGGCCGATACACGGAGAAGTCATCCATATGAAACCGCCCTTGGATCATACCCAGCCCTCTTTCATAGGTTACCGCCAGCTTGCGGCATTTATCGGCCGTAGTTATAGAGCAGCACGCATCGTGAACAAATAGGCGTCAATCCGCCGCCCAGTGCCTCTCGGTGGCGCCGGAAATTTTCGTTGTGAAACACGTCCTTCAGCTCCTGTCCGTTCAAGTCGCCAAGGGTAAACTCCGGGAAAAACTTGCACGGATTTACTTTCCCGTCCGGCATCACATCCACCCGGTTCGCGATGGATAAACACTGCTCCCGCTTCATCGCCGGTTTCTCGGAGCCAAGAACGAAGTCCCTGATCTCATCCCGCTCCAGCGCCGGCTGAAACCGGATTCGGCTGTTCCATACCCGCTCGTTGATCCGGTCGATTTCGGCGATAAGCGGCTCGATATTCGATTCCGAGACGCGGAAGGTGAAGGAATGCCAGCTATACCGTTGCTGCTGCTGCGCCGCTTCCAGCCAAGGGAAGTACCGCGAATAGTAGTCGTCCATCTTCACTGCAATCTCGCTTGGGATGTACCAAGGAAACACGAAGTATACCGTATCGACGCCGAGGCCTTCGAAATATGCCATAAAATCGTATAGCTTCGTTATCATGGAATCGCTAATGGTCAAGCTGAGCGAAATACGGCCCTTATACTCCCCGGTTCGCTGCAAGCCCAGCAGCAGTTCCAGCGTTTGGACGACTTTCTTGTACGTGCCCTTCCCGCGAATGGCGTCGTTCTCCGCTTCAAAGCCGTCCAAGCTGATGAGCAGCGTCATATCCTTCGATATTTTCAGCACGGAATCCAGCTTCTGCTCCACGAGCAGTGCATTGGTACAAATGGTCGTATTACGGGGATCGCGTTCCAGCAAGTCGGCCAATTCGTCAAACTTGCTGTAATACAGAGGCTCGCCCCCCCAAAGGAACAACCGGGATTTCCGCTGGCGCGTTTGTTCCAGCAGGCGTTCGAGTATGGAAAACTCGATCTCCTGACTTTTCGTCTCCTTGGCCATATCGTGATGAAAGCCGTCGCTCGCCCATTCGAAGCAATGCTTGCAGCGCAAATTGCAGCCGTTGTTCAGCTTGATGCCGATATCCTCGGGAATGTCCAGCGCGAACGTCGGATCGCGCCGCAGCGCTTTGCTGGTCACGGACATGTTGCGAATCGTCCGCTTCATATTATGAAACGTGTTTCCGTCAAAGGCGACTTTCGTTTTCGGTTGCATGAGCGGCCCTCCCTTCTTTCGGCAAACGGTTTTTCATGATCTGTCGAAAACGGGCTGCTAAGCCATCTGGCCGCTGGCCCCGTTCGAAATAGCCTCTCTCAGGCCCTCCAAGAAAGTAACGAAAGCTTGAATGGAGTTCAGGTGTTCGAGTTGAAAATGATCAAAGTCGATTTCCACATCGAAAGCATCTTCAATGGCCAATACGAAATTGATCATTTGCAGCGAATCGAGTCCAACCTCGTTAACGATATCCGTCTCCGGCTTCAACGTGGACAGCAGCTCCGGAGACTCCTTGATTTCACTCAAAATTTTCATCACGGTTTGCATTACCATATGAAATTCCTCCTCATCTAGGTCGGTTGTTGGCCCGAGGCCAGCGGATATCCGGGCAGCTTCGCCCTCGCCAGCGTCAGCAGCCGCTCGTGCAACGCCATGCGCTCGTACGATTGAACGATCGGCACATGGCTTGTTGTCCCGTCCAGCACGTCGCTGAAAAACGCCAATTGATTCACGAAGTAATTTTGCGGCTCGAAGGCCAGCTTCTCCACCGCCCCGGTCTGCTTATCTTGGATGCGAATCGCCATGCGATACGTTCCCATGCTGGCGCGGAAAAAATCGTCCACGGTCACAACGGCACGCTCAAATTCGAGTGTATGCCGGGAGATCGCAGGCAGCTCGAAGGAAGCGACAAGCTCGGTACGTACCCCGTCCGCGTATTCCAGCGCCGCCCAGAACGTCCAATCGCAACCGCCCGGCCCCGCAAAATCGGACTCCGCATCGCAGCCCGACGGCTCCAGCCCCAGCACCGCTTGAAGGAATTGCAGCCAATAGCAGCCGAAATCATAGAAGGCGCCGCCGCCGCGTTCCGGGAAGCTGCGATAGTTTTGCCGCTCCGGGTCCTGGAACGGAACCGAGATTTGCGAGCGCACCTGCAAGAGGCGGCCGTAAGCGTTCCCGCCGACCATCCGCTTGATCTCGCACTGCCAAGGATGGTGCTGCACCATCAGACCTTCCAGCACGGGCAACCCGGACGCGGCCTGCACGTCCATCAGCCGCCGAAGCTCCTCCGTGTTCAGACAGATCGGCTTCTCCACCAGCACCGGCTTCCCGGCCTGCAGCGCCCGAATCGCCCATTCCGCATGCAGCTCGTTGCTGAGCGCGATATAGACGAAGTCAATCTCCTCGCAGGCCAGCAGCTCCTCATAGCTGCCGAACGCGTGCGGAATGCCGTACTTGTCCGCATAGGACTCGGCTTTGGACTTCGTCCGGCTCGCAATAGCGTGAACGCCGAGGTGTTTGAGACTTTTGAGGGGCGTGAACAGCGCCCGGTCGAGGATGTGAGCGCAGCCGAGCACGCCGATTCGTTTCTTTCTCATGGGCACAACCTCGTGCTTCCTTTATTTTTCCGTCTTCGTCTTGAAGTTCAGACAACAGGCCTGACAGATCGGGAATGAATTTTTTTTCAAATAATTGCGGTATTGCTTATACTTCGGTCCGTTCCAAATATCGAGCAGCCGCTGCTCGTTGACGTTGCCCAGAGTCAAATCATAGAAGGCGTGACAGGAGGTCACGTCGCCTCTCGCATTGATCTCCGTGCTGAGCCAAGGGAACTCGCACCGCTTCTTGGCATGCGACAGCTTGTGACTGTTTCCGCTGAAATACAGCTCGACCGTCTCTTCGGTCATGTTTTGCGGGTAGGCATTGAAATAAACGCCCTTCTCCTTACAGTACTCCTCGATGTTGCGTACCTGACGGGAGATATCCTTTGCATTCATCTCGCTAAACTCGGATAATTCGCGGACGAAGCCCTTGGAAACAGCCGCATTCGTGTCCAGATCAAAATTATTTTTCAAAATATTCCGGTAATTCACGTGATCTTCAGGCGTAATAAACGACTGAAACTCCAAACTGATATGATCCAGCTTCGTAATATCCATGCTGTTGAAGAACAGCTCTTCCACATGCATATACGTCAGCGGGGTAATGATGAAGATCGTGCCGATCTTAGGAAACTCCTTGCCCTTCTCCTCCCGGAGCGCATGAAGCTTCTCAATGCCGCGGGTCGCTCTCTTGAATACGCCCTTGCCGCGCTGCTGGTCGTTAATCTCCTCCGGACCGTCCATCGACACCCACACGCGATGCGGCTCGTTCTCGATAATCATCTCCGCATGCTTCTCCAGCAGCGTTCCGTTGGTCGGGAAGGCGACTTGGCTTCCGTAATATTTTAATGTAGCCAGAACCTCGTCGATCTGCGGATACATCAAAGGTTCTCCGCCAAACAGATCGTAATACGGCTTGACCGGGCTGCAATCCTCGATAATTTGCTTAACCACTTTAATATCCAGCTGCGTTAACATCGTTCGTTCCTTGTAGGCGCCGTTATCGCCCCATTCGTAGCACATTTTGCACCTTAGATTGCAGGCCTCCAGAAGCTGCAGCCAAATCCATCGGGGCGCCGACGTACTCAAGAGCGGTGAAATCGTTGAAGCCGTGTCGTTGTGAAGTTGTACGGACATCGTCTAACCTCCTCCAATTTTCGAATCATTGTTGGTATAGGACCTGTCGATTCAGCCTAGACTGCCTCATCTGCGGAGCCTTCCCGCCTGCGTTTGGTTCCGGGTCGGCATCACCTCCTTATCGTAATTTGCTGCTTCAGACGAATGTTCCGCTACAAATTCGAGCTGCTGTACACGCCCAGCGCCCGCTTCCACAGGAAACGGACCAGCAGGAAGCAGACGACCGGCGCAAGCGCGCCCCAGGCCCATTCGGCGGCAGACAGCTTGCCGAGCACAAACATCGGGGCAAAGTTCGTAATCAAAAACACCGGAACGACAAACGTTCCTATCCGCTGTATCCACTTGTTGTACATGGATGCAGGCATATTGTTGGAATCCCATACGGAGTACGAAATCTCGCTGGCGGCCGACGTGTTCACGAACCAGAACGAGAGCAGCGAAGGAATGATCATAATGCAGTACGTAAGGACGGTTGCGGTCAGCAGAAAGATTATAAATCCGGCGACATGGAGCAGCGTCAGCGGAATGCCCGCGGCGCTCCAGCCGATCGCGATCATCACGGTGCCCGCAATCATATTCGGGATCGGCATCCCGACCTCGATATACCGCAAGGACACGAGAAATTGCAGCGAAATCGGCTTGACCATCATCAGATCGAGACTGCCCGTGCGGACATGATCGCTGAGACGCAGGAAATTGTTAAAGAACAAGCCCATGTAAATGCCCGTCAGCCATAAATGCGTTCCCATAAACATCAGAATCGTATCCGGCGACAGCCCGTTGATCCGCACATTCGTTTTGTACACGACGACCGCATACAGCAGCTTGGCCATCAGGAACGCCGCTTCGACGAATATGCCCGTTATGAAATTGAATCGGTATTCCATCTGGGAAATGACCGAGTTTTTGGCGAATAACGCCAGAATGTACAAGTGCCGCCGCAGTTCGGAAACGAAGTTCAAAGCTCAGCCTCCTAGCCCCAAGTACCGTTTCATCCCGCGCTTCCAGGCCAGATGGCAGACGATCAGCATCAGACCGATCCATAGGCCTTGTCCGGCGATGCCTTGCCATATAAGCCCGTCCGCTATTTTGCCGTTCAGGACGTTGACAGGGAAGTAAATCATATAGTGAAAGGGCAGGAAACGAAACAGCTGCTGCAGCCCTTCTCCGAAGATTTCAAGCGGAAACATGCCGCCGCTCATAATATTGACCAGCAGGCTGGTAACAACGAAAAAGTAGGAGATTTCCGACAACCAGAAGGCGCACGCGCAAAGGGCGTACGAGATCAGAAAGCTAAGAATGACAGACAGGCACAGGGAGAGGAAAAAAGCCAGCAATCGTTCAAGTCCGGTATGCTGCTTATAGAATGAGTTCAATGCGAAGGTTAGAGCCAGAATGACGAGCAGGGAAATCGCCACATAGATCAAGCGCTGCCCGATAAACGAGCAGATGCGGAAGCCAAAATACGCAATCGGCTTGACGATATATTTATTCAATCCGCCGCTTTTGATATCTTCGGCGATGGCGTGCTCCATATTCGTAATGACCAGCTTGGAGACGACGGCGGCCATGATCGTATACATGATCATCTCTTGATAGGAATAGCCGAACAAGCCGCTTTCTCCGGCGCTCGCGTACACCGCCGTCCATATGTAGTAATGCACGACGATCGGAAATACCGCGCTGAACAGAGAGAGAAAAAAATTAAAGCGGTATTCCAGCGAGCTTTGGAAGCCGATGCGGAACGCGACGACATACTTGTGATGAGCCATGGCGCTACCTCTCGCGGAGTCCGACGATGCCGTCTTCGGTCGTCGGTCCTCCATTTTGTGAGTGATGGGGAGTTGTCCGGAAACGATTGCTTGCTTGAACGACGTGCGGCTTTCGTCAAAATTTTTGGAAATCAACAATTTTTTCAGAAAAAACCGCCGTTTCTACATCTCGTCATACTCAAAGCACTTGACAAATTTCAGCATGACAAATATTACCTATTTTTCGAAAGAAATTACCGTATAACATGTAAAATTAACCCATTGCTTTCATTCATTGTATTGAAAAGCTGGGTACTTTGTCCATAGTGCACGGGGATCAATTGTACCCCAAGCGCTTGGCGAGAACGACGACATCTGATATCGACAGACAGCAAATGATGTAATATTGTGTCGGATACGGCCGATACGGCCGGAAGCGAGCTCAAGAATGTCATAATCCGCAATCGTTAAGAAATCCTAACCAATGTGACATGCTATAGTATAAGAAACGGAAGACGATAAAAGGGGAAATGAACAATGACAACACTGCACCAAGCACCGGTGTCAAAAGCGGAAATGCTTATTCGCAGACCGGTTGAAGAGGTATTCGAGGCTTTCGTCGAACCGGCGGTTACAACGCGATTCTGGTTCACCAAAAGCAGCGGGAGGTTGGAAGCTGGCAAAAGTGTCCGGTGGGATTGGGAAATGTACGGCGTTTCTACCAACGTCCATGTCAAAGAAGTCGAGGAGAACAGGCGCATTCTCATCGAATGGGAGGCGTCTTACGGCTTCACCACGGTCGAATGGATCTTTACCCGCCGGGCGGATAACGAAACCTTCGTGACGGTAACGAACACTGGGTTTCAAGGAGATGGGGATGACATCGTCAAGCAAGCGATCGACTCGACGGAAGGGTTTACGATCGTACTGTGCGGGCTGAAGGCGCTTCTTGAGCACAACATCGTCTTGAATCTGGTGTCGGATAAGGCTCCCGACGCCCATGTTAACCGGTAGGAGCCGGCTTATAAAGAATTAGACCGATTCAGCTTCTGCGAATCGGTCTTTAGGCTATTGAGAAAGTGGTTTTGACAAGAATAGAGAAACATACGGAGGTGGGGTATCCACTGTAGAAGCGATAGCGGCCGCCTTTGTCTTCGGGAAATGTCCGCTAATAAGCGGCTTCCAATCAAATTTCCCGATGACCCGGGGCCCCCGCAAAGTACTCGGCCTAAGCTTCCCTGATTCAACTTCACTTTGTGGGGTGGAGCAGCGGTCGGAAGTAGATACCCCACCCCCTCGTACACCTCTATTTCCCTCAATTGACCAAACTCAAGCGGGAACTTTCACGACAAAAGGAACGGTAAACACCTTGCCTTCGTGCTGGAACTGGCCCCATAGCTTATATACGCCGCTTTTCGGAAACTTCGTCATAAACTTGGCGTCCGGCCCGGAAGCCTTCTCCTCCATCGGATGGACGTGCAGATACTGCTCGGCATCGGCGCTCAAAATAACCACATGCCCGACCGCGCCGAGATAAGGCTGAAGATTCGTCACCGGCTGCTTCGAAGCGGCGTCACGAATCGTAAAGGTCAGGTTCGCGTCCATTCCCGCCATCAGGTGATCGATCGCAAGCGTGACTTCTTTGCCGTCTACCGTCTTGACCAGCGTGGACTCGGGTTCGATCGCCGCGGCTGCGGGCGCATCGCCCTGTACGCTGATCCATTGCGTCTGCGTCATCGTTCCTTGGCCTGTCGGCACGAAGTCCGCAAGCAGCTTATAATCGCCGCCGCCCGGAAACTGCGTCGTGATGTCGAACCGGCCGCCGCCCTTATAGTCGGGGTGAATGTGGTTGAAGAACGACAGGTCTTTGCTGACGACGATCAAGTGAAGCTTCTTCTCGTGCGTGATGTCGAAGTTTTCCACCGGCTTGTTGTTTTTGTCCGTAATCTGAATCGTAAGCGGGGTATCGCTTCGTGTCTGCGGCTTCTCCGGCGTCAGCTTGAAGGTCGTGACGACCTCTGCGCTCTTCGGCGCTTCGGACGCCCCGCCTCCGTGATTGCCGTGCCCGGCTTCTTCCTTCGGAGCCTCCTTCGGGGCCGAGGCTTCTTTCCCCTGCTGGCCGCACGCGCTCAGCAGCAACGCCGTACCCAGCAATGTCGCAATGGCTGCTTTTTTCATAAATACCCTCCTGTTTTCTCTCGGTTGTTTTTAGTGTAAGGGAACCTTTTGAAGATCTTGTGAAGATCATCACTCTCCGCGGAGCTTTATCCCGGAAAACAAATCCGCACCGCCGTCCCCCGGCTGACCTCGCTCTCGATTTCCATGTGTCCGCCGTGTGCTTCCATCAGTCTCCGGGCGATGGTCAGTCCGATGCCGCTTCCTCCCGTGGTGCGATTCCGTGACTTGTCCGTACGATAGAACCGTTCGAACACATAAGGCAGCTCCTCGGCGGAAATGCCGATCCCGGTGTCCGCGACGACGACCCGCGCCTCGCCGAAGGCGTGCTCCACCGTCACCTCGACTTGTCCCCCGGAGGGCGTATACTTCCATGCGTTGCTGAGCACATTCGCCAAAATTTGCCCGACCCGCCGCCGGTCCGCTTGGACCAGTACCGGTTGTTCCGGGGCGGCGAACCAAAGAGAGACCTTTTTTTGCACGAACGCGGCTTTAACGGTCTCCACGCTCTGAGCCGCGATGGCCGACAAGTCTTCCGTCTGCAGGCGAAGCCGAAAATGAGGTGAGTCCATTTGCGTCAGCTGCTCCAAATCGCCGACCAGATGACTCAGCCGCTCGACCTCCTCGTGACAAGACCCGAGCCGGACCTGCGTCGGCTCCCAGACGCCGTCCATCATCGCTTCCATATGGCTCTTCAAAGTGGCCAGCGGGGTGCGAAGCTCATGGGCGACGTCGGCCGTCATCGTCTTCCGCAGGCGCTCCTGCTTCTCCAACTGCGCAGCCAGCGCGTTAATCGCTTGCGCCAAATTGGCCAGCTCGTCGTTCCCGCGAACCTCCGTACGGGCTTCCAGCTCGCCTCCGGCCATGCGGACCGCCATCGCTTTCATCGCCATGAGCGGCGCAGCCATCCGCTTCGCCGCGTACAAGCCGGCCAAGGCCGCCAAGACGATACCTCCGGCGGCAATCCAGACGATCGACTGGACAATCGCCTGCTCCAGATGCGCATTGAACATCACCATATCCGCGCTCGCTGCCGCCTGCTGCTGATACATCATAAAATGACGGTGCGCCTGCACGAGCAGCACCGTAAGCGCCATGATCAAAATCCCGCACGTTAATCCGATAAATACAAGCGCAAATCTGGCATACAACCCTCTCACGGCAAAACGCCTCCGGCAAACCGGTAGCCTGCGCCGTACACCGTCACGATATACCGCGGCGCTTTCGGAACCGGCTCGATCTTCTGCCGCAGGTTTTTGACATGCTGGTCTACCGTGCGCTCGTCGCCTTCGAAGTCGAAGCCCAGCACCTTCTCGATCAGCTCGTCTCTCGTAAAGCAGCGCTCCGGGTGGCGAGCAAGCGTAAGCAGCAGCTTGTATTCGTTGGGCGTTAGAGCAACCGGATCGCCATCCTTGTATACTTCGCGCTTTAACGTTAGAATAACCAGCTCGCCGCCGCCGAACGCCATCCGGTCCGCCAGCAAAGCGTCGTCCTGCGTGCGGCGCAGGATTGCCCGGACCCGGGCGGCCACCTCCCGCGGACTGAACGGCTTCAGCACGTAGTCGTCCGCGCCGATGGACAGCCCGGTCACCCGGTCGTTCTCGGACACCTTGGCCGTCAGCATCAGGACCGGTAGCGAGGACCTTAGCCGGATGCGCCGGCATACCTCCTCGCCGGACATGTCGGGCAGCATCAGGTCCAGGATGACGAGATCGACCGCCTCCCGCTCCAGCACGTCCAACGCTTCCGAGCCGCTGGCGGACTCCAGCGTGCGGTACCCGTCCTTTTGCAGATAAGAAGTGACGACATCCCTGATTTTTGCCTCGTCGTCGACCATGAGAATCGTCTTGTTCACCGCGGCTTTGCAGCTCCTTTCCGATCCTGCCGTATTCATCGAAAGAAGGGCGCCCGGTAACCGGGCACCCGCCTTCCGCTCTACCTGAAAGTCCGGTGAATAACAGGCCGCTGCGCAACCAAAGCATTCTTCCGATCGCTGTTGTTCCCGGATTTCCGGATGATATAACCCCTCTTAAGGTTGAAATCCGGAAACAAAGGCGACCACTTCGTTTCTACAAAATGCTTTCGGTTGCTCCACTCGTTATTCACCGAACTTTTAGAGCTTCACCTTCTGCAATCGGAGCGCGTTGAGCACCACCGATACCGAGCTCAGCGCCATCGCGGCTCCCGCCACCCACGGGGCAAGGAAGCCCAGCGCGGCGATCGGAATACCGAGCGTATTGTACGCAAGTGCCCAGAACAGATTTTGCTTGATGTTAGCCATCGTTTTCCGGCTCATCGCCGCGGCGTCCGGCAAGCGGATGAGATCGCCCTGCATGAGCGTCACGTCGGCCGCTTCGATAGCGATGTCTGTCCCCGTGCCGACAGCGATCCCGACGTCGGCCGTCGCAAGCGCCGGCGCATCGTTGATGCCGTCTCCGACCATGGCGACCTTGCGCCCTTCCGCCTGCAGCTTCTTGACTTCGGCCGCCTTCCCTTCCGGCAGCACCTCGGCCAGCACGCGGTCGATACCCACTTGGCGGGCGATCGCCTCCGCCGTCCGGCGGTTGTCGCCGGTGATCATGATGACCTCGATGCCTTCCTGCTTCAGGCGGGCGATCGCCTCTTGCGACGTTTCTTTGACCGCGTCGGCGACCGCAACCATGCCGGCATACTGCCGGTCCACGGCGATCAGCATGGCGGTCTTGCCTTCCGATTCCAGCCGCTCCATGGTACCCTCGGCCTGTGCAAATTCGATCCCTTCGCGACGAAGCAGCTTGCGCGTGCCAACCAGTACCTCGCGGGCTTCGACGACGGCGGCGATACCATAGCCCGGTATGGCCTCGAACCGTTCCGCCTCGGAGAACGCGATGCCTTTCGAGCGGATGCCTTCCACAATCGCTTCTGCCAGCGGGTGCTCGGATTGCTTCTCCGCGGAAGCGACCAGACGCAGTACCGTCGCTTCGTCCGCAGCTTCGATACTCACGTCGGTTAGCTCCGGCTTGCCTTTGGTGACCGTTCCGGTTTTATCCAGCACGATCGTATCGATCCGGTGCATCGATTCCAGATGCTCTCCACCCTTGAACAAAATCCCGAACTCCGCCGCGCGGCCCGATCCGGCCATAATGGAGGTCGGCGTCGCAAGCCCGAGGGCGCAAGGGCATGCAATGACGAGAACGGCAATCGCTTTCTCCAGCGCATTGGCGAATTCGCCCGGAACAACCGCAAAATACCAGATCAAGAACGTAAGCACCGCAATCCCGACGACGATCGGCACGAAGATGCCGGAGATCCGGTCGGCCACCCGCTGAATCGGCGCCTTCGAGCCTTGGGCGTCTTCGACGACCCGGATAATTTGCGCCAGCGCCGTTTCTTTGCCGACCTTGGTCGCTTGGATCCGCAGGCTGCCGTTCCGGTTGACGGTCGCGCCGATGACGGCGTCGCCGGGCTTTTTCTCGACCGGAATGCTTTCGCCGGTCAGCATCGATTCGTCGACCGCCGACATGCCGTCAAGAACGATGCCGTCGACCGGAATTTTCTCGCCCGGCTTCACCAGCACGACGTCCCCGGCCAGCACCTCTTCCACCGGCACGCTCAGCTCGACGCCGTCGCGGACGACAAGCGCCGTTTTGGCCTGCAGGCCCATCAGCTTCTTGATCGCTTCCGAGGAGCGGCCTTTCGCCAGCGCCTCGAACCATTTGCCCATCACGATCAACGTGATCAGCACGGCGCTCGTCTCGTAATACATGGAAGGCATGCCATGGTGCGACGGAGAGCCGGCCGCAGCCCACGCCAGCGTCAGGTACAGGCTGTAAAAATAAGCTGCCGACGTGCCCAGTGCGACGAGTACGTCCATGTTCGCGCTTTTGTTGCGCAGCGCTTTGTAAGCGCCGGTATAGAACGGCAAGCCGATGATGAACTGCACCGGCGTCGCGAGCGCAAGCTGCACCCATGGATTCATCAGCGCTTCCGGCAAATAAATCCACGAGGTGAACGAAAAGTGGCTGACCATCGCCCACAGCAGCGGGAACGAAAGAATGGCGGAGAAAATCAGCTTCGTGCGGTGCGCGGCAATTTCTTTTTGCCGGTGGTCGCCGCCGTCCTCCCGTTCCTCCTTCAGCCCCGCTTTATAGCCGAGCTGCTCGACCTTCCGGATCATTTCGTCCACCGATACCGCCTGCCCGGAGTATTCGACGTGAGCTGTCTCCAACGCAAAATTCACGGTCGCTTTCCCGACGCCGGGCAGCTTGTTCAAGCCCTTCTCGATCCGGTTCGCGCAGGCTGCGCAGGTCATGCCCGTAATGGCAAGCGAGGCTTGCTGCTGATCCGGCTGCTGCTGTTGTTCCAATCGCTGTTCCATAGCTAAGCACCTCTCCTCAAATATACCCGTATGGGGTATATTTTAATCAAAAAAAGAGAGCGGCCGGAGCCGCATCTCGGCAAAACCGGTGAATCCCGGATTAAACCACGTCGTAGCCTTGGTCTTCAATCGCGGCTTTGATCGCATCCGGATTCGTTTTCGACTCCTCATACTGCACTTGAACGGATTTTGCGGCCAAGTCGACCTTGCCGGTTGCTCCGATGTTCTTCAAAGCGCCCTCGATGGAATTCACGCAATGATTGCAGGACATGCCTTCAACTTTCAATGTAATAGTTTGCATAGGGGATCTCTCCTTATTTCATTAATTTTTGGATGGTGGTAAGCAGCTCTTCAACGACTTCGTGCTCACCCGCTTGGATGCGTTCGATCACACAGGACTTCATATGGCCTTCGAGCAGCAGCTTGCCGACGCCGTTCAGCGCCGATTGGATCGCGGCGATCTGGTTAAGAACGTCGTCGCAATACGTGTCTTTCTCGATCAAGCCCTTCACGCCCCGGATCTGGCCTTCGATGCGGTTCAACCGGGTGATGAGATTGGCTTTGACTTTATCGGAATGATGGCTTTTTCTCTCGCTGTCCGTGGAGCAGCAATGTTCCGCCTCCGTAATGTTATCCATTGTGTTCCCTCCTCTTGACTTTATATTACTATACCCCCCTACCCTATGTCAACGGGTGAATTGCATTTTTTTTCAAGCAGCCGTCCGGCTTTAGTTTTCCATTTCCTAGGCTATTCTAAACCAAGCCTGAGCGGTTGCGTCGTCCCCATTCCTCAAAAAAAGTTGCATTCCCCCGCTGGAGAACGATGGCTTTTTCTCCAAGACAGCTGCGAAAAATCCAACGTGTGCGCAGAACCGGCTGTGGTGTCCAAGCCTCCCGACTTTTTTGTCCGTTCGTAGTGACTCCCCCTAGAGCGTGTGCTACAATATTATTAAATCGTGACACGATGAAAAAAGACAACCTACGGATTTGGAGTTGAGAAAACGTGAACAAGCCCGCAATGTTTAGGGTGATCGTGTGGGGACTTATCCTTGGCCTTATCTTAACCGGATGCGCCCCGACCGCTAAGAAGGAAGAATCCCCGGTGGCCGCAGCCAAAGACGAGCTGATCTTGGCCGTCGGCTCCGAGCCGGAAGCCGGCTTCGATCCGACCACCGGCTGGGGACGGTACGGCTCGCCGCTGTTTCAAAGCACGCTGCTGAAACGGAATGCCGAGATGAAAATTGTAAACGATCTGGCCACCGGCTACGAAGTGAGCGGCGACGGGACAGTATGGACCGTCAAGCTGCGGAACGACGCGAAGTTTTCCGACGGCAAGCCGGTCACGGCCGCCGACGTGCAGTATACGTTCGAAGCGGCGTCCAAAAACGGCTCCATTATCGACCTCACGAATATGAAAAGCGTCGAAGCCGCGGACGCCGCCACGGTCAAGTTTACGCTCAAAGAGCCGCAATCGACGTTCCTGACGCTGCTCGTACAGACGGGCATCGTGCCGAAGCACGCCCACGGCCAAGACTATGCCCAGAAACCGGTCGGGTCCGGGCCGTACAAGCTCGTGCAATGGGACCGGGGCCAGCAGGTCATCGTCGAGGCGAACCCCGATTATTACGGTCCGAAGCCGTTTTTTAAAAAGCTTACATTTCTGTTCCTGAACGAAGATGCCGCTTATGCCGCCGCTAAAGCCGGAAAAGTGGACGCCGCTTACATCCCCGCCGCCTTCAGCAAGCAGCCGGTCGCCGGGATGCGGGTCGAAGCCGTACATACCGTAGACAACCGGGGCATCGTGTTCCCTTATCCCCGTTCCGGGAGTATCACGAAGGACGGCAATCCCATCGGCAACGATGTGACGGCCGATATCGCGATCCGCAAAGCCGTCAACACGGCGATCGACCGCAAAGCGCTCGTCCAAGGCGTACTGGAAGGACACGGCACGCCGGCCTACACCATCAACGACCGGCTCCCCTGGTGGAATCCGCAGACGGTCACCCCCGACGCCGATGTCGAAGGCGCGAAGAAGCTGCTCGCAGAGGCGGGCTGGAAAGACGCCGACGGCGACGGCATCTTGGAGAAGGGAGCGCTCAAAGCGCAATTCCCGCTCATCTACCCTTCGGGCGACGTGACGCGGCAATCGCTGGCGCTGGCTGTGGCCGACATGCTGAAGCCGGTCGGCATCCAAGTTAATGTCGATGGCAAAAGCTGGGACGATATCAAGAAGCTGATGCATTCCAGCGCCGTCATGATGGGCTGGGGCAGCAACGATCCGCTCGAAATGTACAACGTGTACAGCAGCAAATACCGCGGCGTCGAATATTACAACAACGGGTATTACAGCAATCCGACGGTCGATGCTTGGATGGATAAGGCGCTCCGGGCCACGAAGGAAGAGGACGCCTGGGAATTTTGGAAAAAAGCCCAATGGGACGGCACGACCGGCGTTAGTGCACAGGGCGATGCGCCATGGGCGTGGCTGGTCAACATCGACCATCTCTATTTGGTTAAGGACAAGCTGGATATCGGGAAGCAGCGCATTCATCCGCACGGCCACGGCTGGCCGGTAACGGACAATATCGAAGAATGGAAATGGAACAACTAGGCCCGGAAAATGAGGTTATAAGATGATGCGCAGCTTGCTTACGTTTTTAGGCTTGAAGGCGGTCCGGCTGGTCACTTTGCTGGCGGCGATCAGCGCGATTTCCTTCGTGCTCGTAAACGCCTCACCCATCGATCCGATTCAAGCCTATGTCGGGGCCGACATCATGCGGGTGAGCCCGGAGCAGCGGCAGCAGATCGCCGAGCATTGGGGACTCGACAAGCCGCCGGCCGAACGATTCGCGAATTGGGGGGCGGCCCTGCTGCAGGGCGACCTTGGTACCTCCATGATTTACCGCCGACCGGTGGCGGAGGTGATCGGAGATCGGTTCGCAGGTTCGCTGGCGCTGATGTGCGCCGCCTGGCTGCTGTCCGGCCTGCTCGGATTTGCGGCAGGCAGCTTGGCCGCGATGAAGAAAGATACGTGGATCGACCGGCTGATCCAATGGTACTGCTATACGCTGGCCTCCACGCCCGCGTTCTGGATGGGCCTGCTGCTGCTTCTGCTGTTCGGGGTGTGGCTGGGCTGGTTTCCGGTTGCGCTGGGCGTCCCTGCCGGGGTGCTGGCTCAAGAGGTTACATGGAGTGACCGGGTGCAGCATATGATCCTGCCCGCGCTGACCTTAAGCATCGTCGGCATCTCGAACATCGCGCTGCATACGAGGCAAAAGCTGCTCGACGTGCTCGCCAGCGACTACGTGCTGTTCGCCCGGGCCCGCGGCGAGCGCGGCTTCCGGCTGTTCCGGCGGCATGGCCTGCGCAATATCGCGCTGCCCGCTCTGTCGCTGCAGTTCACCGCGTTCAGCGAGCTGTTCGGCGGGGCGGTCTTGGCCGAGCAGGTATTTTCCTATCCCGGCCTCGGACAAGCCACCGTCGAAGCGGGGCTGCGGGGCGACGTTCCGCTGCTGCTCGGCATCGTGCTGTTCAGCGCCCTGTTCGTGTTCACCGGCAATCTGATCGCGGATTTGCTTTACCGCTTGGTCGATCCGCGAATCCGGGAGGGACGGGCGCTATGAATAAGATACAAACGTCCAGCGGTTCGGCGCACTTTCGCCCCCGGGTGCGGCTCGGCCGGAGACATCGGGCGCTGATCGCGGCGATCGGCGCGGCCGTGCTGATTGTGGGAACCTTGCTCATCGGGCTGCTGCTCAGCCCGGACAACCTGTCCACCCGGCTGGAGTGGCGCAATCTTCCACCGTCGCTGCAGCACCCGTTCGGCACCGACTGGCTCGGGCGGGATATGTTTACCCGCACTCTCAAAGGCCTTGCACTGAGCGTGCAGGTCGGCTTGATCGCCGCCGCTTGCAGCGTGGTCATCGCAACGGCGCTGGGGCTCATCGCCGCGACGATGGGCCAGACGGCCGACCGGATCGTCGCATGGTTGATCGACTTATTTTTGAGCGTGCCGCATCTCGTCACGCTCATTCTGATCGCGTTCGTCTGCGGCGGCGGCATGCGCGGCATCGTGATCGGCGTCGCCCTGACGCATTGGCCGAGCTTGGCGCGGGTCATCCGCGCGGAGGTGCTGCAGCTGCGCAACGCCGAATTCGTGCAGATTTCGCGGCGGCTCGGGCAGTCCCGCTGGCAAGTGGCGACGCGGCACATGCTGCCTCACCTGCTGCCGCAGCTGCTCGTCGGGCTGCTGCTGCTCTTCCCGCATGCGATACTGCACGAAGCCGGCGTGACGTTTATCGGCCTGGGCCTGTCGCCGCACCAACCGGCGATCGGCATTATTTTGTCCGAGTCGATGCGGTATTTGTCGACCGGCATGTGGTGGCTGGCCGTCTTCCCCGGCCTCTGCCTGCTGATCGTCGTCCGGGCGTTCGACCGAGCCGGGGAAAGTCTGCGTCTGCTGCTCGATCCGCGGAACCCGCAGGACTGAAGCAACAGGCCCCGCAGCATGACAAAAAGAGGAGGCTCGGCGCAACGTGCCTGAATCTATGCCTGAACATATTCATGTCCCTGTACTTGAAGTGAACGACTTCTCCGTCGCTTTCACGCGATATGACCGCGGACTGCGCCAATCTACAGTGGAAGTCATCCGCAGCCTGCATCTTACGGTCGGACGGGGCGAGCTGCTCGCAGTCGTCGGATCGAGCGGCTCCGGCAAAAGCCTGCTCGCTCACGCCATCCTCGGCATCTTGCCGGACAATGCTGCCGTCTCCGGGACGCTGCGGTACGAAGGCGAGCCGCTGACGCCCGCCCGACAGGAGGCGCTGCGCGGCAAGGAGATTGCGCTGGTGCCGCAATCGGTCAATTTCCTCGACCCGCTGATGCGGGTGGGCGACCAAGTGCGGAGCTCGGTACGCGAGGGCGATGCCGACGCCACAGTCCGCCGCATCTTCGACCGCTACCGTCTCGCCCCCGGGATCGAGCGGCTGTACCCATTCCAGTTGTCGGGCGGTATGGCACGGCGGGTGCTCGTCTCGACGGCGACGGTCGGCGGCCCGCGGCTCGTCATTGCCGACGAGCCGACGCCCGGTCTCGATCCCGCGGCGGTGCGGGAAACGCTAAGCCGGTTCCGCGAGCTGGCGGACGAAGGCTGCGCCGTGCTGCTTATCACTCACGACATCGAGTCGGTGCTTCCCTTTGCCGACAACGTCGCCGTCTTTTATGCCGGGACGACGGTCGAAACGGCGCCCGCCGGCGACTTCTCCGGCGACGGAGCGCAGCTGCGCCATCCGTACAGCCGGGCGCTTTGGCAGGCGCTGCCGCAGAACGGCTTCACGCCGATTCCCGGCGTCCAGCCGCATCCGTCCGCGCTGCCGCCGGGCTGCTTGTTCGCGCCGCGCTGCGCCGGGGCCGGCCCGGATTGCAGCCGCGAGCGGCCGGAGATGCGGAAGCTGCGCGGCGGAACGGTGAGGTGCATCCATGCGACTTGAAGCGCGAGGCCTCGGGTACCGGCGCGGCCGGGACGCCTGGCTGTTCCAGGGTGTCGACCTTACGCTAACGCCGGGGGAAATAACCGGCCTCGTCGGTCCGAGCGGCTGCGGCAAGACGACGCTCGGGCGGCTGCTGGCCGGGTATGAGGAGCCACCGGAAGGGCGCATTACTCTAGGCGGCAATCCTATCCCGCGCAGCGGCTACCATCCGGTGCAGCTCGTCTTCCAGCACCCGGAGAAGGCGGTCAATCCGAAGTGGCCGATGCACCGCGTCCTGCGCGAAGGCGGAGAACCCGATCCGTCGCTGCTGGACGCGCTGGGCATCGAGCAGGAGTGGCTCCGCCGCCGGCCCGGCGAATTGTCCGGCGGCGAGCTGCAGCGGTTCTGCGTCGCGCGGGCGCTTGGACCGCATACGCGGTTTCTCATCGCCGACGAAATGACGACGATGCTCGACGCGATCACGCAGGCGCAAATTTGGCAGGCCGTGCGCGCGATCGCCCGGCAGCGCCAGCTCGGCGTACTCGTCGTCAGCCACGAACCGGGCTTGATCCGGCATCTCTGCACCGACGTCGTGAACTGGAACGAGCTTACAGGTACGGACTGAACTCCGGATGGTCCAATGTGCTGTCGCGGCGAAACTGCCCAAAGAGAACGATTGACAGCCGAAAACGACCCGTGCTATAGTACTGTTAATTTATTTTTCATGAAAGACAACGATGGGGAAAGTAAGCACGGCGTATTTCCAAGCGACCCGGGGAAGGTGCGAGCCCGGGAAAGAAGCCCTGCCGAAAGCCACCCTGGAGTCGCCCTCTGAAGCTTGCAGCCGTAGGAGTTGGCCGGTGATCCGCCGTTATAGGACCGAGTGGACTTCGTATGTAGTGGAGTCAACGAGGGTGGTACCGCGTGAGCAACAGCTCTCGTCCCTTTTTTTGGGGACGGGGGCTTTTTTATTTGCAAATTTGCACGAACAAATCCATGAAAAGCTGGTGAATGGTCATGACTTTAAATTGGTCCGAACGCATCTCTCCCGTCATCCGGGATATGCCGCCGTCCGGCATCCGGCGGTTTTTCGATCTCGCGTCGGAGATGACCGGCATTATTTCGCTCGGCGTCGGGGAGCCCGACTTTGTGACGCCTTGGGCGATCCGGGAAACGGGGATTCAGTCTTTGAGGCAAGGGTACACGATGTATACGTCCAACGCGGGCTTACTGGAGCTGCGTGAGGAAATTGCCGCTCACCTGCATGGATTTTACGGTGTGCATTACGAGCCCCGCAGCGAGGTGCTGGTTACAGTCGGGGTCAGCGAAGCGGTCGATCTTGCTTTGCGCGCAATCGTGCATATCGGGGACGAGGTGCTGATCGCCGAGCCGTGCTACGTCTCGTACGCGCCATGCGTCACGATGGCGAGCGGCGTGCCGGTTCCGCTGACCACGACGGCGGACAACGATTTCCGGCTGACCGCCGCGCAGGTGGAAGCCGCGATCACGCCGCGGACCAAGGCGCTGCTGTTCAACTATCCGAACAATCCGACCGGCGCGACGATGCCCCGGGAGGATCTGCTCGAAATTGCCAAAGTCGTGGAAAAGCATAACTTGATCGTCATTTCCGACGAGGTGTACGACAAGCTGACTTACGAGGGTGAGCATACATGCTTTGCGGCGCTGCCGGGGATGCGGGACCGGACGATTTTGCTGAACGGCTTCTCCAAAGCGTACGCCATGACCGGCTGGCGGCTCGGGTATGCTTGCGGACATTCCGAAGTTATCGCGGCGATGACCAAAATCCATCAATACACGATGATCTGCGCGCCCATTACGGTGCAGAAAGCGGCTATCGAAGCGCTCCGGAACGGCACGGAGGAAATGAAGGAAATGGTCAGCTCGTACAATCAGCGGCGGCGGCTTGTGCTGAAAGGCTTCCAAGAGATCGGCCTGCCCTGCTTCGAGCCCCGGGGAGCCTTCTACGCCTTCCCGTCGATCCGGCACACGGGCCTTTCCTCCGAGGCGTTCGCCTGGCGGCTGCTGGAGGAGACGAAGGTTGCGGTCGTACCCGGCAACGCTCTCGGCTCCGCCGGAGAAGGCCATATCCGCTGCTCCTATGCCTCTTCCGTAGAAAATTTGACCGAGGCGATCGAGCGGATGGGCCGCTTCCTGAAGCAGTTCGAGTAATATGGGTCGTTCCCCATGGGAAGCGGGCTAACCGGCCGAATCCGCAGGCGTTGCAAGCTTTACGGCGTAATCATGCATGGCTTCCAGTGAGCCCGTATAGATGAGAATGCCCCGTTCGATTAAACGGCGAAGCCGATATTCGATCCAGCTATGGGAAATCGGACGGTCCAAAGCATGAAAAAGAATTTCCTCGATCAGCAGTCCGATTTTAACCCAGCCCTGGGCCTCTGCCTGTAGGGTACGGACGCCCTGAACGATCGTTTCGTCGAAATAGCTTTCATCCGCCGTCCGAAGGTTACCATTCTCGTAGATACGAAGCAAGCCCGCTTCTTCTACCAGTCTCCGCCAGTCTTGGATAAGCCACTCTCTGGTCCACGGCGCAAGCGGCCCCGCATTACCGATCCACGAAGCCAATTCGTCGGTGGCGGCTTCCCCGGTATGGCGGAGCCGTCCTTCGGAAGCGACGGTGACGTTCATGACGGATACGGTAACGTCGGGCGGCAGGGAAGCAAGCACGGCGCGAAGCCCGGTTTGTTCAAAAACGTTGTCGGCTGCCCAGATCACGACAGGAACCGGATTCGCGGAAAGACGGGAGAGCCATTCCCGCCAAGCTTCCATGTTGCTTTTCAGATAGGGCAAGTATTGCCGGGCCTCCTCATTGGCAATGGTTTCCTCCCATCGAAGACGCACTTTCTCCCAATTCTGCGAGGCCGCGCAAACCGGAGGACCCGACATCAAATCGTCTTCCCAATGAATCACCGACTTGTCGGGCCTGGTTCCCATGGCAACCTTTAAACAGCCTTTCGCTGCCGCACCGAAGACGATCTGGACCGTCATCAGAACGTTGTCTCAGTCGGTGAGGTGGTCTCCCCGGCGGGGTCAAACGCTCCATCCACCGCGTCCCATTCGTTATAAAACTGCTCCAAATACCGCTCCATAAAGCGGTGGCGCTCCTCCGCCAAGGCGCGGGCGGCGGCCGTGTTCATCAAATCCTTGAGCTTCAGCAGCTTCTCGTAAAAGTGATTGATCGCCGTTCCCGGGTGGCTGCGGTACTCCTCCGGCGTCATGTGCTCCCGGACCGGCAGCTCCGGGTCGTGCATCGGCCGGCCTTTCCAGCCGCCATAAGCGAACACCCGGGCAATACCGATGGCGCCAATCGCATCGAGTCGGTCCGCATCCTGCACGATCCGGCCTTCGGCGGTACGCATCGGCTGACCGCGTCCTCCTCCAAAGGACATCGTCGAAATAATGTCCACGACATGCGCACGGTCCGCTTCGTCCGTTCCCGCTTCGGCGAGCCAGTTCTTTACCTTTTGCAGTCCGGCTTCCTTGCTCGGATTCAGCTTTTCATCCGCTACGTCGTGCAGCAGGGCCGCCAGCTCGCAGATGAACGTGTCCGCCCGTTCGACCGCCGCCAGCCGCTTGGCCGTGCGGGTCACTCGGACAATATGCCACCAATCGTGGCCGCTGCTGTCTCGTTCCAATTCGGCTCTCGCATAAGCGGCGGCCTGCTCCAGCAGCTTTTCTCGTTTGATCGGGTCCATAAGCGTATTCATCCTCTCCGAGTTTTGTATCGTCTCGCTATTGTACTATGCCTCAGAGTGGCGCGCAAAGAAGGCCGCAATCGCACGGATTGCCGCCGGGTGAGAAATCCCTGCGTGAATCATCGAGCCGGACGCCTACACCTCCGTCGTCTCTTCGGCCAGCGGCATATCCGGCGGGGGAAAAGTCGGCAAGGACGGTGCCTGCTGGCGGGATTTGTCCGCCGTCTTCCAAGGATGGCGCTCGTCGATCCATTGGCGGATTAACGTATTTACCAACGACGCCGATTTGGTCGGAAGCTGGTGGCCGACCTTGGGCAAGAAATGCAGCGTGCTGTCGGGCAGGCTGCGGTGGAGGATATGGGCATACCGATGAAATTCTTTATCTTTCTCCCCGTATAAAAGCAGGATAGGCGTTTGAATCTGCCCCAGCTTCTCCGTGCAGTTGTACGTCAGGCTGCACTTGAAATAGTCGTTCACGTTCCGCAGCTGTCCTTCCTTAGCCGTGCGGTAAAGACGCCGGAACGTCTTCCATTTGTTCGAGTTGCCCCAGGCGATAACCGCCGCGACAATCCGTTTGGCGCGAAGCCCCATCAGCCCGACCGCCGCCCAAACCTCGCTGCGCCGGTACCAGTCGCTTAACTCCGACATGCCGCTGATCAGAATCGCCCCGTAGAACCGGTCGGGATAGCGGAGCAGCGCTTCCAACGCGACCGATCCGCCGGTCGAATACCCGCACAAATAAGCTTTTTTCAGCTCCAAATGGTCGAGCAGCCCGCGAATGTCTTCCGCCAGCAGGGTGTATGTAAGCTGCTCCGAGGACTGCCCGCTCTGTCCGTGGCCGCGAATATCGAACGCAATAATCTGGTACCTGCCCGAAAGCTGCTCCAGCTGATCCGCAAAGTTGCTGCTCGTCAGCATCGGAGGATGAATGAACACGATCGGAACGCCGGAGCCTTTCACTTTATAGTACATCGTCGTTCCGTTAATCTTGGCGAATGGCACGACCGCTTCACATCCTTTCTTTTCCAAATTGGAAGGGAAATTGCAATTCCTAGCATGCCCTTCCCCTTCGCAAAAGATGCGCGCTCCCGTTCCCGCCGCCCTTTTCTGCCCCGGATGCTCAAGATTCCATGATTAACGTAAGTCCGCAGGACGGGCATTCCCGCTCTTCCGCCGTCACACGTGTCAAACAGGCTGGACACTGCTCAATAGCTCCCGCTTGTGCGCAGCATACGTCGTCTTGCGGCAGCGGCGTGTCCAGATCGGCCAAACTCTCGAACCAGTTGCTTACGGGCTGACCGTCGACTTCAAGTACCTGCAGCTCATCCGACGGAAACCAGCGGATGATTCCGTTCCTGTCGCAGACCGCTGCCACCGCGCCAAGTAGGCCCGCTCTCTGCGCTTTGTAAGCACCGAATCCCGGGCCCAGAAAAAGATATTTCCGCCCGCTCGGTTTATGCCATACGATCGTTGCCACCGGTCCATCCTCCCGCCTTATGTTACATTTACCCATTAGACCTGACGAACCGCGAAAAGGTTGCTCCGCTTGCAAAAAAACCGGCCGTTCCGCCATTGAGCGAAAACGACCGGTTTTTCATTTATAAGGAAGAGAATGCGATTCGAACCCGTTATGGATACGGCAGTCGGTAACCCCGATGCCGCCGGGCGTGTTACAAGCCGAGCACCTTGTTGACCGACTCGATGACGCGGTCTTTTTGAAACGGCTTGACGACAAAATCTTTCGCTCCCGCTGTAATGGCTTCCAGCACCATGCCCTTTTGGCCCATGGCCGAGCACATGATGATCTTCGCGTTCGGGTCGTGCTTGCGGATTTCTTTGACCGCTCCAACCCCATCCAGCTCGGGCATCGTAATATCCATCGTGACCAGGTCGGGCCGGGCGGACAAATAAGTGTTGACCGCCTCCATGCCGTTCGTCGCTTCCGCCACCACTTCGTGCCCTTCCTCCGTCAGCATCGTTCGCAGCATCATCCGCATGAAAGCGGCATCATCAACTACCATTACTTTAGCCATAGGCAAGACCCCCAACCGTCTAAGGTGATGTTGTATCCCTATTATGACAGAGCTTTATTAGGAAACTGTTAGGTTAAGGAAGAATTTGCCCATTTTTTTGCTAAAAATTATGAAAAAGCTTGAGGGTATCAGCCAGTTCTTCTCCTCTAAATGCACAATTTAAATCCTGGCAGTACACATGTCCAATCACTGTAAATATCATTAACGTATGTTTATAACGTAGTGAATCCCTATGGAAAGGAATGGAGCGTACGTATCTTTTACAGGCCACGGCCTGGGAACTACTACAACAGCCGTTATCCTAGTTTTATTAATTTTTCTAATTATTGTAATTTCATCTTTGTGTATTTAAAAACATGATGAATGTTGAGGTGATGTTAAATGGCAAACCAAAAAAAACAGATTAAAAATGCAAAAGCAGTTCGTACAAGCGCGAAAAAACAAAATAAAAATGCGAAAACCGTTCGTACAAATGCATTCTCCCCATTCCCGTTCGAATCACCCGGATTCGAGCGATTCGAAGAAAGATTCGAGCCATTCGAGCGATTCGAGCCGCGGTTCGAGTCAGCGAGATTCGAACGGTTTGAGGAATTTTTTGAACCCCGATTCTTTGGAAGAGGATTTTTCTAACTTCTTGCTTTTTCCTCAAGCCTCCTGCGAATCCAAAATTCGTTGGTGGCTTCTTTTTCTGCCTGGCTTTCAAGCACAAAAAAACCGGGTTCTCGCGAACAAGAGAACGACCGGCTTCCCAAAAGCAGCGGTGGCTGTTATTGAAAATGCGTCTGGTAAGGCTGCTGGGGCTCCGCAGGCTGCACAGCTTGGATCATGGTGCGCATCGTATGGTCGGCCAGCTGCGGGGCTTGGTAGAAGCCCTTGTAGTTCATGTATTGGAACATTTCCCAAGCCATCTCCTGGCAAATGTTCGCCGAGGTCGCATGGTACTGGCGAATTTGCGGATCTACGCATTCGCAGGCCCACAGCATGGCGACGGCCGAGCCGGTTTTGTGCAGATTCAGCGCAATTGTCGCGATGGACCCATCGGACAGCTGCGTCGCGTTCGGATTCGGCCCAGGCATGGACGGCTGCTGCAGTCCGGCTTGCGGTCTTTCGTAAATGCGCAGCTCCGGCGTATGCGGCGTCGTCATGGCGATGCCTCTGCCTTGCAGCAGGCCGATACCGTAATCGTAGCCCTCCAGCATCCGTCGCTGCTGATTGAACAAAATATCTTTCAAGTGCGTATCCTGCGCCATCGCGAACAGAACGCCGTACAGTTCAATGTGCGCCGCTTTCGTGCGGACCGCCTCTTGGGTTTCCAGAAATTCGTGGGCGGCAAAACGTTGCTGCGTGTGCATAAAAACCTCCTGAACTGGAATGGAAATTTCGGAACACCGATAGTATGTCCAAAGATTGGAAACCATTATGCGCACATATCCAAAATTTTGAAGATGGCCGCATCCAACAGCGTTCATCCCGCGCCTAATGTGATAGATTTCACAAGATAAAACTCGATGTACTCCCCATCGCGCGAAAAATAAGCCGGTCCCGAAAGGAACCGGCTCCAGCCTAGTTTGCGGCGGCAGACCCGCTTGTAGAGCCGTCGGGGTACACGGTGAAGGAGGAGACGCTGCGCGTGCCGTCTGCAGCTTTTTTCGCCGTCCACAGCTCGTACCGGTCGACTTGTCCGCCTGCGTTCCAACGAATGAACAGCTGCCCCTCCAAGTCGCCGCGGCTCAAGCCGTCGGCGTCAGCGCTGAGACCGCCGCTGCTGTAGCCGGCCGATGCTCCGAAGTCGTAGCGCCACAGCTGCTGCTTGGAGCTGTCAATCAGCGTCAGGAAGGACGGTTCGCCCAGCACGCTCTTCACGTCTTTGGCCTCCATACCGCGTTCGAGGCGGTACGTTGCCGCCCATATTTTTTTCTGCGCGTCACTGGCATTCTTCGGCTCGGAAACGACCGAAACGGTACGGGCTTCCGCGTCATAGACAGCCCCGGCCCCCAAGTTCTCGGCCATGAAGCGAAGCGGCACATAAGTATGGCCGTCATAATTCAAAATCGCGAACCGGGAGCCCGTATCGCGAACCTCTCCATTGAATTTCATTTTTACGGGAAATAGCGTCGCCCGGATTTCATCCGAGGCGTAAACGGCGGTGGAAGCGGCAAGCACGGCTCCGCAGAGCAGTCCAAGTATAAATTTTTTCATGAGTTCCTCCTTGGATTCGTTGTTGCGGTCCTATTCATTATACTAGGGATATGACGAGGTTGGCATGGAAAAAGGTTACAAAATGTTAGTCAAGAGGGGGGAAACGAAACGGACGGGGGTTAGTTGCTGAGGAAGCATACGCAAAAACCCGGAACGCGCACAAGAGCAGCGCAGTCCGGGTTTCGCTCATTTATAAAGCGGACAGCATCGTATCCATCAGAGCCGGCTTCAGCCGCATGCTCAGCCGCAGCGGCCCGCCCTCGGAAGGAGCCGGGCATTCCACGAATGCCGCTTGTTCCTTTAAGGTTAGCTTGAAGCTGCACGAAACGCGCTCCTCGGCGAATGTACAGACCGCCAGCGCCCCCGCTTGGCACAAAGATTCGAAATCGATCGTCCGGTTTATCCCGCTATAGAAAACGCAATCCACGTACAGCCGGTCCTCCTCGCGGCTCCATTCCCAGCGGGCCGATGCCTCGCCCAGCGACGCGAACACGGGCCGGATGTTAAGCACATGGCGGCCGACCGTCACATGCAGTTCTCCCTGAAGATCCTGCTCGACCTTCGCATCGCAACCGCCTCCGCCGATCTCAAACCGCAGCCGCAGGTCCTTGGCTTCGATCGATCCGCGGATACGGTCCAGACTGTTATGCGTGTCTCCGCCGTTCGTGCTGAAGCCGATGCCGAAGAGGACCCGGTTTTCCCGCTGCACGGAAGTAAAGACGGCGGCGGCATAATCGTAGCCGTCATGCAGACAGCGCAGCCACACATAGGACGTGCCTTGCTCGTCGGATACATAAGCCAGCAGATTGCGGCGTTGATTCCACATGTTTTCGCGGCTGACCGAGCCGATGCACAACGTTTCGGTTTGGTAGAACGACGCTGTTTTCTCGATGCCTTTTTCTTCGTTCCGGTAAAAAACTTGGGCGTGAGTGCGGACGGACGGCTCCGTAAACAGAGGCACAACTTCGTCCGGGCATCCGATCGGACTGCCGTACCACTGCGGATCGTAAGCAAGCTCTTCCTCCGTCAGCCATTCGACGCGGCCCTGCAGCGCAATCTGAAGAAAGGACCGCACAGAGGGCGACAACGTCGTGTCGTAGCTGCGGGCATGCGGGCCGCCCCATTGACGGGTTGCGGGATGAAAATGATTGGCAACCGCCCCCCACGCCAAATGGAGCAGCTTCGCGGCAAGCGTCTTTATTTCCGGCGATTTCGCCCAGGCGTACAAATCCGACAGCTCGACAAGAGCGACCTTCGTATAGGTCGGGCTGTTGTATTCCTCGAACGCCCCAAGGCGCATCGTATATTCGTAAAAGGCGTGCAGCCGCTGCCGGCCGTAGACGGCAAAAGCTTCCTGCCCGTACATTTCGCCGGCGATCAGCGTGACGAAAGCGCCCATGATCGCGATGTTGGTGTAGCCCGGCCCCACATTGCGCGCGATAATCGCTTCGCAGGCACGAAACACCGCTTCGCGTAGCCGTTCCTTCAACGCTTCGGGAAGCCGGTCTTCGTGCTTGCGCACGGCCAGCAGCAATTGCTTGCCACAGAAGTCGGCCCAGTTCCAGTCGGGCGGGCGCATGTCGCCGAGCGGCTCCTCGTAAAACCACGACCAGATGCCGTACGTCGGCAGGCTGCGGTCCGTCTCCTGGAGCGCGATAACGCGGTCCAGAATCGCGCAGGCCCGCTCCAGCTCCGCTTCCCCGCCGCCGTCCAGCAGGGCGACGGCATACCCTAGCGATTCCCGGGTCGGATGCACGAAAGGAACATCCTTCAGCGCCGTATGGTAGCCCGGGCTGCTGAACGGAACGCGCAGCAGCCGGAGATCCTCGTTGTACTCCTGCTTCTGCAGCCACCGCTGCAGAAGCCTCCGTTCAAGATCGGAATGGGTAAGCATGGTTTCTCTCCGTCCCTCTCTATACTTATGGTTTCGTTGTTACTCACGCGGCTGCGAGGCTTCTCCGGCCGCCGCCTGCATCGCAGCCGCCTCGGCCGCTCCCGCCGGACGGCCGTCGATATAAGCCTTGCGGCCCGCTTTATCGACGAAGAGCGCACGCCCTTCCGCGAGCAACAGCAGCATCCCCTCGTCCTCGACAACCAAAGCGCGCAGCACGTCGGTGCGGCCGGCATATTTCGTGATCGGCCTTGTGCGGAAGCCGGTGGCGGAAGCGTTCGGTTCGATTTTGCTCACAAAATAAACCCAGTCTCCCGCTTGGTATTGCGCTGCCGCGCCGTCCGTAAGCTGCACCATCAGCTTGTCGGAGTTGGCAAATTGCACGATCGTGCCGTTATTGTCGGAGGTCCGCACATTCGTCGGGTCCCACAGCGCCTTCGTATACAAATCGTCCATCACTTTGCCGTTTGCCGTCACAAAGCCCACGCTCAGCTTGTCGAGGTCGGCCTTCGACAGCCACGTCGGCTTGGCCGCTCCGCCGCCCGGCGCATTCTCGGCCTTCAGCAGCGGCCAGCCGCTCACCTTCGCGGTGCCCGCCACCATCGCAGGAGCCGCCGCCGAGCCGCTGTCCGCGCTAAGATCGAGCAGCGGGCTGCCGTCCACCGCATACAAGCCGTTGATGCGCACCCGGTCCGGCTCCAGCGCGCCGGGAACGTAAGGCCGGTTCGGCACGGACATATAAGGCAGGCCGATCAATTGATTCAGCGACGTATAGCTTTGCGCCGAGCCCATCCGCACGGCGAGCACATTGTACAGGGACGTGCCGTTCGTCACGTAATATTGCAGCGTCAGGTTCGCCCCGTCGCCGGGACCGCCGGCGCTGCCGGTATCCTTGCGGATATAATACCGCGGCGTGGACCAATTGTCCGTCGTCCGCTTCACGTCGTCGTACTGCTTCTTGCCCTCCGCATCCGTCGCATACCAGCCGATGAGCCGGTCGATCTTCGGAAAGCCGGGCTTATCCGGATCGGCTGTACCCGTGTCGAGCAGATGCTCGGTGAAATCCGTGCCGGATACGGACAAGTTCAACGGCTGCTTATTGTCGTTTTTGAAGTAGACGGACACTTGCCCTTTGCGCAAATTGTACTCTTCCAGCTTCTGCTGCTCGCTGCGGTTCCACGGGTACTTTCGCAGCATCCGGTGCATCGCGACCGGCCCGTGCATGGCAATGTGCCCGAGATTGGCCGTATCGCCGTAGGACGGCGTCGTCGAACCGAACGATTTGATCAGGAAACGGCCCACATCGGCCTTGAGCGCATCGCCCCAATACGATAGCCCGGAGAAGTTCCCCATATTAAAAGCCGAACCGCCGCCTTCGTTGTGCCGCGAGCCTGCAAAAATCCATCCGTCTGCCGCCAGCCGCGCATTAAAATAGTCGGCCATTTCCAATCCGTCCGCCCGAATGACTTGCTTCAGCTCGCCGAAAGCCGCGTCTCCGTCCGGGATCGATTCGATGATGTCCGCCAGATCGCTGAGCGATACGCCCGCGTAGCTGACGTCGAAGCCGTTGACCTCGTAAAAAATGTTCCGTCCGTCCACCAACTGCCGCGCTTGCACACGCATGCCTTTGTCCGGCAAATTCGAGCCTGCCAGTCCCCGGATATAATAATCCGTGACTTCCCGCTTCAGCGCCGCATCGTCCGCGGCCACCGCCAGCTCCACCCCGCCGAGCAGGCCGACAAGCGCCTGGTTCATCGAGTTTTGCGTACTGAATTTGGTCACCCGGGTCAGCCAGCGCCACATCGAGTACGCTTTGTCCTTCGCCTGCGCCAGTTGAGTCTCGGTAAACAGCCCCTGTCCGTAGGTCAGCGCCGCCGCCAGATTGTGAAGCCCAAACGCTGTCGTCGGATAATCCGCATTTGTCGTGCTGCCGCTGACGCTGTACGGCACGTAAGCCTCCCCGCTGTTCGCCTTCCCGTCCAGCAGACGGGACGCATTCGCGGGGTTGTCGGTCGTCGTCACCCGCCGGTTCAAATAAAAATCAAGCGCGTCCTTCGCCCGCTTGGCGAGCGCCGTGTCCGTTTTTCCCGTGATGCTCCACATGTACGCAAGCAGTCCCGCCGAACCGAAGCCCGCTTCCGTGCTGCTGCTCTGCTGGTCCACACCGATGTAGGACATTTGGTCGAACTGCACGGTGCCGACGGCCCGGTCGAGCATAAGCTCGCAGATCACGTAGTGCACCGGATAAGGCGTATCGAACACGCCGCCGATCTCGCTCCACTGCCCGTTGGTCGGCGCGCCGTAAAAGGTCTGCTGCCCGATTTCCCGGTCCTTCATGTCCATAAATCGGAGCCGCATCGCCACGCCGCGGCCATCCTGCGCGGCGAAGCCGGGCTGCGTCTTGTACTTGACCGTCGCGATGCGATAGTCGCCTCCGAACTGCCGCGTGCCGTTCGATGACGCTTTCGCCGTCATCGTCAGCGCCGCCGCCGTATCGGCCGACTTCGACGTGAGCATGCCGCCCTTGCCGGCATAGCCGCCCGCCGCGGACCCGCTCCATGACTCGACGGCCGCGCCGCCGAGCGATTTCAGCGTCCACGCCGGGGAAGCCGCTTCAAAGCCGCCGTTCGGGAAGGCGGCCGTGCCTTTCGCCGCAGCGACGACGCCGTCGCTGCCGGTCGTCGTATCGACGCGCATCAGCCGAATGCCATCCCACTGCACCGTGCCCTTCGCCCGGTCGAGCCCGGCTTCGACCCGGATGCTTGCCGCCTGCACGCCCGGTGCCGTCACCAGTCCGCGAAGCTCCTGCCAGCCGCCGCGGGCATAGACGGCACTCGTCACTGTGAACGGCGGTGCCAACGGACTTCCCGCCTCGTCCAAAAAGGTTACCTTCGCGTAAATCCCTTGTCCTCCTTCGGAAGAGACGATCTGCTCCGCCTTGTAGAACGCACTGAGAATCATCACGCTGTTCGGCGCCACCGTCGCTTTCACCGGCGTCGCATAATCGACCAGCACGTCGGCCGGGTTCGCGATGGTTTGCGAAATCGCTGCGCTGCGACTTGTTACCGCTTCCATTTGCAGCAGCTTCAAGCCTTCCAACGCGGCGCTTGCGTCGTTCACCCAGCGGACCGTCCCCGTCTGCGGCACGCCTCCTTGTCCGTCCGTTGCCGTCCAGCCGTCCGGCAATGCGCCTGCACCTTCTTCGAAGCCGAAGTTCGCCACAATGTTTCCTGCCGTCAAGCTGCCGGCAGCGGCGTTCACATACACCTTCTGCGGAAAATTGTCCGTCCGCCCGTCCGGCTGCTGGTTACCGACCAGATTGCGCTGAAAAAATTGCAACTGCCGCTCCACGGAAGCCGCGTCCGGAAATACGTTATCCACCCGGTCGTAAAACAAGCTCGTGTCCGGCGTCATCGCCGACGGAGCGACGGACGCTTGCGCCCCCATCGGAACCAGCACAGATAGCGCTGTCGTCCCTGCGACCAGCGCCGACAACCAGCGCAGCCGTCCTCTGCCTTTGCTTCCCTTTTTCATGTTCGTCCCTCCCGACTGGTCTCGCCTTGCTAAACCAAGAGCTCCTCCGCCTGCCCCGCAGGAGCGGGCGAAGGAGCTTCTTTCACCGTCCGCCGCCGTTCCCCTCCGTCAGCAGCTCGCTGGCCAGCAGCAGCGCCAGCGCCTGACCGTACGGCGTCGGCGTTATTTTTACCTCGTTGTACGCCTCCACCGTCGGCATGACGGGCGTCCCGCCGGACACGCCGTGCACCGCTCCGTACACGTCCACGTGGATGAGCACCGCCTGCGCCGCCTTGCGGACGGCTTCTTCCAGCTTCGCCCGCAGCGCCGCATCCGCCGCCATCCCGTGCTTCAGAGCGAGCAGCATCCCGTAGCCGATCCCCGCCGCAGCCGACGTTTCCAAATAAAAATCGTCCCGGTCCAGTACGGTATGCCACATCCCGTTCGGCGTCTGGAAGCGCAGCAGCCCTTCCAGCAGCTTCGTGTACCTCCGGCACACCTCTGCGGGCGCTTCGGCCAGCCCCCGCACCTCGCGCACGATTTCCGGCACGCCGAAGGCCACCCACGCGTTCGCCCGGCCCCATCGCGCCGCCGACATATGATCGCCGCGCTGTCCGTCGTAGCCGTGGAACAGCACGCCCGTCGCCTCGTCCTGCAGCAGCCGGAGGTGGATTTCCACTTGGCGGACCGCCTCTTCCGCCATCGCCCGGTCACCGGTCAGCGAAGCGAGCCGGGCGAGGAACAAACCGCCGACCACGAGCGTATCCGCCCACATTTGCTCCGGGAAGTCGATGCCTTCGGTTACCGTATGCTCGAAGCCGCCCTGCGACGTGCGCGGAGCCTCCTCCATCAGCCAGCGGCCGTGCTCTTGCGCCAGCTCCATCCATCCCGCCTCCGCATCAGGCTGCTCGCGCAGCAGCTCCGTCAGCGCCGCGAACGGCGCCGTCGAATTGATGACGCGCAGCTCCGCCGCCTTGTGCCGGTTATCCCGCATCCAGCGCCACAAATAGTCGCGCACCTTCGGGCTTCCGGTCGCCTGCCCGTATTTTACCGCAGCGATCAGCCCTACGCCCGGCTTCCAGTCCCAGTTATACATATTGCGCTGCCAATCGCTTTCCGGCGCCGTCATCATATAGTGATAAATTTGCTGCGCTTTGGCGAGCAGCAGTTGATTGTCCATGGTTGCCTGACCCCTCTCCTATCCTTTGATTGACCCGATCATCGTTCCTTTGGCAAAATATTTTTGCAGGAACGGATAAATCAGCAGAATCGGCACCGTCGCGATCACGATCATCGCCATTTTTACCGATACCCCGATCCGCGGCGTATCGCCGCTCATGGCCGCATCGACGGCCTCGTTCGTCATCTGCACGAGAATTTGCCGCAGCAGCACCTGCAACGTCATTTTCTCCACCGCGCTGTTGTACATGACCGCCTGGAAAAAGATGTTCCACTTCGACACCGCGTAGAACAGCGTCAGCGTCGCGATGACCGGCAGCGAAATCGGCACGATGATCCGCGCGAGCACGCCGATATCGTTGCAGCCGTCCATCTTCGCCGATTCTTCCAGCTCCGCCGGCACCGACCGGAAGAAGCTGACCATAATCATCAGATTGAAGACGCTGAGTGCGCTTGGCACGATCAGTGCCCAGAGCGTATTGAGCATATGCAGCTCCTTAACCAGCAGGTAAGAAGGGATGATGCCCCCGCTGAACAGCATCGTGAAGAAGGCAATGAACAGCATGACCGTCGAGCCGTGCACCGATTTTTTGGAGAGCGGGTAAGCAAGCGTCGTCGTCAGCAGCATGCTGAGCGCCGTGCCGATGACGGTCACGAATATCGTATTTTTGAACGTTTGAATGAACTGTTGATTTTTAAACACCGTCTCGTAGGCAATCGTCGACCAGCCCTTCGGCCACAGCAGCAGTTGGCCTTCGAACACCAGGTGCGGCGAAGACAGCGAAGTGACCAGTACGTTCCAAAACGGAAATATCATCAGCAGCGCCAAGAGACCGAGCAGGACTCCGTTGACCGCTTCGAACAGCCGGCCTTTTTGCGATTTCATCGGACTTCCGCCTCCTTCCTTCCTAGAACAGATAGTTGTCGCTCGTCTTCTTTGCAAGCCAGTTCGAGCCAAGAATCATCACGAGCCCGACGACCGATTTGAACAAGCCGACCGCAGCTGCGAAGCTGAAGTTGCCTTGCAGCACGCCCGCTTTAAACACATACGTATCGAACACTTCCGCCACCTGCATGACCATCGGATTACCCATCATGTACAGCTGGTCGAACGACAAGCTCATAATGTGCCCGATTCGCAGCAGCAGCAGCACGACCACGGTATTCATCAGCGCCGGGATCGTGATCGAGCGGATCTGCTGCCAGCGCGTAGCCCCGTCGACACGGGCCGCCTCGTACAGCTCCGGGTTAATGCCCGCCAGCGCCGCAAGGAAGATGATCGTGCCCCAGCCCGCTTCCTTCCAAATGCTCTGCACCGTAATGATGCCCCAGAAGAGCCGTTGATCGAGCAGCAGCTGCACCTTTTCGAAGCCGAGCCCTTTGACGATTTGCGTAATCAAGCCCTCCGAGTTCATCAGCGTGACGGTCAGCGAGCAAATGACGACCCAGGAGACGAAATGAGGCAAGTAGATGATCGTCTGAATCGTTTTCTTATAAAATGCGATCCGCACCTCGTTAAGCAGCAGCGCCAGCACAATGGGCGTCGGAAAAAACAGCGCCAAATTCAGAAAGCTGATGACCAGCGTGTTGCGCAGCACCATCCAAAAGTCCGGGTGCTTGAACAGCCGCTCGAAATGCGCGAACCCGACCCAATCGCTGTGCAATACGCCCGCAAACGGGTTATAGTCTTGAAACGCCAGCACGATGCCGTACATCGGCACGTAATCGAACAGCAGAATAAACGCCATGCCCGGGAGTGCCAGCAAATACATGTAGCGGTCCGCCCACAGCTTCTTGGCGAGGCGCGAGCGTCCCGACTTCGCCGCCGCCCCCGTTCCCGGAGCGTTCCATGCCGCGCTTTTCGGCTGGATGGCCATGGGATGTCCCCCTTTCCTATCATTCGTATTGTCTCATCCGAACGAGCGGAGGCTTCCTCCGTCACACACAGTACGGCGCAGCTTGGCTGCCCGTTTTTGCGCATGACGGATACGCCGGCTTAGCATGCCGACGTTTCCGTCCGTATTTCGCGGATTACTTCGCACCGCCGGAGCCGGCGGCCTGGGCGATTTCATCCATCCATTTGTTACCTTCGAAACGGTCGTACCACTGCTTCACGATACCGTCCCAATCGTTCACGCTCAGGCTGCCCATAATGACTTTCACGATGCTGCCGTTGATGAACGCATCGGCCTCGGCGTTGTATTTCGAACGTGTCGGCGAGAACGCAAAGTCGAGCGGCGCGGGCAGCTTCAAAAATTTCTCCAGCATGAGGTTGCCGTCACTCACAAGCTTCTGCGCTTCGGCGCTGTTCTTCTTGCCCACGAACACCTCCTCGGTCTTGCCGACCGGCAGCGTCCACAGGAATGCGCCCGGCATGTCGCGCTTGGTCGCTTCCGCATTTACTTCGTTTTTGCCGTCCTTTTTCGTGTAGTGAACGCCTTCCACACCGTACAGGTTGAACTGCTCGCCTTCCGGGCTGGCGCCGAAGTCAAGCCACTCCATCAGCTTCTGCATTTTGGCCGGGTCCTTCGCCGCTTTCTTCGTTATGAACAACCCGCCGTAGTTGACGCGTCCGGTCGCCCCTTGGCCGTACGGCCCTTTAACCGGCTCGAACGGAACAAGCTTGCCATTCGGATTCGATTTCTTATAGTTGTCCTCGAAATCGTTAATTCGCGATGCATACTGGAAGAAAATGCCGGATTGCCCTTTGTTGACGACCTTCGATTCGGCGGTCCGTCCGTCCGTCACGGCAAAGTCGGGGTCGATCAGGCCGTCTTTGAACGCCTTCTGCATCCACTCGAGCCATTCCTTGAATTGCGGCGTCGCAAAATTCGGCACGTATTTATCGCCCTGCTTCACCCACTTGTCCTGAATGCCGAACGGCTGCTGCAGCCCGCTGACGCCGATGAACGCATTGTTCGCATAGCCGATCTGGATGCCGATCGTGTCTTTTTTGCCGTTCTTGTCCGGGTCGCCCGTCGCGAACGCTTTGGCTACGTTGTACAGCTCCTCGGTCGTTTTTGGCGGCTGCAGCCCAAGGCTGTCGAGCCAGTCCTTGCGGATCATCGGCATGTCCCCGGAGGCGACCGGATTGCGCACGTTCGTGATCGCATAAATTTTGTTCTGGTACTTCGTGATATAGAGATCCTTCTGCTTTTTCAGGTTCGGATACTTGTCGATATAGTCGTCGAGCGGGACGATTTCGCCCGCCTTGATCATGCCGACGATAAAGTCATCCATCGTCCGCCAGGCGAAGGCGTCCGGGACGTCGCCCGAGGCGATCTGCACGCGGATCTTCTCTTTATAAATCTCCCACGAGTTGATGTTCAGTTCGAATTGAACGCCCAGCTTCGTTTGCAAATATTTAAGCGCTTCGTTGCTGTCCGGCGACGTGCTCGGGATCGTATTCCCGTTGTCGTAGGCCAGCTTCAATTTGACCGGTCCGGACGGCGCCGCCGCTTGCGATTCTTTCCCGTCCGATGTGGCGGCACCCCCGCCTCCGCAGCCTGCGGCTACCGTCAATAAAGCCGCAGCCAGCATTGCGGCGCCGATTCGTTTTTCCGTACGCTTCCATCTAAGCTTAACCAATGTATCCAACCCCTTTTCCCTGCTTCCAAATGTCGGTCTATCGATTCCGTTGTGAGTTCGGCCGGCCTGCCATGCCTTTACTGTACTCCCGCCCGCCATCCGCGGCAATTGTCAAAAACGTACATCCGCGATTTCCGGCCAAATGACCACGCCCGATCCTAGCCCCGGATGCCGGATTTCCCGCTGAACGGCAAGTGTTAAAATGCGCAAATGTCCTTTTTGTCCGAAATGACACTTCCTGTGCTATAATTTTTCGTTGTACTGTTAAGATGCGAGCACGCGCTGCCTAAGCGCCGACAGTGGCAGCTCAGACAGAAACGGAGGGGAACCGGCATGCGGCTGCAGCGTTCGAAAAAAGCACAAACCGTCATCGTCATGCTGCTGCTCAGCGCTCTCTGCATTATGGCGATGGGCTTTACGGTGTATTTCCTCGCCACCCGAAGTCTGTCGGAGGAAGTGGAGAAGGCGTACCGCAGCTCGCTGCAGCGGACGCAGGACCGGGTGTCCAGCTATTTTAAACAAATCGATCAAGCCATTCTGCAATTCGAGAAGCTGCCTGCCGTCGAAAGCCTCGCTTCCCCATGGACGGAAGAGGACGGGATCGGGCTGATCAGCGTGCAGGAAACGATGCTTCGCATGCAGACGTCGCTGGAGGACGTGGACAACATCGCGCTGTACCGGGTATCGAGCGGCCGGCTGTTCAGCACAAACCGGCAGGTGACGGCGTTTCAGGACGACTACATGAACGTGATCGGGGCCTTTGAGCAGACGGGCAAAAAGGCCGCCCTGCTCAATCTGACGGTCCATGATACGCCGACGACGGTGTATGTGCGCAGACTGCCCGTTTTCCAGACGACGCAGGATTTATATATGATCATTCATTTGAATCAGCAATTTTTTGATCACATTCTCGGGCTGCCCGACGGGGAGCAGGGAACGTACTTTATATTGGACGAGCGCCGGGACATTTTGCAGGCCCGGGGCGCTCTGGGCAGGTCAACGCTGGAAAGCGAAATTGTCCCGTTGATCAAGGAAGGCAAGCCGAAGGCGGCGGACGACCTGTTCGTCGCGTATTTGCCCCCGTCGTACCAAGACTGGATATTCGGGTTCGCGATTCCGAATCACGTGCTGTTTGCCAAAATCGGCAGCCTTCGCAACGTCATCTTTGCCATCGCGGGTCTGTTGCTGGCGCTTGCCGTGCTTGTGACCCTGCTGGCAACGGGGCGGCTGTGGCGGGGCTGGAGCGAGCTCGTCTCGCTGGTGGAGGACAGCGGCCCAGCCCGCGCGGGCGCATCCGCCGGCGAACCGGTCCGAACCCCCGACTCGGACCCGGACGAATTCCGGCACGTCTACGATACGGTGCGGCGGATCAAAGCGACCCGCGACGAGCTGCAGGAGAGGATCAAGGAGCTGACGCCGGAAATCAAAGCGACCATCTTCCGCAGCCTGCTGCTCAAGGGCATCCGGTCGCAGCAGGATCGCGACAAATGCGAGCGCTATCAGCTTCCGCTGACGGAGGAAGGCGAATTCGGCTGCCTTGCCGTCCAGATCGACCAATACCGCAGCTTGGAAACGCTCTATTCTGAGATCGATCTGTACTACTTCAAATACGGCATATCCAGCGTCATTCAAGAGGTCATCGATACGAAAGGCAGCGGCATGGTCGCCGCTTGGGGCGAGGACCGCTTCATGGCGGTGCTCACGCTCCCTGCGGCAGCGCCGGAAGAAGCTAAAGCTGCGGTGCGGGAAGCGGCGCAAACGATCCGCGATTTTATCCGGCACTATTTTCCGTTCACCGTCTCCATTGGCGTGAGCCGCCTGCGTAAGGACTACGCTTATTTGAACGTATCTTCGCAGGAAGCGGAAGAAGCGCTGAAGCATAAGCTGGTCGCAGGAAAAAACGAAGTGATTCCGATCGAGGAATTCGGCGGCGAAACGGAGTCTCCTGAGGTGCCCTTCTCGTTCCGTGAGCTGGAAAACGATATTCTGTACGCCGTCCGCTCGCTCGACCGCGGGCTGGCTTACGACTATATCGACCGGCTGCGCGAATTGGAAGGGGTCCGTACGATCCACTATCAGTGGCTGCAATCGCGGATGATCGATCTCACGCTGTTCCTGTACCGCTCGGTCGGCCAGTCGCTGTCCCGCCCTCTGGCGGAACCTGTGGCTGCGGAATGGCTGGAGCTGTCCACGCTGGAGGAGTGGAGCGATTGGCTGAAGACGCGGGCGTGCGATCTGCTGATCGGCGAGCTGGAGAAGGAACACCACGGACATATGCGACGTGCCGCCGAACAGTTAACCGGCTTCATCGATACGCACAACGAAGAAGATGTCCGGCTGGAAAGCTGCTGCAAGGCGCTCGGCCTGCCAGTCACGCTGGGCAAGCAGGCGCTGAAGGAAGTGCACGATGCCACGTTCTCCGACTATCTGCTCGCCAGCCGCATCGCCAAAGCGAAGCATTGGCTGCGGCATACGGAGACGAGCATTGACGAGATGGCCTCGCGCCTGCAGTACAGCAACGCGCAGAACTTCTCGCGCACGTTCAAGAAGATCGTCGGCATGCCTCCGGGGCAGTACCGGAAAGAGTCGCGGGGAGAGGGATGAGACGACACGTATGCGGGAGGAGCGGTTTGCAGGAAGGTATGGCTTACAGGGTACAGGCCCTGGCTTGGAGAAATAAAGGAACGCAGATGCGTTATCCATAAAGCGAATGCACCCGGTTAAATAATAGAGGAACACACGTTCTTTACTTGTGTCGAATTTTATCCCGTTCGCCTGTCTTTCGGCCAATAAATCATCGTAGTTCCTCTATTCTCCGAATTGCAGTATACTAAGGCCAATTAACGCATCTGCCGTGCGCTATTATTAACGGCGACTGACTAAGAAAGAAGGCCAGGGCAAATGACTACCGAAAAAACAAATCCGCCTTTATACTACGAAACCCGTGGCGAAGGATACCCGCTGATCGTGCTGCATGCGCTGGCAACCGACCACCGGTCGATGATGGCATGGATGGAGCCGCTGTTTGAACAGCGGCCGGGCTGGAAGCGGATCTACGTCGATATTCCGGCTCACGGACGGAGTCCGGTTGAGCCTTGGATGAAAACCTCCGACGACCTGTTGTCGGTTCTGCTGGACGGCCTCCGGACGATCCTGCCGGAAAACGAGCGGTTCGCGATCATGGGGATGTCGTTCGGCGGCTACATGGCGCAGGGGATTTGGCACGCCGAGCACCGCCGGGCGGACGGGCTGTGTCTTCTCGCCCCGGCGCTTCACCGGAAAATCCGCACCCTCCCCGAACGAAGCGTACCGGTCCGGGACGAGGCGCTGCTGGCAGAGCTTGAGCCGGAGGTTCGGGCAGCCTTCGAAACATTAGCCACCGTGCAATCGCGGGCGAACTGGGAGCTTTTCCGGGAGGAATGGCAGCCGGGGCGTCTGCTCGCCGACCGCGCGTTTCTGTCTTCGGACTGGCGTACGCAAGGGTACCATTTTCAATGTGACCCGATCCCGGAGGACAGCCGTTTTCCGCAGCCGGCGTTGTTTCTCCTTGGGCGGCAGGATGCAATCTGCGGGTACAAGGATCATTTTGCCGTGCTCGAATCGTTTCCTCGGGCGACCTTTGCCGTATTGGACGGGGCAGGTCATCTGCTGCAGATCGAGCAGCGGAAGCTGGTACAGCATCATGTCGGCCTCTGGTTGGATGCTGTCGAGCGGGAGAAGCTGGCGTTTAGCTAACGAAGATGAGAAAAACAGAAGCCCAGCTGGTCCTAAAAAAGATAGGCGGGCTTCTTGATACGTTCCGGATTTTAATGTAACTCTTTTTTAACGTATGCCGTTTCTATGAAATACGATATATTCGCTGTCTTGTGCGTTACGTATGAGTAACTCCAATGAAATTGCCGTCCGGGTCCTCAAAATAAATGGCTGCGTGCGCATGCGGCCGGTTGAGCAGCACGATGGGACCCGCCGGCGCAAACCCGAAAGCTTCCTTCACCTCGATCCCCCTATCCGTAAGCCATTGCTTATCCTCGAACTCCACTTGAAAGGCGATATGCCCCAACGACGGATAATACGGGACGTTCACCTGTTCCGTCTCCCACAGACCGAGCCAGATCTTTTTCCGGCAAATGAGCCTCGTACAGCCCTTGGATCACAGGAATGGTCACCTTTCTAATTTAGAATCCGAGATCCCATACTTTTTCAATTTGTTTTAGTAACCAAAAATTTCACCTAGAAAACACCTAATAATTCTATCGAATTTTGTCGATAAAAAGGAGATGAACACAACAAAGGAGCGAAACATAATGGGTAGACATCACTTTATGCTTTCAGTCGGGAGAAAACTGTTTTTATCGTTTCTGCTCCTGATTTTGCTGCTGGCCGGCTTCGGCCTCACCTCGCTGGGCCGGGGGGCTAAGATGCAATCGAAGACGGAGGAAATTACCGGCGATTGGCTTTCGGGAGTGGGAATCGCCAACAACGTCAACTATTTGACAGAACACATTCTTGTTATGCAATATAAAATTTTGACCAATCCGGAAGTCGCTAAAAAACAACAATACATGCAGGAAGCCGACGCCACGTTTGCAGAGATCGACAAGCAGCTGGATCTGTACGGCGAGACGTACTCAAGCGACGAAGATCGCATCACGACGGAGCAGCTTCGGGCGAAATGGAACAGCTATAAAGAAGTTTATGACCGCACCGTAACGTTGGGCAAGCAAATCGACCTGGTTCGAGGCGCAGTGAAGCAGGAAAAAGAACTGACGGCGCTGATGACCCAATCCCAGCAGACCTATGACGAAATGCAGAAGCTGCTAAATAAAATGATCAAAATCAATAACGACGGCGCCAAAAAAGCGACGCAGGAAAGCGGACAAATCTACCAAAGCAATATCGGGCTTACGATCGGGATGATCGTCATTTCGGTCTTGATCGGAATCGCCTTGGTCATCGTGATGATCCGCATCATATCCAAGCCCGTAAAGCTCGTATCCGAATCGCTGCACCGGGTAGCAGGCGGCGACTTGACGGTCGAACCGCTCACGGTCAAGCAAAAGGACGAGATTGGAAGTCTGGTTGTTTCCCTGAACGATATGGTCGCCCATCTCAAAATGACCGTGGTGCAAATTCAAGAGGCATCCACGACGGTTGCCGCTTCCTCCGAGGAGCTGCAGGCCAGCTCGGAACAAAATACGATAGCGACCAAAACCGTTACGCTGTCCATACAAGAGATGGCCTCCGGTACGGAGAATCAGTTGATGCGCTCCGACGAAACCGGAAGGGCGATGGAAGAGATGGCGGCAGGCATTCAACGCATCGCCGAAACGACGTCGGACGTATCCGAGCTGTCTCAAGAATCCACCATCCAAGCGCAGCATGGCAATGACGCTATTCAAGCGGCGAGGAGCAGAATGAACGCCCTAAGCGATTCGGTCGGACAAGCGGGCGCCGATATCAAGACGCTGGAGACGCATTCCGTCAACGTCGGCAGCATTCTGCAGATCATCAACGACATCGCTTCGCAAACGGGTCTGCTGGCGCTCAACGCCTCCATCGAGGCGGCAAGAGCGGGAGAGCATGGACAAGGCTTCGCCGTCGTCGCGAACGAAGTGAAGAAGCTTGCCCAGCAGTCCGGTGAAGCCGTTCAAAGCATCTCGGACATCATCACGCAGATTCAAACCGATACATCCAAAGCGGTGCTCACGATGAACCGCAGCTTGTCGGAGGTTCGCATCGGCCTTCAAGCCGTTACCGAGGCGGATGAAGCGTTCCAGCAAATCACCCGCACCGCAAGCGACGTATCCGGCAAAATTCAGGAAGTGGCGGCGGCAGCCGAAGAAATGGCAGCAAGCTCGGAGCAGGTGTCCGCTTCCGCTTCGGAGATGAGCCAAATTGCCAAACATTCCGCCGAGTCGGCGCAGACGATTGCCGCTACAACCGAAGAACAGCTCGCATCAGCCGAGGAAATTGCTTCGTCCGCGGAATCGTTAAGCCGGACGGCGCAGGATTTATCCGAACTGGTCAACCGATTCAAATTGTAAGGGGCGCTCTAAGCGTCCGCAAAAGGGAGGAAGCCCCGCAGCGTATACGCGCTGTGGACTTCCTCCCTTTTCCATTTCACACTATGTTTCATGCTTATATTGTAAACTTGCGGACCAGCGTTTCCAGATTTTCCGCCTCCCGGCTCAGTCCTTCGGACAAGGAGGAAACCTCCTGCACCAAAGCGGTTTGCGTTTGGGTTTTGTCGTTGACGATCTGCACGCCGTCCAGGGATTCCCTGGCGACATTGGCCATATCGGAGACGGAGGCGGCAATTTCCTCCGAGCCTGCCGCCATCTCCTCCGAAATGGCCGAAACCTCTTGGATTTGGGCGGCGACCTCTTTGGTGGCCTGCAATATTTTTTGGAACGAATTGCTGGCAGCCCGCACCTTGTCGCTGCCCAAGGTCACCTCTTCGCTTACCCGCTGCATCGCTTTGACCGTTTCCGTCGAATCGCTGCGAATTTCCTGGAGCAGTTCGGCGATCTGCCCTGCCGAGGCGGCAGAGCCTTCCGCCAGCTTGCGGATTTCCGACGCCACGACCGCGAACCCCCGGCCGTGCTCCCCCGCCCGGGCCGCTTCGATCGAAGCATTGAGCGCAAGCAGATTCGTTTGCCTGGACAACGTAGCGATCGTATCCGCAATTTGCCCGATGTGGGACGAACGCTCGTCCAGCCTGGACACGATCCGGGCGGATTGGTTAACGGATTCGTCGATATGATCCATTTGCTGCTTGGCCTGTTCCATATGTCCGTAGCCGTCCACCGCTTCTTTCTCCGTATCCACGGCGGCCCCGGACAGCTCGGTAGCCGATTCGGCCACCCGCTGCACGCCCTTGGCCATTTCTTCGATCGCCCGCGATCCGTCCAGCGTGTTCTGCACCGAAATGACGGCCCCCTGCTTGATCATCGCCATCCGCTTGCCGATTTCCTCGGTTGCGGCAGAGGTCTGCTTCGTATTGGCAATCAGCTTCTCCGACGTCTCCCATACCTTCTCGGAGGTGCCGGTAATCTCCTTGATCATGCCGTGCAGACTGTCCAGCATCCGGTTAAGCGAGCCTGCGATTTCGCCGATTTCATCCTTCGTATTCGAGGTCAGCCTTGCCGTCAAATCTCCGCCGTTGCCGGCCAGCTCGGCAATTTTCTCATTTACTGTTTTTAAAGGCCGCAGCTTAATTAAGATCAAGGTAAAAATGCCGAACAAGACCAAGAACGTAATCACCAGCAGGATCACGGCGAAGCTCATCATGGAGGTAGCCGTCTGACGGGCCGCGTCCGCCTCCTGCTGTGCCCGGGTGTTCATCTTGGTTTGAAATTGTTGGATATAGCCCGTAATTTCTTTTTTGCTCGCATCGTATTGTTCGCCGAACATAAGCTTCCGGGCACTGTCGAAATTTTTCTCCTCCACCGCCTTCATGGCGGCTTCCTCGGTTTTGATCAAGGTGTCGGAGCTGTTCTTCGCTTTCTCGATCAAATCCAGCTCTTCCTGCGGCGCCTGAAGCGCTTTCAGCTGTTCGACAACCTTATCGCGCGACTTGGTCTCGTTGACCTCTTTCCAGTAATGATCGTAGTACTGCTTGTCCCCGAACTGGACATATCTTCTCATCTCTTCGGTCAAATAATCGGAGGCATTCTTCAAGTCCAAGCCGAGCTGCTTGAACTGTGCCTGCCGTTGTACCGCCAGCCGCTCCTGGGCGATGCCATTCTCCAGCTTGCTGACACTGAACCAGTTGAGCAGCGATAATACCAATAAAAGTCCGCCCATCACCTTTAACCAGCTTGAAATCTTCATCCGTAGTCCCCCTGAAGTCCTGATTTTATTCGACATTTTTCAACAATATTTATCGACATTTTTAGACAAAAATTTGATATGCAATTTTTTACTTTATATTTTTTTACGACAAATTCAACGAGGAGAAAATGAGAAAAGGATACGGCGAGCGGAAGAAGTAAGGTGAAGTTATCCGAAGCGCTGGAGTCGATTGGAGAGTGGGGCCGGGGACAGGACCGTTTCGATGCTTATGCAGAGCGTCAATAGCAATAAAAAGCCGGCATATCCTTAAAGGATATGCCGACACTAGGGCGACGCTGCGGACTACCTCTCCCCCGCCGATTCGGCGAGAAAATCAACCAGATGCATCGCTTGCATCGTCTTGTCTTTCCCGTGGCGGTGCACGCCCCATTTCATCTGAAGCAGGCAGCCCGGATTCGCCGTCAGAATGACGTGCGCCCGGGTACGCTCCACCTGCTCCATCTTATGGTCGAGCACGCTGGCGGACATCTCCGGCTGCGTCAAATTGTAGATCCCGGCGGAGCCGCAGCAGCGGTCGGCGTCGGGCAGCTCCTGCAGCTTCGTACCGGGCACGGTTCGGATAAGCTGCCGCGGGGCCGATGCGACGCGCATCACGTTGCGCAGATGACACGAGTCCTGGTACGTGACCGTCACCTGCTCCGCCCCTTGGCCGAGCGGCTTCAGCGGCAGTGGACGACCCTCGGCGAGCAGCTCCGACACGTCGCGGACCTGTGCGGCGAATCGGCGGGCCTCCGCCTCCTCGGCATCGCCGTGAAGAAGGTGGTCCACCTCCTTCAGGGTGGCGCCGCAGCCTCCGGCGTTGCTGACGACGGCATCTACGCGGGCCGCGCCGAAGGCAGCGATGTTGGTCCGGGCCAGACGGCGGGCGCTCTCCCGTTCGCCGGCATGGGCGTGCAGCGCACCGCAGCACGTCTGTGAGGCCGGGACCACGACCTCGTAGCCCGCCAAGCGCAGCAGCTTGATCGTGTTCACGTTCGTCTCCGTGAACAGCACATCCATGATGCAGCCGCGGAACATCCCGACCCGCCCGAGACGTTCGCCTTCGGCGGGGATCACGAGCAGCGATTGTCCGCCTTCGGTCTGTTCCCAACGGGCAGGCAGGCCTAGCTTCTCCCAGCGGCGGATGACGCCGTCGCCCGCCGCTTGCGGCAGCACCGCTTCCATCTCGCGCATATGGGCCGGGAACAGCTTCATGACGCCGAGCCCGCGTGCCAGCTTCTGCAATCCGCTCGTTTGGTACAGCTTCAGCGACGAGCCGAGCAGCCGCATTCGGCCGTGATGCGGAAACAGCCGCTCCATGAACAGCCGCTTCACGGTCCGCACCGGCCACCGCTCGGCGGTTACCGCCGCGATCGACTCGCAGGCCTGTTCGATCAGCTGCCCGTACTTGACATCCGACGGGCAGGCCGGCTCGCAAGCGCGGCAGCCGAGACACAGGTCCATCTGCGAGCGGAACGCGGCGTCCGGCTCCATTTTGCCGTCATAGACGGCCTTCATCAGCGCAATCCGGCCCCGCGGCGACGCCGCCTCCAGCCCCGTCTCCTGAAACGTCGGACAGGCCGTCTGGCAAAAGCCGCAGCGCATGCAGTTGGTAAGTTGATCGGGATCGAGCGTAAGCTGCAGCTTCTCGGTCAATGATTTGATCTCCGTGCTCACGCGTCACGCACCGCCTTTCGCCGCCGAATCGCGGCCGTCCTCAAGCGAGGCCCCGGACAAGCCCGTTTCCCCAGCACCGGCTTGCTCCGGTCCCTTGGTTCCGCCCGCTTCGTTCCCCGCTCCCGGCTCCGAGGTGTACACAACGCGCTTGCGCGTCTCCGCGAACAGCTTGCCGGGATTGAGCAAGCCGTCCGGGTCGAACGCCTGCTTCAGCCGCTTCATCAGGCCGATGCCGGACGCGCCGACCTTCCATTCGAGATACGGCGCTTTCACATGCCCGACGCCGTGCTCCCCGGTGATGGTGCCTCCGAGTCGGATCGCCGCGTCGAAAATTTCCTCGAACGCCAGCTCCACCCGGTGAATCTCCTCCGCATCCCGCGCATCGGTCATCGCCGTCGGATGCAGGTTGCCATCGCCCGCATGACCGAAAGTGCAGATCCGCACGTTATGCTTCGCCGCAATGCGCTGTACCTCCAGCACCATGTCGGCAATCTTCGAGCGCGGCACCGTCGCGTCCTCAAGAATGGTTGTCGGCCGCAGCCGGGAGAGCGCCGCCAGCGCGCTGCGCCGGGCTTCCATCACTTTGGCCCCCTCTTCCGGCGTCTCGGCCACCTTCACCTGAATCGCCCCTTCGCGTTTGCAAATCGCCTCAATCAGCTGTAGGTCCTTCTCCACCTGCGCCTCGTCGCCGTCCTGCTCGATCGCCAGGATCGCTTGCGCATCGACCGGAAGGCCGATTTTGGCGAATGCTTCCACCACCTCGATCGTCGCCTGGTCCATAAACTCAAGCGTACAGGGCGTAATCCGGTTCGCAATAATCTGCGAGACCGTCCGCGCCGCCGCGGGCAAATCGGCGAACACCGCGATCATCGCCCGTCGGTACGCCGGCTTCGGCACAAGCTTGACCGTCGCTTCCGTCAAAATCGCCAGCGTGCCCCCGGACCCTACGAGCAGCCTCGTCAAGTCGTAGCCAGCGACATCCTTCACCAGCTTGCCTCCCGTCCGCAGCACCTCGCCGCTCGCCAGCACCGCTTCAAGCCCGATGACGTAGTCCTTGGTCGTGCCGTACTTGAGCCCGCGCAGCCCGCCTGCGCCCAGGGCGATGTTGCCGCCCATCGTGCAGATGATCATGCTGCTCGGGTCCGGCGGATAAAACAGCCCCGTTTCCTCGACGGCCGTATGAAAGCGCTTAGTATTCAGACCCGTCTGGAACGTCGCCGTCAGGTTGTCCTGATCGATCTCCAGCAGCCGGTTCATCCGCGTCATGACCATAATCAGCCCCCCGTGAAGCGGCACGACGCCCGCGCACAGATTGCTGCCAGCTCCGCGGGTGACCACCGGAATCCGGTGTTGGGCGCAGACGCGCATCACCGCCGCCACTTCTTCCGTCGAAGCGGGAAAAATAACGCCGTCCGGCATCGATTGGTACAGCGGCGTAGCATCGTAGCTATACGAAACGAGCGTTTCGGTATCGTCGCGGAACCAGGCGTCCCCGACAATCCTTCTTAATTCTTGACTAACCGTTGCAGCCAGCAAAGCGTTCCCTCCCGTATGCCCCTGAATTAATCAGGTCATCTGATGACTTAATTATAAAAGCACCCGCCTTCCTCCGTCAATGCTTCCGTCGTCCCGCAAGGCGGCATGATTCGCCCGGGCAAACATGGTACAATAAGGGAAATCCTGCACGCTGCCGCAGTGTGCTTAACGCCGCATGATTTCGGTTGCGTTTCGACTGGAGGGAATGCCATGGATTTTTTTTCGACACCACGGGGTCTTTTGGACGGGCCTCCACCCTTCTTCATTTTCTTCTTTGTGCTTATTCTGGTTCTGATCGTAGGTACCGTCTTGTACGGGATTTTCTATTCCGTCTCTGTCTGGTCCGCCAACAATGCGTCTGAGCGTCTCACCGTCCCCTGCCGGGTCGTCGCCAAACGCACACAGGTGTCGGGCGGGTCCGGGGATTCGAGCGCTTTTACGAAATATTTCGCGACCTTCGAATTCGAGGACGGCGGACGGGTTGAGCTTCCTTTGAAAGGCCCCCAATACGGACTGCTGGTCGAAGGGGACTTCGGCGAACTAACGTATCAGGGCACCCGCTTCATTGATTTTGTCCGCATGAGAAAGGAAGAGCATTCATGATCCGCAAAGGCTATGAAATCGTCGCCGACACCCTTCGCGAGCAGATCGAGCAGGGCGTCTGGCCGGTCGGTTCCCGGATCGACTCGGTCGAGCAGCTTGCCGTGAAGTTCGGCGTCGGCCGCTCCACGATCCGGGAAGCGCTCATGTCACTCAAGGCGCACGGCTGGGTGGACGTCCGCCACGGCGGCGGAACGTTCGTGCTCCGCAATAGCGGTGCGCTTCAGATCGAAGCGCCCGAGATCGGCAACGTGGAGCAGCTCCGGCAATGGCTTGAGCTGCGCTTCATCCTGGAAACCGAAGGCGCGGCACTGGCCGCGGCGCGGCGCAGCAACGGGCATCTGAACGAACTGGACGGAATCCTCGCGGAGATGGCTTCCCTGACCGACGAGGACAAGCTGGAGCAATGCGACATCCGCTTTCACCTGAAGCTGGCCGGAGCGTCCGGCAACGAGCTGCTCGTACGCACGCTGGAGACGCTCTTCCTGACCATGGGTCCGGCGATGCGGGAGAGCCGCCGGCTGTGGCTGTTCGCGGAGCAGAGCCAGACCGTCCGGCTCTCTGAAGAGCACCAAGCCATCGTCGACGCGGTCCGGCTGCAGGACGCTGCCCTTGCCCGAGAACGCGTCGCCTCCCACTTGCGCAAGGTGGAGCAGATGCTCCGCCGTTTAACTTACGAAGCCTGATGGCATACGGCCATGTGCATACGAAAAAGCCCGCCGGCATATTCCGACGGGCTTTTCTCATTTAATGGGCGGCTCCTCCGCCCTTTTTCAACCATTCGCAGCCGTCCGCGCAGGAGCAGAGCGCCTTCTGTACCGAGCACCACGAACGTTTCGCATAATAAATCGGCACTTCCTGTTCCTTCGCTTGCTGCTTGATGGCTTTGGTCAGATTGTGATTGACGTAATCCGTCAGCACAAGCACCGCGTCCACCTTTTCCGGAATCCCCTTCTTCACCATTTGGCATTTGCGTCCGGACATATGCATCACTTCGTCAAAACCGATATTCGCCAGATGATCGGGCATATTGCCCAAATGATCCGCTCCTACGACCAAAATCGACGGCATGTTTCGAGCCTCCTTTTCGTTAACGGGCTATCTCCTGAGAGGAGCCTTCCGTGCATGTATTTTTATCGTGTGTGCCTTCGATTCTTCATTATTTCGCGCCCGCGAGCAGCTTGAGCTTCCGTTCCTCGCGCTCGGCGCTGCTCATCCGCGGACAGGTATAGCAATACCCGTGATCCGTATCCGTCTTGTAAGCGAGACAGCAGCTGACTTTCATCCGCAGCCGCTCTCCGGGATTCCGCGGATCGTCGACGTAGCGGAACTTCACATCGAGCGGATGCCGCGGCCGGCCGAAAACGTCCGGCGACAAGTCCGACAGCAGCGCCTGAAAGTCCTCCGTCAGCTTGGCTCGCAGCTCTTCGCTATCGGCTTTGGCTAGCGCCATATCGTGCACGTAGTACATCCGGGTCGCGATCTGCCCCCACAATTGTCCCGCATCGAGCCCTGCCGCTTGCGCCAGCGATGCGAGCAGCGGCCGAAGCGTCTCTCCATACAAGGCGGAGAGCGCCTGGCGTCTCCACCCGGCCCGGTCTCCCGCAGGCACCGACAGCGTCTTGGCGTCATGCAGCCGGAACCCGAACATCGGTCGGCCTTCCTTCAGATACAAATTGACCGTCAGATTGCCCGGCGAAAAATCGAACGCCGCATCATGTCGGCTAATCATATACTGCTGCGCCGCGCACAGCATGCCGAGCCAGCCGCTAAAATAAGTGGCCGGCGCTTGCCCGTCCAACGCGCGAATATGCTTGCCATACTTCACCAGAAGCATGTCCGCATGCCGCCGTTCGAACAGCTGCGACAGCTTGACCGACAACTCCCCCTCGTCGGGAAGCTCCCGTATGAAAAAAAACTGTGCCTCCAGCTCGCCGAGACCTTGCTCCGCCAGCACTTCATTCCTTGCCTGCTCCATGCCGCTCTCCCTTCCCGTTCCGGTTATTGCTCTCGGGCGCTCTTTCGATGCTCCCCTGAGCCTTTTCCTCTTCCAACACTTGAACCGAAATCCTCTGTATGTATGAATCGTACCGGCGCTCTTCCGGCTGCGTCTGTAGTCTGACGGGAATCGAACGGTCCGCAATGCTGCCTGCCCGGCTAAGGTTTCTATGCCTGATCAGCTCATACAGCAAACCCACGGACGACTCCTCCTCTTATTGTATGATAATGATTCTCAATAACATGTATATTACAAATGATAATGGTTATCATTATCGTTGTCAATGGGTTGCCCCTTTTCTCCTAATGCAGGCGACAAAGCATTGGCAGGCTTCGGGTTCCTCGTTCAGTAACGAAGATAGTACGCTGATGGCCTAAACGGTTTACGGAGAAGCCTGGGGTGAGCCCTATACCGGCCAAGTGGCGGTGACCGCCTTTTGAACCGGGTCAGCCCGCAGTTTCCGAATACCGTTTCGGGCGTTATTTTTCAGCCCGGGGCATTTACCGCCGTGGACGACGGCCAGATCTGGCTGACGCCGGACAGCACAGCTTACCAAGCGGTCTATGACGCCGTGAACGGCTGGGACCCTTCAGGCGAAGCGCTGTACTATTTCAATCCGGCTACGGCCACCTCGCAGTGGATCTGATCCAGGTCGCAAATTAAACGAATCGGCCGCCATATTTTTTGCAAATGAGAACACGGCTTCAATTGAAAAGAGCCGGGCCTTCGCAGGTGCCCGGCTTACCGTTGCTTTCACTATATGAAGCTTAGAAGAACAAGACGCTGCAGCTGACAATCACGAGCAGAATGAACAGAACCAGGATGACGCCTGTCGATGTGAAACCGCCAAAACCACCCACAATGATCAGTCCTTCGACAAAATTGAATATCCGACATTCTCCCCATGTCGAATATTCGCAATATTAATGTATGCGGAAGACGAATAACCGGTATGGACGAGTGAGGGGGGCATAGATTCAGACAGGCCCATTCTTTTGCTAGGTTGAAGCGACAGGATCAACCATTTTTCGACTGTGTGATCTTTTTCACATCACTTTCCTCTCGGACATGCTATAGTAAAGGCGTAGGGAGGAAGCAAATCCCGACATCAATCAAAGGAAAGGAACATGCGATATGAACACCGTGCTTCGTTCCCGCTCCGGCCGACGATTGCTGCTATAGCAACCAATCTTGCCTTTAAAAAGTCTCTTACCTTATTGAAAGGCAAGCAAACAATTTTTCTTACATGAATTTGTGAATTTTTTCACGATATCTTGTTGGAAACCCGAACGGATTCAACGGTCCGTCTAATCCTGTAAGTTTAAATGGATATTATCCCTTAATGATGGTAATTTATCCCTCTTCATCTCTTTAGTGTTGTGCAATAATGAATTGAAAGTGTCACTGTTTGGACACAATTTGATACCCAAAGGGAGCGATTATGATGATTATGAAATGGTTAAGAGAAAACGTGTATGCTGCCGGCTTGCTGCTCATATTACGCGTGTACGTCGGATGGACATGGCTTACGGCCGGGTTTCACAAACTTACCGGCGGGTTCGACGCCACCGGCTTCCTGAAGGGCGCTGTTGCCAAGCCGCCAATGGACAAGGCCACAAACGAATTGATTTACCCGACCTTCAACGCGTTTGTCGAAAATTTCGCTTTACCTAACGCGAAGCTGATCAACGTCATGATCCCGCTCGGTGAGTTTCTCGTCGGTCTCGGCTTAATTCTCGGGACGCTCGCGACAGCAGCCGCCTTCTTCGGATTAATGATGAACTTCATGTTCCTATTCGCCGGAACCGTAAGCACGAACCCTTGGATGGTCCTCCTCGGCTTCATCCTCTTGGCCGCAGGAGCCAACACCGGCAAATTCGGTGGCGACTACTACGTACTGCCTTACCTCCGCAAAATGTTCCGTAAGATGAACAAAGGCGGAGACGGCCACGATCCTAACAAAACCGCCGGCGGCACCCGTGCCCCGATGGGTGCGTAACCGAATGAATGAAAAGAAGCGCAAGCTGATCAGCTTGCGCTTTCCTTATGTGTCCTGCTAATTAATAAAATTCACTGCTTTCATCATACGATATAGCATAATCGACACTTGTCCGCGGTCAGCTTGCGCTTGCGGTCTAAAAGAGGAATCTTCGAATCCCTGCACAATCCCTAATTGATTACTCAGAAATACTGCATCCTTAGCCCATTCGGCGATCTGATCCTGATCCCGATAAGACTGTGCAGATTTAGCGTTATTCACGCCCGACGAAGAGTCGGCCAGTCCAGCGTAAATCACTGCACGTTGCAGCATCACAACAAGCTCTTGACGCGTTACTGGCGTATCGGGCCGGAAAGTTCCGTCTTCATACCCAGCGATCAAGCCGCTTGCTGCCGCTGACGCGATCGGAATGCTGTACCAGTCAGACGCTTTAACGTCAGAGAATTGCGCTTGACTCGCTTGGTCAGGAATCAGGCCAAGCGCCTTCGTCAGCATGCTTGCAAGCTCTGCTCTAGTTACAGGTCTTACGGATGCAAAGCTACCGTCCGGATAACCGGATACGATAAATTTTGAGGCTAACGTTTCAATCGCCCCTTTGGCATAGTGTTCCGGAGCGATGTCATTGAACGTTTTGCTCTGCCTAACGATCGTATATAATGAGTTGCCTTTACGATACAAAGTCCCCTGCCATTTACCGTCGCGATTGGTAAATATAGCGGGAATCGGGTAATATTGCCCGCTGTTCTTATCAATCACAAGGCCGGCCAATTGACTTGCCGACATCTCCGCCGACACATCCCCGATCTCCAAAGTACGAGCGGCATAGGTTGGTAATGCGTTGATTTCTTTGATTTTCCCTTCCGCCGTAATGACTTCTATTTTAAAGTCTACCAGCTTGCTCACGACAGACGCACCCGTCTGGGCTAACACATCAACAACCGCTTTTTCAAGAGCTTGATCTGCTTTTGTGAAGCTTACGATTACACTTCCCTTTTCGTTCGCCGCCGACAATTCGGCTACAAGCTGCTCAATCACAGATTTAGGCAGTTCCAGTGAAGCTCCTTCCGACTTGATGACCAGTTTTGCATTACCCAGTCCGCCAGCTAGCGCTTTAAAAGAATCTCTGGTGAATTCCGCCTGAACTGCGTCGGCTTTTCCGGGAATTTCAACGACAAGCTGCGTAGATTCTTTATTCAGGCCCTTCAACAGTTCGGCCGCTTTTTTATCATCGATTGTCGTTTTGCTCACTTTATCATTGGAAGGGGAGCTTGGCGCACCACCGCCTCCTCCGCCTACAAATCCGCCACCCGAGTTAACAGGGGTCTGGGAATTGTTATTTTCAGCATTGTAGCTCTTGGCGGTCCGTAGACTTTCGACCGTATCACCACGCTGTATCGATACGTAAATCGAACCGCTTCCCGCCCCTAATTGATTCACATTAAATGCTACGGATTGCTTGTCTTTTTCAACGACGGCAGAAGCCATAGAATACGGTACAGTCGGCGTGCGGTAAATCCGAATGTTGTCGCCTTCCTGCAATCCGTTCACTTGAATCGAATCGTTGCCGTCCTTATTATTCGTTACGATGATCTGATCCTCCCGCAGCGGCGCAGTACGAATCCGGTCTTGGACGGGTATAAACACAGGCTTGGCTTCGATTCCCCTGCCGCGGGTAACGATTCCGATTTGCGTAGCGCCGGGAGGCAATTTCGTGTGGGGCGGAATGGAAATTTGGAATTCCGATCCCATTCCGCCAAAAGATCCAACGCGTCCCTTAATTTCAGACAATAGCTGAAGTTTCTCACCTGTTTGATTAGCAAAAAACGTCTGATAAATCATTTCCGGATCGTCATTCTTTACGAAAAAGCTCAACGTTCCCCCAATTTGGCCGGCCTCTCCATCAATGTCCAAGAAGGGGGATGGTTGGATCGGGCTAACAGAATCAACAAGCTTGAGCCAGTCTATTTTCTCGGAAGATACGTTATCGCTAATATGGACAATTTCTTTATTAGGAGCAGGCTCTCCCTTCTCATTGACCGGAACGACCATAACATAAGCGGTGTCGGCCTTAATCAGTTCGGGAGCAACGTTAACCGTATACTGATCTTCCCCTTTAGTAACTGTAGCGAAAGGTTGAACATCCCATTGAAACATTCTGTTCCCAAAAAATAAATGGTATCCGCTAATGTCCGATTCGTCAGCCGAAGGCTGCCAGGTTACTTTTCCCTCTATCTTTCCCCGACTCGGGTTTGTGTCGATAAACATCGTTTGAGAAGGAGTTGCGTATGGCCGGTCCCAGATTGGAATGCTTGCCCCAGCTTCCGACTCTCCCTTCTCGTTCTTGGAATAAACGGCGATTCGTTTTGCTCCAGAAGGAATAGCGATTTCCGGCAAGCTGACTTCATATCTTTCGCGGCTGTCGCTTCTCTTCGTCTGCATAATCGGTTTGAGCTTCTTGCCTTCGCCATCGAGAAAGTAGGCAATGTAATCTGTCACATCATTAGCCGCTGAAAACTCGTGCCAAGAAAGGATACCCGATAACTTTCCTTTGGCCTGATTCTCGTCGAAGAACGAAACAGCTGCTGGAATGGATGACGGTCTGCCCTCAACGCCAGAATCCAAAGGCACTTGCTCCGACAAGATGTTGTCGTAGATCCTTAGATACGTAAAATTCATCGCAGACTGACCCTTGGAGTTTACAGCCTTAATGGCAACGTATGCAGCTTGATCCGGAACAGAGCCCTTGATGTCAAAGGAAAACTTCCTTTGAACATTTGAAGTATCCGAAGCTACTCCATCCTCATAGGCAACTTTTCCGAATCGGTCTCCCATCGGTTTTTTATTGCTATCTGCAAAAAACAGATCATACCCGAATTTGTCAGACGACTCATAAACATACCAGCTTAGTTTTAAAGCCAGCGCCCCTCGTTGTGGATCGGTATCCACCAAACGCGGCTCAAGGGGAGAAGCATAAAAGGCCGTTCCTGTGTTATCCCAAATGTCCGCGACACCGGGAGTAGCCCCTTCTCCAACGCTGTTCTTGGCGTATACGCCAAAATATTTGGCCCCTTGTGGAAGCTTGGTGCCTTTTGGAATGTCAACCGAATAACTGTAGCCGGCCGTTTTAGGGAGCGTATAAATCGAAGCTCCGATTTTCTGTTTATTGGCATCCAGGAAATAAACGGTATACTCCGTTATAAACTCCTCCGAAGAAGGCGCTGACCATCTTAGAGATCCGCCAATTGTCCCTAGGTTATCATCCGTATCATAGAAACTAACACCTACGGGCAAATGCATCGGCGGCCTGTTGGCCGGAGTATCCTGCTGCAACTCGCTCATCGAATTATATCTATATACAGTTGAGGTGCTTGGGTCATATGTCAATACATTGCCGTTCTTTAAAATCAATGCCTGATCGATCGTATAAGATAAATCAAACTGCTTGTTGAACGTATCGCGATTATATACGGCGGATTGCGTAAAAACATAAGGACCGTTCGCGTAGACGACTGGGGCGCCATATTCTCCATAGACGTAACTGATGACATTAGCATCCAGACGTTCTTTGCCGAAATAAAGAAACGGTCCGTCCTTCAGAATCTGGCTGCTATACGCGCCGCGATCCCTTTTAGAGATAATTTTATTGTCGGTTGTCCGGATTTGCGTTAAACTATTGGCCCCCCCGACATACAGCATGTTGTTTGTTTGGTCCAGCTTCAGCTTGGGAACATATACCGACAGCGTTTGGTTATCAGGCTTCAGCTTTTGGCCGCTTCCACCATAAACGGCGTCATACACTCGAACTTCTTCCCATTGATCGTTGTAAGCATAATAAAGCTTATTTCCCGCCTCGATCTGAAATGGATTCGTGTCGACCGTTATTTGATACACGGATGACGGAACGCTGGTCCCGTATACGGTATCGACCACACCAATTTTGGTAGAACCGGATAGTGCAACATACAGCTTACCTTCATACCCGGAGATATCGACAGGATCGGAGCCGATAAACATATCGCCAACGACGCTTAAATCGCTGCTGCGCAGAGTTACCAAGCGGTTCGCATCCTTAAAGATGGCGTAAATGTATTCCCCATTCTCGCTGACGGTCCAGTCGGATAGCCCATAATTGAATCGGACTCCCCCCGTTACTTTGCTCGCGGTCAGAGCTGCGGGAGTCAAAGGAAGCTGTAATTTTTCAATCGTTGTAGTCCCGCTTTTAAACATATAAATTTGGTTGCTTGAATCCATTGCCATTAAACTTGAAGCATACGGAAGCTTGGTAACCTCGGTAAACGTCTTCCGGTCCATTACGGCCCCTGGAGTATAATCGGAACCCGTCAGCACATATTTTCCGTTCGAAAAATATGCACGTGCGCGATAATTGCCTTGTATTACCGCCAGATTGGCAGGGTCGAGCAAATATCCGGCAAAGTAAATTCCGGCATCGTCGAGAAGCAATTTTCGATTGGGATAACTAAAGCCATACCCTTCATCGTAGGTTGTTTGGCTTAGCAGCCGATGATCGGATACGCTATAAGCGTAAAGGTTCGAGCCGCTGCTTCCTCTTGCTCCCACGAATAGCTTTTGCCCGGATTGATCGATAATGATATCCGGTTCTGATGAAGCCGCTGTCTTGACTTCTCGAATCCCGTTGGTCGACAAGTTGTATTCGAATACACTGTTCCGGTAATTTCCGCCGACATAGAACACTTTATTATCGGTAACCGCCGTCAGATAAGGACGGTCTGTCGTAGCCAATGTGCGCTCAACCGTCTTCGAAGCGATATCTACGATTTTGATTTGTGTTGCGCCCGAGAGAGGCACATACAGCTTGCCATTAAATAAATCAATATCGGAAGGCTTGGAGCCGATATCGATCGACGTCTCGACTTGAAGATCGGACATGCGAATGAACAAGAGCTTGTTTCCCTCTTCGGAAACGGCATAAATATACCCTCGTGATTCGTCCAAAACCCATTCGGTCAGCTTGAACCCGAGGCTCTGACTTTCAAGAGAGGCAGCTTGAGCCTTGGATGGCCCTGCTATCGGAAGAAACGGCGCGAGCAGGCTGGCAATGAGAACCGCCATCCAGCTTGATTTCACCAACCGCCGTTTCATGAGCCGTTGTATCCGTACGACTAAAGACAAAAAAATTCCTCCTAATGATATAGTATGATTTTGCCAACATCGTAGATTTTACAAGATATCCTGATCAAATATTGTCATAATTTGTCGAATAAAATAATATTTTTGTCGATAACAAACAAAAGGTTTGTCGTCCTCGAAAGGTGAGAACAACAAACCTCTATTTCCTGCTTACCGCAAGCATCATCATAAACGAGATGACGATGATCGAGCCGGTCCACCACCAGGCGAGCGTCATGCGGCCGGATTCCACCGCCATGTAGATGGCGGTCGGAACGGTCTGCGTCTTCCCCGGAATATTGCCGGCGATCATCAGCGTCGCCCCGAATTCGCCGAGCGCCCGGGCGAAGCCTAGAATGTAAGCCGTAGCGAGGGAGCGCCAGGCCAGCGGCAGCGTAATATAGCGGAGCACCTGCCACTCGCCCGCTCCCGCAGAGCGCGCGGCGTCCTCTAGGTTGCGGTCGACCGAAGCGAAGCCGACCTTCATCGTTTGGTATACGAGCGGAAAGGCGACCACGAGCGCAGCGATGACGGCCGCCCACCACGTGAAGATGAGCGGAGCCGCGAACCACTCTTCGATCCAGCGGCCGAACCAGCTCTTCTTGCCGAGAAGCACCAGCAGGATGAAGCCGATCACGGTCGGAGGAAGCACCAGCGGCAGCATCAGCGCGGTTTCCAGCAGCGTTTTGCCCCGAAACGTACGGCGGGACAAGCCCCATGCCGCAGCGATCCCGAGGACGAACACCAGCGCGCTAGCAACCAGCGATACTTTGACCGACAGCAGGACCGGCGACAGAAAAGCGTTCCAATCGATGCCAGGCATGCCGGTTACTTCCCGGCGGGGATGGTGAAGCCGTACTTCGCGAACACGTCCGCCGCTTCTTTACTTTGCAGGTACGTGTAGAAGGCTTCGGCTTCTTTGGCATGCTTCGTCGCTTTGACGATACCGGCCGGATATTCGACCGACTTGTAGGTTTTCGGATCGACGTTGAAGGCGATTTTCACCTTCTTGGACGTGAGTGCATCCGTCTTGTAGACGAAGCCCGCTTCCGCGTTGCCCGATTCGACATAGGTCAGCACCTGCCGCACGTCTTTCGCCATGACGAGCTTCGGCTGCAAAGCGTCCCACTGCTTCGCGTTCGTCAGCGCTTCCTTGGCATAGCCGCCCGCCGGTACGGATTCCGGTTCCCCGATAGCGACGTGCTTCACTTCCGGCTTCGCCAGATCGTCCACCGTGCCGACTTGCGCCTTGCCGCCTTCCGGTACGACGACGACGAGCTCGTTGACGAGCAGGTTTTTCTGCTGCGCCGCATCAACAAGCTGCTTGTCCACCAGCGCCTTCATATTTTTGGCGGCGGCGGACAGGAATACGTCGGCGGGAGCGCCCTGCTCGATCTGCTGCTGCAGCGCGCCGGAAGCTCCGAAGTTGAAGTTCAGCTTGATGCCCGCGTTCTTACTTTCGTAAGCGGTTTGGATCTCCTTGAGCGCGTCGGTCAAGCTCGCCGCGGCGGAGACGGTCAGCTCCACCTTTTCGGCGGGAGCGGCCTGTTTGGTCTCTTGCCCGGATTTCGGCGCGTCCGCCGGGGTAGGCTTGGCTTCACCACAGCCGGAAAGCCCAATGGCTAGAGATAAAGCAAACAGCAGGAATAAACAAGAAGTAGCGATTTTACGCACAATATCCTCTCTCCTATCTATTTAATTATGTTTAGATATAACTAGATATACTTAATATAAGCGAAAAAAAGGAACCCTGTAAACAGCGGTTTGAATCACTGACGCATCCATCGTATGATAGGTGTGACGACTTCGTGTCCAGGCCGGGACCAAGACCGGCGCTGCCTGCGAAAACGAATGCAAGACGGGAGGTTTCAGCGTCATGACCAACGACGTTTCCTATACAACTGAAGAAATCGCGAAGCTCTTGAAAATATCCAAGCTGACCGTGTACGACCTGATCAAAAAAGGCGAGCTTCCCGCTTATCGCGTCGGCAAGCAAATGCGTATCGATGCCGTGGATCTGGATGCCTATAAAGCCAGAGCCCGCGAAGGCCGCATGCCGCCTGCAGCCGCTCCGGCACCTTCCGGTGCCTCAAGGCCGGAGGCTGGTTGGGCTCCGGGCAGCCGTCCGCTCGTAATCACGGGGCAAGATATCAGCCTCGACATGCTGGCCAAGCATCTGGAGAAGCAGGCACCCGGCGTCCGCCCGCTGCGCTCGTACGTCGGCAGCTTGGACAGCCTTATCTCGATGTACCGTGGCGAATCGGATATCGTGAGCACGCATCTGCTGGATGGCGATACCGGGGAATACAATATTCCGTATATCCGCAAGCTGCTGGTCGGCTTTTCGTATATCGTCGTGCATCTGCTTACCCGGAATGCCGGGCTTTACGTGCCGCAGGGCAATCCGAAAGGACTGCGGAGCTGGGGCGATCTTGCGCAGCCCGGACTGCGTATCGTCAACCGGGAGAAAGGCTCCGGTGCGCGCGTGCTGTTGGACGAGCAGCTGCGGCTGCACGGCATCGCTCCGGGCAGCATTGCAGGCTATGAGGCGGAGGAATCCAGCCATATGGGCGTAGCCGGCAAAGTCGCTGCGGGCGAGGCCGATGTCGGGGTCGGGATCGAGAAAGCGGCGAGCATCGTCAAAGGCGTCGATTTTATCCCGCTGATCCGGGAGCGTTACGATCTCGTGATGCTGAAGAAGCCGGATAACCGCGAATGGATCGAAGCGGTCCGGCGCATCCTGCAATCGGACGCCTTTCTCAGCGAGCTGCGCTCCATCGGCGGATACGACTTGACCGAAACCGGCAAGGTTTTACTGGAAACGTGACAAACCGGTTACAATAAACGCTGCCCGGCAGGACTGGGGGTGGGGACACTTGAAAAAATGGGTATGGATCATCATCGCCACCTGTGTCATTATTGTGGCTTGCCTTCCCTTCTATCCGAGACTGCGTTACCATCTTTATGAGCAAGACCGATTGCCGAGCGACTACGAAATTTCTTACGGGTACGAGTTATACGACTACAGAGATAAATTTTTCCCTCCGAAGGCCGGGTGGAAGAGGTTCTCTACGGACCCACGGACGATGTTCCCTGACGGCAAAAACATTCTCGTACTTGTGGCGCATCCGGAACTTGTACATGGGGAGCACGCCTTCCGCTTTCTGGTCATCCGCGTTCGCGACGGTCTGCCGGTCATGACGGAGCCCACTTATCCACAAGGCGACTTTTTGTTTACCGCCAGATTGCGTTCCGATCGTTGGGAGCCCGGAGAATATAGAGGAGAGTATTGGAAGGACGACTCGCTCGTAGCGGCCAAAACGTTTACTATCCAAGGAAAAGGCCCTGAGGCCGAATAAATCGTGAAGACCGCTTGGCACAAAATCTAACCGGACTCGGGTGATCGCATCAGCATGGATTTTTCAATCATCGAGCATTTGACAGAGGACAACATCAAGCATTGGCTGGAGCAATACCGCTCCCTGGGGCCGCTTCCCGGCATCCTGCTCACGTTCGCCAAGTCGTTCGTTCCTCCGCTGCCTACGCTGGTCATCGTCGGAGTCAATGCGGCGGTATACGGCTTATGGCTCGGCTTTCTATATTCGTGGATCGGCATGATCGCCGGATGCCTGACGACCTTCCTGATCATTCGCAAAGCGGCTGGCCATCCGTACTTCGAGCGGTGGAAGCGCAAGCCCAAAGTCGAAAAAAGCATGCGGTGGGTCCGCCACAACGGGTTCAGCTATGTGTTTCTGCTGAGCGTGTTTCCGGTCGGCCCGTTCGTGCTTGTCAATATGGCGGCCGCCGTCGCGCGCATGCGGCTGCATACATTCCTGATCGCCGTGGCCGCTGGCAAAGCGATCATGATCTTCTCCGTTTCGTATATCGGGTACGATCTGGAACGATTTGTCCGCGATCCGCTTCAGCTGCTCTATGTGGTGTTGTTTATCGGGGGCTCGCTGTTTCTCAGCAAAAAAATCGAGACGCATTTTACAAAAGCGGCTGCGGCTAAAGAGGAGCAGCGAAGTCTAAACGGAGACGAGCAGGGGAGCGGATGAATCCCGATCCATTTGCGTCATCCCATTCTTTTCTATCTGTATCTGTTCATCCTTCGGCAAAACGACGAAATCCGGAAGCATAGGCTTCCGGATGGGCCACCCCGGGCTTTTGGCCTCGGGGAGATGGTTTTCGTTTAGGTAGCGCGGGTCAACTGCACGGTTCCGCAAGGCAAGGCAGTTGCTTCTTACATGGCATGGATCCAGGTCACACCCGAAGTTTGAAGGTCGGTCTCCCATTCCTTCGGCATGTTCACATCGCTGATAATGATGTCGATTTCCTTGAGATCGGCCAGCTTGTAGAACTGCCCCTCGCCGATCTTTGAGCGGTCGGTCATCACGATCGATTGCTTGGAATGCTCGATCAGCTTGCGTGCGAGCTGCCCCCGTTCGGCGTCGAAGCTTGTAATTCCGCGGTTTACCATCAAGCCATCGATCGAGATAAACGCCTTGTCCGCATAAAACTGCTCGACCATCCGCTCGGCCATCGAGCCGGATACCCGTGCCTGCGAGGCATTGACCTTGCCTCCGATAAAATAAACGTCGCCGGAGAACAGCTCCTTGTTCTTGTAATCGATGAGCAGATACAGCGCCGGAGCGGAAAAGGCCAGCACCGTAATATTTTTCTTATTGAGCAAAAAATGAATCATCTGCTGGGTCGTCGTGCCGTCGTCGATGAAGATCACGTCGTTGTCTTCCACCAGAGACGCAGCCGCCCGGCCGATCCGCTTCTTCTCGTCGGCGTACAGCTCTTCCCGCTTCAGGTGCGGCGGCTCTTCCCGTGCCAGGTTGATTTTGACCGCACCGCCGTAGACCCGCTTCAGCTTGTTCTCCGCCTCCAGCTCCTCCAAATACCGGCGCACCGTCTCCGACGACACCTTCAGCTTCTCAACCAGCTCAAATGTCTTTACTTTTCCTTCCAGATTGAGCGTGTTCAAGATGACATCCTTGCGTTCTTCCCCCACCAAAGACATTCGGCGCAACCTCCAGCCCTGCGTATGATACTTGCATTATAGCACCCGAGCGCCGCAGCTTACACGATTTTCCGTTCCGCCGCTTTACAACCAGAATCGGTTGCGCCCGATCGCCTCCAATAGCCGCGCGATATCGTCCGCATGCACATCCCCGATGTTGCCGATGCGGAACGTGTCTGCGGACGAGATTTTGCCCGGATACAGCACGAAGCCTTCGAGCTTCATCCGCGCGTAAAATTCCGCAAACGAAAACTGCGGATGCGCCGGATACACAAACGAAGTAATGATCGGCGATTGGCACGAGGCCGGAAGCAGCGCTTGAAACCCAAGCTCCTCCATCCCCCGCACCAACAGGCGCTGGTTGTTCTCGTACCGCTGCTGTCGCTTCGTGATGCCTCCCTCGTCCTCCAGCTCCAGCAGTGCTTCGTGGAACGCGTGCACGACATGGGTCGGCGAGGTGAACCGCCACTTGCCCTGCTGCCGCTCCATCGTCTCCCATTGATCGTACAGATCAAGCGAGAGCGACCGGGCGCGTCCGGCGCAGGCAGTCAGCTCCTCCGTCTTCGCGATGACGAAGCCGAAACCGGGGACGCCTTGAATGCACTTGTTGCTGCTGCTGATCAAAAAATCGATGCCGAGCGTCGCCACGTCGATGGCGATGCCGCCGAAGCTGCTCATCGCATCGGCGATCAGCGTCTTGCCGTGCTGCTTCGCCGCCCGGGCGATGTCCTCCAGCGGATTGCGCATCCCGGTCGTCGTCTCCGTATGGACGACGGCCACATGCGTAATATCCGGCTGCGCGGCCAAGACGGCTTCCAAAGCGGCCACGTCCGCAGGCGTCGTCTCGCCCAGCGCGATCCGGACGGTCGGAATGCGCAGCCGCTCCGCCATTTGCGCGATCCGCTCGCCGTAAGCTCCGTTAATGAGGACGGCCAGCTTGCCGTCCACGGGGATCGCCGAGCCGATCACCGATTCCACGACGAATGTGCCGCTTCCCTGCATCAGCACGGCCGTATACCGGTCCGTCTCCGTCGTCGCCAGCCGGACCAGCCTGCCGCGAATGTCCTGTACCAAGTCGTTGTATTCGCGGTCCCACGTGCACCAGTCCTTCAGCATGGCCGCCTTCACCCGCTTCGTCGTGGACAAAGGTCCCGGCGTCAGCAGCAAATATGGATTATCCGGCATTGCCGGAACGGTCATCGTTTCTGTCATAAGAATTCATCCTTTCGTTGCGGCCGCCATGGAGCATGGGGATTCCCCTGCCGCCAAGCGCCGGTTAATGTCTGCAATGACCGGGTCCAACGCCCCGATGGAGTCGATCACATAATGCGCGCCCTCCGACCGGTAGCGCCGCCCAATCTCTTCGAGCTTCCGCTGCAGAACGGCGGGATCGCATGCATTTACTTCCGCCTCGGTCATGCCGAGTTCACTGCTGCCTTTGAGAATGCTGACCGTCCAGGTTCCGGCGTTCAGCCCTTCACGAATGTCGCTGATTGTATCTCCGACTTTGACGATATGCTTCATCGGATAAATACCAAGCCGAATTGCGTTCTCGTAGATCATCCACGGATACGGCCGGCCCGCAGGCATTTCGTCCGGCGTTACCAGCCCATCCGGCGCATAGCCCTGCTTCTTCGCCTCGGCGGCGACGATCTCCATCATCTCCGTCGTATATCCCGTGGTCGAGCCGACCTTGATCCCTTGCGACCGCAACCGCGCCACCAGCTCAATCACTCCCGGAATCGGGGTCGCATACTGCTTCAGGATGCCGAACAGCATCAGCTCGAAATCCGAGTACAGCGAATCGACATCGGCTTCCTCCGGCGTCCGGCCGAAGGCCGCCTTCCACTGCTTCGCCACGCTGTCCAGGCGGCAAAGCTCGCGGAGATGATCCCGCTTCAGCATCCCCATCGGCCCGCGCGCTTCCTCGGCCGTCAGCGTAATTCCCCGCTTCGCAAACACTTCCACAAATACTGCCACCGGCGCGAAGCAGCCGTAGTCAACCGCAGTTCCCGCCCAATCCAAAATGACTCCTTGTACCGTCATATCTTGATTCCTCCCGTATTATTTGTGCGTTTGCCAAGCTTCTGTCCGCCGCTTCACGCCCCGCAAAATGAGCTCGTAAAGCAGCCGGACAGCGATATTCGTTCCCAGAATCAGCACCGACATAGCCGCCGCGGCCGCCGTGTCGCCCGCATCGTCCATATGGACGATGGAGACCGCCGCCAGCTTGAAATCCGGCGAAGTCAGGAAGACGAGCGCCGACACCGTTACCATGGAGTTGACGAAGAAGTACATCCCCATCTCGATAATAGCCGGCAGCGACAGCGGCACCGTCACCTTGAGAAACGTCCGGTAGAACGGCACCCGCATCGACTCCGCCACCAGCTCGAACTCCTTGTCCTGCTTCTTCAGCGTCGTCATTGCCGTGATGAAGGGCACCGAGAAAAAGTGAACGACATTTGCCAACACCAGAATGGCTACGGTGCCGTACATCGGATGCAGCGGGTTGTCCGGCGCGTTGAAGAAGAAAATGTACGCCAGCCCGATGACCATGCCGGGCAGCGACAGAGGCAGGATGGCCAAGAAATAGCCGAGCTGCCGGGCGCTTCGCAGCATCCGCGTTTTTTCGATCAAGTACGCCGTGATGAACGCGAACAGCGTGCCCAGGACTGCCGTCAGCAGCGAAAGAACCAAGCTGTTCCAGAACGGCTCGAACCCGGCCGCCGCCATCGCAGAAAAATCAAAATGCTTGAGCGAAAGTGTCAGGTTATAAGGCCATACGTTCACCAACGAAGCATAAACGATCGTCAGCAGCGGAATGAGAATTCCGATGGACATCAAGGCGCAGAACAGCGTAAACAGCATGTCCCTCAGACGGCCGTTCACAATGCGGTACGGCGTCGATTTGGATGTGATCAGCGCATTTTGCTTGCGCTGCACGAGCCGGTCCACGATGAAGGCGACAACCGCCGGGATCGTCAGCAGAATGCCGACCGCCGCGCCCATGGACATGTTTTGCTGGCCGATCACCTGCTTGTAAATATCCGTCGCGAGCACGTTGAACTTCCCGCCGATGACCTGAGGCGCTCCGAAATCAGTGAAGCACGCAGTGAAGCAGACGAAGATGGCGCTGATCAGCCCGAACTTGACCGACGGCAGCGTCACCGTGAGCAGCCGCTTGAGCCTTCCCGCGCCGAGCGTCTCCGCCGCTTCGTACAGCCGATAATCGGTGACGGCCAGCGACGCCGCCAAGATCAGAAACGCTTGCGGGAACAAGTAGATGACCTCCGCCATGATGATGCCGACCGGGCCGTACAGCTCGATTTTAAACCCGGGCACCAGTCCGAACAGCCCGTTCGTGACAAGACCTTGGTTGCCGAACAAATACGTCAGCGCGATTCCGTGCATCATCGTAGGCGCGAACAACGGCACAAGCGCGATCATTTTGAAGAATCCCTTTCCCCGGATCGCCGTCCGGATGACCCCGTATGCGTAGAAGAACGCCAGCGTGACAGCGATGCCCGTCGAAAGGACCGAGACGTAGATCGTATTCGTTAGCGACTGGGACAGCGCCGGCGTCGAAAAGTAACGCACAAAGGTAGCCAGCCCGACGAAAGCTCCTTCACGGTCCAAGAACGCCTTGGCGAACAAGACGCCCAGAGGAAACAAAACGGCCGTGAGCAGCAGCAGGACGACGATGACGACAAGCGACATCTGCCAGAGCTCCGCGCCCCCCGCTTTCGGGCTGAGCGCCCGGGTTCGTGCAGTCCACATGATGAAATCTCCTTCGCTTGGATTCAATGGGCCAAGGCTTCCGCCTGGAACGACAGCAGCTTCTCTGCGGGCACGTTCAGCAGGACGCGGGCGTCTTTGGCCAGCGGCAGCTCGCGGGAGGCTTGGGCAGGAACGTCCACCGTTACCAGCTCGCCTGCGCCAGAGTGAAGCATTTGGAGATTCAGCCGGTAGAACGGACCGCGGAATTCGACGCTACGGACGACGGCCGGGATGCCTTCACCCTCATTGCCTGCTCTGACCTCGATATGCTCCGGCCGGACGGCGATCGCTCGCCTGCCTTCCGTCCCTGCTCGCCATACGCCGTCTTCCAGAAAGTTGATCGCCCCGACAAAATCGGCGACGAACGGAGAGTTCGGGCGGTCGTACACGTCCTGCGGCGTGCCGGTCTGAACGACCTCCGCGTTGTTCATGACGACGATCCGGTCGGCCATCGTCAGCGCCTCTTCCTGATCGTGCGTCACCATGATGGTCGTGATGCCGAGCTTGGTCTGCAGCTCGCGGATTTCCTGCCGCAGCTTCACGCGCACCTTCGCATCCAAAGCCGACAGCGGCTCGTCCAACAGCAGCATGTCCGGCGACAGTACGATGGCGCGGGCTAAAGCGATGCGCTGCTGCTGACCGCCCGACAGCTGGGACGGATAGCGCTGCATGACATGCTCCAGATCGATCAGCGCGAACGCTTCGCGCACCTTGAAGTCGATATCTTTCTTGGACCATTTCTTGTTCTGCAGCCCGTAAGCGACGTTCTGGTAAGCTGTCAAGTTCGGAAACAAGGCGTACGACTGGAATACCATGCCGAAATTCCGTTTCGCAGGCGGCAGAGCGGTGATATCCTTCCCGTCTACGGCAATCCGTCCTTCGGTCGGGCTTTCGAGACCGGCAATCAGGCGCAGCAGCGTCGTTTTGCCGCAGCCGCTCGGCCCGAGCAGGCAGACGAATTCGTTTTTGTTCATATCGAGATTAACCTGTTTCAGCGCTGTGAACGAACCGAATGATTTGGACAACTGTCGGATCGATAAATACGGTTGCATAAGAGCCTCCTTCAGACCGGCCCGCAAGGGACCGGCTTGCTTGCTTTCCATTCAAGTATAGGCCGGTTTTGTTAACGGAATATCAAACGCAAGTAAAGATTATGTTATTTGTTTTGTTTTGTTGTATTTATGTTGTTTTCATAAGAGAATTTGGAAAAAAAAGCGCAGAACCTGCGGCTCCGCGCTTTCATTTGGTTGCGATTTGTTCGTTTGCGTACTATTATTTCTTGGCTTCGCTCTTGCTGTCGTAGCGTTTGCTCCACTCGTTCAAGACGCTTTCGCGGTTTTTGGCCGCTTCGTTCAGGTCGTTCTTGATCAATTGCTTGATCGGGTCCTTCTCATAGCCTTCCGGAACTTGGCTGCCGTCGCTCTTCACCGCCAAAATCGCAAAGTTTTTGCTGTATTCCTTCATGGCGTCGTCGCTGATGGCCCAATCGAGGAAATCTTTGGCCGCCTGCTTGACGGTCTTCTTCTTCAGCAGCGCATTGGCTTCCACATCCCAGCCGGAGCCTTCCTTCGGAAACACGACCTCGACCGGAGAGCCCGTCTTCTTCTCTTGGATCCCACGGTAGCCGAAGGAGATCCCGATTGGATATTCACCCGTTCCAGCCATCTTCGCCGGTTTGGAGCCGGAATGCACGTACATCGCGATGTTGTCGTGAAGCTTGTCCATGTATGCCCATGCTTTGTCCTTGCCTTCCAATTGCACGAGTCCCGACACGGTCAGGAAGCCGGTTCCGGAGGAGGCAGGATTCGGCATCGTAATCAAACCCTTGTACTCCGGCTTAATCAAATCGGCATAGCTTTGTGGAACCGACAGGCCGCGCTTCTCCATCTCTTTCTTGTTCACGATAAACGCCGTTTCCCAAGCGTCGATGCCGACCCAGCGCGTCGGGCTGTTCTTATCCTTGAAGTCCGGCTGTACCCGGTCGACGCCCTGCGGTGAATACCCTTCGAGCATTCCGTTCTGATCTAGCACAAGCAGGCTCGTTGCGGCAAGCCCCCACACGACGTCGGCTTGCGGGTTATCCTTCTCGGCGATCAGCTTCGCCGTAATGATGCCCGTCGAATCGCGAACGATGTTCAGCTTCACGTCAGGGTACTTCGCTTTATACGTCTCCAGATATTTTTTGATCTGATCGTCTTCCAGCGCAGTATAAACCGTAAGCTCTTTGCTTTTCGTATCGATGCCCGCATCGGCGCCGGCGGTTCCGGTATTGCCCGCTCCCGAAGCTTGCCCCTTTGGTTCAGACTCCGTTTTTCCACAAGCGGCCAGCAGCATGGAAAGCGCCAGCATAAGGATCAACATAAGCGATAAAGACTTTTTCACGTCATAATCTCTCCTTTAATTGGATATGACACCTTGGGCTTGGCCCGTTATCCTAACTATAAGAGAGTTTTGTAAAATACATATTAAATACACGTTAAGTTATTGTGTTGTTATTCTTTTAATTGGTTTTAGTTTGTTTTATATCCATAACCGGCTTTTCTGCCCGTCGCCCCGATAGGCTCTCGTGCATATGGTAGTAGCATACTTGCGAATCTTCTGCGAAGGAGCTGCCCCCCATGCCATACCGCATTATCGTCGCTTTGTCCCAGCGGATGCTTCATCTGCTGGAAGGCAATCGCGTGATCCGTTCGTATCCGATCGCCATCGGCAAAATACTGACACAGTCGCCCGTGGGCGAGTACAGGATTGTAAACAAGGTGCCCCATCCGGGCGGACCGTTCGGCGTCTTCTGGATGGGACTATCTCGCCCGCATTACGGCATCCACGGCACGAATAACCCGGCGTCCATCGGCCATGCCGTCTCTCACGGCTGCATCCGCATGTACAACGAGGATGTACTGTCGCTTGCCCGTCTTGTCCCCATCGGCACGCGGGTAACGATCCGTCCGTAGCTGCCGTACACGGCAGGAGCTAATTGGCCCGGTTCCTGCCCGCGGCTCTGTGCGCGAGTTGATGAAAAACTTTCACGGGCCATGCCTCGCCGAAACGCGCTCCGGGTTTCCTTGTCCTGGAAAAAGGCAGCTACTGCGGCAAATGAAGGCTTAAAAGAAGTACCTTTTTTTTATTGGCCCGATTTTGCGGTATACTGGCTAACAGAATGAACCAATTGAACATAAGGTCAGGTGAGCGGGTTTGCTGCGGATATGCGCCGTTACTCACAATGCGGATTTACTTACCGATATTGGACTGGACAGGCTGGACGATCCCGGCATCGCCTGGTATTGGGTCGACTTCAATCAACCGACGGACCAGGAAGCAAAGCTGCTGGAAAGCCATTTACATTTTCACCCGCTCGCGATTGAGGATTGCTACCATTTGCTGCAACGGCCGAAGGTGGATCATTACGAAACCGTTCATTTTTTCGTGCTGCATGCGCTCCATCCCCAAAAACTGTCGGCGCAGGAGGTGGACCTCTTTCTGGGCGGCCGCTTTATGGTGACGTTTCATTTCGATCATCAGCCGGAGCTCGACGAAGCGTGGCTGCGCATACAGGAGCAGCCTTCCTACCGGCAGAAAGGACATTTGTACGCGGCCTATTTGGTGATGGACAAGCTGGTGGACGGATATTTTCCGGCGGTGTACGAGCTGGAGGACCAACTGCTCGCAATCGAGGCCGGGGGCCGCAAACGGTCGATACAGCAAATGATGGACGATATTTTCGAAATTCGCGGACGACTGCTGAAATTGCGGCGGACAATCGTGCCCATGCGCGATCTGCTGTATCGGGTCGTGAACTCGGAGCGGATCGAGGGGGTTAAGGAGCAGTTGTTTTATTTTACGGATGTGTACGACCACTTGCTCAAGCTCTCGGAGATGATCGAATCGAACCGGGACATCACCGCCGACATGCGCGACAGCTACATCTCCATGAACTCCAATCGGATGAACGCGATCATGAAGACGCTTACGGTCATCACGACCATTTTCATGCCATTGACGTTTATCGCCGGCATTTACGGGATGAACTTCGATTATATGCCCGAGCTGAAGTGGCATGGCGGGTACTTCTTCGTGCTCGGCGTCATGCTCGGCATCGGGGCGGGGATGTTCTGGTGGTTCAGGCGGAAGGGCTGGTTCGACTGAACCGGCCGTGCTATACTTTCTGAAGAGCTTACGGAAAGGCTCTGTTTCGTTATAAAGGGAGCGGGTTTTCATGATCATCCAGTTCATTCGTTATCGTTAATGTAAGGTGCAGAACAGGCAGCCCCCCATTTTTTTGAGCTATGGGAAGGGTTTCTTTGTGCTGTGCCTTTTTCATTCAACGACAACGAATGAACGAGGTGTTTTTTGGTGTTGAAAAAAATCGATGCGGCCGCCCGCTTGATCGGCCGGCACAGCTCTCTGTTTCAATGCCCCGTCTGCGGGCTTGCTATGGAAATGAATGAAAACCGGACGCTGCTTTGCCGAAATCGTCATGGCTTTGAACCGCGAAGCCGGGCTATATTTTGTTAGTAACAAAGGCCGTCAAAAGCGATTATGGAAAAACGATGTTCGAAGCCCGCAACCTCGTGTGTCGGAGCGGCTTCTTTCAGCCTCTGATCGGGCGGATCGGTCAGACGCTTCTTAACAATATAAGCGGCCCCCGCTTGGGGCCGGTCACCGTATTGGATGCCGGATGCGGCGAGGGCTCTCAGTTAGCGCAGCTTGCAGACGTGTGGAAGCGCGGAACGCCTGCCGGCTTCCTCGGTGCCGGGCTCGATCTTTCCAAGGAAGGCGTCGCGATTGCCGCGAGAGAGTATGCGGGCTTCATCTGGTGCGTGGGCGATTTGGCGCGGAGTCCTTTTCAGGATCAGTCGTTCGATGTCGTCCTGAACGTATTATCCGCTTCGAATTATGGGGAATTCAGCCGCTTGCTGCGCAAGGATGGCATGTTGATCAAGGTCATTCCGGGCAGTGGGCATTTGTGCCAGCTGCGGCACGCCTTGTACGACGACCGCTCGCCCAGACAAGCTTATTCCAACGAAAAGACAAGGGCGCTTTTCATGCGGCATTTCGACATGCTGGACGAACGGCAGATCCGATACGACGTCGCGTTGCAAGAGGAATTGCTGGAACCTCTGGTTCGGATGACGCCGCTGTCGTGGGGCGTTCGGGATGAGCAGATTCAGCAGGCGCTGCAGTTGGCGATCCGGGAGGTTACCGCGGATTTTACCATGCTGGTCGGGCGCGCAAAAATCCGGTAACCCTGCTCAGGGATGGATATAATGAACACCTCCGCAGCGCGGAGGTGTTTTTTGGGTTAGGGTGATTATCTAGCAGAAACCTATACGGGCAGCAAAGCATCTTTCCGCTATTACATTCTGCTTATTTACATGTGGTGCGTGATAAATCGCTTGTTCGGAGCAGACGGGAAAGCATAGCTTTTATCCCACAGTATAGCCTGTATCGAGTAAATCCAAGCTGAGTCCTGATTTTTAGCATAATTATACTCAGTTTGTTAGTCGATGTACGCAAGACTCCATATATTGTCTTCCAGTTTAAAGATAAATGCACTTGTTTCTTTTTTTATTTGTTGGTTTTGCTGAATCTCTGTTGAAACGATCACCTGAAGTTCATTCGGGTTTGTATCATTTTTTTTAAATTCTGCCTTCTCCAGACTTAGGACGTATTTGTCCATGTTCCCTACGAGTGTTTTGTAGCTGGATTTGGCATTTGTTTTTACCTGCGGTTCTGAGGAATTAAACGATGAAACATATCTTTGTTCATCTCTCTCGTTGAGAGCCTTCACATTTTGATTAATGATAGAAATCATCTCTCGGTAATCTTTATTGTCAGTATAAAGTTCCGGGTTAAGATAGTTTATCTTCGTAAGATCAACTGTAGTTTTGAACTCTTCATTGGAAGATCGTGGTGAATTCTGGGTCCCGTCTGTTTTACATCCTGTAAGTATGAGGGCTAAGAATAAAGTAATAAGAACTATGTTAAAACTTTTCATACTCTATCACCACATAAGGTTGTATTTTTCATCAAATATTTTACTTTATATATTGTACGGCGATTCATTCTACATACAGAAAGGGATGATCTGTATGTACGAACATCCCATTCGCTTACACCTAATAATTAACTTATCATGGGAGGCCAAAATATGTCAACATATTCCAAATACACAGCAAATGTTAGTGGTAAACTTATTGACCTTCATGTCATTAGTGCGCCAGCTCAAAATATTACTTTGCAAACCATCAACTCCAAGGTACCGGACCAAAATAGTAACGGAATTAACGGAAGTTTCTATATGTTTGAAAATGGCGATCTTCTTTCTATCTCCGTAGTTAATGATTATGTCCTGAAACCGTCGATGTCTTATGGTGGTCGTTATAACATCGGGAATGCTTCTGTCTCTATTCCGAAAGGAACCATTGTATATGATGGCGCTGAATCCGTAGTCAGTCATCAAATCGTCGATGACTATAAGAAACTCGCAGTGATTAAACGCTATAACTATTGGGCACAGGGCGGAGTCAGCATGAGTTTGCGAGACGATGCTAATTGGAAACAAACGATGGCAGCTCAAGACCTCCCAGCTCAAGACTATGCTACAACAAGGTCCGGCCTAGCCTTTACAAATGGCTCGATGCCATATATTTATGGCATTGTAACAACCACAGCTTGCTTACCGGGGGAATTCCGTACTGCAATCAAAACAACCTTCTCTTTTGATGACGCGATCTTCCTCGATAGTGGTCCATCTTCCCAAATGCGTGCTGTAGATAGTAACCGCCAAACGGTCAAAATTACTGGCGGTAATACCCCACAAGAGATGATTGTATTTTATTAAGCAAAGGCAGAGCCTGCTCCTTATAAGAGGAGCAGGCTCTGCCTTTGCTATATTTTTAAAATAACCTAAAAGTAATCCCCTTTTGTCTGAACCATTTTCAGCTTGCATTCAGGTTCATGTCATAATTTCTTCATCTTTGTCTGCCATAATGCTTTAAAAAGCAGGCATTCTGTGCAAGAAAGGCTGAACGGAATGGAGCGGAAACACAATTTCTTTTATATTCAAGCGGCCCGTGGCGTTGCCGTTCTGCTGGTTATGCTGTTTCACGCTTCGCAAACGGGCCAGCATTATTTCGGATACAATTATCTCGGGATTAGCGAAATGGGACGCTCGGGAGCCTATACGTTTTTTTTCGCTTTAACCGGTTATTTAATGTTCACGCTGTATCGCGAACAATTCGGAAGGACGGAGCTGTTCGGAACGTTTCTGCTGAAACGGTTCTACCGCATTTATCCGTTATATTGGCTCATGACGGCAGCCGTCGTCCCGATCTATTTTTTGGTGCCGTCGTTCGGTTTCGGCTATGAGCGCAATCCCGCGGTCATTTTCAAATCGATGCTGCTCTGGCCACAGGCTCAAGCGCCCATTCTGGGCGTCGCCTGGTCGCTGACGTACGTTGTATGGTTTTATCTGATGTTCTCCTTGGTGTTTCTCTTGAAGGAAAAAACCGTCGCCGTGATCTATTCAGGGTGGCTGACGATCATTGCCCTGAACGAGATCGGGTGGATTCAGGTGAAGTCAGGGCTGCTGGAGCAATTTTTGTTTAACGAGGCTCACTTGGAGTTTTTCGCCGGAATGCTCGTCGCTTATCTCGTCCGCAAGCGTTCACTCGGCCACAGCCTATGGTGGATTGCGGGGGGCGGCGCCGTCTACGCGATTCTCTGGGTGCTGCGGTTCGAGCAGGCCGGTCTGCGGTATACGGATCTGCTGCATACGTTCGGATCGGCGCTGGTGTTGGTTGGGATAACGACGTGGAAAGGGCCGGTGTACCGCTGGCTGAAGCCGCTCGCGCTGTGCGGGAACGCCTCATATTCGATTCTACTCGCCAGTCTGCCGATGATGTCGGTCACCTTCAAGCTGGCGCGGGCCGTGCATGCGGTGGAGCGGATCGGTCCGGCGCTCACGGTCACGCTTTGCTTTCTGTCGGGACTGCTCCTGTGTCTCGCCGTGTACCGCTGGGTCGAAAGACCGCTGAACGCGTTGACCAAGAAAGCCGTGCAAGCACGAAGCCGCCGCAAAGCCCAGGAGGCCTATTCGCGCGCCACATAGACTCGAAAAGCCGTATTCCATAAGAGGAGGGAAAACCCTGCTTACGGAATACGGCTTTTTAAGTTGTTGCAAACACATATGAAGCGGCGTCCGGCGACAGCCAAGTTTATTCCACCGCATGGTCTGCCGGGGTATATCCTCCTGACCATGCCTTGCGCGACGTCCAGTCTGCCGCCTTGTCCTGCCAAAACGGGCGGTCCACCGAAAGCCCGAGCGGCAGGAAAACGGTGGCGCATAAGTACAAGCTGCCGGTGGAAATGTACGGCTCCCCGATTTCCGGCTGATGCCCGCAGAAGCCGATCGTCAGCCAGCCGCCCGCATCGAATGTGCCCGGCGCCTCGATCATGCGGCGCATCACCGCGGTCAGCGCGCAGCGCACCTGGGCCGGCGCGACATCGTCGGGCAGCTGCTCGCGCAGCGCCATCTGGGCCAGTAGCTGGAACGTGCCGAAACGGTAAGCGAGCGAACGTCCGACGACGGGAAACGTTCCTTCCGGCGAGATGGATCGTTCCTGCACGGCGGCGTAACGCACCGCTCTCCGCTGGATGCGCTCCCGCAGTCCCGCCCATTCGGCATAGCGGTCGCCGACCGTCTCCAGAAGATCGAGCAGCATCGGCTGAATGACGAAGCTGTTGTAGTAGTCCGCATGGTAATGAGGTCCGTCGCCGTACATGCCGTCGCCGAGATACCACTGCTCATGCTGCTTCAGCGCGTAATCGATCCGCATCGGGTCCCACGTGTCGTCGCCGATCACGCAGAGCGCCGCTTCGATCATGGCCGCGAACAGCAGCCAGTTGTTGAACCATGGCTTCCGGGAACGGGTCGCCCTCAGCGCTTCCTTCACGTTCGCCTTGATGCGGTCGTCCAACCCGCTCCACAACGCCGTCGGCGCTCGCAGAATCGCATGGGCCAGAAAGGCCGCATCCACGATCGGCTGGTAGCCGTCCGAGAAGTTCATCCGATCCGGCGACTGCGGATCGGTCGCCGCATCCATCGCCAGCTGCGCCAGCCGGACGTACTCCCCGCGCAGCTCTCCTTCCGCTCCCGTCCTCGGGCCGTGCTCCAGCCATGGCGCGATGCCCACGAGCAGCCGGCCGTACGCCTCCAGATACGTGTACAGCTCCCGGTCGTCCAGCTTCGCCTCCACCGGCATCCGCTCTTTCAGCTTGCCCTGCGACAGCGCTTCAAGCACCGGCTTCGCGATGCGCTGCATCGTTTGCAGCCAGTAGTCCCGATCATCGGCATGAGTCGTCACGTTCGATCTTCCTCTCGTTTGATGTTGTTCCGTGAGCGCCCGTTACATCAAGCCGGACCTCGACTTGTACTCGCCGGGCGTGACGCCGATGTATTTTTTGAACACCTTGGAGAAATATGTCCGGTCCGAATAGCCGCAGCGCAGCGCGACGACCTCGATGGAATCCTTCGTCTTCTCCAGCAGGTCAGCGGCGATTTTCATCTTGTACCGGTGAACGTAGTCCGTGAAATTTTCGCCGGAAAGCTTCTTAAAGTACCGGGAAAAATAGCTCGGATTCAAATACAAATGCGTCGCAATATCGATCGAGGTGATCGTCTCCGCCAAATGCTGCGCGATGTACTGGTCGATCGTCTGCAGCTTCGGCTCCTTGCTCGCCTGCGGTTCCCCGAGCCGTCGGCCATTCATGATCTGCCGCAGCTTCAGCCCCATCAATCCGAGCGCATCGCCGAGCGTCAGCGTCTGCTGAAGGCAGGCGTACAGTGTCTCGCCACTGAACGCCCGGTACTGGAGCTCGACGAGCCGCAGCCTGTCCGCGCACTGATGCACGAACGACGCCGGTTCCGGCCGCATCTCCAGCGCCGACCGCCGAATGCCAGCCAGCGCTTTCTCCAGCAGCGCCTCATCGTGATCCCGGACCGCCTGTGACAATTCGGCACACTCCTGCTCGAATCCCCCGGCTCCCGGATGATACGCTTGCGGCAAACCGGCCGCGGGCAGCACGGTCACCGGATGCTCCGTGTAGAAAGCGGCGTAGCGCTGTGCCGCCATGCGGCGATGGACTGCGCCAATCTCCGTAACCGCAAGTTTATCGGTACTGGAGCTGGCGAAGAACGTCGTGCCTACGCCGAGAAATTCTTTGCATTTGGCTTGAAGCTTCGCCAAAAATGCCAGCAGATGCTCCTGCGCGTTCCATTTCAAGGAAGGCCGGTAATTGAGCAGTACGGCCAACCCTTCGCCGTCGTTGAATGTCGTGATGCCTTCGAATTCGCTCGCCAGCTCGGCTGCAATGTTCGCGACGCCGTAACGGATCAGCGGCAGGTCCTTGTGCGCATAGCGCGAGAGCACGTCGTAATACGACACGTAGCCGAGCGCCAGCAGAAACGACGGCTGGTCCCAGACGAGGCCGAGCCGTCCGGCGGAATCGGTCAGATAAGCGGCTTCTCCGCCGCGCAGCAGCTGCTTGAAAAAGGAATCCCGCAGCACATTGGCATGCCGGCTCCAGTCCTCACGGTACGTCAGCTGCTCCGTCTGCGCTTTCGCCGCGCGAATGAGCCTTACGGATTTCTCCAAGCTCTGCGCCAGCTGATCGGCCGTCAGTTCGTCCTTGATCAGGTAATCGTCGACGCTCAGCTTGAGCGCCTTCTGCGCATAGTGGAAGTCTTCATGGCACGTCAGAAAAATGACTCGCACCTCCGGCCGCCGCCGCAGCATCTCCGAAGCCAGCTCCAGCCCGTCCATTTGAGGCAGGCCGATATCCGACACGACGAGGTCCGGCCGGAGCTCATCGAACAGCCGCAGCGCTTTGACGCTGGAGTACGTGTCCGCGACGATTTGCAGGCCGAGCGCGTTCCAATCGATCAGCTGCTTCAAATATTTCAGCATCGGCACATCGTCGTCGATGATCAGGACTTTGTACATGACTATCCTCTCCCGTTGTCCATTGTCGCTCGTCAGGCTCGCATATTCAAAATAACGGTTAAGCCCCCGGACGGGTTCTCCCGAAGCTTCATCGTTGCATCCGGTCCGTACGTCAGCCGAAGCCGCTGCAGCACGTTGATCAGTCCGACCCGCCGGTACGTCTGCGGCTTGTCCGTCTCGGGCCCCTCCAGCATCCGGTTCAGCGCCTCCCGCTCCTCGTCCGGCATCCCCTCGCCGTTATCCGTCACCCGGATCTCGAGACGCGAGTCCAGCCGTTCAGCCTCGATGTCGATTTTTGCATCGTCCAGCTTCTCGGCGAACCCGTGCAGCAGCGCATTCTCGACGATCGGCTGCAGCAGCAGCTTCGGCACCTCGAATTCAGCCGCCTCGGGAGCCAAAGTCACCTTCAGCTCGACATGAAGCTCGCTGCGCAGCCGCATAATGTCCATATAATGTTCGAGCAGCTTGCATTCCGCGGCCAAGGAGGTCGGCTCGTTCACCTTCATGTACGCCCGCAGCAGGCTCATCAGCGAATCGATCTGGCGGCTGTGCCGACGGTCACCGCCCAGAATCAGGCTGCATTTAATCGAATTGAGCGTATTAATCAAAAAATGCGGCCGGATTTGCGCAAACAGCGCCTGCAGCTCGATCACGCGCTTCTGCTCCTGCTCCTGCTCGATGTTCGTAATGAGCTGCTCGATCTCGTCGAGCATTCGGTTCCACGTCTGTCCGAGCTGCGCAATCTCATCCTTGCCCTTGCCCTGAAACCGGATCAGCCGGTTCCCTTGGCCGAACTGCTTGGCCATGAAGTCCAGCTTCTGAATCGGCCGGTGCAGCCGTTTGGCCAGCAGCAGCGACACGATAAAGAACAGTGCAAAAAACGGAACGACGAACAGCATGGCCATGTAAAAGATTTTATAAATTTGCCCGGCCACTTCTTGGTCGGACGTCTCATAGATCATTTTCCAGCCGGTCTTGGACAGCACCGCTTCGCTCCGCAGCGTTTGGTCCGACACGCCTCCGCCGCCGAACCGGACGGAAGCATCTCCCGCGATAAGCCGCCCTTCCTCATCATAGAGCGCAAAGGTGCCGGAGGCCGCCTGACGGAACAGCTTCTCGAAGTACGGGTTCGTAATCCCGATGTATAGCGTGGCCAAATAAGCATTATCCGCCGGATCACGGATGACTCTGGCCGCGTAATAAACAGGCTCGCTCTTGCCTCCCTCGGTTTGGACGCGGCTCAACCATTGCAGCCGCTTCGGCGTATCGAGGTCGACCTGAGACCGAAGCTGCTCCCAGTGCTGCCGGAATGGAGCCAGTTGATCGGGCTCGCTGGAAGGGATGATGAAGCCCTTGCCGTTGACCAGAAACATCCGGATGTCCGTATTGAGCGTCTTCGCCAGCACCAGACCGAAAAAATCCTGAATGTGCTGCTGTCTCTGGTAATCGGCGAAGCTGCCGATTTGCTGGGTATCGGTGAAGCTGCGAAGCTGAGCCCTCGCGCTCGGGTCTTGTATGAAAAAATTCGACGCATACGTCAGATCGTCGATCGTCTTCGTAATATCCTTCGCCATCACGTCGACGACCGACTGGTTGGTCAGGCGAATTTTGTCCATTACCGCATCCCGCGTCATAGACAGCAAAAATACCGACACGATGATGATCGGCAGCAAAATGAGAAATAGAAACGAGAGCTGAATACGCCGGTAGTAGGAAAATTGAAACATGCTGTTCATGGTGTCAAAAGCTCCTCTCTCTTTCCTGTCCCCATTGTATCACCGCTCTTGCGTCGACCCAAGTATTTGCTTCACCCGAGCTAAAATAAAGGAACTGATCTGTCGCTATCCTGCGCAATCCCAATCGGCTGAACCAGATAGAGGAACGCACGTTCGTTATTCATGTCGAATTTGATTCAGTACTCCTCATTTTCCGTATATAACGCATCTAGGATGCTTTATTTCTTCTTTTCTGCCTGATCCATGGCGATTAACGCATCTGCGATGCGCTATTTTTACCACAAGACTTACCGCCCTATTGTCGTCGGCAGATGTTCGTTTTTCCGCCCCCGCTCCTCTTGGGCTGTACGCTGTACTACGAGAGCCGGTTTTCCCAAGGCTCGCTCGCACGCCAACTTTTTGTTCATCGAGAGTCCGCCTCGGTTCGTCCCGGTGCAAAGAAAGGACGCCCTGCGGCGCCCTTTTCCCTGACTATTTTTTGCTGTTCTCTTTGATGACTTTGTTCGCTTGCTCGACCATTTGCTTCTGGGCGTCCTCGGCAGACTTGCCGTCCAGAATGAACGAGCTGAAGCCGTCTTCGAGCACTTTTTTCAGCTGCGGTGCGTACGGCGCAACAACCTCGGACGGAGCCGGCGCGTGAATGCGTTTGTCGAACAGCGCTTTGTCAAGCGAGTCGGTGTTGAAGAGATCTTTGCTTTTCGCGATCGTGCCTTCGATGATCTTCTTATCGTCGGCTTTCTTCCAGCCGGACAATTCCTTCTTCGCATCCGACGTATTCGTCGTTACGAAACGGATGAACTGATACGCTTCGTCTTTGTACTTCGACCCGGCAGCGACGGAAATGAACTGTCCGCCGATGCTCGTTTGACCGAGCTCCGCATCCTTCGAGGAGCGCGGCACCGGCGCGAACGCCACTTTGAAGTTATGCGGATACTTCTGAACGTCGGCCGAATCGGCGACCATCCAGCTTCCCGTAACGAGCATTGCCGCTTTTTCGTTGAAGAATTCCGTACGGTACGCCAGCTTCGCGCCTACGACGTCAGCGAACGGCGTCGTGGACTTGTCTTCTTTCTCCATCGTGCGGCGGAGATTGAAGAACGACAGCATCGACGGATCGTCGAATTGGGTCGTGCCGTCTTCCTTCAGGAACGCATTCCGCTTCTCGTTGAACAGAATCGGGTTGGCGTAATCGCCCCAGTTATGGAAGTAAGCTCCATACCGTTTATTGTTGCCTTCGCCTTTGGTCAGCTTCTTCGCGTATTCGCGGAAGTCGTCCCAGGTCCAGCCGACCTCCGGCACCGGCAGCTTCGCTTCGTCGAGCGCCTTCTGGTTCAGCAGAACGATCCAGTTGCTGCGCTGGTACATGGCGGCGTAGTTTTTGCCTTTGTACTTCGGATTGACGTAATATTCGTCCTCCGGCTTCACGTTCTCTTTAGCGTACATATCGTCCAGAGGAGCCAACACGCCTTGCGCCGCGCGGGCCAGCGTCTCGTCGATGCTTGGGAACAGCACCAAGTCGATCTGCTCGCCGGAGGACATCGTTACGTCCAGCTTCTTGAGCGTCTCTACCGAGTTGCCCGGCACGAGCGGCACGGACTCGACTTTGATGTTCGGATATTTCGCTTGGAACTGGTCGATGAGCGCCTTGGTCGTCGCGCCCATAACCTCATTGTCCCAGTTGTAATATTTCAGCGTCACGTTCTTCTGTCCGCCTTCGCCGGACGCTTCCTGCTTCTCCGCCCCTTGGCCGCAGCCGCTCAGTACGGAAACCGCAAGTACCGCCCCGCTCAACAGCAACGCGCTTGTTTTCTTCATGTGAACTCCCCCTTGGATCATGATGATGTAGGTCTCTATAGCTGCATTCTAAAGCTTTCACGCCCAAAACGATGTGTCTAATTTTTGCCTGTCCCGTGCAATATTTTGACCTTTATCCTTTTACCCCGCCCAGCGAGATGCCGTTAATGACCTGCTTCTGGAGCACGACGAAAATAATCAACAGCGGCAGGATCGCAGACAGCGAAGCCATCATGATCACCGCGTAGTTGTCGGCGAATTCGTCCTTGAACATTTGCATCCCCAGTGGGATCGTATACAGACCTTTGTTGATCAGGAAAATAAGCGGCGTCTGGTAATCATTCCATGTCCAGATGAACTTGATGATGCCGACCGTCGCCAGAATCGGCTTACAGAGCGGCAGGATGATGCTCCAGTACGTTTTGAAATAGCCTGCGCCGTCGATTCTGGCCGCCTCGATAAAATCACTGTGAATCCCCATCATAAACTGCCGAAGCAAAAACGTGAAGTAGATGGAGAACATGCCCATCAGAACCATACCCGCGTGCGTGTTGTACAGATGAAGCCATTTCATCAAAAGATAGCGTGGCACAAGCGTCGCCTGCTCGGGAATGACCATGAACGTCAGCAGCATGCCGAAGGCGAGATCCCGGCCTTTGAAGCGCAATTTCGTGAACGCAAACGCCGCCATCGACGAGAAGAAAATGGTGCACGCCGTCATGATCAGCGCCAGCTTGAGCGAATTCAAGTAAAAGAGATAAAACGGTACCTTGCCCAGCCATACCTCTTGGAAGTTGCCGATAAAGTTCCAATCCTTCGGAATCCAGCGGATCGGGAACTCCATGACATCCTTCTCGAACTTCGAGGCGGCCGAGATCATCCAGATCAGCGGAACCAGGAACAATACGGAGAACGCTCCGAGAAGGATCGTCAGGAGCCATTTGGTGAGATCGAATTTTCGTACAGGCATACCCTTCTACTCCTCTCTAGTAATGTACTTTGCGCTTCTGGAGCTGCCAAGTGGCCAGCGTCGCCAGTCCGACAATCGCGAACAGGAGCCAGGAAATCGCTGAAGCGTAGCCCATCTTGAAGTTGCGGAAGCCTTCCTCGTAGATCCGGAAGACGATAACCGTCGAAGAGTCGTTCGGTCCCCCGCCGGTCATAAAGGCGACAAGGTCAAACACCTTGAACGACGACATCAGCAGCGTGATGAACAAAAAGGACGTCGTCGGCCCGAGCAGCGGCAGCGTGATCTTCGTAAACTTATGCCAAGGCGAGGCGCCATCGATGCTGGCCGCTTCGTACATTTCTTCGGGAATGTTCGTCAGGCCCGCCAAGTAAATGACAATCTGGTAGCCGATGCCGGCCCAGATCGCAATAATAATGATCGAGAGCAGCGAGTAGTTCGAATCCGCCAGCCATTTGGGCGGGTCCGTAATGCCGAGGCTGATCAGAAACTGGTTGATCGGCCCTTTCGAAGGATGGTACAGCGCGCTCCAGACCGCACCAAGCGCGACGAGCGACGAAATGTACGGGATGAAAAAAGCGACCTTAAAATAGCTTTTCCCGTAAACGCGCGAATGAATAAGCACGGCGAGAATCAAGGCGAGCAGCATACCGACCGGCACCGTGAGCACCGTGTAAATCAAGTTGTTTTTGAGCGCCATCAGCACTTTCTCGTCATCGAAGAGCTTCGCGAAGTTATCGAGTCCGACGAATTTAATGGAAGAAATACCCCCGACCAGATTCCATTCGCTGAAGCTGAGATATAGCGAGAACACGACCGGAAATACGTAAAGCAGCACGATCCCGACAAATTCGGGAGCCAGAAACAGCCAACCGACAAGCGCTTCCTTTTTGGAATTGTTCCATTTGGATTTGGCCGCGGCGCCCGCCGTTCGGTTCGAAAGCTTGTTTGTCTCCATCGTAATCACCCCTGTAAGTGAACAATACTATTGTTGATTCTTACTATATAAGAGGCTCCTCCCCCCGCGCTGCGGACGATTCTGACCGAGTTGTGCAAAATTTTTACCATGCCGGCAGGTTTGGAAGGAGGCGGGGTGGGCGATTTTATTCGGCGTCGGGCATAGCAAAAAGGACAATCCGGGTTGAGTCTCAACCTGAATTGTCCTTTTCGGGCTATTATTCATAATTTCCGTTCATGTCTTACAGATCATCGTAAAAGCCGGCTACTTGTTGCCCTTTTTTACTTCTTCCAGGGTAATGACATTCGCTTCGATCAGCGGAGTGATCTCCACACTAAAGTTCATCCCGTTGATGACAAGCTTTAATTTGTATTCCTTCTCATTGATCCAGAGTGTTGCTTGGTCACCTGTTGCCCCGCCTCTGGTACCTTTGTATTTTTTGTCCAAAGCATCCATCAAGTCTCTGAGATCAACCCAAGCCGCACCGTCCGCTTTGTTTGCAGCTTCATTCGATTTTTTTACGGATTCCTCCGCTTTCCCCGTGTCTTTCTTTACGTCCGCATCAGCTTTTTTTACGGTTTCTGTGGCCGGTTTTTCGCTCTTAGCGGGGGGTGTGTAGGTCGTACTTGTCACATTGGTGAGTTCAATCGTTTGGGTGTCTTCTTTATACGACACGGTGTATCCAGTTAATTTCCCTACCTCGCGAACCGGCAAATAAGCCGTGCCCTCATACACAAGCGGAGTCGTTTCCAATGGAGTGTCCACGCCGTTGATTTTGAAATTGAACTTGGCAAAGACCGCTTTGATTTCTTTGCCGATATCTTCCGCTGCAAATGCCGTTGCCGCCGAACCAAGCATCATTCCTACGGTAAGACCGACTATGAGTTTTTTCATTCTAGTAAACTCCTCTCCAATTATGGAATATTTTTCACATAAGTAAGACGGAAATTGTACGACAAATGTTTCACTTATTTCTATTATTTTTCATTTTGCCAACGAGCCCGGATTCCGTGTAAGATAGTCGTGAATACTATTCTTAAAGGAGGGGTGACTGTGACGTTCGGAGCCCGCGTATTGAAAACGGGGATTGCGGTTACCCTGGCACTGTATATTAGCGTACTGGTCGGCTTCACGCCCCCTGTCATCGCCGGAGTCGCTGCGATTTTTGCCATGCAGCCGTCCATTTACCGGTCGTGGCGTTATTTTCTCGAACAGCTGCAAACGAATACACTTGGGGCCGTGCTGGCCTTAGTTGCCGGTATGATTTTCTCGAACGACCCGGTTGCGGTCGGCATCGTTTGTATCCTTGCCATTATGATCTGCCTAAAACTCAAAATGGAAGAAACCGTCGGGCTGACACTGGTGACCGTCATCGCTGTCATGGAAGCATCCGGGCAGTGGGATTTTGCGCTCAATCGGTTTTTGCTGAGCTTAATCGGGATCGGTTCCGCTTTTTTGATCAACATTACGTTCTTCCCGCCCCGCCCCAGAGTACAGTTCGTGAAGCAGATCGAATCGATTTTCTTCAAAATGTCTCTGCTGCTGCGCACGGTCATTTCGGACGAAATCAAGGAAAGCGTATTCCGCGACGAAAAGCAGGCGCTCGAAGGAGCCCTCAAGTCGCTGACGGACAAGTATACCCTGTTCGAGGAAGAGCTGCACAAGCTCAAGCGCGCTAGATTCAGCGAGGCTCGTCATCTGGTCGTCTACAAGCAAATGCTGCACACGCTGCATAAAGGGATGGCCGTGCTGGAAGCCGTGGAGGAGCATTATTTTCAAGCGAACCGCACTCCGGAGATCGATCGGGAATTCGACCGCCATTTGGAGAAGCTGATCAAGTTCCACGAGCACGTGCTCTTGAAATTCGAGAATAAGCTGAAAGCGGAAATTTCTGAAACCGCCGTTATCGAAGTGGAGAACGACCGTTTCTTGAAGAGCCTCATGAACCAGTACGCCGATGCCAGCGACGGCGACCTGCGCCTCTCGATCGTAGCCGCGGCCATGTATGACTACGGCTACCAAACCGGCAGGCTGAACAAACTGGTCGAGCAGTTCGACCGCGGCGCGGAAGACAAAGAAAATGAGCTGCTGGAATCCGTGTCGGCGTGGATTAGTAAGAAGTAGGGGAACGGCCCACATGACTGACATAATAAAAAACCAGGATGCGCTGTGACGCACACATCCTGGTTTTTCGCTTACCCCTGCGTAGAACTTCCTCTCAAAACCCTTTTCCCCCGATCGGCCGGACCTTGACGCCGCCGGCTTCCGCGATCAAATGCCGGCAGCGCCCGATGAGCTCGCGCACTTTTTCGTTCTTCAGCGACGCGGCATGTGCCTCCTGGCTCTCCCACAGCTCCGTGATCCACAAGACGTCCGGCTCGTCTTCAGCCTCATGCAGAATATAATAGATGCAGCCTTCCATGTCGTTCAGCGTATCGGCTTCCAGCATCATTTTCGCAAGCTCTTCCCGTTTTCCCGGATGGGCCGTCAATTTTCCGAACATAGCATATTTACTCATGATTCATCTCCCTTTCTACTTGTGTGGTTGGATAACATCGCTTCGTAATGCGCGAATATGTGGGCGCTGGCTTCCGTCATTTTCCGGACGAGCAGCTCCGATTCGATCTGCAATGCCGCGCCGTACGGCATCAGAAAATAGGGCACGTAGGTCAGCAGCGTCGAACGTTCCAAGCGGAATACGGCCTCTTCGGGCCGACGCTCCACAAGCGCATGGCCGAACAGCCAATGCCGGCACAGCTCGTTCAACACCTGCTCCTTCCCTCGAATACGCACGGTCTCGAACACTGCGGGCCCGGACGGATCGGGAAGCAGGTTGCCGAGCAGATGATCCTTGGCGGAGAACTCCGCCGGACGCTCGAAGCGTCCCTCGGTCTCCCGCAGCCCGCGTATGCGGTCCACGCGAAAGCTCCGTATCTCTCCCCGGTAACCGCAGTGCCCGACCGCATACCAGCTCCCTTTCCAGAAGACAATGCCATAAGGATCGAACAGCCGCGGAGGAGAGGCCTCCCCCTTGCCCCGGTCATATTCCATTTCCAGCGTCCGCCCCTGTCCGGCCGCTTCCTCCAGCATTTGCAGATAGGCCTGATACCCGCCGTCGGCAGGCGGATAAATGACCGACAAGCCTCCGCTATGGCGCTCAAGCAGGTCCAGCTGCTTCTCGTTCGCGTAGCGCTTGAGCTTGTCCACCGCCCGGGCCAAAGCGTCCGAGTACGGATACCCGGCCTCCTTGGCGAAGATCGTAGCATGGATCAGCCCCTTCTGCTCCTCGGCATCGAAGACGAGCGGGGAATCGGCGAAACGGCTCAGGATGCTGTAGCCGCCGTTTGGACCGGATTCCGCGACGATCGGCACCCCGCTGGCGCACAGAGAATCGATGCAGCGGTAGACCGTCCGCACGTGAATCTCCAGCTCTTCCGCCAACTGCTTGGCGGTCATCCGCTTGCCCGAGCGAAGCATCCAGAGGATCGATAACATGTTGTCCGCTTTCGTCATGGTCCAAACCTTCCTTTCCCACAATCGTCCGGAATCGATTCTTTTGTGCGCCGGTCAGTCCAAAGGCGTCTTTCCCTTTTCCACCCAAGTCTCGTAAGTCGGGCCGTAAATTTCAGGGGGACGTAATCCGGCTTGCCGCATCAGCACCGTCATCTGGCCCCGGTGATGGGCCTGGTGTATGAGGGAAAACCGCAACAAATCGCCGTTCCGCCATTCCTCTCGTGCTAACGCGCGCGTCTCAAGAAGATTGTCATCGGTCCATTGCGTCTTTACGGCTTCGAGCAAAGCCCGACTGATGTGCCGGTACGCCTCCGCGATACCTCCCGCCGATTCCGGAGCTTTCGCGCCTTCATCTACTCCCTCGAAATCAAGACCCAGCGAGGTCATAAAATCAATCGACGTGACCAGATGCCAAGCCAGCGCTCCCAATGTGCGGCGATCAGCGTCAATCCTCCGTTGTAGCGACTCGTCGGTCAGTCCGTTCAAAACCTGAACGGTCAATTCCGCTTCCTTCTCCCACTCCGCCACAAAATTCGTTATCGTCGTAAACATGCCCATCCTCCCGGGATCTTTTTTCTCCTCATCATAAGTATAATTTCAGATCCCTGACAGAAACGGTCAGTTATTCCGATGAGCTATTCTTTATTTTCCGGACGGCAGTTTTCCCCGTTAAGCCTGCATCGCTTTCGCCATCGCGGCCAGTTTGTTCATCGTATTCCAGTTGCGCGTGGTTACGGTATCGCCCAGCTTGTTCAAATGCTTCGCCAGCTTGGAATCCAGTATGCTTTGACGGAACAAGAAGTAAATCTCGCGTCCATGGATGTGGTACTCATCGTTATCGCGTTCGCTGGCGGACAACAGGTCGATCACCTTCTGCGGCGTTGCTTCGGTCAAGGCGGAAACGTGGATGCTCTCGCCTTCCGCCAAGGAGATGTCCGCATAAGGGCAATCCGCAATGATTCGTTCCAACTCCTCGGCCGTCCTCAGGACGACGGTGATCGAAATGCCAAAAACCGCCCGAATCTCCTCTTCGATCCGCAGGCGCAGCGTCTCTGGGCTCTCTTCCGATTCGAACAGGACATTGCCGCTTTGAATATACGTTTGGACCCGATGCAGGCCCATCGTTTCCAGCGTGCGCTTCAATTCGGCCATCTTGATCTTATTATGTCCGCTCACGTTAATGCCCCGCAGCAGCGCGATATAAATAGTCATTCTGCCACCTCTTCTTCGGAGTATAAATATAAAATCGGGTCGTGCTTGACCGTGAATTTGCTATTCTTTAGTATACCTTTGCTATACCCTTTTGAATATGTTTTTCATGCGTCGGAGCGATATGGCGTCCATGATGGACCGCAGCAAGTACGGTGTTGTTTTTCCACGGCGATCCAAATTTTGGTATACTATTCATCAGGAAGTCATTTCATCGGAACAGCGCGAGGTGAATCATGAAAGACCCGGAAATAGCGATAGGTAAACCACGAACTGGAGGAGAAAAACATGAACTACCAATTGGAAAGAGTCGCCAGCGAATCGGACGAATACGGGTTCGTTCGGAATCAACTGATAGCCTACAATCTCAAGAACGTGGATGCTTCCTACGATTTCATAAACTTCATTGTAAAAAACGAAAACCAAGAGATCATCGGCGGACTGCTTAGCCGTCGGTTCGGTGAAGGTATTTTTGTTGAAATGCTGTGGGTAGATGAAGACTCGCGTAAATTGGGATTGGGATCACGCTTGCTTGAAGAGATCGAACAGGCCGGAAGGCAGCAGGACGTAAAACTCATTTATTTGGACACCTTCAGCTTCCAGGCTCCGGATTTCTATAAAAAGCACGGTTTCGAGGTGTTCGGGACTCTGGAGGATTTTCCGGTCCAGGGGTGCACGAAATATTTCTTAAAGAAGACTCTGTAGCAGGTAACGGAAAATGGTGAAATTCGACCTGATATCGGACATCCACTTGGACTTTTGGGTGGAATATTCGGGGAATTTGACGAAAATGAACCGGCAGTTGGACGCTTTTATCCAGCTGCTTTTGCCTGCCTCTCCCTCAAGCACCCTAGTCATCGCCGGCGATCTCGGACACTTCAATAAGCAGAATGCGATGATGCTTACGAGGCTTAAGGAGCACTACCATCATATCATCATCGCAGCAGGCAACCACGACTATTATTTGATATCGAAATCCATCAAAAATAAATACAATAACAACTCGTTCCACCGATGGGCTGAAATGAAGCAGCTTCTTGACCCGCTGCCCGGCGTGCATATCCTGGACGGAAGCTCGATCGAGATCGATGGGATTCGGTTCGGCGGCTGCGGCATGTGGTACGATTTTCAGTACGGTCTCCAAGTGTTAAAGGCTGACGAGGAGCGAATCTACGGCCATTGGAAAACCATTTCGAACGATTCCGCGTTAATCGAAGGAAGACCGAGATTGGTGAAATGGATGTTTCAAGAAGAGAATCGAAAGCTTCGCCAAGTCCTCCCGGACAGCGATGTTATCGTAACCCATGTATCGCCTGACTGGACGCATGTCCCTGCCGACCGGGCGAAACAGCTGGCGACGAGCTTTTATTATTTTGACGGCTCGGAGTACTTTGGGCACATTCTCAATAAGATATGGTGCTTCGGGCATGTGCACAGTCGAATAGATTACACCAGCCATGGCTGCCAGTTTATTAATGCTTCGCTCGGCTATCCGGACGAGAACGACGGAGTACCGCAACCCATCGTGACCGTTCAACACAAGCTGTAACGAAAGGAGCGCGTTGCCAATGCATAAAACCTATCCCATTTTGCATGTGGTTTTGGTTATTCTGTGCTGTCTGTCCTTCATCTATGGAGCCAAGCTAATCGCCGATGCCATTCAGGCTGCCTCCGCGACAACGGATGCGAGCAAGCCAAAAGCACTATCCGACGCGGTGCTCCTAACGGACGAAGAAGCGGCGAGCTATGTGGGTCTGCCTGAAACCAGCTTCAAAGAGCTGGTCAACAAGTCGGAAGCGATCAGAGAGAAGCTATCGGCTTACGATACCGATAAATACATTTCGTTCTTTCAAATTAATGGTCACCGGTATTACAGCAAAAGCACGTTGGACAAATGGATTGATTACCATATGCTCCATTCAAGAGGCAAAGATCCGTTTAGCAGTTGATTCGACTTTATACAGAGGCACATAAAGGAGCGATAGCCTATGGCTTCCAAGACCGCATCGTTCTCCCAATCGATCCAGTCCTACTTAACCTATACCAAGATGCCTTGGGGACAGCTATTCTATGCAACAGCCTGGCATCAAATCGACCGTTTTCTCGAAGAGGCCGGACAATCGATTCTGGATATCGGGTGCGGCTTCGGCATCACCAGCGAGGAATATGCCAGGAGAGGGAATCGGGTGACGGGAATCGACCCTACGCCGGAAATGATCGAAATCGCGAAGCAATCCGCGTCGGACAATCGCATAAGCATCGGTTACAGGGTATCCACGCTTCAAGAGGAGCTTGCTTTGCCGGGACGGTATGACTGGATATTTTGCCATAACGTACTGGAATATGTGAAGGAGCCCGGAGACTTGCTTAAGCGAATCGGCTCCAAGCAGAACGAACGCGGCTATTTATCGCTCATTGCTCATAATCCTGTAGGAAAAGTAATGAAGAAGGCAGTCATCCTTAAAGATCCCGAGGAAGCCTTGCACGGCCTCGAAAGCGATCGGGAATACAGCAGCGTGATTCAAACGGAGATCGCCACGTATCCCTATGAACGGCTGCAGCAATGGCTTCAGGAAGCGGGCTACGAAGTTCTGGACCGATGCGGCATCCACAACATTTACGGATACATTGCCGATAACGAAATCAAGCAGCAGGAAGAGTGGCATCACCGGGCCGTGAAACTGGAACTGGAATTAGGACGTCTAAGTCCGTATAGAGATATTGCGGTGTTCACCCACCTCATCGCCCGAAAAAAATAATAGCTTCCACTACGAATAGCAAAGGATGATCCCCAGTGAAATCAGCCCAAGAACTCGAAGTTGTCAATCTGTCGCAAGTAAGCGGCAGCGTCGAAGAGCAGTACCGCAATGTCGTCGTCAGTACCGTGAACGAAAGCTGCCTTCGGCTGGCCGTGTTCACCGGTGAATATCAATGGCATTATCATCCGACCTCCGACGAGCTGTTTATCGTGCTGGAAGGCGAGCTGCTCATCGATTTCCAAGACCGCGACACCGTGTCTCTGAAAGCCAACGATTCCATCACTATTCCTGCCGGAGTGGTGCATCGGACCAGATCGAACGTGCGAACGGTTAATCTGTGCTTCGAGCATACGGATGCCGATACGGTGTTTATTTAGAGGCTGATGATTTTCAACCGGCACAAAATAAAGCACGTTTCCAGAGAGGACGGGCGGTATGAAACAGCTGGCCTCGTCCTTAACGAAAGGTGCTTTTTTGCGTCCGCCTTTGGGTCTATATCCAAAAATAGTGAAACCATGGAAAACCCTCCTCGTAAGCATATAAAAATAGATTAGGAGTGGTGCACCATGTGGAAGCCTGTCGATACCCGATTTTACGCCAAACGATTGCCCGTTGCGATCGCTGCGATCGACGATGGCGGCGAGGCCAATTATATTCGTACGGTTCTGGAACAATTCAATACGGTTATGCTGTTTCATGCGATCGGCACGCCGGGGGATTTTCTGCAAGTGATCGGGCAAGGGGAAGAGAACGCTCCCGCTTACCTTATTATTAGCGCTCATGGGGACAAGGGCGGGATTATTTTCGGTGAATATATCGAAGAAATCGACGTTTCGAGCCTGCACGATGAGGTTATGCTGCCGGAGACGATAGGCCAAGCGATTAACCTGCCGGGAACAGTTGTTATCAATACGGCCTGCTCTGCGGGTGTGGAAGAAGCGGGAAAAGCTTTTATGCAAGGAAACCTTAAAGCGTATATCGCCGCCGATATCGATGTTTCGGGAGAAGCGGCCGCGCTGTTCATCATGCACTTTTTCCATCGGTTGATCAAGACGGAATCGCTGGAGGAAGCATGGCAGCACGCAGCCGCTTACGACGAGGAAAGCCGCGCCTACCGGTTGTACGTACAGGACGGCTTCTATCAGCTGACGCCGGAGGGACAATGCAGTAAGACGGCATATTGAAATTATGGAAGTAATCTGAAACAGTCTGGGGAGGAAAATGAATGCTGCGGTTATTTCGTTACAATTGGATGATACGGGACGAATGGTTTGAGACCTTCGGGGCAATAAGCGAGGAAGAGCTGCTGCGCGAACGCACCGGCGGAGTCGGCTCCATCCTGAAGACGCTGTTTCATATTGTCGATGTGGAGTGCAGCTGGATTCGGGTAATCAAGGGCGAGCCGGACCCGGAGCCCGATTTCAATGACTTCGCAAGCTTGGACAAGGTCCGGCAGCTGTCCGCGCAGTATCGGAGCGAAGTCGAGGACTTTCTCGTACATTGGACCAATGAGTCCGATGGCGAACCTGTCACGCCTTCCGGGACGGAAGAAACGTTTACCCAAGGCGAAATCTTAAGACATGTGATCGCCCACGAAATCCATCATGTCGGACAATTGTCCGTCTGGGCCAAGGAACTGGGCTTGCGGGCGGTTTCGGCGAACTTCATCCGCAGAGGCTTATAGATAGGCAGCCGCCGGCTCTCTGGGGGCCGGCGGTTGCCTGAGCCGGGACAAAGTCCCTCTATCTCCTCTCCACACGCACGCGCAGGCCGACCTCGAACATCCGGCTCCACGGCATGCGGCAGTCGTCAATCACGACGCGGTGCCCTTCGTCGTCGATTTGCTCCCGGGCAAACTGCTGCAGCTCCCGTTTCACAAGGTCCGCCACCGCCCCCCGCTCCCCGTCGACCGAGAAGTACGTGTGCCCCATAGACGGCAGGCACGACTGGGTGACCTGCTGGCGGACGGAGGCGCAGTAGCCCGCATCATCCACGAGCCGCATGGCCAGAAAATCGCGATGGCCCGACGTATCGCCGTATAAGTAATAAATGAGCCCCTGCGCGAGGCACGTGCCGAGCGTATTGCCGTTGGTGTTCCAGCCGGCGTAGGCGGCCAAGCGGAACAGCAGCCCCTTCTGCCGCAGCAGCCCAAGCAGCTCCAGATCGGAGCCGTTGGCATAGGCAACGTCGGCGACCAGACACGGCTTTTTCCAGCGGTGAACGACCTCATGCGCTATTTCGGTCAATTCGACAATGTTCCGCAGCACGGTATATCCGCGGTTCGGATTGGGCAAAGCCTGCTCCCAGGCCTCGATCATCTGCTCTCCTGGCGTATTCACGCACAGAACCAGATCCGCTTCGCCGACGGAGGAAGCCATCATCGCGCCCGCCGCCACGATGTGGCATTTTAGCGTCTCGTACAGCATCCGGTCTTCGTACAACGGTGTCACGAACGGCCCCTGCGCGCTCGAAAAATGCGGGTAAATGAGCGGCCGGACGCCCATAAACCCGTTGATCATACGGGCGAGCAGCGTGCAGCCGACCTCGTCGGCTCCCGGGTACATATAGATCTGAAGCTGCAGGCTCAGGCTCCGGATATGCTCGCGCACGCGCTGCTGATCTACGGCCGTCAGCCCGAAGGGAGCCGAGTCGTCCTGCGGCACGATCATGAAGTCGACGATCCGCTCCTTCATCAGCTCGACCGCCCATCGGTTGACCTGCAAATTAACGTCACGGCGCTCCGTGTAATCCTGCCATACGACATCAGGGATAGCCGTATCCAACCGCTTCAGCTCCGCAAGCTCCTTCTCGTCCGCCAGCCCAAGCTCCGCCCGATGCCGGAGAACCCCCCGCCGGAAAATGTCCTTCCCCCACGCTTCGTAATAATCCGGTTCCTCGTCACTGCTCGAATAGCTCGGACAGCGCATGATCAGGTTGAAGGCATACAGCCGCAGCTTCGGGTTGATTTGCTTTAGCTTGCGCAGCCTATCCAACCGCTCCCGGCACTGCTCCGGCGACAGCAGGTGCAGTCTCGACGGCACGATGCCGCCGTATACCAGCGTATCCAGCGACACGATCGCGCCGTCGGCTTCAGCCGCCCGCTCGAACAGCCAGGCCCACAGCCGTTCCACGTCCGCAGGCGATTTTTTACGCCCCATCGCCTCCAGCTCTGGCCGCACGAGCCGAAAATCCGTACCGGCGGCCAGATCGGCCGGAAAATCAAAGTTGCATGGACGTTCGTCCAGCGGAACGTATAGTATGGTTCGCATGGCTTCCCCCTCCCCCGGCCGCTTTATCTCTAGCCACTCTCCCGAATGGCGTGCACGAACCGCTCGGTAATGTGCTGCGGACGCGTAATCGCCCCGCCGATGACGACGAACTGCGCGCCCGCGTCCAGCGCCCGCTTGGCGTCCTCCGGCTTGCCGTATCTTCCTTCTGCGACAACCGGAACTTGCACGGCTGCGGCGAGGCGGGCCACCAGCGCAATGTCCGGCTCGGCCGATTGCGTGCTGTACGGCGTATAACCCGACAAGGTCGTCGATATCCAGTCGACGCCGAGCTGTGCGGCGTACCGCCCTTCCTCCTCGGTCGAAATATCCGCCATAATCAGAATGTCCCGCCGCTTCAGCTCCTTCACCGTATCCGCCAGCGTCCGACCGTCAGGCCGCGGCCGGTTCGTGCCGTCCAGCGCAATAATATCCGTGCCGGCGGCATGGACGGCGAGCGCATCCTCCAGCGTCGGCGTAATATACACGTCGCTGCCTTCGCAGCTTCGTTTGTTCAAGCCGATCACCGGCACGGCGACGGCTTGCTTCACGGCAAAAATATCCGCGAGCCCGTTCGCGCGAATGCCGACCGCCCCACCAAGCACGGCCGCTTTGGCCATCTCGGCCATATGATGGGGGCCGAACAGCGGCTCCCCCTCATACGCTTGGCAGGAGACGACCAGGCCTCTCTCCGTAATTCTTTGTCTCATCATATGATCTCCCAACCGCAAATAGGATGCTAAAACCGGACTTCCTCGCCCGACTGGGCCGATTCGTAGATGCCGCACAGCATTTTCATCATTTCCACGCCGTCCTGTACCGGGCTGATCGTCTGCTCCCGGCCTTGGCAGCAAGCGATAAAATGGTCGATCTCGTTCTGGAAGCCGCGTTCGAAGTCAAATGTCAGAAGATCGATCTGCGGCGTTACATTCAAGATCGTATCGTGTCGCTCCGTGACAATCGTCAGCTCCGGCTCCACTTCGACCCCGCCTTTGTCCCCGTACAATTTGACGGCGAATTCGTCTTTCTTGGCCTGAAGCGTAAAGCTGACATCAACGAGCAACGAGGCGCCGTTCTCGAAACGGATCAGCGCGTTCGCCAGATCCTCCACCGTATTGTGCTCGTTATAGTCGGCTGCCTTATAGTAATCCAAATATTGAATATGGCTCCGGTTACCCAGCTTCCGGTACGCATTGCCGCTGATCGATTTGACCTTCGGCTTACCCATCAAGTACCAGCACAGATCGATGATATGAACGCCGAGATCGATGAGCGGACCGCCGCCCGAGCGCTCGATATCGGAGAACCAGCCGCCCGGATTGCCGAGCCTGCGCAAGCAGGTCGCTTTGGCGTAATAAATTTCGCCCAACTCGCCCGCATCGATGAACTTCTTCAGCACGCGCACATTGGTGCCATACCGGCGCACATAGCCGATCTGCAGCGTCTTGCCGCTCCGGCCGACCACCGCCTCCACCTGAAGCGCTTCCTCCACCGTCTTGCACAGCGGCTTCTCGCACAGCACGTGCTTACCCGCCTCTAAGGCGGCAATGCTGATGGCGGCATGGCTGTCGTTCCACGTGCACACGCTCACCGCGTCGATATCGGGATCAGCAAGCAGTTGCTTGTAATCCGTATATACTTTTCCCGCCCCGTAGGCTTCCGCCTTAGTTTTCGCCCGCTCCTCGTTCAAATCGCAGATCGCCGCAAGCTCCACCTCCGGGTTGTTGGCAAAAGCCTTCAAATGCAATTCCGAAATACTTCCCGCTCCGATAACGCCGATTCTCACTTTACTCATGACGAATCCTCCCGATCCGAATATACCTAATTTTACAATTATTTCCACATAGCGCGGACGTAATCCATGCCGATTCTAGCTCCCTGCCTACAATCTTCCATGCCTTCAAACTCGATGGACACGTACCCGTCGTAGCCCGACTCCTTAATAATGCGCAGCACCTCCGGCATATCGATGTCGCCCTGACCGACAATCGCCCCACGCAAATAGCTGCCGCCCGCCGACCGGAACCATCCTTCGCCGGGATTCCGATACGAAGGCCGGACGTAAAAATCTTTCACATGCACCATTGAGGCGATGGGAATATTTTTGCTGACGGCCGGAACGGACAGCTCGTCGACGCACAGGAAATTGCCCACATCCAGCGTCGTCCGGAAATTATCCCGACCCACCCGTTCCACCAGGCGCTGCACCCGGTCGCTGTGCTGGATGTAATACCCGTGATTTTCCACGCTGGTGACGATTCCGTACGAAGCGGCATGATCGGCTACCTGACGGCAAGCCTCCGCCACCCGCTCCAGATCGGCTTCGAACCGGGAGATCGTCGTTTCCGGCAGCGGCCGGGACGCCGCATCGTGCCGCATGAGCCGGATGCCCATACGGTGCGCAAGCTCGACGTGCTTTTTAACCCGCTCGATTTCCGCCAAGTACGCCTCGTCGGACTCCGTCACAAAGTTGGCGCCGATCGCGTAATTGGACAGCTCGATGCCGCACTGCGCCGCTTTTTCCCGGATCCGGTCCGCCAGCTCCGGCTGCTCCAGCAAGTCGTACTCCAGCGGCACGATTTCCGCATGCTCGCCCCCGTTCTCCGCAATCCATTCGATGATGTCCAGGATGGTCCAGCCTTCGCGCTGCACCGCCTGATACAAGCTGTAGGAGCTGATGCCCAGCTTCATTGTCATTTCCTCCCCGGATGCTGCTTTTGGTTATTTCATCCCCGTGATGGAGATGCCCTCGATAAACTTTTTTTGCACGAAAAAGTACAGAATGACGATCGGAACGGTGAACAAGGTCGAAGCCGCCATCAGCTGCCCCCAAGCCACTTGATTCTCGCGGATGAACTGCTTCAGCCCGATTGATAGCGTCCACTTCTCCGGATCGTTCAAATAAATGAGCGGACCCTGAAAATCGCCCCACGCCGCAAGAAACGTGAACAGTCCCACGGTTAAGATCGCCGGCTTCGCCAATGGAAGAATAATTTGCGCATAGGTGCGGAACTCCGAAGCGCCGTCGATTTTCGCCGACTCCGTCAGCTCGTGCGGGATGCCCATAAAAAACTGCCGCACCATGAAAATGTAGTACGCCATGCCGGTGCCGAACCACGAGGAAAGCACGATCGGCCAGTACGAATTGATCAGCTCCAGCTTGTTGAACAGCACATAAAGCGGAATCATCGTCACTTGAAAAGGAAGCATCAACGTACTCATCATGACGAGGAACAGCGCATTTCTGCCCTTAAACTGAATCCGTGCAAACCCGTAAGCGACAAGCGGCGCGATCACGACAACACCGAGCACGCAAAGGGCGGAAATCAACACCGTATTCATCGTGTATTGGAAGAACGGAATGGCCTTCATCGCATTGACGTAGTTGCTCCACTGGACCGTCTCGGGCCACCAGCGGACCGGCACGACGAAGATTTCTTCGTCGGTTTTGAGCGACGTAATGACCAGCCAGACGAACGGCAGCAAAAACAGCAGGCCGACGAGCACGAGCGGCAGATGCGTCACCCAGCTTGGACGTGCCCCGAGGGCGCTCTTCCGCTTATTCCGGCTAACGGATAAGGAAGACGTTGCGGCAGTTGCCTTGGACATTAGCGCTCACCTCCGTAATACACCCAGCGGGCCGATGTTTTGAAGACCAGGAAGGTCAGCAGGAAGACGATAACGAACAGCACCCAGGCCATCGCCGACGCGTAGCCCATCCGCAGGAACGAGAACGCCGTCTGGTACAAGTAAACCGCGTAGAACAAAAGCGAATTTTCCGGTCCGCCGATCGCCTGCCCGTTACCGTCTGCGAACACGTAGCCTTGCGTGAACATTTGCAGCGCCCCAATGACGCCCATGATGACCTGAAATAGCGTCATCGGCGAGATCGCCGGCAGCGTGATGTGGCGGAACTTTTGCCAGGCGTTGGCTCCGTCGATCTCCGCCGCTTCGTAATACATGCGCGGCACATCCTGCAGGGCAGCCAAATACATAATGCTCGCCGTCCCCGTTCCCCAGAAGCCCATCAGGATCAGCGCGGGCTTCGTCCATTGCGGCTCCAGCAGCCAGACGGGCTGCGGCAATCCCAGCATGCCCAGCAGCTCGTTGATCAGCCCGTACTGCGCGTTCAGCAGCCACATCCACAGCAGCGTCGCGGCAACTGTCGGCACGAGCGTAGGGAGAAAATAAATCGTACGGTAGAGCGATTTTCCTTTGACGTTTTTGTTGAGCAGCAGCGCAATGCCGAGCGCAAACGCCAGATGCGGGAACAGCCCGAACACCGCCATAAAAAGCGTATTGTACAGCGATTGCCACACCTTGCCGTCCGTGACCAGCTCCGCGTAATTCGCGGCGCCCACCCACTGCGGAGCTTCGAACAGGTTGTACTCCGTCAGGCTGTAATAGAACGAAGATACGATCGGCAGCAGCTGAAACAGCAAAAATCCGATCAGCCACGGACTGATAAAACACAACCCGACGAAGAGACGCTGGCGCTCTCTGCGCTTAATTCCGATTCGATTGACTGCATCCATCTCCGGCCCTCCTCCTCTTCGATGTCCGGGACGCGCGATCGGTCCGATAACCACATGCGCGCGCCCTACCGTTCTTATTTCTTGCTCGCTTTATCCGCTTTCGGCTGGATTTTGGCCAGCACGTTGTCCATGGCCTGCTGCGGCGTGATCTGGCCTTTGAGCGCTTTTTCCGTTTCTTCGTTCAACGCCTGCAAATATTCGTTGATATAGACGCTGTTCGGAAAACCGTTCAGATTCGGGCTCTTTGCGCTCTCGAAAAATTCCCACAGCGACTTCGTCGCTTCGTTCTTGGTCAGCTTCGGGTTATCCAGCGCACTCAGCAGCACCGGAATCGTCTTCGCTTTGGTCGCGTACTCGATCTGCACATCCTCCGACAAGAAATACTGCATCACTTTCCAGGCCGCTTCCTTGTTCTTCGCTTTGGCCGGAATGAACATGGCGACCGGGCTGACCATGCCCGCATTCTTCAGCTCGGGCCGGTCTTTCGGATAAGGGAACGGAGCGACGCCGATCACTCCGCCTTCACCACGCTTGTCGTTGTACATGTTCTCCCAGCCGATCATCATGCCGAGCTTGCCGGTGACAAGCGGGTCCTGTGGCGTATCGGCCTTGCCCATGCCGGATTTGAACTTGGAGATGCCCTCGCTGCCGAACTCCTTGTAATACTCCGTCTGGTAAGCGATCGCATCGACGTTCGCCTTTTGGGCGGCCGTCAGCTTGCCCTTGCCGTCATCCCAGGAGCCGCCGAAGATGATCGGCCAGAAGACGTTGTCGATCCACGGATAGTCGGGGATGAAGCCGACTTGCTCGTAGCCGTTTTTGCCGTCCTTCTTGGTCAATTTTTTCGAGACCTCGAACATCTCCTCAAGTGTTTCCGGCGGCTTGGAAATCCCTGCATCCTGAAACATCTTCTTGTTGTAGTACAGCCGGCTTGCCATGCTCATCGAGATCGGGAAGCCGTATACTTTGCCGTCCACCTTCATGCGCTCCAAGGCGGCGGGAATAATTTTCTTCGTATCGAAGTTCGCCTGCTTGACAAAATCGTCAAGGTTCAGCACCGCACCCGCTTCGGACCATGGACCGATGTTGTTCCAGAACGTGAACATCAGATCGGGCGCGCTGCCGCCGGAAATGGCGGTGAGCTGCTTTTGCGGGTCCTGGTTGCTCAGCGCTTTGACCGTAATTTCGTTCTGGCTGGCGTTGAAAGCCGACACCATCTGATCGAGGACGGCCGCTTTATCGCCGGTGTAATGGTTCCAGAGCTGAACCGTTACTTTCCCTTCCGTTTTCCCGTCGCCGGAGGCAGCTCCGGACCCGGACCCCGTTCCGCCCGCGTCCTTGCCCCCGGCGCATCCGCTAAGTCCTGCCGCCGCCAGCACGGTCGCCAGCAGCGCCGTCATCGTTTTATGCGTTGTATTCCGAATCATGTCAGCCACCCTTTCGATAGTGAGTTTTCGGTCTTGCCGCCTTCTCTCCCCTCCACGGCGAGCCGGAACGCTCCGGGCTTTCCGCTTCAGGCGGGTACATGCTAAATAGTCGCCTGCTCTGACTCCTTCAGTACATCGGACAAGACTAAATGAAAATCACCTCCTACAATTAATATAAAAACGGAATAATCCTCCACAAAAGAGCATACTTCGGGACAATTTTCCTCGGTCTGCCCCTTCTGCACGAATTCGCCGCATTTGGGTGCCAGCCGTGGCTTCCCTCTCTACGTTGAAATATCGGACGTAGAGAGGGTGGCTTTGCGTCGCGAAGCGGTCTCCATCGCCGCGCAGCCGCTCGTACTCGCCGCGCCAGACTCGTCATCGCCGCTTGTTCCGCAGAAACGCGTCGATCTGGCGCTGCTGCTCCGACCCGATCGCCTCTAGCAGCACACCGGCTTCCGCTTCGAAACGCGGCCACGCTTCCTCCGGGTCGAGCACTCCGTTAAACAGCGGCGTGTAGTACTCCGCCTCGATCCTTGCGTACGCGTTCAGCTCGTTCTGTACCGGAGTTCCGTCGAACTGGAACCCGGTCAGTAGATCCGGCGTAAAATGCTCCGCCCGCCGAATAAACCAGTCCAGCGCCTCGGTGCGGTCATCGGTCGCCGGCACGCGGTCGTCGTCCGGGTTCCACAACCAAACGTACGGGAACTGCTGATAGCCGCTTTTCAGCGTCCGGTAACGGTCTGTCCCTACGGACTCCCAATGGACGCCTGGAAGTCCGTACGCCAGCAGGTCGTAGTTGTCCTTCTCGTTGGCCCAATTGAGGAACTGGATCGCTTCCTCTTTGTGCTTGCTGGTCACCGGAACCGCGATAAAATTCCATTGGGCGAAATTCGACAGGTTCGCTTTCAGAATGTCCTGATAAAAGGTCACGCTCTCCAGCTCTCCGCCCGCTGCATGCCGCTTCAACTTTTCCTGATTCCCCTCGTCAACCGAGAACGAGCCTGCCGGGAAGATCGCTACCTCGCCCGAGAAGCCCGGGTCTTGAAAATCCTTGATGCCAAGCACGTTCTGATGCATGACGCCGTCCACATACAGCCGGCGCGCCTCGCGAATCCAGTCGCGGACCGGCGAGTCCTTTTCGCGAAACAGATTGTGCACCTTGCCGTCATTGCGCTGGTAATACAGCATCAGGCTGCTACCCAGTGCCTGCGTCGGCCGGATCTGTTCCTGCGCATCATCGTAATGCCGGAACGCCGCCTGACTATAGAGCTGCTGCGACGTATTCCCCGCTGCGATCAGCGGCACGATGCCGGGCTCCTTCTGCTTCAGCAGGTAGGCGAACCGGATCAGCTCTTCGTAGCTTTGGATCGGCGGCACGCCAAGCTTCTCGCGAAGGTCCTTGCGGACGAAATATGAGTGACCCATCGTATAGGAGACGCCTAGCGGGATCGCCATAATTTTGCCGCCGTACCGGTTGGCCTCCCACATCGGCCGGGGCCGCTTGGCGAGGATCGTCTCCCCGTACTTCTCTAGCAGCACGTCGAGCGGCTCGTAGTACCCGTTGGAGATCATCTCGCTCAAATGCAGCCACGGCGCGTCGAAGACGAGATCGATCTCCTCACCCGAAGCCAGTGCCACCTCGGATACCCGGCCGAAGTCGTTCCATGGCACGAACTTGATGTCGAGGCTCACGTTGAGCGTTCCCGCCAGACGCCGCTGTGCTTCCTTCAGCACAAGGTCGTAGTCGGCGGCCCGATCGCCCGGGAGCATGATGCGGAGCGTCACCGGAGAAGGCGTGGCGGCCGGAGCCGTCCGGCCCGCATCGGAAGCGGAAGGCCCTCCGCAGCCCGCAGGCAAGAGAAGCGCAGCGAGCAAGCAGCCCCATCGCAGCGAACGGTTCATTCCGCTTCCCCTCCTTCCCCTTCGGTATGGTGCAGCCGGTATTGGTTCGGGGTCAGCCCCGTCGCTTTTTTGAACGCCGTAAAATAATGGCTCCGCGTCAAAAATCCCGAACGCTCTCCGATATCCGCCACCGACATGCTTGTCGTGACAAGCAGCTCCTGCACCTTCTCGATCCTGGTGTTCAGGATATAGTTCGAGAGCGACACGCCGCGCATTTCCTGAAAAATGCTGCGGGCATACTTGGCCGACAGCGAGACTTGCTCCGCAATCGCTTCGACGGACAGCATCGGATCGTGAATATGGTACAGTACGTAGTTGATCATCTCCTCCGCAAGCTTCTCCTTCCGGTCGCCGCCTTTGCGGGAGCTGAGCTGGTCCATGACGACGAACAGCTCCGCCTCCAGCCAGTAACGCGCTTCCTGCAGCGTCGAGAACCGGTCGAGCTGTTTGTCGATACCGTCCACGCCCTGCAGTGCCCGAAGCTTGTCGAATTCCTTCATGATCGTAAATAAAATGACGGTCAGCCTTACCTTGCATTCGGAGTATTTGACCGCCGCCATCTGCCCGAACAGCTCCTCCAGCAGCAGGACGACCTGGTCCTTCTTCCCGGACTTGACCGCGACAAGCAGCTTGTCGAGGCTCTTCGGATCGGATAGCGGCTGCAGCAGCCGAACGTAGCTTTCGTAATCGCCCTCCGTGTATACCTTGTCTTCGCCGCTGATGAACTTGAGCAGAGTAAGCTCCAGAACGAAGTCGTAGACGGAGCGCAAATCGTCCTCCAAATGCTTCAGATCGCTCACCGCGACGGTCACCTGAAGCCGGACATACGTGGCAATATGCCCCTTGATCGTCTCCAGCAGCTTGCGGACCTCGGCATCGTCCCGATCCAGCCCGATCAGGAAGACGATGTGATCGCCGGCCAGATCGATCGTCTCCAACGTACCGCTCTCGCCCGCGATGATTTCTCCGGCAATGTTGCCCATCGCGTATTTCAGCAGTTGGCGGGAAGCAAAATCGTACGTTTCGGCAGCGTCCCGGTACGCGTCGATTTTGACGACGGCGAGCCGGATCAGGTCCGACGCCAGGAGATTCGATTCCCGGGCAATCCCTTCCCGCAGCGTCCGGTTCATTCTTCCCTGTAGCAGCCACTGGCGCAAATATTCCGCCTTGATCAAGCCGGAATGGCCGCGAAGCGATTGGTGCATTTCGTCGACCCGGCTGGACAGCAGCTCGATCCCGTTCTTCAAGATGCTGTACTCGTCTCCCGCAGCAGGGAGGGACAGCGCGGAATGGCGCGACTCCTGCACAATGCGGCGCTGCAACTGGTCCGCCAGCCTGCGGAATGGCTTCACCATCCGGCGGGAATTCCAGAATGCCGCCAGCAGCAGCAGGACGAGCAGCAGCAGCGAGTAGCCGACGATTTTTGTCTGGAACGCTTGCGCTTGACGCTTAAACGCTTTCAACTCGGTTAACGAATACACCGTCCATTTCTGCGAGGCCAGCGGTGCGGAATTGACGAACAATTGCATGCCGCGCATAGTCATGACCTGCGTCTCCGCACCTATAGGCTTCAGGCGGCGCAGCTCGTTCAGGATGGCCGCGTCGTTCTCCTTGGTGCCCAGCACATTCCGGCCTTGGCCGTCCACAATCATCAGATCCATGCCGAGCTCCTTGTTCAGACCGAGCAGATTTTCCTGCAGCGCCCTATTATCCAGCAGGAGCACGAGATAGCCGCGATGGTCTTTCCTGGCCGGCGTGGACGGAACGATGAGCGCGAGATAAGGCTCGCCGCCGGTTTCATGATAAAAAAACTGCAAAAAGAGCGGCCGGTCCTCCCGAATCTTCTTCAACATCCCTGCATCCCCGAATTTCTCGAACGAAACGAGCCCCTTGAGCGAATCGATCACCTGCTCCTTCTGGACGTTCACCAGATAGGTGCGCTTGATAAACGGCTCGGTCGACATATAGTTCGTCAGCGCATGAAGCGCATCCATGTCGTCCAGCGGACTGCGGCTGGCCGATTGCAGCCATTCCTGCACCGTACGGTCCTGATACATATGAAGCCCATACGCTTTGAGCTTGTTCAGCAGAAACTCGGTGCGGCTTGCCGTTTGCAGCATCGTATCGCGGTTGAACAGATCCATTTGCGAGTAGGCGTATTTCGAGAACTGGTTCGCCAAAAACATGGAGAACGGAATAATGATCATCGTAAAGATCATTCCGATCCACAAATAAATCCGAACGTAGTTCTTGGAAAATAAATGTCGCATCGTCCAACCTTCCTTGCGAGTCTGTCGTAGTAGTCACCGTCCTCATTATACTATACATCCGATTGCGGACATCCGTATTGGACTGATCGAGGCATGGCAAGTTGGCGTATTGGATTTCCTGCCCACATTGTAGCAGTTGCCCTCCGGATTCGCCCAGTTCTCATTTGCCCAAAACGGTTCTCAAATGGCGGAAACCCGCTATTTTCAAGGCTTCCGCTCAAGTTCGGCACGGAGTTTGCCGGACGGATGCCGTCCTCGGTAACCGTAAAACGAAAACAGGCGGACGGCCGAAGAGGTGCTCCTCCAGCCGTTCGCCTGTCCGAAATGCAGCTTTATTTTGCAAGGTCCTAGCGTGTCTCCGGCCGATGCTCCGGCTGCTCTGTCACAACCGTTCCGTCCGCAAGACGCAGCCAGCTTTCGAAGCCGCGCTCGCCTTCGCGCAGCCGGATGATGCGCGCTCCGCGCGGGAAATCGTCCCGGCCGTACGTGTTGTAGCCCGTCGCCCGGCCATAGCACAGGCGGACACCGTGAAGCGTGCCGCAGTAATCGTTGACGTGGTCGTGCCCGGCGAACGTGCCCATGACGTCGCCCATTTCGACGAGCGCCGCGAACAGTCCCGTATTGATCTTCGGGCAACACACGTTCTCGTACTTATGCCCGTGGCATACTTCGCGCTCCCATACCTCCGCATACTCCGGCAGCGGGATATGGAAGAACGCCAGGGCCGGCAGCGGCGTGCCGCCGTTGTTCGACGTATAGGCAGCGGATTGCCGGACGTACCAATCGATCTGATCGCGGCCAATCCAGCCGTAGCCCTGAACGTGCGGCAGCGTAGACATGCAGCCGGAATCTAAGCCGTACAGCAAGGCGGCCGGACGGCCGGACGCATCCCGAACTTCGAGCATATAGTTGCCTTCTCCTGCAATGTCCGACGGACCGTTTACCGCTAATGCGTACTCGTAGCCCGACACTTTGTCCATCAGCTGCTGCCGGGTGATTTTCATCTCGGTATCGTGATTGCCGAAGACGACCGCCCACGGGATGCGCCGCTTCTCGACGACGGAAACCGCCCGGTCGAACCGGCTAAGCGGATCGTCGCATTCCTTGTCTTCGATGACGTCTCCGGTGAAATAGACCAGGTCTGGCCGCTCCGCTTCGAGAACGTGCTCCATCAGCTCCAAGGTACGCCGGTCCGCATCGCCTCCGGATTTCATATGCACGTCGGTGAACTGCACAATCGTAAACGTCCGGTCTTCCCGAAAAGTTAAAGCTTGCACTTGAATCGCTCCTCTTCGCTAGTGTCAATCGCGTTACCGTTTGCCGGAAGCTGCACATACCTCATTGTTAAGCGGACCGATTCCGCCGGCGTCGGACCCGCTCCGTGCGTCGGCGGCGAACCTCAGGCCGTCTTCCCCGCCGCCTTTGTTTTATCTTCGTGCTCGAACGGCTTCCATCCCGGCGTTTCTACCTTCACCATACCCGGAAGCACGACCAGCTCCTGCACGACGTGCTCGTATTGCCCGGCCGTCGTCTTGAGCGCCATACGTACGCTCAAGGCTTGGCGGAAGCCTTCCTCCGTTTCCTTCGCCCGGCTCTCCAGATGCAGCACGGTGACGGAAGCGCCCGCAGCCTTGATCCGGTTCAGCATCGCACCGAGATTTCCATCCCCGTCCCAGAGCTCGACCTCCACCTCGCGCTTGCGCTTCGTCTTCGCCAGCGCCGCCTTTTCCACCTTGTTCAAGAGGAACAAGCTGACGATGACCGCAGCCGTCGAGACGACGGCCCCGTAGTAAAAACCGGCGCCAACCGCAAGACCGATGGCCGCCACGACCCATAGCGAAGCCGCAGTCGTCAGCCCCGACACGGTCGGCCCCGTGCGTATAATCGTTCCGGCCCCGAGGAAACCGATGCCGCTGATCACCTGGGCGGCCAGACGGGCCGGGTCCAGCCTCACGTTCGCTTCGGCCGCAAAATCGGAAAAACCGTAGCTCGACAGCAGCACAATCAGAGCCGAGCCCATGCAGACCAAAATATGCGTGCGAAATCCGGCCGAATGCCCGCCAATTTCCCGCTCCAAGCCGATCAGACCGCCTAACACCAGCGCCGTAACAATACGAAGCGTCAGCTCCGCATAGCCGATATGCCACACATCCGGGGTCAACGACAGTTCCATGGGGACCTCCCCTTACCGCCCGAGCGGAACGGCGATCCGTTTCTTCTCGTGCACGTAGATGATTTCCTTGTACCCGGTCCGGGCCAGCAAATCCATCGCCTCGTCCAACTGCGTCCCGATGTCGTCCGGAAAATGGGAATCAGAGCTCAACGTAATCGGAACGCCGTGTTTATGCAAAATGTCCAGAAAAGCGGGACTTGGGCAAGCTTCCTTAACCGGGTACCGGTAAGCAAGCCCAGTATTGATCTCGGTCGCCACATCGGCCTGCTTGAGCGCTCGGGCTACATCTTCGTACATTGGCAGCAGCAGCCCCTCCTCTGGCCGGTAATTGAATACCTTCAGATTGTCCAGATGCGCGATAATGTCGAACAAGCCGCTGGAAGCCGCCATTTTCACGTAGTCGAACAATTGCCGGTACAGCGCAAGCAGGTCTTTTTCCTTGAACAGCTCCTGGGTTTCCGGGTTGTCGAAGCCCCAACCTTCCAGAAAATGGACGGACCCGATCACGTAATCCAGCTCGTACCGCGACAGCAGTTCGCCGAGCTCCGCCTCGCCGCCCGGGAAAAAATCCGCCTCGACCCCAAGCGATACAGGTATGCCCGCGGCCTTCGCCCGGCGCACCGCCTGAAGATACGGCTCGATGGAGCTTACGCAGACACGGTCCAGCCAGTACTGCTGCAGCCGGCCAAGCGGCGTCTCGTCCACGATCATGTGCCGTTCGTAGTACGGCCGGAACTCGGTAAACCGGTATAGGTGGTCCACCATCCCGAACCGCTCGATCCCGCGCTTCCGCCCCTGCTCGAAATAGAACGCGAGCCATTCGTCGCTGAAGCAGCCCGCCTCAAGTCGCTGTTGAAGCAGCTCTCCCAGCTTGTTCATCCATTCGAGCGAATGCGGCCGGTCGCCCAGCCGCCCGCTCTTCCGGTGCACGTTCTCCAGCGCCCGCGCCGTCCGCTGCAGCCAACCGGTCGAGTACGGCCCCTCCTCCAGGTGAAAATGAAAATCCAGCTTCATCCCGCTTCCTCCTCACGCCCATTAAAAAGTCTCCAACGCTTTTGACGACTGATCATCAGTTTGTTGTTTATTGTTGCATATATCACTTTATTGTTGTTGTTTCTTGTTGATTATTGTAGTCCTTTCTTCATTATCCGTCAATCTCAAAATGAATCGGGCGTTGACAATCGATTTTGGCAGGACGGGCATTGATGGCTTTGGAAAAACTTTTCAAATCCTTTATACTGAATAAATAAGAAGTTTTTCTGCCAAAGCCGATAAGACGGTTAACGGGATTTATCATCATGACTATAAATAGTAAAACACCTAAAGGAGCGATCCCCTTGCTAATCGATATCAAATCCAGATTGGACCAGCCCGAAATCGCGGAGCTTCTCGAATATGCCATTTTTCCCGACCCGGTTCGGCTGGAGCAAGCCCTGGACGACTATAAGCGCAGCGAAGAGCTTGAATTGTACGGCTATGAAAAGGACGGAAAGCTGATCGGTCTCGTCGGCTTCCGGATCGATTCCGGGCGCGTGATGGAGCTGCGGCACATTGCGGTCCAGCCGGACTATCGGGGACAAGGCTATGGCCGGGGCCAAATTTTGGAGCTGATCCACCTCAAAAACCCCGCTGAAATCGTCGCGGAAACGGATGAGGATGCGGTCGATTTTTACCGGAACATCGGGTTCGAGGTCGTCAGCCTGGGTGAAAACTATCCGGGTGCGGAGCGGTTTCGCTGCACCTATGAGGTTGAGCCGGAGGAGGAACGGGAAGCGTGAGCGCAGCCGTTGAAATCGTCGAAATCCGGACGTACGAGCCGGATTCGTTGGAGCAACTGGCCGATCTGCTGATCGATGCCGTGGAGAGCGGCGCTTCGGTCGGCTTTTTGCCCCCGTTAAGCAAGGAAGAAGCGGTGGATTATTGGAAAAGCGCGCTGGAGCCGGGCGTCGTCCTGTGGGCGGCCAGGCTCGATCGGAAGATTGTCGGCACCGTACAGCTCCAGCTCGCGCAAAAAAAGAATGCGGCCCACCGGGCGGAAATCGCCAAGCTGATGGTCCATACGCGCAGCCGCAGAAACGGCATCGCCCGCGCCCTGATGCTGGCCGCCGAAGAACGGGCCCGCGCCGAAAACCGAACGCTGCTTGTGCTCGATACGCGCGCAGGCGATCCATCCAACCTGCTGTATCGGTTGCTTGGGTATGTGGAGGCGGGACGCATTCCCCGCTATGCCCGCTCCGCGGACGGCAGCTTGAACGATACCGTGTTTTATTACAAAGAGGTCGAGGCTTAGCGCCATGAAGCACCTTCTGCTCCTTCTCGCATGGCTGCTGGCCATCCAACCTGTTACGACTCCTGAGGCCGTCGCGAAGCCCGCGCATGCCAATCAGGCGGCACCGAATCATTTCCCGTCTAAAGTTTCCTTATTAACCCATGCATTCGAAAAACTGATGGCCCTGGAGCCAAGCCTGGACTCCAAGATGCAATTTATTTCTCTGGATTGGCAGATGACGGACTGGAAGCTATCCGAGGACGAACGGAACGAACTTATCGAACATTTTCATACAAAATACGGCGTGGAGATCCTGTTCGACTCCTATCATCAATTAAAGGAGAAAAACAAGCAGGACCCGAAAACGAACAGCCTCTACGGTATCCTGCTCAATATCGAGAAACTGGAGATTCATTCGCCCGAAAGCGTGACGGTGATCGGCGGGAAATACCGCTCTCCTTTAGGAGCCGCGGGATTCACGGCCACTTGGAAGAAAACGAAGGATGGCTGGGAAGTCGTTAAAGTTACGGATCATTGGATCAGCTAGGAGGCTTCGGATGAACAAAACAACCGTATATTTGGTCCGGCACGGACAGACGGAATGGAACGTGGAGCACCGGTTTCAAGGTCATCAGGATTCTCCGCTGACGGAGCTTGGCTTGAAGCAGGCCCGTTGGCTTGGCGAAGCCCTGCTGGAGCAGCCGCTCGATTGGATCTACAGCAGCTCTAGCCCCCGGGCCGTCAAGACCGCCGAGTTGATCCGCGGCAGCCGGCCGATTGCCATGACGGAATGCGACGAAATGAAGGAAATCAATCTGGGCGAATGGGAAGGACAGATCGCTGCCGAAATTGCGGAGCGCTGCCCCGAGGCTTACGAGCACTTCTGGCGTCAGCCGGACCGCTTCCGCGTGGCTCAAGCGGAGACGTTCGCCGAGGTGGAGCACCGCGCCCTTGGCAAGCTCCGGCGCATTCTGCGTGATCATGCCGGGCAAACCGTGCTGGTCGTCACCCATACGGTCATAGTCAAATTGCTGATGGCCGCTTTCGAGCAAAGGCCGATCGAGCAATTATGGGAGCTCCCGTACATACATCCGGCCTGCCTGTGTAAGATCGAGTTTACTGAGGACGGCAAGCTGGACATCAAGCTGCACGGCGACATCAGCCATTATCAGGAAGCGATTCAGCCTGCGGAAGGCTAAATGACGCGGCTCACTGCCGCATGATCCGGGAGGTCTGGGAATGAGCATCGTACAAGTTACCTCAGATAATATCGCTCGGGAGCACATCTGCTGCGCCATGTCGGACAAGAAAACCCAACACGGCGTCAGTCTGAAGAAAGAGTGGCTGGCGTGCCGTTTTCAAGAAGGGCTTGTCTTTAAAAAGCTGGATGCCAAAGGAAAAGTGTTCATCGAGTACTTGCCTGCCGAGAACGCTTGGGTGCCGATCGATGCGCCGAACTATACGTTCATCAACTGCTTTTGGGTGTCCGGAAGCTACAAGGGACAAGGCTATGGGGCGCAGCTTTTGCAGGAATGCATCCGGGACTCGGAGGGCAAAGCAGGCATTGTTGCGGTATCGAGCCACAAGAAGCGGCCATACCTCTCGGAGAAGTCTTACTACGTGAAACACGGGTTCGAGGTGTGCGATACCGCTCCTCCCTATTTCGAACTGCTCGTCAAGCGGTTCGATCCGGACACCCCGCTTCCCCGGTTCAAGGAAAGCGCCAAGCAGCAGACCGTTGCGGACGGTGACGGCCTGGTCGTGCTGTATACGGACCAATGCCCTTTTACCGATCATTATACCGGCGAAGAGCTCGATGCCATTGAACGGGCGTACGGAATTCCGGTGAAGCGCGTGAAGCTCACGACCAAGGAGCAGGCGCAAAACGCCCCGTCCGCCTTCACAACATACAGCGCGTTTTATAACGAACGGTTTGTCACGCACGAGATTTTGACGAAAGCCAAATTCGATAAGCTGTGGAACACGCTCGGGGAAGCTCAGGGCTAGAAGCGGGTGCGGTTTTGTCCCGGATAGACGCCCTCGGAAGCCCCCGATCCAGAGCCGAAGGAGAGACTTACGGTGAACATAGTATTTTGCAGTGATCCTCTGGACCCGAAAAAGGCGGATGCCGACTACGAGCTTGAATACCGCACAGCCGCAGGACTGGGACTCCCCGTCGAGCTGATCTCGCTCGAAGACTTGCTGGATGGACAGGCGGCCCGCGCCGTCCGACGGGTCCGGGAAGCGGCCACGGCAGAGCCTGCGATTTACCGCGGATGGATGATGAAGCCCGCGCACTACGAGCAGTTGTATGCGGCCTTGCAGCAAAAAAACATCCATCTGGTCAACACGCCGGAACAATACTTACTCTGCCATCATTTTCCTCATAGCTACCGATTCATTAAAGAGCATACCCCCGAGAGCTGCTGGCTGGACATCGCTGCGGTCCACTCGGACATCAATCGCGTCCATGACATGCTGGCTTCGTTCGGCAGCCGGCCGCTTCTTCTGAAGGATTACGTCAAATCGCGGAAGCATGAATGGGAGGAAGCCTGCTATATTTCCGATGCGTCCGATCAGCGGCAGGTGGAAAAGGTACTGCGAACCTTCATCGAGCGGCAGGGCGATGGGCTGAACGGCGGAATCGTGTTCCGCGATTACGTCGAGCTCGAAAAGCTGGGGGCGCACGAAAAAAGCGGTATGCCCCTGTCGAAGGAATACCGTCTTTTCTTCTACCGGCACCGGCTGATCACGGCGCAAAATTATTGGGAGGAAGCCGCCTACGACGGGGATCGACCGGATCTGAGCGTGTTTATTGCGATCGCGCAGCGGATTCGCAGCAGTTTCTTCACCATGGACATTGCAAAAACGGCCGCAGGCGAATGGCTGATTATCGAAGTCGGCGACGGTCAAGTATCCGGTCTTCAGGATAGGACGGATGTCGAGGCTTTTTATCGGTCGTTTCTGGACTGAGAGGTCATATAAACGGCAGGGCGAAATTCAAGACGAATAAAGCGGCGATGACCGCGAACACCGGGGAAATTTCCCGCCGTTTGCCCGCCGCGAGCTTCAAGATCGGAAAGGCGACGAAGCCGAATCCCATGCCGTCCACGATGCTGGAGGTGAGCGGAATTCCGGCCACGATCAGAAAGGCAGGCAGCCATTCCGACAAATCGTCGAACGGAATATCTTTCACGCCTTGGAGCATCGATCCGCCGATCAAAATCAGCACCGGCGCGATGGCCGAATCGGGAATCAGCCGCATGACCGGACCAAGCGGCACCGCACAGGCGAAGAGCGCTCCGGCCGTTACAGCCGTTAAGCCGGTCCGGCCGCCGGCAGAGATGCCTGCGGCGCTCTCTACCGCCGTAACCGTCGGGCTCGTGCCCAGAACGCCGGAAGCGGCTACGGATACGGCTCCCGCCTGAAGGCTGCGGGCCGCCTTCTCCGGCTGCCCGATGAGCCGAAGCTGGGCGTCGATGAGCCCGATGTTTTCGAACAGCACGACAAGCGTGAACGAGAACACCGCGGTCCAGAATACGACGGACGGCAGCCCGGAGAACGACATCGCCCCGAACACGGAGCCGTAAGCCGCCAACGATAATCCCGTTCCCGCGCCGTCCCAATCGAGTTGCCCGGTTATGGCCGCCAAGCCGGTACCGGCCGCGATCCCGATCAGCAGGTTTCCCGGGACGCCGCGGACGTACAAAGCCAAGGTCACGGCCAGCGTGGCAAGTGTCAGCAGCGTGTGCGCACTGCCGAAATCGCCGAGCGCAACGATTGACGAACTGCCGGGGACGACGATGCCTCCTTTTTGCAGTCCGATGAAAGCTAAAAATAAGCCGACACCCGCGCCGATCGCATGCTTGAGCGAGTCGGGGATCGTGGCGGCAAGCCGCTTGATCAGAGGCGTAAAGGCAAGCGCCGAGACGATCAAGCCGGATACGAAGACGGCCGCCAACGCCTCCGGCCACGGCAGCCGCATTCCTTGGACGACAGTATACGAGAACAGCGCGTTAATGCCCATTCCTGGCACGATGACCAGCGGACTGTTCGCCCAGAGACCGACGAGCAGCGACCCGAAACATGCCGCAAGCGCCGTCGCGATCACCCCCGCCTCGTACGGAATGCCCGCATCCGCGAGAATCGATGCGTTGACGGCGACAATATAAACCACCGTAAAAAACGAAACGACGCCCGCGGTCATTTCCGTACGGACGGTCGTACCGTGCTTTTGCAGAAGAAACCGTTTGGTTAGCATGCGGCACCCTCCCGAGCGAAACCCGCGCCCTATGTTATTAGCTCCACACCTAAAATGCCAAAGGATGATCATGGCGATGAAACGGACTTGGTACTATCAAGCAACCGTTGCAGAAGGCCCTTTCTCGAAAACGAAAATGGAACACTTGATTGCAAACGGCATCATTGACGGCTTCACAAACGTAAGAGCAACAACCGGCGGACCGTGGATGCCTGCCAAAGATTCGGACGCTTTTCATTCAGCCTTTAATGCGGCTTTTGACGCCTTGCCCCGCCAAGGACGCAGGAAGCATAAGTTCAGCCTCCGCGTCTCTCTTTATGTGATCTGCTTTATTGTTAACCTATTAGTAGTTATCTTATTACTAAATTCCTTGGGACAGTTGACGAATTTGGCGCTGCTCAGCTTGGCCAGTGCGTTTGGCGGAATGGCGCAGCCGGAATATCCGGAGATGGTCGCAGCCTATCGGAGATGGAATACAGTCGCAACTTACGGATTGGCTTTGAGCCTTTTTCTTAATTTCGTCGCGATAATTCAGAGCAAGCATTGGCTAGTACCATCGATCCTCATCCCTTGGAGCTTGCTTCTCTTTTTGGGGAGGCTGGTTTTGTAGGATCTTTTTTGGGGAGGCTGCGGAGATGATGGAGACCGACTACGATTTTAGAAGAAGAAAGATCAAGGTACCGAATGGAAAATTAAGCATTATTATCATCCTTCTCCTATTGGCTGCCGGAGGATACTACCTCTACCTGATGATAACCGAGAACCCGGATGCCGCTAAGAATAAGGATGTTAAGACTACGCTGGTCCAATTTTATAATGAGTTTGTGAAGAGCCGCGATGTCGGCCCTGCAGCAAAATATATTTATCGTAACGATGGGCAGCTCATTGTCAATTACCGTTTTTATTACGGGGATATCCAATCGTACCGGATCAAAAAAATTCAAGACATCGAAGCCCACAAAAAGAAAGGCCTCGTCGAGGTCCGAACCCTGAATTGGGAATCCAAAGAATTCAAGTATACGGATACCGTCACGCTCGAATATATCGAAGGCCGATGGCAAATTACGAATTATTGGAGCACGAGTTCAGACGGTTGGCCGAAGCTGCCATAACGGGGGAAGCATGAGTATTTACGGAGACATTCATAAAGTTTTGAAGCATTTTGAAACCCATCTATTCGCTTGCGATACGCCGAAAGACAATGTATCGATTCTGGAGAACATACGGAACATTTGGCATGATATTGAAAAATATTCCAAAAACATTTATCCTGCGAAAACGGACGAATTAGCCCATATTGTTCATTACATCCCTGCAGATGATCTGGTGATAACTAAAAATATGTATGAAGACGCTATCCGCCGGTTTACACGTTTAAAGAATACTTGGACTCAAGAAAAAGATGTCAAATCGTTTTATTTACGATTGTTTTGGCTCTTGGAGACATTGTTGCTGTTCAACAAAGATTCGGAAGAATGCTGCGACTTATGCCAAGGGGTTATGTTTTATTATGTGGAAGAGATCGGACAAATTGTTCTGAAACAATGCCGCAGCTGCGGCATTTGTTATGATACGGAAACGAATGAACAACTCTCGGTTCATCATATATATGAACTGCGGATAGCGTTCAGAAGCGATCTCTCGGGCATGCTCGGACGCGATGCATGGATTTAAGCAGCAACTGGAACTTCTTGTTAAAATTAATCGTCTGTATTTAGAAAGCTTACTACATTTTACTTTGCGGGGGTTACATCATTGAACTTTACTTCGTTTTATGTTGATCTGGCTCGGCAATATGCTCAGCAGCAGCCGATCGCGCAGCAGGTTGGCGTTTTGGCAGGCGGCTCTGTGGGGCGCGGCGAAGCGGACCGGTTCAGTGACTTGGACTTAAATGTCTACACGTCGAACCAAGAACAGCCGCATTACAGCGCCAATGTGCTCTTTAAGGAACACGTCATTCAGCTTCATGTCCACCCGCTGCCGCAAATAGAACAGGTTATCGGTTCCCCATGGGATTTCCGCTTTCTAGGGGAAGCCCGTATCGTTTCGGACCCTTCGGGACTGCTGCAAGCTTTGATCGCCAATGCTTCGGAGTATTTTCAATCGCCACAAGGCCGGGAACGGATGCTGTCGCAGGCCAAGGCCGAGATAGCCGAACATCAGGCATGGCTTCAGGAGAGTCTGGATGCTGAAGAACCGTTGACGGCCAGCTTCGCTGCCGATGCCGTTTGGGCGGATGCGGCGCAAGCCTACGCATATTTTGTCCATGGCGCCATGTCGACAGGAGGATTACTGCCGATCGTGAGACAGTTGGACCTGTACCCGGCCTATCGGGAGACTCGGTTCGGGAGCGGCACTACAGACTCCGACAAACTGCTCGCGTCGCTTCAGGCGTACCGCGCTTACTTGCGTGAGCGGAGTGGCGATGCGGATGCCTTTGCGCTGCAATCCGTTCAAGACGAGCTCGCAGCCCGCAAGGCGGCGAGGTACCATGAAACGGGCGATCTCGATAATCTCGCTTGGCAGCTCTATGCCGAGGCCTTCTGGTGTTATCTTGCCCTCGCGGACGGCCAAACGTTCGAGCAGCATGTCCGAGAGCAGCCGGAAGCGGTGCAGGCGCACCTTGTCACACTTGGCTTCCGAACGTATTCGGAAGAGCAAATGCATACCTTGCTAGAACAAGCGGAGCAGTTGATCTTACTTTGCGAAGAAGGCCGGGAGCGCTAAAGATCCCATGAGGAGAAAAAAGAAAGGAGCTCGAAATCTATGGACCGCCGCCGCATTCATCTTGTATACGTCCTGCATGCTGTACATGATGTTTGTCGGATTCGGGCGGTCCGTTCATGCGGACGAGCTTCGTTACAACCTGCATCCTTTTCGCACAATCGGCAATTATTTTATTTATTTTGACTCCTATGCGTTTTCCATTGTGCTCATCAATCTGGGCGGCAACATCGGGATGTTCGTTCCCTTCGGAATTTTGCTGCCGCTCTTGTTCCGGAGATGCCGGACGTTTCTCGGCTTTTCGCTCAGCTTCATCGTTCCGCTAATCGTTGTCGAGCTTCTGCAGACGGTGCTGCGCGTCGGTTCCGGCGATATCGACGACGTCATTCTAAACTACGCGGGCGCCTCTCTCGGGTATGTGCTGTACAAGGTTGTATTCGGCAGAATGCGTCACAAAGGTTCGTCCGGTATTTTCATGGTGTGAGAATATATTGTCATATGTCTGAACATTTTCCGTCGTGGTATAATAATATGGCAGACGAAATGGAGTTGAGAGGATGACCAACAGACTTGACCCTAAAGTCGATTTCGTTTTCAAACGCATTTTCGGTGTCGAAGAAAATAAAGACGTGCTGTTGGATTTTTTGAATGTAACCTTGAGAGAAAGCGAGCCTTCTCCGATCACGGATATTCAGATCCTCAATCCGTATATTGATAAAAACGCGCTGCATGACAAGCAATCGATTCTCGATCTGCATGCCCGTACGGCAGACGGAAAGCAAGTAAACATCGAAATTCAACTGTTCAACCGGTACGATATAGAGAAACGGACGTTGTATTACTGGAGCAAAATGTATTCCAGCCAGCTTGAAGAAGGACAAAAATATAAAGATTTGAAAAAGACGATAACCATCAATATTTTAAATTTCAACTTTATCCCGAATGATCGTTACTATAATCTTTTTCATTTGCGGGAATACCATACCGGGTTGAGGCTAACCGATGATATCGAGATTCATTTCATGGAGTTGCTTAAGCTGCAATCGCAGAGGGCCAGCCTATCGGATAAGCTGGTAAAATGGCTGTTGTTCCTGAAAGGCGTGGATAAACAAGAACTATGGGAGGTCATCGCCATGAACGAACCGACACTGCAAAAAGCGATGGACACGCTGGAGTTTCTGAGCCAGAACGAAGAAGCCCGTCGATTGTATGAAATGCGGCAAAAAGCGCTGCACGACGAAGCGTCCATGATCGATGGAGCCAAGGAAGAAGGTAAGCGCGAAGGTAAGCGCGAAGGGAAACGGGAAAAAGAAATTGAAGTCGCCAAAAATTTGCTGGAGATGGGCATGGACGTGGCTAAGATCGTTAAAGCGACGGGATTGCCCGAAAGCGAAGTCAAAAAACTAAAAGAGCAGCTTCATTAATTGCCTCTGCTAAAATTTATCTGTCATTCAAAAAACACGTTCAAAAGGACGTGTTTTTTTGAACCCCCGCTACTTTACAGGCCCGTTTAATCTTCGCCCTCCGCGTCCTCTTCCCTCTCGACTTCGAACGTTTCCATCCAATATTTCGCCCGAAACGCCACCATTTCGTTCTGCGAGTCCACGAAAGACGAAATAAACTTTTCCGCATCCTCGTCGTTCCATACAATCGTTTCAAAATATTTCTCGATTACTGCATAGGACCAAGACGGATTCATCGGTTCTATACGTTGTTTCAGTCCCGGTATGGCTAACTCCGTAATCTCTTCAGGCATATATTCGATGGCGTCTAATGCCCAATAATGAGGAGCGTTGGCATCCACTTCATCCAAGATTTGCAGTAAATAATCGATATAACCGGGAGACGGATGATTCAGCGCCGACCCAATCCATTCATGAGCATGCACCCATGCTTTCGTGACAAGATTTTCCGAAATGTAGGCAATAATTTCTTTCTGAACATCCGCTGGCCCACTTTATCTCCCAGCTCGTAACGCAGCTTATGCGACTCGTTGTGATCTGCGGCATGCTTCATTTTATCTGTATAAATCTTGATAAGTGTTGCTAGCCGACCCGCTCCCTCCATAAACTTCCCCCATCTCCCCGATCGTCTCTTTCAAAAAGGGTCCTACCAAGCATTTAGGCACACAGCCTCCAGCCCACTATGCAGCAAACGCATAGTAACCCTTTTGGCTTCCTCTCAGCCAGCAGCGTCCGACACATCGTTCACGCTTGCCCACTCCGCGGATACTGGAACGACTGCCTCCAACGGAAAGCCGTACGCTTCGTACGGCGGAAGCCGCTACCGCTTCAGCGCTTCATGCAGCTCCCGGTATTCCTGCGGGCTGATCCCCTCCATTTCCTTGAATACGCGGCTGAAATGCTTCGTGTTCTCGAACCCAGTCATCCCGCCGATCTCATACACTTTGTGCCCGGTCGTTACAAGCAGCTCTTTGGCTTTATCAATGCGCAGCTTTTTCAAATAGCTCACGAAGCTTTCGCCGGTATATTCTTTAAAGGCTTGGCTGAAATAGGAATAGTTCAAAGACACATGGTTGGAAACGACGGCCATGTTCAAATCTTTATGGAAATTATCCTGCATATACTGCACGGCCTGCTTCATTTCCTTGTGATCGATATGGAACGTCTTCATGCTGCGCACGTAGTCGTCCAGCCGATGCAGCAGCCCCTCCACGCTGTGGTAATAATCATGAAAATAATAAAAATTCCAAAGGTCTCCGACCTTCTTGAACAAACGAAGAATCTCGACCGATTCGCCCCCGTAAATATGAAACACTTTGTCAAAAATCAGCTCGTTGAACGCGCGGCTGACGCCTTCCAAATACGCTATATCGTATCGCGCCACCGTCCGGATATCGAGCACTTCCATGAGCAGCGACGTCAGTTCCTTCTCCCGGCCGGCCCCCAGCATATTGGCCAGCTTTCTGATCTTCTCCGCAGGGATCACAAAGTCCCTGCTCTTCCCGGCGATGCACTCGTAGGAGACGACCCCCGGCGCAGATTGAAGAAACGTATATTTCAACGCCTGCTCCGCCTCTTGATGGGCCGCCCGCAAGCGCGCCACGCCTTGGGTATAGCCGCTCAGTCCCATGCTGTATGCAAAATAACCCGTTTCCACGATGCGCCCGGCCAAAAATTGAAAAAGCTCGCGATGCCGGGCGATCAGCACAAGCTGGTTCTCCTTATCCCACACGTGCGCACGCCGCTGTCCGGCCGGCTCCGGAGCGTTTTCGAGCTCAGCTTGAATGCGCCCCAGAAATTCGGTCGGCCCCATACCCTGGACGGAACCCCGATATTGCAGCACCCCAAGCTGAAAGCCCTCCTCCAGCCACTCCAGACCGCATCCCTTCAGCCGTTCCGGCAGCCCCGGCTCCTCCGGATGCGGATGACGCAGCAAATAGCTTAGCTGACTTTCCCGATAGGCTTCCTGCTGCCGCATCGAGCTTGTCAATTGTTCGTCGACGTGCTCCCTCTGCTTCAGCTCCTTCTCCAGCTTCAGCATCGTCCGGGCAAGCTCGTCACGGACGATCGGCTTGAGCAAATATTCCGACACATCGCAGCGGATCGCTTCTTGAGCGTATGGAAAGTCATCGTGGCCGCTCAAAATAACGACGGCCGGCTTCCTCTCCAGCTCCTGAATCCGCTGAATCAGCGCAATCCCGTCCATCACCGGCATCCGAATGTCGGTAATCACGATGTCCGCGGGCACCCGGTTCAAAAGCTCCAGCGCCTCCGCCCCGTCTTCGGCAAAATCGAACGTATAAGCGTCCGGGAACAGCCGGTCGATCATCGCTCTCAGACCGAGCCTAATATTTTTCTCGTCATCAACGATAAGCACTTTTCTCATCCGCAGACAACCCTCCCGATAAGATTAAATAGGGCAGCTTTATCGTTACCCTGGTATAAGCTCCCTCCTCGCTGTCCACGGTCAGTCCGTACTCACCGCCGTAATGCATGGCGATCCTTTGCATCACATTGCGCAGGCCGATCCCTCTGCCCTCCTGCTCTCCAGATAGCCCGTGTCCATATTGGGCCCGGAATCGAACGTCGTCCATAACGAGCTTCTCGCGCAGCTCGGCAAGCTTCTCCCCCGGCATGCCGGCCCCATTGTCCGTCACCTCAATGTACGTCGACTCCTCTCCTCGCCAAGCGCGAATCCGAATCGCCATCCCCTCCCGTCGCGTCCGTTCCGTCCGCATGCCGTGCTTCACCGCATTTTCCACCAGAGGCTGCAGCGACATCTTTAGCATCTCCTGCTCCCGGTATCCTTCGGGAATGTCCAGCTGCAGGTCGAGCTTATCGTCATAGCGCATATTCATAATGGCGATGTAGTTGCGGATGTGCTGCAATTCATCCCGAAGCTGCACGTACTCGCTGGACCACTTCAGGCTGTAGCGCATCAGCGCCCCGAGAGAGGTCAAAGCGTCCGAGATGGTGTACTGCGCCTCCACTTCGGCCAGCATTTTCAGATTTTCCAACGTATTGTAGAGGAAATGGGCATCGATCTGGTTTTTAAGGGCGTGCAGCTCCGCCTCCTTCGTCGCCGCTTGTTTATTCACCGCTTCCACGATCAGCTCGTTCATTTTCTTCATCATCTGCCGAAAATGATGCGCAAGCTCGCCTACCTCGCCGCCCGCATCGATATCGATGTGCACATTCAGATCCCCTCGGCGCACCTTTTTCATCGAATCGCGCAAAATGTGCAGCTTTTTCAAGATCAGCGACTGCAAAAAATAAGTGATCACGGACAACAGCGCGATGAGGACGATCGCTGCGGCGATGAAGAGATTTCGCGTATGCCGAATTTGCGTCACCTGATTGTCCAGAGATACGACATTGAGCAGGTAGGCGTCCATCTGGTCGATCGGCGTCGTTAGGCACAAATACGGCGTGTCCCCGACCGTGAACGTAAAACTGGCTCCTTCCTCATGAGGACGCTCCGCCCAATCTCGCCGAAGCCGCTCCATGTCGATGTCCTTGAAAAATGTGCTGCCCATATCGGTGAACATTCGTCCCGAACGATCGATGACCAGCATGCGGGATTGGTCGTCTTGAAGAGGACTGAACACTTTTTGAAAAAACTTATCGATTTTCATGTCCACCTCAAGAATCCCGACATGCCTGTCGCTCGGGTAATAAATTTCTTTCAACAGCGAGACGTAGGTCGACGCAGCCCGGTTGTCCGCCGTGGCCCGGTTCATGATGTCTTTTTCATCCTCCAAAATTTCCCACCTAAATTCACCCCGCTGCTCCAGCACGCTCTTGTACCACGGCCTGGCGGAGATCCGGCTTTCATGGAAAATCATCGGCCAGATCTCCATCGTATTCGGATTATCTGTAAACAGGCGGACATTCGTAATGTTAGGGTTATTAAACATAAGCCTTTGCAAATTGGAGAACGACTTCGTATTGAAATCGACGAGCTCGGGAACCTCCAGATCGTCCGGGCTTTGCATATAATTCATGAGTTCTTTGTCCGCCGTGTAGAACTGTGCCGTGCGCAGCATAATTTCCATATTGTTCAAAATATACGCTTTCTCGCTGGACAGCGCATATTGATTTTTCTTGAGCGCATCTTGAATCGTATTATGATAAAAGCCGTTAAATATATACCATGAAAACAAAATGATAGGGATCAAAATAATGAAAATATACGCCCCGATCAGCTTGAACTGTATGGAAATGCGGTCCGTCAATCTGGCAAGCCTTATGTTCCGCATGTTTTTCATCTCCGTTATCAACGAGTTGTTCCCTTATTGTAATACGGAAATAAGAAAAAAGCCCGGAGCCCCCGGAAGCTGGGCTCGCGGGCCGAACCGCCCGAACTACTTGGCAAATTGCGCAATCTTTTGGCTGTTGGCCTCGAATTCTTTTTGCTGATACGCTCTCACCTTCTCCAGTCCGGCAGCCTGCCGATCCTTCTGGAACTTGTCGAAGAGCTGATCGAATTCCGCATCGGACTTGGCAAGCAGCAGCTTCGGCAGCGCCTTGCCCCAGAGCTGGGCAATCTTCGTGTTGGCGATCCCCTCGACGGAGTTGCCCGTCGGCACGATGTTATCGTATTGCGAGAAGCTCTTCGTCTTACCCCGGGTCCATGATTCCGGCTGCTTGATCGGATCGACGCTGGGCGGTGCCCATTTGAGGTTCATGTTCGTATCCATCAGCATCCAGAAAGTAAAGGAGGAGCCGTACTTCTTATCGAAAGCGGAACGGTCTTTGTTCATCAGGTCAAGCACTTCGGGCTTGAACTGGTCTTTTCCTTCAATGGTATCGTAGCTGACGCCCTTCTCGCCCAAGAACAGATCCTTATTCCCTTCTTCGCTGATCAGGTAACTGAGGAACTTGATCGCTCTCGCCTTGTCTTTCACATCCTTGGAGATCAGCGTCACCGTCCAGCCGGCAATTCCCGGACCTGCCAACGTCGGCGGGTCCTGCTTCGCGTTGGCCGGTCCGTCGACGGCAATGTACGCCGTGTTCGGATCTTTCTGATACAGCGAAATATTTTGATTAGCCATATCCGAGCGTTGAAACAGCATAGCGAAGTACCGGCCCTGGGCGATTTTCTCCTCCATTTGCGGACGCTTGTCGATGAAAATGTCTTTGGCGAGCAAGCCGAGTTCGTTGGCTTGGCGGAACGTCTTCAGCCACTTCACCAATTCGGGGTCGGTGTATCGGTCGTAGAGCTTGCCGTCTTTTTCGTAAGGAATGGCCAGAAAGTTAGCCAGCATGGAGGAATTCTGGTTCGCATCGAACAGCGAGTAGTTGCCGGTATCTCCAAACTCGCTCAGCCCCAGCGGAATGAGCGGCTGGCCGTTCACGCTCGGGAACTTCTCTTTGGCTGCCTGCAGCGCCTTCAGAAAGCCTTCCGGCTTTCTCATATCCGGCTTGCCGAGAGCTTCGTACATATCTTTGCGGACCATAAAGGTCTGGTTGGAAACGAAATTCTCCCCGTATTTCTTGTAATCTTGCGGGGAAGAGGACGCATTCGGATACCCGTAGAAATGGCCGTCCTTCTGCGTATACCAAGTCGTCTTGGCCGGGTCCGTCACCTTGAAGAAGTAAGGGTCGTATTGCTTCGCTAATTCGTCCAGAGGTAGAACCATGCCCCCTTCGATCATTTTCTTGACCGCGTCTTCATACCACCCCAGCGTAATGAAATCGGGCAGCTTGCCGGAAGCGATCATCGTATTCAGCTTTTCGTTTTCGTTGCCGGCCGGAACGATAAAATTGATGTTCACGCCCGTTTTCTTTGTGACGTATTGGGAGGTCGGATCGACGCCCCACTTGTTCGGAAACCAGGAGAAGTTCAAATACCAGTCGAACGTAATCGGCTTCGTGTCGGACTTCCAGCCCGGCTCGTCGGGATTTCCGGCCGGAGCTACCGGGTCCGTAGAAGCGGTTTTCGCCTCTTTGGCCGGTTCGTTGCCGCGATCTGCGGAACATGCGCTCACGGATACGGCCGTGACCAAAGCAAGCAGCATAGCGAGCGTTTTGCGCGTTTTACTTATACCCATCTGCGTTTTCCCCTTTTCTCTATCATCGTAGTTATATCGAATCAGCCCTTGATAGAGCCGATCATGAAGCCTTTCACAAAATATTTCTGCAAAAACGGATACACGATCACGATCGGCAAGGACGTAATGACCATCGTCGCCAGCTTGATCGACTGAGAGGACACGGACTTCGCGATAGTACCGGAGGTGGCGGCCATCATCTGATTGGAGCTGGATTGGGCCACGACTCTGTACAGATACGTCTGGATCGGTTGGAGCTCGCTCTTATTGATGTAGATCATTCCCGTAAAATAATCGTTCCACTGGTACACCCCATGGAAAAGCGCAATCGTGGCGACGACGGGCATCGAGACCGGGAGAATGATCGAGCGGAAAATTTTGAAATCGTTCGCGCCGTCCAGCTTCGCCGCCTCCTCCAGCCCATCGGGAATCTCCCGGAAGAACGCCTGGAAAACGATCAGATCGAAGAAACTGAACATGGCCGGAATAATGTAGACCCAGAAGCTGTCGAGCAGCCCCAGATCCCGAATGAGCAAGTACGAGGGAATGAGCCCTCCGCTGAAAAACAACGTGACTGTGCCCAGCGTCATATAGGCCCGGCGTCCGATCAGTTCTTTGCGTGAGAACGCATACGCCACCATGGCGGTGAACAGCACATGCACGACTGTCCCGACGAGCGTCTTGGCGACGGTCACGCCCATCGCCAGCATGATGCCGTCGTTGGCGAATACGGCCAGATAGCTGTCGAAGCTGAACATGCGGGGCCACCAATAAATGCCGCCCCGCATCGCGTCGTTGCCGTCGTTCAGGGAATTCACGAGCACATACCAGATCGGGTACAGTGTGACGAAGCATATCGCGAGCATGAAGACATCGTTCAGCCGGTCGAATATAACCTCCCGCAGCGTTCTGCGGTTCATGGAAACCATCCTGCGATCCTCTCCTTTCCTAGAATAAGGACGTGTTGTTCAATCGCTTCGTGATGTAGTTCGCCGAGAGAAGAAGAGCGAGCGAAATGAACGATTTGAGCAAGCCTACGGCCGTTGCATAGGAGAAGCGGCTTTGCTTCAGCCCGACCTGATACACGTACACATCGACGACGTTGCTAGCGCTCTCGTTCAATTGATTTTTGAGCACGAGAATCTGGTCGAAGTTCGAATTCAAAATGCCGCTGACGGCAAGAACGAACAGAATGGTAATCGTGCCCTTGATCGCCGGGAGCGTCACGTAAATCATTTTCTGGAACCGGCCTGCGCCGTCGATCGTCGCCGCTTCGTACATTTCCGGAGAAACGCCGGAGATGGCGGCTAAATAAATGATAGCGGACCAGCCCAGCTCCTTCCATATGTCCGAGGAGACGATAATAGTCCAGAAATATCCTGGCTCGGCCAAATAGCTGATCGGCTGCTCGATAAGGTTCATCGCCAGGAGCAGCCGGTTGACGATCCCGACGTCGGCCAACCAGGTCGCCAAGATGCCTCCCAGAATGACCCAGGACAGAAAATGGGGCAAATACGAGATCGTTTGCACCGCCTTCTTGTAGCGTACGGAACGCAGCTCATTCAGGAAAAGCGCGAAGACGATCGGCAGCGGGAATCCGAAGAGCAGCTTGAGCACACTCATTCCGATCGTATTTTTGACCACATCAGCCAAGCTGTCGTCTTCCAGAAAAGCTTTGAAATGTTCCAGTCCCACCCAGGGCGCTGCGGAAATCGGCGCCGTGATATTGAAATCCTTGAAGGCAATGACAATGCCGTACATGGGGACATAGTTGAAAACGACAATCCATAAGACACCAAGCAGCGCCATGACTTGAAGATGACGCTGTCCGTAGAGCCTGCGAAGCAGCTTGGATGCCGAACGGCTCAGGGCTTCCGGCTCCTGCCGCCGAATCCGCGTATCTGTCTTGGGGTTCAAATCTACTGCACCTCCGGCTCGCACTTTCGTATGTAAGCATTTTCATCATTTTTATTGTAGATGCCCGACGCTTCCGGCGTAAGGAGGAAAATTTCGGCTGGGGTTGCTTTTTTTCGGGTTTTGTTCGTTTTGGGACAAGCAAGTCAAATTCTTCATAATTTCTTAACGTAATCATTCATTCCCCTTTACACAACTTGCCTATAATCAAGTTGTCCAATTCTTGTGGAGGTGCTTATTTATAATGAAGAAAAAGGCTTTTAAAGTCTTAACCAGCATCGCGGTCACCGGCAGCCTGCTCGCAAGCGGCACGGGATTCGTTACCGAGCCTGTACCGGCGGCTTATGCGGCGGAAACCACGCAAGCTCCATCCGTGTATATCGCACCTATCGACCGAGCGAAATTTTTAGCCGGAAGCCTCTTCGACTTCCGTGTAGAATTAAATCACCTGACGGCGATGCCGTCGTCCGTCAGCATTACGGTGAACGGCAAAGATGCCGAGCAATTTTTCGGCAAGCCTTTTGTCAAAACCAATACGGACAAAAGCCAGGAATTCACCATCCGGGATGTAAAAATCACTGAACCCGGTACCTATGAAGTCGCCGTCAAAGCCGACAACGGCTTGGCAAAAACTGTGAAATACGAAGTCGTGCTCGCCGACCAAGGCGGCAAAAAAGCGAAAAACGTCATCCTTTTCGTCGGGGACGGCATGGCTTTCCCGGATATTACGATGTCCCGTATCATGTCGAGAGGCATCACCGAAGGCAAATACAACAGCCTGCTTGAAATGGATAAATTTGATCAGCGCGCGGTTGTGACGACTTCCGGCATGGACGCGCTCGTAACGGATTCCGCGAACAGTGCCAGCGCATACAACACCGGCCACAAGTCCGCCGTGAACGCTCTGGGCGTCTACCCGGACAATACAGAAAGCTCGCTGGACGACCCTAAAGTCGAGACGCTTGGGGAAATGCTCAAGCGGACCCGCGGCATGTCGGTCGGCGTCGTCACGACGTCGGAAATCGAAGATGCCACCCCGGCGGCCGTCGTCTCCCATACGCGTAGACGCTCAGACAAGCCGGAAATCGCCGAAATGCTGTACAAGCTGCAGCCGGAAGTGATTCTGGGCGGCGGATCGGCGTACTTCCTTCCGAAAACGACGCCTGGCTCCAAACGGAAAGACGAGAAAAACCTGTTCGATATGTTCCAGCAAAAAGGCTATACGATCGCGGAGAATGCCACCCAGCTGAAAGCGGCGAATGCGCCGGACAAGCTGCTCGGCCTGTTCCATACGGCGGACATGAGCGTATACTACGACCGCTCGACGAACAACAAAGCGGAGCTGAAATCGTTCACGGATCAGCCGAACCTGTGGGATATGACGCAAAAAGCGCTCGATACGCTCAGCAAAAACGACAAAGGCTTCTTCCTGATGGTTGAAGGCGCAAGCATCGACAAGCAGCTTCACCCGCTGGATTGGGAGCGCGCCGCTTACGATACGATCGAGATGGATAAAGCGATCGGCGTAGCCAAGCGGTTCGCCGAGCAGAACGGCGAGACGATGATCATCGTTACGGCGGACCATTCGCACTCCGTCAGCGTAGCGGGAACATATTGGGAAGGCGACGGCAAATCCGGCCGCGAAGCGCTGCGTACGTACGAGGATTCCAAATTCCCGACGTATGTCGACAGCAACGGCGACGGGTTCCCGGACACGCCGGACGTTGATCGCAAGCTGGCTGTCGTGTTCGGTTCTCACCCCGACTACTATGAGGATTACAAATTCGATGCGGTGCCGACTTCCCCGACGGTGAAAAACAAAGATGGCCAATATGTGGCCAATCCGGCCAAGCTGGCGAATCCGGACGATCCGAACCGCGACCGTTTCCTTCGTCCGGGCACCATTAGTTCGGCGGACAGCCAAGGCGTCCATACGGCAGATGATGTGCCGCTGATGGCTTACGGCCCGGGATCGCAATATTTCAAAGGCACGATGGACAACACCGATGTATTCTTCGGCATGGTCAATGCTCTCGGTCTGAACCTGTCCGATGCGAAAGCGGATGGTAAAAATTGGGTTCCACTCGCAAACTTCGTCAATCTGATGGGCGGTACGGTGAAATTCAACGCGCCGACAAGGGAAATTACGATCCAAATCAACAACAGCACGGTTGTTTTGAATCTGAACAGCGGCAAAGCAACGAAAAACGGCAAAGACGTTGTGTTGGAGCATAAATTCGAGAACGGCACGACGTTCGTGTCCGGCAGCTCCATCTTGGAAGTGCTCGCGAAGTAAGCAAGGCTCGCAAGATCAATCGATAAATGGAAATTACGGAGTGAATGGAGGCGTTACCCATGCGGCTTGAACCAAGAGGCATGACCGCCTTAACCGTCGGCCTGATCGCCGTTACGCTCCTCGTTCCCGGCTGCAATCAACCGGTTCCCCTGTCTTCCGGGGGGCCGGTTGATTCTTCCGTTTCGGCGGCAGCATCCGCCCCGGCGGCGGAGACTTCGGCTGCCGGAACGCAGCCGAAGCAGGCTGGTGCGGGAGAGGCCGGCAAAGCCGCTCAGCCAGCGGCGGCGGATGCAGGGCAAGCGGGCGGCGGGCAGACCGCGGCCGGCGCCCCGCAGGCAAGCGCGAGCGAGGCCGGCGCGGGCAGTGCGGCGACGGCCCCTGCGGCAGCGGGCACCGTGCCCGCAGGCACGGCCCCGGCAGGCGATGCAGCCGCGGGGCCCGGCCCGCAAGCAGCGGCCGACGCGGCCGCCAAGGGCGCTTCCGCGGCAGCCGGAACGGAGCCGCCGCAAGAGAAGCCGCCTGCGGCCGAACAAGCGGCGTCCAAGCAAGCGAAGCCCGAGACGCCGAAAAATATCGTGAAGGAAGCGGGCAAAACGCCTGTTTTAACGTTCGAGGACCTGTATTCCGAGATGACGGTGCGCGGCGTGAAACTATCGGATCAAGTAAACCAATTGGCTGGCAAAAAAGTGGAAATGACCGGCTTCATGGCTCCTCCGTTAACCGCCAAAGTCAACTTTTTCGTGCTGACCAAAGTCGCGCTCACCGTCTGCCCGTTCTGTTCGACGGATGCGGACTGGCCGACGGATATCGTAGTCGTCTTTATGCCCAAGAGCAAAGACGTGACGCCGACGGAGCATCAGGTCAAAGTGACGGGCACGCTCAGCGTCGGTTCGCAGACGGACGAAGAGACCGGCTTCGTCAGCCTGATCCGCATCAACGCGGACAACGTGGAGGTGCTGAAGTAATGCTGCATGCCGAGAACTTGACCAAGTCGTACCCCCTTCCGGGCAAGCGGCAGGTGGACGTGCTGAACATTTCCCATTTTGCCATGAACGCAGGCGAACGGGTGGCCTTGGTCGGACCGAGCGGCTCAGGCAAAAGCACCCTGCTTCAGCTCATCGCCGGCATTCTGCGGCCTACAAGCGGCACCATCCGCCTGCTGGACCGGCAGCTCGAACGGTTGAGCGAAGCGGAGCTGGACCGCTTCCGCGCGCAGCATATCGGCTACGTGTTCCAGAACTTCAACCTGCTGCCGGGCTTTACTGCGCTGGAGAACGTACTGGCGGCCATGCAGTTCGGTAAAACCGTCCCGCCGAAGGCGCAAAAGCAGCGCGCCGGCGAGCTGCTGACGCAGGTCGGCCTTGAGCACCGGCTTCACCACAAGCCGGGCCAGCTCAGCGGCGGCGAGCAGCAGCGCGTCTCCATCGCGCGTGCGCTGGCGAACCGCCCGGCCCTTGTGCTCGCGGACGAGCCTACGGCCAGTCTGGACCAGGCCAACGCGGAGCAGGTGTTTTCCCTGCTGGCCGAAGCTTGCGAACAGAACGGAACGGCCCTGCTGCTGTGCACCCACGACCCGGAGCTGGCCGGCAGATTGGACCGCGTCGTGAGCCTCCGGGAGCTTTCCATTTACGATACCAGAGAGGTCGGGTAACATGTCTTTGCTGCACATGGCTTGGCGCAACCTCATGAACCGGCGGGTCCAAACGCTTATTACCGTCATTGTCGTAAGCATCGGCGTCGCGATGACGCTCAGCATCATGATGCTCTCCGCAGGCATCAAGCAGGGCATCGTCAAAGCAAGCGAGCCGTTCGGCATGATCGTCGGTTCCAAGGGCAGCGCCAACCAGCTTGTGTTCAACACGATCTTTTTGATGGATAACCCTTTGGCGAATATTTCGCTGGACTATTACCATACGCTGGAGAACGATCCCCGGGTAACCCAGGCGGTTCCGTTTGCGCTCGGCGACAATTATAAAGGGTTCCGGCTCGTCGGCACGACCCCTTCCTTCTTCGCGCTGAAAGGGAAGCCCAGCGACCCGCCTTATTTCCAGCTCGTGGACGGGCGGCTGTTCGACAAGCCGTTCGAAGCGGTGCTTGGCGCCAAGGTCGCCAAGGAAACCGGGCTGAAGGTCGGGGACCGGCTCATTTCGGGTCACGGCGTGGCCAAATCCTTGCAGCACGACGAAGGCCACAAGGACCATCCTTACACGGTCGTCGGCATCCTGCACAGCGTATCGGCCCCTTCGGATCAAGGGATTTACGTCAGCATGGACAGCTACTGGATCAGCCATGAGCATGCGGGGGAGCAAAAGCACGAGGAAGACGAGCATGGCGTGACCGCCGCTTTGGTGAAGCCGCGAAGCTACGTGGACCTGATGAAGATGTATCAGGAGATCAACCAGGGCAAAGAGGCGCAGGCGGTGTTTCCCGGACAAGTCATCGCCAAAATCTTCGATATGATGGGCAGCGGCGAACAAATTTTGAAATATATCAGCTACGTCGTTCTGGGCATGGCCGGACTGACCGTCGTTCTGGCCCTGTACGGTTCTACTGTGGAACGAAGACGGACCGTCGCCATCCTGCGTGCCATTGGTGCAAGCCGCAGCGCCGTCGTCACGATCGTGCTGCTCGAATCCGTGCTGGTGGTCGTCTTCGGCTGCGTGCTCGGCACGGTGCTCGGCGGCGGACTCACCTGGCTGCTGTCGGACTATATCGGCTCGCAAATATCCGTGACCGTCGCGGTCGCGTACAGCTGGGACTTAGCCGCCGTTATCGGAGGCGTTGCGCTGCTGGGCATGATCGCGGGCATTCTCCCCGCCATCAGCGCTTACCGGACGGAAACGGCCCGTTATTTGCACACGGCATAATCAAGTTTGTAAAAAACGACGAGTCGCCCTCTCTTCAGCTCGGAAAAGGCTGAAAGAGGGCGATTCGTCGTTTCGTTTTAACGCTGCAGCAGCGCCGTTATTTTTTTCTCAAACGTGGCGTAGTCGGCAGCACCAGTAATTTTATCCGCGATCATGCCGCTGCGGTCCACCAGATACGTTGTCGGAATCGGCACGATACGGTACGCCTGAGCCGTCTCCGCCCGTTCATCGAGCAGCACCGGAAACGGCAGACCATGCTCCGAGACGAACGCCCGGACGGATTCGATCTGGTCCTTGGCCGTAATGTTGACCGCCACCAACTCAACTTGGTCCTGATACCGCTCATACAGCCGGACCAGCGCCGGAGCCTCCGCTTTGCACGGCTCGCACCACGATGCCCAGAAATTAATGATCAGCGGCTTGCCGCGAAATTGCTCCGACGTATACGTTTGTCCGTCCAGCGCCGGGAGTGTAAAAGCGGGCGCCTGAGCCCCAATCTTCGCCGCCGTCCCGGGACGAGCCGGGAGCTTGGAATACAGCACCAAGGATACCAGCGCGATCAGAAGGAGCAGCATCCCTTTTCTTTTCATCGTTTCACCGTCCGTCCTTCTCCTGCTTGTCCCCTTTATTGTACCGGGCGAATGTTTTCCGAATGTCAACAAGGGGATTTGTGAAAGAACGATCTGAAATGGTAGAATCAGGTTGTTCATGCAATTTATACGGGAGCTTCTATGAATAGGTTTCGTCGCTGCCTGCGGTTTACTGAGGCTTTGTGCAAAAAGAGTTTCCATCGTATAGAGAAGGAGCGGAAAAACAAATGAAAAAACTTTTACCCTTGGTCTTGTGCCTCTTTTTGGCCGGATCGACAGCGGCTTACGCCTACCAGCCCCAAAACGATCCACCAGGCATAAGGAACAAGTCGAATGACGTTATGGATTATTTTTCTGTTGAAACCTCGAAAGAGGGCAGCTTCTTCTTTACATCCGGGGACGGAAAAGAGGATCTGAAACCTAGTGTAGACGGTTCGATTTATCGGGTCGTGATCAGTTCAAACGTGAATGCCGTCTTTACAGCTGTGTTCCCGAACGGCTCGGAGCAAGCCTTTGAAATGGACAAATCCCACAACGGATACCTGGTCATTCCGGTCGAGTCCGGCGTCAAGTCGCTGAAAATTAAAGTTGGAACGGACGGATCGCGAACGGTCAAGGCCAACTTGCACCAGTATCGCGTACATACGGAAAAAAATAATTTCATTTTCAATTATAAAAAATGGAAGAAGAAAACGAGGTAAGTTAACCGTAAAAGGACTAAAAAAAGGGAACCGTCACACGGTCCCCTAGAGTGTTGAGAAAGAGGTTTTTAAAGAAAATAGAGATACATACGGAGGTGGGGTATCTGCTGGAGGAGCGTGAGCGTTCGCCTTTGTCTGCTGGAAATATCCGCTACTAAGCGGCTTCAAATATAGATTTCCTGCAGACAAGAGCGACCGGAAGTAGATGCCCCACCCCCTCGTACACCTCTATTGACATTCCAGCCGGATCAGGCCTCGCGCACCGCCACATAAATCTCGACCTCGGCATCGCCAGGATCGAAGCCGCGCGCATCGTATACTTCGAAGTCGCCCGTATAAGCGCGCTCGTACGAAGACGTCTCGAACCATGCCCAGATGCGCTGCCACGCCTCGGTCACGACGCGAGCCACGGGGCCCCGCTCACTTTTGAACACGACGTACCGCGCCTCCGGAACCGCCTCTACGGCCAATCCTTCCGGCGCCGCCTCCTTCGCCCACGCATGCCCGATCAACACCGTGTAAGCACCGTTCACGTCGCTCTCATAATTTGTGTACAACACGTAGGTCAAATGCGGCTCGCTTAGCCCGTCGATCCGGGACAAGTTCGCAGCGAAAAAATCGTTCCACAGCCGCGGAATCGCCCCGTCCGGGCCGGTTTCGCGCTGATTCGTCGTTCGGGCGCTCACGCCGACAAGGTTCATTGCGGGTTTGGAAGCAAAGCTGGTTTCCATAGGTTCGTCCTCTTTTCATCGTATAGTTGCCATCGGTCATCGTGATGTTCTGTAACTTTCATTCTTAGTATACGATGCAAAATTGGACAGCACCCTGTCATAGTTCCGCGTACTGCGCGATAATCTTTTTCGCTCGCTCCCTGAGCTCCCTCGCCATAAACGCCGGCTCGTCGATTATCACCTTGTCCCCAAAGCTGAGCATCCAGCCGTAAAACCACTCGTTCGCCGGATAGCTGCCGCGGATACGAATCGAACCGTCCGGCAGCCGCTCCGCCTGCTCCGTCGGAAACGTATCCTCCACCCGGTCGCGGACTTCCGGCCGAAAGGTCAGCACCACCTCGGAGGCGCCGGACTCCGACCATTCCGGCTGCCAGGAATACGAGTCCAGGGCCGGCGCCGGACGCGGCTCGAAACGCTCCTCCGTCACGCGTAGCTCCTGAACCCGGGACAACCGGAACACGCGAAATTCGCCCCGCAGCGTGCAGTAGGCATGCAAGTACCACAGGTAGCCTTTCAAGATCAGGCCGATCGGCTCCACAGTCCGTTCGGTTCCCGTTCCCTCCAGATTCGTGTAGCGAAACGTAACCGTACGACGCTCCCCGATCGCAGTTCTTAGCGCCTGAACCCTCGCCCTTGCCGACGCGCTCTGCCCCCACGGATTGAAGTCGAATGTCAGCGGCGCTCCGCCCTGCTCCAGCAGCTCCCGCTCCGTCGGCTGCAGCATCGTTTTTACTTTTTCCAAAAGATTGGAAATCGACTGATCGTCGAACGCCGTACGTATGCCTTGGACAGCAGCCAGCATGGACAACAGCTCGTCCAGAGCCAGAAATTGACGACTGATCGTAAACTGCTCCATTATCTCAAAACCGCCGGTCGTCCCCTGATGCGTGACGATCGGAATGCCCGCCAGACTTAGCGCCTCGATATCGCGGTAAATCGTCTTGGTGGATACCTCAAACCGGTCGGCCAATGCTTTGGCGCTAAGCCTTTTTCGATTCAGCAGCAGCACGGTGATCGCCAACAAACGATCCGTTCTCAGATGCTCCGCCCTCCCGCCACGTCCTTACGGGGAGCTGCCATCGTTCGTCAACAGCCCCTCCGTTGCCTTTTACGAACATTATAACAGAAAGAACCGGCTGAGGCCGATGACATCTACATATTCCGTTCCTCTCCGGAAACGCAATAAACGGACATTGAGCGGATTTTCGGCACGGCGGCGCTGTCCAACACGTTCAGACGAATCCGGTCCGTACGGACCGGAGCAAACCGGTCGATCTTCTTATGGCCGACCGCGCTGCCTCTTACGAGCTCAATCCACCGTCCGTCCAGCATCGCTTCCAGCGAATATTCCCGAATGTGCTCGCCATACCGGATGTCTTCCATAAGCACCGCATGATCCAGCTCCATAGGCTCGTCCAGCACCAATTCCGCTATGCCTTCTATACCCTGCACTTCGGCAAGCGATTTGCCAAAACGGCGGCGGATTTCCTCCCCGAACGCCAGTACGCGCTCCACGTCCGCCTCCGGCAGCAGCCCTCGCCGATCCGGAGATACATTCAGCAGCAGCGTCGCTCCATGCCCAACCGAGCGGTAATACACGTCCATGAGCTCCTCCAGGCTCAGCAGGCGGGCTTCGTCGTCCGGATGCCAGAACCAGTGATTCCTGCGGATCGGCACGTCGCACTCGGCTGGCAGCCAAGCCGGCGTCTCCGGCAGCCAGTTCACGGCCGTCTCGGTGAACATGCTGACTCGGGCCGTCTCGGCCGTGTTCCAGCACGGATACGGCGCGACGCCGTCCTCGTTCCCGACCCACCGGATCGTCGGGGCCCCCATGTTGAAAATCATCGCGTCTGGCTGATGCCGTTTGACGAGTGCGATGATGCGCGGCCAATCGTACTCCCGCCCTTCGGACCCGGCTCCGTCGAACCACACCTCGACGAGCGGCCCGTACTGCGTCAGCAGCTCGGTCAGCTGCTCGGCGTAGAAGTCGTCGTAAGCGGCGCGATCCCGATAGCTGGCCGCATTCCGGTCCCACGGCGATACATAAATGCCGAATCCGAGCCCCTCGCTTCGGCAGGCCTCCGCACAAGCGCGCACGACATCGCCTTTTCCGTCAAGCCACGGGCTCGACTTCACCGAATAGTCGGTTGTCCGGGTCGGCCACAGGCAGAAGCCGTCATGGTGCTTCGCCGTCAATATAAAATAGCGGAACCCGGCCTGCTTCGCGGTCCTTACCCACTGGACGGCGTCCAGCGCTGTCGGACGGAACCGCTCGGGCGAGTCCGAACCGTCGCCCCATTCCTGATCGCAAAACGTATTGATGCCAAAATGGCAAAACATCCCAAGCTCCATATCCTGCCAACGGAGCTGCTGCTCCGTCGGTACGGCTAACTGTGGCTCATGCTTCATCATGCCGTAATCTCCTTCCGCTTCTTCAAAATTTTTGGGCAACCTCGCAGCCAAGCCCGCTCTGCACTCCGTTGGAAGTACAGGCGGGCTTGATGGCGTTGTTCGTTCCTCTGCGGATTACTTCTGACCCTTGGCTTTAAAGCTGTCGTTCATTTCCTTGATGTGGCTTTGATAGCCCGGGTCGTCTTTCATCGTCTTGACGAATTTATCCCAATCGTCGATCGTCGATTTGCCGATAATGACGTTGATCATCATATCGTTGATCTTTTTGTTCCAGTCAGCTCCCTTTTCCTTGAACGGCGCCGATTTCGGCAGCCCGAACTCCGGATTCGGCTCGGATTGTCCCGCGATCGTATCAACCAGCTTTTTATTGTATTCGAGAATGTCGGACGGCATGCCCGGCGCGCTGGCGCGCAAATACTTGTTGTAATAGCCGGTTACCCATTGGCCCGTAGAGTCGCCCGAATAGCCTTTCTTCTTGCCATCTTCCGTTTGCGTGACCGCACCCTCCGCGCCGATGGTGAAGTCCGTATCTTTGATGCCGTACGTTCCCAGATTGTAGCCTTCCTCGGTAGCGGTATAGTCGTACACTTCCAGAATGCGCTTCAGCTTCTCTTCGCTTACTTTCTTGCTGACGAGGAATTGGCCGTAGTAGCCTATAGCCTGCTCGTAATGCGCTTTGCCGTCCGCAGCTTTCGGAATCTCATAGGCCACCAAGTTGGCGTTCGGGTTCGCTTTTTTCAAGTCTTGATTGAATTTATAGGCGTCGGAGACGTTCGTGATCGCCGCACCGGCTTTTCCTTGAACGAGCATGTCGCGCACCTGCTGGCTCTTCATGACCGGCAGATCCGGCATGATGCCTCCGGATTGGAACGTTTTGTTCCAGAACTGCATCGCCTCTTTCGCCTGCGGCGTCATCCAGTTCGGGGTGATGCTGCCGTCCGCTCCTTTCTGCCAGCCCGTTCCCGCGCCGAACATACTGATCAGATAACCGGCCGGGCCCGGCGAACCGAAGAGCGCCAATCCGTACGTATCGGCTTTGCCGTTGCCGTCCGGGTCGTTCTTCGCGAAGGCCGTAAGCACGTTATACAGCTCATCCATTGTCTTCGGCGGCTGCATGCCGAGCTTGTCGAGCCAGTCTTTGCGCAGCACGAGCGCCTCGGAGCCATCCAGCGGACGCACCCTCGGCAGCGAATACAGCTTGCCTTTAATGGAGGCGTTATCAAAAACGTTTTGCGGATATTTGGATAAGTTCGGGTAATTTTTGATAAACGGCGTCAGTTCCCAGAACGCGCCTTTGTCGATCGCATTCAGGAAGCTCGGCGTCGTGTTGAAGTCCTCCACGAACATCACGTCGGTAATGTCGCTCGATGCCAGCAGCACGTTCAGCTTTTCCGTGATGTTGTTAGCCGGGATGTAATTGATTTTCAGATTGACGTTAAATTTCTCGCCGATCTTCTTGAGCCCTTCCAGCTCGCCGGTCGGCGCCGCGCTGAACGCGATCGTCGTGACGGTGATATCCATCGGCTTGCCAGATTTGCCGTCCCCTTGAGCTGCCGGAGCGTCGGACGGCTTCCCGCCGCAGGCGGCGAGCGAAGCGACCAGGGCAACCGATACGGCGCCCGCTGTGATTGTTTTCATCGTTTTCATTCAAGATGACCTCCCTTAAGTATGTTTCCGGATGCGAGGCGAATGTTCTTTTTATCGGCGAACGGCCGGACACGGTCAGACTAGAATGCATCAGCCTTTGACCGAGCCCACCATCATACCCTTGACAAAATACTTCTGCAAAAACGGATAAATCACAACGATCGGCAGCGAGGAGATGACGACGGCAGCCATTTTGATAACATCGGGCGGCACGGTCTGTTCGCTTTGGATCATGGCAGCAACGCTCGGATCGGCCACCTGCGTGGACGCCTGAATCAGCAGCAGTTGAAGCAGCACCTGCATCGGCCGCAGCGAGTCGTCGTTAATGTACAGCACCGCGCTGAAATACGTATTCCAGTACGCCACCGCAAAAAACAGTCCGAAAGCGGCCAGCGCCGGCAGCGACAGCGGCAGCATGACCCGGAAGAAGACGCCGATGTCCGAGCAGCCGTCGATGTTGGCGGCCTCCTCCAATTCGGCGGGCACGTCCTGATAAAAGTTCTTCATTAAGAACACGTACCAGGCCCCGGTCAGCACCGGCAGAATGAGCGCCCAGATCGTATTGGTAAGGCCCAAGCTGTCCACAAGCATATAGTTCGGAATCATCCCCGGCTGAAACAGCATCGTGAGCAAAATCGCCACGAGAAAAAACTGCTTGCCCTTGAGCCGTTTGCGCGACAGCACATACGAGAGGGAGCTGGTTACGACAAGACTGAGCAGGGTACCGACGACGGCCAGCACCGCGCTGATTCCCATCGACCGGATGAACGTTCCCGTCGACAAAATGTAACGGTACGAGTCAAGACTCCATTTTTCCGGAAAAATAACGACCGACTTCGTCACATACTCGTTCGCGTCGGTGAACGAGATGATCACCACATACAGAAACGGCAGCAGCGTCAGCAGCGAGATGACGGTCAACAGCATGTAATTCGCCGCTTGAAAAAAACGGTAAGAGGCCGATGCTTTCATGTTAGTAGAGCCCCTCCTCTCCGAAACGCTTCGCGAGACGGTTGGCCGCAACGACGAGGATAAGGCCGACGACGGATTTAAAGACGCCGACAACGGTTGCATAGCCGAACCGGCCGTTCAGGATGCCTACGCGGTAGACGTAGGTGTCGAACACGTCAGCTACGCTGGATACCGGAGCGCTTGCCATCAGGTAAATTTGCTCGAAGCCGACCTCCAGCACTTGTCCGAGCCGCAGAATGAACAGTACGATGATCGTGCTGCGGATGCCTGGCAGCGTAATGTTCAGCATCTGCTTCCAGCGGTTCGCCCCGTCGATCTGGGCCGCTTCGTATAGCTCCTGGTTAATCGCTGTAAGCGCCGCAAGGAAAATAATCGTCCCCCAGCCCGCTTCCTTCCAGATGCTCTGCGCGGTCAGCATGAGCCAGAAGCCGTCCGGATTCGTCAAGAAAGCAATCGATTTGCCCCCGGATTCCGTAATCAATTGGTTGACTGCGCCGGTGCCTTGGCTGAGCAGCAGGAAGCAGATGCCCACAATGACGACCCAAGACAAAAAGTGAGGCAAGTAAATAACCGTTTGCACGAATTTCTTAAAGAACAGCATGCGCACTTCATTCAGCAGCAGCGCCAGCACGATCGGCATCGGGAAGAAAAATAAGATGTTCATGAAGCTGATCCCCATCGTGTTGCGGAACAAAATCCAGAAGTCGGGGTTCGAGAAAAACTCTTGGAAATATTTGAACCCTACCCATTCGCTGCCCCAGAAGCCGCTCCAAGGCGAATAATCCTTGAAAGCCAGAGCCAATCCCCAGATCGGGAAATATTTGAATACGAGAAAAAACAGCAATCCCGGCGCCGCGAGCAAGTATAAGCCTTTGTCTCTTCGCAAAGCGACCGCCCATTCCTTGATGAAGCCGTTTGTCTTCGGCCCGGCTCCGTTCTTCCGCAAGCCGGTCGGAACGTTCGTACCGCGAACCGCTTCCGTTTCGGATGAACCCATGCTTCCACCTCCTGCGTAGTCAGATCAATCCGTCTTCGATCGAATATGTCTGCATCGTACAGCGAAGCGGAGGTGGCGGCAAGGCGCAATTCTTGGAACGGTAATCGGGCAAAAAAGGAGCATCGCCCCTCGCGCTAGAAGCCGAAAAGACGCGCCGATGCACGATTTACGCACGTCATGCCCACTTCTTATCTTCGCCGGCAATACAAAAAATGAGCATGACCGCAGTCCGCATTTTCCTCCCCATGGTTGAGTTTCCCAGCTGAAAGGTCTATAATCAGTACTGCTTTCATCTATGATTCTACTACATACATCTAGGAGGCAACATCGCATGAAATCTGGAACATGGAACAAGTGGAAACGCGGCCTGGCCGGGGGCTTGCTCGCCGTCACCACAATGCTCGGAACCGTCGTACCCGCACTGGCAAACGAAGCGCCGCAGACTGCGCCTCAAATCAGTCCATGGTCGATGGGCGTACTGAACGAAGGGGAAAAATACGGTATTTTCCCGCTGTCTTGGTACTATGACGGAACCTTTCAAAAACCGATCGCTCATGATAGATTTCAATCGTTAGTTCAAGCGGCCGGAGTGAAGCTGGATGCGCTGGGATTAAGCAAAAAGGGCGAGTTCACGCTGCCATCGGGAACCGCAACGATCACTAGAGACACGGTTCTCCAAGCTTTGTTCGGTTTGTTAAAGCAGTACGAGCTGCCGGCAGCCTTCGAGATGGATAAGGACGCTGCGCCGATTGCATATTTGCAGAAGAAAGGCATTGTTCAAGGAACGGGCAGCGGTCTGGAGCTGGATCAACCGTGCACCGTCGAGCAGGCGGCCGTGCTGGCCAGCCGGGTCATCGAATATGCCTACGAAACCGCCGACGGCGGGGCCAAAGGGCTTTTCTGGAAAGTAACGAAGGGCAACAATACGATGTATTTGTTCGGATCGATTCACCTGGGGATTCCGGAGATGTATCCGCTGCGGAAAGAGGTCAAGGATGCCTTCCAATCGTCCGACGCGCTCCTGGTCGAAGTAAATCTCATGCCGGACGACACGGCCGGATTGGAGTATTTTACCGGTCTGACGAGCTATAACGACGGCACGACGCTGAAGGATCACGTATCCAAAGAAACGTACGAGAAGCTGGATCGCGTGACCGACCAATTGAAGCTGCCGAAACAAGCCTTCGATCAGCTTAAGCCTTGGGTAATCACCTCCAACCTGTCCCTTACGGCGCTCATGAAATCTCCAGAGGAGTTGGCTCAAGCGACCACTTTGGGTGTCGATATGCACTTCCTGTCCAGCGCCAAGCTGACCGGAAAACCGGTTCAAGAGCTGGAAGGGTTCAAGCTGCAAGGCGATGTACTGAGCAGCGCTTCTCCGCAAGAACAGGAAAATGAATTGAACGCGGTGCTGGACCAGCTGTTAACGCCTGACGCCAATGCTCCGGATATGGCTGCACAGTTCAAGCAGTGGCAGCAGCTGTGGGCCAAGGGAGACTTGGACGGCTTCAGCCAATCCTTCTCCGCTTCACAGCAGTCTACCCAAAGCGGGATGACTCAAAGGCTGCTCGGGGAACGGGACAAGAACATGACGAAAAAACTGGCGGAATTGCTGGAGAAAGACGGTAAAGCGACCTATTTCGTCGTCATCGGTGCGGCGCACTATGCGGTGAAAGATATGGTTCTCGATCAATTGAAGCAAAAAGGCTACGACGTGCAATTTATTAAATAACAATAGGCGATAAAAGTGCCGCCCCGGATCGAAGTGCATTCGATACAGGGCGGCTTTTGCTATTCGTCATTCAGATTCGCGAAAGAAAGACGTGACTTCAAACAGCACGCCGCCCAGAGCCGTAAAATACAAGGTGTAGCCGCCTCTCATTTTTCTGGGGCCGTGCTCCGTAGGAATATTGGCGGTAGCAAGCTTGGCATGGAACTCATCTACCTCGGCCATCGTTTCAACATAAAATCCGATGTGGAAATCCTTCGGGTAAGTTACGGTTTCTTCACCAAAACGGCTCAAAACCAAGGTGAAGCCCTCTCCATCGCTCATCACGGCGAGAGCGTCGCCTTTCTGGTCGAGCAATTGAAAGCCGAATAAGCGCTGGAAGAAATCCGTTGCTTCGGATAGATCGTTGACACAAAGATTCAAGTGGTTGAATTTCATAAAGTTGCCTCCTTTATAACTTTGACTTTTCTGCAGTCCAGAATATGTATCTTATCGCAGGTATTCATCAGAATCACCTTTCAATCTAAATATATTAGATTAATCTAATAGTGTTAGAATAATCTAATATGGTATACTTGTCAACGGAAAGGGTGAATTCTCATGGCTAGGAAAAGGATCTCTCCCCCGGACTCCATTCTGGGTTGGCCGGAGGCAGAAGCTGCGCATGTTCCGCTCGACCGTGTTCGTATTCTTCAAACCGCGCTGCAGGTGCTGGATGAGATCGGCCTGAAGGAACTCAGCATGCGCAAAATCGCAGACAAGCTGCAGGTCAAAACCGCCTCCTTATACTATCATTTCAAAGATAAAGAACAGTTAATGCAATTGCTTTCGGATAAAATCAGCGGGGAAATGGTTTGGCCGGAGGCGTCGCTTCCATGGAAAGAGCAAGTTTTGCAATGGGGAATTCAGTTCAGGAAAGTTCTTCTTCAGCACCGGGATGCGGTAGAGCTGTTCAATCTTACCATCGGGGTGGGCTATCAGCGTCTAACGCAAATCGAAAAGCTCTATCAGCTCTTCGTCTCGGCGGGCTTCGCCGACCCTCAAATTCCGTGGATCGCGTCCATGCTGAAAAACTATGTGCTGGGATTCGTCGCCGAAGAGAGCCGGCTTCACGCTTTTGCAGGGGATGAAGATCAAGCTTCGTTTGAAGCAATGGGCGAGCAGTACAGCCGGTTTTTTCGCCAATTGCCGGAGGAGCAATTCCCCAATACGATCCGCCTGGCCTCTCATATTACGAATACGGATTGGGAGAAGGAGTTTTCTTTTGGCTTTAGCGTATTGATCGAAGGCTTTTCAACCAAACTGCCGCAGGAGTAACGCTTAAACAACCTTTCAACAAAAATAAAACAGGTCCGGCTTTACGCCGAACCCGTCTCGCGGAACTGACCGGGCGTTTGCCCGGTTTGTTTTTTGAATACGCGGATGAAATTTTTCGGCTGGTAGCCGACGCTTTCCGCCACCTCGGCGACGGACAGACCGGTGGTCTGCAGCAGCGTCTTGGCACGGTCGATGCGGTAGGCCGTCAAATATTCGATGAACGACACGCCTATGATCCGCTTGAACAGCTTGCTGAAATAAGGCGGGCTGAGTCCGCAGCGCTCGGCGACTTGATCCAGCGACAGATCGATATGATGATTCGCCTCGATATAAGCGATCGCGGTCTCGAACGTCCGCTCGTATTCCTGATGATGCCTTTGCTGCACCTTCCGGGCAATCGGACGAATCAGCCGCTCCCGGAACCAGTCGTTCAGCTCTTGGATCGAATGCACGTTCTTGATCTGCACGTACAGGTCAGTTTCGTCGCCGGTCCCGTCCGCGCTTTCCTTAAGCGACAGATTGAGCAGGAAGACAACCCGAAGCGCGGCGGTGAGGAGCTGGTAATAGGCCGTCCGAATCCGCTCCGTCTCCCGCAGCGTCTCCTGGGCATAGGCGGCGAACTGCTCAAGCTGCAGCTCCGCTTCCGCGGCGTCGCCGTTGCGCAGCGCCTGCTCCAGCCCCGCTTCGATCTCGAACGGGTACGGGTAGGACTTGGCTTCGCCGGCGTCCCCGTCCCCGCTGCGAATGACTTGACCGGTCCCGGCCCAGAACCGGGAGCGGATCGCCATCACCGCCTGCGCGAACAGCCTTGGCATGCCGCCCGGCGCCCCCGGCCCGTCCCCAAGCCCCGCCGTGACCGGCAGCTTCAAGTAGTCGGCCAGTACGGTACGCAGCCCCGCGGCTAATTCCTGCACCTGCGCAAACCATGCCGCAGGGTCCTCCGTGTCTTCCCAGAGCCAGACGGCAATCTGATCGTTCAGCAGGTTCACGACCATGCCGCTTGCGCCCTGCTGCGCGAGTACGTCCTGCGCAATATTTTTCATCGTAAATACGATCAATTCCTTGTCGCTTTCCCGGAAGCGGCTGCTGCCGTCCGGCGACTGATCGTAAGCAAGCGCAAAAACAGCGTGCATGTGCTGATAAGGCACGGCGTACCGTTCGAACAGAACCGGAAGCTGCTCCGACGTATAATGCGCGTAATGCCCCTGCAGCCACTGCAGCGCGAACGCCTCGCGGATGGCCGGCAGCTGCCGGTTGAGCTGCGTCTGCAGACGGGTTGTCGCCTGGTTCAGCTCCGCCCACCGGCTCTGCACGTAGCCGATCTCGTCGGCCAGCAGCTCCTCGTCCCGGTTCCCACGCACCAGTGAAACCAGATGCTCGATCGGCCGGTACAGCCGCTTCGTGCTCCAAGCCGTCGCCGCTGCGCCCAGCAGCAGAAACACCAGCACGATAGCCACGGTGATGACGGCGATGCCGCGGGATTTGGCGTTCAGCTCCTGCAAAGGCACCATATCGAGGTACGTCCAGCCGTTGAACGAAGAATGGAGGGCGGTCACCAAATAATCGCGCCCTTCCCAAGTGAAGGAGAAGGCGCGCCCGGGATGCTCTCCCACCTGCTCATACAACCCCTGAGGAGCGGGATGCCCAGCCGACGAGACGACCTCCCGGCCTTCCTCGTTCAAGATGAACGAAAGCTCGCCCGGGTAAGCGGAAAATCTTGTCATATTTTCCTGAAGGAACGACGGATTCAGCTGCAAAAGCAGCAGGCCGATCGGCTCCGAGGCTTGGAAAGGTACCTGACACACGAGCGTCACGCCCACCTGTCCACCGGGGGCATCCCCCATAAACCGGAACGTATCGTTGCTCCAGTACATCGCTTCACGGGAAGCAAGCAGGCCTTGCAGCTGCCGGCGATCCTCCTCTCCGGCTACCTTATGTCCGCCTTGATCCGGTGACACCAGATAATCGTCTTCGGCAATATACATGACAATACGGCTAATCTCGGCGTTGCTATTTTGAAGAGAAGATAAATTTTGGAATAAATTGGAGTAAAATCCGGCGTAGTTCGCCCATTTCTGCTCCGTCAGGTTGCCGTTGAAAAACGACCCGAGCAGCATCTGGAGCGCATTGCTGCGGACCCGCTGCAGCGCCGTATCGATAGAGTACGAAGCGTGGTTCAAGACGCGGGCGTTAGCTTGGTCCACTTCCTCGCGGATCGCGGACGACGAAAACCAATAGCTGGAGAACCCGACAAAGATGACGGGGAAGATCGAGGCAAAAAGCGATACGGCAAGCATGCGCCGCAGCATCGACTTGCGAAACGAAGCAAACGGGTTCCGTATGCGGAAATAGGTGCGTTTCATGGTGTGTAACTCCCCCTCGCTTTCTCCACTTTAGTCTAATGCGTCGCCCGGCCATTTGGCAAGACCACAGGCGCACCGGTCAAAAAGACACGGCGCGCCCGCATGGATGGCTTTCTATGGTCCTGTCCGGCAAGCGCTACTTCCCCTGCACCTCGGTTGCCGTGATCATGTGCAGCAGCACTTGAGCGACTTCGGCGCGTGCCGCGTGAACTTGCGGAGCAAGCCTGTCTTCCGCCTGCCCCTGCAGGAAGCCGAGCTCAACCGCCTGCCGCACCGCATCCTTCGCCCAAGCGGAGATTTGTCCGGCGTCGCGGTAGGCCGCAAGCCGCTGCGCATCCGGCGCTGCCGCTTTGCCGCCCTGGAAAGCGTAAGCCCGCATTAGCATGACGGCCATTTGCTCCCGGGTGATCGGTTCGCCCGGGACAAACGACGTGCCCGTCACCCCGTCGACGACTCCCGCTTCATGGACAGCCGCAATCGCGTCCGCATACCACGCCTTCGGGTCCACATCGTGGAAAGGCATCCCCGACAGGCTTGCTTTCAGTCCAAGGACGCGAACGAGCATGGTGGCAAATTCCGCACGCGTCGTCGCTCCTTGGGGGTTGAATTCGCGTTCCGTCACGCCGCTGACGATATGCTTGGACGCCATCACCTTCAGCGTGCGGTACGCCCAATGATCCTCCGGCACATCCGCAAACGATTTGTCGTAATCCAGTACGGCAAACGTGCAGCAAGCCGTAACGGCGGCCGACACCGTACCCGTCGCTTTATCGACCTTCGCCCCGACAAAATCCCATGTCTTCGACGTTTCGTTATAGGCGTAAATGCCCAGCCGGTCCGGATCGGCTGTCCGGGCGGCATCGTAAGGCAGCTTGAGCACGACCGGCGCAGTGAACTTCTCCGGACGGAAAACCGGTTTGTTTGGCGCAACCGCGCTGATTTGCAGCTCATACACCGTCCCCGCCAAGCGCAGCTCCGACGACGGGTCGGGCTTGGCCGCATTCGGCGCGAGTGCTTGCTCTGCCGCTGAACGCAGACGCAGCACAATCCGCGCGTCCGCCGTATCCGAAGGCAGGCTGCCGCTCACTTGTGCCAGCACGGCGGACGGAATCGTGAGCGCCGCCTTGCCGATTTCCACTTCTAGCGGATTGTTCCGCAGCAAGGAGGCCGCTTGCGCCGGGAGCGCCAGTTCCAACGCCGATTCGTCCATACGCAGCGTCACTTTGCCATTCGCTGCCTGCCGCAGCTCCTCTTCCTTCACGACGACTGTCCCGGACTTTTTCGACGGATCGTTCGATCCCGTCGCAGCAGAGCCGGATGCTTCAGGCTGCGAAGTGGAACTCGGTGAAGACCCGGGCGTTGACGAGCCCGAGTTCGAGCCGGAATCCGAATCGGAACTCGAATCAGGCTTCGGCGATGGTCCGGGGCTTGGGCCGGGACCAGGCTCAGGCGTTGGGCCGGGCTCAGGCTTCGGCCCCGGGTCCGGTCCGGGACCCGGCTTCTCGGGCTCCGTGCCCACCGTAGTTACTGTCACGCTAGGTCCCCCGGCGCTCCAATTGCCCGCACCGTCCACCGCCTCGACGCGGAACATATACGCCGTATTCGGGGCCAAGCCCCGGATCACGGTCGAATACACGCTGCCGGCCACGGTAGCCGATTGACCGGCACCCCAGCCGACGCGGTATCCGGCTACGCCGTTGTCATCGGCGGCTGGCGTCCAAGTGAGCGTGACTTCGCCGCGGTTCAGTTCCGCCGCGGTCAGAGTACTGCCCGACGGCCACGTAGGAGCGGCCGTATCCGGCCGCTCCGTACGCAAAGTCGTTACCGTGACGCTCGGACCGTCTGTGCTGACGCGTCCGCCCGCATCCGCCACCTGTACGGCGAACGTATAAGTCGTGCCCGGCGCCAATTGGCGCACGTCATACCCGTAAGTGCTGCCGCTGACGCTGGCGATCGGGGCACCGTTCTGATAGATGCGGTATGTCGCATCGGTTACCGTGCTCGTCACCGCTCCCGTCCAGGTGAGGGATACGCCGGTTTCCGAGACGCCAGCGGCCCGCAGCGCGCCGCCCTCCCAATGCGGGACGAGCGGGTCGCGCAGCTTGATCGTGTGCGTCGCCCCTGCCGAACCGGCCACGTTGATCTGTACGACCAGCTTAGGCGACGTCTGAACGACCTGCACCGTGCTGTCCTGGCTTACCGGCACCAGCGAACCGCGGTTCAGCTCGACGGTAACCGACGATTGCTTCTGCGTCGGATCGGAGACGGAGAGCGTGATTTCTCCATTCCGCTCCTTCACCATCACGGATACCGGATTTCGCGCCGTCAGCGAGTCGATCGTCCCGGCCTGCCAGAAATTCGCCGCCGTGATCCCGAGCGACGGCTTTCGTACCGCCTGCACCTGAGCATTGTTCGCGAGAATCGACACCGGCGGCTGCGCGCTGTAGCTTTGGGTTGCCGCCGCATTCCGATTCGGCAGCAGGACGTAAGCGTAATCCGCGTTCACCGGCTTGACGCCGTGCGAGAATGCCAGACTTAAGTAATTGCGGGTGATCGGTGTCGCGCTGAACCCCGTATTGATATCCTTCCACGCTCCGGTGCGCGCTTCCCGCTTCACGGCCACATTCGCTCCGTTCGGGAAATAATATCCGATATCCGTCCCAGGAACGTTGCCTGTCAGATGCGCCCATTGGACCGTCCGATTGAGATCCGTGGTCTCCTTTGGCACGACAGCGCCGTCGATCGTCAGAATGTTGTCGTTCCCGTCCGTGAGCTTCCGGTTGTCGGCAATGGTCTCTACGGGATTGCTGCCTGTAGAGGTGATACCCGCGCCAAGCGCGACGATTTCGTCGTCGAGCAGGAACCATGATTTTTTGCCCTGCAGGTCGCTTCCGATGAGCTTCTTGAGCGTAAAGTCCATACCGACCGCGCTGTACAGGCCGTCCAGCGTAGAGCCGCCCACCCACGTTTGGGTGTTGGGATAGCTCGCCCAATCGGTCGCCGTCAGCGTTTTGCCGGAACCGTCCGTCGTTGTGCCCGGCAGCCGGAACGAGTCCACCGTCGGCCAAAAATCGTTGCGGTACTGCGTCTGATCGTCATTGTACAAATAGGTCATACCAACGCCCGTAAACCAGCCCTTCAGGTTCTCGCCGTTGCCCTTCTCGAACGAGGAGATCCGGTCGGAGAAGAGGCTGACGCCGAACAGGTAGCCGGGACGGAAATGAAACACTTTGTCCATGCCCGCCATGATCTGGCTTTTCACCAGCTCGCCCCGCGGCTGCACGCTTGGATCGTTCAACAATCCTTTCAGCAGCTTAATTTCATAAATCGACGAGGACGCCTGATAATAATTCGTCGTGATTCGATCCTTCGTAATCCATTCCTTAACCATGCTGCGGTAAGCAGCCGCTTTATCCGCCGGTGCGCCGTCGGACATGCGCAGGATGGTCATCATGAGACCCCTTGCGGAACCGGCGGTTTGCCGGGAAATGCCCCGCCCGTTCGTCATATCGAGTGCAAGCCCGTTATAGATGATCGGCTCGAAGCTTTGCGACACCCAATCGTACACGCTGTTCGTCCGCGGGTCCGTAATCGGCCAAGGCGAGCCGTTCAGCATGTAGCCCATATCCGCAGCGCCCTTCAGCCACACCCCGCCGTACCCTGCGGTATAAGCGATGTTCGTGTGCTGCACGAGCGAACCGTCGCGGTATACCCCGTCGCCGCTCGTCGTATAGACGAACTCGCTGCCGATCGCATCGCGGCCCTGTACGATTTTCGCGCCGTTCTTGCCGATCACGCCGCGAAGCGTAACGACCAGCGCTTTGTCCAAAAGGTTCGCGCCGTTCTGCTTCTTCCCTTTCACCCCGAGAACGGAGGAATAGATTGGGTCCGGACAAAACTGGTCGATCGCCCGTATGTACTGCTCCACCTGCGCCGGACTCAGATCGTCATACAGCAGCACCAGGATATCGTTAATGGTTTGAGCCGCCCCGATCTCCCAATCCCACCAGTTATCATACGGCGTTTTGTTCTCGTTGTACCGGTTCGCGTACATCCAGTCCATTGCCTCGACAAGATCCTTTTTCAGCGCAGGATTGTTGTACAAGGTCGAGTAAGGCGTCTTATAAGCAACCGCCATCGTTCTTAGGCGGGAGAAATTCGATGTCATCTGCGCGGAGACGGTCGTGCTGGCCAGATCGCTCCAGAGATATGTGCGCCCCGCCGCCGTGTTCAGCTTGTTCCAAAATCCGGTTTGCTCCGCATTGCTGACAGAGGAAGCCAGACTGTCCAGAAAATAGGCGTAGTCGGTATCCGCAGGGTCATAGCCGGTACCGCCCGTCAGCTTGTCCATCCATTTCAGCCGGATTGCATCATAGGCCTGCATCATCTGGGCACTTTCCACGCTGACGATCGATTGCGCCGACAAACGGCCGTCATCGGTCTGGGCGGTAATGGTAGCGGAACCTACCTTGCTACCCGTAACCAAGCCCGCAGCCGATACGGAAGCGACCGAAGCGTCGGATGACGACCAGAGTACCGTCACATCGGATGCCGCGCTGCTCGGCGTAACGACTGGAGTCAACTGCGCGGTTTTCCCCACTTCGACGGATACGCCGGTTGGCTCTAAGGCAAGACCGGTCGCCCCGGTCCACTCCGTGAGCGTCACATCGTCCACCCAAGCGGTGCCGGAAGCAAAATCGAAGATCGGCTCCACCACGACTTTATTCACGTTCGACGGAATCGACAGATACAGATCGTACGGCTGCCAATCGTTGGTTCCTTTTAATTTCGGCGTAAGCGGGCCGTCGCCGATTTTCGTACTGGAGTTAAGATATTGCGTCCGGACATACATGCCGCCGCTTCCGGCGTTCACGTTGTCCGTCTTCATCCACAAAGACAGCTTATAGCTTTTGTTCGGTGTGACGAGCGGCGATTGCGTAACGGAAGCCCGGTCCGATGTCGTGCTTCCGGACAGCTTCAGGGCCTTCGTACCACCGTGCGCTTGTGTTGAGTCCACAGCGAAGGCGCCACCGCCAACCTTGAATCCGCCTGTCCAATTGGACGGCGCTTTCCCTCCCGTCCACTTCCCGGAGCTGTCCGTGACAACGGTTTCAAAATCGCCGTTCAACACCAAACTTCCCGTAGCGGCCATCCCGATCCCTCCTCCTATCGGGACTAACCAGCCGGGCATCACTAATGCCAGGATCGTCAAAATTTTCACCATGTTCGTTTTCATTCCGGTCCCTCCCAGCGGCTTTCGGCCAAACGTCCCCCCAGTTCAAGCAGAACGCGCGGGACTCCGGCCGCTATTGCATCTCTATACTTACAGAAACGCCATCCGTTCGGCAAGGCTCAATTCTTGTAAATCCGCCCGGGCAAAAAATGTTCCCGGCTCTTCGCCGTAGCAGCAGCCATTTTCAAACGAAATAACTTAATATTCGGGTTTGAAGTTTTATTATCTCCTGCAGCCCACAGTGATCCGTCGGAAAGTTACAGAAGAAAAACCGAGTAAAACCAAGCGCCACGAATCCTGGCAATAGGGTTCGCGGCGCTTGGTTTTCTCATAAGAGAAGGGGACAGATTTATGCTGAGCATAGATTTTATTTATGGTCTTTGGAAAAAGTATAAAATAAACCAATTCCAAGAAAAATGCCACCTAACAAACGATAAGACGCGGCATAGACTTCTAGTCTCCTTAAAGTTTCTTCTTTATCTGCAACTCCTCCCATTCTTCGAACAAAGCTGCTAGCTTGACTGCTAGCCATCTCGGGACTCATTAACACTAAATATAATCCAATAGCGGCTAGAATAATACAAAAAATTCTAAATTTACTCAAAAAATCAAAACCTCCTAAATTTTTCTTTATAATGCTTTTATATATACCGATCTATGATACCATAAAATAGAAAGAAAAATATGGTAAGGGAGTGTTTTTATTGAAAAAGAGATTTGCTGCCTTACTGTTAACTCTTTCTTTTGCTTTTAGTTTAGCAGTAGTTCCGGCAAGCGCAAAAAGTGAGGAAACTCAGAAGCCAGTTGTCGTTCAGACCATTAAGTCGACTCCTGAAACCGAAAAGGAACTCATTGAAAAATTCAATCTAAAAAAGCCTTCGCCTGATGCTAAATTAAATTCTATTAGAATTATAGAAGACAAATCCTACAATTATAGGGAAGATAGACAAATAACGCCGAATTTCCAAATCAACGGGTATGTTTTTGAGGAAACAGGTCGAGGAACATTACATGGAAGTACTCCTATTGTAGAAACAAGGTATTTTTGCAGTAAGCCCTCTGGATGTAAAAGCCAAGCGGAACTACAAGCAAACAGCAGCGTAGCCCATCAATTTAGTGCAACATTTGGTGGCGAGTATAACAGCGTAATTTCAGCAGCGGTTGGATATAACGTCACAGATTCAACAGGGGTTGCCGCAACTCTTGTGCTCCAAGAGGACAACATTCCTTATAATAAAACTTGGATTTGCCAAGGGTATGCGGTGCATAACTATATAACATTTAACCTTTACAAAGAATTTCTTGGTATTAAATCAAAACTAGGAAGCGGAACTACTACAAAGCCCATACCGAATAGGATTGTAGCAACCGACTGGTTTCAATAATGAACGTTTCCCAAATAAGGATAGGTATTTGGCTCGACAATTGATAATTTGTGTTGCAATGTGAAAATCGGCCCTTGTTCGCATCATTTGCGGCGGGCCGATTTAATTTTTCCATCTCAAAAGTTTGTCAGCAATGCTTAGGAATTTTCCACTCGCCTTTCTGCCTCATGTTATTTTCATAAGTGGATTCAAGTTCGTCGTGAAGGGGTTCGGAATTTCCGGACGCAAGCCGGACTTTAGTTAACTTCTTTTTCCAATATAGTAATGAACACTTGGGGCGCGACTTCGACGTCTTTGGTTTCCGCAAATCCGAACTGCTTGTATAACGAGATTGCCGATCCGTTTTTGGCCCCCGTGCTCACCGCAAATTTGCGGATGCCCGGTACGGATTCCAGCGCGTACTGAACCAAGCTTCTTCCGATGCCTCTGCGGAAATAATCCGGATGCACGACCAACCGGGTAATGTGCAGTACGTCCTCCTGCTTTTCGACCGCAATGACCCCCGCCAACGTCCCATCGGCAGTATAGCCGTAAAACGTTTCCTCCGCTTGCATCAACGTCTGAGCCGTATCCCGGAGCTGGGGAATACCGTCGAAACCGATCAACTCCGCTTCGACACGGTAGGCTGGAAGCTGCACCCGAAGCACTTGCTCGGCCACGGCCGGCTGCGTCATGTCCAACTGCTGTATCATCTCAACCCTATCTCCTTCTCGTCTTGGTTTGATATCCCTTTATCGTAACGAAGAGGCGAGGGAACGCCAAGCTAAAAAACAAGTTAAGTCAAACGATCCGACATCCCGACTGAACCTTTGAAGATTCGAGAGGATACTTTTGAACAAAACCCGAGTCATTTTTCCATAAAAATACATATCACCGCTGACGTTCGAATAGGATACATTGTGGACATGGCCCCCGGTCCGATGCGCCCGTTTTCATGCCGTCTGCGGCAGCTTGCAGCCGGATTGTACTTTACCGGGAATTCGAGTATGGAAGGAGGGAACGACGATGTGGGTCAAGCCAAAAGCTAAAATCATCGACGTCTGTGCCGAAGTGACCGGTTATGCCTGCCAGAAATAAGCGGCTCCTTAAGCTGCAGCGCATAACAATCGGGTTGCCGGAGAAGTCCGGCATCCCTTCTATAAGGGGGACGACGGATGCTTCTCAAAATTATGGGGACGGCGGCCGGAGGAGGCTTCCCGCAGTGGAACTGCGCTTGCCCCAACTGTCACTTGGCACGCGCCCGCGACGGACAGGCGCTTACCCGGATGCAAAGCAGCGTGGCCGTCAGCAGCGACGGAGCTGCGTGGTACTTGATCAACGCTACGCCGGATATCCGCCAGCAGATCGAATTGCAGCCCTCCCTTCGCCCCGGACCGGGGCTCCGCAGCACGCCGATCGCGGGAGTTCTGCTGACCGATGCGGAGCTCGATCATACGATCGGGCTGCTTAGTTTAAGGGAGGGCGGGCAACTGGACATTTTTGCGACCGGTCCGGTCATGCAAGCGCTAGCCGGGCCGTTTCCCGTCCGCCATATGCTGGAGCCGTACGCAGGCGCGCACTGGCGGGCAATGACGCCCGGCGTTCCTTTTGCCCTGTTCAGCGACAGGCTGGAGGTTACCCCATTCTGTCTCGGCTCGAAAGCCCCCCGCTATGCTTACGGTTGCTTGGGCGGAGACGAAGGGAGTTCAGCCCCGGCTTGGGTCGTCGGCTACCGGTTCGAGGACCGACTGACCGGCGGCAAAGTCGTCTACGCCCCAGGCGTCGAAGTCTGGTCGGACGAGCTGGAGCAGCAGCTGGCGGATGCGGACTGCATTTTGCTGGACGGCACCTTCTGGCAGGCCGACGAGTTGAAGGGGCTGGGCGTCTCGGAGCTGGCCGCTTGGGACATGGGGCATGTCCCGATCGACGGAACGGACGGGAGCCTGCACCGGCTTGCCCGCCTGACCACGGCGCGTAAAATCTACGTGCACATCAATAACACCAATCCGATACTGAATCCCGCATCGTCCGAATGCCATACGCTGCTTGCGCTTGGCATCGAAATCGGATACGACGGCATGGAGCTGGAGGTATGATGATGAGTGAGCCATGGTCGAACGACGAATTCTTGATGCGGCTGCGCCGGATCGGAGAGCAGCGGTATCATGACAAACATCCATATCACATCCGCATGCACGAGGGAAAGCTCAGCCCGGAGCAGCTTCGGGCCTGGGTCGCCAACCGGTTTTACTATCAACAAAACATCCCGGTCAAAGACGCGCTCATCCTGGCCAAGCTGCCGACCCGGGAGGACCGGCGCCGCTGGCTGCAGCGCATCGTCGACCATGACGGCCACGAGGGGGACGAAGGCGGCATCGAAGCGTGGATTCGCCTCGGGGAAGCCGTCGATATTTCCCGCGAGGACCTGCTTAGCGAGCGGCTCGTACTGCCCGCCATCCGTTTCGCCGTCGATGCCTATGTGAACTTCTGCCGGCTGCAGCCGTGGCCCGAAGCCGTCGCTTCCTCTCTGACGGAGCTGTTCGCGCCGACGCTCGTCTCCCGGCGCATCGTCGTCTTCGAGGAGTTGTATCCGTGGATACGCCCGCAGGGGCTTGACTATTTCCGCACCCGGCTCCACCAAGCGCCACGCGACTCCGATCACGGGCTGGAGCTCGTGCTGCGCGAATGCCGCACCCGCCGCGAGCAGGAGCGGTCGGTCGCCGCGCTCTCGTTCAAGTGCGACGTGCTGTGGTCGCTCCTTGATGCGCTGCAGCTCGCTTACATGGGCGGAGAGAGCCGCGTATGAGCTGGGGGCTGCAGGAACGGCCGGCCATTCGTCCCCCTGCCCGCATGAAGTACGACGCGCTGCGCAAGCAGGAGCTGCTGCTGCTGCCGGAGCGGGTCGTTCAATTGAATGAGACCGCCGGAGCGATTTTGCGGCTGTGCGACGGGCAGCGAACCGTGGGGGAGCTGACGCGCGAGCTGGAAGCGAGGTACGGGCAAACCGGTCTGCAGGACGAAATTGCCGAGTTTTTAACGCAGGCCGCGGAGGAAGGCTGGGTGGAACGATGGATCTAAGCTTGCCGTATGCATTGACCGCCGAGCTGACTCACCGCTGTCCCCTCCGCTGCCCGTATTGCTCCAATCCGCAGGAGCTGGAGCAGCGGGACAACGAGCTGCCCACCGACGTATGGCTGCACGTCCTGGAGGAAGCCGCCGGGCTGGGCGTCGTTCAACTGCACCTGACAGGTGGGGAACCGCTGCTGCGGGCCGACACCGAGCTGCTCATCGAACGGGCGCGTTCGCTCGGCCTATTCGTGAATCTGATCACAAGCGGCGTCGGGCTGACCGAAGCGCGCCTCCACCGGTTAGCAGAGGCCGGGGTCGACAGCCTGCAGCTCAGCCTTCAAGCGGCGACCCCTAGCCTATCCGATCATATTGCGGGCTTCAAAGCGTTCGACATAAAGCGGCAAGCCGCCGCCCTCATTCGGGCCGCAGGCCTTCCCTTAAATATGAACGTCGTTCTGCATCGGCACAATATCGGGGAGCTGGAGGCAATCGTTGAACTTTGCCTCTCCTGGGGGGCGTCGCGGCTGGAGCTGGCCAATACCCAGTATTACGGCTGGGCGCTGGTCAACCGGGAGACACTCATGCCGACGAAGGAGCAGCTCAAGACGGCCGAAGCCTCATTTGGCGAATTAAAGAAGCGGATCGGCAAGCAAATGGAGCTGATCTGGGTCGTCCCCGATTATTACGCCGAGCTTCCGAAGCCTTGTATGGGTGGCTGGGGCCGGATCTCGCTCACCGTGTCCCCGAGCGGCAAAGTACTGCCTTGCCCTGCCGCTTCGAGCATCGAGACGCTCACGTTTGATTCGGTGCGGGACCGGAGCCTCGCTTCGATCTGGTCCGAATCCGCCGCGCTGAACGCCTTTCGCGGCACGGACTGGATGCCGGAGCCGTGCCGCAGCTGCGACCGCCGCTTCGAGGACTTCGGAGGCTGCCGCTGCCAAGCCTACCTGCTCACTGGCGATTCCCGGCATACGGACCCGGTATGCCGTCAGTCGCCTCACCACAGCTTGATCTCGGACGCCGTCGCCGAGGTAAACGAAGCCCGTCCGGAAGTTTGGGGCTCTGTCGAAGCGCCGCCTTCCTACGTTTATCGTGGCTGAAATAGCTCTCGCAGAAAAAAATAAATCCAAGACCTGTATGGAGCTTTCACTGTTCCAAGGTCTTGGATTAATGCATAATTATCCCGAAGCTCAAAGGGGAGCGGGGCTCCTCCATCCATTCGCTTAGCCGTTCCCTGCTGCGCCAAACGCCTTTTTTTACACGCTCCGGGGACATCTCCAGTATTTCCCCTATCTCTTCATAGGATAGCTGACATTCGTATTTCAGCGAGACGATTAGCCTTACCTCATCCGGCAGCGCATCGACGGCTTCGAGGATCGTACGGGGGCTGAGCTTGCGCGGCTTCAGCCTGCGTTTGCCCGCAGCTTTCGCCATTTTGCACCGGTGAATAAGCACGCGGTAGACAGCCGTCCTCATAGAACCGGTCGTTGGCCCAAACCCTTCCTCCGCATGTCTGCGAAACACCTCTACGAACGTACGCTCCACCTCCTGCGCCGCAAGCTCGCGGTCTTGGAGCAGCCGGTACGCAAGCCGGTAGATCGGATCGTGCAGCGATTCGACGAAGCTGCGGAATGGTTGAAGCTGTTCTTGGCCGTCTGCAGAAGCCGGCTGGTATTGCTGTGGATTCATGCTTTTTGCCTCCGTTCTCATTATCTCTTTCATTATAAGAACGCGATGTGTACTTCAAGTGTCTTTTTTGGAAAAGTAGAGCAGCTTCGCACTTTTTTCATAGATACAAAAAAGCAGCCTAAACCCCGAGTCGCGAGGTTTAGACTGCCCTGCAATATCTTATTTGCGCTTAACGCCCAGCGTAACAATCTCGTAAGGACCGACCGGCAAAGACAGGCTCGGCTCCTCCGAAACGAGCGCTCCCGCTTCCTCCAAGACGTTGCTTTTGTAGACCGATTCCGCGCCGCGGGCCGAATGCAGCTCCAGCTCCGTTCCGGCCGCTTCCATGTTGAACCATCTCAGCATGAGATCGCCGGAAGCCTCGCTCACTTTCATGGACGAGAACGCAAGCGCGCCGCCTTCCCAGCGGTACGGGGCGTAGCCCGAAGCGATCGGACCGCCGTGCACGCCGGTTTGGCAAACCGTCCACGGAATCTGGAACGAGTACGCCTCGGCAAAAGCGCCCGAAGCCGAACCGTCGCCGCTATGCGGAATAATCTCCATCCGCACCGTGTGCTCGCCGAGACATTGCGCCTCCGGCGTCGGGAACAAGCCCCAATCGCCAAGCTCGCTGACGGATCGAAGCAGCGTGACGGCAATCGTATTGCGTCCGTCCCGCAGCACTTCGTACTCCTGAAGCCCGAGGTTGGCGATCGTGAGGCCCGCCCCTGCTCCGCTTACGTCGACGAACGCTTGCTGATGCTGCGCATTGCTCGGATTTTCCCACTCCGCCGCCGGTTCGTTGTCCCGCGTCGCAATCTCGAAGATCGAATCGGCGCGGTGTACCGCCGTCTCCACGTCGGTCGGGAAGAGCGCGCGCAGCCGGTGATCCTTCGCCTGGTTGTTGAAGGACACCTGCAGCTCGACGCCCCGGCCGCTGCGGCTCAGACTGACCTGCGTGCGGATCGTGAGCGGCACCATGTCCTTGACGCGCTGCCCTTGGCGATGCGGGAAATAGACCAGCTCCCGCTTCTCCTGCTCGAACACGGCATCGCCCGATGCCGGAACCGACCACTCGTGCACGATTTCCACCGTCGCACGGTATGGCGTATCCTCGACAACGCGGATATCTGCCTTCAGCCCTTTCGTCGTCAACGCCGTCTCGCCGTTCGGCTGCTTGTACATATACTCGTTGCCGATATCGCCGGTATTCTCGTACACGCCCAAATCGCGGAACGTGCGGCCCGTTTGCTTGTCCGTCACGGCGAGGGAACCGTCCTCCGCGATCTCGACGCGAAGCAGGGCATTCTCCATCACCCGGTCGCCGTTCAGCAGCGAAGCGGCATCGGCAGCCGGGAGCGAAGCCGGATCGGCCGGCTTGAGCCACGCGTACGCGGAAATGCCAAGCGCAGGCACGTTCTGCGCCTCGAAGGTGAGGCTTATCCTACGGCACATATACGGCTGACGGAACTTATCGTCCGGCAGGTCGTAGCCGAACTGTAGGCCCAGATCCTGCATCGTGAACGGCACGGCGCGGCCTTCCGCATCGACCAGCGTACGGCCGGAGACGTCCAGCGCCTGCATACGACGGCTCATCTCGTCCAGCGGGAAGCCGTCGCGGAAATACAAACGCTCGGCATCCAGCTCCACGGTAACGACTCCAGTCCGTGCCCAGCCCGTCGTATTGAAGACGACGAGCGGACGCGCCTCCGCGCCCATGCGGGCGAAGACGGACGTATCGACAGCATCCGCAATGACGCGCTTGCTGTCGTCGACGATCGTCTCGGCCACATGGCGGCTTTTGTCGAAACGGGTCACCATCTCGCGGTGCACCTCGTCCACGCTGCAGCCGCAGATGCTGTCGTGCGGGTGGTTTTGCATCAGCGTTTTCCAAGCGTACGTGAACAAGTGGTGCGGATACTCTTTACCCAGCAAGTGCGCGAAGGACGCCAGCGGCTCGGCCACTTTCTCCAGCAGCGCTTGCCCCTGCTGGTTCATCTGCTTCAAGTAAATGCGGGCGGACGCGGTATTGACCAGTGTCGACCATCCGTCCGTGCGCTGGCTGCGCAGCTCGCCCTTCACCACGGACAGCTCCCGGTCCAAGGACCGGTTCACAGCCTGCAAATAATCCGCCACGTTCGAGTGGACGAAGTCGGTATCCGGGAACAGCTCACGCGCCGTGCGGATCGCCTCGGACAAGTCCTGCTGGATCGGCTGGTGATCGCAGCCGTTCATGAACAGCAGCTCGCCGGTGGAAGCGTATTTCTCGGCATCCGCCAACTTCCGCTCCCAGTACTCCTTCGCTTCTTTCTCGTCCGTCGGAACTTCCATCCCGTTGCAGTACCAGTTCGCGAACAAAATGCCAAGCACCCGCGAGCCGTCCGGGCCTTCCCAGAGCAGCTCGGAGAACGACGATTCGTAGTCCGAATCGGACACGGTATTGTTGAAGCCCGTCGGCTTGACGCCGCGGCCGAACATCGCGTTATCGATGCCCGCCTGGCGCAAAATTTGCGGCGCCTGCCCCATGTTGCCGAACGTGTCGGGGAAATAGCCGACCTTGGCAATCGTCCCGTACCGCGCGGCGTCCTGATGCCCGATCTGCAGGTTGCGCAGGTTCGCTTCGCTGCTCGTCAGGAACGCGTCCTGCAAAATGTACCAAGGCCCGATATGAATGCGGCCTTCCCGGATGTACGCTTCAAGCTGCTCCTTTTTTTCTGGCCGGACCTGAAGATAATCCTCCAAAATAATCGTCTGGCCGTCCAAATAAAAGCTTTTGAACTCCGGATCGCGCTCGAGCGTATGAAGCAGCGTGTCCATCAGCTGGATCAGCAGCATATGATGCTTTTCGTAGGGCAAATACCATTCCCGGTCCCAGTGCGTATGGGAAATGATATGCGCGGTTCTTTTTTTGCTCATGGCTTGTGACGCCTCCTCCCCGGACTACTCTCCGGTCACTTGGATATGAACTTCCTTCGGCCGGTACACGGACTTCAAGCGGCCTTCCCGGTCGACCGCGAACAGCACCGAACGCTCTTTCTCCAGCACAAACGAATACCGCCGGCCCGTCGCCGGGTCCTTCACTTCCACATCGGTATCGAAGGCGAATTCGGACACGAAGACGAACAATGCGCCGTCTTGGAAAGCGAGCTTCCGTCCGTACACGCCCGGGAACCCGCCGCCGCGAAGCCATTCCAGCTCCGCGCGGAAGCCCGCCACGGTCAGCGCGTATTGGTACAGCATCGCGAGCGGCTCGGCGCGCTCGTTCAATTCGATCGGTAGCGGGCACCAGAGGAGCCGCCCCGAACCGAGCGGAACGTCGATCAGCTTGTCGGCTTTCGCCTCAGCAGTCTCGTCCGTCCGAACTTCCTTCGCCACCTCGGCGATCCGGCGCTGTCCGAACGAGACAGGTAGCAAGCGGCCGTCGAGCTCCAGCATTTCTTCGCGCCGCACGTTGGCCCGACGATAAGAGCCGACCGTCTCCTTAAGACGCTCTGCAGGCTGCCAGTAAGCATCCAGCCCGAGAGGACCCGTAACGAGCAGCGTCGCTCCGGTAGCCCGTACAATTTCGATCAATTTCGCAAACGCTTCGCTATCTATATTATGTGCACTCGGCAGGATGATCAGCTTCGCCGGCACTTCTGTAAGTGAATCCAGATGGTATTCCCCGACCCCGCGGAAAGGAACTTTCAGCTCGTAGGACAGCATCCGCGTCAGACGGGTCGTCGCATCGAACGCCAATTTCCGGTTGGAAAAGTCGTTGGAATACGGGAAGACCACGGCGACCTCCTCCAGCTTGCGGCCCTGGAACAGGTCCCGGATCTCTTCCATAAAGCGGCCGAAGTCGTAGGAAACGTCCGCCTCCGGCTTCTCCGTTCCGTCCGCCCGCAGCGCCCCGATGTGCGATTCGTTGGCATTGTCCATATAGAAATTGGTGTTCCAAATCCAATGAACCGCCCCCGCGCCGCCCGTCGAGAAAGCATAAGCGTATTTGCGCTCCAGAATGCTGCGCAACTCCGTCTCCGAACGCTTCGCCCGCCCGTCCGGCGTCTCCACGTACATGATGCCGGTCTCCTGCACAAGATTCGGCTTATCCGGCGTCTTCGCGAAGATGCCGTCCCAGACCAGGTGATCGTTCAGCCACCACGAGTGAACGGTCGTGTAATCCGACGCCTCTGCATAGAAGAACGGCGACGGACGCTGCGCGCCCAAAGCTTCGTCCTGTCCGACGACGACCATATGGTCGGGGCAGACGTCCTTGATCGCGTCGTAGAGCTGCTTCGCCCACCGGTTGTGCATCTCCATCGAGAACAGCGCGTAGTCAAGCCAGCGGGTGCCTTTTTTCCCTTGGTGCATATCCTGCACGTTGAAGTTGATCTCTTCCGGCTCCGGCGGTACCGCCGCTTCAAAATCCGGCAGCTGCACCGGCGATATGTTCCAGCGCTCCTGCAGCACGCCGATCGATCCGTGCCGCTGCTTCAGCCATTCGCGGTAAGCCGCCAGCTCGAACGGGTCGCGGCACGACCGCGGGCCGTCGGAGAAAATCTGCGGCGGATCGAACATCGACGGCTCGTTGATCAGATCCCAGTCGACATGCTTCGTATCCTTATGCCGCGAGACGATCGAACGCACGAATCGTTTCTGCGCTTCCACACTGCGCGGGTCAAGGTAAGGATTGAGGCCCTCCCAAGGCTCCGGCGTGAACGAAAAGAACGTGAAGGTGACCTGCAAATCATGCTTCTTCGCTGTAAGCAGAAAGGCGTCGATCGAACGCAGCACCTCTTCGGAAGCGTGCCCGTCGACCTGCATAATGTTGCGGTACGCCGTCCAGATGCCGGTCCGAATCCAGTTGATCCCGGCCTTCTTCATCTGCGCCATGTCACGGTCCCATACGGCCGCGTTCGGCAGGAATAGAAACTTACGTGCCACGTCCGAGGTCATGTATGTCATCCCGACAACCGGAAGCGGACGGCCGTTCTTGACAAAATAATCCCGGCCGCAGCTTACCGGCGTGCCCTCAGCCAGCAGCTTGGTGTCCAAGCCCCAGAAGCCCTGACGCAGGATGCGCGTCTCCCCGTCCGGCGCTTGTGCCTGACAGACGATATGATAAAAGCCGCTCTGAATGTCAAGCGGGACGGAAATGCGGTGAATATTCAGCTCCTCCGTGACGTCCGCCTCAAAGCGGTGCTTCCAGGAGGCTTGCCCTGCCTCGTGCTCCAGGGAAACCAAGAATTTCCAGGTCCCGTCGCCCGATCCGGTCCCGCGCCCGATCCGCTGCGTTTGCAGCGTAAGCATCGCCCGCTCGCCCGGCTCGTACGAAGCGTAATTCGGCTTGATCCACAGCTCTGTCACGCCTTTGGCGCAAAACGCGGCCCATTCCTTCAGCGCTTCGGCCCCGCCCTCGTTCCAGAATGCCGCGGTCAGCGGCAAGTGGACGAACAGCCAGCGGCCTCCGGCGAAGGGGCCCTTCGTTTGCTCCCAGAGCACGACTGGCGCGGCTACCTCCCGGCCTTCGGCCGAGATGCCCTTCAGCAGCGGATAAATATGCGTGTCCATCGGTCCGGCGGAGCCCATCTGATGCGGCAAATCGCTGCTCTTCGTCACATGCGGCACCATATTCCACGTGTCCGCTATGGTAAGCAGTGCTTCCTTGCCGCCCAGCAGCGGGATGTTAGCTGTGGCCGCCAGCTTTTCTATCGGCGCCGCATCGACCCAGAGCGCCTCATGAATATGGAGCTGCTGATGGTAGGCGGTTTGCTCGGCTTCGACATGCCAGCCCCCGTTCTCCTCCCGGACCGGGTGCTTGAACGGCGCGCCGCCGGCGCTAATGAGCCCGCCGCCCTGCCGGAGAAAGCCGAGAATCGCGGACCAAGCGTTTTTCGGAAAATACGGCGCATGCAGGTTGACGAAGCAGCCGCCCTCGGCGGAGCTCAGCTCCTCCGCCAAGCGGTCCGCCGGGACGACCTGCCCTATCCCCTGCAGCAGTCCAGCATCGACCTGCATCCCTTCGCCGAGCGGAAAGCCCGGATCGTAGAAAATGACGATCGGCCGTATCATACAATCCCTTCCTTCATCGCTTCGTATACAAGCAGCGAGAACAAGCTGTTGGACCATGCAAACCAGCTGCGCGTGAAGACAGTCGGGTCGTCCGCATGGAAGCCTTCATGCATAAAGCCGGTATCCGCGTCCGTCGCCTCCAGCATCGCAAGCATTTCCAGCTTCTCCTCTTTCGTGACCGCCGTCAGCCCCTGCATCGACAGCGCCATGTGCCAAATGTAATCCGGCGGCGTGTGCGGGCTGCCGATGCCTTTGGCTACCTTGCCCTCGTAATAGAACGGATTTTGCTTGCTTAGTGCAAACCGTCTCGTATTTTGGTAAATCGGGTCGTCCGGAGTCGTATAGCCGATATACGGAATCGACATGAGTCCCGGCGTTCCGGCGTCGTCCATCAGGCAGTAATTGCCGAAGCCGTCTGTCTCGTAAGCGTAAATCGGACCAAACTCCGGATGGCGGTAAATGCCGTACAGCTGAATGCCGTGATCGACATCCGCTTCCAGCTTCTTCAATTCGTCGACGAACGCCAGATCGCGGAACACCCATTCGGCCATCTCGCGCATCTGCCGCAGCGTCACGACCGCGAACATGTTCGACGGAATGTTGTAATGGAAATCGCAGGCATCGTCGCTTGGACGGAAGCCCGACCAGATCATCCCTGTGTAGTTCACCGGCATGCCCAGCCCGTTGTTGCGCAGCGAATCCGTCGGCACGTCATTATTACGCATGAAGCGGTACGGCGACAGCTCGAAATGGCGCTGCTCCGTTTTCCACAGGTCGACCGTTTTGCGCATCGCGGACTTGAAGTTCGTATCGAAAATGTCCGTCCGTTCCGTTTCCTTCCAGTACTTGTAAGCTAAACGCATCGAGAAGCAGATCGAATCGAGCTCGAATTTGCGCTCCCATACCCACGGGGACATTTCGGTCTCGTCCGTCGTATTCCAGTGCCAATCGTTGGCCGATTCGTTGAAGGCGTTGGCATACGGATCGATATGGATATATTGAATGTGCCGTTTAATCAGCCCGGCGATCAGCTGCTGCAGGTCTGGGTCGTTCTTCGCCAGCGGCACGTAATGAATCACTTGCTCTACGGAATCGCGCAGCCACATCGCCGGAATATCGCCGGTAATAATGAACGTTGTTCCGTCTTCCATCCGTTTCGTTGTCGTCGCCAGCGTGTTCGGGAAGCAATTTTTAAACAATTGCAGCAGCTTGGGACGATGAGCCAGCTTGACCTCCGCTTCCGCCAGCACGTCCTGCACCGCCCGCGGCAGCTCCATCGCAGGAATCGGAATTTTAGGTAATCTGAATTGTTCCATCTCGTCCGTCAACCTCCATTTTTTCTACTACTCACCGAAGGAGAAGGAATGTTTTTGGGGTCGGGTACTCACACGGCTGTAGTAGCACGCGGTGGGGTATCCACTGGAGGAGCGATAGCGTTCGCCTTTGTCCGCGGGAAATCTCCGCTATCCAGCGGCTTCAAATCAAAATTTCCCGAGGACCACAGCGGCCGGAAGTGGATACCCCACCGCCCGCCGCCGCCTCTTACCCGAAAAAACTTCCTTACTCCTTCACCGCACCAACCGTCAACCCTTGAATAAAATACCGTTGGAAGAACGGGTACGCGAACACAATCGGCCCCGTCGCCAGGACGACCATCGCCATCCGCGACGTATCCTGCGGCAGCGATTGCAGTACGGCTACGCCCATCGACGGATTGCTCGTATTTTGCAAAATAAACTGCATGCTCGTCTCGATCCGCATCAGCATGGATTGCAGCGGCACCAAGCTCGGCTTGTCAATATAGAGCAGCGCGTTGAACCAGTCGTTCCAGTACCCGAGGGTGCTGAACAAGCCGATCGTCGCGAGCCCCGGAAGCGATAAGGGCAGAACCAAGCGGAAGAAAATCCCGAATTCGCCCGCACCGTCGATTTTTCCCGATTCGATAATGGCATCCGGTACGCTCGTAGAGAAGAACGTCCGCATAATCATGATGTAGAAGGCGTTCACGGCCAGCGGCAGAATGAGTCCCCAGATGGAGTCCTTCAGTCCAAGCAGCTGCGTGACGACGATATAGGTCGGGACGAGCCCGCCGTTGAACAGCATCGTGAAGAAAGCGAAAAACGAGAAGAAATTGCGGTATTTGAAGCTTTTGCGCGAGATCGCGTAGGCGAACAGCGCAATCATAATCATGCTGAGCAACGTACCAATGACGGTAACGGCAATGGTGACACCGTAGGACCGCAGCAGCTGATCCCCGGCTTTAAACACGTAGCGGTAAGCTTCCAGACTCCATTTTTCCGGAATGATCCGGTAGCCGTTGCGCGCCAGCGTCCCTTCGTCCGTAAACGAAATGATCGTAACGAACACGAAAGGAAACACGCACGCAATAGCCAAAAAGCCGGCAATCAGGTTAAAAATTACGTTCCAAGCCGGAGACAAATGATGAAAATCCCGGCTTCGTTTCATCGTTCGCGCAGACACGGTCATCCCCTCCTTTTTCCATATGGATTAATACAATGCGTTGTCTTTATTGAATCTGCGAACAATGGCATTGGAGGTAATGACGAGCACGAAACCGACGAACGATTGATACAAACCGGCCGCGGTACTCATGCCGATTTCCCCGGTAAACTTCAGACCCCGGTACACATACGTGTCGATAACGTTAGTAACCGAATACAGCGTTCCCGAGTTGCGCGGCACCTGGTAGAACAGCCCGAAATCCGCGTAAAAAATACGTCCGATCGCAAGCAGCGTCAAAATGGTAATCAGCGGCGTCAGCATCGGCACCGTAATGTGGCGGATTTGCTGCCATTTGTTCGCTCCGTCGATCATCGCCGCCTCGTACAGCGACTTGTCAATCCCCATGATAGCCGCCAAATACACGACGCTGTTGTAGCCGATCGACTTCCACAGAAAGACGAGCGTCAGAATAAGCGGCCAATACGTCGGATCGTTATACCACTGTGTGGCGGTAAGCCCGAACGCTTTGGCGATTTGGTTGATCATGCCTTTGTCGAAGCTAAGGAAGCTGAATACGAAATACCCGACAATAACCCAAGACAAGAAATAAGGCAGGAACATCCCGGTCTGATACAGCTTGGCCAGCTTCTTGTTGGCGATCTCCGCCAAGATGATAGCCAGCCCCACGGCCAGAATCAGGCCAATTACGATGAATACGGCGTTATACATCAGCGTGTTCCGCGTAATGAGAAAAGCGTCCTTCGTGCTGAACAGAAATTCGAAGTTTTTGAGCCCGACCCACTTGCTGTTCACAATGCTGGCCAGAAACCCGTCGCGGTGGTACCGGTATTCCTTGAAAGCGATAATCGTCCCGGCCATCGGCAGGTAAGAGAAGAAAAGAAACCAGATCGTGGCGGGAAGCACCATGAGAAGCAAGGCTTTGTTCCGACTGAGATCCTTGAGCACACCCTTCACATTCATCACCCCTCGCGTTCAAAGAGACGGGGCGAATGAATGCCATTCGCCCTGAGTCCCGTTCTTATCGTTCACCGAGAAAGCTTCGGTCAAGAAGCTCTGTTGCCTTTTGAAGCTTGATTACTTTTTGGTTGCTTTCCACGCATCGATTTGACGCTGCGCTTCTTCCATGATTTTGTCGAGGCCGGCAGCTTTCAGCTTTTGGTTGGCCTGTGGAATAATTTGATCCGGATCGACCGTACCGGTCATCAGCGGCGCCCAGAATTCTTCTTTGACGTTCTGTACCGCTGCGATTTCGCTCGTCACTTTGGACGGATCGAAGTTGAAGCCGAGCAGCGCGGCAGGCTTACCGGTAGCGTTGAATTTCTTGAAGCCATCCCATTTGTCCTTCGGATCGGTCGGGTTCAGGTACGTGATCATCAGGTTACCCAGCGAGAATGTCGGCATATCGTAGTTTTTCGATTCCGGCAGGTTCTCCATCACGTTGTCGCCGACTTTTTTGTAGTGCACGCCTTCGATCCCGGAGTCGACCATGTTGCGCAGCACCGGATCGGTATTCAGCAGGTTCAGGAACTCCATCGCCTTCTCCGGATTTTTGGAGTTCGCCGAAATCGCTTGCATCGAGCCCATAACGGACCAGTTGTAGATGTAAGCCGGGCTGGCTGGCGTGGAGACGACCGGATATCCGTAGCTTGCCGTCCACAGATTGTCCGCAAACGGCTGCGTCGTCGCTTTGTCTGCAAACCATTTGCCGGTTTTTTGCACGTCCGTCGAGGAAACCATCGTTGCCGCTTCCGTAGGAATGTAGCCGGCTTTGTAATATTTGTGCATCGTTTGGAGCGTTTGCTTCATTTCCGGCGTGTCCAGAATGTTGACGACCTTGTAGTCTTGGTTATCGACTCTGACCGCCATCGGCATTTTCTCGATCACGTAGTCGTAAGGTACGAAGACGCCGTAGTTTTTGTCGACGGAGAACGGAATAACACCCTGTTCTTTTTCTTTAATCGTTTTCAAGAGCGGCTCCAGGCTTTCCAGCGAGTTCACGTTCTTGATATCGAGGTTGTACTTGTCGAGCAGCTGCTTGTTGAAGCGCCATACCTCTTGCGCCGGCAGCTCTTTGTTGGCCGGAATGCCGTAGTTGTGGCCGTCGACTTTGGAACCGCTTAAGAAGGCGGGATCAAGCATGTCCTTGATGCCTTTGCCTTGTTTCTCAAGCAGATCGTCGATCTTCATGAACGCGCCTTTTCTTGCGTTCTGAACATAGTCGAACGCCCAGGAAGACGTGAACATAATATCCATCGGCGTACCGGAAGCGGTCATGACCTGCATTTTTTGCGAGTAATCGCCAAAGTCGATCATGTTCATTTTGACGGTAACTCCGATTTTTTCTTTCGTATATTTGCTGACCTCTTCCATGACCCGGTCAACGTCCTTTTGAGGCGTGCCGATCGTATACCAAATCAGCTCAACAGGTTTGCCCGCGGCGCCTCCTGCGTCCTGCGCGCTGTCCTTGCTGCCTCCGCATGCGGTCAGAACGACCGAAGCCGACAGCATGAGCGCCAGTCCGGCAAACAGGCTTCTTTTTTTCATTTTCATGTTCGCAGATACCTCCCTTTTTCTTACAAGCAGCCGTTGAATCGTTTCAATGGCTACCTTTACATTAACTCAAGAAAGCATTTACAAATAGGCAAGAAACTAAAGGTATGCTGTACAAAATAAAGAAAGGGTCTGCCGGTTTTTACCCTTCACAGCAGCCCTTTGTAATCCGTCGGGGAAATCCCGACATATTTTTTGAATTGTTTGTAGAAATAACTGGTTTCCCAGTACCCGACGGTTTTGGCGATTTCCTGAACTTTCAGATGCGTCTCTTTCAATAACGTCTTCGCCTTCTCGATCCGGTACTTGTTGATATACTCCGTGAAGTTCTCGCCCGTTTCCTTATGGAACAGGTGGCCGAGATACACCGGATGAATATTGAACTGCCCACTGAGCGTCTTCAGCGACAGCTCTTCGGCATAGCTGTCGTGAATCAGCTTCAGCACCTGCTGAATGACGGGGCTGCGGACGTCCTGGATCAACGAATCGACGGTTAAGCCGGCCACCGTCTTCACGGCGTCGGCCATCCGGTCCACCGTTCCGGCATGCAGCACGCGGTCGAAGGCTTCCTGATACAGCTCGGACGAATCCGTATGCTTGATCGCTTTCAGCTCCATCTTGAACCGGATCATCAGCTCGATGGAGATTTGCTGGAGCCGGGCGGGCGTCATGCCCTCCTGCGCCAGGAGCCGTTCGTAATCCTGATCGATGCGGGCGAGCAAGCTATCTTTATCTTTGGCTAAAATAAGCTTGGAATATTCCGCCCACTCCAGCGGAAAATCGAGTCCGGCCGTCTCGCCGGAAACAGCGACCTCCTCGTAATCCAGAACGTCGCGGTCAGGATACAGCAGAAAAAACTCTTGCGCCTTCTTCGCATGCGCGTAGCTTTGTGCCGCCTCGTAAGGCAGCCGCTCCACGCTGCCGAGCGAAATGCGGCAAGACCGGGAAGCCGCGGCGCAATCCGCCTTCATCCGAGCCAGCATCTCCAGTGCGGCGCACTTGCCCTCCGCCGGCTCGTCCAGCGTAAAGACGACGACCAGCTCGCCGTCCATATTGTGATACGGAATGACCGACAAGCCCGGCAGCCTCTGTTCCGCAGCGAGGTTGGCATCTCCCTCGTCTCCCTCTGGAAAACGGACAAGCGCCACAAGCACATAGGGACGGTTCAGCTGCAATTGAAGCAGCTCGGCACGCTCGTCGAATTCGTTCGGCGCAATCTGGCCGGTCAACCACCGGTGCATAATGTGTTCCTTCAGAATGCGCATGTCTTGTTCGCCCAAGACGCGCTCAGCCTGCGCGGCGTTCAGCTTGTCCGTCGTCGTGGTCAGCGTGGAACGAAGCTCCTGCACGTCGATCGGCTTGAGCAAATAATTTTCGATCCCAAGCCGCATGCCTTCCTTCAAATAATCGAACTCGTTAAAGCCGCTCAGGATGATGACCTTGAGGCCCGGATTCCATTCGCGGACGGCGCGGACAAGCTCCAGCCCTGTCATAACCGGCATCGAGATATCCGTAATCAGAATGTCGGCGGGAGTATGCTTCAAGGCGTCCAGCGCCTTCTGCCCGTTCCCCGCGTGACCGACGATTTCGAGCCCCAGCGCGGCCCAATCGATAATATCGTACAGCCCTTCAATAATGAAAGGCTCGTCATCCGCCAAAAACACTCTATACATCGGATTCGCCTGCTCCTTCCTTTTCCGGGAACCACACGGTCACGGTCGTACCGACCCCAGGCTTGCTCTTCAGCTCCATCCCGGCCCTATTTCCATGCAGCAGCTTGAGCCGCTCGTAGACGACCCGCAGCCCGAACGAACCGCCGACCTCTTCCGGCGCTCCGAGCGCTTCCTTGATCTCCTCGAGCCGCTGCGGCTCGATCCCTCTGCCGTTGTCCTCCACCCGAACGCGGATCGTCCCGTTCTCTCGGGAGAACCGGATGACGGCGCGATTATCGTCCCGGTCCGCCTCGATGCCGTGAACGATGTAGTTTTCGATGATTGGCTGGAGGAACATTTTGACGACGGGAATCCCATACAGCTCCCGGTCGCATTCGATGGCGTAAGTAAATCTATCTTTATACCGGATACGGAACAGCTCCAAATACAGGCGGCACGCCTCCAACTCGTCCTTGAGCGTATAGAGGGCCTTCTGCTGAACCACGTTGCGGAACAGCGCCGACAAGCTGAAGATCATCTCGCCTACGTCATGGGCGCCTTGAGAGATGGCCCGCATCCGGATCACTTCGAGCGTGTTGTACAGAAAATGCGGATTGACCCTCGCCTGAAGCGCGGCGAATTCCGTATGCTTTTGCCGAATTTCCGCCTTGTACACCCGCTCGATATAGCGGTTCAGCTCGTCCAGCATATCGTTGAAGCTGCGGGAAATTTGGCCCAGCTCGTCTTCCTTCGGCTCGATGATGCGCGAGGTCAGGTCTCCGGTCTCTACCTTTTTCATGAACCGGATAATTTTGTTCGTCCGCTTGGCGAAATTGATCACGACGAGCGACGGAAACAGAATGGCAATCAGAATTCCCAGCACGCTGGCGATGATGATCGTCCGTCTCCAGCCTTGGGAGGCGGCCGCAATCTCTTGCTTCGGAATCGTACCGACCACGACGTAGCCTGCCTGGTTTTGCGCCAGCGTCGTAATATACGACTCCTGCTCCAGCATGCCTGTCTCTTGCTGAATTTGGTTCATATAAGGATAAGACTTCCCGTAATACGTGCCCGAGGAATCGAAAATCACATCCCCGTTCGGGGTCAGCACGAGAATGGTCCCCTTGAGCGTCTCTTTGTAGCTGGCCAGCGACTTCCAAATGCCGTCGGAATCGAAATAAATCAAAAGCTGTCCGATATATTTCAGCGAGTTCTTGTCGTTCATGACCGCCCGGACGGCAAACAGCCGGGGGTCCCATTGATCGATTTCCTTGCGGATCCACGGATTGGGGACGGAGACGTTCTTGTTGTCCAACGCCATCGCGTCCGGGACATACGAGTGGACGGCATTTGTCATATGAAGCTTCGCCGATTTTTGCCGGTTGTACACGTACAAGGACTGCTTCTCCGCGCTGTACAGCATCAGATTCCGGATATCGGGATCGTCCTCAAGCCGATTGGCAAAATAGGACAAGCCATACGGAGGGACATCTTCTTCATAATATCGGTTCAATCCGTGCTCGATGTAATCCCGAAAATCATGCTGCAGGAAATACGAAATGTCGGCAGCCAGCCTCGGATCGCGGTATACGCCAAGCACCATCGATTGCACCGACTCGTATTTTTCGCTCAGAAACGCGTTTACGCTTTCCATCGCCTTCTTCTGGTTGTCCATCTCCCGCTGTACGACAGATTGCGACATCACGTGATACATCAAGTACGAGAGCGTGATGATGGTCAGAATCGTAATAAGGGCAAACGAAAGCAGCAGCTTCATGAACAAGTTATTTTTAATATATCTCCGGTATACGCTTCCAATCATTCGTCCCACCCCCTGCTGCCGTTCCTATACTACGATCCCTAAATTATAGCATGTCTGAAAATGAATCGGGAAATGTTCCAAAATAGTTCAAAAGTTCGATTTTTCACAAACGAAAACCCGGGATGACTGTGATCTATATCATATATTCCGGGACAACCTTTCCTCACAATAGAGATAGACCATGACAATCCTCACAACAATCCGTGACGGTTTGCCAAAACAACAGGAGAAAGGTGGAATAGATGTCCCATGGATGTAGTGATGCTATCGCGGTTACAGTTTACCGCAACGACGATTTTTCACTTTATTTTCGTGCCCATCTCGATCGGATTAGCGCTGATGATTGCGATTATGGAGACGATGTACGTAGTCAAAGGCCAGGAAGAATATAAACGGATGGCCAAGTTCTGGGGCAAATTGTTTCTAATTAATTTTGCCGTCGGCGTGGTCACCGGGATTTTGCAGGAATTTCAGTTCGGCATGAACTGGTCGAATTATTCGCGGTTTGTCGGGGACGTCTTCGGCGCTCCGCTGGCCATCGAGGCTTTGCTGGCGTTCTTCATGGAATCGACGTTTATCGGCTTATGGATCTTCGGATGGGAACGGCTGTCGAAGAAGGTTCACCTGGCCTGCATCTGGCTGGTGTCCATCGGCACGACGCTGTCGGCGTTCTGGATTCTTGCGGCGAACTCCTTCATGCAGCGTCCGGTCGGCTTCGCGGTCAATAACGGGCGAGCGGAAATGAACGACTTCCTCGCTCTGATCACGAACGGCCAGCTGTGGTGGGAATTCCCGCATACGGTGTTCGGCGCTTTTCTGACCGGTTCCTTTCTGGTGGCCGGGATCAGCGCCTGGAAGCTGCTGAAGCGCCAAGACGTGTCTTTCTTCAAAAAGTCATTTCAACTCGCGATCGTGATCGCCTTGATCTCCTCCGTCGCCGTCGCGCTGTTCGGCCACCAGCAGGCGCAGTATCTGGTTGGTACCCAGCCGATGAAAATGGCGGCCAGCGAAGGCCTCTGGGAAACGAGCAGCGATCCTGCGCCTTGGACGGTCACAGCGTTCATCGATCCGGTGAAGCAGCAGAATACGATGGAAATCAAAGTGCCGTATATGCTCAGCTATTTGTCGTACAGTAAATTTTCCGGCAGCGTGCCGGGGATGAAAAACCTTCAAGCGGAATACGAGCAAAAGTACGGTCCGGGCAACTACATTCCGCCTGTGCGCACGACGTTCTGGAGCTTCCGCATTATGGTAGCCGCCGGCTCGGTCATGATTTTGCTGGGTCTATACGGATGCTATCTCGCGGCCCGCAACAAGCTGGAGCAAGCGGGCAAATGGTTCATGCACGCCATGGTGTGGGGGATCTCCATGCCGTTCATCGCCAATACTTCGGGCTGGATTATGACGGAGATCGGCCGTCAGCCGTGGGCCGTATTCGGGCTTATGCGCACTGAGGACGGGGTGTCCCCGAGCGTCAGCGCCGGGCAGGTGCTGTTCTCGCTGATCTCGTTCACCGCCGCCTATACGGTGCTTGCTATCGTCATGGCCTACCTATTCATCCGAGTGATCAAAAAAGGGCCGAATGCCGTCGATCATGCCGAAATCGCGCATGCGGACGATCCATTCGACAGGGAGGGACAACATGCTTTCTCTAAATGAGCTTTGGTTTATTCTTGTAGCGGTTTTGTTCGTCGGCTTCTTCTTTCTGGAGGGCTTCGATTTCGGCGTGGGCATGTCTGCGTCGCTGCTCGGCAAAACCGACGGACAGCGCCGCGTACTCATTAATTCGATCGGCCCGTTCTGGGACGCGAACGAAGTCTGGCTGCTGACCGCGGGCGGCGCGATGTTCGCGGCTTTCCCCAACTGGTATGCCACGCTGTTCAGCGGCTTCAACACGCCGCTTGTCGTTCTTCTGCTGGCCTTGATCGGCCGCGGAGTCGCCTTCGAGTTTCGCGGCAAGGTCGACAGCCAACGCTGGAAGAAGACATGGGACGGCGTTATCTTCATGGGCAGTCTGCTGCCTCCGTTCCTGCTCGGGGTCGTCTTCGCTTGCCTGCTGAAAGGCTTGCCGATCGACGGGCAGATGGAAATGCGCGCCGGATTGTTCGATATCGTGAACCTCTACAGTGTTATCGGCGGAGTGACGGTCACGGTGCTGTGCCTCGTGCACGGCCTGATGTTTACGACACTGCGGACGACGGGAGACTTGCAGGATCGCGCGCGCGCGCTGGGCGGCCGGCTGCTGATCCCGCTCGCAGGGCTGCTCGCGGTATTTGGGGCGATGACCTATGCGATGACGGACGTATTCCAAGTCCGCGGCGCAATTTTGGCGGTCATGGCCGTTGCCGGGGTTGCCGCCTTCATCCTCGCCGGAGCCTTTAACGCCAAGAAGAAGGACGGCTGGGCGTTCGGCATGACGGGCGCGGTGACCGCTCTGGCGATCGTTTCCGTATTCATCGGACTGTTTCCGAGGGTAATGATCAGCTCCATCGACAGTGCGTTTAACCTGACGATCCACAATGCCGCTTCCGGTCCGTATTCGCTAACCGTGATGACGTACGTCGCTTTGGGCCTGCTTCCTTTCGTGCTCGGCTATCAAATCTGGAGCTACTTCGTCTTCCACAAGCGCGTGCACGAAAAGCAGCACCTGGAGTACTAACATGGGAAAGGCGCTGCTCGGTTATCAAGGAATCAAGCCGGTTCTCGTCATCATGACCTTGCTGACTTTGGTGCAGAGCGCCGCCATCCTAGGTCAAGCGGCATGGCTGGCGGAGGTCGTCTCCGCCCTGTTTGCCGGCACGCCGCTGCAGGAACTTACAGGGACCGCGCTGCTGTTTCTGCTCGCATTTCTGCTCCGTCAGGCGTCGGGACTTGTCCAGCAAAAGATCGCGTATCGCTATGCCGAAAAGACGGGCGCGAGCTTGCGCAAGCAATTGATGGAGAAGCTGTTCGAGCTCGGGCCAAGGTTCGCCAAAACGGAAGGCACGGGCAATTTGGTTACGCTGGTGCTGGACGGGATCTCGCGGTTCCGCACCTTTCTCGAGCTGGTGATTCCCCGCATGCCTTCCGCGGGGGTTACCCCTGCGGTCGTGCTGGCGTACGTGTTCTGGCTCGATGCCGTATCGGGCGTCATTTTGCTCGTGACGATGCCGATTCTCATCGCGTTCATGATCTTGATCGGACTTGCCGCGCGGAAGCAGATGCAGCAGCAACGGCAGTCTTACCGCGTCTTGTCGAATCATTTTGTCGATTCGCTCCGCGGGCTGGAGACGCTGAAGGTACTCGGCCGCAGCCGCTCGCACAGCGAGACGATCGGGCGAGTTAGCGACAAATACCGCTCGGCGACGATGCGCACCTTGCGCGTGGCATTCTTGTCGTCGTTTGCGCTCGATTTCTTCACCATGCTGTCCGTCGCCTCGGTGGCCGTCAGTTTGGGGCTGCGGCTGGTGAACGGCGACCTCATGTTGGTAACAGGGCTCACGGTACTTGTTTTGGCGCCGGAGTACTTCCTCCCCGTCCGCTTGGCGGGGGCCGATTACCATGCCACCTTGAACGGCAAAGAAGCGGGCGAGGCCATCCGTGCCATTCTGGACCGGCCGTCCGGGGCAAAAACCGCGCCCGAGCTTCCGGCCTCGTTCGTCTGGGGCAGCGACAGCGATCTGACGCTTTCCCGGATTCAGGTGCAGCATGAGCCGGAAGGACCGCCATCGCTGCAGAACGTATCCGTGCGCATCCGGGGCTTGCGGAAAATCGGCATCGTCGGCGAAAGCGGCGCAGGGAAATCGACGCTGATCGACGTGCTGGGCGGGTTTCTGCATCCGACGTCCGGGACTATCGAGCTTGATGGGTTCAAGGTTGACTCCATGCACGCGGAGGCCTGGTTCAGCCAAACGACGTACATTCCGCAGCATCCGTATTTGTTCCACGGCTCCTTGGCGGACAATGTCCGCTTCTATGCCCCGGAAGCGCCGCAGGAAGAAGTTGACCGCGCGATCGCCGCGGCCGGACTTGCCGGGCTCGTCGCCGGCTTGCCCGGCGGTAGCGGGGAAATCGTGGGCAATGGCGGGCGGCCGCTGAGCGGCGGGCAGGAGCAGCGCGTCGCCTTGGCCCGCGCTTTTCTAAGCCGTCGGCCAATTATGCTGCTCGATGAGCCGACCGCTCATCTGGACATCGAGACGGAGTATGAACTTAAAGAGACGATGCTTTCCTTGTTCGAGAATAAGCTGGTGTTTCTGGCGACGCACCGCTTGCACTGGATGCCGGATATGGACTGGATCATCGTCTTGGATCAAGGACGTGTCGCCGAAACCGGCACGCACGAGGAGCTGCTGGCGAGTAAAGGTATTTATTACCAGTTGATCACATCACAGCGGGAGGGGATATCATGAAACGGGAAGCTTGGCTGCGCCCGGAGTCGCGGGCATTTTACTGGCGGTTCGCGGCGATTGTGGCATTAGGGGCGTTAACGGCCGGGTGCGCCGCTTCCCTGATGTTCACTTCCGGTTATCTCATCTCCAAGTCGGCGCTGCGGCCGGAAAACATCTTGATGGTCTACGTCCCTATCGTCTTGGTCCGAACCTTCGGAACGAGTCGGGCGGTGGTGAGCTATGTCGAACGTCTCGTTGGACACGATACGGTCCTGCGCATGATTTCGCACCTGCGCGTCCGGCTGTACCGGCTCCTCGAACCGCAAGCGCTGTTCATCCGCTCCCGCTTCCGCACAGGTGACATGCTCGGCGTGCTGGCCGACGATATCGAGCATCTGCAAAACGTTTATCTGCGCATCGTGTTTCCAGGCGCGGCCGCTTTCATCGTGTTCGTGTTGTCGATTGCGGCGCTGGGCTGCTTCGACGGAAGGTTCGCGCTGCTGACGGCCGTTTATTTGTTGATTCTCGGCCTCTTGCTGCCTGTCGCTTCCTTAGCGGTCACGCGGAAGAACCATACGCTGATCAAGCGGCAGCGCGGCGGCCTGTACCGGAAGCTTACCGATGCGGTGCTCGGGATGAACGACTGGGTCGTCAGCGGAAGAGCGGCGAGCTTTATTGAAAGCTACGAAGCCGACGAAGCGGAAATGGCGCGACTGGAGCGGCGAACGAGCGATTGGACCCGGCGAAGAAACGCGATCGCCCAAGGGGTGGTCGGCCTCATGGTCGTCTCCATGATCTATTGGGCGGGCCAGCAAGCCGCCGACCAGCACATCGCCGCGACCTTGATCGCCGCTTTCGTGCTCGTCGTGTTCCCTGTGGCGGATGTGTTCCTGCCCCTTTCGGAGGCTATAGAGAAGCTGCCGCAGTACCGGGAGTCGCTGAACCGGTTGTCGGGGATTGGCGAGCAGGCCGGCATCGCCCCTGCCCCGGTGCGGAATGACCAGAAGGCCGCGGCGGTCTGGACGACAGCACATCTTCAAGTCGACAACGCGTGCTATCAGTACGAGCCCGGAAACCGCCGGGAAATCGACCACGTATCTCTGGATCTTCCGCAAGGGAAGAAGATCGCGATCATTGGCCGCAGCGGCGCAGGCAAATCGACGTTGCTGAAGCTCATTCAGGGGGCGCTCGTCCCAGCGGAAGGCCAAGTTACGGTGAACGGTATGCCGGTACATTCGCTTGCCGACGACATCTCCGGCGTCATTTCGGTCTTGAACCAGAGCCCGCACCTATTCGATACTTCGGTGACGAACAATATCCGGCTCGGGAAGCCCGAAGCCTCGGACGAGGACATTCGCATGGCAGCCAAGCTCGTCAAGCTGGACGCCCTGATCGAATCGCTGCCCGCAGGCTATCGGACCCCCATGCACGAAACGGGACAGCGCTTTTCAGGCGGCGAGCGCCAGCGGATCGCGCTTGCGCGCATCCTGCTGCAGGACACGCCGGTCGTGCTGCTGGACGAGCCGACGGTCGGACTCGATCCCCGGACCGAAAGGGATCTGTTGGCCACGATTTTCGATACGCTGCAGGACAAATCCTTGATCTGGGTTACGCACCATCTCGTCGGGGCCGAACAGATGGACGAAATTATATTTATGGAAAACGGCCGCGTCGAAATGAGAGGTACGCACGTCGAATTAATGGAGCGCTATCCGCGCTATCGCAATTTGTACCGTCTGGACCGGCCAAGCGAGACGATTCTATAATTCCAGCCCGCCTTAAAAGGCGGTGAGCTACTGCTGCTGACAGCCATTGTCAGTAGCTTTTTTGCATGCTTTCAACTTTCGGTTAGATTTAGTTACTAACCATTAGGTACAAGCTTCAACCGCTAAAACGATGAGTACAACGGAAACAAGGACCACCTAAGAAAGGTCGTCCTTGTTCTTAAAACGATGGGAAAGGGAACCGTGACCGTTCAGATCTTCAGCTCTTGAGGAACGCTTGCATGCATGGATCATGTGGTCGCGGGCTACGAGATTTGTATGCCTTTCTTGAGCGACTTCGGGTCGCCATTCGGATTAACCAGCAAGGGCAGCATCTTCACACTACGAACCATCGGGGAGTGGCACTGCCGGCATACTGGCACATCCTCGAACGCAAAGTTGTCCCGCATCCAGCCCTTACATCCTTCCTTGCTGCAAGACCAGATCGTCGTGTTTTCCTCAGGGATATCCTCTAACGATTTCTTTTGAAAGTACACAGTTAACCCCTCCCTTGATTAAAAAACCCTTGATCCTAAAAAAACTGCCCTCAACACAAGTTAAGGGCAGTTTGCTTGGGCTTACATTACAGCTTTACAACATTTTCGGCTTGCGGTCCGCGGTTGCCTTGTACCACATTGAATGTGACACGTTGGCCTTCATCCAACGATTTGAAGCCGTCACCTGTGATCGCGCTGAAATGCACGAATACGTCGCCGCCGCCTTCCATTTCGATAAAGCCAAAACCCTTGTCAGCATTAAACCATTTTACTGTACCTGTTTGCATCGTATAACCTCCAAAATTTGATTTAACATGTCTTTTTTATCCTTCAAAGAAATAAAAAATTCACATATTGAAAAAGGTTCCATCACACAAATGATAACCCTTTGCAATATGTGAATTCATAGGTCAACTTTATGATTAGCCTAAGCTTACCATAATTAGATCCAAAAGACAAGTTTGTTATCGGAAATAACCCCTTTTCTTTTCAGACCTCGGGGCAGCCAAGTTGAAGGACACGGTCGGCAAAGCGGCGGCCGGTTTTGTGCTCAAGGCAATGAAGCAGGCCGAGCGCATCGGCGTATCGTGGGGAACGACGCTGTACCATGTCGTGAAGGAGTTTCCTTTTGAAGAAAAAAGAGAACCTCAAGATCGTCCCGCTTGTCGGCGGATCGGCAATGACAAGACCGAAATTCATTCCAACCAGATCGCGTACGAGCTGTCCAAGAAAGGTCTAATACAAAAAGAGCTCCATCATGACGTCATGACGGAGCTCCTTTTCGCTGCCGATCCGATTCGGATAACTGATAGTCAGTCCTTTGGGCCGTATTCGGCTCAGCCTTAGCTTGCCGTTTCTGTAAAACGACGTCCCCTTGATTGCGGGCGGCATCTCTTATCCGTTGCACGGTAAACTTGGAGATGGGCTCAGGGAGCTTATCGACCAAGAAAAATCCGACTTCGGCGATTTCTTTACCGTCCGGTACGGGCGTCCCTTCCCATTCCGTTATTTTAAAGTCAAACACATAGGCATTCCGCCCGGATAAATAATAGATGCCCGACAACGCAAAATCGGCGGGATGCATCGCCACCTGGATTTCTTCCTGGCACTCGCGGATGGCGGTTTCCCATGCCGCCTCTCCTTCCCTTTGCCGGCCCCCCGGCAGCCCCCATTTCCTTTTCCCGTCCGCATGACGGACCAGAAGAACCCTGCCGGCATCGTCGAAAATGACGAAGCCTGCCCGAATGCTTGTTTTTGACGGCATATCCGCTCCACCTCCTATGGGAGTAGTGTATGCTGCCAAGGTCCAAAAAGAGCGAGGCCGATTTGGATGTCTAACGAAATCGCAGCGTGGTATAATGTTAGTGATTGGAGATGATCCGAATGACGGAACTGCTGGACCCGCGGAACGACTTTGTGTTTAAACGAATCTTCGGCAGCGAAGAGAATAAAGATGTGCTGTTGGCCTTTCTGAATCATACGTTCGTGGAGGCGGGCGAGCCGCCGCTGACCGAGATCGTGCTGCTCAATCCTTATACCGAGAAAGACGCTCCATACGACAAGCAATCCATCTTTGACATCTGGGCCAAAACTGCCGAGGGCAAGCTGATTAATGTCGAAATGCAGCTGTTCAACAAATATGACAACGAAAAGCGCACCTTGTACTATTGGGGGAAACGTTACTCCAATCAGCTTCAAGAAGGGCAGACCTACAGAGCCTTGAAGAAGTGCGTCACGATCAATATCTTAAACTTTTCATTCCTGCCCAACGACCGTTACCACAGCGTCTTTCACCTGCGGGAGGATCATACGCTGATTCCCCTGATCGACGACATTGAGGTGCATTTTATCGAACTGCCGAAGCTTGACGATCGCGCTGTTTCGATGGAAGGCGGCTTGGTCAACTGGCTGTTGTTCCTGAAAGGCGCGAATAAATCCAACTGGGAGGTGCTGGCCATGAACGAACCGACATTGAAGAAGGCGATGACGACGCTCGAATTCCTGAGTCAGGACGCCGAAGCCCGCAGGCTGTACGAAGCGAGGCAAAAATATTTGCACGACGAAACTTCAATGATTGAAGGAGCGAAGACGGAAGGAAAAACGCAAGGTATACTAGAAGGAAAAACACAAGCAAAAACCGAAGTCGCCAAAAACATGCTGTCGATGGGCCTCGATATTCAACTGATCGTTAAAGCAACCGGATTAACGGAAGAAGAGATTCACGCCTTGAAACCGATGTAATCGCCTTCGGATACGAACGCCAGCCTTTCGAGGTTGGCGTTTTTTCTTGAAAAAAATAAACAAATGATCACCGCACGGAGAATTCTTCCTAATTATATCGCTTCAAATGCACCAGGAATGTTGTATAATACTATACTATACGTAAAAATATAGGGAGCTTGTTCTCCTGGCACAGTGAAAGGTACAGAAAACGATGCGAAAAGTTTCTCTACGGACGGTTTTGCGCATATATACTTACGATATCCGGCGTATTGTTACGAATTGGGTCACCCTGACGGTGGTCTGCGGGCTAATTCTTTTGCCATCGCTTTACGCCTGGATTAACATTTATGCTTCCTGGGATCCCTACTCCAATACGAAGGGCATCAAGGTCGGGGTCGTCAATAACGACAAGGGCGGCACGCTAAAAGGGGTTACCTTTAATATAGGGGACGAAATCATTCACTCGCTGCAGCAGAACGAGAAGCTCGGCTGGACCTTTTATAATACGAAAGACGAGGGCATAGCCAAGGCGGAAAATGGCGAGGTGTACGCCACCATTGTGATCCCCGACGATTTTTCGCTGAAAATGAGCACGATGCTCAGCGACCAACCGGTTAAACCCGAACTGGAGTATTACGTAAATGAAAAAGAGAATGCCATCGCCGCGAAAATGACGGATGCGGGCGCCTCGACGATCCAACGGGAGATCAGCACCTCCTTTATCGAAACGGTGACGGGGAAAGTGTTCGAAACACTGAATAAAGCCGGCGCCGAGCTGGATCAGCAGTACCCGCAAATCGAAAAATACAAAAATTTGCTCTACACCCTCAATGAAAATATGCCGAAGCTGAATCAAAATCTGGATGAGATGCTGAACCGGGCAGAGAACGGTTTTACCCAGATGGATAAGACGGCAGATCATGTTCCTGCGGTTCAGGATACGCTCGGCAAACTCATCGAGCTGAACGACGGATTAAGCAAGGATATGTATAAAGCCAGCGACGACTTAAAAGAAATCGCGCCGGATGTGAAAGAGAACCTGTATCGGCTTCAGACAATTTTCAACCGATTAACCGAGACGACCGAGGACGTGAACAACCAACTGACGGTGTATAAGCCGGAGGTTCTCACCCAGCTAGACAATGCCGTCACGGATCTCGATCAGCTGCAGCAGCGGGTAAAAGATACTTCGGAGCAGTTGGAAAAAGCGGGCGTAACGGTGCCTGAAGAGACACTCGCGATGGCGAGCGACATTGCAGTCGAACTGAACCAGTACCGGATACTTCTGTTAGACTTAAAGGCCAAGATCAAGGATGTTAATGCGGCAGAAAATATTTTAAATAAGCTGCAGCCGATCAATGACCGGCTTCTGGACAAAATCACCAAATTCCAGAATGCCGTCAATGCACTGCTGGCTCCGATCGATGAAGCCTTGAACATCCGGACATTTACCATTCTCCGCGACAATCTGGAAAAAATGCGGCAGTTGTCTGCCGGAATCAGCTCGTTCACCAGGAACTTAAGCACGACGCTGGCCTATAAAAAGTCAGACTTGGACGGCAAGCTGTCCAGAAATGTCGAGACGGTGAGCGACATGATCAACAGAATTCTTAAAAATGCAAATTCGTTGGCCCAATCCTCCTCTAAAGGCTCGTTTCAGCTTAGCAAGGACTTGAAAACCCTGGCTCAAAGGCTGGAGGAGTGGAAGGGCAAAACGGCCGATCTCCGGAAGAACATCGAAAAGAACCATAACCTGGAAAAATTACTGCCGGATCTGGCCCGGATGAACTTTTCGATTGCGGGAGATATCGGCAAGCTGTCACTTGCGCTCGATCAAACCCTGCTTCCAAAAACAGAATCCTATCTGCAAAAAGGCTCGTTCCTTCTCACCGATGTAAACGTGATTCTTGGCAATACACAGGAGGACTTGGCCGCGGCGAAGGATTTGATGGCAAGCATGTCATCCGGGGGCAAAGTGGCGGTGGACGATATCCGGAATTTCAAAGAGCGCGTACCGGATCTTCAGCAGCGCCTGAGCGACCTGACGGCGGTCTTCCAAAAAATCGACAGCACGGTTGATGTCAAGGACATGATCAAGCTGCTGCAAAACCGGGGCATCGCAGACAGCAACTTCCTTGCTCTTCCGGTGACGATGAGCACGCATCCGTTGTTCCCGATCGCCAACTATGGAGCAGGTATGACGCCTTTCTATACGACGCTGTGCTTGTGGGTCGGTTCCCTACTGCTTTCGTCTCTGCTCACCGTCAAGTTCCAGCCGGCAGATTTCAGCTTTACCTCGCATGAGGAGTACCTGGGCAAATACCTTTTATTTGCTACCTTATCCGTGCTGCAAGGACTTATCGTAGCGCTTGGAGATATCTTTTTGCTGAAGATCCACATTCAGGAGGCCGGATTGTTCGTCGGACTTACACTGTTTTACTGTGTTGTCTTTTCCATGATCGTGTACACGCTGGTCACGCTCTTTAACAATATCGGCAAATCGATCGGCGTTGTCCTGCTGGTGCTCCAGCTCGCCGGCTCGGGGGGCACGTTCCCGATTCAGGTGACACCGGCTTTCTTCCAAGCGATTCATTCGATGCTGCCGTTTACCTATGCAATCAGCGGGCTGCGGGAAGCGCTCGCCGGGGTAAGCTACCCGACGCTGATGAGGGATGTCTGGACGTTGGTCGGATTTTTCTTCGCATTTTTGGTCATTGGTTATATATTCAAACCTTCGCTCACGTCCTTCTTGGGCAAGTACTCCAAACAGCTGCATCATTCAGGGGTCATTGGACACTGATTTCCGAATAAATTCAATGGATACGCCAGCCGATGGAGGTTGGCGTGAGCTTGTTGAGAGAGCGTGGGTTAAGGTAATAGAGGTGTACGAGGGGGTGGGGTATCTACTTCCGGTCGCTGCTCCACCCCGCAAAGTGAAGTTGAATCAGGGAGCTTAGTCCAAGTACTTTGCGGGGACCCCGGGTCTGCTGGAAATTTTTAATTGAAGCCGCTTAGCAGCAGGTATTTCCCGCAGACAAAGGCGATCACTATCGCTCCTCCAGTAGATACCCCACCTCCGTATGTACCTCTATTTCAATCAAAAACCTCTTTCTCGACACTCTGACGCCAGTCTTCGAAGGTTGGCGTTTTTTTCTTGTGCGCCGGAATGGCCGCATGTATACTATCGATAAATAAGGGGTTCGCGAAGTGATTTCCATCCTGCAAGTCATTGGCAAACGTAGGAAGCTTCTACTGGGACTAGGCCTTCTCGCTCTGCTCGGGATCGCGTCCCTAGTGCCGGCACGGACTCCCTTGATCCGTGACCACCAAGGCGGCGTTGTTCCAAGCAGTGTGGCCATTCTTGAACAAGTGACGCTAGGCGGAATGGAGCAAAACATCCTTGTTCGCGGCCGCGACAAGCGGAACCCGGTTCTACTGTTCTTGCACGGCGGCCCGGGCTATCCGCAAATTGCATATGCGCGGCAATATCAACAGGAGCTGGAAAACCATTTCACTGTAGTCAACTGGGATCAACGCGGCGCGGGGAAATCGTATCGGTGGGGAATGACCGAGGACGATTTGCAGGTCAATAAGTTCGTTCAAGACACTCACGAATTAACCAACTATTTGCGTAAAACATTCAACCAGTCGAAAATTTTCCTTGCCGGACATTCGTGGGGAAGCCTGCTCGGGATATGGACGGCTCAAAAATACCCGGACGATTATTATGCATACATCGGGATCGGACAAGTGGCCAATTCCCCGGAAGGTGAGAGGCTTTCTTATGAATTCGCCCTTCGCGAGGCAGAGGCCCGCAGCAACGAAGAGCGGTTCAAGCCCTGCGATCGATCGGCTCCCCTCCCTATTCGAATCCCCGCAAAGATACGACGTTGGAGCGGAAGTGGGTGACCGCCTTCGGCGGCTCCGAGCGACAAATCGACTCGAATGCCGATCTGATCAAAGGCATCTTGTTCTCGCCGGAATATACCCTCTTGGACGGAATTCGGTTGGCCCGGGGAAATGCGTTGTCGCTTCGCGCCATCCGGCCTCAAACGGAAAATACGAATTTATTCGAAACGGTCCCGGAACTAAAGGTGCCGGTCTATCTGGCTATGGGGAGATACGACTATATGACGCCCTCGGAGGTGGCTTACCGGTATTACGAAAAGCTCCTTGCTCCGAAAAAGCAATTCGTCTGGTTCGAGGAGTCCGCACATTTCCCTCACTTTGAAGAAGCCGATAAATTTTCCAGGATGATGGCCGATATAAAAGAAGAAACCCGTAAGACCTCTCCCTAATGATACATTTCTCGTCTGAACTTATAGTTTACCAAATGGAAAGGATGATTGAATTGAAGCCGAATATCGGAGATATATATTGCGTATACGTCGAACAACTGCAGCGCTATGCCGCGTGTCAGGTCACCGGAATCGAGGAAAAGTCTAAGCCGCTGGCCGCTGTGCTGGAGCTTGACTGGACCGGGGACAAGCTGCCCACCGAAGAAGAGCTCGACAAGATGAAGCCGCTGTTCTGCGATTATTACTTTTGGAACAACCAGCTTGATCATTCGTACGTCACTGCCCAGGTCCCCAAACATTACATTTTGGCAGGAAACCGGCCCCCGCTCGTCACCGAAAAAACAAACAGCTACAGCGGCGGTTGGCATACAGGCAGCAGTGTGCTCAACCAATTGAAGTGGCGGAGTATTCCCGAAGATCGGCGACGCTCGTTCAAGGAAGCGGCAAAGGACAATACGCCGATTCCCGTGGGCGGTATACAGTTGACCCGCTCGGCCAGCGCAGTCAATCCCGTCGCGCTCCGGGAGTTCTCCGATTTGTCCATGCTGGAACAGTTGCCCTGCCTGACGCGCATCGCCGCCGACCGTCCCTACGAGTCATTGCTGCCGTATGTGAACGGCAATCCGTTTATTTACGAACTTCAGCTGGAGAACCACGGCTATACGTCGATCGACCTCCGAGGCAGCAGCTTGGAGCGCCTGATCCTTCAGGCGGACGGAGTGGAGGAGCTGTTTTTAAATAAAGGGTTGTCCTTTCTATCGTTAACGGGCGCCCCCTCGCCCAAGCTGAAAATCCATGCCGAAGACGGCGGACAATGGTTGACGGCCGCCTTTACGGATAACGTGCCGCCTATATGCGGTCTGGAACGTTTGTCAGGGCTGCACGTGACACAGGCGAAGGAGCTGGATCTTGGGCCGGTCGTCCGAAGTTACCCTAAGCTGAAGGATCTGCGTCTATGGGGCAAACCCGGCAACGTCGTTAATCTTCAACAACTCGAACAATTAACGAACCTTAGCGTATTCAGCACCTACGATATATTCGGCTTCTCCGGCGAACAATTTCCCGGTCCGGACCGGCTGCCGAACCTTACGTGGCTGTGGATGACCAGCCTGCCTGCGGACGCCGCCAAAACGATTAAAGACAAATACAAAAAAGAAGTCCCCAAAGGGCTGGACCTGTCGATCACCAAGCCGCGCAAGCCCGAATGGCTGGCCGAAAATCTCAACAACCCGTTCCGCGACTGGGACGGACGGGAGCACATCACGGCGGCCCAAGCCAAGAAAGCAATGAACCTGTACAAAAAGACGCTGGCAGCTATATCGGCGTTACCGGAACAAATCCAAGGCGGCGGCATGACGGCAGCCGAGGCGGAGTCCGCGCTGGACACGCTAGTGTCCGGTTACACCGAAGCGTTCAACAAAATGGACCGCAGCAGCGGCTTTATCGAAACGGTGGAGCGCGAGGAAATTTACACGGTGTTGGAGGACCTGCTCAGCGGAGCACAGGAGCAACTGTCTGCCGTGAGCGTGGAAGTGGGCATGAATAAGCTGTTCGGCACTTTCGATAAGCTGCGCGATTTTTAACAAGTAGTAAGCCAAAAAAGGGAAGCCCCGCTATAGCAGCGAGCGCTTCCCTTGCTTCATTCCGTTTAAAAAGGATTCATCACGTGGAAAAAGACATTCGGCGACGCCATCCGGTAATAATAGCTGCACCAGCCAACGCCGCGGTTGTTGAACCGGTTGGACGAGCTGTACACGAGCCGCTCCTGCTCCAGCTCTTCGATCTGTCCGATTCGGCCCTCCACATAATCAAGCAGCCTTAACGAAGCCGTATCCAGCCGGTTGACGACCCCGCCGTATCGGATATCGATGACTTCCCAGCCGAACGGCTTGAACATCCGCAGCCACTGGGCGCGATGGGCGGCCCGCAGCTCCCGTACCGCTTCCGCAATCTCCGGCAGCACTTCCGTCGCGATGCGCCGCAGCGTCCCCGTATCCTTGGCGTCGTACGCCCGCTTGAGCTCGATGCCGATCTCGCTCTTCCGCTTCAGCACGCTGCACAGCTTCTCCGGCACCTCGAACAAGTAATCCAGCTCGGCCTCCTTGACGCGCCGGCTGCGGATATCCTGCTCCACCTTCGTATAATGCGCGGACAAGTCCAGCCCTTCGATCTGCTTGTCGAACAGCCCGAGCAGCACGTCCTGGTACAGCAAAAACTTGGAAGGATTGCTCTGCATCCGGTTGTTCGGCTCGGAGCCGGGCACCTCGTCCAAATCCTTGAACGTCAGGAAGGCGTCAGCCTCAATGCCGGTGCAGAACTTGACCCGCTCCGCCAGCTTCGCCTGATCCGGCTTCGCTTCCGAATACGCGTGCTCCGCGTAGAGCTGCAGGCCGAGCAGCGCCGCAAAAGGATTGCTCTCCATACCGTCGTCGCCCCACATGGTCGCATAGACCTCGCGGATGCCTTCTCTTTTGCACACCTGCAGAGCAGCGTCCGAGGCATTCAACGACAGGCCGTAATTGACCCCGAACGTGTTAAACACCCAGACGGCGCCGGCAAATACCAGATTGCAGCCGAGCGGACGGTGCTTGGCAATGAGGTTCTCGTAGTCCTCCTGCTCCATATGGTTATAATCCCAGTACACCATGTCCACATCTTTCGGAATGCGGCGCGCCATCTCTTCCGGAATTTGCGTATCCTTGTCATAGTAATCGCTGCCGTTCTGCGAAGCGAGCTTCAGGAACATATCGCTCCACATCATCGCCTTCAAGCCGCGTCGGCGCGTCATGTCCAGCACTTTGTCCAGATGCGCAATCATAATCTCGAACCGGCTCGTGTAGCCATTATGGTCCAAATATTTGCCGCGGCCGAGCTCTTCCGCCTCGTCCATGCCGATGTGGATTTTGCGGCTGCGGAACGGAGCGCTGGCGGACTCGATCATATTTTCGACCAAGCGGTCCGTCCGCTCGTCCCCGACCAGCAGCGCGCCTTTCGTATCCTTGTAATGCTTCACCGGCTCCCACTTCAAGAACTCTTCCAGATGCGCCAAGCTCTGGATGCTCGGGAACGCCTCGATGCCGAATTGGTCGGCGTAGTCGTCAATCTCTTTCAGCTCCGCCTGTGTGTAGCGGCCGCGCATATAACCGAAATAAGGCTCGCCGCTAATTTCGTAGGTATCTTCCAAATACAGCATGACGCTGTTTAGTCCCATTAAAGCCATCTTGCGAAGCATGAATTTGAAGCTGTCGAGCGTCAATACCGCATTGCGGGACAAATCGAACATCGGCCCGATCGTATCGAACTGCTGCTGCTCCCGAAGGTGAAACGGCTCCCCATGAAGGCCGTGCTGCACGAGAAGCCCGAGCCCGCGAAAAAATTGATGCTTTTGACTGTAGCGAATGTAGGCCTTTCCCTGCTCCAAGCCGACTTCCAGCTCGCCGGACGACGGCTCGACCCGGACGACGATTCCATCCTCCGCCTCGGTAATCCGAAGCTCTTGCGACAATTCGCGAATTCCCGGCAATAAAACGTTTAAATTCCCTTCAAACCGCAGCTTCATCTCCTGCTTCCTCTCCTTGGTTAAGTATCCTATCTGCCTCTATTATAAGAGAAAGCTGCGGTTTAGGGAATGCGTTACAAGGATGAATCGTAGGTATAAAAGCCTCTGCCCGTTTTGCGGCCTAGCCGGCCGGCTTTGACGTATTTGCGCAGCAAGGGGCATGGACGGTATTTGCCGTCTCCGAAGCCGTCGTGAAGAATCTCCATAATGGACAAGCACGTGTCCAGCCCGATGAAATCGGCCAGCTCCAATGGTCCCATCGGATGGTTCATTCCCAGCTTCATCACCTTGTCCACCGCCTCCGGAGCCGCAACGCCTTCGTAGACGGTATAAATCGCCTCGTTGATCATCGGCATCAGGACGCGGTTCGATACGAAGCCGGGAAAATCGTTCACCTCAACGGGCGTTTTCCCCATGCGCTCCGCCAAATCGCGGATTTGCCCGAATACCTCGTCGGAGGTTTCCAGGCCCCGGATAATTTCGACCAGCGGCATGACCGGAACCGGATTCATGAAATGCATGCCGATCACCTGCGAAGGCCGTCCGGTCACGGCGGCGATCTCCGTGATCGGGAGCGAGGACGTATTCGTAGCGAGGATCGTATGCGGCCGGCACAGGTCGTCCAATCGCTTGAACAGCGTCGTTTTATGCTCCATGCTTTCAATAATCGCTTCAATGACCAGATCGGCCTGAGCGGCTCGATCCAGCTGGGCGCAAGGGAGAATCCGCCCTAGAATGCTTGTTTTCTCTTCCTCAGCAAGCTTCCCTTTCTCTACGCTCCGGCCAAGACTTTTCGTCAGCCGGGTGATGCCCTGATGAAGGGACACTTCGGCAATATCGTGCAGCAGGACGTTCAAGCCTGACGCTGCGGCGACTTGTGCAATGCCGCTGCCCATCTGTCCTGCGCCAATGACCATAACCGTCTGGATAGCCATGCTCTACACCTCCGATTCTTCTATTTGGAGAGTAATTTATTTCCATTATATATTATTTATGTCATTCAATAAATCAGGCTGTCTGAATCATAGCTTTTGCTTCCGAAATGCCCGCTCATCTGCCTTCAGCAGCGCGCCGAGCATAAGCTCCTTCAGGGTCATGCCGACGGACAAGACGAAGGCGTGGTCCCGGTAAAACGGCTACGGCAGAAAATAGTCGTGCCTCCGCCCAGCAGCGATCACATATTTCGGCGGTACTGCCCGCCCACTTGATAAAGCGCATGCGTAATTTGCCCCAAGCTGGCGGTCTTGACGGTTTCCATCAGCTCGACAAAAATGTTGCCCCCGTCCAAAGCTGTCTGCTGGAGCCTCGCCAAAGCGTCCGGAGCCTCGTCTTGATACTTCTCTTGAAAAGCGCGCAGATTGGCGATCTGCTGCTCCTTCTCCTCGGTCGTAGCGCGGGCCATCGGAATCGGCAGATCGTCCGTCGGCGGGTTCGGGTTCTGGAAGGTGTTCACGCCGATGATCGGGAGCTCGCCGTTGTGCTTTTTCGTCTCGTACAGAAGCGACTCATCCTGGATCTTTCCGCGCTGGTACTGCGATTCCATCGCCCCAAGCACGCCTCCCCGGTCGCTGATGCGCTCCAGCTCAAGCAGGACGGCTTCCTCCACCAGGTCCGTCAGCTCTTCGATCACGAAGGAGCCTTGGAGCATATTTTCGCTTTTGGCAAGTCCGAGTTCTTTCGTGATGATCAATTGAATCGCCATGGCCCGGCGCACCGATTCCTCCGTCGGCGTCGTGATCGCCTCGTCGTAGGAGTTCGTATGCAGCGAATTGCAGTTGTCCATGATCGCAAGCAGCGCCTGCAGGGTCGTGCGGATATCGTTAAAATCGATTTCCTGCGCATGCAGCGACCGGCCCGAGGTTTGAACGTGGTACTTCAGCTTCTGGCTGCGCTCGTTCGCCTTGTATTTCTCTCGCATCACCGTGGCCCAGATCCGTCGCGCCACCCGGCCGATCACGGTATATTCGGGATCGAGCCCGTTGCTGAAAAAGAACGACAGGTTCGGCGCAAAATCGTCGATGTGCATGCCCCGGGACAAATAGTATTCGACATACGTGAACCCGTTCGCCAAGGTGAAGGCGAGCTGCGAGATCGGATTCGCCCCGGCCTCCGCAATGTGGTAGCCGGAGATCGACACGGAGTAATAGTTCCGCACCTCGTGATCGATAAAATATTGCTGAATATCGCCCATCATCCGCAGCGCAAATTCCGTGGAAAAGATGCACGTATTCTGCCCCTGGTCCTCCTTCAAAATGTCCGCCTGCACGGTTCCGCGAACCTGCTTCAGCGCTTCCTTGGCGAGCTGCCGCCGTTCCTCGCCGGACGGCTCTCTCCCCTGCTCCTGACGGTATTGATCCACCCGGCCGTCGATCGCCGTATTCATAAACATCGCCAGAATGATGGCCGCCGGACCATTGATCGTCATCGAAACCGAGGTCAGCGGATGACACAAATCGAAGCCGGCGTACAGCTTCTTCATATCGTCCAAGGTGCAGATGCTGACGCCGCTTTCCCCGATTTTGCCATAGATATCGGGCCGGTAGTCCGGGTCCTCGCCGTACAGCGTGACCGAATCGAAAGCGGTGCTGAGCCGTTTGGCCGGATCGTTCTTCGACAAGTAATGAAACCGGAGGTTCGTCCGCTCCGGGGTTCCTTCGCCCGCGAATTGACGCTTCGGGTCCTCCTCCGTCCGTTTAAAAGGAAAGACGCCGGCCGTGTAGGGGAACGTTCCCGGGACATTCTCTCGGTACAGCCAGCTTACCAGATCGCCCCAGTCGTGGAAGCCAGGCAGGCATACCTTGGGAATCTTCAGCCCGGACAAGCTCGTGGTCGCAAGCTCGGTGACGATCTCTTTGTCCCGGACCTTGGTGACCAATTGCGTTCCGGCATAGCGGCTGCGCACCTCCGGCCAGCGGGCCAAGAGAGTCTGGGTCCCCGGATGCAGGCGCTGCTCGTACTTCTCTTTCAGCTCCTGCAGCATAGTTATGCTTTCCTCCGGTACATGCTCACGCTTCAGCGCTTGCATCGTCCCATCGATTTGGTAGCAGGCGCGCGCAAATTCCGCTTCCTTGTCGACGAAAGCTTTGTAGCTGCGGATGGTCTGCACGATCTCTCCCAAGTACCGGATCCGTTCGCCGGGAATGATGACCTGCTTCTTGAAGCTTTTCTCCGTTGAAAAATCCGGAACCGGCCAGCCGTTGCCGCATTTGCGGTTCATCTCGGAGATAAGCGCGGCAAACAGCCTGTTGACCCCGGCATCGTTAAACTGGCTCGCAATCGTCCCGTACACCGGCATCACTTCGTAAGGCTGCTCGAACCATCCGCGGCTTCGCTGCACCTGCTTTTTCACCTCGCGCAGCGCATCCTCCGATCCTCTTCGCTCAAACTTGTTGATCGCGATCAGATCGGCATAATCGAGCATCTCGATTTTCTCCAGCTGCGAAGGTGCGCCGAATTCGCTGGTCATGACATACAGCGTCACATCGGAGATTTCCGTAATCTGGTGATCCCCTTGCCCGATCCCGCTCGTTTCCACCAGAATCCAATCGAAGCCCGCCGCCTTAACCACCGCCAACGCTTCGCGGATCGCCTGCGACAGCTCCTTGCCCGAATTGCGTGTCGCCAAGCTCCGCATATAGACACGGTCCGAATGCACCGCATTCATGCGGATACGGTCTCCCAGCAAAGCACCCCCCGTCCGCTGCTTGGTCGGGTCAATGGACAGGATAGCAACGCTCTTGTCGGGATAATGCCGTAGGAAACGGCGGACCAATTCGTCCGTAAGCGAACTTTTTCCCGCGCCGCCCGTACCGGTGATGCCGACGACGGGAGCGTCGGACGGCCATTCCTTCATTTGCTCGAACGCGGCATGCAACTGGGAGCCGGTAGGAACGGACCCGCTGCTCAAGCTCTCAGCGGCCGTAATGCTTTGCGCGATCGCGCGGTGATTCCCCTGCTTCAGTTCCTCAAGATCAGGCACGTAGTCCGCAACCGTGGAGAAATCACATTCCTCCAGCATGACATTGATCATGCCTTGCAGCCCCAGCTTTCTTCCGTCCTCCGGCGAAAAAATACGGGCTACACCATAGTCGTGCAGCCGCTTCATTTCCGAAGGAATGATGACGCCGCCTCCGCCTCCGTACACCCGGATATGGCTTGCGCCTCTCTCCTTCAACAGATCGATCACATACTGGAAATATTCGACGTGCCCACCTTGGTAGGAGGAAATGGCAATGCCCTGCACGTCCTCCTGGATCGCCGCCTGCACCACCTCGTTCACGGACCGGTTGTGGCCCAGATGAATAACCTCCGCGCCGCTGGCCTGCAATATCCGGCGCATCACGTTGATCGAGACGTCATGACCGTCAAACAAGGCGGAAGCGGTAACGAACCTAGCCTTGTGCTTTGTTCGATGCACTCGTGCAGTTTCCAAACAAATCTCTCCTCATAGCGAAAAATCGAAGCATGCTAACGGCAAACGAAGCAAACCGTTCGCTTCAATCGGAGCCTTAAATAACACAAGCGCCCCTTCCGCTCCAGAACGATCAAGAAAATAGAATGAAATGCCCTAACGGCATGTGTACGCCAGATACGAAACGACGACGGAACCGTCCGACATCGAATCCGGTGTTAAATCGCTGCTTTCGGCCGAGGCAGTTTAGGACTTATTTTCATCAAACAACTACTGCTGCTTACGACTTCAACAGCTCGTTGGAAATGACGATCCGGTGAATCTGGTTGGTCCCCTCGTAAATTTGCGTCACTTTCGCCTCGCGGAACAGTCGTTCCAACGGATGTTCGTTCGTCCACCCGCTGCCGCCGAGCAGCTGCAGCGCGTCCGTCGTGACCGACATCGCGGTATCGCTGGCGAACATTTTGGCCATGGAAGCTTCCTTCGTACAAGGCTTGCCGTTCTGCCGCAGCCAGGCAGCCCGGTATACGAGCAGGCTTGCAGCTTCAACCCGAGCCGCCAGCTCCGTCAGAACGGGCTCTACCGCACGCCCCCGCTCTTTCGCATACCGTGCTTTCACCAAAAGCTCGGTATGCTCCAAGGCGGCTCTGGCAATGCCGAGCGCCTGTGCGCCGATGCCGATCCGACCCCCGTCCAGAATCGACTTGGCCATGACGAACCCCTGTCCTTCCTGCCCCAGCCGCTGTGCGGCAGGAAGACGGACCTGGTCAAAGGTCAGCTCGCACGTATTGGAGCCGCGCAGTCCCATCTTCTTTTCCTTCTTCTCTACCCGAAAGCCGGGCGCCGCTTTCTCAACAATGAAGGCGCTGACCCCGGAAGACTCTTGTCCCGGACCGGTCACGGCAAAAACGATATAAACGTCCGCTTCGCCCGCGTTCGTAATGAACACTTTCGACCCGTTCAGGATGTAGTCTGTGCCGTCCCAAACGGCGGACGACCTGATCTTGGCCGCATCGGAGCCGGCATGCGGCTCCGTCAGCGCGAACGCCCCGAGCCATTCCCCCGAGGCCATTCTTGGAAGGTATTTCTTCTTTTGCTCCTCCGTCCCGTAATACAAAATAGGCAAGGTTGCAACCGAAGTGTGGACGGACAGAATAACGCCAACGGTGGCGCTCGCTTTAGATATTTCCTCGATGGCGATCATATACGAAATCAAAACCGCACCGCTTCCGCCCCACTCCTTGGGAACGGGCAGCCCCAGAAGACCGAAGCCGCCCATTTCGCTGACGAGCGCACGCGGAAAAGCATCGGACTCCTCCATGGCCGGAACGGACGGAGCGATCCGGCTAACAGCGTATTCGCGCACCTTGCTCCGGAAGCGCTCCTGTTCGTCCGTGAAGCACAGCTCCATCAGGCGTCAACTCCTCCTTATTCGTCCACCCGAAGCAAAATCGCATCCCCTTGTCCGCCTCCGCTGCAAATGGCTGCGATACCGAGCCCGCCCCCGCGGCGTCTCAGCGCATGGATCAAGGTCAGAACGATCCTCGCCCCGCTGGCCCCGATCGGATGCCCGAGCGCGATCGCCCCGCCGTTGACGTTGACCTTCTCCTCGCCCCAACCGACGAGGCTGCCGCTGGCAAGAACGACCGCAGCGAACGCTTCGTTGACCTCGAACAAGTCAATCTCCCGCAACGATTTGCCGTTTTTTTGCAGCAGCTTTTGAATGACGAGCCCGGGCGTTATCGTATAATAAGGCGCTTCAGCGGCAACGGTCGTGTGCCCGATAATGGACGCAAGCGGCGAGTAGCGCTCGCGGACCGCTTTTTCCTCGGACATGACCACCAGCGCGGCGGCGCCGTCGCTAATGCCCGAAGCATTGCCTGCGGTTACGGTGCCTCCCTGCACAAAGGCAGACGGCAGCTTGGCGAGCTTCTCCGCACTCGTATCGGCACGCGGGGCTTCATCCGTATCGACATCCGCGTAAGAGCCCGCCCCGCAAGCGACGGGCACGATCTCGTCCTTGAACAGCCCTTGCCGGATGGCCTCCATGGCACGTTTATGGCTCCGCAGCGCCCATTCGTCCTGAAGCTGGCGGCTGATGCCTTTCTCGGTAACGATTCTTTCGGCGTACTCTCCCATATGGACATGCTGAAAAGCACAGTGCAGCCCGTCTCGCAACATCAGGTCCGTCACTTTCTTGTCTCCGAGGCGGCAGCCCCAGCGCGCATCCGCCGCCGCGTACGGCGCGTTGCTCATGCTTTCCATCCCGCCGGCTACGACCGTTTCGGCATCGCCGGCCCGGATGATTTGATCCGCCAGCGTAATGCTGCGCATGCCGGAGGCGCATACCTTGTTGATCGTCTCCGTCTGCACGCGCCAGTCCAATCCGGCCAGCCGCGCCGCCTGACGCGACGGGATTTGTCCCGCACCGCCCTGCAGCACCATGCCCATAATGACCTCATCGACTTCGGAGGGAGCCACCTTCGCTTTGTCCAAAGCCCCTTCGATGGCGATGCCGCCGAGCTCGACGGCCTGCTTGCTTTTCAATACGCCGCCGAATTTCCCGAATGCCGTGCGGGCTCCCCCGACAATCACAGATTCTCTCATCGCTTCTCCTTCCGGGCTTTCCGCAAGAAAGCCGCGTGATCATAAGAAATGGCTGCTCGTTAGCTTCACTCTTCCTGCCTTCCAGCTTCAAAAGATCATCCGCTTCCGGCCCATACATCCATGCCTTTGATCATGTGCACCGCTTTGGCATCGCGCATGTACCGCTCCACGCGGTACTCCTTCATATAGCCGTAGCCCCCGAGGATCTGCACCGCATTCGTCGTTGAGCTCATGGCGGCATCAGCCGCAAAAGCAAGCGCCCGGGCGGACGGCTCGGCATAGGCCAGCCCCTTGTCCTCATTCCACGCGGCCTGGCGGGCAAGGAGACTCGAAGCTTCGGCAGCCGCACACATCTCGGCCAGCATGAACGCCACCGCCTGATGCCGTGCAATCGGCTTGCCGAACTGCATCCGCTCCTTGGCGTAAGCCAGCGAAGCCTTCAAAGCGCCTTGCGCAATCCCGGCAGCCAGCGTAGCCAAGCCATACCGGGCGCTGGCCCACGTCTCCTCGGCGATGGCCGCCCCTTGTCCGACACTGCCGATCAGTTGGCTCCCCGAAATGCGGCAGCGATCGAAGGCCAAGTGAGCCATGCCGGAGGATCGAAGGCCAAGAGCTTGGGTGACGGGCTGTACCTGTAAACCGGTCATCCCCCGCTCAACGAGAAATGCGGCGGTTCGTTCGGATTCCTCCTCGCCTTTGCCTTCCACATTCGCATAAACCAAGAATAAGTCGGCTTCTTTGCCATTGAAAACGAACTCCTGCGTCCCGTCGAGAACGTACCCGTCCCCTTCCGGCTTTGCCGTCAGTGTAAAGTCTAGCGGCGAAATCCCACCGGGCCGCAGGGGAAGCGCCCCGCCCCCTAGCTTCCGGCCCTCGATCAGCGCCCGCAAATGCTTCGCTGTGCCATTTTGCCCGAACCTGTACACCGGCCGCGTCACAAGCTGAACATGCGTCCACAGCGACGCCCCTAGGGAAGCGCAGCCTCCGGACAGCTGCTCCAGCAGCAGGACGTAGCTTGCGAAGCCTCCCCCGGCCCCGCCGTCCGATTCGGGCCAAGGCAAACCGGTAAAGCCCAGCGCCGCCATCCGATCGAACAGTTCGCGGTCAAACGCTTCCGCTTCGTCCAACTGCTCAGCCTTCGTTTCCACTTCCCTGGCAACAAAATCGCGCACCACGTCACAGATCATTTCCTGCTCTTCCGTCAACTCGAACCTCATAAAATCTCTCCTTTGAACATACAAAGGGACTTACGGCAAAACGGCATTCTACCCCCATGTTATGAAATATTTGGGATAAATATGATGTCATAATGGAAATAAAACGTTCGATTGAGACAAGCATACTGAAACGACGCCTATAAAAAAAAGAAATTACGCAAGGCGCCTGCCTGCATAATTTCTTTCTCGGAAAACTACGGGCCCCGGAATCACTGGGACTGGTTCGCTTGTTTTTGCTTCTCAATCTCCGTAAACATAAATATGGTTTCCATAATCGTATATTGCTCATGATGGCCGAAATTCGGGTAACGCCGCTCTTCATGTATTCCAACAGGTTTATGGTGCATATGATCAGGTTCGGTTACGGTTTGATGCTGCTACTGATCGTGAGGCTCATTCTGCCATTTCCACAACTTCCCTCGCTGGTACTCCCAATCATACTGATACTTTTTCTTCTTCCCCGTCCTAGTTTCGATTAACTCAAACACCGTCATGTAAGTTCCATCCAAGAACTTTATCGTTTTACGCACAAAGGGTCCCTTACTGGGCTCATCACCGAAAAAACCGTCCTCGATCGAATCGATCAGGTCAGGGAAGGCACGCTTCAAAAACACAAAATTCGTACCGTGAAGATCGTCACTTTTTCGCTTCATTCATTTCCCTCAACTCGTCAAGTAGCAAAAGCCAAATCGACGCATCCCGATCCTCTTGGGTGGTCCGTTTTGTTTTCGTGCCAAGTGTCATCTCGTATGTCCCGCCGTATTTTTTCATCAACCGAGAAATTTCATCCAGTACGGCATCCCTATGCTGGTCTGGTGTCAGTTCCACTACTTCTTGTTCATGATTCTGTCGGTGGTACATGCCGACAACCTCTTGTACCGTAACCATTTCCCCTGTTCTCATGACAAAAGAGATCGTTTCAGGAATCCTGTTATGCCGCTTGCTCCCCTCACGCTTGTACCCCAGAAAACGTCCTTCATCGATCCATTTATTTATGGCTTGCACCGAAACACCGAAAACTCTAGCCAACTCACCTGTCGTATATGCTCTAACAGGCTGGGCATGGTTTACAACTTCCGCCATCAAACGGATCAAGTCCCCAAGGTCCTTACGGTATTCCATATTCTTGCGGGGGTTAGTCACCACAATATAGTCATGCAGCATGCTGCTAAATGCATGATAAAACTCCGGATCCATTTGCTTAATTGTACGTTCAAGTATTTGCTCGCTCTTTTCGACAACCAGTTGGCGTTCTTGTTTTGTAGACATGAGCATCACCTCTTACCTCCATCCTACCAAACGCAAACTCCAACTTCAACTGAACTTAAACCAAAGTTAAACTATTTTATGCACAAGTGTTTCCCGGAAACACCGAAATATTCATTTAGGCATTAAAAAAAAGCGCCTGAATTCAGGCGCCACAGTTACTAGCTATTTCAAATTGTTCAAATCCGCCGCTTTTTCGTTCATCAAATCAGCAACGATGTCCTCCTGCGGCACTCCTTCTCCCTTGAAGACGACTTGGAAGCAGACATCGCCCTCTTTCCAGTAATAACTGACGAAATCAATCTCATCCGGGCTGCTTAATTCCCCGTCGATCTTGTATTTCGCCGTTTTGAGCACCTCTCGTCCTCCCAAAACCATCGCACTGACCGGTGCCGTATGCTTCTTTCTATCGATACGGTAAAAAGCGGCGTTCCCGTTCTTCTTCATATCCTCGTACATCGTGCCGTTTTTAATTTGCATGAAAGGAAAGCCTTGTATGTTGCCCTGCTCATCCGTCCGATTGTATCTGATGTCCAGGAGCTTGCTCTTCTTGTCTTCGTCGTTGTCCGGATACCCGAAATAAAGCTTTTGTACCATGGAAGCGCCCGACATTTTAAACTGCCCGGCCACTTGCCGCGAAAACTTAGGCGTAAATCCGATGAGCTCCGCCGTCCGCCTCAGATCGCCGGTATCGTAAATTCCTACGTTGAGCAGGTCCAAGTTCACTTGGGTTTTATACATCTCTTGATCGGGATATTTCATGGAAGCGATGATGTCCAATTTCTCTTGATCCGAAAAAGCGCCTCCGTCAAACTGATACAGAACCCCGCCGTCCAACCAGAAATAGCTCCAGCCCTCGTGCTTTTTCGCATTGACTTTCGTAGTGACGATGACTTTGTAGGCTTGCATTCCATAAAGGGTTATAGGCTCTTTCCTGATTTCGGTTTCGCGTACCGCCGTCTTTTTTTCGTGCTGCTCGAACTCCGTATAAGCTTCGTCCAAACTAGTGCCGCTGGAATCGATTTGCAGCTTAAAGCTGCCGTAGTGCCTTTCCCCTACGCGAAGAACATAATTTACTTCCGCCTTGGTTAACTTAGCTTCATCCTTGGTTTTGGAACGGAGCTCGATCTCGTGGAACTTGTAGCCCTCCGGCAAAGCCGCCGGAGCCTTGAACTTGAAGCCGGCCACCTTAGCCGCCTTTTCCAAATTATCATAGCTTCGGGAAGAAGAATCAAACAGAATTCGGTCCTCGGTCTTGGCTGTTGCGATTGCGGGAGCTTGCTCCGTACTGCCTCCTGCTGCCGGAGCAGCCGCATTCGTCAGCGTCGCTGCGCTCAGAAGAACGACGCCCAGGACGGCAACCGCAGACAATTTATAGGAGCCTGCTTTGAACGATTTGATCATTTCAATCCTCCTCACGAGTTGATTCGTATTCGTCGATCCGTCAAAATACAGCAAATTCGGCTGATTACGCCGGGAAGAAAAGTGCTTTAGAAAACCTATAATCGTCATGCCGTACGGTACGGCCTCGGTTTCGCCCAGAACCTCCAATACACAGGCATCGCATGCAAGCTCTCTGTCAGTCTTCATTCTCTTGATGCTCATCCACACCACCGGATTGATCCAATGGACCGCCAGAACGAAGCTTCCCAGCAGGTTCCAGGCCACATCCTTCCGTTTATGGTGAGCCAGCTCATGCGAGAACACATGAATAAGCTGCTGTACGCTTAACTCCTTGTCGATGCCTTCGGGAAAATAAATCCACGGGCGAAACAGCCCGGAAATATAAGGACTTCTTGCATAGCTCCCCGTGTATACCGGTATCGGCCGCTTGATGCCGAATTTCCTGCGGCAATCGTCGACGACGGACAAGATCCGGGGATCGGTGACGAGCGTAAGTGTCTTGAACCTTCTGCGCATCTTCAGCATGTAGACGAACAAGTAGGTTAAGAGCGCAACCATTCCGGCAAGCCATACGGCTGCAATGATTTTTAGTCCCCAGGGATGGGAAAAATGCGCCGAATTTTCCACCCCAGCTGGCAATTGGGCATCCGGAACGGTGTCCTCTTCTGGACGAATCATGCTATAATCGTTATGAACATATTCTTTCTCTTGGCTGTTCCGGGATCGTTCCGCAGACGGGTTATTCTCTTTCTCCGTTAATGGGATGATCAGGGAAACAGCTTTTTTTATGTCTGTGCCGAAGTGCAGCATATGAAACAAGCTGACAGGACTATCCGGAAAAACAGGCAGCAGCAAGCGCACCAGCACGATGAGCCACAGCGCGTGCCGGATACGGGGGCTGATACGGTGGCGAAACAGCGCCAGAATCGCCATGACCAACAGCGCAACCGCGCTCGCCGCCAAGGTGGAATACCATAGTCCTATAAAAATCTCGCATAGCATCTCCATGATTTACCTCAATGAAATGATTTTCGGCGGCTCCGTCATGTCTTGGGGCGGCGATCCGTCTTCTCCTGCTTTTCCGTAAGAATCCTCTGAAGCTGCTCGATCTCTTTGTCCGACAAATGTCCGTCTTCCAAAAAATTGGTAACCATAAGGTCCGCAGCCCCGCCGAATACTCTTTTCAAGAACGACTGACTCTCCGCCCGGACGCATTCCTGTTCGGACACCAACGGGTAGTAGTGATAGCTTCTTCCGGATTTCTCGAACCCGATCGCGTTCTTCTTCAACAGCCGGTTAATAAAGGTTCGGACCGTCTGGTCGCTCCACTCGATGTCGACAGGCAATTGAAGCACGATTTGCTCCGCGGTTATCGGGTTGCTCCTCCAGATCACCTTCATGATTTCCCACTCCGATTCGGAAATTTTCGGAATACGCGGCATACGTTTCACCTCCTTTTGCACTTGTAAAATTACACTTGTAAATGAAAGTGGCCGTCCATTAATATTACAAGCGTAAAAGATAATTGTCAAATTGTAGTCGATAAACCGGAAGCCCGCCGCACCGCGTTCGGCACAGCAAGCCCGTTCCCCAATACAAGGTCTCAATAGTCCGCCCCGGCCATCATTATTCGGCTTGTTCCAACAAAGCGAAGAGATGATTTTTCGTGAAATCGTAGGCGGGTTTGTCTCCCTTCTTCGCGTAAAACCGCAAGCCGTCCAAGCCTTTGAAGAGCTGGTACCCGAGCAGTCTTTCTTCGAAATGAGGGATTGATCGCCCTTCTTCCGCCCATGCCTCGCGGACTCTGTGTGGAAATTGCGCTTTCGGTGCCCACAAATGCAGGACGGCCAAATCGAACATAAAATCCCCGTACATCGCCATCTCCCAATCGACAATCCCGGTTACGGCATGATTCTGCGATAACATATTCCCGAAGTGGAAATCGCCATGCACCAGGTAACGCTCCTCAGGCGCATAACCGATTCGTTCCATCATCTCGGCATGGATCCGTTCGAATACGTCTTTCTCCAGAAAGCCGCTTTCAAAAAGGGACATCCATCCCTGGTAAAAGCCTTCCTGCTGCTCATCGAAAGTCGAAGCCAGAAATTCCGTCCACGTCTTAGCCGAACCCTCTCCCGAAGGCCGTATCCATCCGTAGCCTGAACAGGGTTCTACCCGGATTTGGTTCATCCGAGTAAACTGGTGGACCAGATCGGGCAAAACGCCGCGGATATCCGGTCCGGCCTGGGAGATGATCGGGGTCCCTGCCACTTTTTCCGCAATCGAATAATGGGCGCTGCCGCAGGTTCCGACTTCGAAGATCCGGGGCATCGGTACCCCGCAAGAGGCATATTGGTCCGAAATAAACTTGACCTTCTTCAGCGTCTCCAGGTCGTTCTTAAAATGAATGACCAAGTCCCTGCCATTCTTCGTGTAGCTGTACACCTTGCTCAGCTCCCCCATGTCAATCGGAGTCACATCGTAAACGCCCTCCCCTTCGATTTGCCGCAAATAGCCGAGAGCCGCTTCGGTATTCATTTCCGGTTTGAATGAACGCATCGTCATTCCGCCTTTCTCACTTGAGTTATTGGGTTCTATAGCACGTAAACCAAAAAAAGCCGCAGATGAACATTGTCCATCCACGGCTTCCTATGCGTAAGAATGCGGAAACAAGACACGCCAAAGCGGCCTTGCCTCATCAATTCATGCATAGATGGTGATGATCGGGTTCATAACAGGAGTGCACAAGCGGACGCACGGCAAAGCAGCCCTGCCCCATCCGGCAGAGTGCCCCGGTCACGCTCATGGATATTCGGTTAAGAGTTAACCGTTAACTTCCGTCAGAAACACAGCCATCATCATCATTGCACGTATCCCACCATTTCCACGATTTGGTTTTATTATACTTTGCCTCAACAAGACTCGTACAGCAGCTCTTGCAGCTGCCGATCCGTACCAACGGCTTCGACCGGCGTGTACACCCGCATCAGAAAGTCGCTGTTTTCCGAGAGGGGAAATGTATTGTAACGAAATGTCAGCACGCCTGCTTTGGGGTGTCGGATCACTTTGTCCCCTTCCAGATTTCCGGAAACCTCATGGCGTCCCCACATCAGCCTGAACTCCTCGCTCCGGTCCCATAATCTGCAGACCAATTCCTGGTACCACGAATCGTTCATATACATGGCATAGCGGCTTCTGAAATGGGCCAGCATCGAGGTAGCGACGTTTTCCCAGTTGACAATGCGCTTTTTTTCATGCTCCATCGTGAAGACCCGCCAAAGAATATTGCGCTCGATCTCTGCCATCCGGTTAAAGTCTCCGCAAAGAGAACTGGTAATTTTATTCCAAGCGAGAACATTCCAGTGCTTGTCGATAATATACGCCGGGTAAGTTCCCAGCCTATCAAGTATTTGTTGAAGGGAAGGCGACAAGGTTTCATTCTCCGTACCTTTAGACACGGCGGAATGGTTAGCCAGGACGCGAAGATGGTTGCGCTCGTCCTTGCTCAGCCTCAGCGTCCGCACCAAGCTATCCAGCACTTGCTCCGACACTTGAATATCCCGCCCCTGCTCCAGTGCGGTATACCATGGCAAGGAAATGCCGGATAAGCTCGCCACCTCTTCCCTTCTCAGCCCCGGCGTGCGGCGGCGCGAGGTGTCCACCTGCAGCCCCAACTCCTGCGGAGATAAACGCAAGCGGCGAGTCCGAAGGAAATCCGCCAGCTCTTTACGTCTTCTTTCGTTATTCATCACGATGATACCACTCCATATCCTGATAGAATTTATAGCAGTATCCGTACGATTAGTATTTCGAATAGTACTACAAATGCAGACCTATTTGCCAGTGATAAAACTAATTATAATCGACTCATCGCCCGCAGTGAAGGAGGAGACGTACAAAACAAACAGCTATTCAGCAAGTCCCGGGCAATACCATTACCTAATCCAAAACAAAGGAGATCAAAACCTATGATAAAACCGGAACAAAACGAACGCCGAAGCACATTGAGAGGAAAACGGGTCATCATCCTCGGAGGAACGTCCGGAATGGGATTTGCGACAGCCGAAGCCGCAGCGCACGAAGGGGCGTCCGTCGTCGTCGTATCCAGCCGCAAAGAGAAAGTGGACGCGGCGGTCTCGCGTCTGCCCCAAGGCGCCGAAGGACACGCGGTCGACCTGACGAACGAGGCGCAGGTACGCGACTTTTTCAGCCAAATCGGCGAATTCGATCACCTGGTGTTCACGGCCGGCGATCCGCTGCAGCTCGCCAATCTCGGCGAAGTGGATATGGACGCGGCGCGTCAAATGTTCAACCTGCGGTACTGGGGCGCGCTCATGGCCGCAAAATACGGCAGCGTGAACATCCGGCCAGGCGGCTCGATCACGCTCGCTTCCGGTACGGCCGGCGTCCGGCCGCAGAAGGGCTGCACGGTCGCAGGCAGCGTCTGCGGCGCTGTCGAGGCGCTGACCAAAGCACTCGCCGTCGAGCTCAGCCCGCTTCGGGTCAACGCCGTTTGCTTTGGGCTCATGCGCACCGAGATGTGGAGCGGTATTCCCGAAGCAGACCGCAACGCAATGTTTGAAGCCGCCGGAAAATCCCTGCCGCTTGGCCGGATAGGCGAACCGGAAGATGCAGCAGAGGCGTTCCTGTATCTCATGCGCGAGAGACATTCCACCGGACAGATCGTTGTTGTGGACGGCGGCACGACATTGGTATAACGATTATGGAAAGGCCCTGTGCCATCATTCCGAAATCTTCTTTTCATGCATGGCCTCCCGGTATTGGCCGGGGGGCATTCCCATTTTCCGGGAAAAAGACCTTGTGAAGTAATGAATGCTCGAAAATCCGGATTTCTCGGCAATTTCAATCAAGGATAAATCGGTGTGCATCAATAAATACACGGCGCGGCGAATTTTTTCTTGTTGAACGAAGTTTATATAGCTCATCCCGAGCTCTTGTTGAAACAACCGGGACAAATGGCGGCTGGAGAGATGAAGATAAGCGGCCACTTCCGACAACGTCATCGAATGCGAAAGATTGTCTTTCACGAACCGGATCGCCCGATTCAACGCGTAGGCGGCTGGCTTATAACCGGAAGTGCCGAGGCCCGCAGACGGAGCTTCAGCTTGAAAGGCAGAGCAGAAAGAGAATAATAGCGACAGAGCAGCGCTCTTTACGTAGTGCTCTGTGATGGGGACCAGTTCTTGCAAATGCTTCAGAAGCGCGGTCCAGATTAGCGTCGTGGGATTCGCATATGCATCGTAGATCAAAATACGATCGGCAACCGCAAGCTGCCTAAAGTGCCGGACAATGGCAGGGTCCGTGTTCTCTTCGTCGACTTCGAAAGCGACGTACAGGAGAAACATCCCTTTCTTACTGCGAATTTGGTGGCGGATGCCAGGCCGCGATAAAAATAACGTCTCCTTGCGCAGCGGAAAGAGATCGTCACCGTCCATGTACATTCCCTCTCCTTCCCGGACGTAGCAGATTTCAAAAAAGGAATGCTGGTGCACGGGATTGTCAAAATGAGCGGGATCGATTCCCCAATAATGGATGGTGAAGGAGGCGGATGGGCTCTGGAGACGCGGGACGATTTCGTTTAAATAGGCTTGAATTTTATGTGGATGATCGAACATGATCCGGCTCCCCCTTGGCATGGATGTCCGAAAAGTGCAATGACTTGACTGATTTGATCAAATACAATCAGCCGGTTTCTCTCTACAATAACATCATGGATAGCGATCCATCAATTTGGGGGAGGCTGACAGAATGATTACCCAGGAGCAAGTTGATTTTTATCATGAAAACGGATATTTGTTGGTGAAAGGCGTATTCAACAGCGAGGAAGTAGAAGCGATGCGAATCGCAACGGATGCGATTATCGACCGCGCGGCCAAATCGAAGTTCGATCGAAGCGACACGTGGCAAGGCGATTATTTGCCTCCGGAGCAGTTGAAAAAACTAGTATTAAAGGGCTTCCACGATGTGCATTACCATGACGCGGTATTTACCCGGGCGCTGTGCCATCCTAACATAGCGGCCGTGCTATCCCGATTGATTGGCCCAAATGTGCAAGTCCACCATTCGAAAATGCTGGTCAAGCCCCCGGAAAAAGGCGCAGCGTTCCCGATGCACCAGGATTACCCGTATTTCCCGCATGCGAATCATTCGATGATCGCGGCAAGTATCCACCTGGACGATTCCGATATGGAGAACGGTTGTCTGTGCGTCATTCCTGGAACGCATAAAAACGGCCCGATGCCGCACGTAGGGGCCCACTATCTGAACCATAAAGAGTATCCGATCTCGTCGGGTACGCCTTGCCCGGCGAGCGCGGGCGATGTTCTGTTCTTCAATTACTTGACGATTCACGGCTCCGACGTCAATCGAAGCGCACGGCCGAGAAGAAACGTGCTGGTCCAATACCGCGATCCCGAGGATTTGCCGACGGAAGAAGTTCACGTGAACTGGGGGCAGGGGCTTATGGTTTGCGGTCATAATCCGATATTCAAGGAATATAAAGGGGCTCACTAGGTTAGTTTTTGCAAGCAAAGCAAGGGGCTGTCTATCTGGACAGCCTCGGATTGTTGAAAAGGTGGGCTTTTACAAAAATAGAGATACATACGGAGGTGGGGTATCTACTGGAGGAGCGATAGCGTTCGCCTTTGTCTGCGGGAAATACCCGCTACTAAGCGGCTTCTAATAAAAATTTCCTGCAGACAAGAGCGACCGGAAGTAGATACCCCACCCCCTCGTACACCTCTATTACCTCATTTGACCACTTTCTCAACAAGCTCGGCCTGTCCATCTGGACAGTCTATTGGCTCGACGCCTGCAACGGATTCGGCTACAGAGAAGCGGAAGCTTGACCTAACAGCGACGCTACTTGATCGTAATCCGCCGCTTGACCGCTGCGGAGCTTGATCGTTTTTCTCTCGGGAGGGCCGTCGAACTGGCCTTCGGGAAATTCAAGCCCGCCGGGATTAAAAATCGTAAAGCTGACCGCATCCTTCGACGTCGAGATCACGGCAGCGTACTTACCATTTTTCAAGAAGTGAGGCTTCTTGTATTGGATACGCTCTTGAACGTCCGGTATCGTTTGAAGGATCATCTCGCGGAGACGTGTAGACATTTCCGCCTGCCACGGTTCTTTGATCGCGTTGATAAATTCGATAACTTCCTGACTCATCCTATTTCCCTCCTTTATTGTCCCTGCTTCACAATCTGCCAAGTGATTCCGAACTTGTCAACGACCTCGCCGTAATATGCGCCCCAAGGCTGCAAAGTGAACGGATATTTGTCCGTGCCGCCCTTTCCTAAATTGGCGTAGGCTTCCCGCGCTTCGCCCTCATCGCCGAACGATAGCGCCATCGCGATTCCGCCATTCGTGCTTACCGGTCCGAAGGAATCGGACATAAACAAGACATTCCCTCCGGCCACCGTCATCGCCATGTACATCACTTTATCCTTATGTTCCTCCGGTGTACCGGGGATTTCGCCGAAGGTGATCGTGGATTGAATCTCCCCGCCAAGGGCCTGCAAATAAAGTTCGGCTTGCGCTCTGGCATCCTCTGAAGAAATGAATGGGGTTAGGTTAGCTTTCACATGCAACATCCTTCCAGTGATTGGTTGTGCCGGGATTCAAAATGGAACGTTGAAAACCGGCCTTTATTCATACGACGATCGGGATTCGACGAAATCGACACGATCGCAAAATATTTTTTAAAAAGGCATTTTCATCTCTATAGACGGCCTTCTTCCTCCGTGGCCGCAATGCAATCGGAGGCGCGCCCCAGAAGCAGTGCCTGCTCGCGTGCGTTATGGGTCAGCGATGCGGCATGCTTGAACTCCTCGCACGCTTCCTTGAACCGGCCCAGCTTGAACAAGAAATCGCCGCGGACGCTCGGCAGAAGGTGGTAGCCTTTCAACGACGGCTCCGATGCCAGCGCATCGACAATCTCCAGCCCCACCTCCGGGCCAAACGCCATCGCGAGCGAAACGGCGCGATTCAGCTCGACGACGGGGGAGGGCGCAACCTGCGACAGCGCTTCGTACAGCGCCGAGATACGCACCCAATCGGTCTCCTCCGGCGTACGGGCCCGCGCATGACACGCCGCAATCGAGGCTTGCAGCGCGTACGGGCCGAGCATTCCCCCGATCCGTTCGGCGCGCTGTAAGGCGGCGAGACCGCGGCGAATCAGAAGATGATCCCACAGCGCCCGGTTTTGATCCATGAGCAGGATCGGCTCTCCTGTAGGGCTTACCCGCGTCTTAAACCGCGAAGACTGAATTTCCATAAGCGCGACCAGACCGTGAATCTCCGACTCTCCCGGGACGATTTCCGCGAGGATACGTCCGAGACGCAGCGCCTCCTTGCAGAGCACCGGGCGAATCCAGTTCTCCCCGGAAGTCGCGGAATAGCCCTCGTTGAACATGAGATAAATGACCTCGTACACCGACTGAAGACGGGCTTTAAGCTCGGTCCCCTGAGGCACCTCAAAGGGTACGCGCGCGGCCGCAAGGGTTCTCTTAGCCCGGACGATCCGCTGGGCGACGGTTGGCTCGGGAATGAAGAACGCGTGCGCGATTTCTACGGTGGTCAGTCCTCCCAACAGCCGCAGCGTGAGTGCCACGCGCGCCTCGGACGAAAGCACCGGATGGCAGGTCGTGAAGATCAAGCGCAATAGATCGTCGCTGACATCGCCGTCTATAGCCGCCGCATCGAAATCGTCTTCGTGCCGGGACTCCATCTCGCGGCCCAGCTCCTCGTACTTGCGTCCGAGCAATTGCTTCCTGCGCAGCCAATCCAGCGCCCGGCGCTTCGCGGTCGTCATGAGCCAAGCCCCCGGGTTGTCCGGTATTCCCGTTTCTGGCCACTTTTCAAGCGCGACGACGAGCGCATCCTGTGCCAGGTCCTCGGCCACCCCAACATCCCGCACCATTCGTGCGAGGCCCGCGATGATTTTGGCCGATTCGATTCTCCAAATGGCATCGATCGTGCGATGGGTCGAGGACGGCTTCACGATCTCTCCGGCTTCCCTTGCTCCCGGATTATGGCATGTAAAGCCAAGGAATCCGGGTCCTGCGTCAATTCCGTCGTCTCGATCACCTGACGCAGCTCAATGACACCCTCGCCATTGCCGTGCGGATCCGGCATACGCATCGCCCATTCAATCGCCTCTTCCCTCGATTTCACCTCGATGAGCGTAAATCCGGCGATCAGCTCCTTCGACTCGGTGAACGGCCCGTCCACGACCTTGGGCTTGCCGCCGGGCTCCGGGTACGAAATACGGATCCCGTTCGAACTGCCGTGAAGACCTTCCGCAGCCAACAGCACGCCGGCCTTCACCAATTCCTCGTTATACTTCATCATCGCGTCAACGAGCTCCTGGCTGGGCATGACACCTGCTTCGGAGTCTTGCGTAGCCTTTACAATCATCATGAATCTCATGGATTATTCTCCTCCTTTTTTAGCTCAGGGACGTGATTAGACCTCCCGAATTTAGCCTCTATTTACACGACGAACGAATCTCGACCAAATCGACACTTCCCCAAAAAAATATTTTCAAAGAAGGTCGAATGTACCTCCACGAACTCCCTATATAAGATTTACTAAAGCAAACTACATTTTGATTCTATCAAATCATCGCTGGAAGTGTGAAGGGCTGTCGCGCTTGTCAACGAAGCTCCTATACTTAAGGGAATCTCTAAAATAAATAGTAAATTATATCTATATATAATAGTTTTTGGATTCAATATACTAGAAAGTGAAATTAATCCAATCGTAATAGGAGGTTAATTATGAAACCTAAGTTCACCCGCAAGAAAGCGGTGCGAGCAAGCGTCGCCGCACTGTCCGCCCTGTTGGCGCTCGCACCTTTGGAACCGGTTACAACTATCGTTTCCGCCAATGCCGGACAGCAAGCGGCCTTAGCCGCCTCGCCTTGGGTCGCCACCCAAGTGTACGTGTCCGGCAATGAGGTCAGCTATAACGGGAAGATCTACCGTGCCAAATGGTGGACGCAGGGCGACACGCCGGGCACGGGCGATCCGTCAAGCTCGCCGTGGCAGCTGGTTGGTTCGGACACGGGCGGCGGCAACGATTCTATCCCGCCGACGGCTCCGACGAATCTTGCATCGACGGGGCAAACCGCAGACATGATCACGCTGACTTGGACTGCGGCTACGGACAACATCGCTGTGGCCGGCTACGATATTTACCGCAACGGGACGAAGGTCGGCTCCTCGGCCAACGCTTCCACGCTGACCTATACTGATACAGGGCTGCAGCAGGATACCGAATATACGTATTACGTTGCTGCGAGGGATGGCGCCAACAACACGACGGCAAGCACGAGCATCAAAGTAAAGACGTCGCTGGGCGGTCTGAACGTCGGTCAAAGCCGCGTCCTGACCGATTCGCAAATTGCGTCGATCTGGGGCGGCATCGATCCGCAATATTCACCGTCCAATGCCGTTGCCGCCGTGCAGAGCGCGTTGCCGCAAGCAGAGTACGAAGCGCTGTTCCCGATCCGCATCGGCTCGCCGGAGTGGCATACGTTCGCCGCTTCCAAGCCGTATTACAAGCCGGGGCAAGGAGACTATTATTCGTACAACAACTTGATTGCCGCCGTATCCGAGGTGGCGAATATCAAGTACAAGCTCGAATACCGGCAGGGAGCGACTTGGAACCATCGTATATTCCGGCTGGACAAGGCGGCGAAGACGGAAACGCTCATCTATCAAAATGCCGATTTCAACGCTTCGTGGAACTTGACGGTGCCGATCGTCTCCAAAACCGTCGATTTCGGTTCGTTCCTCAAAGAAGGCTCTGCCGTGAACCGCAAGCGCGAGATGGCAGCCTTCCTCGCCAATATTGCGCATGAAACGGGCGGAGGCTGGGCGACGGCGCCCGGCGGCGAGCTTCGTTGGGGCTTGTTCTGGAACGAGGAAGTGGACTACATCAACAGCACCAACATCGGCTATGTGCAGACCCATGCCGATTACCCGCCGGTTGCCGGCAAATCGTATCATGGACGCGGGCCGATCCAGTTGAGCTGGAACTACAACTACGGCTTGTTCAGCGGCATCATCTACGGGAATAAAAACACGCTGCTCCAGCAGCCGGAGCACATCACAAGCGATGGCAAATTGGGCTTTATGACCGCCATCCTGTTCTGGATGACCCCGCAGCCGCCGAAGCCATCGGCCCACGACGTCATGGTCGGCAATTGGACGCCTTCGGCGGAGGAAACTGCCAAAGGGCTAACCCCGCCGGGGTTCGGGATTACGATCATGATCATCAACGGCAATCTGGAGGGCAATAAAGACGAAACCGACAACCGGATCGGCCGCCGGGTCGGTCATTATCGCGACATTACGACAAAAATGGGCGTCGATATTACGGGCGAGAAGCTGAGCACGCTCGGCATGAGTCCGTTCTAGCGCGCTCCCCTCTGCACAAGAGGCCAGCCTACACCCGAGTGTATTATTAAAAGAGCCGTCGCTATTGCGACGGCTTCCGCTCTTCTACAGACCCTTCCCTCCATTATCAGGAACGGGTGTTTATACGATACTCTCCACTCGCGCTAATTCAATTGCTTCTTCACGGTTGCTGACACCGAGCTTCGAATAGAGCGTCGAGCAATAGTTGCGTACCGTCCCCTCCGATAAGAATAGCTTGGCGGCGATGGACTTGTAGCGCAGTCCGTTCGACAGATGCTGTAAAATCTCCATCTCCCGTTTTGTAAGCCCGTACGGATAATTTTCTTGCCGCGGGCTGTACTTCTCCAACTGCTCGCGCTGACGCTTCATCTCCTCGAATACTCGCGTGGCGATCGACTGATCGATCCACGTTCCTCCGCTATAGATGAGCTTCAAGGCTTCGGTCATCTCTCGCGGATGAATCGACTTCAGCATATAGCCTTCCGCCCCGTGCTCCAGTGCGGTCGCTGCCTGTATGGAATCCTCAAACGTCGTCATGAGCACAACCTTCATGTCAGGCCAGCGTTGTTTCATCTCTAGCAAGGCTTCAAGTCCGTTCATCCCCTGCATCCGAATATCCATAAGCACGATATCCGGCCAGGATCGCTCGCAATGTTCCAATGCCTCATGCCCATCCCCTGCCGTACCGACGACGATAAAATCAGCATGCTGCTCTAAAATAAGCTGCAAGCTGTCGGCAATGATCGCCTGATCGTCAACAATCAGCAGGCGGATATGGCCATGCAGAGGCTCTGCCTGCAAAGGAATATTACATATGACGACGGTCCCTTGTCCTAATTGTGAATGAACGGACAGCGTGCCATGAAGTTGATCAAGCCGTTCCTTTATCCCATTTAGACCGAATCCGAGCCGGATGGATTCCGTGCCGATGCCGTTATCTTCGATTTGTAACCGGAGTTGGTGACTATCGAAATGCAGTTGAACGGATACCGCGCTCGCTTGACCGTGACGAACCGCGTTGGTGAGCGATTCTTGCAGGCAGCGATATAAACAAAAGTTCATTTTCTGCATCATAAGAGCCTCGTTGCCGATCACGCGGAAGCTGACCGTTACCCCTGTAGACTTCATAAATTCTTCGGTTAATTGCAGCAACGATTCGCTTAACGAATGGCTCAACGGACCATGAGAGAGCTGGTGCAGATGGTTTCGGATATCATTCAGACTGCGCTGTGCGATGCCGACAAGGGAATCGATCCGTTCGATCTGTATAGCGGGTACGGATGAGCGGAGTGATTCAACGCCGACGATCAGCGAGGTTAGCGCATGGCCAATCGTGTCATGCAGCTCGTGTGACAGCCGATGGCGCTCCTCCATCAGCGTAAGCTCCTCGATTTGTGTAATGTGCCGCTCCAGCAGTTGCTTCTGCTCTTGAATGATTTGGGCCTGCTTATGGGACTGAATTAATATGCTAAACGCGAAGCCGATGGCGAAACCAAAGCTGCAGCTAAACATAGACTCGTATGGGAGACGATCAGCGAGCCAACTGTTCAAAGCCGGAAAAACGAGGCCGCAAGGGATACCCGTCCACACGTACGTTCGCCGACTGCTGGCCAAGCCGATCATCATCGCGAATAAAACGAAAGACCACAACAGCCCCGGCGCTGCATACGCCAAATACAAATGGAAAAATCCGGCGGATAGAACTTCGACTGCCAGATACCAGCTTCTTTTCCGATATCGGACAATTGGCGGAATGACATAAACGAAGAGAGCAAGCATCCATACAATCCATAACGGTACAACGATCAGTGACGGGTTGATGAAACCGGAGATGACGATAATGGCGAGCCAAGCGGTCCGTACAGCAAGAACCACCCAATCATACCAAAACCATTTTTTTAGTATGGATAACACGGATCATGTACACCTGCTTGCTTTTTATAAGTAAGAATAGTTCCGGAAGATTCAGACCTATCATGCACCATATCTTCCCGACTCGTCAAGCGATAATAGAGGGGAGGGAACGTTTAGAATGTGGCCGTAGCAAGCACGTCACATGCGACAGTTGACAGTTTGTCATACGGTAAATGTGACAGGACCAAGTACGATGTCATTAGAAGCTTGGCGGTTTCATCACTGTTCAATTTAACAACCTCGGAGATAAGGTCAGGGGGTGAAGCAACACAACATTCCAAAATAATAGGAGCGATGCGTTATGAAATCATTCATCATTCAAAAAGGGACCGCACTTACATTAACAGCCATATTGGCGGGTACGCTGGTCTTCCCTGCTTATGGATCTGTAAACGCGGTACAGACTGAAGGCGCGGTACAAGTGAACACAGAGAAGGAAAAGAAAAGCAAGCATCGGGATGAAGTCGAACGCGTCATGGATGAGGTGGTAACCACCAAAGGAGTCCCAAGTGTCATAGCTGGCGGGCTACAGGACGGGAAACGCTGGTCTTATGCTACAGGTACAGCCAGTTACGAAGTACCACGCCCGGTGGAGTCCGATTTTTCATTCCGTATTGGAAGCATCACAAAGACGTTCACCGCCTCCGTTATATTGCAGTTGGCTGACGAGAAAAAATTGAATCTGGATGATTCGGTCGAAAAATGGCTGCCGGGGGTCATAAAAGGTGACGGGTATGACGGCAACAAAATTACGATTCGTCAGTTATTGAATCATACAAGTGGGCTTGCTAGCTATACAGATTTGGATTTCCGAGATATTACTTTGCCTCAAAATCCGTACCGTTACTATTCCGTCGATGACCTTATCAGCATGGGACTTTCAAAGCCGCCTGTATTTGCGCCAGGGAAGGGCTGGAACTATTCCAACATGAATACTGTATTAGCCGGTCAAATTATTCAGAAGGTAACAGGAGAAACGTATGCGGAGCAGATCAGGAAACGGTTCATCATACCGCTTGGAATGACAGGAACATTTGTGATGGGAAATAGTCACGAAATTCCGGGTAAGCATGCCACAGGATATAATATGGACAGATCGGGTCATTTGTATGATTTAACAGAAATGAATCAATCATGGGCAAATGCAGCCGGAGATATAGTCTCAACAGTTGATGATTTGACTACCTTCTTCAGTGCGCTGTTGGGCGGGAAGCTTCTGACTCAAGAGATGATGGGCCAGATGCACACAACAGTAGATGGACCTATGGGTAAAGTCGGACTAGGGATTTATGAATTTAAAACAGCGGACGGGCAATCCTACTGGGGGCATGCCGGCGGTACTTTCGGATATGAATCGAGAGCCTACGGATCCCTAGACGGGAAGCATATTGTGGTAACGAGCATCAACTCGGTAGGCCCGGAAGTGGCGCCGGCTCACGATAAAATAATCAATAAGGAATTTGGCCGTTAAGTTTAAAGCCGACATCGCGTTTATTTGAGGACGCGATGTCGGCTTCTTGCAGCTGTAAACTTATGAAATCAGATCGGACTTCTGTAGAAGCCGTTGCACAATAACCGCAACTTCCGCTCTTGTGATGAAGGCTTTCGGAGCCAGCTCCGTGCCGCTTCGTCCCGAAAGGAGCCCGGATTGCAAGGCGTCAGAAATTCCGCTCTTCGCCCAATCTGATACCGTCCCCGCATCGGCGAAGGAGTTCAGCAGCGGCTGCGCCGTTGGGGAAGTTTTCGCGCCAAGCCCTGTAATGGTCATCGCTCTTGCCATGATGGTCATCGCTTGTTCGCGAGTAATCTTCTCATTCGGGCGGAAGGTGCCGTCTTCGAAGCCGCTGATCAGGTTGTACGCATATGCCGTCCCAACCGCACCGGCGAACCAATCCTTCCGTTCAACGTCGGAGAAAGACTGTCCCCCTTCTTTTGCTTTTAATCCTAATCCGCGAATCAGAATAGCCGCAAACTCCGCACGCGTAATATCTTGATCGGGATGGAATGCGCCTTGACCGACGCCGCTCACGACCAGACGCGATCCCATGTCGTTCACGGCTTGCTGGGCCCAATGCCGCTCAACGTCTTTAAACGCAAGCGGATGCCATATGACGGAATAGACGCTATTCGTCAGACTGTTGATCTTGGCATAATACTTGCCGTTCGACAGCACGACCTTCGTCGGCACATGGCGCAGCGTGCCATCTGTCTCTATCGCGACTCCTGTCGTGATTTTGTTAGGGTCGACGCCGTCCGGAATGGCCATGGTGCGTTCGACATAAGCTTGGAACTCGGTCACTTCCACGGTTTTATCCTTATAAATAGCTCTTACCGTAAAATCAAGCGGCGGGACGACAATCGCAATCGTTCCTTCAGGCGCTGGAACCGGCGTTTTAGGTACGGCAATTTCGATCTGAACCTTAATATCTTGCAGTGCAGCCGATCCACCTACCTGATTGGAAATCGATTGGATGCTGATCTGACGAGCCGGCAAACGATAAGCCGCTCGATCCGTTTTGATCTCCAATACCGCTTGCTGCGCTTCCATGCCGCTCACCATCTGCCCGTTAAGCTCAGCGATGACGACATCGGATGCGGTATTTACCGGTATCGTCACCACCGCGGATTTGCCTTCCTTGGCGAGCCTCTCTTCGAGCTTATTCCGGTCAAGCGTGACAGTCGTTACTTTCCGCGAATCGACTGTCGTTACTTTTACCGTGCCTGCATTTACCGATTGTCCGTTTACAAGAACGACGGCACCCGTTTTATCGGATTCCGATGCTGCCGAAGGCCCCGACGGAGAAGACGTACTTCCGGAGGTCGGCGTATTGTCGCTGCTGCCGCTATCGGAAGAGCCTTCCGGCCTTACCGCGTTGGAAACGTCAGAAGCGGTACCGCTGCCGATACTGTTGGTCGCAATTACCGTAAACGTATAGGTTACGCCATTCGTTAAGCCGGTCACCGTGATCGGGCTGCCCGTGCCCGTTGCCGTTCTGCCTCCCGGACTAGCCACGACGGTATAGCTTACGATTGGACTGCCTCCATGGCTGGCTGGCGGAGTAAAGGTCACGGTCGCTTCCCCGTTGCCCGCAACGGCTTTTACGTTCGTCGGTATGCCCGGCACGGTCGCAGACGCGGTCGGCGTCACACCATTGGATGGAACCGAAGGGACCGAGCTTCCTACACCGTTGATGGCAACCACGGTGAACGTATACGCCGTGCCATACGTTAAGCCCGTCACCGTAATCGGACTGCCTGTACCGCTGGCCGTCAAGCCTCCCGGGCTCGAAGTCACGGTATAGCCCGTAATGACGCTGCCTCCGTTGCTGGCAGGCGGAGTGAAGGTCACGGTCGCCTGCGATTGCCCCCGCTCTACCACTGCCGTCACGGCCGTCGGCGCGCCAGGTACCGCAGCAGGCGCTGTCGATGCCGTAGGCGTTACGCTGTTCGATGGCAGCGAAGCTGTAGAATTCCCCACGCCGTTCGTTGCAACGACAGTGAACGTATACGCCGTGCCATACGTTAAGCCCGTCACCGTGATCGGACTGCCCGTACCGCTAGCCGTCAAGCCTCCCGGGCTCGAAGTTACGGTATAGCCCGTAATGGGACTGCCTCCATTGCTGACAGGCGCCGTAAACTTGATGGTTGCTTGCGATTCGCCATTCGCTACCTCTGCTGTTACATGGGTCGGCGCGCCAGGCGCGGTCGATGCCGTAGGCGTTACGCTGTTCGATGGCAGCGAAGCTGTAGAATTCCCCAAATCGTTCGTCGCAACGACGGTGAACGTATACGCCGTGCCGTACGTTAAGCCCGTCACTGTGATCGGACTGTCTGTGCCGCTTGCCGTCAACCCTCCCGGGCTCGAAGTCACGATATAGCCGGTAATGGTGCTGCCTCCGTCGCTAACAGGCGCCGTAAACTTGATGGTCGCTTGCGTTTCGCCATTCGCTACCTCCGCCGTTACATTCGTCGGTACGCCCGGAGGAGTGTTCTCGCCTTCCAGCTTTTGCACCCGATGATTGCTGGAATCGGCCACGTAGACATTACCGCTGCTATCCACCGCTACGCCTAACGGACTGTAAAACTCACCTAAGCCGCCTCCTGTCCCTCCGCCTCTTCTCTTCCACTCGCTCCACTTTCCTGTAGCTGCCGTCAGCTTCTGGATGCGATGGTTATTGGAATCAGCCACATAGACATTCCCGTCGCCGTTTACCGCCAAGTGATACGGTTCAGCAAACTCTCCGAGGCCGTTTCCCTCGCCGCCGCCGCTCTTCTTCCACTCGCTCCATACCCCTGTAGCTACCATCAGCTTCTGGATGCGATGATTTTTCATATCCGCCACATAGACGTTCCCGTTGCGGTCCACCGCCACACCGGTAGGATAATTAAACTCGCCCAAGGAGCTTCCGGGCTTTCCATCGCTCTTCTTCCACTCGCTCCATTTGCCCGTAGCCGCCGTCAGCTTCTGGATACGGTTATTGTCGGAATCGGCCACATAGACGTTACCGTCGCCGTCTACCGCCACACCGCTAGGATAGTTAAACTCTCCGGGGCCGCTTCCCGCCCCTCCGCCGCTCTTCTTCCACTCACTCCATACGCCTGTCGCTACCGTCAGCTTCTGAACACGGTGGTTATAAAAATCGGAAACATAGACATTCCCGCTGCCGTCCACGGCCACATCGGTCGGACCGTCGAACTCACCCAAGCCGCTTCCGAACTGTCCGTTGCCCTTCCCCCACTCGCTCCATACGCTTGTCGATACATCCAGCTTCTCGATGCGATGGTTGCCGAAATCAGCCACGTAGGCGTTGCCTTTGCTATCCACCGCCACACCGTTCGGATACTTGAACTCACCCGGGCCTTTGCCAATCACCCCTCCAATGTAGATCCACTCACTCCATGAATTGGATGAAATGTCTAACTTCTGGACACGCTCATTATTGGAATCGGCCACGTAGACATTCCCGCTATCGTCTACCGCCACGCCTTTGGGATTATTGAACTCGCCCAGAGCGCTTCCCGCCCCTCCAGCGCTGCGCTTCCACTCGCTCCACACGCCTGTAGCTACCGTCAGTTTTTGGATCCGATGGTTACCCGCATCGGCCACGTAGATATTGCCGCTATGATCGATAGCCACTTTGGAGGGAGAAGAAAACTGTCCAGGGCCGGTTCCTGCCCCTCCGCCGCACTCGCTCCATACGCCTGTAGCTGCCGTCAGCTTCTGGATGCGGTGGTTGCCCGTATCAGCCACGTAGATATTATCGCCGCCGTCTACCGACACGCGGGCCGGACCGTTAAATTCCCCAAGGCCGCTTCCCGATCCTCCCCCGTTCTTCTTCCATTCGCTCCATACGCCTGTAGCTGCCGTCAACTTCTGGATGCGATGGTTACCCGTATCGGCCACGTAGACATTCCCGCTGCTATCTACCGCCACGCCGCTCGGATTTTTAAACTCGCCCAAGCCGCTTCCCGATCTTCCATCGCTGCGCTTCCACTCACTCCACACCCCGGTGGCTGCCGTCAGCTTCTGGACACGGTCGTTCCCCGTATCGGCCACATAGACGTTCCCGCTGCGGTCTAACGCCACACTTGTTGGATTGGCAAACTCGCCCAAGCGGGTTCCAAATGCTCCATAGCCCTTTCCCCATTCACTCCACATGCCTGTAGCTGCGGTCAGCTTCTGGATACGATTGTTACTCGTATCGGCTACATACAAATTCCCGCTGCTATCTACCGTCAAGCCGCTCGGTTTCGAGAAGGCTCCGACAATATCGTTGCTTCCACGCCCTATTTTGGCGTATTGACTCCATTGTTCCACCGCATGCACAGGATAAGTAAATAAGGTTACAGAGACCATCATGATTGCAATGCCCCATACCCACAACTTCCCTGCAAACGAGTTGAAATACCCCCGATTCGTCACTTGTCCTTTCCTCCTCCGAAGCTTACCTCATATGTATAACCCCCTTGCATCGTATCAGACGCTTCTCTCAAAATTCTCACAAGCTCACCATCCATGACTCCGCCGAACCTGATCAAAAATAAACCGCTGCATGCTGTCGGCCAAAGCTACGGCGCTCGCATCCTTGCCGTTTTGTAAGGTCCATTGAAGCAGCGCCATGGCATTGGCCGCGTACAGCTTCGCCAGATAGTCGATCGAAACGGCGAGCTCAGCCGGTTCCTTTTCCAGATAAGCGCGGCACGCATTGTATAAAATCACCTCGAATTCCACGCGCAAATCCGCTGCGGACACGTGTACGTTCAGCAGTGCGGCAATCTCCGTTTTATGGACTGCCGCTTGATCTATCATCGTTTCAATGACTTCCCCCACATTGCCTTGCTTCATGGATTCAAAGCGCCGCGCAATTTCCCTCTCGAACGTGTCGGCATGCTTCTTCACCAGCTTTTCCAGCAGGTCGTACTTATCGAGAAAGTGACTGTAAAAAGTCGATTTGCTGGTCAGCGAACGGGTACAAATGTCCTTTATCGTAATTTGATTGAAATCTTTTTCGTGCAGCAATTGGATGAATGCTTCGGAAATGCTTTTTTTGGTTTTATACACTCGAACGTCTTCTTCCATCTCGTCCATTCCTTTCTGAAAGTCGCTTTTCGAACCATAGGTATGCGCATCGTCCGATTTCGTACTTCTTGAACTTTTTTGCTTATGGTTAGACCGGGCCGAGCCCTCTACTATAAGGTTTGTAACCCAATCAAGGAGGGATAACGATGTTTAAATCCTATGTTGACAACGAGCAATTCAATTTGCAAATCAACCGTTTCTTGAATGACTTCTATCAGGAAGACGAACGAGCTAATCAGGATTTGCAAGGGATCATCCCGAGATTAAAGGATGCGGAGAGCTGGTATGAAGCCTGGCTGGATTACGCGGTCATGCGGGAAGAGCGGCAGGATTACGATCTCGCTTCCGTTTATTATCAGGCTGCCGAATTTTATGTGACTCCGTCCGATCCGAACAAAGAGAAGATGTATCATAAGTACCGCGAGACGTTCTACAAAGGCTTTCGCAATTTCGACTATGAATCCTATCAGATCCCCTATGAGGATTCGTATCTTCCTGCGGTGAAATTAGTTACGCCGGGTGCCCGGAAAACCTTGCTCGTCTTCGCCGGCTACGATGCCTACATGGAAGAAATTCTCAAGATGATGAACTTCTTAAGAGGGATCGATTATCATATTATTGTCTTCGACGGACCCGGACAAGGCACGGCGCTCAAAAACGGCTTGAAATTCATTCCGAATTGGGAAAAACCGGTAGCCGCCGTCATCGACTATTTCAAGCTTGACCGTGTCAGCGTACTGGGAGCCTCGTGGGGCGGTTATTTTGCGATGCGCGCGGCCGCTTTTGAGAAACGGATTGATAAAGTGATCGCCTTCAACATTTTCTACTGCGGTCTCGATGCGCTGAAAATGAGAATGCCGGACGATGTCTGGAACAAGCTATCCTCCCTGTTGGCTGCCAATGATGCCGATCAGATCAATGACATGTTCTACAGCATGATGGCGTCGAATATCGATCTAAACTGGAAAATCACAAAAGGCATGGAAAATACGGGCGAGACCACCCCGTTCGGTTTGCTCAAAAATTTCGAGAAGCATACGATGGCCGGACTCGGCCCGTTGATCAACCAAGATGTATTGCTGCTGGCCGGGGAGGAGGATCAGTACGTTCCGATCGGCCGTCTGCCGCAAATCCAGCAAGAGCTGTGCAATGCGGCGTCCATCACGACAAAGGTCTTTACCAGAGAAACCGGCGGCGAGCAGCACTGCCAGGCCGGCCATCGTCATCTGGCTTTTAACGAAATGAAAAAGTTTCTGTAAGCCCAGCTTCGTCTATTCTCCAACAGGTTAGGAATCCTACTCCTAACCTGTTTTTATTATCATAGCTGCAAGTTAAACGAAAGGAATAAGCCCTAGTTCCGTCGAACTTCTTCGTATGATGCGAATGAAAAATCACACCACGCTTAAGTATATAGCGACCATTATATTATTTCTCGGCATTCTCCTCGGCCTGCGCTGGATTTGGACCGAAATTTTCTCCACCTTGGAGCACCCCCAGGCCGTCCATGGCGTGCTTGATTTGCGCGGTGTGGACTTGGATCGATCCCCTACCATCTCCTTGGATGGCGAGTGGCAGTTCTACCCTGACAAATTGGCATTTCACCGGGACATAGCGTTGACGGCAAACGAATCTCGCCCGATTCAAGTTCCGGGAGACTGGAGCAGCGTGCTGGCGAATGGCTCGGATCACTCGTATGGGTACGGAACGTATCGGCTGCGCATTCTGGTCGACCCGCTGAAGCAGCCTGTCGCTTTTTGGTTGCGGGGCATACAGGCCTCATCCGGTGTGGAAATCAACGAGCAGGTTAATCCCAATATCGGAAAGCCTGCCGAACATGCGAATGAGTATACGCCCGAAAACGTCTCCTACACGGCCTCCTACGAAACACTGGGGGCTACAGAGCTTGAATTGCTTATCCGGGTGGCGAATTTCGACGACCCTTATAACGGCGGGATCCTGCGCCCCATTTACTTTGGCTCCCAAGCAGCGATCGACTATGCACGCTGGTATTCCATCGGGTTTCAACTGGTTACGTTTATCATCCTGATGCTTCACGGGATGTATGCCTTTATCCTTTATACGTTTAACCCGCAGGAACGGACGTTGGTCATTGTCTTTCTGTTGACGCTGGCAACCGGAATTGCCATTACGACCGGTCATGATAACCTGCTTTTGCTATGGCTGCCGATCAACTATACATGGGCGCTGAAAATCCGACTGATCGCCCTCCTATGGCATTCGTATTTCATGCTTCTACTCTTTCGAAGGTTCTCTTCGGCTCCTCCGAAGAGTGTCGGCTTGCGGGTACTCAGCGCGGTGCTCCTTGCTTATACGGGATTCCTGTTCGCTGCCAATGCGGCATGGGTGAATGGATCGGTTGACTTGGGGATATTTGCTTGCTTCTACTTGCTCCCCTTCACTTGGTTTGCCTATACGGCAGGAACTATGCTCTTCGGGAAAAAAGCCGTCAACGACGGCGTCTTTTTAGTGATGTCCGCAGTCGGTATTATGTCGAGCTTTCTCTGGAGTCTGCGGAGCTCCTATACACCCGTTTATTATCCGATCGATATTATTGCGGCGATTATCGGCTTTTCGGCCTACTGGTTTAAACAATATTTCCGCAACGCCGGGGAAAACGCCGCACTCAACGATCAATTAAGGAAGGCCGACAAGCTGAAGGATCAGTTTCTTGCCAATACATCGCACGAGCTGAGAACGCCGCTGCACGGCATTATCAATATCGCGCAGAGCGTGGTGACCAAAGAGAAAGCGAAGCTGAACGAGCGCAGCCTGAAAGACATGGAGCTGCTGATCACCATCAGCCGCCGCATGTCGCATATGCTTGGCGATCTTCTCGATGTCGCACGGCTCCAGGAACACCGCATCGCGCTGCAGCAAGAGCCGCTGCACATTCAATCCGTCGTTCCCGGCGTCATCGGCATGCTTCAATTCATGCTTGAGGGCAAGCCTGTACGGCTGCATATGGACATTGCGGAATCAATGCCGCCGGTCATGGCCGATGAGAAAAGACTCGTACAAATTTTATACAATCTGGTGCATAACGCCCTCAAATACACGGAGGAAGGAACCATTTCCGTGTCCGCCGAGACCCGGGAAGGGCACGCCGTGATCCATATTTCCGACACCGGGGTCGGCATGGACAAGGAGACCCAGGCGAGGGTGTTTCTCCCTTATGAACAAGGATCTTATGGTATAAGCGACGGGCGGGGCATCGGACTTGGGTTAAGCATATGCAAGCAGTTGGTCGAATTGCACGGCGGTTCGTTGACCGTCCGCTCCGAGCTTGGGAAGGGCTCGGTGTTCAGCTTTAACCTGCCGTTAGCTAACGTATCGCATCTCCCATCGCTGCCGCAAAATCCGCTTCTGCCTCAACATATCGCGAACGGCTTGAAAGAAGTGCGTGCCGGGGCGATGGCCTCGGATGACGCCCTCGGCAAAATGGCTGCTTCCGTGCTTGTCCCGCCGCTTGGGGATGACGTGAAGGCGCACATTTTGGCCGTGGATGACGATCCCGTCAACTTGAATGTGCTTGTCGGCATCCTTTCGTCGGAGCCGTATCATGTCACGACCGCTCATTCCGCCCGCGAGGTGCTGGAGCTGCTGGGTACACAGCCATGGGATCTGCTGATTGCCGATGTCATGATGCCGCAGATGTCCGGCTACGAGTTGACGCAGAAGGTAAGGGAGCAGTACTCCTTATCCGAGCTTCCGGTGCTGCTGCTGACCGCACGCAGTCAGCCTGCCGACATCTATACCGGATTCAAGTCGGGAGCCAACGATTATGTGACCAAGCCGGTCGACGCGTTGGAGCTGCAATACCGGATCAGGGCGTTAATCACGCTGAAGCAATCCATCCAAGAACGGTTACGTATGGAAGCCGCCTATCTGCAGGCACAAATTCATCCTCATTTTCTGTTCAATACGCTGAATTCCATTATGGCGCTGAGTGAGATCGACACGGCAAAAATGCGCCAGCTCGGCGATGCGTTTGCATCCTTTTTGCGGATCAGCTTTGATTTTCTCAATACGGGAAAGCTTGTAGAGCTGTCTTACGAGCTGGAGCTTGTGGAAGCCTATCTGTTTGTTGAACAAGAGCGGTTCGGCAGCAGGCTGTCGGTCTTGTGGGAGGTTGATCCCGGCATCGACTTGCTTCTTCCTCCGCTTTCGATCCAGCCGCTGGTCGAAAATGCCGTCAAGCACGGTCTTCTCAGTCAACACAAAGGCGGGACGCTTCGTATCCGGATTGCCCGACAGGAGGGGGGCATCCATATCGAAGTCGCGGATGACGGCAAGGGCATGGAGCCGGACAAGGTCAAGCAGCTATTGAATCCGGCGGCACAAAGAAAACGCGGAATCGGACTTTCCAATACGAACCGGCGCCTGACGCAATTGTACGGTCAAGGCTTGTCCATTCGCAGCAAGCCGAACGAAGGAACCGCCGTGTCCTTTGTCATTCCGGACAATAGGAACAAAGGTCTTGACCTTGCCCCTGCGGTAATCTTGTAGGATGGAATCAGACCGATGCGAAAGGAGAATCCGCCATGCTTACCGTTGGGCAATTGGCGCGCATTTTTAACGTATCCGCCAAAACGCTTAGGCACTATGACGCCGTCGGCTTGTTCACGCCCGTCAAGGTCGGCGAGGAAAATCAATATCGCTTCTATTCGCCCGAGCAACTGCCCGAGCTGCGCCGAATTTTGTTTCTGCGCTCCATGGGGCTCGGCATCGAGATCATTCGCGAGCTCAAACGAAACGGGACGCTGGGGGATGCCGAAAAGCTGAAGCCGATCCTCTTGGAGCACGCAGGCAGCATTCGTGACGAAATTGGACGCCAACAAAAGCTTCTGGCTGCGATTCAGCACATGGTCGATTATATTTCCATTACAGGAGGAACGAACATGGAACCGAAGCTGGTGAAGAAAGCCGCTTTTACCGTTGTCGGGATGGAGTGGAACAACAAAAGCAGCGAAGGCGGCATTCCCCAATTGTGGGACCGATTTGTACCGCGGGAGGATGAGATTCAGGAAAAATTGCAGCCGGACGTCTCGTATGGCGTCTGCATCCCCGGCTCGAACGGAGATCTCTCGTATATTGCCGGCTTTGAGACGACGGGAGAGCACATCCCGAACGGCATGATTACATTCACGGTGCCGGAACAGACCTACGCCGTGTTTACTCACACCGGCAGTCTGCGCCGTCTCGGAGAGACGATGGAATTAATTTACAGAAAATGGTTGCCCCTGCATAGTCTGGAGCCGTCGCAAGGCATGGACCTCGAAGTATACGACGAACGGTTTACCGAGCCGGAAGATGAACGAACCCAAATCGATTTGTACATCCCGGTGAAGCCTTAAGCTCTCTGCCCATCAAACAGCGGCATGGGCCGCAACTATCCAAAGGAGGCAAGGATCTTACGATGGTTACTCAAAAGGCGCTTTCGCACGTTACCTACACGGGCTCCGGCCCGTACTGCTACGCCAATTCCTTCGCGATGATGTTCGGGGCGGGCTCACCCTCTCCGGCCGTGATCGAGTTCGCTACCGGCAGCCCGTTCGGGATGCAGCTGATCGGCGGCACGCTGCCGTTCTTCGATCCGTACGGCTGGGACCCCGAGGCAGGCTTCGACGACGCGCTGGCTGCCCTGGGCTGGGCGTCCACGGTTACCAAAAGCGGCGACGCCGACGAGGCCCTCGCCCGCCTCAAAGCGTCCCTGTCGGACGGTCCGGTATGGATCGGCCCGCTGGAGATGGGGCATCTGCGGCATCAACCGGAAATGACCGGACCGATCGGCGCCGACCATTACGTCGTCGTCCTTGAAATTGACGACGAGCGCGTGCTCATGCACGACCCGCAGGGCTATCCGTACGTTTCGCTGCCGCTGAGCGACTTCATGACGGCCTGGCGAGCCGAGACGCTCAGCTACGGCAAGCCGTACACAATGCGCACCGGCTTCACCTGGCTCGCGGAAGTGTCCGAGGCGGATGCCATCAGGGCGTCGATCCCCGCCGCGATCCGCTGGCTCTCGATGGAGGGCAACAACAACACGCCGGCAGACACCCTCGGCAACGGCGAAGCCGCCAAAGGGCTCGCGGCGCTCATCGAGAGCGGCTGCAGCAGGGAGCTTCGCGGCCACTTGATTTACTTCGCGGTCCGGGTCGGCGCGCGCCGCGCCGCGGATGCCGCGACCTGCCTGGCGCGCGTCGGATACGCCGAGGCCGCACGGATCGCGGCCGAGCGGGCGCGGATCATCGGCTCGATGCAGCACCCGCTGGTCACCGGCGACGACGCTTCGGCGGCCGCCTTGCTGCGGGCGCTCGCGCCGACGTACGCCCAACTGCTGGCAGCGCTGGAAAGCGGAAGCTGAGCGCAAGCCTAACTAAGAAGCAGGCCGATCCTAAGCTCATGCAGCGTAAGGGTCGGCCTACTTTATTCTTGCTCAAGGCGAGACATGCGGATGAAACCAAATCTTATGGAAATCAAGCCAGCCTAAAGCGCTAATGGTAACTCCACGAACCGATTTATGAAACGAAGTATTGTTTTTCTTTTGAACAAGGTACAGGACGGAATACGTCTCCCGTATCAGATCTTCCACATCTGCCAGTTTGTGTTGGCGTTCGTTCTCGTCGGATTCGCGAAAAATAGATTCGGCCGCTTTTTTTACAGCCTCCGCCATGGGATCGTCAAATGCAGACAAGAAGTAATTTTTTTGCAGATACATCTCCAGCTCGCATACCTCGTCGTTGCTAAAAGTGTTTCCAAACAATAGACAGTCATGCTGTGGCAAAGAATGGTGAACCGCAAATTCGGACGGATCTGTAATTTCGATTTCCATATGAACGCCAAAAGACTCGCATCGCTCCCGAATCCAAGCGGCGTCTTCCCCGTGATATTCGGTTGTAAGCAAACGGAACGTTTCCCCCTGGTAGCCGCTCGCCTTCAACATGGTCAAAATTTCCGAACGACTTACACTGGAATTCGCTGCCGTTATCTTATCGGAGACCGGACGGTATGGACGGAATCCTTGCGCGGGAAATACCCGGTCGCCCCCCAATTCGGCAATCATCCGTTCTCTATCGATGATGTGATGAAGAGCTTCTCGGAATTTTGGATGGTTTTGCGGACCGGTCTTCCACTGGTTAAATACAAGCAAACCGCAGCAACAGAACAACGTTTCCATGTCAAGCCACTCGCCGTTTCCTTTCATCAAAGCATCCCGCTGCGCTTTGGAAGCATCCCCGTCCGAAATCATAACCGATGTCCAGTCAGGCTCCTTCAAGCGGCCTGTTTCTATTTCGGGGAAGATGAGGACCTCGACACGATCCAGGTGCGGCCTGCCTTGAAAATGCGCCGGGAATGCCTCCAAAATACAGATGCCCTCATTGAGACGAACCATTCGAAAAGGGCCTGTTCCTACCGGTTTTTTCCCAAATTCCGCTTCGCCTGCCCGTACAATCTCTTCGGGGACAATACTTGCGGGAATCGTAGAAAGAAACCGCAGAAACAAATAATTCGGTTCTTTCAAACGGATTCGCACCGTTTTATGGTCCATGGCATCGATCTTCTCGATGTCTTGAAACATCCAGCTCGATTCAAATCGATCAGGGTTCAAGCGAAGTCGATCCAGTGAAAAAACGACATCGTGAGCAGTCAGCTCTTGCCCGTGATGGAACATGACGCTTTTTTTCAAATGAAACGTCCATTCTCTGGCATCGACGCTGCTTTCCCAGGAATGCGCGATACAAGGTGTGACGGTTCGGCTTTCCTGATCGTATTCGACCAACGTATTGAACAACTGGCCTACCATGTGCGCATCGAAATTATAATAAATCAGTCCGGGGTCAAGCGTTAAAATCGAACGGTACACGGGAAATCGCAGCGTATCCTGCAGCTTATTGGAAACGGCTTGGGTGGAAAAGCCCATTCCTTCCGACAGCCAGTCCATAAACTGCTCTTTGACAGCAGCCGCCCCGAAACGGTTCATCAGCTCCATCGCTTCCTTTACATTCCCCTGCTCCATCCTAAGCTTAACTTCCCGAAGGAGGATTTCGCCCGAATCCGTGAGTAAGGTCAGCATAGAAGTATGACCGCGGCCCCGCCCGGCTTTCCACTCAATCCAGCCCAGCTCGCAAAGCTTACGGACAATCAGTTTAGCGTAGCGAGGCGTACAGTACCATATCCCGGCAAGCTTGTCGACCGTAACCGAGAAGGGCTTACCTACCTCATGGTTGTTAAAATATTGGCGAAGCTCTAAAAAATGCGGAACCGTCAACATAGTGAACCTCATTTCTCGCTAAAAAAGGTGAAGTGATTTAATCAAATCATACTCTTTTTATCCCTTTTTTGATAGCTATACTGAGGGTTAGGGAAGACGAAACAGCAAAGGTGATGAAGAGGATGAACATGATCTTAAAAAAGCGCTTAAACCTGCCCCGGTTTCATCCGGTAGCATGGGGAGTCATTATCGGAACCTTCCTGTCGCGCACAGGATTTTTTATGACACTGCCGTTTTTGGGTATTTATTTGGGAAAAGTCAAGGGAATCGATCCGGCAACCGTCGGGGCCATTTTAGCCGTAAGCTTATTGGCCGGAACCTTAAGCAGCTTTGTTGGAGGAGCATTATCGGATCGTCTGGGCAGATATCCGGTTATGATTTCATCGATGGCCGCCTGGAGTCTTGTCTTGATAGGCTTCGCCTTTGCCACCGAAACTTGGGCTTTCTTCTTATTGAGTGCGCTAAACGGTCTCTGCCGCAGTGTTTTTGAACCGACCGCCAGAGCCCTGTTGGCCGACGTCACTCCTTCCGAACATCGTGCCGACGCCTTTAATGCGAGATATTTTGCTATCAATCTGGGAGGAGCTATTGGACCATTGGTGGGCTTGAAGCTTGGCGCAGGCAGCTCTTCATCGCTTTTGCCGTTTTTCGCAAGTGCTGTAATTTTCTTTATTTACGCCTTGGTCTTGGTGGTTTTCATGGTCATGTTCAAGCAGAAGCTTCATGAGAAATCGGCATCGATCACGATGAACCAAATGGCACGAATTATTTTTACCGATAAAATATTCCTCTATTTTCTTCTGGGTAATGTATTTGTCACAGGTGCCTATTCCCACTTGGATACTACCTTATCGCAATATATTGGTCATGATCGGGTCGAATCGTATTCGTTTCTTTTCGTGGTCAATACGCTCTCCGTATTGGTATTGCAATATCCTCTTGCCAAACTGATGAAGCGCTTCTCTTCCTTAACGGCATTAAAAGCCGGGTGCCTGTTATTTGGATTGGGTCTGTTCGGGTTTGGGATTTTTGACAATATCTTGATGCTTGCCTTGTCGATGGTCGTTTTTACAACGGGCGAAATCTTATGCTTTGTCATTGGAGATGTGCTTATCGGTGAAATTGCGCCCGAACATCTGAGAGGGGCCTATTATGGCGCCAGCGGATTGGCATTTATCGGGCAGAGTGTTAGCGCTTGGATTGGCGGTATTTTACTGAGCGTACTAGGTTTCGGGCAAGGTCCTGTCCTATTCGCGATCCTCATGCTTTTGGCGTTTATCGCCTTTCCATTCTTCCATCGGGGGCAGCACTTATGGGAACAACGGCAGGGCCTTGAGAAAACAAATGATATGGGGTGCTTATGTGGGGAAAATTCAGGAATTTAAGTGTGTTGCTGCGGCAACATGCTGTCTTTCGTTCTTGGATTTTAGGTGCCTCCTCCATGCTAAAGGCTTCGCAAATGATAAGATCATCGTGCGAAGCCTTTGTAGGTTTATACAATGGGTTACGATTTTATAATATCGGCGACGATTTCGTAAGAACGCAGGCGTGCCTGATGATCAAACACATGGCCAACGACCATTATTTCGTCCGCTTGGGTAGCGTCCAGGAATGCTTGCAGCTTTTCTTTCACCGTTTCCGGACTGCCGAAGATGGAGGAGCCAAGCTGGTTCTGCAAGGCTTGTTTTTCGTGCTCGCTCCATAGGCCGTCCATGCTGTCCACAGGCGGCTGCAGCGGCGCTTCATGCCCCCGGATCAGGTTGAGGAATTGCTGCTGCAATGTCGTGCCCAGACGTTCCGCTTCTTCATCCGTATCCGCGGCAATGACATTGACGCCAACCATCGCATACGGCTTCTCAAGCACTTTCGAAGGCTGGAAGGCACGACGATATAATTCCATCGCCGGCACGGTGTTGGTGGGCGAAAAGTGACTGGCGTAAGCAAACGGCAGACCGAGCTGACCGGCCAGTTGAGCGCTGAAGCCGCTGGAACCGAGCAGCCAGATAGGAATCGTCAGGCCCTCTCCCGGGATCGCCCTCACATGCCTCGGGCCTGAGGCCAACGAGGGGTCGAAATAGGCCCGCAGCTCGGCCAATTGGTCGGGGAAATCCTGGCCTCCGCTCCGAATGTCTCGGCGCAGCGCGAATGTGGTTCGCTGATCGGTGCCGGGCGCGCGCCCGAGACCCAGATCAATGCGACCCGGGAACAGGGATTCAAGCGTTCCGAACTGCTCTGCGATCACCAGAGGCGAATGGTTGGGAAGCATGATCCCGCCCGAGCCTACCCGGATCGTTGACGTACCGGACGCCACATGAGCGATCACAACGGAAGTAGCGGAGCTGGCGATAAAAGGCATATTGTGGTGTTCCGCCAGCCAATAGCGGTTGTACCCCCACTTCTCTACATGCTGGGCAAGGTCCAGCGTGTTGCGAAAAGACTCGGCAGGAGTTCCCCCGGCGATGATAGGAGACAGATCGAGCACGGAGAATGGGATATCGCTCAGTCGTTTGTTCGAATGGTTTGCAGACATATTGTCTTCCTCGATTCTTTTTGTTATTTTGCCTTGCATCCGACTTTTCACGCCATGAATTTATATATCGCGATATCTATCTTTTTAGATACAATAAAAAAAGCAGCATACATGGAAAATCTCTACGCATAGGAATTAACCATGTTTGCAGGTCTATTATTTCATTATATATAGAAATACAGATATGTCAATGCAGGGACCGATCCATAAAGAAGAGCTGTCTTTTCAGTAGAAATCTACTTCAAGGACAGCTCATCCGATTTGTCATATAAAAATATTCCGTTACTCTTACTCGTGAAAATCAAGTCCCGAACGGACTTCTTTAACGTAGCCTGCGCGAATCACGAAATCGCCGAAATGCTCGCCTTCCTCGCGTTCCTTCGCATAGCGGTTCAAGATCGGCCGCAGCTCCGCAAGAATTTGCGTCTCGTCAATATTTTCGCGGTACATTTTATTGAGCCGGTTGCCGGAGAAGCCGCCGCCCAAGTACATGTTGTATCTCCCCGGAGCCTTGCCGATAAAGGAAAGCTCCGCAAGCGCAGGCCGGGCGCATCCGTTCGGACAGCCGGTCATCCGAATGACAATCTCCTCTTCACGCAATCCTGCCTCATCCAAGATCGATTCGATCTTCTCCAGCAGCGTGGGCAAATAGCGCTCCGATTCGGCCATCGCCAGACCACAGGTCGGCAGGGAAACACAGGCCATCGAGTTTCTGCGCAGCGCGGAATATTGAATCCCGTCGGTCAGTCCGTATCCCTTGATGATTTCCTCGATTTTTTTCTTCTTCTGGGCCGATACATTGCCTATGATCAGGTTCTGATTCGGCGTCAGACGGAAATCCCCGTTGTGCACCTTGGCAATTTCCCGCAACCCGGACATTAAGAGGTAATTGTCCTCGTCCTTCACCCGGCCGTTCTGAATGAAGAGGGTGAAATGCCATTTGCCGTTGCTTCCCTTCACCCAGCCATAACGATCGCCATTGTGGTCGAAATGATAAGGGCGCGCTTCCTCCAGCTTCCACCCCAAGCGCTGATGAAGCTCGTCGATAAACCATTCCAAACCGCGGTCATCGATCGTGTACTTGAACCGGGCATGCTTTCGTACCGAACGGTCGCCATAATCCCTTTGGATCGTGACCGTTTTTTCGGCCACGTCGACGGCCTGCTCCGGTGTGACGAACCCGATCACCCGCGCCAGCTGCGGATACGTTTGCGGATCGCCGTGCGTCATCCCCATGCCTCCGCCGACAGCCACATTGAAGCCCAGCAGCCGTCCTCCCTCATGAATCGCGATGAAGCCAAGATCCTGAGAGAAGACATCGACGTCGTTGGAAGGCGGCACGGCTATGCCGATCTTGAACTTACGCGGCAAGTAAACCGGTCCGTATATCGGTTCTTGCGCTTCGCCGTCACGGCTGTCGACAACCTTCTCTTCATCCAGCCAAATTTCGTGATAGGCTCTGGTTCGCGGATCAAGATGATGGCTGATCTTCTTGGCCCATTCGTACACCTGCTCGTGGATTTCGGAAGCGTACGGGTTCGGATTGCACATCACGTTACGATTGACGTCCCCGCATGCCGCAAGCGTGCTTAACAGCGCTTCGTTGACTTCCTTGATGACCTGCTTCATGTTCCACTTGATCACGCCGTGAAGCTGGAACGACTGCCGGGTCGTGAGACGAATCGTTCCGTTCGCATATTGCTGCGCGATGCGATCCATCATCAGCCATTGCTCCGACGTAACGACGCCGCCTGCGGCCCTCACACGCACCATGAACTGGTAGGCCGGCTCCAGCTTCTGTTTATTCCGCTCGTTGCGAAGATCCCGGTCATCCTGCATATAGCTTCCGTGAAATTTCATCAAGCGGTTATCGTCCTCGGGAATGGAGCCCGTGATTCTATCCGTGAGCGTGTCCGCAAGAGATCCCCGCAGGTAGTCGCTTCGCTTCTTGATCTCCTCTACATCGCTATGAGGCGCACTATTTGCTGAAAGTAAATTATTTTCGCTCATGTCCCTATCCCCTCTCGTTATCTTTGAGTCTGAACTCAGTAGACATCTCGCTGATAACGTTTGTCCTGTTGCAATCGTGCCAAATACTCCGCAGCGGCCTCTGAGCTAAGTCCGCCCTCCCGCTCGATCATGGTGGCGAGAGCGGCATGAACGTCATGCGCCATGTGCTTTTCGTCTCCGCACACGTAGATGCCGGCTCCTTCCTCCAGCCATTGATACAATTCCTTGCCGTGTTCAAGAATGCGGTGCTGCACATAGACCTTCTGATCCGTATCGCGGGAGAACGCCACATCCATGCGGGTCAGCACGCCATCCTTCAGCCAACGCTGCCACTCGACCTGATAGAGGAAATCCGTGGAGAAATGGCGGTCGCCAAAAAACAACCACGTCTTGCCCTGCGCCCCGGTTTCTTCCCGCTCGCCCAAGAAAGCCCGGAACGGAGCAGCGCCTGTGCCGGGTCCGATCATGATGATTGGCGTATCCGGATTTTGCGGAAGCTTGAAATTCGGATTGTGCTGGATAAATACCGGCAGCGAATCGCCCAGCTCCAAATGCTCGGCGATATAAGTCGAGCATACGCCGTATCGCTCTCGTCCGTGCGCTTCGTATTGTACCTTTCGGATCGTGAGATGCACCTCGTCCGGGTACGCCTTCGGGCTGCTGGAAATGGAATAAAGACGCGGCGGCAGCTTGCGAAGAATCGATACGAATGATCTGCCCGATACTCCTTTAAGCTGATAATCCTGCACCAGATCCAACAAATCCCGGCTTTTGATATACGCTCGAAGCTCCTGCTCACGTCCCGGCGCAAGCAGCTCCTGCAGGCCGCTGCCCGGGAAAAGAGTGGCCGCTTGCTCCAACAGCGGTTTGGTCAGAACCGTAATTTCATAATGACCGGTCAAAGCCTCAAGCAGGGTGCGCTCGTTGCCGTTTTTATCGACCGGAACGAGCTCCTCCCGGTTCCAATCCATCGCCTGGACCAGTTCGTCGACAAGTCTGGGATGATTCTTGGGATACACGCCCAAGCTGTCGCCCGGCTCATACTGGAGATTGGATCCTTCAAGCGAAATCTCCAGGTGACGTGTTTCCCGGTCCGATCCGCGGCCGTTCAGATTCAAATTTTCAAGCACTGCGGCTTGAAACGGGTTAGACCTCGAATATTCCGTCGGCTGCGTCTCGTTCCAGACGGTTGCACCGCCGCCATTTGCGGAGGACTGGGCCGCAGGGGCCTCGTTCAGAGAAGCCAGGACACGATCCATCCACTCCGCCGCGGAATCCTCAAAATCGACATCGCAGTCAACGCGTGCGGTAAGCCTTTTGCCACCGAGCTCCTCAAGACGCTTGTCGAAGTCCTTGCCCGTCTGGCAGAAAAATTCATAGGAAGTGTCCCCCAAAGCCAATACGGAAAACCGCAAGCCTTCCAATTGCGGCGCCCGCTTGCTGTGCAGAAATTCATAGAAAGACAGCGCATTATCCGGCGGTTCGCCTTCCCCGTGCGTACTCACCAGAATGAGCAGATTTTCAACCTTCTTTAACGTATTCGGCTTGAAATCGCTCATGGAGGAAAGCGTTGGCTGGAGGCCCTGCTCCTTCAGCTTTTCGCTCAGCTTCTTGGCCAGCTTCTGGCTGTTCCCGGTCTGGGAACCGAATAGCACCGTGACCTCCTTGGAGAGGACCGGTTGGTTCACGGCCGGAGCAGCCGCCGAAGCTTCAGTTTTGTGCAGAGCCGTCAAATAACCGCTCAGCCAAATCTTCTGCACCTCGGTAAGCGTAGGCAGCAAACGGTTGAGAAGCTCCACTTGCTCTTGATTAAAAGGACTGTTCATCACCTGTAATATCAACAATATGCACCTCACATAGGATGAAAAATAATTCCCAGTATTCTTATATAATTAATTTTATCTTATCTCCAAGCTATCATAGCCGGGGAAACGGATCAATTAAAAGGATTTTATAGCTTTTATTAGTTTTGCTGATAAATCGCCGGCGCTACCGGATCAAAAATTAATATTGCCCAACAAACCAATATCCGATATATTGGTTTTATGAAAAAAGATCAGATTCAACCCATTCAACGGCAGTCGTTTAGAGATGAAGTCTATCAAACTTTAAAAAAGTGGATTATCACCTTGGAATTACATCCCGGAGAACGCTTGAGCGACAAAGAATTGGCGGAGAAATTCGGCATTAGCCGCACGCCGGTCAGGGAGGCGCTCAAAAGGCTTGAAGATGAAGGCCTGGTCGCCTCCCTCCCGGGATCGTCCACTTACGTAGCGCCATTAAATGTAACGGAGGCGAAGCACGCATTTACGGTCGTCGCCGTCTTGCACGCTTTAGCGGCAAGGCTCGCATGTCCTGTTTTGAAGGAAGCGGATTTTCAAGCACTAGAGGCAAGCAATAACGCCTTGCAGCTTGCGATTGAACAAGGCGACGTGATTCAAGCCATCGAGGCGGATACGCATTTTCACAAGGTGTTCTTGGACGCGGCCGGGAACCCGGAGATCCTACTGGCATTAGAACGCAGTATCCCCAAAATTCAGCGACTGGAGATTTCCCAATTTAATAGCCTGAAAGGGTTAAATTCCGTGGAGCAGCACAATCACATTATGGCCGCTTGCCGAAGTGGGGAGTATGAAAAGGTTGTCCGTCTTGTCGAAGAAAACTGGCTAAGTCTCGGCGAGCTGCTAACCCAACCAACGGAACCGAGGTGAGTCCAGTTGAAGCCCATTTTGATCGGTATATGCTCGGCCTTCTTTTTTGCTTTTACCTTTGTTCTCAATGCCTCGATGGAGCTGTCCGGCGGGAGTTGGATTTGGAGCGCTTCGCTGCGCTATCTCTTCATGGTTCCGCTGCTCTTGGGCATCGTACTGGCTCGAAAAAACCTGCGTCCGCTCTTAACGGAAATGAGAAAACAACCTGGAACGTGGCTATTGTGGGGTACGGTGGGATTCGGGTTGTTCTATGCTCCTTTATGCTTCGCAACCGCATATTCCCCCGGCTGGCTGATTGCCGGCACATGGCAAGTTACGATTATCTCGGGCACTTTGCTTGCACCGTTATTTTGGGAAACGATCTCGACCGACAAAGGACCCATGCAAGCCCGGGGGAAAATTCCCGTTAAGGGTCTGATCATGTCGCTCCTCATCCTGCTAGGGATTATTCTCATGCAGATTGAACATGCCAAAAGCCTTTCCTTCGAAAGCCTAATGCTCGGGGTGGTCCCTGTGCTGATCGCGTCGTTCGCCTATCCTTTGGGCAATCGGAAAATGATGGAGCTTTGCGAGGGGCGTTTGGATCCTTTTCAGAGGGTATTGGGCATGACGATTGCAAGTCTGCCTTTCTGGCTGGTCCTTTCCTTGTATGGCTTGTCTACCGTAGGATTGCCAAGCAAGGAGCAGAGCTTTCAAGCGCTGCTGGTCGCCCTTTTTTCCGGCGTCGTGGCCACCGTCCTCTTCTTCAAAGCAACGGATATGGTGCGAGGAAATATGCGGAAGCTGGCTTCGGTCGAAGCCACGCAATCGATGGAAGTCCTGTTCGCCTTAGCCGGGGAGCTGCTGTTTTTGTCGATCCCGCTGCCTTCTCTTTTATCTTGGTGCGGGATGATTGTCGTTGTTCTCGGCATGATTTTGCATAGTTATGTGGCGAATAAGCAAGAGGAACGTCGATTGAAACCGTCAGCCGCGCTGAACGAAAGAACATAAAAATATCGCCGTCCAGCTCCGACAGAGCGTGTGAACGGCGATATTTTTAATTCCTCCCGCATAGCTAGGAGGACATTTCTTCCAGCAACAGGCCTAACCGGTCGAGGTTCTGTTCATTGCCTTCAATACAGTATGCCTTGGCTTGCTCGAATTCCTCGGTTATCTTGAAAAGCTGACGGTAAGTAACTTTGGTGCGGCCTTCCAGGTTCTCAAAAGTTGCCGTTACCCGAAATTCGGGACTGGACAGATGATCAAGCACGATCCGCTCCAGCGGCACGATCTCGACAAAGACGCTATGGTTCGGGTAATCCGTGCCATTCGGTCCATGCATGGTGAAACGCCACGTGCCGCCCGGCCTGATATCGCACTCGTGAAATGTATTCGTGAAGCCACGCGGCCCCCACCAACGAGCGAGCAAGTCAGGGGTTGTCCAAGCCCGGAATACAAGCTCCCGCGGTACATCGAACTCACGTGAGGAAATAATTTCATTTTTACCCATGGTCATGACCATTCCCCTCTTCAAAGACCTTGCCGAGCGCGTCCAGCATGAGTTTGGTACCGTGCTCCCGTATTTCCGGTGTATCGTGTCCGTCAAAGTAGGCCCCTTGCTCCGTAAAAATGAGTTTCGTGCCGCCCTCCAGCTTGATCAGCTCGACCGTTGTATTCGAGACGGAGACGCGTGTGCTGCCGGAATCCAGGGTGTACGTATAGACGATGCGCTGCTCCGGAACAATTTCCTGGTAGCTGGCGTCGAACGTAAAGACCGGCCCTTCCGGCGGCCCGCCGCTGCTGTACTCGCGCCCGCCAACCCGAAAGTCGAAGATCTCCGGCTTCGAAAACCATTTCGCTTTGGCAACCGGGTCAGCCCAGGCTTGATAAACCCGCTCCGGCGAGGCGGCATAAGTCCGCTCGACGACGAAGGTCGCATGCTTAACAAATCGTTCATTCATTGATTTTCCTCCTTAGGTTTCGGCATTCTCTCCTCGGCAAGAAAGTCCCCCAACAGATCCAGGTTTCGCTCCCAAATCGCTTGCCGCTCAATGACCAGCTTCTCAAATGACATTTTCATCGCTTGCAGAAGGCTCGTGAAATCTTCCACCGTTAATTGCGCCTTGCCCTGCATAAGCTTGGATACATGTTCGAGCTGCTCCAACAGTTTCTGCTGCAGCTTGATCTGCTCTTTGACTCGGTTGATCTGCAAGTTGACGATCTCAAGCGGACTGATTTGCCCGCCGGTTAAAACCGATTTAATCTCCTCAAGAGATAGCCCCAGCTCTTTCAGCGATAAAATCTGGTGCAAACGCGACAGGTCCGATTCATTGTACAGCCTGTGGCCGGATTCCGTATGTTCCGACGGAGAGAACAACCCGATTTGATCATAAAAACGCAAGGTTCGTACGGTAAGCCCCGTCAGATTGGCGAGGTCTCCGATCTTCCAATAGCTCTTCATTCATCATCTCCACTCTTTGGCGCTAGCTTTATACCGGTAGCTTCATTATAAAACCTTACGTTACGTAAGGTGCAAGCATAATTATGCCGTTTGGCGCAGATTTGTTGGATAGCGTAAAAACGACATCACGATCCGCCTTATCTGAAGCCGCGTAGATCATGATGCCGCTCAAATCACTTCATTCGTATGACCCGTCTAAACGACAAGTCCTTCCTCCTGCGCTTTCCTCACCGCGTCTTCCCGGTTATTCACGCCCAGCTTGGCATAAATCATCGTAGTGCAATTACGAACAGTACCTTCGGAAAGAAATATTTTTTCCGCGATCGCTTTTATACGAAGCCCTTTCACCAGGGATGCCAGAATTCCCCGCTCACGCTCCGTCAACCCGTAAGGGCAAACGCGCCCTTGCAATTTACGCAGTCCATCCAGTTCTTCCTGCTGCACCTTCATCTCTTTGAAGAGGACATCTGCGATGGACTGGGTAATCAGCGTTTCCCCTTGGTGGACGACCCTTATCGCCTCCACTAACTCAATGGGGGAAACGGATTTCAACAAGTAACCGTTGGCGCCGTTCTTGAGCGTATCGGTGGCCTGCGAAGCCTCTTCGATGGTTGTCACCATAATGACGCGTAAGGCGGGCCATCGTTCGCGTATCGCTCGCAGCGTACTCGGTCCGTCCAATACAGGCATTCGGACGTCCAGCAGCACCACATCGGGATTCACGTTTGGAATCATGTCTAGCGCTTCCTGCCCGTTTCCGGCGAGCCCAACGACTTGCATATCCTGCTGTTGTTGTAAGATCAGCTGCAAGCTTTCTCTGATGATCGGCTGGTCGTCAACGAGAAGTATGCGAATGCTTGCTGCTTGTGGAAGAACCGCCAGATGAGGCAGGCAGCAAATAACCGCTACACCTCCTTCATCCAGACAATGAAGAGATAAATATCCATCAAGGGCTACAAGCCGCTCCTTCATCGATTGCAACCCGAATCCGAATTCAATTTCCTTGTTTCCATTCCCGTTATCTTCAACCTGCATTCGGATTTGGACTTCTTCGAAGTACAATCCCACTTGTATAAGTGAAGCACCGCCGTGGCGCACGGCATTGGTCAGCGCTTCCTGCAAGCAGCGATACAGGGGTAGCTTCCGGGACCGACTTAATTCAACCTCCTTGCCGTAGATGCGCAGCTTGACAATCACCCCGGTTGACTGTTGAAATTGCTCGATCAATTCGCGAAACGAGGACTCCAAGGTCGTTAACGATTCCCCGGTGGTTTGCGCCCAATTGTGAACGATTCCCCTGGTTTCATTCAAACCGCGGCGCGCCATGTGAAGCAGGGTGTCCAGTCGCTTCACTTCGGTATCGGGCAAGCGAGGCCGAAGCGTCTCCATGCCCATAATTAGCGATGTCATCGTGTGTCCGATCGTGTCGTGCAGCTCTCTGGATATCTTGTCTCTCTCCTCAAGCAGCGTTATTTGCTCCACTCGACTCGCATATTGCTCCAAAATTTGGTTCTGTTCCTTAATGATCAGGCTCTGCTTTTGCGTACGGACCAACAATTGAAAGCCGAAGCCGCACCCGTACATTCCCAAATGGTACAAGATGGCTTGAAAAGCGATACTATCGAAATCCAGACGAGCGGTATTCCATGCGAGAAAGGGAACAAGAAGAATCGTAGCAGGCCCCGTCCAACGGTATGTTCGTTCCGTGCTATGGAATCCCACGACAAAGGCGACAATCACAAACTGCCATTGGGTCGCTTCAAAATAGTAGTTTACAGCAATGTAAAGGCTCCCGCTCAGCGCAATCTCAGCAATCAAATAAGCGCTGGTGGAATACCGGTAAAACCAATAAGGAATAACAAACGCAAGAACCGAAACGAATAGCACCGCCCCTACAGGGTACGGCAAACGGTCGTGATATCGAACAAGCCCGATGACAATCGTGATCCACCACATGAAGCGGATTGTGAAAATGATCCAATCGAACCATGCCCATCGGTTGGCAAATGTCAGCAGGGTGAACACCTCATTTCCGGATTTAACTGTCAACCATTATAGCATGTGCCCCCATGAAGCGATATCACGAATACGAATGACAATGTACAACTTCCCAAAATGACAGGTTCGACCTCATACTCAGCCTTATCGCTACAGCCTGGCGATATCCATCGCTCAAAAACGAAAGGTGAAGATGATGAATATGTCGGATACACGGAAATGGTTGGCTGCTCTACTCGCTTCTTGCTTGGTATTCCTATTGTGCATGCCACAGGCTAATGCGAATGAGGCTTCGCCGTTCTCCGCAGAAGTGTTGGAACAATTGATTGATCCTCTCATGAAGGAGGAAATGAGCAAGCTTCATATTCCCGGCGCAGCGGTTGTCATTACACAAGGAGAACGCATCATGTATAGCAAAGGGTATGGCTTCGCCGATCTGGAACAACAAGTGCCCGTTAACCCGGCAAGCACCCTGTTTCGGCTAGGTTCCTTAACCAAATCCTTCACCGCTACGGCTGCTATGCAACTGGTCGAGGAGGGAAAGCTCTCTTTGCATGACGATGTCAATGCAGCCCTGAAGGATTACCAGGTTAATGGAAATCATGGCCCGATTACACTCCATCACCTGCTCACGCATACGGCAGGTCTGGATGTAATCATGTATGAAAGAGATAATCGCCAAGGATTGATCCCGCAATGGTCGACGGATACGGTTCGGACGTATTTGGAGAGGCAGCCGACGGTGTTTGCCCCCGGAAGTAAATTCCTATACAGCAATGCCGGGATAGGACTTGTGGGAAGTGTGATCGAACAAGTATCCGGACTTCCCTTGAATGATTACATGCGGGAACGCTTGTTCCAGCCACTCGGCATGAGCAGCGCGAACTTGAATCTCCCGCAGGATCGGACCAAGTTGGCCAAGAGCTATGCCTATACGGACAACGGTTATCAAGTGGTTCCTTATTCGGGAATTCATTTTCCCGGGGCAGGAGCCGTCAATATGACGCCGAATGACTTCGCCCCCTACATGATCGCACATTTGTCCAACGGCTATTTCCACGGTAAGTCCTTGCTTAAACCGGAGACGGTCCGGATGATGCATGCGAAGCAATTCTCTTCTCATGAACGCATGTATGGGATTGGGTATGGTTTTTTTCGGTCAGAGACAGTGAATGGAGTTCCCTACTTGTGGGCGAATGGAGGAATTGATGGATTTAATTCGAAAATGGTGCTCATTCCTTCCCATTCGATCGGTATCTTCATTACCGCCAACACCGGAGATAGCGGGATGGAAATGCACGGGAAAGTCGTTCATGCCATATCCCAAATTATCGACTCGAAAGTAGCCCACAAGCCGCTTCCTCCCCTTGAAAGTTCAGGGAGTGCAATCAAGGAACTGGAAGGACGATACGAGCTGCAATTGGCAGCGGAGCATGGCTGGGCCAAGGGGCTTCGCTTGCTAGGCAGCGTACCCTATACGGTTGAAGCAAAAGACGATCGAACATTAGTGGTGACCGGCTTATTCCAGAACGACGGGCAACAGATGCTCAGGAAAGAGTTTACCCAAGTAGATGAAAGGTTCTTCCAAGAAGTCGGCGGGGAGGAACAGCTGTACTTTCATAAAGAACAGGGGAGATGGACGCTGACAGGGCCGATGTACTTCTCAATCCCGCGCACGGCTTCCTTTGAGTCGGGAACTGTCTTGTTGGCGCTGTATGTGGTACCCGGCATTTTGTTCACGCTTATTCCGCTCCTATGGATCGTGAGGTACGCGATACGGCAATGGCGCAAGCAATCGCACAGCATCTCTGTAGTTGTTCCAATCATCGCTCTCCTTCAGAGCATATTCTTCGTTGTCCAGTTCATCTATGGGAATGGAGAGATTCTATACGGATACTCGCAGTTCTATCAGGTCGTGGTGGCTTCAATGCCTCTTATTTCGTCGGCCGCGGCTGTTTATTTCTTGATTCGAATCTTTACTGCCAAGGAGCTTGACCGATGGAAGACCGTAAACGTTGGGATCGCCGTGCTTACACTCCTTTATACGGCTTACTTGTTCTATTGGAACTTTCTTTCCGTACATTACTCTTAGGATTAGGAGGCTATAATGATGTCGCTTAAACGAACGATTGTCTATTATCTGGGGATAACGCTTGGGATTACTTTCATTATGCAAGCGGTGATCGGGGCAGCTTACACCCCCGCAAATATCATCTTGATGATGTGGGTGCCAGGCTTGGCTGCCGTGGTATTCACCTTGTTCGGCAAGGCGCCGCGGCCCGGAATGCTTGGTTTACGGTTTTGCCGCCCCTATGATTTGATTATGGCAGCTGCAATCCCCGCCCTAACGTTTGTCATTACCACCGCAGGCTCGGCTCTATTATTCGAGGGCAGCATCAGATGGGGGGATTACAAGCTTATAGCTGTAACGGACAGCTTCACGCTGAATCTCCTCGTCACGATCCTCGTGGTCGTAGCCAAATCTTCCCTGTTCGCGCTTGGCGAAGAGTTGGGCTGGAGAGGGTATGCGCAAAGCCGGATGATCGCTTCATTCGGTTCCGTGAAGGGGATTGTGATTCTGGGTGTCGTATGGGGATACTGGCATTTCGGGGTTACCCTTACGGGAGCTACCTTTAAAGGCGCGCCGTTGCTAGGGGCACTTGTCTTGATGCCGCTAGCATGCATCGGCATGTCGTTCATATTCGCATGGTTGACTCTGAAGTCAGGCTCCGTATGGCCTGCTGCTGTGGCCCATGGAATAACGAATATTCTCTTTGATTTCTCGTTCCTCTTAACCGATTATAAAGGAAGCGCGGCTCTGTACTATACTTGGATTGTCGCGGTGATGTTACTCGTGGGAGGCATCTTTATGTGCTTGATCCAAAGAATGCGGCCCCCGGTTACGGAAGGCACGAACAGTGCTGCCTGATCCCAATTAAGGAATATCTTCTTAGGCCCGAGTACGATCGAATGACACTCGAACGTGCTCGGGCCTCTTCGGCGCTTCTGGAGTTCCGCTCTCCAATTTGTGTTAAGGTTCAGCTGAAGGGGTCGATCTTCACCTCGCACGCTCGTCGATCCATGGTCGAGGAGGAATGCTCCGCTAAATGTAGAATATTCTCAAAGTGGGGGTCGAGAAGTCTTCCCGCCAATATGTTAATACAAGTTGAATCCTAGAAGAACCGAGGACACGACCAATGAAGCTTCAATTACTATATAACGAATATCTGAATCTAAAATTCAACAGGGGATTACCGTCCGTTTCAACGGATTGCTTTGAATACTGCCTTTATGAAGACGACAGTGCAGAATTATTCTTTATCGGTCGCGAGAATGAGTCGTTTATCGAGTGGGCGGATGAATTACAACCGAAAGATCCGAATTACACCGTAAACCCGGACTGGAAGCCTGTGCTCTCGGCTTTTTTTGAACATCTCGATGTCTATGATGAGCTAATACTCTATTATCTGTTGTTTACGATCAACAAGACGATGTCCATCGTCAAGGTCAATCCGTACAATGCAATGAATGATTTTATGAAAAACTATTGTTTTTTCAGTTAGCTCAATTGTCGGATGCTACAAGCTTGAACGATGAACAGAGACAGCAATTACGAGACTTTTTCTTCTTTTTCTACCTTTATACTCATCCGGTGAATGAGGAGACCCTCTACTCCTTTTCATTCCGCGGGCAAGATTTGGTTCATACGAAAACCAATATCCATATGGAGCATTATTTTTCTGTTTACCACGATTACTACAGCGAGCATCTCGACAAGCACAGAGATGAATTAGTCATCGCTCCCCATGAAATAAATGCCTGCAAACATCTCACGCTGGAGCTGTTAAGGGCAATAGAGGGGAAATCGCCCAAGCTGGCCATGCCTTCGGAAGAAGGCTTGGAAGATATATTACGACTGATCAATGACGTCGATTATTTGATCCATAGCTATTCCGAGAATAAAACAACGGTATTCGGGATGATGAGAGACTTTCTCTCTGACCATCGCTCTAACCCCTATCGCGAGCATTGTTTCTGTACGCTGCTTCAGAATTATGTCTGTTATATCCTTTATTTTAAGTTTGATGAAATTCATGATTTGGTAGATTACTTCAAAGGCACTCCGTCATGGTGCGAAACGATCATCAATAAAATCTTTGCGGACGCCATCTTCATTCAGAAGATGATGAGGCAGAACCGTATAGATATTACCGAGTATGGAGATGTAGTCGAATTGTTCGACGAAGAGGCCCGAAGGATCTATCTGTAATCAGTTTAACGGGGTTATCGGCGAAAAATGCGAAAGGAGCCTGCCGCGGCAGCTCCTTCACAACATGTTAACCCATCATATGAAGAATGGCTTTGTTTACACATGCTCTGGCTAAATCTACAGCTGTCTTCCCATCTCGATCTGTAGCATGAATGTCCGCGCCATATGCTAACAGCATTTCAATCGCGGCAACATTTTCCCTCCTAATCGCTCGATGCAAGGCGGTTTGTTTATAATCATTTCTATATTCAAGATTAGCTCCGTGATCCAGCAGGAATTTAATCCCCACAATGTTATTGAAATCCGCAAAGCTATGTAGAGGAGGGAATGGCTTCTTTTCCTGGTTCACATCACAGCCCAGCCTTAGAATATCTTCCAGCAGAGCTTCGTCTCTACAATGAAGAGCAATCCCGAAGCCCTTCTTATTCACCTCTTTTTGATAAACATCGGGAAATTCCAGACGAATATAATTCACAATATCGCTTGAGCGTTTAAAAGCAATTTCCAGAGGCGTTTGAGTCAGAGAACGTTTTCCTACATTTGCCCCCTTCTCGGCCACTAATCTAAATGCCTCTAAATTATTGTGTTTACTACAAAACTGCAATGAAGTGCCACGATACTTAAGAACTTTGTCTAAATCGGATTTGCTTGCGTGGGTGACTAGTTCCTTAATTTTCCCCATGTCGTTCATATAACATGCGAATACTAATGTATTCTTAATTTTCTCCGCCTTTAACGATTGCTGTAAGACTTCTTTTCTTTCCTCTTCCTTCGGTTCCAAACCATATCTCTGGTAAATGATTAATTCAAAGGCATCCGTATCAAAAAGCTCAGGATTCATATCGTTCACAAGGCCGTGCTCAACTAATTTGCCCGCGTCGACTTTGATACAAAGAATGCCCTTTCCCAGCATGAGTTCCTCAATTTCGTTCATATACTTATCAAAAAGAGCAATCGTGATGTGACCATCATAGGAAACTTTGTTTTCGAAAATGGCAAAATAGCCGCTCGTAAACGAATTCGCGGTGCCTAAAATTAAATAGGTATATGTTTTTTCGCTTAGCATAGGTTCATTGATAATCGCGTCTACTAAATCAGCAAGGTTTTTCATCTATTTAGGCCTCCATGTCTTTTCACGATTTCCGAGATAAATTCATCATTCTGTGGCCCCAGCCATGAGTTCTCAATTCTCCTCCTCGCGCTTCCTCCCTGCAATTTCAAGCATTTTTCGAGCATTCAGAGCAGGAGGACTTCCATTCACGTTGATGGATATATTGCTCGCCCCACTCGCCCAATTGGTCTAAGATGGATTTCAGCGACATTCCTAATTCACTCAGTTCATAGACTACTTTCGGCGGCACTTGATTATATACCGTTCTAAGGATGATGCCGTCTTCCTCCAACTCCCGAAGCTGCTGAGTTAACATTTTTTGCGTAATCTCGGGAATGGCCTTTTTTAAATCGCTCGTTCTCTTCGGCGCGGGTCCACAGTTTAAATGACATAAAATCAGCAGTTTCCATTTCCCTCCTAAAACCTCCAATGTCGCTTCTGCGGGGATGTTAAACGTCCGTGTTGCCTGCCTTTCCATGAGATCACCATCCTCTCGTCGGTTCTTAGGTATAGTTACTTTTTGGTTCCTATATTACTTTTTGGTGCTTATAGAACATAAAAGTGCGTTCTTCCCTTTTTTTCCTGTATAAGAGATAATTTCATCGTACCTCATTCGAAGTAAAAAGTTGAGAGATGGAAGGTGAACTCAATGAAAATCTTGACCGTTGTATCGCACCCTAGGGTGAATTCCTTAACCTTTTCTGTTGCAGACAGGTTTCTACAGGGACTCGCTGATGCGGGACACGAAACGGAGATGCTGGATCTGCATCGCCGCGGCTTTAATCCTGTGTTGTGGGAAGCGGATGAACCGGATTGGTCATCCGATCGCAAGATCTATTCGCCTGAGGTTGAGGCCGAAATCGAACGAATGAAGAAGTACGATGCTCTCACCTATATTTTCCCGATCTGGTGGTTCAATCTGCCTGCTATGCTCAAGGGATATATCGACCGGGTATGGAATAATGGTTTTGCGTACGGCTCCAATAAATTGCATCATAAACAAGTACTGTGGCTCGGTCTGGCAGCAGCTCCGAAGGAACTCTTTGAGAAGAGACAGTACGATAAGATGCTGTCCCAACTGCTGAACACCGGAATAGCCGATTACTGCGGAATCTCTAATAGCAAGGTTGAGATATTATACGATACCTTGGATTCAAGGCCGGAAATTTTTGAGAATCTCCTGATGCGAGCTTACCATCTAGGACTCTATTATGACAACGATGCAAGGGTGTAACTTGCGTCTTTTTATGCACGCGTAGCAAAATCCGTGGTTTGCTCGAACAACAAAAAGGACACGACCCGTTGAAACGAGTTGTGTCCTTTTTGTTTTTATATAATGGCTTCGTTAATATAAATGAATAGCGAGGACATAAATACAATCAATATATGGTGCTTCGCATCGCCAAACTAAAAATGACATCATGTATCCACCTTCTCTGAAGCAGAGTAGATCGTGATGTCATCTACTTCCACCTGGTGTGTCTAAAAGGTCACTAAAATGATATATTGTTGATAATGAACGGAGTGATGGCCGAACTGCTCAATCCTCGAAATGACTTTCTTTCTAAGGGTATTTTCGGCAGTGAAGAAAATCGCGATGTTTTGCTGGCTTTCCTTAACAGAACGTTTTTCGAGGCTGGAAAACGGCCGCTGACAGAAATTGTTCTGCTTAATCCCTACCCCGATGCTCCCCGAGATAAGTCTGGATATTCGCGGCAAAACGACAGAAGGCGATCTGATCAATGTAGAAAACGCAGTTGCTGCCATCAATACGCGGCTCTTTTTCTATCAATGGAGTGCCGATCTGCATTGTATAGTAAGGGGGTATTCGGGTAATTTAAGCTACGAAAGTTGAGTCAATTGTTTCTAAGGATCAAGTTTCCTTCTTCTTGCCATTCACTGAGTGCTTCTTTAACTATCTTTTTGCCCTGTAAAACTTCATTAAATTTAGTTATTCCGATATCTTGTACATGAAGTAAGTTGATATTGCTTCGAAGCATCGACTCTTCTAACGGTTTTGTAGACGGAATTAACTTATAAAAAGCTTTAACATTATAGTTGTCCGCCCCTTTAATAAAGGAAGTTCTAGAAACCAGAAAGCTAGTTTCTCTCGATTTAACCTCAGCCCATTCGTTTCCATTGATTAACTTCAAATAATTCCATGCACTTTCGATATTGTTTCCCTTAGAATTAATAGCCATTAGTCCTTTCAAATTAATTGTTCCACCAGTATTGGGATTCTCGGGATGAGCAGGAAGAGCAGCTATTCCCCAATCAAGCCCAGACTTAGTTGCTTTCATTTCTTTTATTAGCTCTTGTAATTCATTATACTGCAAAATCGACATGGCCAATTTTCCTTTAAGGAATAAGCTTTTTGCATCTTCATTTTCATTTTTGTCATCATAATTTGGAAAAGTTTTGTTTGAATTAAGCTCCTGTATCTTGTTCCAACAATTTTCCCAAAATTTGTTATTAACAAGCAGCTCCTTTGAGGAAGTATCTACCATCTGAATACCAGATGAAGCTATATAAGAATTCAATATTGAATAAAAAGAATTTGATTTATTAAAGCTGAAAGAAAATCCATAAATTTTTGAGTCAGTATTTTTAGTTAGATGCATTGCTTTTACAAATATTTCATCCCATGTCTGATCGTCTGTTGGATAGGACACCTTAGCATCATCAAATATTTTTTTATTGTATATAAGAGCATTTGTTGAGAATTGTGGCGCAAGAGCGTATATTTTACCCTCACCCATCTTTTTCATTGTTTCAACAACAGGCAGTGCTATTCCTGAAATATCATAGTTATCTTTTTTTATTAAAGAATCCAATGGAACTATTAAATTATCCGCTATAAGTAACGGTAACTGATCATAGTTGGTCATTACTATATCAGGAGGGTTGGGATCACTCATTTTATCTTTCATAACTTGAATAGGATCTAATTGATTATTGTTATTCGGGTTATCTATCACCGGCAAAACCCTTACTTTTACAGAAGGATAGGTGTACTCATAAAAATCAGTATATTGTGATCTGAAATACTCTTCCCCCCTTGCACCTCCATAATATAGATCCATAATTTTCAATTCTCCAGAAGGCAGCTTTGTAACATTATCTTTTGAGCAAGAGATGATAAGTATTGTACATAAAAAAGTACTTGAAGCGATTAATACCTTTTTTATGATGTCCATACAATATTCCTCACAATTTTCCTTAGTTTTATTCGGAAGACTACTATCCTACGACGGTCCCATCTTTCATATAAATCCTTTTCTCACAGTAATCAGCTATGGTTTCATCATGAGTAACGATAATAATCGTTTTCCCGGCGCGATTTAAATTTTTCAAAAGCAACATCACGTCCTGTCCGTTTTGTTGATCAAGCGCTCCAGTCGGTTCATCGGCTAAAATAAATTCCGGCTCTCCAACGATTGCCCTTGCTATCGCTACTCTCTGTTGCTGCCCTCCCGACAATTGATGCGGCTTTTTATTACGGGCATCAATAAGATCGAACTTTTCAAGTGCCTCTACAGCTAACTTCTTGCACTCTTTATAAGGCATTTTCCTGTAGAGTAATGGAAGCATAACGTTTTCTAAGGCTGTATATTTTGGAATCAATGAATAATTTTGAAATATAAAACCTATTTTTTGATTTCTAATTTTGGCCAATTGCTTGTGATTGAGATGATTTACATGCATCCCTTCTAATATATATTCCCCGCTAGTAGCTTTATCTAGACATCCTATAATATTTAACAAAGTGGATTTACCTGATCCGGAACGTCCCATGATCGCAATCATCTCACCTTTGTTTACTTTTAAGCAAACATCATGAAGCGCCCTGCTTGTAACATCCGTATTTGAATATACCTTAGTTATATTTTTTAATTCGATAAACATCTTATTTTCCACCTCGGATAAGTTGAGCAGGCTCGATAGATTTTAATTTTAAAATAGGACCGAAGGATGTAATAAACGATATAGAGATACAAAGAACAAATGAATATATAATAATATATATATTGATATCTATGGCTATTGGTGTGTTAATTAAATTTTTCGCTATATAAAAAATAACTAAAGCCAGCGAAAAGGCGAAAAGAGCAAGTACCAATATTTCAAAGATGATTAAGTTTATGAGCGAGGTTATGGTGGCCCCAAGAGAGAATCTGATTCCAAATTCTCTGTATCTTTGAACAACTGACGATAGCATTACGCCAATAAGTCCAAAAATGGACAACAGCAAAATCAAACTGGAAAAGATCAAAGAAAACAAGATGATAGGCCAACTTATTTTTTTTAATTCCTCGAGTTGTTCTTTTATCGTCGAAATATCACCATAAATTTTATTTGATTCTAAGTTTTTTTGAACTGTTTTTTTTACCTCTTCTGTGGAAGTATTCTCTTTGCTTTGAATAAGCATATTGGTTTTCAATCGTGTGATTAATTGGTTACCGTAATTTTGCTCCGATTGCAAGGGACAAATAAACATTGTTTGGTTAGTAAGTATTGAATTGGCTAAGGTAGACGATCCCCCTCCCCAATACACCGGGTTCTCTTTCAAAATTCCAACGACTACAAATTTCTTGTCAACAATGGTCATTTTTCGATCATCGGCTATCCCGCTGGATAAAATCGTGCCTAAAGGAAATTGCTCTTCGAGTGCGGGGCCTATTAATGTTGGAATGATCTCATTTGGCTCTGAACCGACATCATTTTTATCCAATCCTCGTCCCTTCTTAACTTCAAACTTAGTCCACTCGAGTAAGTTTTTATCCAGAAAGACAACTTTGTTGATCCCGGTTTCAGATTGTTTTTTATTATCAATTAATGGGCTATCGATTAATTCCTTGAATGGGATATTAAGATTCAAAAATGTTCCTATATTTTTTATTTTGTCATTCTTTGACAAATTGTTATAAAAAGAAAGTAATTTCTCACTCCTTGAATCAGGGCCTATGTCCTCAATAAACAGATGTAATGTATTTAAATCAGTCACTTTTTTAATTGTTTTATCATGATTCATTGTGCTTTCTAACATGGAAATTCCAATCAAAAAACATATAAACCCTATAAAAAGTTGGATACCAACGAGAAAGGGACGAACCCCCTGTCTCCTTAGCCCCCCTTGGCAGACTCTCAAATTTAAAAACAACTTTCCCAACTCCTCTACTCTTGCTTTAGAACTTCAGACGGTGCTACTTTTAAACATTTATTAACAGGTGTTATTGAAGTAACCAGACCGCAAATCGTAGCAATTCCAAAAGAAATTATCCAATTAGACCAAGAAACTGTAATTTCCGTTGCCAACCATTTATATGCGTTAAAAACATATGTGATACAACTTTGTACAAGTATAGAAATAATGGCCGATAGGAAACAGATAAATAGCATTTCACATGTAATTTGCCTTGCTATGGTCCAGTTTGTAGCCCCTATCGCCTTTAGAATTCCTATCTCATTTCTCCGTTCTACGATCCAAAATAACGTTAAATTGGAGACATTTATAACTGTAACTAATAGTATTATTCCAGACAAAATAGCAGTGACGAGTATATTGCTCCAGAATTCGCTTTCTTTGGAACTAAAATGAGGTTTTTCAGTACTAATTTGTATCTTTTCGGCTGTTTTAGTTATCTCGCTAATCATACGATTAACTTCTTCAGTTGGCTTTTTATCGTTGGTGCGCACCAGAAAGTGATAAGTGCTTTGCCTAGATGAACTGTTCTGTAAAGCTTTAAGGGGCACATAAATATTATCGTCCCACTGTGTTTGTCTGGTTTCTTTCCCGACAACGCCAATAATGTTGTACTGTTCACCATTAACATTGATATATGAATTTTTTTTCAATCCTTCCGGAAAATACTCATCTGCTACTTGTTTCCCTATAACTGCAACCTTTTCCCCTCCAACGAGATCATTTGCATCGAATTGCTTACCGGAAATGAGCGGCGTTTGCCATTCAGGCAATATTTCAAAGTGAACACCTAAAACTACATGCTCTTTTTCATTTATTTTACTATCGATACCTACCTGGATCTCAGCATATTTTCCAGCATCCAGCGCAATTTTTTTAATATCTGAAAATATATTCGAATCACCTTCCTGAAAATTTGCATGAATGAGCTCGAAATGCTCGGGGGAACCGGAAACGGATTCAAGCGCCATTGTCCGGGAAGCCTGTGCGACGCTGATTCCAAAACTGAGAACGACGATTCCAATAACATAGCCAACTAGTAATAACGAGAAAGCCAAGGGACGATAGGTCCATTCTTTGACAATATTCCGCAAAAAAATAGTCATATGCTCACTCCACACGTAAAGTAAATCTATAGGATGAAGTAGTATTAATAGCTTGAGGAACTCCGTCATTGAGATTCTTCCATGGGTTTGCTGCTAAGAAACCTGTAATTTCATAGTCTCCCTTTTCACTAGGGGCAGTAATCTCAATTTCTTTGTACGCAATTTTGTCTCTAGGTAACTTAAAATACCAGTAATTCGTAATGTCTTGAATATTAACTTGTTTCCAATCCATTGTAATCCAAGCTACATATTCTTCACTGTCTTCCCCACCAGCTCTTAAAGCAAATTTTATTTTTTCTCTAGCTTTCGCTTTTATTAAATAATTTGGAATTTTATATCTGTCAAGTTGCTCAAAATCTTGGTTAATAAGAAATCCGGAAAAATTATTAGCCTTAAAAGTCTCTGTTCTTCCTTCTAATTTGGGTTTATTGTTCACCAATTCTCGTTCTTTTCCTATGTACAAATTATATCTTCCGGTAATTCCGTAAGAATCTACCGAAATCTTCATGTTCCCTGCATGTTTATCAGAACCGGCCAAAACTGAGAAGGTTATAACATGATTTCCAGGTGCAAGAGTTTGAGTTTGAAATTTAACTGGAATAAATATATGTTGCTCATTTTTCACATCAAAATTATGAACAAGTTTTTTTTCATTTGATATATCAGTGATATACTCAATTTGTTGGAAATCTACATAAATCAGTAACGCAAAAGTGCTATCCTTGCCGGAACGGTTTATAAATTTAAGTTTATAGTCAAACATTTCATTCTCCTCAAGATTAACAACAAAGTTTTGATATGTTTCTTCATTTAAATTACATAATGTCAAGCCATATCCGCCTAATTGTTCGACCGGATTGATAACCGGGCGGGGATTTTGTGTCCTATTTTGATAAATTGTAATATAAATAATCAGGACTGATATTAGTACGGACACTAAGGCTAATTTTTTACTCAGACTCAAGCACTATTCACCCACTATTCTTATAATGAGCTTTCTAAAATTCTCTATATAGCAAGGAACTCATATCTTAGATATGAGTTCCTTGCTTATTTTCACCTGATTTTAATAATAGTTATATGTGGACCCGAAGTAGTATCCAAACTTACTATCAGAAGCCTCGTGACTTCCATCAAAGTGAACACCTTTAGTCCAATACGAATTGGCATACTGGTCTCCAGTTTCAGCTTTGAAAGTATTATTTTCTGTAGCGGTTCTCGAATTAGTAGTCCCGTCAGTATTTGTAACCTTTACAGTTGCTTTTACTTCGTAGCACTGTAATGTTGCAGTTGTGGATGCGCCTGCGTATGCATTAGAATACACCGGATTTGAAGTGCTCAATTTACCTGTAAAATCGAATCCTTTAATTTTTTGAGTATCAGTGTCTTTACTGGCAGCGAAAGCGGAAGTAGATAATGCGAAACAAAGAACAAGAGATGAAAGAATGATTTTCTTTTTCATTTAACAATCCTCCCATTTTTTGTGTGTGACGTCACAATACCAATAGTATAGTATCAATTTTTGGAAGTCAATTACTTTTTTTATAAATTTTTATTAATATATGTAATTTATTGTAAATATTAATATAATCGATATCCCTTTCAACTCTGGAGATTTTTTTAAACGTGAACGTATTATTTAGGGCTTGCTGAACGACTGTTTATCAGAAATTCAGGACCGTTCGACGGCGGAACAGTAGGCAAAAATGAAGCAAAAGAGAACGCGCAGCCTGCGTTCCAGATTCATCGCCAGCAATTGCAGGGTGATGGCGGACTCGCTCGTCTGTGCAAGGCGCGCTCGAATACGGTCAAACCCGTACTTGCGCTTGCCTTCTCCAAATTTTCCATCGATTGCATTTCGTTCACCGGCATCCTGTTTGTCCAGATTCCGTTGCTCGCTTGTCGGACCGTCCTTTGGCGGTCGCCCTTTCACCTCAATGAGCGTCGTACTCTCCTTGAAATTGTTCCAGGACACTCGATCAAGGAACGCATAGCCCTTCGTCATGCTGACGGCAATCGATGGAACCGACTTAGTTATTGAAGTTAGTTGCAGAGAAGATGCAAGTGGACTTATTGGAAGTATTCCATACGGTATAGCTGTTTCTCTTGAAGTCAAAGAAGGTGTTGATGTTGAGGTTTATCAGGAAGTAAGTACCCGTGTCAGACCGAGAATTAGGCCTTAATGCTAAAATGCGACATCGCTTATATTCAAGCGATGTCGCATTTCTACTGAGGAGGAGTAGCTAAACCAAATATAAAGAGTTTTAATGATTCCAAGCACAGTTACTACAGAATCCATTGCCACCATCGTCTTCATATGAATACTGACTTCCACAGTCGGGGCAGGTGTGTTCGCCTTCACTGTAATCACTTTCATCAAAATCATACTCATCAAATATAATTTTAGTGATCTTAAAAGAAGTAACGTCCTGGTCAAAAATCGTATGTGACTTTGATGGCTCTGTAGCAGTATAGTCAATAGTGTAAACAATGCCGCCATCGTAAATAGCTTTTAATTGTACTTGACCGCTTGTACTGCTTCCCTTTCCCCAATATACACTAATATTGGCGTTGGCTGTTATTTCCGCTTGAAAAACAACACTGACCTCAAAATCAGTTGTATCAAACTCAAATTCGTTATTTAGAATTTTAATATCGCTTATTTCAATGTCATCAATATCGTCAATGTTACCACCAGCAACTGACTCACCATAAGCGTTTGAGCTAATTTCATTAGTTAATGTCTCAGACATGGATTCGGCAAACTCTTCAGTAAGTTTTCTCAAATTATCTTTAAAGTATTTATTGATGTCAGAAATAAAGGCTATTCTTTCGGTGATCTCAAGGATTGAATTTTTACTGATATGCAATTCTTCCCCCAAATGATGTACCAGCTCATGAAAAGGAACCATAAATAAGGAAGCTTGGTTGCTAGAAGCTAATTGAAATTCTTGTTCTAAGACAGAGGGAATTCTATTTTTCTTAACATTTTCAGGAGCCCACCAGTCAGATTTGCGTTCATTATTTACAAAGATTACATTCACAGGACGTTTTTTAACGTAGTTAAGTAATTCTTTCCAAATAATGAGATCTCCATATTTGCGTTCTGGAATTTCTGAAGAATCATCAGAGTCTTTTTTATGATCAGTAAATCCAGGTGGAATTTTATATTTGTAACGCTTTTCTCCTTCCTCATAAATTTCCAGTAATTGCATTACCGAAAATCCGTTTGAATCTGAAAGTTCTTTTTTTAGGTTATCAATATATTTTTCTATGAAGTCTTCGTCCAAATTTATTGAATTCGATATCATTTCTTTTTCGTGATCCATTTGCATTTGTTTTAGTCGCTGTTTAACATTCTTTATTTCTTCATTTAAATGATTTTGTAGTTCTTTATGCAATGTTGTTACATCAGATAATTTATGTTTATTATGTGTATTGAACAACGAAGTAATCTCATTGTTGGCATCTGAAATTACTTTGCAAACCTCATCTTTTAAACTGTTATACCTTTTTATATTTCTTTCCCTAACTTCCTTAACCTTTCGTTGAAACTCAATAAATACTTGATGTGGCATCCAAAATAAATTTGAATTATCAATTGCCTCCATAACATCCGATATTGTTTCTGGTGATAAAGAATATAAATCTAGCCAGACGTTAGTATCCATAATAATAACTAGATCGGAGTTAAGTACTTTAATCAGGTCATTTTTATTATAAATGTATCCCATTAGAGAATCGATCCTCCTTTATTGTATTTGTTTGATAGGGATGATTATTGAGTATCATAAGCCGGGTAAAGCTGTTTAACTAGAACATTAGAATTTCAAGTCTATTTCCATATGCAGTATACCATGTAGCAAAGAAAATTTAACCACTATTGTACTAAATTAGAATTCACGGTACGCCTAACTATTCGCCGCTGCATTTGTTATTCTGGAAATGTAACGGCCTCCTCCGAGTTTACCTTACCAATAGATACGGTGAGCCATATCACAAATAGGTAAAGCAGAAAGTGGAGATGTGTTCGAGTCAACTCATTTGAGTTATTTTCAAATGAAAGTTGTGTAGCATCAAACAGGCCCCCATGCTTTCATGATGAGGACTGCCGTGTACTGTAGCTATTACTGTTTAAATACGCTGTAAATATCGGTAGTTTAGGTGCCATAGAAGCAGTTGTCTAGCGCTACGGTATCGCTCGTCATTGGACGTAACGACTAGCTTTTTGATAACCTGCTCAAGGAGAAATGGCGAGTGCGACGGGATTTAGCCTCATAGAAAAAGCCAAAGAAATGAATCCATTTCAGTATTTTTCAGAAACAAAATAACCGCGCTCGAAGTCGTCTCCATCAGTACCCTCGATGTGGCACTCGTCACACCGAGGGAAGTGTTCAAATCCGCCATATTGAGCAATAGCGCCAGCATCATTCTAGCGCATTCTCATCCGAGCGGGGACACGACGCCGTCTAAGGAAGATGTGGAGCTGACCGAACGGGTAAAGAACGCCGGAGATATCCTCGGCATCGAGCTGCTGGACCATATTATCGTCGCGGACGGAAGGCATTTCAGCCTACGGGAAAACGGGCTCATGTAGCCCGCGCCCCCGCAAAAAAGAAAACCCGCACCGGGACGAACTTCCGATGCGAGCCTTCAAGCCCACAACTACCGCACAACCGCCGACCCCAAAATACCCTTGATAATCTCCACATTCGCCTGCATATGCTCGGGGTCCAGCATCCGTTCGTGTCCCCCGACGCCCTGATAATACGCCACCCGGCCCGAAGTGGCCCCTTGCCAGTTCCGGTACTGTTGATCGGCCTCATCCTTCGGCGGATGACGAAGCTCGTCCTCCGGCTGCGTAGAATGAACGACATGCAGGTCCGCTTGGACCGTACCGATATTATCCAGCAAATAAATATAGAACGAATATTGCTTCAAGCGTTCCAAATCTAGTTCGTTGATGCGAAAATTTTTATAGAACTCGCGAATCACGGGGGTAGCGATATACCCCTCCCACATCGCTTGTAGAGCTTCATCGGTCACGGGCTCCGGCTCGGTCTTCCGGTAAGCATCCAGCATAATGACATCGGACACACGGTACCCGGCCGCCTCCATCGCTTTGGTCACCTCGAACGCCAGATTCCCCCCGGCGGAGTAGCCCAGGAACGTATAATCGCCATCCCTCTGCGCAACGGTGATCAGCTTGACATAGCGATCCATCCGGTCGGGATGATCGATATAATCCAGCGCATAGATCGTGCAATCGTCCATCTGCTTGGCGAACTCATAGTACGCGATCCCGAGACCGCCCATCGGCGGGAAGCAGAAAAGCGTTTTGCGCCGCTCCTTTTTGTTTAAGCGTACGATGGGCTGCGGCTCCGCCTTGCTGTTATCCATCAAAAAGGCGGCCATGCCCCGGATCGTGGACGACTCCAAAATGACGTGCAGCGGAAGCTCGGCCCGATAGTCGTGCTGGACCCGCGATACGAGAAGCATCGCATGGAGCGAGCTGCCGCCCGCTTCGAAGAAATCGTCCGTGACGCCGATCTCCGGCCTCTCCAAAATCTCCCTGCACACGGCCGCCAGCCGATGCTCCCACGGATTGCTCGGGACGGCCTGTGCCTGCGCCTCCGCCGTTTCACGAGCCGTCACGTCGGGCTGCGGCAGCGCCCAGCGGTCGATTTTGCCGTTGGACGACAGCGGCATCCTGCTGAGCTCTGTATAGTGAGTCGGCACCATGAAAGCGGGCAGCCTTGCCATGGCAAATGCCTTAAGCTCTTCCGCAGAGACAGGGGCGGCACAAACGTAATAGGCGCACAGCACGGTGTCGCCGCTCGCCCCGTCCCAGGCCGTCACCGCCGCTTCGCTCAGCCGCTCGTGGCTTCGAAGCACGCTTTCGATCTCTCCGAGCTCGATGCGGTAGCCCCGGATTTTGACCTGCTCGTCTTTTCTTCCCATATATTCCAGCCGCCCGTCTGGCAGCCAACGGGCCAGGTCACCGGAACGGTACATGCGCTCCCCGGGATAGAACGGATCATCCGTGAACGACTCGGCCGTCCGCTCCGGGAGATTCAGATAGCCTCTCGCCAGCCCTCGGCCCGCGATCCACAGCTCGCCCTTCACGCCAATCGGGACCAAGCCGCGGTCGTCGTTCAATACATAGACGCGGGTGTTGGGCAACGGCTTGCCGATGGATAGGGGCCGATCCGGCACAACGTTCCGCTCCAGCGTCGTCACGATGCTATTCTCCGTCGGGCCGTATTCGTCCACCAGCTCGATATGCGGGAACTGCTCCCTGCTCCGCTTCGCCAGCTTGGCAGGCAGCCGCTCCCCGCCCAGCGTCACCACGCGCAAGGAACGGGCATCCTCCTCACTTAGACATTCGACCAGCGCCGTATACACGCTGGGCACGCAGTCGAGATGTGTCACCTGCCGGTCGCGAATATGGTCGCGGAGCGCCAGCGGATTCCACGCTTCCTCATCCGTGGCCAGCACCACCGTCGAGCCCGACAGCAGCGGGGTAAACAAGCAGGACAGGAAGGCGTCGAACGCATACGAGTACAACTGAAGCACCCGGGCCGTCCCGTCGAACGGGTATTCCGCTCGGCGGGCCAGAACCGTATTAACCGCTCCCTGGTGCTCGATCAAGACGCCTTTCGGCTTTCCGGTTGTCCCGGAGGTGTAGATGACGTAAGCCAAATGACGGCTGCCCGAAAGCGACAACAACTCCCCCCGGTCGGCGCGGTCAAGCTCCGGGTCCCCGAGATCGATGCATTCCCCGGCAAAAGGAATCTCCCCCAGCGGCGAAGTCGTCAGCAGCAGCTTCATGCCGCTGTCGGCGATCATATAGGCTTGCCGGTCGGCCGGATAATCCGGCGGAATCGGGACGAAAGCCGCGCCCGCCTTCAGGATGCCAAGCATGCCCGTGATCATCTCCACGGAACGTTCCACGCGCAGGCCGATGCGGTCGTCAGGCTGAACCCCTCTGCGCCGCAGCACATGGGCCAGCTGATTGGAACGCTCGTGCAGCTCGCGGTACGTCATCGTGCGAGTGCCGCAGAGCAAGGCCGGATGATCCGGCGTCTTGCGGACCTGATCCGCGAAGCAGGCATGAAGCGTCTGATCCGCCTGCTCGTACCGGACCGACTGGAAAAAACCTTCCAGAAGTTTCCGCTTGTCTTCTGGCGTCAACACTTCGATCCGCCCGACGGGGATGTTTTCGTCCGCCATGATCTGGTCCAGCACGCCGACGAATTGGTCCTTGAGCTGCTCCATCAGCCACGGCTCATACAGCGATGCGTTGAAGTTAAACTTCATGGCGGCATCCTGCGGATAGACATAGATATTGAACTGCTCCGTCTGCTCTTCGGCACGAATATCCGCGAACTCGAAGCCTAAGCCATCCTTCGACTCGACATTGTCCACGTACCTCCGGTCGAAGGGGAAATTTTCGAAGATCATCAGATGATCCAGTTGGCGATGCTTCACATCGGTGGCCTGATTCATCTCCTGCAAGGGGACAAAATCGTACGCCTTCGACTCCAACGCTTGCTGCTGCACCTGCTTAAGGCATTCGGCAAAGGGCTGTTCGGGCTGCAGCCGGATACGGACAGGGATCGTATTGAGGAAAAGTCCCACCATCTCCTCAATCCCCTTCACCTCGGCGGGCCTTCCCGATACGATGGAGCCGAACACGACGTCGTCGCTCTGCACGTACTGCCGGAGCACGATTGCCCATCCCGCCTGAAACACCGAATTGATCGTCGCCTGGCAGGCTCTGGCGAGCTGCTGAAGCCGCTCCATCCGGACTTGGCCCAACTCTGCGTTGACGCTCATGATCACAGGCTTAACCGCTGGCTTGCCCGCAGGGTCCAAAGCGGAAGAGTGAACCTGAGCGGTGACAGGAAAACCGCCCCGGGATCGCTCTAATCCGGCCAACGTCTTTTGCCAATAAGCGATGCCCGCTTTCTTATCCTGTCTCTCCAGCCATTCCTGGTAATGACTGTAAGGGGACGTTTCCACGGTCGCAGGCTCTCGCTTGTCTTGCAGCAGGCGGTAATTGTCCAACAGCTCCCGGAACACTCGCGCAAACGACCAACCGTCCAAAATAATATGGTGGTTGCACCAGATCCACCGATACTCTTGCGGACCTGTCCGGAATACGGCCATTCGAACGAGAAGATCTTTACTGAGGTCGAAGCCCCGCGCTTTGTTGTCCTGCTTCCATTGGAGCAGATAGGCTTCCTGCCGTTCCTTCGCCTGCCCGGACACGTCCTCGAAATGTAGGCGGAATTTCCGTTCCTTCATCACCACCTGCAGCGGACGCGGCAAATTGTCGTGAACGAATACCGTTCTCAGGATATCGTAGCGCTTCACGAGGGCGTTCATGCTTTGCTCCAGCCGGGGGACGTCGAGCTCTCCCCGCAGCACCGCCTTGATCTGTACGAAAGACTGCCGGGACTCCTTATCCGAGAGCCAGAGATAATACATCCCTTCTTGCGAAGGAGCCAGCGGGTAAATTTTTTTGATTTTGTCCTTGGAATTCATAGGCAGTTCCTCCTGTTGCGCCGCAGCCGGAAAGGCTACTCGATCGTATCGACCAGATCGTACAGCTGATCCAGCTCTTGCAGCGTCAGCCGGTTGTAGCCCAAGTCGCTGGGCGTGGCTTCGGCAGCGGTTTGTTCCCCGCAGTGGCGGATGAGGTCCAGCAGGCGGCCTCGGAACTTGTCCAGCAAAGCGGCGATCGTGCCGTGACGGTGATGCGTGTGGTTGTAGTCTATCGTGAAGTGAAGACGCCGGTCCTGCACATAGCCCGTGATGAAGAGCGAAGCCGTTCGCTCGGCTTCCGAGCTTGTCAGACGGCCGACCGGCCAGGGCGACGGGCCGAACCACCGCTTGTGCAGATCGGTATCGATCTGGCCTAGGTAGTTGAAGCAGATGTCCGGCTGCTGCGTGGACGTCAAGCCCGGCACGCTTTCCGGGGGCGTAATATATTTCAACAGGCCATAGCCGATCCCGTGATTCGGCAGCTGCCGCAAATGCTCCTTGACCGACTTGATCTGGTAACCTAAATCGTCCGTGTGCTCCATCGGCAGAACGACCGGAAACTGCGACGTAAACCAGCCGACCGTGCGAGTGATGTTCATAGCCTTGACGACGTCCTCCCGGCCGTGTCCTTCCAGTTGGATCACGATCCGGTTCGTATTCATCCATTCCTTCAACGTGAGGCCCAAGGCGGTCAGCAAAATATCGTTGATTTCCGTATTGTAAGCGCGGTGGACCTGCTTCAGCAGCCGCTCCGTTTCTTCCGTAGGCAGCGTGATCATCGCTTGAGCCTCGTCCTTCACCCGGTTGTCCGGGGCCTCGAAATCCCTTGGCACGGGTACGCACGGCGTACTCTCGACGGCCGCCCAATAATCGGCCTCGCGCAGCACTTCGCCGCTCCGGGCGTACTGCTGCACGGCCTCCGCCCAGACTTGGAACGAATGCGTTTTGGGCGGCATGACGATATCGCCCTCGTGGGTCAACGCCTGTTCGTAAGCTGCTTCCAAATCTTCCAGCACAATTCGCCACGACACCCAATCCATCACCAAGTGGTGAGCGACGAGCAGCAAATGATCGCCCTGCGGCGTCCGGAACAAGGCGCTCTTCATCAAGGGACCGTTCGCCAGATCAATGCTCTCGTGCAGCCGATTGGCGTGCGCCAGAACGGCCGATTCCATCGAATCGCCGCCGTCCAAAGCCACGGCCTCGAAACCGATCGGCGACTGCTCCGCCGGCCCCCGGTTATACAGCAGCTTACGGCCCCCTTCATCCCTCACCACGGACCGCAGCACGTCATGATGCTCGGCCAGCTTTTCAAGCGCCCGCTTCAAGGCGGTTTCGTCCAAAGCGGTCTCCGAGTGTAGCATAACCGCCAAATTCCAATGGGCCGAAGAAGCAAAGTCGCGATCAAAAAACCACCGGACGATCGGCGTATCCGTTATCGGTCCTTCCACGGCGTCCTGCGAGATCTGCACCTGCCCGTCGGCTGGCTTGAGATCGAGGCTGAGCTCCTTCAGCACCGGAGTCAAAAAGATCTTCTTCATCTCTAGGTCCCAGCCTCTGCGATACAATCGCGATGCGATCTGGATCGCCTTGATGGAATCTCCTCCGAGATGGAAAAAGTTATCTTCTCGTCCGACTGCTTCTCCTCCCAGCACCTCCTGCCATACGGAAGCCATCAGCTCTTCCAGCCCGCCTTCCGGGGAAATGAACTCCGCTGCCGGGCCGCTGGCAGCCGCAGGCTCCGGAAGCCGCTTGCGGTCTAATTTGCCGCTGGACGTCAGCGGAAAAGCGTCCAGCCTCACGTAATGAGCCGGGACCATGTAAGCGGGCAGCCGGTCCAACAGCAGCGCGCGCAGCTCCGCGGTATCCAATTCCCGATCCGCGACGTAATAGGCGCAGAGGGCTTTGCCGGATGCGGAGGCGGACGCGAGCTGCCGGACCAGTACGGCGGCTTCTTTGACCGCCGGATGCCCGTTCAGTGCGGCTTCGATCTCTCCCGTTTCGATGCGGATGCCGTTCAGCTTCACTTGATCGTCGCGCCGCCCGAGGTACTCGATGCTTCCGTCCGGCAGCCGGCAGCCATAATCCCCCGTCCGGTACATGACCTCGCCCGACCGAAACGGATGATCCACGAACCGCTCGGCGGTCAGCTCCGGATTGTTGCGGTAGCCCCGGGCCAAGCCCGCTCCGCTGATGTACATTTCCCCGCGTACGCCGACCGGCACAGGCTGCAAGCTTTCGTCCAAAATATAAACTTGCGTGTTGGCGACGGGATGCCCGATGCAAGCGGACGGACTGTCCGAGTTGAATTCGTGAGCTGTCGCAAAAATCGTCGCCTCCGTCGGGCCGTACAGGTTCAGCAAACGTCTGGAATCCGACAGCCACGCGCGGATGTCGAGCGAGCACGCTTCCCCGCCCGTTCCTACGGTACGCAGCGAATCGGGCAGCCGCTCCGGGGTGAGCGTAGACAAGACGGACGGCGTCAGCAGCATCGCCGTAATCCGCTGCTCCTCCAGAAACCGGTGCAGCGCCTCGCCTCCCGCCGTCGCTTCCGGACTGACGAGACAGAGCGCCGCACCCGAGGCGAGCGTCGCAAAAATCTCCAAGACCGACGCATCGAACGTCGTCGACGCATATTGTAGCATCCGGCTGCCTCTGGTCAAGCCGAACAGCCCGATAGCCGCTTCGACCGCATTGCACACGCTGCGGTGCTCGATCGCGACCGCGTTCGGCTTGCCCGTCGATCCCGACGTATACATCACGTACGCCAGATGGCCCGCGCCCACTTCGACGCGCGGATTGTCCGGGCTCTCCTCCGCAACCGATTGCCAAGCGCCGTCAAGCACGAGCTTGTGCCGCACCGCCGAGACCGACTCCGCATCCGCCAGCTTCGGCTGAATCAGCAGAACTTCGATCCCCGAATCGTCGATCATGGTGCGAACCCGCTCGGCCGGATAAGCTGGATCGATGGCGACGTATGCACCCCCCGCTTTTAGAATGCCGAGCAGGCCCACAATCGTTTCGAACGACCGCTCCATCATCAAGCCAACGACTGTCTCCCGGCCGACTCCCCGCTTCCGCAAAGCATGGGCGACCTGATTCGCGCGCCGGTTCAGCTCCCGGTACGTCATGGACTGGCCGCCGTACACGACGGCCGGATCATCCGGCGTCAGCTCGGCCTGTCTCTCGAACAGATGATGAATGCACGAATCGTCCGGGAACGGCTGCGCCGTCTCGTTCCATTCGGCAATGAGCTGATGCCGCTCTTCGTCCGACAGCATCGCCAGCTCGTGAATGGATTGCTGCGGATTGCGCACGATGCTCTGCAGCAGGGCTTCCCAATGCAGGCTCATGCGCTCGAATGTCTCCCGGCAGAACAGATCCGGGGAATATTCGAGAAAGCCATCCAGTCCGTCTTCCGTCTCGGTTAAGCCGATGGTGACATCGTATTTTGCCGTCTCCCCGTCGATCATCTGAATATCCGCTTCCAGCTCGGGGAGCGCGAACTTTTCCTCCGGCACGTCCACATACACGAATACCGCCTGCACTAACGGATTGCGGCTCGGATCGATCGGAACCCGCAGCTCGTCCAGCAGCAAACCGACCGGCAGCTCCTGATGCTTGTAGACCTCCCTGGCGGTATCGCGCACCTGCCGCAGCAGGTCGATAAAGCTCATCTCCCCCGACATATGCGAACGCAGCGTGCCCATGGTCAGGAAATACCCCATCACTTTTTCCATCTCGATCCGGTTGCGGTTAGCGAGCGGAGTCCCGACCAGAATGTCGGCTTGCCCGGTGTACCGGTAGAGCAGCGCCTTGAACGCCGCCATCACGATCATGAAGGTCGAAGCGTTTTCCCGCTTGGCAATCGCCTTCAGCCCGTCCAAAATCTCCTTCGGCGACCGAAGGAAGACGCGCGCTCCCCGGTAAGTTATTGCGGGCGGACGAGGGAAGTCCGTATGGATGTCGAGGACATAGTCGCAATCCTTCAGCTGCTCCTTCCAGAAGTCGAGCAGCTTCTCCCGGGTTTCGCCCTGCAAATAATTCCGCTGCCATTCGGCATAATCCGCGTACTGGATCGGCAGCTCCGGAAGCTCGGCCGGGACGCCTGCAAGCGCCGCCTTGTAATGCGCCATCAGCTCTTCGAAAAAGATCGAAAAAGTGAGCCGGTCGATGACAATGTGATGGATGGTCAAGACGAGCGTCGACTCCGTATCCGACAGCGTAAACAGCTTGAAGCGGATAAGCGGCCCTTTTTCCAGATCGAACAATTGCTGGACCTCTTCGCGCATGAGCTGCTGAGCGGTGGCTTCCCGTTCTTCCTCGGGAATATCCCGCAGGTCCACGACGGGAACGCTGACGCGGAGCTCGGGCAGCACGGTCTGCACGGGATCGACACGCCCGAATACGGTCCGCCAAGCCTCGTGGCGCTTGACGATTTCGTTGATGCCGTACTCCAGCGCCCCATGATGCAGCTTTCCTCTCAAACGGGCGGCCCCGTACACGTTGTACGCATGCGACTCAGGGTGCATCCGGTTAAAGAACCAAAGCCGCTCCTGATCGAAGGAGAGCGGGCTCGAGCCCGTATGGTTTCGCCGGGGGATCGCTGCGGCCGCCGGATTCGGGCTTAGCTGCTGCGCATTCAAGTTTTTTTGCTTGAGCCGTTTTTCGAACAGCGCCCGCTGCTCCGGCGTCAGCGATTGGATACGGTCGGTCAGATTCTTCATGGGATCAGCTCCTTGTCAAAGGCGAATTTCCGCTGCAATTCGGATAATAATACCAAGCTTTCCATCACCGTCTCCCGGTCCACGCCAAAATCGATCAAACAGGCGATCTCCCCGACGCCGATGTCGCGGAGCGTCTCCACCAGCATCGCGCACTTGTCCGGCGTTCCGAGCAGGGAGCTTTCACGGTAGTACTTATCGAAGGCGCGGGACACGATCGCCTCGAAGTCCGCGTCGGTCATGCCGTCGTAGTCAGCGAGAATTTGCCTTTGTTGGCTTAAAAAAGTCTTGAGATACTCTTTCAGCGGCCGCTCCACCTTCGCCCGGACCGCTTCGTCGTCCTGCCCCAAGCAGGTATGGAGCATGACCGCGACCTTCTTCGTCTGCGGATCGTAGCCATGCCGGAGCAGCGCTTCGCGATACCGCTCGATTTTGCCCTCCAGCTCGGCAAAGCCGTTCCCGAGAATGCCGGTCAGGATGCCCGCCCCGATCTCGGCGGCCTGACGGTACGTCTCCTCGTTCCCGTTCGTGGCGATCCACAGGTTCAACTTGCTTTGGATCGGCCGGGGCAGCGTCTTGATTCGGTGCACCTCCCCGCGGGCGTCGGTAAAAGGAACCGCCTCCCCACTCCATAGAGCCCGAACCTGTTCGATCGATTTGAACAGCTCTTCCTTGCGACGGATATAATAGTCCGGGTCCTGCACCGGCGCGAGGATAAAATCGGCAGGATGCCAGCCCGTGGCAAAAGCGACCGACACGCGCCCGTCCGATAGGTTGTCCACGACCGACCATTCCTCGACGAACCGGACCGGGTGGTGCAGCGGGAGCACCACGCTCCCCGCCCGCAGCTCGACCCGCTCCGTGACCGCCGCCAGCGCCGCGCTGAGCACTGACGGATTCGGGTACAGCCCGCCGAACTCCTCAAAATGCCGCTCCGGCGTCCACACCGCCTTGAGCCCGTGCCGGTCCGCAAATGCTGCGCATTCCATCAGCAGCCCGTATTTATGGCGGTCCATGGTCGAGCCATCCCCAGAGAAGAAAAACAGACTGAAATCCATGGCCGCCCCGCTGCGCCTGCGCTTCGGAACAAAAGCCGCTTCCGCCGCAGCCTGTCCCCGCCCGGGCTTCGCGCTTGCCAGATCCGCCGCCGCGATCCCCTGCTGCTTGAGACGCCGCTCCAGTAGCGCCCGCTGCTCGGGCGACAGCGCCGCCAACCGCTCGTGAATGCCGCTCATTTCCTCATCTCCTTACCCCTCGCGGCTTAATAGCTGCATCAGCTCGTCCTGAGGCATATTTTCGATTTCGCTGAGCAAACGTTCGATTTCGTCCAGCTCCTCCGGCTTGACCTGCGTCTGTGCAATCGACTCGGCCAGCTCGGCAATTGTCGGCGACTGGAAAATAACATCCATCGGGATATCGCCGTGAAACGCTTGGCGCAGCCGGGCGACAAGCTGGATCGAGAGCAGCGAATTGCCGCCCAGATCAAAAAAGCTCTGCCGTCTACCGATGCCGGGAATCCCGAACAGCGTCTCCCAGATGGCCGCGATCTTGTGCTCCGCCTCGGTTTGCGGCGGCTCTTGAACCCAATCCCCGGCCTGATACCCTGCGTCCGCCCTGCCTTGCCGACTATCAGAAGCAGCGCCTTGGCCTGCTGCGTGCAGCCATCCATTGCCCGCTGCATCGTGAATGCTTTGCGTGGACACGACGGCTTGGGACAGACCGCTGGCCGCGATGCGCCGGATCGCCTCCAGCCCTTCCGCTCCGGTAATGCCGAATGTCGCCTGCATCTGCAGCATATGCTCCTTGATATCTGCCGGGAGCTCCGTCTGCTTCCGGACCCAGACGTCGTCCTGCCACATGCCCCAGTTCACGGCGACGGTCCGGCCTCCGGCGGCCGCATGCCACTTGGCGAACGCATCGACAAAATGATGGGACGCGCACTGATCCATCAGTCCGACGCCGCCGGTGAACGAGATCGTGCGCGAGAACACGACCATCAGCTCCAGCGGATGGGAACGAAGCAGCGATTCCAAGGCGAGCAGCCCGAGTGCCTGAGGCGCGATGACCCGTTCGGACCGTTCCCGGTCGCCCAACTGGATCAAACCCGAGCCGTACGGCTCCTGAGCGAACAGCACGCCGTGAATCATGCCGAACCGCTGCTCCGCTTGCCGCACAATGTCCCGCAGCCCGGCTTCATCCGTCAGATCCGCGCTGGCGTGGAGCAGAGGCGTCCCGTTTTGCTCCAGTGCGCGGATGCGCTTGATGATCCCGGCCGTATCGTCCGATTCCTCGTTATGCAGCAAGTAATGCTCCCACTCGCGGGCGGCCGGGAACGACGCATCCCCGATCAGTACGAAAGAAACCTTCGCCGTCCGGGCAATTTCCTCGCATAGCTGCAAGCCGATTTCGCTCGTGGCTCCCGTCACCAGGTACACGCCTCCGTCGCGGAAAGCAGCATCCGCTGGGTCGGCTTCCGGCAGCTTCACCGGTTCGTAGATTTGCGTGAAGCGCTGCATCCCCCGGTACGCAACGACAAAGTCCCCTCCCCCATACTCGATCTCCTGAAGCAGCTGCCGGATCAAGCGCCCGGAGGAAGCCGAAGCAAGATCGGCCAGGCTCACGTCGACGGTGCGAGCCCGTATCTGCGCGTACTCTTGCGGAATGACCCGCAGCGCCCCGAACAAGGTCGCCCGCTCCGGGCTGCGCACCTGCTCGTGAGCGACCCATTGCAGGCTGCCGGTGAGCACGATCAGGTCCGTCCGCTTCGCCGCCGCCTGCATGCCGATCGCTTGGGCCAAATGCATCAAGCTGTAGAGCCCAAGCTGCTGCGACCAGGCGTAACGCTGTGCAATGGGGACAGGGACATCCTCCCCCTCCGATTCTGGTTCGACGACGTTCCAGAGGTGGACGACGGTATCCGGGAAGCGCTTTTGTGCCGCCAAAGCATGCAGCAGCTCCTCATAGGACCGGCCTTGTGCGGGATGGATCGTAAAGACGTCCTCCTCCACTTGCCTGAATCCGCCGCCTTCGAGCACGACGACGACATCGTGCCCCTCGCTTTTCAAGCCCTCGCTCAAGGCCTCGGCCAGCCCATACCGGTCGTGGAACAGCAGATACGTCCGCTTGTGCGGCGCTGCGTCCCCGGAAGCCGGAGGCTGCGGAGGCAGGAACGTTTGTTTCCATACCGGAGTGTAGAACCAGTCGGCCATGTCCGCCCGGCGCTCCTGTCCGGCGGCTGCGGCCGCATCGGCAGAAGCAGCGGGGGCGACGCGAACTTTCTTCTCCAAATAGTAGCGGTAGCGCTCGAACGGATACGTCGGCAAAAGCACACGCCGGTGCATTTTTCCTTCATGCCAGGCGGCGCAATCGATGTCCGCGCCGGCGGACCACAGCTCGCCCAGTGCCTGAAGAACGCTGGCATACGCGGATTTGCCCGCTGTCGCCGGAGGCAACGCGTTGACCGCTGGCGCCCCGAGCGTCGCGTTCCAGGCAGTTTGCTGCCGGACCAGCGAGGTCAAAGACTGCCCCGGGCCGATCTCCAAAAAAGCCGTTCGTCCCGATTCCGACAGCAGGCGGATTCCGTCTGCGAAGCGGACGGTGTCCCGCAAATGCCGGACCCAATACATCGGGTCCGTCGCTTGCCCGGCCGTAATCCACGTTCCCGTCACATTCGAGACGTACGGAAGCTGCGGCGCGTGCAGCGCAATCCCCCGCATCACCCCGGCGAAACGTTCGAGCATCGGCTCCATCATCGCCGAATGGTAAGCGTGCGAGGTCACGAGCCGCTTCGATACGGCGTTCCTGCGGCCGAGCGCCTGCTCCAGCCGTTCGATCGCCTCGAAGGGTCCCGACACCACGCAGGACATCGGACCGTTCACGGCGGCCACGGACAGCTCCGGGGACGCAGTAGCCAGCAGCTCCCGCACTTCCGCTTCGGACAGTGCGATCGCCAGCATCGCCCCTCGATCCATCTCCTGCATCAGACTCCCGCGTGCGGCGACGGCGGTCAAGGCATCGTCCACGGTCATGACTCCCGCCAAGCAAGCGGCCACATACTCGCCGATGCTGTGCCCGATCATCGCCTGCGGGCGAACGCCCCAAGCCTCCAACTGCTTGGCCAAAGCATATTCGAGGACGAACAGCGCAGGCTGCGTCAGAGCGGTTTGGCGCAGGCGTGATGCCGCTTCCTCCGCTTGGGACGGAGGCGGATACAGCACATTGCGCAGATCCAGACCGAGAAGCGACTGCAGCCGCTCGGCACATCGGTCCACCTGCTCTCGATACACGGGCGCGGATTCGTACAGCTCGGCGCCCATATAGATGTGCTGTGCCCCCTGCCCGGTAAACATAAAGGTCACGCTCATCGGCGTTTCTCCGCCGCCCTCAGGCTCTTGAACGCCCCGGCCGGACGGCGACAGGTCCACGAGCTTCGCTTTTAATTCGTCCGCGACCGTCCCACGATCCCGGCCGACCACCGCGAGCCGCCGGGCGAACGTTTCTCTGCCTGCGGCAAGCGTATACGCCACATCGGATAAGGGAACGTCCCGGTTCGTTTGCAAATAGCCGATCAACCGCTCCGTCTTCCGGCGCAAGGCCGCAGTCGTTTTGGCAGACAAGACGATAACGTTCCAATCAATCCCGGTCCCAGCCCCGATCTCCGATTCCGTCTTGGCGGCCCCAGCCCCGGCCTCCGGATGCCGTGCCGCTTTCACTAAGGGCGCTTCCTCCAGCACGACATGCGCATTCGTGCCGCCCATGCCGAACGAGCTTATCCCGGCCCTGCGGGGATGCCCATCCGTTTTCCACTCCCTGAGCCGGTCGTTCACATAGAAAGGACTGCTCGCAAAATCGATTTTCGGATTCGGCTCCGTATAGTGCAGACTCGGCGGCAGCATTTTATTTTGCAGGCACAGCACCGTCTTGATCAGTCCGGCAATACCGGCAGCGCTGTCGAGATGGCCGATGTTCGTTTTGACCGATCCGATGGCGCAGTATTGCCTCCGGCTCGTAGCCTCACGGTAAGCCTCCGTCAAGGCGGCCACTTCGACGGGATCGCCCAGCGCAGTGCCGGTGCCGTGAGCCTCGATATACGTCATCGTCGTCGGGTCGATCTCCGAGACGGCCAGCGCTTCCCTCACGACCTCGGCTTGCCGCGTCACGCTCGGAGCGGTATACCCGACCTTCTGCGCCCCGTCGTTATTGACCGCCGAACCGCGGATCACGGCCAGAATCGTATCCCCGTCCGACACCGCTTCATCCAGCCGCTTCAACAAGACGGCCCCGGCCCCGTTCCCGACCACCGTGCCCTGAGATTTGGCGTCGAACGCGCGACAGCGCCCATCCGGCGACAAAATGCCCCCTTCCTGGTAATCGAAGCCCGCCGTTTGGTCCGCTTTGACCGACACGCCTCCGGCGATCGCCATATCGCACTCATATGTGAGCAACGACTGACAAGCCATGTGAACGGCCACCAAGGAGCTGGAGCAGGCCGTTTGCACCGCGACGCTCGGGCCGCTCAGGTTCAATTTGTACGAGACGCGGGTGGCGAGAAAATCCGGGTGGTTGCCGATGCCGATCTGGAACGGTCCGAACGATTCCACAAGCTCGTCATGGCTGAGGACATGCTGGAGATAATCCGACTGGCCGCTGCCCGCATAGACCCCGACCCGCTCGGGGCACCTCGTCGGAGGATATCCCGCCGACTCCAAGGCCTCGTAGGCGCATTCCAGAAACAACCGGTGCTGCGGGTCCGTCATTTCCGCTTCCCGCGGCGTCATCCCGAAGAAGACGGCATCGAAGTCGGCCGCTTCCTCCAGAATCCCTGCGGCATGCACCCGGTTCTTCTCCGGCTCCTTGAAGGAGGTAATCGATTCCCGCCCGTCACGCAGGTTGGCCCAAAATTGCTCCAAATCCCCAGCTCCCGGAAACCGTCCCGCCATACTGATAATCGCAATTCCCCGTAGTTCCTCGCCTTTTGCAATCGCTTCCATAAGCTCTGTTACCTCCTCTGCGTTCTAAGCCGTTTCTGCCTTTCCATTTCTTCCTTCCGCTGGAACGCCATGCGGTACGCACTTGTGCTTCTGCCGCCGCTTCCGGCCACTTCTTCCTGCCCTGCTGTCCCCCAGCTCCGGTTCAAATGAGCAGCCAGCGCTCGGATCGTGGGGAACCGAAACAAGTCGACGACGGTTACGGAATCATCCAGCGCGTCCCTGACGCTCTGATGCACACGCAGCAGCCGGAAGGAATCCCCGCCCAAGTCGAAAAAGTGATCCTGAACGCCGACCCGCGACAAGCCGAGCGCCTCTTTCCAGATCCGCGTCAGCACCTCTTCCGCCGGATTAAGCGGAGCTGCGCTTTCCATCGCGGACGGCTCTTCGAGGGCGAGCTTGCTTAAAGCCGCCCGGTCCGCTTTGCCGCTCGGCGTCAGCGGCAGCCGGTCGACCACGCGGACGAAATGCGGCACCATAAACGCGGGAAGCCGTTCCTGCAAATAGGCGCGCAATTCCGCCGTCTGCAGCTTGTCCGTCCCGCCCGAAGCCGGGATCGCAAAAGCAACCAGCCTCTTTCCACTTCCGTCATCATGCACGACAACCACGGCTTGCCGGATTCCCGGGTGCAGGCCGAGCACGTTTTCGATCTCCTCCAGCTCGATGCGGTGGCCGCGAATTTTCACCTGATGGTCCGCTCGCCCGACATATTCCAGACTTCCGTCCGGCAAATAGCGGGCCAAGTCTCCCGTCCGGTACAAGCGGACCGCTCCCGCCACAGGCTGGCCAAGCTCTACCTCCACGAACCGCTCGGCCGTCAGCCCGGGACGGTTCCAATACCCGCGGGCCAATCCCGTTCCGCCGATATACATTTCGCCGATAACGCCAACCGGGACCGGCTTCCGGTTCTCGTCAAGCAGGTATACCTTCTTATTGGCAATGGGCCGGCCAATATCCGGCGGCAGCTTGCTGCCGTCGACGGTTCTGTCGGTCACCCATACCGTGGCTTCCGTCGGGCCATAAGCGTTGATAAAGCGCCGGTTGACGCTCCACACGGCAGCGACCTCGGCAGGACAAGGCTCGCCTCCCGAGACCACCGTCTCCAATGTCCGCAAGGTGCCGGCGCTGCCCGGGACTTCCGACAGCACAGCGAGTACGGATGCCGGGGAAATGAGCAGATTGACGGCCTTTTGGCTGATAAGCTCGACCAGCGGCTTGCCTGGGAGCATCGCCTCGCGGGTGTCTGCCACAAGCGTTCCCCCGCTGCACAGCACGGGGAAAATTTCCGCGACCGAGGCGTCGAAGCTGCACGACGAAAACTGCAAAATCCTCGTGCGGCCGGACAGACCCAGTCTCTCCTTCAACGCATGAATGAGGTTGGCAAGTCCCCGGTGCTCGATCATGACCCCCTTCGGCTGCCCGGTGGAGCCGGAGGTATAGATGATATAAGCGAGATCGCCCTCCCCGGGGAAAGGCCAACACACGTCCTTAAGCGCTTCTACCGCACCTCCCTGCGCATCCTTCGGCTCAACAGGAATGACCTGCCATGTCCCGCCTGCGACGGTTTGTCCGATCTCCTCCCTCGTCATAAGGAATTGAGCCTGCGAATCGTTCAGCATATAAGCGATACGTTCCGCCGGATAATCCGGATCAATCGGCAAATACGCTCCGCCTGCACGGAGAACCGCGATCATCGCAGCGATAAGCTCCGGCCCCTTGGGCAGCATCACCGCGACGACGCTTTCCGCCGCCACGCCCTTGCTCCGCAAGCCGTGCGCCATCCGGCGCGTCCATTGCTCCAGCTCACGATACGTCAGGCGTTCGTCCCCGAACTCGACGGCGACCGCATTGGGCGTCCGCCGTACCTGCCCTGCGAATAACTCGGCAAACGTACACTGCGGTTCAAAATCCCGCTCCGTCCGGTTGAAATCGATCAAAATCTGCCCGGCCTCGGCTTCCGATAGAAGGCGCAGGTCTGCCACGGCGCGCTCCGGATGGGACAGCGCATCGTCCAGCAGATTTATGTACCGCTCGCCATGCGCAGCGATTTCGTCTTCGCCGAACAGCGCCCGCCGGTATTCGAAATCGAGCCGGTACGTGCCCGAATCCGTATGATCCTTAACGTGAAAATGCAACTCATCCGAGATCGAGCCGCTAAAATGAATTTCACTCGCAACGCGGATCTCGTCCTCCTTATGAAAATTCATCACTTGAAACTCCGTCCCGATATGAAACAACGGCCCTGCGTCCGGATGACGCTCTCTCGTTCGGGCCACGAGCTGGTTGTAGGGGTATTTCTGGTGGCGCAGCATGCGCATGTATTCTTTGGCAAGGGTTTGGCAATGAGATGTAAAAGCATGCTGCGGATTGACTTCGTAGCGAAAAGCAGCTATACCCGCGAACATGCCGAAGGTATGTTTATCCCGGGGGCTCGTCCGATTCCCGGTTATACTGGCGAGCACAATGTCTCTTTGGCCTGTCATCCGGTACAAATAGGCGTAGAAGACGGCAAGAAAGAAAGCCGAAGGCGTGACGCCGGATTCTCGGCAGAAAGCATCGACGCGCTCCCTCCTGCTCCCGTCGATCAAGAACCCGCAGCGGTCGCTTTCCAGGCTTCCCGTCGGATTCCCGGTCCGGGCCAAAGAAACCGGTTCCGGCAGCGTCCGAAACTTTTCGTCCCAATATTGGCGGTCCTTCGCATACCGATCCGCTTCCAGGTACTCGTGCTCCCGGTCGATCGCTTCGAGATAGGAAGGCTTTTTTTGAAAATCCCGTGCCTGCCCTCGGGCCAAGCACAAATAAAGGTCTACAATGTCGGCCCCGGCCTGCACAAGGGCGGTACCGTCTCCAAGGATATGATGGCATTTAAGATACAACCATGATTCGGTGTCGGAAAGGCGAAGGAGAGCAAAATCATAGAGCCGGGAAGCTTCAAGCGGGTAAGGCTGTCTGGTCGCAGCATCGATCCACAGGCGTGCCGCCTGTTCGGGCGCCTGCTCGTCGTGGAAATCAAGCAGCGGGATATCGGGAAGATCTTCCGGGCTAATATACTGTCGGGGCATGCCGGGATCGTCCAAAGCTGAAGATGTGATCGAGAGCCGGATGGAGTCGTTTTCCAAAATAAATTGGGCGACGGCTTTCTTCAGCAACTCGGGAGAAACGTGCGTTAAAAATTTTACGGACAGTCCAAAGTTCATGAAACCGGAATCGGGATGCATCTTTTGCATGAACCAGATCCGCTTCTGCGCTTGCGTCAGCGGAAACGTTCCAGAAGGCGTTGCGCTCATTCCTCATCCTCCCTGTCTTCATTACCTCCATGTTCTCCGATGTCGATTTCATTGTAGCATGCTTGGAATTTATTTGCCATAAATACCTAATATTGAATATAAACCATATAAATGAATTTGTTGCCCCTCAATCCAGAAATGGAAAAAAGGCCAACCAAAGCATGGCGGCCTGTCCCTTTAACATCGGCATATTTTCGATTACTTCACCGTACTAATTTTTAACCTTATATAATAATTAGTTCATCTTGTCCAGGCAATGCCCTATGACATCGGAGAGGTCCTGCGTATCTACCTTGGAGCGAATGGAAGCTTGCATAACCAAAGACTTGTCCACCCTCGACCAGTCCAGCTGATAACCGGCATTCACAGCGAGCTGACGGATAAATTCCCTCTGTACACGGCCGGCCGTTCCCTTCCCGGAACGGATGCAGGACATTGATCTCTGCCATATAATGACTCGCGCGCTTTGCAAAGTCCGCCATCGGTAAGTCTTTTAGGAATTTCTCCTTGGCAAGGTCGCGGAACAAGTCAGTCGCAGACGATTCCAAGAACTGCATAGGCGCAAACCGGAAAGTATCTTTCACAATATCTTCCGTCCGGAGCTTACCGGCAAACGGATACACATCTTGGAAAATATGATGATGGATGCTTTTTAAATGCGTCAAGTCAAAATTGCCTAAGGTTGGCGTTAGAATCAACTGGGCTAACCGGTTAGCGGTCACAATGCTTTCGAAAACCTTCAGCTGCTCTTCGTCACGAATTCCTGCATAATTAATCAACACATCGGTGCCGGGGTAACAATATTTGGATTGAACGAAATCATTCACGGGTCGCGATCTCAAGAGCCGCCTTCAAGAAATCAGCTTGAGAAATCTCCCCCCTTAGCTGCTTACGGACTAATTCCTGACCATCTTCTGGCACAACAAGCCCTTCGATAGCCAGACTAGCCTGCGCTTGGCGCATCGCTGCATGAATGTTTTCATCCGATTCAGTTGCTTCCGGATCATGACTAAGAGTCCCCTCGCGCTGGAGCTCTTGCTGTTCCAGTTGATTCAGGCGCTGGAACATAGACTCAAACAGTTCATAACTAAGGATGACCGTATCTACATTCCCGTTTTCCGTAATATACTGAGGCAAAGATTTGGCTTTTTTCCGCACTTCGCCGAATTTCTTTGACGCTTCCGAAGAAGAAATCAACTGGTCAACATGGAATGTTGGCTTAAACATAGACGTATCCATCCGATCATTCTCCTTTGCCAGTAACTTATTTACTTATTATACTGCGAAAATCCGTAAAAACATACGGAATATTTTACGGATTCCTTTTCCCTTTTCGTCCGGACTACTGAACTTTTAGGGGAACAGTTGCTTCTCGAAGCAAAGGTACGGCTCCTTGCGCATGGGAAACCGGATCGCCCCGACATCTGCATACCCGGCTTTCCGGTACATTCCGACAGCGCCCGGATTACCGGTAAATACGTCGAGCCGGATACTCGTGCAGCCTTCAGTCCGCGCTTGCTGCTCAGCAAACTGCAGCAGCCTTTTCCCGATTCCGTGCCCTTGAAAAGCCGGATGCACCGCGAGCCGGTGAATGCAAGCCGGATCGCCGGTCTGGTCCGTCCAAGACAGCTCGTTGTAGTTCCCGCTCTGGCGGCGATCCACAACGACCGCTCCTACGACGCGTTCTCCTTCGCGGACGCCGAACGCCGTTCCCCGTTTCACATCAGCCCCGATCACAAAACGGTTCGGATAAAGCCAGTCCCATTGGTGCACGCCGTTTTGGTTCAGATGAGCCGTAACCTCTTTGTATAATGTCAGCAAGCTTTTAAGATCATCCGCGGTCAATTGGTCGATATCCATGCTCATGCTCATACCCCCTGCGCGACGCTTTGCTTGATTTGGGCGAGTTTCGCAGAAGAACGCCGTCGGAAAGCAACCGTCCATAGCACGGCGGCGCCAATGAAGCCGTAGAGCACGAAGTTCGACAGCGCCAAGTATCTCTCGGTGGAAAGGTGGTAGACCATATACACCCGAATCGCGGCTTCCATCGTCAGCATGATTCCCCATACCAAGGTCATCAGTCTCATCACGAAACGGAAGTACGAATGGCGCCAGTTCTCCGGAAACCGATTATTGGCAACAAAACGGAGCGCCAAATAATACATGAGCGGGCGGTTGAAAAACAGCGACACGAGGAAGGCCAGACCGACGGCCGCCGTAACAAGGGATTCCCTGACGAGCAATATTTTCTCGTCGCCGCCGAGCAGGACGAGCGCTATGGTCAGCAGGAAGGTGAACAGCATGAGCGAACCGAAAGCGTCGAGCTTGCGGTGCTTCGCCAGATGGACGACGTTATCGACCAGCGGGACAAGCGTCGCGATGGAAAGAGCGGCAAGGCTGCTTACATAATCGGACAGCCAGACGTACAGGCCCCAGGGCACCAGACCGTTGATCAGCAAGGTGAAAATGACATATGCGCTTTTTGACATCGAAGATGACTCCTTTATCGGGTTAAGTTAGGGTTAGGTTTCTCTTTAGGGAACCAGGACCGTGAAGCTTTGTAGTACCCTTTATCGCAGGGAACGGGTCATGCTCTCAGCGATTAGCAGCAATATAAAACCGACCGACGGTTTGTTATGTCATCACTTTATCATACCGACCGTCGGTTTGTAAATAGATAATTTTGATGCGGGCAAGCTTCCTCCTTCGTTGTGCGCAAAAAAATGATCGTCAACATGACGATCATTCGGATGGCGAACTATTAGGGGGATGAAGTATTATTGCTTCCCGGATAACAACCGAGAAGCTCCTTTGCGCATAAGTGCAGTCCCCCTTCCTTCCAGCGTCTTACCCTACTTTTACCTGCGAGATATACTTAATGATTTCGTCCGTCGCTTGCCGGGCACCGCCTCCCGAGTGCAGCGATTCGCCGACCCGGGCTGTGACCATCGGCGCTCCCTACTTCGTCTATTTGCTGCGCAAAGAGCGCGTACGGAGGCGTCAAATTTCCTCCAGTGCGATCGTCTGATACGCTTTGAAAAAGGAATCGCAGAACGTATCCCATTCTTCAGCAGCTTCAAGCGATGCGTCACTGACGTCCCCGCATACCGGACGCTGAAGCAGGTCTGTCAGCTGCTCGGCGAATCGATTCATCGTTTCCTTAGATGCACCTGCCAGCACGTTCTCCACGAAATCTGCCGGCGGATACCAATCTGCAACTCTCTGAATATCGCGGTAGATTTGGGTCAGTAGTAAATTGCGCGGACCTTCCCACTGCTCATTGACAACGACATCGCGGAAAATTCGCGGCAGTGAGGAGAATTCCTCCATGACCCCATGGCCGCCAAAGACGGAGATGGCATTCCGCAGAACCTCCGCCCCTTCGCTCGTCGTACAGATTTTTTGCATGAGAATAAGCTCTCTCAAATTAAAGAGCTGCTTTCGCAGTTCAAGCGGCTGATCGACTGGAATGCCCGCGTTTAGAGGCTGATCCAGACGCAGGAATAGGCCATAGATTTTAAAAGCGCCTGCTGTCGTGCGCTGTGCGGCGTTTTCAATCCGCTTTAAGGTTCTGGCTGATAGCGGATAATCTTTTACCTTTTTTCCAAAAACAGTGCGGAAATCGCCATAAAGGTTTGCTTCCCGGGCAGCACGCAGCATGAAAGCCGCGCAGGCAATGCCAATTTCAAGGCGTGATAAAGTCAGGACAATTCCAACGGCAACTGCGACTCCTTTTCCAGCAGGACCGACCTGATAAGCCTGTGCCCCGTCATACTGAATTTCTCCTGTCGGCAGCTCCGCCGTTCCCATTTTCCATTTGATTCGATTGATTTCATAGCCATTGCGCTTTTCCTTTTCTTTATCCCCTGGCAGCCACGATGGCACAATAAACGTCGAAACGGTGTCGGTACCGGAAATCTTCGCCGTGACAACAGAGTAGTCCGCATGGGCTACCGAACAAAAAAATTTATTCCCGTATAAGCGATAGTTTTTGCCATCCGGCACGGCTTCCAACACATTGGCCGGTAAATCGGAGCCACCCTGGATCTCGGTCATGAATTGGGCTCCGATTGCAAAATCCCCATTTCTTCCTTCTTTCGTATGCTGCAAGATTTCCTGGAGCTCCGGATGATCTTCATTAGGATATTGTTCAAGGAGCGCCATTAATCCCATCGTGCATGTCAGCGGGCAGGTAACGCCAGCTTCTCCAAGCTGATGAATAAGCACGCGCTTCGCAAAGCTTTCCCAGGCCTGCATGCTGCTCGAAAAAAGGCCTTCGCCGAACACTTCTTTTTCAAGCTGCAGGGTTTCCATGGGCCGGACGACGCGGTCAATCCGATGGTTGAAAGCGTCATAGTGCAGCATATATGGGCGAACTTCGGGTCTTGCTGCCCTCTCGGCAAGGAGGTTCCATTGGGACGAAACGGCCGGAGAAAAATTCAGCAGCTCATGATGTATCTGTTCATAGTGAGGGCCTGCAAATTTTTTTAGGGCTTTTTGCAAAAAAGGATCATCCTTATACCAATCCAGGTTACTGCGCCGATCCAAAAACTCATCAAAGGTGTATGAATTCCTTCCTCTCGTCTGCTGATTCTGGGCAGTGATGTTCATGGAAAATCACTCCTTTTTTGATTGACAAAATGTAATTTTGAGAATTATTATAAAATTCAGATAACGTTAACGTCAACTAGGGAGATATAACAAATGGCAGAAGAAAAACTTTTTACCATCAGCGAGCTTACTGCGATGTTTGATATCAGTTCAAGGACGATCCGCTATTACGAGGAAATTGGCATGCTGACATCCGAAAACCGGGATAGCCTGACCAAACAACGAAGCTATACAAATAAGGAGCGGAGACGCTTGAAGATGATTCTGCGTGGAAAGAAACTGGGCTTCAGCCTCCAGGAAATCAAAGAAATGATTGACCTCTATGAATCCAATCCGGAAGGCGAAGCGGAAAAAAGCAGAATCATTGCATTCGCTGACAAGAAGCTGAGAGAAATCGAGGAACAAATCATGCAGCTGCAAATGCTGCAGGAAGACATTTTGACTTATAAAGAAAAGTACGAAAACAGCCAGACCAAGACAGCTGAGCATCATTGATTTTTAAAGGGGCTGAACAAAGTGGGGGCAACGATTCATGGTGTATTGGAAAGAAACGCAAGAAAGTTTCCTGATAAGGACGCCTTTATTACCGCTTCGAACCGGCTTACCTACGGAGACATGAACAGAATCGTCAACAGGTTGGCAAGGTATTTGCTCGATGAAGGCGTCCAGCGAGGCGACCGGATTGCCGTGATGTCGCGAAATAACGAGCACTTCTTTTATGCTTTTTTTGCATGCATGAAAATTGGCTCCATTCCTATGCCGATGAATATCCGTTTGACCCCCGCGGAATTAAGGGCTATTTTTCAAAATTCGAATGCAAATGGAGTACTGTATGAAAATGAGCTGTCCGAAACGGTTGCAGCGCTAAAATCTGGCAGCAGCTTGAAGCACTGCTTTTCCATTCAGGAAAGCGCAGAAGCATCCGCAATTTTTTCAGGCGAGAATCTGAATATGCAAATGGATTCGCGGGATGTTTGCGAAATTCTTTTCACTTCAGGTACAACCGGCACACCCAAAGGGGTCGTGTTTAACCACGAACGCATCCTCGCGATTGCTGCGGCTGTTTCCGCTAACTTCAGCCTTTCCCATAAAGATTCCATGCTCACGCTGATGCCGCTCTCCCACTCAGCACCTTTAAATACGTTTTTCATGAGCGGTTATTACTGCGGAGCTTCACATGTTATTGGGGATTTTACGCCGAAAGGATTCCTGAACTGGATACACCAAGAAAAGACGACCTTCTCTTTTGCTGCGCCGGTTGCTTATTTGCTTGCAGCCAAGGATTCTGACCTGTCCTCTTATGACCTATCAAGCATGCGCGTATTCGCTTACGGTGGCGGACCGCTTGCACTCGCCTCCTATCATCAAGTTAAAAAAGCATTCCGGAATGAAAACTTCTATCAGGTTTATGGGCTGACAGAAGCAGGACCGAATGGCATCCTCTTATATCCTGAGGAACATCTGGAGAAAGCCGGAAGCATCGGCAAGCACCCTGCCGTTAATATGGAAATCAGGGTCGCTCGTCCTGATGGTACCGATAGCGCTCCACATGAATATGGCGAGATCATATTATCCGGCGACAGCCTCATGCTTGAATATGACAATAACCCGGAGGAAACGAACGCTGCCATCAAGGAAGGCTGGCTGTACACAGGCGACATTGCCTATCGCGATGAAGACGGCTATATTTACATCGTGGACCGCAAAAAGGATGTCATCATTTCCGGTGGTATGAACATTTATCCGCGTGAGGTCGAAGAAGTCCTCGCCAAGCATGATGCCGTTTTGGAATCCTGTGTCGTTGGTGTTCCTCATGAAGAGTGGGGAGAAACCGTCAAAGCGGTGCTTGTGCTTAAGGAAAATGTTACTGAGAAAGAGCTGTGCGCGTTTGCCGCTGAACATCTGGCCAAGTTTAAATGTCCGCGTATTTACTCCTTTGTAGATGAACTGCCAAGGAATGCGAGCGGGAAGATTTTGAAGCAGCAGGTGAAACGTGATTGCTCGCTGTCGCGGAGCTATCGATGATCGGCTCGCGCGTACGAAAGCTGCGGTAATACGCGAACCCCTGCCTATCGAAGCAATAGCAGGCCATGCTTTGATGAGCAGGGGGTACAACATTTCCAGTTACCAGCGCAGCGGCGCCCCATCCTTCCAGATGATCCATCTGGCCATCTCCTGGATTGGTGCAGTACCGATCGTATACACATCCTTTTCTCCGCTCTGCAAATCAATGAAATGCAGCATGCCGCCGTACGTTCCCACGGCAAGCAGCGCTTCATCAGCCGACACGGCAAGACCGGTAATCGTACTGCCGACAAAATAGCGCCAAATCTCCTCCCCTTCGCTGTTAATAAGGCGCAGGTAGCCGTAAGCGTCGCCGAGAATTTGGCCATTCGATACTGGAGCCGCGGCGTATACCCGCATTTCTCCATTCATGCTGGGCCATTCCTTGTCGACTGCATTGTCTGTCAGCTCGGCAATTGGAACTTTAATCGTCTCCCCGTTATAGAAATGGCAGGCATTGAACCAGACCTCACGGCTATCCAGAGAGAAGGTACAATGGTGCGGGTAACTGGATGCAGGCGCGATCTCATGAACGACCCGTTCCTTGATATCGAGCAGCAAATGCTCACTACACTGGCTGCCGAAAGCGATCCAACGATTGTCCGGCGATACTGCCCCATGCATCATGGCATCACCGATATAGCGGTCTTCCTCGTCTTCCTCGTCATCTCCATATGTAGCCGGATCGGGGTGGAGCAGAGTCACATGCTCCTGCTCCACAAGAAAGGTTCCCCCGCTCGATACGAGTAAGAGAGACTGTCCGTTTGCGAAAGGAACCATTTTTATAAGGCTTCTTGCAGGCATTTCATCATCGGCGAGTGACTCGTATTGAGGTAAAATCTCTTTTATTTGCCGCTGCAGCGCAGCCCACTCATAACGAGCGGCTACGGTACCGTTGAGCTTACGATCCGGCTCGGCTAGGACACGAATCTCTTTGTCGTCTGCCAGCGCTACATATTTTCGATCAGGCGAGACGCCTGCACTGTAAATATCAGCAAAGGCCTCTATGCTGGTCGCATCCGCTACATAGATTTGCTGCTGCGCGGAATCGCTGGTTTGGAAGAGGATGCCCCCATTAGGCATGATTGCGATAGGCTCTACGCCTTGCATTTTGTCCTGATATATATCGGAAAAAGGCCAAGTGGCAGGCGGGAATTGGGAGCGCAGCTCCGCGATGTCTCCAGTCTCGTTGGCTGCCTTGATTTCTTTCAGTACTTTGCCGGCCAGGCGATGGCGCTTGTCCTCTTCCGGCTCCGGCTGTTTCTGCTGCCAGTTGCTCTCCATTCCAATCCTTACAAACTCGTTCACATCCGCAGCATACCGCTTACCCTCCTGCCGCCATTCCATCGCTAACTCTTCTCGCTGTTGTGCCATCCTTTTTCCTCCTTGTGACAGACTGGCCATATAATTACTTTTCAATTTTGTTCACACTTCCCTCTTATGATGTCCTTCTTCCATAATTACGCATGTTCTCATTCTATCAAAAATTTGACCGAACGTTCAAAAGAAAACTACTGGCGGAACATCGAATCGATGAGTTATTCGTTGCATGCCGCGATAAAATAAAGACAACGTCGATGTTGTTTAGAAGGCAACCGTAATACAAAAAAAGAGCCTTCACCGCTGGAACGGTAAAGACTCTTAGGACCTGAAAGGCTGTGGATCACCACGGCGCGCTAAATGAAAATCTCAGTGAAACCCACCGTAGGCGGTCAACCTATTATGCGGTGGGTTTTTCGATTATTGCATACTGGCCCCTGTTCCTCTACTAAACTTTCAAATTCCTTCCACCGTCTTACCCTACTTTTACCTGTGAGATATACTTAATGATTTCGTCCGCCGCTTGCCGGGCCCCGCCACCCGAGCGCAGCGATTCGCCGACCCGGCCCGCCGCTTCGCGGTAGGAAGGCGTCTCCAGCACCCGGTTCACCGTATCGCGCAGCAGGTCGGCTGTCAGCTCCGTTTTATTAAGCGCCACGCCCGCTCCGAGCTCGGCAACACGCTCGGCCACCTTCGGCTGATCGGCCCCTTGCGGGACCAGCACCAGCGGCAGTCCGTGCGACAAGCCTTCGTTCGTGCTGTTCATGCCGCCGTGGGTAATGAATAAACGAGCGTGCTGAAGCACTTCGAGCTGCGGCACATAAGGACGGACGATAAAATTGTCCGGGATGGTTCCGAGCGACTCGATCTCGGTCTCCCGGCCGACCGACATCACGATCGTATTGCCGGAACCGCCGAACGCTTTCAAACAATTTCGGTAAAAATCAATATCCTTGTTAAACGCCGTCCCCAGCGAAATGTAAATGACGGATTTCCCCGCAAGCTCAGGCATCTCGGGCTCCGCCTGTAGACGCGCGGACACGGAAGGGCCTACAAATTTGTAGCTGTCGTCGAAGTCGTCTCCCCTCGGCTGGAACAATCGGGAGGTATATACGATCGTCATCGGCTCGGGGTTGAAGAACGCCTCATAAGGCGAGCGGACAACATAGCCATAGTCGCGCCGAAGCTTGGCCGTCAATTGGTCGAAGTCCGCTTGCGCCTGATCGGCCGGACCGGAAGAAGCAGCCGCATCCAGATGCTCTATAAAACGCTGAAAATGCGCTTCCGTCTGCGCAAAAGACGTGCTGGAGTTGATCGCCGGCAATTGGAGCAAATGAGCCATCAGCCGCCCGCCCCCGAACATGGAGTCGTGTACGATATAATCAAACGGCTTGGCTTTGGCCTCTTCCAGGACGTAGGGAACGAGAGCCTCCGCCCCTTCCAGCATACCGCCCACTCTGCCGAGCAGATGGTTGTCATGTCTCAAGAATCCCTCGAAGAAACGAAAAAAATCGTAGGCCCGCACCTCGGCCCCTACCTTCTCCAAACGCTCTCTGAAATTTTCCGTCGTGAAATAAACGACCTCATTTCCGCGCTGAACCAGCTCCTGCACGACACTTACCGTCGGGTTCACATGCCCTTCCGCCCCGCCATTCATAAATAAAATACGTGCCATGATTCATTCAGCCTCCTTCGCCCCTCATTGATTTGGGACTATATTCCATTTTAGCATTTTTTAATCTCCAGTGGGAATGCCAAAGGATTCATGTTTCGTGGCCCAAGCCCGGGAAGCCACCGCCGACTCAACATGGTGCCGAAGCCGGAAAAACCCGCCTATCGTTGCAGGCGGGTTTAACATATCTATTAAATATTAGCCATTCATATTTTGATTATCCAAAATCTCTTTGTCCTCGGCGTTATCGCGAGTCACCTTTTGCACCCCGATCGCACTATAGGAAATCAGCAGCATAACGGCAATGTAGTAGCCTTTTACGTTCAATTCGAACGGCGCATTAAACAAACCGATGAAAAACATAGCGAATCCGATGACCAACCCTGCGACCGCCATCCCTGTGAAAGCCGGAGTGTTACGCATACGGTGCTTTGGATTTTCGCTTCTTAGCTCCTTGTCCTCGGCATTGTCCCGAACCACCTTCTGGGTCGCGATACTGGTGATGATAATTAAGAACATGCATAGCAAGTAGTACCCTTTTACGTTTAATTCCCAATCCGCATTGTAGATGCCGAGACAATAGAGAAATATGCCTGCGGCCAGTGCAAAGTAAGAAGCTGCGGTAAAAGCTGCGGTGTTACGTTTTTGATATTTTGGGTACATGGGCGGACACTCCTCTTGAGGTTACGGACGACTAGTATGCGAATCTTTAGTGCGTCGTTAGAATTGGTTGTCTTTTACAGATATATTAACTTACCGATTACCATGTGAAAAGGCTTATTTTCATCTAGTACTTCGTTTATTTTCACTTAACAATAGATGCTCAGATTAAAAAAGCAAACGATTACATTTTCCGAATTATCCAAGGGTTGAATATAAATTGTAAAAAGCTTATGGAATCTAGCAAAAAGACGATCAAAAGTGGTTGACAAGAATTTTTATTTCCAATAATATCAATACCATGCTCTATAACCAAGTATTCAAGTAAGAATAATGAATAAATTCCTAGTAATCCGTTCGATTTATTCATAAAATGCATGAAGGCAGAATGAGCAGGCAGGGGGGCTTTACCATGTATGTGGTCCGGCGGATCGTAACTATGGCCGTTACGTTGTGGTTGATCGCGACTTTAACTTTTTTTCTGATGCATCTGATTCCGGGCGATCCGTTTGCGGCCGATTCGCAGATGCTGCCGCCGGATGTGCTAGCGAACCTGCGGGCCAAGTACCATCTGGACCAGCCGATTTTCCAGCAATATGTGCTGTATTTGCAAAATCTGATCCAATTGGACCTCGGTCCGTCCATCCAGTCCAAATCGAGCAGCGTGAACACGCTGATTGCCCGAGGCATCGGCCCGTCCGCTTTGCTCGGCCTCCAGTCGATGCTGATCGCTCTTACGGTCGGGGTGGCCTTGGGCATCATCTCGGCGCTGCATCACAACAAGCTGCTCGATTATTTATCGATGTTCGTGGCTATTATCGGGATTTCGGTGCCAAGCTTTATTTTGGCCCCGCTGCTCATTAAGTACATCGCGGTCAATCTGCACTGGCTGCCCGTCGCCTCGTGGGGAACGTGGCAGCACAGCATTCTGCCGTCGATTGCGCTGTCGCTGGCGCCTCTCGCGATTATCGCGCGGTTCGTCCGGGCCAGCATGCTGGAGGTGCTCGGCCAGAACTACATGCGGCTCGCCGAAGCGAAGGGGCTATCGGACTGGACGGTCGTGATCAAATACGGGCTGCGCAACGCTCTGCTTCCGGTGCTTACGTTTATCGGGCCGCTTTTTGCCTCTTTGATTACGGGCACGTTCGTAGTGGAGAAAATTTTCGCCATTCCGGGGCTGGGCAAATATTTTGTGGACAGCATCTTTAACCGCGATTATCCGGTCATTATGGGGACGACGATGTTTTACAGCTTCGTGCTGGTCGTTACCTTGTTCCTGATCGATCTGTCCTACCGGGTCATCGACCCGAGAATCAAGCTGACGAGTAAGGGAGAGTAGATGGATGAACGACCCGGTATTGGCGCCAAGCGAAGCGCAGGACCGTTTGTTCCGCCCGGTGGACCGCAGCCGCTTCGAGCCGCAGACGCAGCGTCCGAGCCTCGGTTACTGGCGCGAGGTGTTTCTCAAACTGGCGAAAAACAAGCTTGCCCTGCTCGGCCTGACGCTGCTGCTTGTGCTCGTCACGCTGGCAATCATCGGCCCGCAGCTTGTGCCGTACAGCCCGAGCAAGCAGTCGCTCACCGAAGGGAACCTGCCGATCTCCAGCAAGCATTGGTTCGGCACGGACGATCTCGGCCGCGATATGTGGGCCCGGACATGGCACGGGGCGCGGGTGTCGCTGCTGATCGGCGTCGTCGCCGCCTTGATCGATCTGGTCATCGGCGTCGCGATCGGCGGAGTCGCCGGATATATGGCCGGACGAAGCGCGCTCGGCGACCGGATCGATAACTTTTTGATGCGGATCGTGGAGATTTTGTACGGCGTTCCGTACCTGCTGGTCGTCATTCTGCTCATGGTGGTCATGCCGCCGGGGCTCGGAACGATCATTATCGCCCTCACCGTCACCGGCTGGATTGGGATGGCCCGGCTCGTCCGGGGGCAGATTCTCCAGCTCAAGCAGCAGGAATACGTGCTGGCGGCGCGCAAGCTCGGCACATCGCATTTTCATATTGTGCGCAAGCATCTGCTACCGAACGCGATCGGCGTCATGATCGTCAACCTGACGTTTACGATTCCAAATGCGATTTTTGCCGAATCGTTTCTTAGCTTTCTCGGACTCGGCGTTCAGGCGCCGTCGGCCAGCTGGGGCACGATGACGAATGACGCGCTCAGCGTCGTACTTAGCGGACAATGGTGGCGCATTTTCTTCCCAGGGCTCATGATCTCGATTACGATGCTGGCTTTCAACACGCTCGGCGACGGACTTCAAGATGCCGTCGACCCGAAAAATCGAAGCTAAGGAGGCGGCCGGATGGACCCCGTCTTAAGAGTCAGTCAGTTAAAAGTTTCGTTCCGAACGTACGGAGGCTCCGTGCAAGCCGTTCGCGACGTGTCCTACCAGGTCGCCTCCGGGGAAACGCTCGCGGTCGTCGGAGAAAGCGGCAGCGGCAAGACGGTGACGGCCCAAGCGATCATGGGCATGATCTCTCCACCGGGGAAAATGACGCAGGGAGAAGTCGTGTTCCAAGGACGGAAGCTGAACAGCCTGTCGGCCCGCCAGTGGAAAAGCGTGAGAGGCAAAGAGATCGCGATGATCCCTCAGGACCCGATGACTTCGTTAAATCCGACTATGCGCATCGGACAACAGATTATGGACGGGCTGCTGCGGCACGAGAAGCTGAGCAAGCCGCAGGCGGCGGAGCGTGCGGCCGAACTGCTGCGGCTTGTCGGCATCCCGGACCCGGAGAAGCGGCTTCGGCAGTATCCGCACGAATTCAGCGGCGGCATGCGGCAGCGCGTGGTCATTGCGATCGCGCTGGCCTGCAATCCGGCGCTGCTGATCGCCGACGAGCCGACGACGGCGCTGGATGTGACGATTCAGGCGCAAATTCTGGAGCTGCTGCAAAGCTTGCAAAACCGGCTCCGCACGTCGATCATCATGATCACGCACGACCTCGGGGTCGTCGCCGAGATGGCGCACCGCGTCGTCGTTATGTACGCGGGCCTTGTCGTCGAATGCGGCACGGTGCAGGACATTTTCTCGCAGCCGAAGCATCCGTACACGTGGGGGCTGCTGCAATCGATTCCGAAGCCGCACACGGGGCAAAAGCAAAGATTGATCCCCATCGAGGGCGCGCCGCCCGATTTGTTCGACCCGCCGAAGGGCTGCCCCTTCGCTGCTCGTTGTCCGTACGCGATGGAGATTTGCGTCGAGCAATTGCCCGCGGAAGAGAAGCTGTCGGACACGCATACGGCGCGGTGCTGGCTGAGCGACAGCCGGGCGGACGGCGTCCGGGAGCTTGTGGCAGCAGGGAGGGACGAGCATGTCTGATGATTTGGTGGAAGTCCAAGACGTCAAGAAGCATTTCAAGTCCGGCGCGAATCAGGTCGTCAAGTCGGTAGACGGCATTTCCTTCGCCATCCGCCGGGGCGAGACGCTCGGCTTGGTTGGCGAAAGCGGCAGCGGCAAGTCGACGCTGGGCCGGACGATCGTCGGCCTCTACGAGGCGACCGCAGGGCAGGTCCGCTTCGAGGGCAAGCCCCTTGCGGGCCACACACGCGAAGAGCGGAGGGCGTTCGACCGGCGGGCGCAAATGATTTTCCAGGATCCGCACGCCTCGCTGAACCCGAAGATGAAGATCGGCGACATCATCGCCGAGGGCATCGACGCCTACCGCTTGGCGCGGGGCAAAGCGCGGCAGGAGCGCATCGTGCAGCTCCTGGAGAAGGTCGGCCTGCGCGCCGAGCACGCCCAGCGGTTCCCGCACGAGTTCAGCGGCGGGCAGCGGCAGCGCATCGGCATTGCGCGGGCGCTGGCCGTCGAGCCGAGCTTCATCGTGGCGGACGAGCCGATCTCCGCGCTGGATGTGTCCATCCAGGCGCAGGTCGTCAACCTGCTGGAGGATTTGCAGCGGGAGGAGGGTTTGACCTACCTGTTCATCGCCCACGACCTGCATATGGTTCAGCATATCAGCAACCGCATCGGGGTGATGTATTTAGGCAAAATGATGGAGCTGGCCGCAAGCGACGAGCTGTTCCGCGAGCCGCTTCATCCATATACGCAAGCGCTCATGTCGGCGATCCCCGTCGCCGATCCGTCGCAGCGCGGGACGCGGGAGCGAATCGTGCTGCGAGGCGATCCGCCGAGCCCTCTTCACCCTCCGGGCGGCTGCCCGTTCCATACGAGATGTCCCGCCGCCCGGGATAGTTGTGCAAGCGAGCTTCCCGCATGGAGAGAGGTGAAAGAAGATCACTGGGTCGCTTGCCATTTGGTTGAAGGTTGAACCTCTTACATAAATAATAGATTCGGATAAAAGGAGAATGGGAAACATGAAAAAATTCGCATTAACCGCCGCAGCGCTTCTTATCGCCGCCTTACCGGCGCTGGCCGGCTGCAGCAATACGCAGGATGCGGCGAAGCCTGAAGGCGGAGCGGCCCCATCGGCCGGCGGCGCAGGCATCAAGCAGGAAATTCGCGCGAACCTGTCCGGGGAGCCGTATACGCTCGATCCGGCGATTGCGACGGACAATACGTCGTTCAAGGTCATCAATTCGCTGTACGAAGGCTTGTATACCTTTGACAAAAAAGGCGAAGTCGTTCCGGGCAGCGCCGCCAAGGTCGACATCTCGCAAGACGGCAAGACGTACACGTTTACGCTGCGCGACAACCTGAAATGGTCCAACGGCAAGCCCGTCACGGCCAAGGATTTCGAGTATTCCTGGAAACGCGTGCTGAACCCGCAAACGGCGGCGACCAACGCCTTCTACCTGTACTACATCAAAGGCGCCGAGGAGTACAACAAAGGCAAAGGCACCGGCGATCAAGTCAAAGCAACCGCCAAGGACGATAAGACGTTCGTGGTCGAGTTGAACGCACCGACCAAATTTTTCCCGAAGGTCGCTGTCAATCCGGTGTTCCTGCCGGTGTATCAGCCGACGGTGGACGCGAACAAAAACTGGGCCGCCGAAGCGAAGGATATCGTATCGAACGGCGCTTATACCGCCTCCAAATGGGAGCATAATACCAGCCTCGTCCTGGAGAAAAACGACAACTACTGGAACAAAGACGACGTGACGATGCAAACGATCAACTACAAAATGATCGGCGATCAGAACACGTATTACCAAATGTTTAAATCCGGCGAGCTGGACTTGATCGATACGCTTCCCATCGACGTGCTGGCGCAGGAAAAGTCGAACAAGGACTTCACTTTGCAATCGGACTTCTCGACGTACGTGTACACGTTTAACGTGACGCAGAAGCCGTTCACCAATGCGAAAATCCGCCGCGCCTTCGCACTTGCGATCGACCGCGAGGCGATTGTGAACAATGTATCCAAAGGCGGACAAAAGCCGGCTTATGGACTCGTGGCCGAGGGGATCAAGACGCCTACCGGCAAAGATTTCCGCGAGGAACGGCCTCCGTACTTGAAATTCGACGCCACCGAAGCGAAAAAGCTGCTGGCCGAAGGCCTGAAGGAAGAAAACTGGGCGACCTTGCCGCCTGTGACGCTGAAGTACAACACGCAGGACGGCCATAAGAAAATCGCGGAGGCGCTGCAGGCGATGTTCAAAGAAAACCTCGGCGTCGACATCAAGCTGGAAAACCAAGAATGGAAAACGTACATCGATACGTTCAAGCAAAGCAATTTTCAGATCGCCCGGATGTCTTGGTCCGGAACGTTCCTGGACCCGCTCGCGCTGCTGGACCTGTACCTGGGAGGCAGCCCGAACAACCAGACGAAGTGGGTCAATCCGAAGTATGACGAGCTTCTGACGCAGGGTAAGACCGAGCAGGATGAGAACAAGCGTTTTGAAATTTTGCATCAAGCCGAAGATATATTTATGCAAGATCTTCCGGTCATTCCGATTTACTTCTCTTCGAAAAACTACTTGAAGTCGAAAAACTTCGAGATTCCGTTCGTGCCGAATCAGGAGCCGAACCTGCGCTGGGCGAAGAAGATTTCGTAATCGCCGCGAATCCGGGTCATGCCCTGTCAAAGGCTTGGCTCTAAGGGACTTCCCCCGATACACTTTAAGCCGTCTGATGAAGGCGGCTTGAAGTGCCGTCGGGGGTTTTTCGCTTGCAAAAGAAAAAGCGCCGACGTTGTTCCGCCGCGCGCTTTTTCCCTGCATTTCTTATTACGCTTCCCCGACATGCTCGTCGCAGAAAGCTTTTACCGCTTCCAGTTCGTCGTCTTCCAATTCAAAATCGAGCAGTTGCTCCGTCGTCCGCTCGAAAATTTCGTGCTTCACGATGCTGGCCTGGTCTCCATCCACGCCATAAATGACCCGGACATATAACCCCTGCTCAGAGTACAGCTCGTCATCCTCTTCAACTTCGATATCCAGTATAAACTCGTACCGTTTGCCGGACAAAATGCCGAACGGGTCTTTCACGAGCTCTACGCTGTAACCGGTAATGGTGAACATGATATCATCCTTTCTCAACCGCCGAACCTTTATTCCGAACCTTTATATTATACACGAAATTCAGAGAAAGGCTTTATGCCGCCGAGAAATGAACCATGACCATTTCATGCCGTCCCGAAATTACACCTGCACCATCCAGCCGAGCTTATCTTCGAGCTTCCCGCTCTGAATGCCGGTGAGCGTCTCGTACAGCTTCGCGGACAGCTCTCCGGTCTCACCGCCGTTGATGATCAGCTTCTCGCCGCGCCAATTCAGCTCGCCGACCGGGGAGATGACCGCCGCCGTGCCCGTGCCGAACGCCTCCTCAAGCGTGCCTGCCCGGTGCGCTTCGTACAGCTCCTCGATGCTGACCGGCCGCTCCTCGACCGGAACGCCCCAGCTTTGCAGCAATTGAATCATCGAATCGCGCGTGATGCCTTTCAGAATACTTCCGTTCAGCGCCGGGGTGATGACCTTCCCGTTGACCTTGAAGAAGACGTTCATGCTCCCGACTTCTTCCACGTACTTCTTATGCACGCCGTCGAGCCATAGCACCTGCGAATACCCTTCCTGCGCGGCTTCCTCCTGCGCCTTCAGGCTGGCTGCATAGTTTCCGGCCGTCTTCGCGCTGCCGGTTCCGCCAGGGACGGCGCGGACGAATTCCGACTCGACATGGATTTTGACCGGGCGGATGCCTTCGGCGTAGTACGCTCCGACCGGCGACATGATGATCATGAAGATATACCGTTTCGAAGCGGCAACGCCCAGTACGGCCTCCGTCGCAATGACGAAAGGACGAATATACAGCGAGGTGCCCTCGGTTTCCGGTACCCAGTCCCGATCTGTTTGGACCAGCTTCTTCAGCCCTTCCAGCGCCAGCTCCACGTCCAGGTGCGGAATACTCATCCGGTCGTTCGAATGGTTCAAGCGCTTGAAGTTTTGATCCGGGCGGAACACCAGAATGCGTCCGTCCGCGGTACGGTACGCTTTCAGCCCTTCGAATACCGTCTGTCCGTAATGAAACACTTTTGCCGCCGGGTCCAAGCTAATCGACTGGTACGGCACGACGCGGGGAGAGTGCCACCCGCGGCCTTCCTCATAATCCAGCATAAACATGTGGTCCGTGAATACGGTTCCAAACCCAACTCGGCTTACATCGGGCTTTTGTTTTGGAGCCTTGGTCAGCTCCACTTCAATATTAAGCGCCATTCTTCACATCTCCTCTTCAAAGGTTTATTTCTTATTGTATTAGTTGAATGGTATCAGTTCTTCCGATATATTGAAAATATCTGTTTTATTGGAGAACGATACCTTGAAGGTATGAATGAAGGGAGCGGTCCGGGGATGGATTTGCGTCAGCTGAGATACTTTTTGGCAATTGTGAAGGAAGGGCAAATTACGCGCGCGGCCAAGGCGCTGAACATGGAGCAGCCCCCGCTCAGCCGGCAGCTTAAGCTGATGGAGGAGGAGCTCGGGGTAACCTTGTTCGACCGAGACGGCAAACGGCTGCGGCTGACGCATGCGGGAGAGCTGCTGCGGCAGAAGGCGGAGAGCCTGCTGCATCAGTTCAACGAATCGATGCAGGAAGTGAAGGAGCTGGACGAGAGCGTCCAAGGCGTGCTCTCCATCGGCGCCGTCGTCTCGTGCATCTCGCTTCTGCCCCAGCGCATCGAGACGTTCCGGGAGAAGTACCCGGAGGTTACCTTCCGCATCTGGGAGGGCGATCATTTCCTCCTCGGGGAGCAATTGGAGAAGCGGAGCATCGAGCTGATCGTCGCCCGGCTCCCTTTCGAAGCTTCCTCCGAGTCGCAGTCGTATGCGGTTCGGCCGCTGCCGTCCGATCCGTTCGTCGTCGTCATCCCCGGCAAGTGGCTGCCGGACCCGGAGCAGGAGACGATCCGCATGCAGGAGCTGGCGGACTTCCCGTTTCTGACGCTCAAAACGGACCGGACGACCGGCATGCACGACCGGGTAGTCACCGAGTGCCGCCGTCACGGCTTCGAGCCTCGCATCATCTGCGAAAGCTCCAGCGTCGCAGTCATCATCGCGATGGTCGCGGCCGGCCTTGGGGCAACGGTGCTGCCCAAATCCGTCATGACAGCGTTCCCTCTCCCTTCGATCCGGACGCTTCCGCTGTCCGATGCCGATTTTCAATCCGACGTCGGCATTCTGTGGCTGAACAACCGCTATTTGTCCAGAACCGCCCGCCGCTTTATCGATCATTTTTTGGAGTAGCGGCCTAACCGCCTTCGTCCCACCCAGCCCAAAAAAAGGAATTATCGGGCGGTCCGGCGAAGTCTTCCTTGTCATCTGCTACAGAGGAGGAAGCAAGCCATGAAAGCTATTCAGGTAACGCAATTCGGCGGTCCGGAGCATATGAGCTACACGGACGTCGATAAGCCAAGCATCGGTCCGAACCAAGTGTTGATCCGCGTAGAGACGACCAGCGTCAATTTTGCCGATATCAAATCGAGATACGGGAAAAAGGGCGGGACCCTTCCGTTCATTCCGGGTCTGGATGCGGCCGGAACGATCGAGCAGGTCGGGTCCGAGGTCCGGCAGCTGCAGGTCGGACAACGCGTCATCGCTTTTCCTCATCACGGCTCTTATGCCGAATATATCGCAGCGGACGAAAATCTGACGTTCGCCATCCCGGACAGCCTTAGCTTCGACACGGCGGCCGCCTGTCCGATCGTTTCGTTCCTTTCGTATAAGCTGCTCGCGGACATTGCCAGACTGGAGCCGGGCGAGACCGTCCTGATCCACGCGGCGGCAGGCGGCGTCGGCACGACGGCCATCCAACTGGCAAAGCTCTTGGGTGCAGGGAAGGTGATCGGAACCGTCGGTAGCGAGAGCAAGGCGGGCATCGCTTTGGAAGCGGGCGCGGATCATGTGCTCTCTTACGGGCAGGGGGATTTTGCAGCGCAGGTCAACGACCTGACGAACGGGGAAGGCGTAAACGTCGTTCTGGACTCGATAGCCGGCACCGTGACGGAGCAAAGCCTGCTCTGCCTGGCTCCTTACGGCCGTCTGGTCCATTTCGGCAATTCGGGCGGTCCCGCGGGGAACATCAAGACCTCAGATCTGCATGCAAGCTGCCGTTCCGTCCTCGGGTTCAGCTTGGGCACGACCCGGAGCAAGCGCCCCCACCTGCTGCGCGGCGTCGCCGAGCGGGTGCTGCCGTACTTGGCCGACGGGCGTCTGACGATTAAGATCGGGGCACGCTTTCCATTGGCCGAAGCCGCCAAAGCCCACGAGTGGGTGGAAAGCCGGCAGAGCACGGGAAAAGTGCTGCTCGACGTCAGAAGCTAACACCGTTTGCAGCTAAGCATACGGCTTGCAGACCTAAATCACCTGACGCGTGACGAAAAACTTACTTATCCACAAATTTATACACATTTTATCCACGTTATCCACAAATCGTGAAAAATTGTACTTGCCCTAACCATAAAAAAGATCGTCTCCCGCCAACCTTTGCGGCCGGAGACGATCTTTTTGTGCTATGCGGTCAGTTGGAAATTTTGGCACGGAACAGGTTGGCTCCCATCAGGATGAAGACGCCGCCGGTGACCCGGTTCAGCCATAAGCCGACCTTGGGGTTCTTCCTTAGCTTTCCCGTCGCGAACGCTGCGAGATAAGAAAGGAGAATGCTCCACAGCATACCGATGAAAATAAACGTCGCGCCCAGAATCGCGAACGGCACCGGACTCTGGGCCTGATTGTCTACAAATTGGGGAAGGAAGGCGATAAAGAACAACGCCACCTTCGGATTGGTTACATTTGTAATCATGCCCTGGACAAAAATTTTGCGCTTGCTCATCGGCTCCAGCGATCCGGAGTCCGGTGCAACGGCGGAGGTCTTCGACAAAATCATCGTAATCCCGAGATAGACCAAGTAAGCGACACCGATCATTTTGATGATCGTAAACAGCAATAGCGATTTCGCCAAAAGAAAAGATAACCCCAACGCCGCGAGCAGCGTGTGGATAAGCGTACCGGCCGCAATCCCCATGGTGGACCAAATGCCCGCTCTTCTGCCCTGCGCTACGCTTCTGGCAATGATGTACATCGTATCCGAGCCTGGGGTCATGATAAGCAATATTCCAGCGATTACAAACAAGAAATAATGATGAATGCCAAACACGCTCGTACGCTCCTTTCCGTAAATAAGTAATGTAGGTTACCGCTCGCGGCGGACCTGGATGTTACGACTTTGCCATGATTGATGTGCTTCCAATCACACTTCTCTGCGCTTCCCCGTGTTACGCTTTTTACATAGCAAACCAAACGTAACGGAGGGATTCGCGATGTTTTGTTATCAATGTGAACAGACCCCGACAGGCGGCTGTAAGGTGATCGGCGTATGCGGCAAAGATGAAACAATTGCAAGCTTGCAGGATACGATGATTTTCGCTTTGAAAGGCATTGCTGCCTATGCCACGCATGCAAGACAGCTCGGCTATTCCGACCCGGAGGTCGACCGGATTACGCACGAGGCGTTGTACATGACGCTGACGAACTCCAACTTCAATCTGCAGGAGCATATCGACATGGCCATGAAGGTCGGCACGGCGGCCGTCCGGATCATGGATGTGCTGGACCGGGCGCATACGACCCACTTCGGCATCCCGCAGCCCGTAGCCGTGCCGCAGAACAGCATCGAAGGGCATGCCATCGTCGTTACCGGGCATAACCTGTACGCTTTGGAAGAGCTGCTCAAGCAGACCGAAGGAAAAGGGATCAACATCTACACGCACTCCGAGATGCTTCCCGCCCACGGCTATCCCAAGCTGAAGCAGTACTCCCACTTGAAGGGCAACATCGGAAAAGCCTGGTACGACCAGCGCCGTCTGTTCGAGAAGTTCCCGGGCGCCATCCTGGCGACAACGAACTGTGTCATGCCGATCAAGGGCACCTACGCCGACCGGTTCTTCTCCTACGATATCGCGGGCCTGGAAGGGGTTACAAAAATCGTCAACGACGATTTCACCCCGCTGATCGAGAAATCCTTGTCGCTGCCAGAAGCCCGGATCGAGTCGGATCAGACGCTCATGACCGGCTACCATCACGAGACCGTGATCGGTCTGGCCCCGGAGATCATTCAAGCGGTCAAAGCGGGCAAAATCAAACGCTTCTTCGTCATCGCCGGCTGCGACGCTCCGGGAAGCGGCGGCGAATATTACCGCGAGCTCGCCACCTCGCTGCCGAACGATACCGTAATTCTGACCACATCCTGTGGCAAATTCCGCTTCAACGACGTCGATTACGGCACCGTGGCCGATACGGGCATCCCGCGCTATATCGATTTGGGCCAGTGCAATAACTCTGGCTCCACGGTCAAAATCGCCCTGGCGCTGGCCGACGCGTTCGGATGCAGCGTAAACGACCTGCCGGTCAGCATCGTGCTCTCCTGGTTTGAGCAAAAGGCGGTCGCGATCCTTCTCGGCCTGTTCAGCCTAGGCATCAAAGATATCCGCATCGGCCCGAAACCGCCGGAATTCATCAATCCGGGCGTCATGAACGTGCTTGTCGACACGTTCGGACTGAAGCTGATCGGCAACGCTCAAGACGATATGAAAGAAATGCTGTCGCTTTCTCACTAAGAGAGCTAGGCATAAAGAAGCTTCGGCAACACCCTGCTGCGGCTGACGGAGTTCGTATGGAGCAGGAGATGAAAAGCGGGTGCAGGCGTCTTGGACATCAGTTCCAAGGCATCCGCGCCCTTTTTCGCGTTCACCCTCCGTCAACTAGGCCCTCCAAATGACGCCTCGCCGCTCATACTCCATCCGGTGTTCGACCGCGGCCGCGATCGAAGCCCCGGCGAAACGCTCGATGATCCACAGCGCCAGATCCACGCCGGATGTAACCCCTCTGGCCGTGATGACGTCCCCGTGATCGACAATCCGGTAGTCCAGGACGTCCGCATCATAGCGCTTCAGCTCATCCTTGGCCAAGTAATGCATGGCGGCTTGCTTTTGCTTCAAAACGCCCGCTTCGGCGAGCAGCATGCCGCCCGTACATACTCCGGCCACGACCGTTCCAGCGGCGTGCAGCTCCCGGATCAATCGAGGCAATTCTCCCCGCTCCGCTTCTTTCCGCGCTCCCTGATCCGCCTTATGATTCCAGCCTCCGCCGGGGACAATGAGGACATCCGGCTTGTTGCCGATCCGCAGATGATCGTGAACCGCTAGTTGGATCCCGTAGGAAGTGATGACTTCGCTTTTGGGCTCGCTCGCGACGAGTTCCACTTGGAAGCCCGCTCCAGCTTCGATGCCCCGCTTCAACACCTCGAACGGAGCCAATGCGACGAGTTCCCCGAACCCGTCGAACAATACGATTTGAATGTTCATAAAGCCATGCTCCCCTCTCATCGCTCACCCTGCCGCAGCGAATTCCCCATGCTCTCCAAGCTATTGTACCATACAATAGTTTCTGTGATCGGGCGTAGATAGCATAAAAAGGCCTTAGGCCGACGGAAAGACAAGGTTCATCCCTGCTTCCCGACGGCCCAAGGCCTTGCTGCTTTTTTATGCAAAACATTTACTTCCTGCGTGCTTTCGTTTCGTTCGTTTCACGGATTCCAATTACAGCCCGAAGTTCGCTTGGAACCAAGCCGCAGCCGCATCGGCTTCCATCGGCGTAAGCTGGTGGCCGTACCGCTCCCAGTGGACCGTCACCGTAGCTCCCGCCCCGCTAAACAGCCCCTCCAGCTCCTCAGTTTCTCGGGCCGAACAGATCGGATCGTTCGTTCCCGCTCCGATAAAAATCGGGATACCGGATAAATCCGGAAGTTCGATGCCTCTCCGCGGAACCATGGGGTGGTGCAGAACAGCGCCTTGCAGGGCGTTCCGGTATTGAAACAGCAGACTGCCTGCGATGTTGGCTCCGTTGGAATAGCCTACCGCGACGAGGCGGCTGCGGTCAAACCCGTATTGCGCGGCGGCCTGATCCAGAAACTCGTTGACTTCCTGCGTGCGGAAGACAAGATCCTCTTCATCGAACACCCCTTCGGCGAGTCGCCGGAAAAAGCGCGGCATGCCGTTTTCCAGCACATTGCCCCGAAGGCTGAGTACGGAGGAATCCGGCGATAGGCGCTTCGCCAGCGGGAGCAGGTCCCGCTCCGTTCCTCCCGTACCATGGAAGAGCACCAATGTCGGTGCTTCTTCCCGGCGGCCCTTTTCGAAGATATGCTTCATTGGCGTTTCCCCTCCAATGCTCTCACTTGAATCGGAAGCAGCTTCGCCTCAATCGCGGCACGATGGGGTTCATACCACGCGGGCAGCATTAATTTCTCGCCCAGCGTTTCGGCGGGTTCGTCACGGGCGAAGCCCGGCGGATCGGTCGCGATCTCGAACAGAATACCCCCAGCCTCGCGGAAATAGAGCGCGTTGAAATATTGGCGGTCGATGATGGACGTCGGGCGGTAGCCGTAGCTCTGCACTTCACCCTGCCACTGGGCATGCTGCTCGAAATCCGCCGCGCGCCACGCGATATGATGAATAGTGCCCGCACCTTCGCTGCCCCGGCTCACAGCCGCGAGCGGAACATCGATCACGTTGCCGAGCTCCCCGGCGGACCGGAAGCGGGCATACTCACCGTCTTCTGCGACCTTCTCCAAGCCAAGCAGATGTACCAGCGCGTCCGTCGTTTTGTTCGGGTCGGTGCTGAATAGCACGGCGCCTCCGAAGCCCTTGATCGCTTTGTCGGCCGGAATCCCGCCGAACGACCAGCCGCTGTTCGGGCCTTCCTCCCGTTCAACCAGCTCCAGCCGCAGCCCTTCATTATCTTCGAATTGCAGGAACGTCTCCGAGAAGCGGGTTGCTCTCGTTACGGCAATCCCGAAGCTTGCGAGACGGTCCTCCCAGTACCCGAGAGCGCCCGTAGGGACGGCATACGTCGTTATGCCGACTTGACCGCCGCCGACCCGGCCTTTGCGCGAAGTCGGCCAAGGGAAGAACGTGATGATCGTTCCCGGGCTTCCCGCTTCGTTGCCGAAGTACAGATGGTATACCTCGGGAGCGTCGAAGTTGATCGTTTTCTTCACTAGACGCAGCCCCAGAATGCCTGCGTAGAAATCAACGTTGGCCTGCGGATCTCTTGCAAAAGCCGTAATATGATGAATACCGGATGTTTGTAATGTCATAAGAAAATCCTCCTTTAGATTTAGTCATTTCATGATCCGTGCCAAATTATTTAATGAGCGCATCCAGCGAATAAGCGCCGGCGCCCGTCAAAGCCACGCCGATAGCGACAACCAGCAGCACGAGTTGGTATTCGTACCCGTTGGCGGTAGACCACAAACCGTTTGGACCGTGCACCTTCACGATCGCGCCGACCATGGTCGCGGCAATCAGCACCGCAGCCAGCGGGGTAAGCAGACCGGCTGCAAACAGGACGCCACCGAGCAATTCCATTAGTCCGGCCAATACCGCCATGACGACGCCCGGCTTGATGCCGACCGAATCCATCCACCCCCCAGTTCCCTTCGGACCATAGCCGCCGAACCAGCCAAACAGCTTCTGCGCCCCGTGCCCGATAAACAACAGCCCAACCACCAACCGAACCAACAACAATCCCAATGCCAACATCATCATCATCCTCCATTATTTTTAATTTGTTATTCTTAATTTTAAGATATTTGGCGTAGCTTCCTTACAAAAACATTGCCGCATAGCTTACGACATCTCGGCATCTCGGCGCCACATTCTTGGCTTTATTTGCTTTACGCCCTTATGCCTCACGGACAAATGCCCATTGCTCGCGGCCTTATCCTTCCAAGCCTTCATCTTCATGCCAAGCAAGCCGCCCTACTTCCCAACTACACGGACTATGCTTCCCCCAATCGTTCTACCGTCGCTCGCTAATACACCCCGAACTCCTCCTTGCGGATATCTTTGATTTAATTATCTTAAATTAAAGATATATGATTTTGTGATCCATGTCAATAGTCAATTTAGAAAAAAATCAGGATCCGGACTTCGTCCTGACCGTCCCGTCGGAATGCCCTACCACGATCAGATCCGCCATGTTGACGAACAGCCCGTTCTCCACGACTCCGGGCAGCTTGTTCAGCTCCACAGTCAATTCGCCGGCATTCGGAATGGACCCAAACCGGCAGTCTATCACGTAATTTCCGTTATCCGTCACAAAGGGAGCCCCCTCCTTCATCCGCAGAACCGGCTCGCAGCCCATTTGCCCCAGCTGCTTGCTTGTCATCTCCCAACCGAACGGCACGACTTCGACGGGAAGTGGAAACCGGCCCAATTCGGGCACGCATTTGGAATGATCGACGACGACGATGAAGCGGTCCGAAAATGACGCAATCATTTTCTCCCGCAGCAAAGCTCCTCCCCCGCCCTTGATCAGCTCATCCTTCGGACTGACCTCGTCCGCACCGTCCACGGTCAGATCCAGCGGAGCTTGCAGCCTAGCAAACGGCAGAAGAGGAATCCCCGCCTCGCGAGCCAGCTTCTCGGTCTGGACAGACGTCGGCACAGCTTCGATCCGCAGCCCTTCCTTAACCAGCTCGCCGATTCTGAGAATGGTCCAATATACCGTCGATCCGGTTCCAAGGCCGATTCTCATCCCATCGCTTATGTATTCCGCCGCTTTCTCGCCGGCCGCTTTTTTCGCATCCATGTTCATTACCCCCTGTCGAACAACACTCCCCCCGGCAGCCGGTAGACCGGCAGGACCTAACCTCCACACCGGTCGGCTGCTGCTAGCAGGCGCTTTAAGTATAAATTTTAACACGCTCTTCCAACGGTTTAAACTCCTTGTCGCCAGGAGGCGCCGTAGGCTTGCCGAACGGCATCTGAGCGATAAGCTCCCACGTTTCCGGCAGGCTCCATTCCGCTCTCACCTGCTCGTCGATCAGAGGGTTGTAATGCTGCAGCGATGCCCCCAATCCTTCGTTCGCTAGCGCGGTCCAGATAACATACTGGAGCATGCCCGACGACTGCTGGGACCAGGTCGGGAACCGCTCCTGATAGGTAGGGAACTGAGCTTGCAGCGCTTCGACCACGGCCATATCTTCGAAGTACAGAATAGTACCGTAGGCGGCGCGGAACCCGTCCATGCGCTTCTGGGTCGAAGCAAACTGGTCTTCCGGCACAATCGCCTTCAACACCTGCGTCGTAATGTCCCACAGCTTATCGTGATGCTTTCCGAACAAAACAACGGCCCGTGCGCTTTGCGAGTTGAAGGAGGAAGGCGTGTGCTTCACCGCTTCATTGACGATTTCCCGGATTTTATCGTCCGGAACGGTCGATTCCTTGCTTAATGTGTAAATGGTCCGCCTTTTTTCCGCCAAAGTTAGAAATTCATTTGCCACTGTTTCCACAACTCCTATCGCAGAATGGGTATTAGCTTTACACCTCTTACAAGCTTCCCGAAAACCTATCGCCTTTATTCGTTGACTTGATCTCGATAAGCTTTCTTAACCGTTCTGCCCCATCCGTAAACTGCACGCCCCTATCTACCGCAGCACCACTTCCGCTGTCGCTCTATGCCTGCTGCACCGAGAGTATGTCCTGTTGTGGCGCGGCAGGTTTGCTTTCCCATACGGTGCTCGGAATCTCGCGCCGCAGCACTGGGGCTACATCGGACGCGAACCGTTCCATCTGCTCGCGCTGCTCCGCTTCCGTCAATCCGTCGACACTGATGCTGAGCACCTGATGCCCGTAGGCCTGATGATAATTCAGAATCTTCTCTATCACGAAGTCTGCGCTGCCGACCAGAACGGGGCCGTTCTTGATGCTATCCTCTAGATCTCTAAAGGGCGATTGGTTATGCTGGGCCGCTGCTGTGGAGGTAAAAGCGTCGTAGTAAGGGCGAAAGCGTCTGACCGCTTCCTCGGAGGTGTTCGCCAAATACAAGCTGCCCGCGCCTGCACCGACGACAGCATCTTTCGGATCGCGGCCATAATAGGCCCAGCGTTCACGGTAATGATCGATTAGCGCTTTATACTTGGCTTGGGGATGGAACGTATTGGACGAGAAGATTGGCTCGCCGTATTTTGCGGCCAATTCGGTGGAAATCGTGCTGGATGCGCTGCCGTGCCATACGGGAATAGGCTGCTGGAGAGGTCTGGGCTGTGTGGTCGCGTTGCCCAGCGACGGACGATAGCGTCCCTGCCAGGTGACGTTCTCTTCATTCCATAATCGCTTGAGCAGAGCATACCGTTCCGACAGTGATTCCCACTGCTCCTCCTCGGTAATGCCGAAGAGCGGATAGTGGCGGGGATCGTTACCTTTGCCGATGATCAGCTCCAGCCGACCGCCCGAGAGGTGGTCGAGCGTAGCGTAGTCCTCGGCCACACGCACCGGGTCGAGCACGCTCAGGACGGTCACGGTGGTCAATAGGCGGATGCGCGAGGTTCTGGCCGCGATAGCGCTCAGGATCACCGGCGGCGAGGAGGACAGGAACGGGGCGCCATGCCGCTCACCCACGCCATAAGCGTCGAAGCCGAGCTCCTCCGCGAGCATCGCCTGCTTCAGCACGTTCTGAAATTTCTGCTGCGCCGTCAAAGCTTCCCCCGTCACGGCGTTGGGGAGATTCATCACAAGGCTGGACAAAATAAATTTCATTCACGTGACCTCCTTCGCTGCAACGAAGTCTTTGGTTTGTGAAAATGTTACCATATGCCCGGTGAACCTACAATGATTTTTTCTTACTATTCCAATTTATTTACTATGTATAAATATCACAACTTTCCATCGTGTCTCGGGATCTTCCATTAACGGGCAATCGCTCTCAGCTGCAAGTTGGGGGGATTCGAGCAATTAGCAAGCGAGTGGGCTCCTGCATAAGATGTCTTATCGCTTACAGAAACACCGATACCCCTTCATAAGGAGTGAAGTCTAATGGCATATATGCCGATGTCCCCTCCACCTCAATTCGTCCCAGAAGAACCTGCTACATCTTATATTATTGACTGCGTATTTCAATACACCTATGTCTGGTTATGGAACGGTGACAGCTTCTGGTTTTACCCGACTCGGGTTGAGTATGGTGAAGTTTCAGGCTATCGTTGGAATGGGCTATTCTGGTCTTATTATGGATTAGATCCAAGATTGATCAGATCCGTTTCATGTCCTCCAATTCCCACTTTATATTAAAAGCATATCTAATCAGCAGCTCGCTGTGCTAACGGGCAGGGTGAATGAATTAACATTTATATCCATACCGTATTTCTTCTGCTCAAAACCATAGTTGACTATACCACTAATGACACGCTTTATAATGACGTCGTTATCCAAAAGAAGTTGATTATATGATCGTATTGATTTTCTGTTACAAACGAGATATCCCGTTCGATAAAAATTATTATTTTAATTCGCATCTCCCAAATCTGTCCAGAAAAACTGTTCTTGAAATGGGGGCTTCCAAGTAGAGGTGAAAAAAGTCTTATCTTCAGCAGACGGATCCTCTGTTCCGTATTCATTTATATTCAATTTGTATTTTGAGTCTAGTGCTGCTTTAGAAACATTTATCAGTGACCCTAGAATCAAAGCTTTGCAAGATGATGTATCTAACTATTACATCGGACAGCAAGATATATTTATCGAAGAAATCGTCACATCGTTCACAAGTGTCGACTGAGCTAACGGGTCCGGTAGCTCAATAAAAACAGCGGCAATCCAAGACTATTTTTGAAAGTCCTGATCCGCCGCTGTTTGATTTTTTTGTCCAATCTAATACTTAAATTTTGAAGGCTGGCGATTTTCAATCATGGTAGGCGCTTGATAGCACCCCATCGCAACTTTCACCGTAGAGATGACTCTCATGCCGGACGTAGATAGCAAAGCGCATGCCGATGTCGGCATGCGCTTCTAAGGCTGCGAAAGATCTTATTCCTCTTTAACCGTTTCCACATATTTCTTGAAATTGTCTAAAATCGCCTGCCACCCGGCTTGCTGCATCTCGACGGTGTTGGTCTCTTCCGCTTCGAACGATGTGATGATTTTCGTATCGCTGTCTTGGTGAATAAAAACGATCTTCACTTTTCTACCGTCGGCGATCGTATAGGAGATGCTCTCGTTAATGCTCACCTCGTCGTATACTCCGCTGAAATCAAATCCAAAACTGCCGTCTTTGGCTTCCATTCTCGAGAGGAATTTACCGCCGACCCTCAGATCATTCTCGGCGTATGGCGTGTGCCAATCATCGGAAGCCTTATTCCATTGCGTGATATGCTTCGGATCTGTCCAATATTTCCACACGCTTTCGACGGGAGAATGAACGATCGTTTCCAATGTTATCGTTACCGGATTACCTGTTCCCATTACATAACCTCCTTGGTAAGATACACAATTTTACCTACATCTATTATAGCATGAAACGGCAGCTAGATTTCTTTTCGATTGCTATTACCCAAATCTCCCTCTATGTTCTGTCCGTTAGATCAATAAAAAAAGAACGCTCCCACGCCTTCGCTTGGGCTACGTCCTCCACATTCTAATTTCCGATTTGTTTCATGGCTCGAGCAGCCTCGATTCCTGCCGTTGCCTATTCTTTTTCCAGTTCCAAAAATACCCTTACTTTTCGTTGATAATATATTCGATTAGTTTTAATTTTAGTGTCTGCTCTGCATCCTCTTTAGAGGTTCTAATATATCTTGCAAGATTTTTTATATCTTCTTCGAAGAATTGCAGAATGAGTTCCATACTTCGCTTGTCACCTTCTCTTGCCTTTATCGAGAGTTGCTCTAAATTATATGCGTCCTCATTTTTTCTAGGCTCTTTTTCTTCCATTTGCTCACCGCCTGTTGTGATATGCATAGCTCATTTGCAACTTCCTTTTCTTTCATACCATCCACATAAATTCTTTTGATAATATAGCGTCCTTTTTCTGAATTGATAGATTGAATTAATTCACCAACATAAATATGGCTCAAATTATCGGAAGTATCATTTTGGTTTTTTGAGAAATACTCAAAATCAATTGATAGAGTTTCTCGATTTATCTGTTTGCGAGCTTGGTACTGCATGGTACAACTTATGGAACTCGTAAGGAAAAAGATGTAACTCTGCGATTCAGTAAAATTCTTAAAACTAAACTGGAGAATAAAGGTTGCACTGTTTATATGACTCGCACCGACGATAGTGACTTTGGTGGCGCGGATATCGATGATGACGTAAACAAACGCGTAGAATATATTAACAATAATTATCCAGGTGTTAACGCGTTGATTAGTATTCACGTTAATGCCCGCTTTGGGAGATACGGTCCGTTTTACCAAAAAGATACTGTTTCTTCAAAAGCTTTCGCAGAAACGATTGCAAAAAGATACGGTACTGCGGTACATGAAGGCGACTTTGCAGTTATTCGGAACACAAACCGTGCTGGACAAAAAACCCTTATCGAACTTGCTACTATTGACGAGTCTTGGTTAGACAATGAAAATAGCCTCGACAACACAGCAAATTTCATTATCCTTGGTCTTGAAGATTACACTGGTTATTAAAAATAAAAGGTCGAGCAGAGAAACGGGACTGAGCCCGTAACGTGAGACAAATCAAAACACCTTCGAGAGAATGTAACCATGTCGTAAGATATGGAGACAACCTTGGAGG
>NZ_JNVM01000018.1 GCF_000722545.1 Paenibacillus tyrphae
TAGTCATGACTGAGTAAGTAAAGTCGAATGGTTTGATACCGCTCAAACATTCGACGACTCTTTTCGTGCTTTAAACGCTGTTCTACTTCCTGTAATGCTTCCGTGTTGGATTCCATGGTACTTTCACCGCCCGAATAGTGATTCTTACTTATTCGACGTCAAAGACATTGAAATCCTTTCCATAAACAACAGGAGTCTTTAGTTCAACTTATATAGAAGCTAGTTCATGAGAGAGAACATACAAATCTTCTTCCCAATTCATGATCTGGAGTCTTTTTTCATGATCTAAGGAGCTGCTGCTAGAAATAATTATGAGGAGTAATACAACTAAAAATAATTTATGAAAATATTGCTTCATCGTAGTAATAACATGCTCGCTTTTAGATCGACCTCGTTTCTTGAAAAAGCATGAATGCCACCTCATTTTAACCAATATGCTCTTCATCATGTCTATTATAATGACATATTATAATATAAATTACAACTTTTTCAATAATATTTATATTACGCAAAAATTGTTTATAGCTGAATTTCCAATATCAACCTTTTAAATAATAAAATTTACATCATGATATACTGTCTTATTTTTACACGCGAGCCATAAGAAAAAAGTCAACCCCCAATTTCAAACGATTTATTTTTTGTTATAATAAAGACACAAACTTATCAAGGAGAGGCGGAGTTCAATGAATACTAGAGTCGGTTTATTGTTTTCATTAACTGGCACGACCGCCCTGACGGAACAAGGACAATGCGATGCGGCCATCCTGGCCATCGAGCACTTTAACCAAAAGGAAATGAACGTGGAAGCGATCGTACGGGATATTTGTTCGGACCCGGCCAAAAGCGCGAAAGAAGCGGAAGCGCTTGCAAAGGACGGCGTAAAAGTGTTTATCGGCTGTTATACTTCAGCTTGCCGGAAAGCGATTCTTCCGGTGCTGGAGAAATACGGCTGCCTGCTGGTCTATCCTACGTTGTATGAGGGACGGGAATGCCATTCCAACGTGTTTTATACCGGCGAGGTGCCGAACCAGCAGGTTCATGTGCTGCTCGATTACTTAACCGAACACTTCGGGAAACGCGTATACTGCATTGGCACGGATTACATTTATCCCCGGGAAACAAACCAGCAGGTCCGAACGTATCTCGCGGAGAAAAAGGGCTCGGTTGTCGGCGAAGCCTATGTGCCGTTCGGTCATCAGACCTTCTATGACGTGCTGGAAGACATCATTGCGAAGCGGCCCGATGCCGTTTTTACAACGCTCGTCGGACAGAGCATTATCCCGTTCTATCGTGCGTACCGGCGAATGGGCTTGAATCCGGATAACCTGCCTATCTTCAGTCCGATCACGAAGGAAACGGAAATTGCGGCCATGGGCGCCGACTACGGAGCGGGGCATTACGGCTCGGCCAGCTATTTTCAATCGCTTCAAAATGAGTACAATCTGCATTTCGTCAGCGCGTTCCACGAGCGGTTCGGCGCGCAGCAGGTGATTTCGTCGGTCATGTTCAACACTTATCTGGGCACCAAAATGATCCTGGACGGCATTCACGAAACCGGGAGCCTGGATTACCGGGACGTCTTTTACCACCTGAGCGACAAGAAGCTTGAAACCGCTTGCGGAACGGTGCTCGTCGAGGGCGACCACCACCATCTGTCGAGACCGGTAAAAATCGGAAGAGCGATGCCGGACGGGCAATTCGAGATGGTGTGGGACTCGCAGCGCAATATCGCCCCGAAGCCGTTTAAAGAAAAAAGCCGGGAGCCCGGCCAGCTGAATGAAATCATTCTGGAATCGTGGGGCCGGATCAGCGATGAAGCGATCGTCGTTCTGTCGGAGCGGCAGCATATTGTGTACATGAGTAAAAAAGCGGAAGAGCTGACACGGTTAAAGGAAGGCCAGCTCCTCACGCCGACACTGCTGCAGCAAATCCATCATGCGTTCGAGGTGCATCCTTACGGAACAACCGGTCAGCAAATGCTTCTGCTCAAGCCGAAACCTAGCGTCCGTTCTTCGGGGGCGCCCTATCAATTCGACCGCATTCAGACCTTGAACCCCGAATACCAGTTGGAGCTGGAGGTCGCCAAGCTGGCTTCTCAATCGTGCGCCAACGTGCTGATTACCGGAGAGACCGGAACGGGAAAAGAAGTGCTAGTTCAAGCGATTCATCAGCAAAGCGAACGAAAGCACGGCCCGCTGGTCGCCGTCAATACCGGCCTGCTGCCACGAGAGCTGATCGCAAGCGAAATGTTCGGCTATATCGAAGGAGCGTTCACAGGCGCCAAAAAGGGCGGTGCCATCGGCAAGTTCGAAGCCGCAAACGACGGGACTCTATTCCTCGACGAGATTGGCGACATGCCGTTGGATCTTCAGATCGTCCTATTAAGAGCCATCGAGTCGAAGCGGATTATGAGGCTCGGCGAAAATAAAGAACGGGCGGTCAACGTACGGATTATTGCAGCGACGAACCGGAATCTGCAAGAAGAAATCGCGTACAGAGGCTCGTTCCGGTCGGACCTGTTTTACCGTTTGAACGTCTTGTCGATCACGATCCCTCCGCTTCGCGAGCGCCCGGAGGACGTGGAGCACTTAAGCCGAGAGTTCCTTCGCGAATTTCAGGCAGTCCACGGCGACGGGCCGGGTGGCATCAGCGACGAAGCGCTGCAAGCCTTGATCCAATATCCGTGGCCCGGCAATATCCGCGAATTGCGAAATGTGATGGAGCGTGCCTACCTGCTGGCCGGTCAGGAACGATCTGCGATCCGGGTGGAGCATCTGCCGAGAGCGCTCAAAGGATATTACCAGAGAAAGCCGAGGGCGGCCGAGCCGCTCAAGCAAGTCGAGCGAAGGATGATTGAGCAGGTGCTGAGCGAGACGAAGACTATCACCGAGGCGTCCAAGGTGCTCGGCATTACGCGGAGTACGCTTTACCGCAAGCTGAAGGAATTTCAAATGACTCCGTAAGCCGATACCGGTTTACGAGCGAACAAAGAGGGCAGGTCCGCCTCGTGCAGCGGATCTGCCCTTTCTGCCACCGGCAAGCGGCCTGCCCGCTTTATCGGGCTCTTACGTGCAAGCTTGCGAGAATACCGCAAATGTCTTCGAATACCTTGTCCATTCCGGCCTCTCCGTCCACCGAACGAAGCTGGCCTCTCATTTTATAAAATTTCAACAGCGGCTTCTGCTGCTTTAGATTGATTTCCAACCGGGTGACTACCGTTTCCTCCGTATCGTCCGGCCGCTGGTACAGCGGTCCTCCGCACTTATCGCAGCTCCCTTCTTCCTGCGGAGGGCGATACATCAAGTGGTACGTCTCCCCGCAGTACCGACAAATCCGCCGTCCGGTCAGACGCCCGAGCAGCTTGCCGCTATCCACGTCCAAATGAAGGGCGAGGTCGATTCGCCGCCGCCCTTCTTGGAGTACCCGCTCCAATTCCAGCGCTTGAGACACCGTCCGCGGAAATCCGTCCAGCAAAAAGCCCCGCGCCGTATCTCCTTGGCTCAGCCGTTCCTTTACGATCCCGATCGTCACCTCGTCGGGGACAAGCTGCCCCTTCTCGACGTACGCTTTGGCCTCAAGACCGAGCGCCGTTCCTTCCGACATCGCGGCTCGGAACATGTCTCCGGTTGAAATATGCGGTATGCCGAATTTCGCTTGGATGAATTCGGCTTGTGTCCCCTTGCCCGCACCCGGCAATCCGATAAAAATAATCTGCATCCCGTTATATCCCCCATCTCTGTTTTATGAGTCCGAAGGTTAATCCTCCATCGTCGACATGTCGCCCGTCGGCAAATTCAACTCCCACGCTTTCAGTACGCGGCGCATCATAGACGGCCATGCCGTTTTGATCGCCAGATTTCCCATGCAGTAAGGCTCCAAGATACGACCCTCGTCGTCCAAAATGGCCGCGTCCACGCCCGGAATCGGTTTGCCCATCGCCCCCGGCTTGATCGCCATCCCGGGGTAGTTGCAGATAAGCTGACCGCCGTGGCCGCAATACGCTCATTCGTAAACGAACTCATGATGTAGACCCTCCCAATCGATAATAGTTGATTGACCTTCTGAGCCTAAGTAAAGCAATTATTGTGCCAACCGTCGGAGTGAGGAGATGTAAGGTACGAACAAAAAAATGTGTCCCATTTCGGGACACATTTGCCGATTCGATCCGATACAGTGATGCAAAATGAGACACTTGGGGCATCCGCAGCAGCCTGCGCCTAACGAATTTTTCATTATTTTTTCAATACAAGCTGAATGACATGGGCTAACCCGGTGTGCACCTTTCCTTCCACCCGTTCTTGTTCGCCATAGAAGAAATGGATCACCTCATGACCTTCGCACCAAGCAAGAATTTCTTTGGGGTCGTAGAGCAAATCCGGATTCGGCGGGCCGCCCGTACCGTACTTTAATTGGTCCTTGGAGTATACCTCAAGCATCATAATTCCTTCGGGCTTTATTGCATTTTTCATTTTATTGAGAATCATGGCCTGATCGTCCTTATGAAAATGTCCGAATACCATGATGGCGGCATCATATTCCTCGTTCGGTACATCGTCCGCCAACAGGTCCAATTTTTGGGTATGCACGTCCACGGCATGCTTCCGGGCCAGTTTTTTCGTTTTGTGCAGACCGCTCTCCGCATAGTCAATGGCGGTCACTTCATGATTTCGTTTTGCCAAAAAAACGGCATTCCGGCCTTCACCCTCTGCAAACGCAATGACTTTTCGACACTGTTCTAATCTGAAAGCTTGTTGTTGAATAAATACGTTAGGTTCTTCCCCATAATAATATTCCTCCGAATTAAAACGCTCATCCCATACATTTCCCATACTTACCTGCCTCCTGTGAATAAGATATTGGACATCGAAGACTCACTATGTCTTTAATAAAGCAAAAAAAGCAGCATCGGTGCAGAGCATACTTCGCCGCTTGTGTAAATGTAGAGTTATTATATCTATAATATCTTCGAAATTGACGGCGCGTCAAGAGTGAGCGCAAGGCATCGATGACATGAAAAAAATAAGCCGTGGCACCTGTTCGGGCCACGGCTCGTTGCACAGTCTTCGCTCAAAGCGTGCGAAACTTAAGATTTTTGCAGTCGATGGCGAACGAGAAAGCTCTCTCTTCGTTTCCATCCAACGATAATTCCACGATCAAGCTCTCTAGATCTTTCTCCGTTAAAGCTTGGCCGCTGATCCAGCCGTGCCTTTCTTTGCCGGGCAGGATTGTCGCCCCGGTAAAGTCCGGGTTGGTTTCGGAGGCCCCGACCTTTTCGCTTGCTTTGCCCTGGCTCGAATGGTTCGACTGCACAGCAAGACGGCTTGGGTCAACCGTAACGGTTTCGTTCGTTCCGTTCTTGATCGTGATTTCGAAGTCCGTCGTTTGTCCGGTCCGCCGGATGGAATGGACGGTAACCTCCACACCGTTAGTCGTTTGCGTGATCGGCAATTTCTGAAGCTGAGGCTCCGAGCCGCTTTTATTCGGAGTGGAATTTTCGTTCCCCCCGGCCGCTCCCGAAGTATAGCTGCTGTCAATGGACACAGGATTGTCGATATCCTGCGCGGCATACGGGGTTCCGTTCATTAACACGGCTCCTGTGAACACAATTGAACCGCAGACGAGCCCGAGCACAAGTTTTTTCACCATGATGATTACTCCTCTCTGATGTCGTTAGACCAGCATTCGACGGTAAGCTCCAGCCGCGAATCGGCCTCGGCCCGGTAGTGGCGCACTACCGGATTTCCGGCTTGATCCGTTTCCGCCACGCCGTCGGCTCTGCTGATTTGATAAACGAACTCGGTATGAAGCGGAAGCTCAAGCCGCTCGAAATAGACAGGGGCATCCGGCTGCTTGCTTAAAGGAAACCAGGCGTATAATGTGACAGTTTCCGGCGTATGCGGCGGGACATGAACGGTTAAATCGAGGGTAACCCGCTCCTTCAATTCCTTAACCACACGGATGGAAATAGCAGCCTCCAGGCTGCAGTAATTAACCGTAACCGTCGTCTCTCCTTCTTCCTTCGCCACTACGGTACCGTCCTCTTGAACCTCTACGATCCGAGGGTCCTCCACGCGGTAAGCCGTCCTTAGCAGGGACATCTTCAAGCCGCTGTCAAACTCCGCTATCGGATTCAATCGGCAAACCGGACCGCGGATGCCCACTTCGTCCCAGCCTTGCAAGGATAAAGAGCGCGCCTGACCTTTGGCTCCAAATAAATGAAGCAGCGGAGAGGCCAATCTGGCCGCCCAATCTTTCTCCACATGCGCCGCTTCGGGATCAAAAAAATACTTCAGCTCGCCGTCGGCTTCGTATCCAAGGAGGGCAAGCTGCTCCGCGACTTCGCGGACATGCTTTTCCATGATCAGCGTGCCTTCTCTGCCTCCCAAGTCGATCCAAATCCGGGAAACCGGCTGTTTCTTGCCGAACGTATGATACTGCCGGAATTCCTCCAGCGTCACGGGATCGACGTAGTAAAAATACGGCGACAAGATCGCCAGCTTCCCGAAAATGTCCGGACGTCGAAAGCCGATATGGTAGGTGACTTGGCCCCCGCGGGAAGACCCCATTAAGCCTGTATGCTCCGGGTCCGGCTTCGTGCGGAACAGCGCATCGATGTAAGGCTTGACTTCCTCGATGATAAAGCGCTCGTAAAGCTGCCCTTTGGGCTGAATTCGCACTTTGTCGGACGGGTACAGTACCCCTTCCAGCTCATGGGTAAATTCGTCAGCCCGCTCAACGCCCCGATTCGGGATGCCGACAACGATGATTTCTTCCATTAGTCCGTCTTGAATCAAGCGGTCCGCGGTCTCATGGACGTTCCAGGAATAGCCGTTGAAGGCGGGATGGAAAATATTTTGCCCGTCGTGCATATACAGCACCGGATACCGCTTCGCTTGATCCCAGCGATAACTCGGGGGGAGATAAACAAACAGATCCCGCGTATTGTCCAAGTGGACGGAGTAGAAATTCTCGACCTTCAAAATGCTCGATTTATTATTCCGCATCCTCATCACCTTTGTTCGCTCACGGGCGCCGCGTCCACCCAATTTTCCACTTCGTAGTTCAGAACGAGGCCATCCTTGGCCGTAAATTTCCGGTAAGTCATTTCCCGGCCCTGCCGGTCCGTCTCATGCATGCCTAAGCCGCGGGAAATGCGGAATTCGAAGGACATATCCCGCGGTACCTCAAAGGTTCCTCCGTACAGCCCTTCGCGGATCATCGGCAGCTCGATGCCGGCGTACAGCGCAGCGGTTGGCGGTGTAGAAGCCGGCACCTTCACGAACGCTTGGACGGTGACCGTTTCCGAAACCGACGGGACGACGGCAACGGCCAGTTCGGCCGTCAGGCTGCCGTTTCTGTAGCGGACCGTCGTTTTCCCTTCCTTCTTGGGCTGCAATTTGCCGTCTGCCGTCACGTCCAGCAGCTTGGGATCGGCTACTTCATAGCAGGCGTCTAAATCCGTCATCAGGAAGCCGCTGTCGTAGTGCACCACCGGATTGAGCGTACGCTTCGGCCCCTCGATCCCAACTGCCTCCGGCCCATGCAAATCGACACGAACAGGGGTTCCGATGCAGCCAAAAAAATAAAGCAGCGGCGCATGCACCCTAGCGGCCCAATCCTTCTGCGAATGGCCCGAATTGACGGCATAATAGTACATAAAATCGTCCCCGGGCCGATACCCCGCGCCGATCATCGTATCCGCAACATGCCGCACATGCTTTTCCATGACGGTGAAGCCTTCAGCATCTCCTACGTCCATCCAAATGCGCAGGGCCTTCTTTTCCGTGTAGACGCGGCTCAACCAACGATCCTCCATCGTGCGGAGATCGACGCTTGCAAAAAACGGACACAAAGCCCCGATCATCCCGAACGTCTCGGACCTGCGGAACCCGATATTGTAAGAAACCAGACCGCCCGCGGACGATCCCATCAGCGCCGTATGTTCCTTATCCGGCAGCGTCCGGTACTCCCGGTCGATATAAGGCTTTACTTCGCGGACGAGAAATTCCTCGTACAGCTCGCCTTGATTCGTCGTATCGAAAACCCGGTGTCCGTACGGATTCTCATGCATATATTCCGCGATCCGGGCATCCTCGATGTGGGCTACCGCAACGATAATGATTTCCCGCATGCGTCCTTCGGCAATGAGGCGGTCAACCGTTTTATGAACGTCCCACGATTCGCCTTTCCGGTCCTTGTAGAACGCGTGTTGCCCGTCCTGCATATACAGGACAGGGTACCGCCGCCCCTCATCCGTTTCATAGCCCGGAGGCAAATAGATAAATATATTTCTGGAATTATCAAGAATCTCGGAATAAAAATGATTGATTTCGATCAGCCGCGACGAACTCACGCCACATTCTCCTCACCGGATCATCACGTGATGACGGACAGGCAATAAAACTTTTCACGGCTTACCTCATCCGCATCCTGAATATTGCGATCCATCATACGGACAATCTCTTTGTAGTCATTCAAATCAAACGCAACTTTCGCCATCCCTTGCGGAACGATTTCCGGGCAATAGCTTGTGCACAGAACAGCGAGCCGGTTATGGGTCTTGGCCGCTTCAAGCGCCAAAAATTCATTCAATACGATCCCCGGACGTCCGGCATACGCGGACAGAAATTCGTTTAAGCCCTCGATGCTGTCGCACACATGGATCCGTTCCTCGTCCAGACCGGATTGCCGCTTGATAAACTCCGCCAGTTCGGCATTGTTATACGAATCCATCACAAGAAACTGCGGAGCTTCGCCCAGCAGGCTGCGTGCCGTTTGGAAGCCTCGTACGAAATCCGGAACGATTTTGTGAAACAGCGGGTCTTCGATATAGCTGTCGACCACGAAGACGGGAACGCCGAATCCGAAATAATGCGATATGGTCGTGAACCGTTCTTGATCCACATTCATCAAGAAGACGCCGTCCAAATTGCGTTCCATAATAATTTTCGAGGACGGGCCCAAGTCGTCAATTTGCATAAAAAGGACATGATATCCCAGCTCGCTGCAGTGCCGTTCGATGGCATGGATCGTTCTCGCATACTTCAAATCGGACCACACATGACCGTCCTTCCCTTTAAAGCACAAGATGCCGATGAGTCCGGTTTTTTTGACCTTCAGCGACTGCGCCGTACGGTTCGTTACGTATTTCAGCTGCTGCGCGGCCTTCAAAACCTTCACGCGCGTTTCATCGGATATGGATTGGGTCTTCACGTCGTTCAAAATATACGAAACCGTCGCTATGGAAACGCCGGCCGCTTTGGCTATGTCTTTGATCGTTGCTTTTTTCATGATTTAACCGCCTCTACTTAAACGTTTAGGTCGATTAAAGCATACGGCCCTGTCTTTGTCAAATCATGACAATGGCGCCCTCAAAATGAGCCCTCCATACGGAGGCAAGCTGATAGAAAGCCGCTCGCCCGTCAGTTCGAAGCTTCCCTCGCCTATGGCGATTTCGAGCGGTACCTGCGAGTCCAAGGCGATGTCCGCGACGGCCGGATGCCCGCTGTTGTTGAAGCCGATGTAAAGCTGCTCGTCTACATCCTTTCTACGGATGACAAGCTGACGATCCTTGGCGTAGATCACTTGAAAAGTCCCGTCCCGCATCGCCCGGTGCAGCCGTCGGTACGAAATGATCGTCCGGTAAAACGCAAGCAGCTCCTGATTTTGCCGGGCTTCGTCCCAGATCATCGGCCGACGGCAGTCGGGGTCCGCCCCGCCCTGCATCCCCACTTCGTCGCCGTAATAAATGCACGGCACGCCGGGGAACGCAAACTGAAACAGCACGGCGAGCTTGGCTTTCCTTGTGTCCTGAGCGACCGTAAGCAGCCGCGGCGTATCGTGGCTTCCGACGATGTTAAAGGCCGCTTCGTTCACCTGCTGCGGATACTGGGCCAGCAGCAGGTTGATCCGGTGAGAAAACTGCTCCGCATCAATCGCATCCTTGGCAAAAAAATCAAGTATAGCTTCTGTAATCGGATAGTTCATGACCGCATCGAATTGATCTCCCTGCAGCCACGGCATCGCGTCATGCCAAATCTCGCCGAGAATATAAAAATCCGGCTTGAGCGACTTCAAGGTTTTGCGGAAATGCCTCCAAAACTCGTGATCGACCTCATTGGCCACATCCAGCCGCCAGCCGTCGATATCGCATTCCTTCACCCAATACTGCGCCACGTCCAGCAGGTATTGTCTGACCTCCGGATTCGCCGTATTCAGCTTCGGCATATGCGCCTCGAAAGCGAAGCTGTGATAGGAAGGTCTGGGCTCCGTTTGCACCGGAAATTGCTTGATATGGAACCAATCCCGGTAGCGCGATGCCGGTCCGTGGCGGACCACATCTTGAAACGGAGCGAACAGCGCGCCGCTATGATTGAATACGGCATCCAGAATGACGCGAATCCCGCGCTCGTGGCAGGCCTGAACCAGCTTCTTCAGCGATCCGGTATCCCCGAATTGCGGATCGATCTTCAAATAATCCGTCGTATCGTACTTATGATTCGTCTCCGCCGCAAACAGCGGGGTAAAATAAATCGCGTTAACACCAAGCGAGCCAAGGTGATCCAGTCGGTCCAATACGCCCTGCAAATCGCCGCCGTAAAAATCGTGCGGCCCCGGGTCCGCCTCCTCCCACGAACGAACGCCGGCCGGATCGTTCGACGGATCGCCATTCGCAAACCGCTCGGGAAATATTTGATAAAACACAGCCTCTTTTACCCATCCCGGCGGCTTCAACACTTCATCCGGCCACAGAAACGGATAATCGAAGAAAGTAAGCGGGTCCTGCGGCTTTTCCTTCTGAAAGCCGGTCTCCGTATACCAGACCGTTTCGTCCTCCGCAATCAATGCAAATGCATAGCGCAATCTGCCATGCGGAGGAACGAGCTCCGCCTGCCAATAATCGAATCGTTCGTCGCTCGCCAGCTTGTGAAGAAATTGCTCGCTGGCGGTTTGCTCCCAATCGTACTTGTCGCCGTAGAGCGCTTTTACCGCCCGCAGGTCGTTTTTCTTCGTGCGCAGCCGGACATGGATCGTCCGGTCGTCGTAAGCGTAGCAATCCGCATTGCCGGACCGGTGGTAAACCGCTTCTAATAGCATGGCATAATCCTCCTTTGGAATAAAATTGCGTTACCCTTTATCCGCGCCGGCCGCGATTCCGTGAATTAAGTACTTCTGGAAATACATGTACAGCAGCGTGATCGGCAGCGCCACAAGTACGGCGCCCGCTGCGAATAACGTGAAGCTGGAATTGGTCTCGTTGGCCACCATTGCATACAGCCCTTGCGCCAGCGTCATTTTGTCCGAAGACCTAAGCACGATTTGCGGCAAAATAAAGTCCATGAACGGCGTGATGAAGCTGTTCAAAGCTACGAACGTAATCGCCGGCAGCGATAAAGGAAATATAATTTTGAAGAACGCGTCGGCATGGCTCGCACCGTCGATAAACGCGGCTTCCTCCAGGCTTTTCGGGATCGTGTCGAAGTGCCCTTTCATGACCCAGGTGCCCATGGACACCGCTCCGCCGGCATAGATGAGAATCAGCCCCAGATGCGTATCGAGCAGCTTCGTTTGCAGCAGCAGCACAAAAATCGCCATGACGGATAGGAACCCCGGAAACATTTGCAGGACCAGCAGCAGCATCAAGCTTTGCTGTCTGCCTTTGAACCGGAATCTGGAAAAAGCATACGCCGTCGCCGCCACCAATGCCGTCGATACGACCGCATTCACCAGGGCGATCTTGATCGTATTTTGATACCACAGCACAAAATCGGTCGTTTGGAGCAGCTCGATGTAATGCGCGATCGTCGGATGGTCGGGAATCATCTTGCTGACGAGCAAGTTATCGCCCGGATTCAGAGACGTGCCTACGATCCACACAATCGGGTAAACCGTCGTGACGAGCAGCACCGCAAATATCAAGTAAATTCCCGTGACGATCAGGTTGTTTTTGAATTTGGACATCCAGATCAAATCCTCTTCTTAAACGGACTTCATCCGCTTGTAATTCCATAAGGAAAATGCCGCAATGAGTATGAACATAATGATGGATACGGCCGAGGCCATATTAAACTGGCTTTGGTTCAGCGTCATCTTGAAAATCCACGAGATCAAAATATCCGTACTTCCGGCGTAGTAATAATCCGGATTATTCGGCTTCCCGTCCGTCAGCAAATAAATCAGGTTGAAGTTATTGAAGTTGAACGCAAACTGCATAATAAAGATCGGCGCCGTCGCCATCAGCACGAGGGGCAGCGTAATTTTGACGAACTTTTGCAGCCCCGATGCCCCGTCGACGTCCGCCGCTTCGTACAGATCGCGCGGCAGGGTCGTCAAGATTCCCGACATCAACGCCATCAGGAACGGCGTCGAGAACCACAAATTCACCAGAATGACGGATACTTTCGCCATCGTCGGATCGGAAAGCCAAGGCACGGGAGAGAAGCCGAGCTTCACGATCAGATCGTTCACCGGACCGAACGTCCCGTTCAGCAGCACCCGGAAAACGAGGATCGAGATGAACTGCGGGATCGCCCAAGGCAGGATGAACATCGTTCTCCAAAATTTTTTGAAGCGGACCTGCGGGTGGTTTACCATCATCGCGAGCAACAGCCCGCTGAGAAAGACGGTGGAGGTCGAAGCCGCCGCCCAGACGATGTTCCAGACGGAGATGCCGAGGAACGTGGACCTCCATGCATCCTGCGTGAACAGATCGTAAAACGTACGGAAGCCGATCCAATCCACCAGCGCCCGGTCCGGAATATGCGACGGAGCCGAATAGTTGGTGAAGGCGATCAACACGTTAAACACGAGCGGAATGACCGTAACGAACAGGATGAAAAAAGCGGCAGGCAGCAGCAGCAAATAAGGAAAATGCCGGAACTTCGCCTGCTTCAGGGACTCGATGAACCCGAGGACATGGCCGCCTTCGTCCCGAAGCTCCCCGTTCTTCTTCGCATCGTAAACATTCATCGCATAGAACCCGAGGAACAGCAGGATGACGACGAGGGTAATGAGACCGTTGATCAGCAGAAAGATCGAATGGTCGCCCTGAACGATTTTTCCCCGGATGATCCGGGTCGGCACATCGCCTAGCGTAATCAGCCCCAGAATCCCTTTCCATGCGATCGAATAATAGTTCCAGAAAAACAATTGGGCCAAGACGATGAACAGCAAGCCTTTGATATATTGTCTGTTGTAGAGCTGGCCCAAGCCTATGAACACCGCGGAACAAACGGCTGCCGTGACCCGATGCCGCCGGGCGCTTGGTTGTGATTGCATACGTAAAACCGCCTTAGCCGAGTTTTGAGGATGAATCCGAATCCGTGCGTTATTTCGTCGTTTTCATGGCTGTCTTGATCTGCTCCACTGCGGTATTCAGAACGGTTGCCGGATCTTGACCGTCGTTCCAGATCGCTGCGAGTGCAGCGCCCGCGGGCACCCATACATTGCCCATTTCCGGAATGGACGGCATCGGCGTCGAATATTTCGCCTGCTCCAAGAACGCCGCAGCTTTAGGATCTTGCGTAATGATGGGGTCGTCCATCAGGTCCTTCCTCGGGGGAAGCTGGGTGGTCATCTTGAACCGCTTGATCAGATTGTCCTTGCTGGTCGCGTAGCTTGCGAACAGCTTAGCGGCAGCCGGATACTTTGTGTACGAATTGACGTACAAGGCCCGTATGCCGGAGAAGCTGACCGGATGCTCGCCGTTCAGCAGCAGGGGCAGCGGCGCTACGCCATAGTCGAAATTCACTTTCGACAAGCTGGCCATCAGCCATGAGCCGTTGATGACGGCAGCGGTTTTTCCTTCCTGGAAAAAGCCCGTAATGATGTTGTCGTTGATGTCTCCGGCGTTCAGCGGCAATATTTTTTTGAGCGATTGCAAATATTTTGCCCCTTCAACCGTTTTCGCGCTGTTGAGACCGATGTCGTTCGGGTCCGTACCTTGATTTCCGAACACATACCCGCCGTAACCGGCGAGGAACGAATACGATTGATACAGTTGGCCGACGTCCCACATCAAGGCGAACTTTTTGGTTTTCGGATCGTTGTAGGTTTCGGCGAATTTCACGATGTCGTCGTACGTTTTCGGAGCTTTGTCCATCAAGGATTTGTTGTAAAACAGCGCATACGTATCGATCGCCGTCGGAAAGCCGTACAGCACGTCCTTGTACGTGACTCCGGCCAGTGCCGAGGACATAACCTCGTTCTTCATGCTATCGCCCGACACGTCGTTTTGCAGCACGAGCCCGGCCGTCACCGCGTTCCCTAATTGATCGTGCGGCGCGGAGAAGACGTCGGCTCCAATCCCCGCCGGACCGTCGGTGGTCAGCTTCTTAACGGTGTCGATCGCGGGAACCGGCTCCACCTTCACTTTTACGCCGTATTCTTTCTCGAAGCTTTCCGCTACCGCTTTCAAATAATCGAGCTCCGGACCTTTCGATTCCCATACAAGCAATTGGGCGCCTTGCTCCGGCTTTAATGGCTCCGCGTTTGCGCTTCCTTCGGCTTCGTTCCCCGGCTCCTGCCCCGCAGGCGAAGGACGGCCCTCTCCGCAAGCGGTTAGCAGGGAAGAACTCAGGCAAAGGACGAGAACGGCGGAAATGAAACATCGTTTTGACATGCGGGGTCCCCCTTTAAGTCTACTGCATTGTGCGTGAACTGAATCGTTTAAGTACTGAAACGTTTAAGTAGTGCTTAAGTGATATCATAGCTTTTCGTTTCCGCAGGAGTCAATGATAAAAAATGGAAAACGGGTGTCTGGGCGCCGGTTGCGGAGGAAAAGGGCCAGTCTAGCCCATGTCGCAGTTTCAGCCAATTGCACTGTATAGCCTTCGCAATTAGTTACCAAAAAGAAACTAATTTGATACGATGACGAATAGAACGCACGATATCGACAGGGGGTATTCCTTTGGTACAGCCAGATCAACCCGGTGAGTTGGAAAACGCTTTGTCCCATCTCCAATGCGTGCTGGTCGCCAGACGCACCCGGATCAATCCGGAGCAGCTTACTTGGGCGCAGTACGACATCTTGGAGATTTTGCGCATCCGCGGTCCCATGATGCCTTCGGTTATTGGCGAAACGTTGGGGATGTCGCGCCCGGCCACCTCGAAAAACCTCAGAGTTTTAAAAGATAAGCAGTTGATTGAGCAAACCGCGCGCGAGGAAGACCGGCGGGAACAAACGACGTCGCTCACCGATAGCGGTCGAGCTTTTCTGGAGCGTGCGGCTACAAGCCGGCGCGAGGCTGCCGAAATCGCCACCTCTGTTCTTACGCCCGGCGAGCAAAGTATTTTTGCGGAGCTATGCCAAAAGATAGCAGCCGCTCTCGATGATAACCATTCACGATCCGATTGAATATAATTACTTAATGGAAACTAATATCCTTAAATCATCATTCTCGAAGAAGGAGGATGTCCAACCGATGAACCTTCAAAACGGCGCCCCCGACAACCGGCACGATCTGATCCGCGTTACAGGCGCGAGGGAAAATAATCTGAGAAACGTGACGGTGAGCATACCGAAGAAGCAGATCACCGTGTTTACGGGCGTATCCGGCTCCGGCAAGTCCTCACTCGTCTTCGACACGATTGCCGCAGAATCGCAGCGCCAGCTCAACGAAACGTTTACCAGCTTCGTCCGGCACCGTCTTCCTCATTACGGGCAGCCCGATGTGGACTCGCTGGACAATCTGTCCGTCGCGATCGTAGTCGATCAGAAGCGGCTCGGCGGCAACGTCCGGTCCACCGTCGGAACCGTCACCGATATTTACTCCTTGCTGCGCTTGCTGTACTCCCGGGTCGGCAAGCCGTTCGTCGGTTACTCCAACGCCTTTTCATTCAACGATCCGCACGGGATGTGCCCCAAATGCGAAGGATTGGGGACGGTAGCGACGATTGATCTGGACCGGCTGATCGACCGGCAAAAGTCGCTGAATGAGGGGGCAATCCTATTCCCCACGTTTCGCCCCGGCGAATGGCGCTGGAAACGGTATGTTTGTTCTGGATTATTCGACAACGACAAAAAGCTCGGAGAATATACGGACGAGGAATGGGACACGCTGCTTTACAAAACGGATATGAAGCTGAAGCATCCCGGTCCCGGATGGCCGCCGTCCTCCAAATACGAAGGTGTGATTCCACGGTTTGAACGGAGCTTTCTGACCAAGGAATCCGAGGAGGCCAAAACACGTTACAAGGAAGAGTTCGACCGGATCGTCACCCGGGGCGCTTGTCCTCTGTGCAAGGGGGCCAGACTGAATCAGGAGGTGCTCGGCTGCAGAATCAACGGAAAGAGCATAGCGGACTGCACGGCCATGCAGATCAGCGAGCTCGCCCCCGTGATACGCGCCATTGACACACCCGTTGCCGCAACCATGGTCGACGCCATCGTCGAACGGCTGGAACATCTGATTTCCGTCGGATTAGGCTACCTCAGCCTTAACCGGGAAACGTCCACGCTGTCCGGCGGCGAATCGCAGCGGGTCAAGATGGTGCGGCATCTCGGCAGCAGTCTGACGGATATCACATACATTTTTGACGAGCCGAGCATCGGTCTTCATCCCCACGACGTTCACCGGCTGAATTCCCTGATGAAACGTCTCCGGGACAAAGGAAATACGGTCCTTGTCGTCGAGCACGATCCGGATGTCATCGCCATCGCCGACCGTGTGATCGATATGGGACCGGAAGCCGGCTCCAAGGGCGGCAGAATCGTCTACGAAGGCGATCTGGCAGGTCTGGCGGCTTCCGGCACGTTGACCGGAACGTATCTCGGCCGCCGGTCCCGGCTCAAGACGCCGCCGAGACAACCTTGCGGCTCGCTCGTGATCGGCCCCGCCTCCCTGCATAATCTCAAAGATGTGAGCGTCCGCATCCCGCAAGGCGTGATGACGGTCGTCACCGGCGTAGCGGGCTCAGGGAAAAGCACGCTGATCAACAAGGTGCTGCCCCGGCATTATCCGGAAGCCGTCTTCATCGATCAAGGAGCCATCCAAGGCTCGAAGCGCTCCAATCCTGCGACCTACACCGGGATGCTCGACCCGATCCGCGAGCTGTTCGCCCGAACGAACCGGGTTAGCCCCACGTTGTTCAGCTTCAACTCCAACGGCGCATGTCCGGAATGCAAAGGGCTTGGCGTCACATATACGGATCTTGCCTTCATGGACCCGATCGTCAGCCGATGCGAAGGCTGCCAGGGACGCCGGTTTACCGAGGAGGTTCTGGGCTATACACTGCAGGGCAAATCGATCGACGAGGTTTTGGAGATGAGTGTAGCGGATGCGCGGACCTTCTTTCGGGAGGAAGCGATTCGGACGATTCTGGAGCGTCTAGGCGACGTCGGACTGGACTACATTACGCTCGGGCAGCCACTGAACACGCTCTCCGGCGGGGAACGACAGCGCCTGAAGCTCGCAGCCGAGCTGGAACGCAGCGGTCAAATTTACGTATTCGACGAACCGACTACCGGATTGCATCTCTCCGATGTCGACCGCCTGCTCAGCCTGCTGAACCGGCTCGTGGACAACGGCAGCACGGTGATTGTGATCGAGCATAACCTCGACGTGGTCAGTCAAGCCGATTGGATCGTCGATATGGGTCCCGGAGCCGGACAAGAGGGCGGGACGGTCATCTTCGAAGGCGTTCCCGAAGAGCTTATCAAGCATCCGCATTCGGTCACGGGGCATTACTTGAAGCGGCATCTCCACGGCGATTAAACGACAAAACGCCTGCCGCAAAGGGCAGGCGTTACAATGATATAGAAGCTTATTTCCACAGCTTGTAGCGCATATTGCCGCTAATTTCGGAGCGGCTGTCATGGAAGATCAGACCGTCCATCTCGCCCTGCGTGACAAACACCCTTATTTAATCGTGATGCTGACCGTTTCTTCTCCCGCATTGACGAAATTTACAGAGATGTCATCCTTGGAGCCACTTGGTACGGAGCAGTATCCTTCCGTTTGCGCCGACAGCCATTGCGAGTTGCTTGAAGAACTCAATCCGATATACGATTGGTTCCAATACACGTTTTTCATGAACGAGCCCGAATGCGTTCCCTTTGTGGTGGCGATAGTCGTATTTCGCTTAATCCGGTTCGCTTTCCCATCTTTCGTCCAGCCTTTGACGTCTTTTACTAACGTATAGCTGATTGGAGAAGATTCCCCCTTCTTTTTCCCGACCACATACAGCGCAACTTGATCATTCGCAGGGACGTAAAACTTCATTTGCATGGTTTGTCCGGCTTCAAACCTCGGGCCGTAAACATAGCCATTATTTCTGATAAACATCGCCCAATCATCGTTTGTGGATTGATGAAAAAATCCTGCGTCGACTTCCTGTCCGCCTCCAACTCCTCCTGTATAAATGTGAGCTGTATCCCCGTTGCCGTTTGGCTTGTTCTCATCGTACATTTCTTTCTTGGACGCTGAAGGCAAATATACATTTCCACCGTACCAAGCATACCCGCTCTTGGACTCCACTTTCCGGTAAGGTCCGTCGGATTTCGCGCAGGATGCGGCAGCGGGGGCGATTGTCTCAGCAGGAGCAGTAACACGCTGCCCATCTATGGCATAAGTTCTTCCCTCGATAAGCTCCGCTTTCTTCCAATCATCGATCAGGCCCGGCTTGTTAGCGAAAACTTCATTCTTGTCATTAATATAAACGACATTTTCTCTTTCATTTTCCGGAAGGTTCTCTAAAACACCGGATATGACGGCTCTTTCATGGCCAGCGATCGTTTTGTCAATCCACGCATGGGTCTGAGCTCCGTCAGCTGAAGCAAACGGTGTGTGAACGGAAAGAAGCATCAAAGATAACGATACGGCGATAAATGATTTCTTTTTCATAAGGTATTCCTCCTAAAATTGTTATGACTTGCAGCATGTCGACGAAACAAGCCAGCGCCATTGCCCCTCTAGCATCGTAGAAATCGGGTAGAGGCTACTCATTCATTGAGCAGCGAACCTCCTGCTTTGTTCTGCAAGTTCATCCCATTCCTTGTGCCTGATGTTCGTTTTTCGGCCGGCTCATCAGCTTTAGAAAAGCCGGGACCTCATGGAACACGCGGTATTTTCCATATTTATCTGTCACGATGCGGGTTGGGCTCACTTCTGAGGAGGATGCGTTCAGACTGCTCGCGTTCACGACGCAATGCCGCTCCCACTTTTTTGCTTTGGCGGCAATCAGCCATTCGGGAGCGGTGAAAACGACGGTAGCCCTTCCCGGCATGTCCGAGAGCAAGAAAGCATCGATTTCCTTGAAGCCCGGCGCCGAATAATCCAGAAATATGATCAGCTCGTTCGTTTCGTTGGTCAGTTGCCCGATCTGCCGGACCTGCGCTTGAATTGCCCGCTGCTCCCGCCTTCTCAAGATGTAAAGGACTGCTGCACTTATGGCAAACCACAGTAACGTACATAAAAACAACGGATCGGTCATCGTCAGACCTCTTTTCTTTTCCAACGAATCGTCATGAGCTCAACGGTAAACGACAGCGCCATGACCAAAACAAGCGAATGGAGCATGGAGTAAGCATCTGCCGGCTCCCGCTTCAAGCCTGCATCGATCAGCAAAATGCCGATCAGAACAAGATTTCTATAAACAGGAAACCGGTTGAGAAAACCGACATTGCCGTAGCAGGCGCAGGTTTCGGCCCCAGTGCTTCTTTTCTTTCTCCAGGTCAACCAAGTAAAGACGGACAGCAGCCCGATCGCCGCAAATTGTTTCCAGCCCTCCGCCAGGCCCGTCGCAAACAGGAAAAACAGCAAGAACTCCGTAATCAACACGACACAAGCCGCTAAAGACAGCATGGATGCCGGCAGCACCCCATAGGAATAAATCTCCACCTTCAATCCTTCGAAGCTGCGCAGCTTCATGTAAAAGGGTAAAAAAAACAGTACCGCAATCGTTAAATCCAGAACATACGCTATCAATCCCGTCATCGTCGTCGATCACCTCATCCGGTACTAGACGTTTTTTGCAACTCGTCCTCCTGCAATCGGATCGTCAGCGGATACCATGCCGCTTCTTCGCCGTCGGCAAAGCACTTGATGTGGACGATTCCCGGCTCCGTCAGCACCAGCGTCAATGCAAAATCTTTATCCACGCCCGGAATTTGATCGTCCGCTCGGTAATTTCTGAGGACGGTCATTGCCGTTTTGCCAAGCCGCTCTCCGCGGTCATTATTGAATTCAAAATGCGTATCTATCGATTTTCCCTGCGGCAAATCAAAGATTTTGAGTAAAATGTACAAATCCAAAGCATACGGCAGAACGGGAATCATCTGATGGTTTAGCACGGTACCTAACTGATGCCCCTTCACCTGTTCGTTATGGGTAATCCGGTCGCAAACGATTAATTGAGCTTGCAAGGAAGTTCCCCCGTTCTTGAAAGAGTAAAAAGAGAAGAGGGGTGATCCCCCCTCCTCTAATCGGTTTAGTAGCAGCAGCCGACTCTTGGCTGTTGGCATGAGTACGTAGATCCGTCTTCACATCCGACGATCTTATTAGCGCCCATCGTTTTCGGATAACTCGAACCGCCAGAAGTGCAATCGCTGAGGTAGCAGAATGTTTCATTTTTCAATACAACATCACATTTCGGTTTGTCGCAAGCCATGGTTTTCACCTCCTTTCATTGCAATGTGAAGCTCTATCTTAAGGTGTAAAAACCGGGATGCCTCTATCAAGCCAATGCATGGCGGGCGTAGTCCTTCACAAGTTGTTCGTACTCGTCCGCGTTGTAAATGACTCCTTTGGCGGCCACTTTTCCCGAATCGTCGACGAGGATAGCAAAGGGCAGATACGTCACCGCAAAATACGCCTCCATGTCGCTCTGGTCCAGCGAACAAACCGGGAATGTCCATCCGAAATAATCGACCATGCTTCGATGATCGTCCTCGTCACCCGTGGAGAAGAGCCGGAAAGAAAAGGTCGGATGCCTCCGTGTCATCGCTTCGATATGCGGAAGCAGATCGATGCAATGTGAGCAATAGGTGGAGACGAACAGCAGCACCGTACCCGTCGATTCGCCCGGCTCCGCCGGCGTTCCGATATTGCTGATATGGGGCGGCAGGTCCGACAGCACGGAGCCGATTGGCGGGCCGCTGTCGGCTGATCCGCCCGGCTTACGGTTGAACGACATCGTTACTCCCTCTTTTCGCCTAAATTAGTCGTACCATTGCTTTTGCTGATGCCACATCTCATGATAAAGTCCTTGCTTGCGAAGCAGCTCGTCGTGCGTTCCGGCCTCGGCCATGCACCCGCCCTCCATCACGAAGATGCGGTCGGCTCTCCGCGCGATCCCGACCCGGTGGGATACCATAAGCACGGTCTTGCCACGGCAGTGCTCAAGCATTTCATTCATCAGCCGCACTTCGCTGACCGGATCGAGCGCGGAGGTCGGTTCGTCGAACACGACCAGCTCGTGATCCTCCGAGACGAACACTCTCGACAAAGCGAGCCTCTGCCACTGTCCGCCGGACAAGTTGACCGCGTTATCCTCCAGCGTTCCCAGCTTCGTATCCAGTCCATGCTTGAACGTCTTGGACAGCCCGACCTTCGCGAGCACCGAAAGCAGCTTGTCCGTATTGTGCGCCTCGGCAATATTGCCGGCAGCGATGTTATCCCGCACATCCGTCATATAGCGGATGTAATCCTGGAAGACGGCGCTCGTTTTGCGCCACATCCCGATCCGGTCCAACTGCCGGACGCTCACGCCGTCGTATAAAATGGCGTCGGTATCGCTCCGGTAAAGGCCCAGCAGCAGCTTGATCAGCGTCGATTTTCCCGAACCGTTCTCCCCAAGGATGGCGATCATTTCGCCTTTGCGAATCTCCGCGTTGATGTCGGTCAGCGCCGGCTCGTCCCGATTCGGATAGCGGAACGTCAGGTTGCGGATCCGAAGCTCGTCCTGAAAGCGGAATGGGCGGGGCTCGACCTGCTCCGGCAGGCGGGCAGCGGCATGCACGTCGCTTTCGATCTTGTTCAGCCTTTCAATATGGGCCGCATTTTCCGTCAGCCTTGAGATCGAGGTGAACATCATTGTAATATTGCTTTCCGTCATCGTTAGCGCCATCGTGATGGCCACGTAATCTCCAATCGTCAGCGAGCCTTTATAAATGAGCAGAGCGGTGATCACGATGACGAAGCCCGAGCTGATAATGGATAGCAGTTCGCCGGAAGCTTGTCTTTTCAGATTTAAGGTTTCAAGCTGCATGGATAAGGCGTTAGCCTCGTCCTTCTTACGCAGCCACCTCTCTCGGAAATAGGGCACCAATTGAAACAGCGTCATTTCCTTCTGCGTCTGGGAGCCCGTCAATACATCGAAATAATAATGATACCCCCGGGATTGCCTCATCATCTCCTCGTTGATCGCCACCCTTCGCCGGACGGCGCGAAGGTCGTAGATGCCCTTCAACGTACCGACGAGCAGCGCCAACAAGCCAATGTACAAGTGATAATACAGCAGATAGCCCAGACTTACCGCCGCGATCAAGCCCTGCTTGACGAGCCCGGTCACGGTGGAATACGATTCCAGATATTTGCCGTTAATGAAGGACCAATAAGAGAAATCTCCTGTAAACTGGGGATGCTCCTTGTCCAGCAGCTCCGTCCTCGCAACGAGATCGACCAATTCGTTCTCGCATTGAACGGCAAACGCCATTTGCATCCGTCTGCTTTTGAGCTGGGAATACGTTTCCAGCAGCAGCCGCACAAGCTGAAACGAGAGAAGAAGCGCGATGCTTCCCAAGAGCAGGTACAGATTGTTCTCCGAGAGCTGGTCTACGATCCGTTTGCTTAAGTAAATGCCGATGTTTGATTGCAGAGCCACTACGATGTAAACGAACAGTGACAGCAATACGATGGGTCTATTGAACCGGTATACTTTGCAAAAGGCTTGACCGGCGCATCTCATGGTGTATGCGAACGACTTCATACTTGTGCCAAGCTGCGCTCATACACACGGATCAACGGGGCCGCCAACCGCTCGAGCTTCTCGCAGTCGTTGAAGATGTCGGCGCCGACCGCTTGTCCGAGTTTGTTCAAAATGAGGGCGTAAGGAACGGCGCCCACTTTTAATTGGCTCTGCAGCTTAACGGTATCGCACAGGTAGAACGGCACGTCCAAGTCATAGATCTCCTGCTGCTGCTCCATCGCTTCCGCACTTCCTTCGAATAACACGCAATAGCGGAATGCCCCGAACCGTTCCGTGAACTCTTGAACAGGTCCCATGTTGCAAGCCGAGCAGGAAGCGCTCATCAGGAATACGACGGAACCATGCTCCGTCTCTCGAAGCCATTGGAAGGAGACGGGCTCCGATTTGGCGAGTAAAGTCAGCTTTTCGGGAAAGTACGTTCCCAGCTTGTATTCCTCGGCATACTGCTTTAAAAATCGTCTATGATCATCGGGCGAACGTTTAGGCTCCACTTTAACTCCTCCAATGCCGTGAACTCGAGTGAGCGTTTGTTCGTCTCGCCTCTGGTAATATTGTATAATTTAGGACTAATCCCTCACAATGGAATACCATTACTTTATTTGGTAATTTGATGACTTGGAATTCAACGATTCGACATTGTAGAACAAAAAAACCCATCGCAAAGGATGGGTTTCATCGCCTTACCAGCCGCGCTCCTGCATCCGCTCGGCTCGCCCTTCGCATGGATCATCGAAGCGCATTCTCCGTACAGCCCTTCATCCCCTTTGTTACCACAGCAGCACCGTATCCGGTCAGGCATGGGAAAAGCGCTTGCGGTAGGCGCGCGGAGTCAAGCCTTCCACTTTTACGAAGCAGGACGTAAAGTAGGCCGCTTGGCTGAAACCGACCTCTTCGGCTACCCGGGCGACCGGAAAATCGGTTTGCAGCAGCAGCAGCTTGGCCTGCTCCAGCCGGTAACGCAGCAAATACTCGAAGGGCGAGCAGCCGAACTCCCGCTGCATGCAGCGCGCGATATATACAGGGTGAAAATTGAGCGCCTCTCCCAAGCTCTGCGCAGTCACCGCTTGTTTGAAATGCTGGCGCAGGTAGGATGCCGCCTGATCCGCCACTTCGGCTCCGGGCGGCGGCGCTTCCGCTTGCAGCGAAGCGTTAAGCTGCTCCAGCACCTGCTGAAACAGCTGCTGATGCTTCCAGCGCGCCCAGTTGCGGTGCGACTCCTTCTCCAGCGCGCCGAGCTGCTGCATCGTCCGGTAGACGGACGTCGGCTTCAGCAGCTTGGTAAACTGGGGAAGCTGGATGGCGAAGGTTTGCATCGTGAAACTTTTTTCCTCTATCGAAACGGGCGGAAGCGTCGGCACTCCTTCCTCCGTCTCTCTCCACGCACCCGTCGTGTTGAAATGCAGCCAATAATGAGCCGTATCCGTTGTGCACCCCTGCGGAGAATAATGATGCCGGTCAGGCCGGAGAATAATCGCGTGGCCGGCCGTAACTTCGTAGTAAACGCCGCCTTCCATAATATAAATGCAGCCTTCCTGCACGACGAGCAGATCGAAAACGCCGATGTTGTGCCGGTTCGGATGCTTGCGACCGGGCGCAATGACGCAGAAGCCGCTGGCCAAATAGTGAGGAAGCGGCGGGGATGTAAATTCGAGAATTGGCATCGCTTTCACCTTCTCATCATATGAAGTCAGGTTTATAAATTGATATTTTTAGTTCGGATACTGATACATGCTTTCAAGTATACGCTCTATAATGTGATATGGGAATACGGCATCAGGGGGATATGGAACATGAGTGACGACAAAAAATTTACGCTATGGGTGCTCGCTTGGCCCATTTTCATTGAAATGTTTCTACAGTTTTTGCTGGGCACGGCGGACACGCTGATGGTCAGCCGCATATCGAACGGCGCCGTTGCCGTCGTGGGCATTTCCACGCAATTGTTTGCCGCTGTCACGATTTTGTTCATGACGGTCGCCAACGGGGCCGGCGTGCTGATTGCACAGAAGCTCGGTGCCCGCAGGCCGGAAGACGCGCGGACGGTAGCCATCATGTCGGTCAATATCTCGATCGTGATCGGGGCCCTGCTCAGCCTCGCGCTCTATCTTTTTGCCCGCGATATTGCTGCGCTGCTGCAGGTTCCGGCCGCTCTGCTTCCGCTGGCCGACACGTACATCTCCATCGTCGGCGGAGGCATGACGCTGACCGCCGCCATGGCCGCTCTCAGCACGGCGATTCGCAATACGGGGAACACGCGCGGTCCAATGTACATCGCGATCGGGATGAACGTCATTCATGTCGTGTTGAACTACGCCTTTATTTACGGTGCCTTCGGGTTCCCGCAATGGGGGCTGGCCGGCGTGGCCGTCTCGACTCTTGTCAGCCGGCTGCTGGCCACGATTGTGCTCGCCTTTCTGTTCGTGCATTCGTTCGAGCGCCGGGTTGGCTGGAAAGATCTATTGCAATTCAACCGCCCATTGTTCCGCGAAACGATGCAGATCGGTTGGCCCATGGGCGTGCATTCCGCTTCGTGGGTATTCTCGCAGCTGATTCTGTTTTCGTTCATTGCAATGCTCGGGGCCAAGGAATTGGCGGCGCGGACCTATATGAATACGATGGAGTCGTTTTGCTTCACGCTCGGGTATTCCGTCGCCATGGCTTTGCAAATTCAGATCGCCCATCTTTTCGGGGCCGGACGGAAACAGGAGGCTTACCGCGCCGCTTATCGGGGAATGTGGACGGGACTTGCGGTCGTCATGACCAACGCGCTGCTGCTGTACGTTTTCGGCAGCAAGGCGCTGTCTCTGTTCACCGTTGATACGGAGATTGTGGCGCTCGGGGTTGCACTGCTCGGCTTGAATCTGCTGCTGCAGCCGGGGAAAATGATCAATATGGCCATGGGCAGCGCCTTAACGGGAGTCGGTGATACCCGGTTCATTATGATTACCGGAGTGTTCTCGCTCTGGCTGCTCGCAACACCGTTTTCTTACTTCCTTGGCATTCGGCTTGAGTGGGGCTTGACCGGAATTTATGCGTCGATGATCGCCGACGAATATTTACGCGGCTTTCTCGTTCTCCGCCGTTGGAAGAGCGGCAAAATGCTGCACCCGTCCGCAGCCTCGCCAGGACATCAGACCGTCTCGGCACAAAGCTAGCGCTCCTAGACTCGATCCCTGCAAATGAAAATGGTGTTTAAAACAAAAAGTGGCTGAACAGGATATCGCTCCTGCTCAACCACTTTTCGTTTTTGCCAAGCTTCTCGCGTAGCCAAGGTCCGCTTATTCAACGGTACGCATCGATATGGTCCTCAACGAACTGCCTGAACGTGCGTGCCGCTTGCCCCGTTACTTCCTCTATCGTAGATCGTACGTCTTGCTGCTTGCTTGCAGCTCGCCTGATTCGGAGTACGGCGTCCACTTTTTCCTCCGGCATATACCGCTTCATCTCTTCCCTGGCCACCGACTCGGCGATATTATCGAATTCGATCGGCTGGTTAAGCACTTCTCCGATCGTCCTCACCTGGTCTGCGGGAGTCATAATCTCAGGGCCGGTCAAGGTGTAAATCCGCCCTTCGTGACCGGAGGATACAAGCGAAGCCACAGCTACGGCGGCGATATCCCTAGGGTCGATAGGAACGAGCCCCGCGTCGCCGTATGGCGCACGGACCCTTCGCTCCGACCGTATCGTTTCTGCCCAATGAAGCGCGTTCGACATAAAAGGCCCCGGCCTTAAGAAGGTAAAAGATATGCCGGATTGCCGGATCAGTTCCTCCATGCGCGAATGCATGCGAGTAATGGGATTGTCTGCGCCGATCTCCACCGCGCTGGAAGAGAGAAATACGAGATGCTCTACTCCAACTGTTTTTGCGACTGCCGGGAAAGACTCACCGCCAGGAACCGCCATTAGGAAAGCTTTCCTGACTCCTAACAGTGCCTTGTGCATCATCGCTGGATCGGCCAGATCGCCGGCAATCACTTCGACGTCTGCAGGCCATTCGCCGGGGTTCCTGCTCGCCACTCGAATTCTGTGCCCTTGGCCATGAAATTGCTGCGCAATCTCTTGCCCTACGTTGCCCGAAGCTCCGGTGATCAAAATCATGAGTACAGCCTCCTTTGGAATTGGAATTCAAACAAAATGAATGAAAGTACTTACTTGCATTTGTGATTGTACTGAATTATAATTAGGATGTCAATTTCAAAATAAAGAGGTGCTCCAGCATTGAGTAAATCCAAAACGAGGGACCGCATGATCGACACGGCTCTCGCCGTTTTCTCCGAGAAGGGTTACGAGGCGGCTTCCACAAGAGATATTGCCGAAAGAGCCGGCGTGAACGAGATTACTTTATTCCGGCACTTCAAGAACAAAGAGAATTTATTCCGTGAGGTTCTGAACGCCAAATTTCCGGCCTCCCTGCTGTCGGACGACGTGAATTGCCGATTGACCGGCCGCTTCCGGGAGGATCTGACATTCTTGGCGCAAAAATATCTGGAGGTTCACTTGGAGAATCTCGATTTCATTCGCATCGGCATCATGGAAGTTCCGCGCAACCCCTCCTGTGCGGACGTGGTACGCACCATTCCGGAACGTCTGGAGGAGCATTTGGCGAATTATATGTTGGATTTGGCAGCCAGACACGTGATTCGAGATGCGAATTTCAAGCTGCTGGCTCGAATGTTCTACGGACAGTTGTTCCAGCACGTGATGTCGATCTGCAGCTTCGGCGACGATTCCGGCACCCTCAGGGCGGAATCGGATGAATTCATCGAAACGTTGGTAGCCATGTACGTTCAGACACTGGCCCCGTGATTTTAAATTCCATTAGCAGCATGGTTAAAACGAAGGGGCTATCCCTTAGGACAGCCCCTTCGTTTTGGCGATAAGCTCGAGATAAAACCACCCGCCATGCGCACCGCCGGTCAATCCGGCTTCGGTCCGCTGCCGGACGGCTTGCCCGGATTGGCCCGCCGTCTTTTCAAGAAAGCCGCGTGACCTCCCAGCAAGGCGGCGGGAATGACGGCTACGAAGCCGGTGAGATGATACCATAAGGGAACCTCGGCGTTGGCGAAGGAATAATAAAAGCCGATCGCAGCTCCCACGACGCCGATAATCGAAGCATGGAAATAGGCGTCCCGCTTCGCTACCGAAGCCGATACATACCCGCCAAGCCCCGTGCAGAACAAGCCGACAAGCAGGTAAATCGCCAAAATCGGCGTATCCGCATACACCTTGGAAATTTCGCTCGGACCGATATGATTGGACGTGATATAGATCGTGCCGATCAACAGCGAAGAGACGAACGAAGTGACCTGATCCACCAAAATGCCGGCCAGCACGCCGCCGAAATGTACGTTTTTCTTTTCCATGATTTGAGTAAGTCTCCTATAGTGATGTAGTGCGATTTCTTTTACTGGCGCTGCTCTATGCCTCCTACGTTCCAACTATACCATACTCCAATCCGGATCGACAGCGCTCGATCCGGAACCCGCAGCCTTCACTTCACGGCTATACAAAAGAAGGCTGTCTCGTAAGTAGATCGCTCTACTTTTCGAGACAGCCCCTCGTTCGGCCATATGCTGCACGATCGCGAAACAACTTCAAGCGCGCTAGGCGCTCGCCCCTTCTGCGCTCCGCTTGCGGAACAAGCTGTCCACCGCCAGCACACGATTCCCGCTGATCAACAGGTGCAGGGACATGGCGAACAGCGCAAGATCGAATTCATACCCGCCGATAAATCCCTGCGACATTTTGACGGTCAGGATCGCACCAAGCATAATGATCGAAAACAATGCACCAAATACGCGCACGCCCAGACCGAGAATCATGCAAATGCCGCCGATCAGCTCGATTCCGCCGACCGCATAGGCCAGGAAGCCCGGCAAGCCGACGCTTTGAAAGAAGCCTGCGGCTTTGTCAATCCCCGATTGAAATTTTTGGAGCCCGTGCAAAAGAAAAGTCACTCCCAATACGATGCGTACAATCAAAGCTCCCAATTCAGAAAACGTGGTCATTTCATACATTCCTCCTTGAATTTTAAAATACTAATTTCAGGCCGACTCAGGAACCTCTCCCTTTCGTCCGCCCTGCTTCATTCGATCCGCATCACCTCCTTACCACCGGACACTACTTATTGTAGTGTCCGACCGCAAAAAAATGCGCCGGACGGAAAAATAATCCGCCCGCGCCGCGGCTCTTTCCTGCTCGATTAGAGGGTGGCGAAGAAAAACATCGCGCCAAGCAAAAGCACCGCATGGAATGAAATCATGGTCAGCTTCAGCGGCAGCTTGAACGGAATCTCGAATTGCGGGTCCAAAATTAGCTGAATGCGGCAGTTGATCGAGTTGTCTGCGAACGAGACGTAGGAAAATACCATCGTTTCCGACTTTCTATGCTTCAGAAGCTTCAGCAAGGCGCTGCCGATCTCTACGGACGAGCCTAGCTGTTCGATCGCATAGTTGTCCGCGAGCACCTCGCGAACGGTCCGGTATTTCTGGTGCACCCACCGGAGCAGCGGGACGTATCCCATGACCGACGAGCAGAGGGACAGCACGAACGTTTTAAGCGGATCGCCGTGCTTCCGATGATACATTTCATGATGGATGACCGCCTCCAGCTCCCTCGCATCCAGCAGCCGGATCAAGCCCGTCGATAAAACGACTTTCGGGTTCAGCAGGTTCATCGTAAACGCCCGCGGCTCATCGCACGCGACGACCAGAATCGGCTCGCCGCCGCTGCCGTACTGCTTGTTCAATTCCGCCGTCATCCGTTCGTCCCGTTTGCTTTGCAAGCGCCGGAACGTGCGGCATGACGCCCATTGCTGCTGGACGACGAGTCCGGCGATCAGCAGCAAAGTGTAGAACACGACGATGTCGAAGGCGTACACCAGCCCGTCCAAGCCGTAGATGCTCGCCGTAGTGGCGCAAAATTGGATCAGGTTATGCTTGAGTTCAAAACCGAACAGCAAATGCAGCGCATACGCGATAATCTGGGACATGATCAGGGCCGACAACCCAAGGCCCGTAAGGAACAGGGTCCTGGAACGTTTTTCCCACATAGGCTATCTTTCCTTTTTCAGAGCTTGAATTTTTTGCTCCAGTTGCTCGAGAAGCGCCGGGTCCGCTTCTTCCAAGGCGTCCAGCATATGGTTCACGACAAGCGGTCCGAATTCTTCAAGCAAATCGTTCGTCAGCTCTTTGGATTGGGTTTCGAGAAACTGCTCCAGCGACTGGGTAGGCTGGAATAAGGAAACGCGTCCTTCCGCTCTTTTGCGCAGCACGCCCTTGTCCACCAGCCGGTTCATGACCGTCATCACCGTATTGAAATTGATTGCCTGTTCCTTGGCCAGCCTCGCCTGCACGTCTTTGATCGCCATCTCCGGACCGTTCCACAGGATATGCATGATTTTTGCTTCCAGAGGTCCGAAAAAGCGGTTTAATCCGCTTTCGTTCGTTTTGAATGAATGTATTTTCATGAAAGCACCTCACACTACCTATTGTAATGTTCGCAAAAGGCATCGTCAAGTTTACAGTTCGTTCCAGAAAAAAAGCACGGCAGCGGGCTCATAGGGACGCCCTGCGCCGTGCATTAACTGCTACAAATACTCGCGCAGCCAAGGAAGCTGCGATTCGACCTCGCCGCGGATCTCATCCGGTTCGTCAAGCTCAAGCACCGCTTCCGCCAGCCTAGCCATCCCGCTCCGGTCCAGCTTCGCGATCAGCGCCCGCGTACGCGCCACGTGGACGCCGCTCATGCTGAACTCATGCAGCCCCATGCCGAGCAGAATCGGCACCGCATGCGGCTGCCCCGCCATTTCCCCGCACATGCCGACCCATTTGCCTTCCCGCGCCGCCGCGCGGATGACCTGGTCGATCAAACGCAGCACCGCAGGCTGAAGCGGATCGTTCAATTGCACCAGCTTCGGATTCATCCGGTCGGCCGCCATCGTATACTGCACGAGATCGTTCGTCCCGATACTGAAGAAATCGACCTCTTTGGCCAACCGGTCCGCCATCAGCGCCGCTCCCGGCACTTCGATCATGACGCCCGTCTCCAGATCGTCCCGGAACGCCCGGCCTTCGGCCTGCAGCTCCGCCTTGGCTTCCTCCAGAACAGCCTTGGCCCGTCTCCATTCGCGGAGCGAAGCGATCATCGGGAACATGATCTTGACGTTGACCTCCGCGCTGGCCCGCAAAATGGCGCGAAGCTGCGTCTTGAACAGCTCCGGCCGGTCCAGGCAAATGCGGATCGCCCGGTAGCCGAGGAACGGGTTCTCTTCCTTCGGCAGCTCCAGCAGCGGCAGCTCCTTGTCCCCGCCGATATCCATCGTGCGGATCACGATCGGCGCCTCCGGTCCGAAAGCCCGGGCCGCCGCCGCATACGCTTCGTACTGCTCGTCCTCCGTCGGCAGCGAGTCGCGGCCCATGTATAGAAACTCCGTGCGGAACAGCCCTACGCCTTCGGCCCCGCCGCGTGCGGCCGCTTCCGCATCGGCCGGCGAGCCGATGTTGGCGACGAGCTCGACGCTTGCGCCGTCCAGCGTCACGGACGGGCGGTCTACAAACGCACGGTAACGCTCGGCCAATGCCTGCTGCTCGCTTGCTTTTTGGCGGTAGGCAGCAAGCTGCTCCTCTGTCGGAGCGACGAGCACGACGCCTTCGCGGCCGTCGACGACAAGCCGCTGGCCGTCCTGCACCTGAAACAGGCTCTCGCCCAAGCCGACGATCGCCGGAATGCCGAGCGAGCGGGCCAATATGGCGGAATGCGACGTCTTGCCGCCGGAAGCGGTGACGAAGCCAGCCGTCGCTTTCGGGTCAAGCTGGGCCGTCTGTGAAGGCGTCAGCTCATCCGCGATCAGAATGAAAGGCTCATCCGTCAAGCGCGCGTCCAAGGGCTCATCGGCATGAAGCAGCTTGCGGATCACACGGCGTGTCACATCGCGGATATCCGTAGCTCTCTCCCGCAAATATTCGTCGTCCAGGCTTTCCAGCAGCGCGACGGTCTCCTGCATCGCTTCGTCCAGCGCCGCTTCCGCGCAGATTCGCTCCTCGCGGATCATCGTCTGAGCCTTGCCGACCAGCTCTTCATCCTGAAGGAACAGCCGGTGGCCTTCGAAAATTTCCGCTTCCTGCTCCCGGCCCCGGTCCGTCAAGTCCCGGCCTAGCTCCTGCAGCTCCTCGTCCGCCTGGCGGATCGCTTCAGCCAGCCGTTCCAGCTCGGCGTCTGTCTCTTGCGCCCGGATCGGATGCCGTTCCGGCCGCTGCTCCTCCCGCATCACCTTCGCGACGCCGATCGCAATTCCCGGCGCCGCGGCAACTCCCTGCAGCCGCACGGTTACCCCTCCTTCCGGGCTGGCGCTTCGGAATATTCGGCCAGAATGCGGCCGATCTCCTCCTGCGCCGCTTCTTCCTGTTCCCCCTCGGTAATGAGCGTAACGGTATCTCCGTGCTTGGCGCCGATGGTAAGCACGTTTACCAGGCTTTTCGCGCTGACGCGTTTACCCGATTTTTCCAAAAAGATGCTGCATTCCTTGTAGCGTCCGGCCGCCTCCACAATTTTTTTGGCGGGACGTACGTGAAGCCCCAACAGGTTTTGAACAATATAGTCGTTTTGCATCGCTCAGCACTCCTTGTTCCGTATAGATTATATTTCTCTATCTAAATGGTTGCCCACAGCAGGCAAATTTACATGATCTTCTTAATTTCGTCCTTCAACTGCTCGGATTGCGGTCCGAAAATAACCTGCACCGCGCCTTGACCGAGCCGCATGACGCCGGAGGCGCCTAGACCCTTCAGCGCTTTGTCATCAACCGCCGCTTCGTCCTTCACGACCAGCCGCAGCCGGGTGATGCAGGCGTCCAATCCTACGATATTGCCGGCGCCGCCGATGGAAGCCAAGACTTGGCCCGCCTTTTGAGAGACCGGCGTTTTGCCTGCAGGCGCCGCTCCCGTTTCTACGGCAACAGCCTCCTCGACGATGTCGTCGTCCTCCCGGCCGGGTGTCTTCAGATTCAGCTTCACGATCAAGATGCGGAACATGAAGTAATAGACGACCGCGAACGCGAGACCGATCGGGATAATCAAGAGCGGCTTCGTTGCCAGCGGATAGTTAAGCGCATAGTCGATGAAGCCCGCAGAGAACCCGAAGCCGTGCTTCACGTCAAGCACATACGTGACATAACCGGCTACCCCGGACAGTACGGCGTGAACGGCATACAAAGCAGGAGCGAGGAACATGAAGGCAAATTCCAACGGCTCCGTAATTCCGGTCAGGAACGAGGCGAATGCCGTTCCGAACAGCATGGACGCGACGATTTTGCGCTTTTCCGGCTTCGCTGTATGCACCATCGCGAGCGCAGCAGCCGGGAGCGCGAACATCATCATCGGGAAGAATCCGGTCATGAACATCCCAGCCGACTTGTCGCCTTTGAAGAAGCGGTACAAGTCCCCGTGAATCACTTGGCCGGTCGCATCCGTAAAGTCGCCGATTTGGAACCAGGCGATCGAGTTCAGCACGTGATGCAGACCGAACGGCAGGAGCAGCCGGTTGCCGACCATGAACCCTGCGGCCCCGAAGCCGCCTAAGCCGACGATGAAGCGGCCGAATTCGTCCAGCGCATGCTGGATCGGACCCCAGACAATCCCGCACACGATCCCGATCAGCACCATCGCCAGCGAGGTAATGATCGGTACAAACCGCTTGCCGCTGAAAAAGCCTAACCAATCGGGCAGCTTGATATTATGGTATTTTTTGTAAAAATATGATGCCAGCGCCCCTGCGAGAATGCCGCCGAGCACGCCCATGTTCAGCTTCACGTCTTTATCAACAAGAGCCGGAAAAGCCGCGGGAATTTTAGCCAACACGTTGGTCAGCACCAAGTAAGCGATTACAGCAGCCAACGACGCGACCGCGTCTCCGATGAAAGCAATCGCGATGCCGACCGCGAAAATCAGCGGCAGGTTATCGAAAATTGCGGAGCCGCCGGCGTTCAGAAACGGCGCGATGTACTGGTTCAAAAACCCGCCGACGCTTTCCCCCATATGAAAGTCCTTCACATAATCGATATTCCCGAACCTCAGCAGGATGGAGGCCGCCGGAAGGACGGCAACGGGAAGCATCAGGGCTTTACCGATTTTCTGCAAAAAAGCGAGCATAATCACTCAACCCTTTCGAAATGGTTATGTTATTTTTTTAAAACCGCACTCAGCAGCCCGGCGTCTCCCGCACGGACCGGCCCCAATCGGTATTCCACGGCCGATACGCTTTCTTCGCCGTTGGCGATGATAACCGGGGTAATCAGCGGATAGCCCGCTTCCTTAATACGCTCGATATCGAATTCGATCAGCGTCTGGCCGGCCGTCACCTTGTCGCCCGTAGATACGTGGGACGTAAACCCTTCGCCGCGCAGCGCCACCGTGTTGATCCCGATATGAACCAAGAGCTGGACGCCCGACTCATGCTCCAGAATGAGCGCATGATTCGTATCGATCCGATGTGCGACCGTACCGTCGAACGGAGCGATCAGCTTGCCTTCCGTCGGCTCGATGGCAACCCCTTCACCCATATGCTTGCCTGCGAAGGCTTCGTCGGGAACTTGTTCCAGCTCTACCGCCTTGCCCGTGATCGGAGACGCGATTTCCAGCAGATTCGTCTTCGTCTTGTTCGATAGCCATTTTGAGAACATCTGTTAATTCCTCCCTTGTTGTGTTGATCGCTCTCCCGGATACGTTTGAAACAGCCGGTACAAATGCATGACCATATAACCAATCTCATCTTCGGGAACATCCGTCTCCAGCCGCTGCCCGATCAGAGAACTAAGCTCGGCGGCCAACCGGTATTCCTCGGGGTATTGGGTTTTGAATTCGTTCATAAACGGGTTGCGAACGACTTTGCCATGGGCAATCCGTTCGATCGCATGCCGCAAATGCGTGATGAGCCGGACATAATCCATACTGTCGCGTGGAATGGGGGCGCCCAGTTCGCTTTCAACCACCGCGACTGCTTCATTCACCAGATTGGAGAACTTCACCAGCTCTCCGACCGGAACGCTGGATACCGCCGAATGGACGTGAAAGGTCAAAAATCCGATTTCGTCCTCCGGTATTTCGATGTCGAACGCCTCGCTGATCATCGCCGCTGCGCTTCGTGCGATTTCGTACTCCTTGGGAAACCACAGCAGTGTTTCCTGCAGGAACGGATTGACGATATCCATCCCGTTCTTGAGCCGGTATACCGCGAACTGAATATGGCTTGGCAGCGCAAAGTACACCTTGTTGTTCAGCGGCTCGGAAAATTGCCCGTTAATGCTGTCGATGATCCGCTCGGAGATTCGGATCACCTCGGGGTCGATTCCTTCCAGCAGCGTGTGGTACTCGCTCATCTGATCGCGGTCGTCCAGCCGAAATCGCTTTTCAATGCGGGGGTCTTTGGCCTCGATCGTCCCGCTTCCTTTGGAGGAAAATCCGATGCCCTTGCCCAGCAGCACGTACTCCTTCCCGGAATCCGAATCCAACACCATAAGCACATTGTTGCTGATGACCCGCTCGATTCGAAGCAGACGATTCGCTTGCATAGCCTAACCCACCACCTTTCCTTACGTTCCGAGCTGACGGCAAACAAAAAAGAGCCAAAAAAAGACCTTTGATCATAGTCTTTTCCTGGCTCATGCCCTTTTATCGGTAACACGCCAATTTGTATTCGGTTACAGTCACATCATACCCATTTGTAAACGTTTCGTCAATAGGATTTGCGTGGAATTTAAAGGCGAATTATTGAACAAATTGCCAACGGCTATCCTTCTTGACGGGGCAAGCTTTGCAGCGCCGCGTTCACAAGCAGGTCGTAGAAATCGTCGTCTTCTTCCAGCCTTTCTTCCACCGCAAGAATGTCCTCTTCCGATCCCGATTCTTTGGAAAAAATCAGGCTGTAACTCCAATCCTTCGCGTTTTTGCTGTGCAGCGTAATTTCGTACGGCGCTTCATGTCCTTCATATTGAAACTCGACATGGCCCACGTAGCCGTTCTCTTTGCTGTGCGTCATCCGGCTTCCCATGATATTTACGTTCATTCGTCAGCTCATTCCTTTCTGTTTGTCTACAGACATTATCGCCTTCTTCGCCCGTTATGCACCAGCCTTTTTTTTATTTACGCTTTGTCCCGCAGCGTTTCCGCAGTCGATGCTACCCGGCTTACCGCATTGCCTATTTCGCCGATCGTATGTACCAGCCGGTCCATCTCGCTGCCGACCTCTTCCGTCTGATCGATATTCGTCTGCATCGAGTGTACGATTTCGCTGAACACCCTCCGCGCTTCCAGCGCTTCCGTACGGCTCGTTTCCACGACTTGACGCACCTCGTGAATGGATCGTACGACCCGGTCGTTGCACTTATCCGATTCGGTGACGATATCCGCAATGCGCGTCAGCGTCTTCTTCGTATCGTCGGACAATTTGCGCACCTCGTCGGCGACAATCGAGAATCCTCTTCCGTGTTCACCGGCCCTAGCCGCCTCGATGGCCGCATTCAGAGAAAGCAGATTGGTCTGCGCCGCAATGTCTTGTACGATCGTGACGATATCCTTGATCTGCGACGACAGCTCGTTCAATTGCGCGGCGGACTGCTGCATGTGATCGGCTCGCTCGTGAATGACGACGATTTTCGCTTCCAGCGCCTGAACTTGCTCCTGCCCTGTGCCGGCCATCACCTGGCTCGATCTTGACTGCTCCGCCATCGAGGCAAAGGCTTCTTTCACGTCGCTGCTCGTCGAGATTAATGTCTCGACCACCGCATTGTTTTCCTGCGTCAGCGCGGCGAGTTCCTCACTTAACATGCGCAGATCGTTGCGGTATTTTTCATGCTGCAGCTCCCGCTGGCGCAAATTCTCTTTTTCGTACGCTTCCAGCACGAGCTGCTGCTCGAAGTTGAACAGCTTGGTCAACACCTGGTTAATCGCCACCATGTCGTCTTTGTGCTGAACTTGGCTAACGACAGCGTCGATAAATCCGTTCTGCAGATTTTGGAAAGCGCTTAAATACCACTTTGGTTCCAGGCCGATCCGCTCATGAATCAGGGCGATTTTCGTTCTCTTTTCTATAAACGCCCGGTCCATTTTGCCATCAAGCAGCTCGATCAAATGTGTCTTCATCGTCCGGGTCAGCCGTTCGACGGTCGAATTGTCGCGGATAATCCTGTCCAGCTTGTCCACTTGCAGCACGGCTTTGTAAAACGAATCGACAATCTCGTCGATCCGCTCCTCGATCATAGGCTTAAACATGGCCAGAATGCGCAGATCCTCTTCGGACAAAGCGATCATTTTGAGCTGTGCCTCCAGCTCCGCATCGTTCACCTGATAGGTAACCTCAACCGCATTCAGCTTGTCCTGCTGCAATAACGAAACATGTCCCTCCGGTACGGCGCCGCCTTTCCCAAACCAACGGGCAATGGTGTGAAACGGGCACTTGCTCATAAAACGGACCCCCTCCTGTTTATCTGTGTCGGTCCCGAACGCACTAAAAAAACCGCAGCATCGCGCGCGGCTTCAATGGGTTGGCGTTGAAGTGGCTGCATGTCACAACAAATGGCAACCTGGCGATCGTTCTTCCCGTTCGGGAAGGGCAGACCCATGGCTTTGCGTCCCCGCTTTTCAGACAGGTATGCCTTTTTTCCTCATGAATATGTAAATACTTGATCTATTCTACTACAGTTTGTGAGCGTTTTCTAGCACGATTTATTTTTCTTTACCTTCAGCGGCTGCGAATATAATTTTTTTCGACACATCCTGTAGAATATTGTAAAATGGACAAGAATAGGACGAATAGGAGGGAAATTCTGTATGAACAAATGGTACGCCATGCTGCCGGCCTGTTTGCTCTGGACGGCGCTTGCGGCACCGAGCTTCGCGAACGCAGCCGATCCGCAGGTGCGTGTGTATCTGGACGGCAAGCCTATCAAATTCGAAGTTCAGCCCATTTTGGAAAATGGAACGACGCTGGTTCAATTCCGCCCGATTTTTGAAAAAATAGGGCTCACGGTCGGCTGGGACGAGGCTACGCAAACCGTGACCGGCACGAAGGACGATCTCTCCATTAAGCTGGTCATCGACGATACGGACGCTTATATCAACGATCGGCTGAACGAGCTTGAGCTTGCGCCTCGGCTCGTCGAGGGCAATACGTTCATCCCGCTGCGGTTCGTCAGCGAAGCGAGCGGCAAAGATGTGACATGGGACGGAAAAAGCATGTCGGTACATATAAAAAGTTCGGCGGATTCGACAGGGCCCGGGAATTCCGGCGGGACCACAGGCGGCGGCTCCAAGCCCGGCGGCGGAGACTCCGGAACCAAACCGGGCAGCGGCACCGACACGACCAAGCCCGACAAAGGAGACTACACCTATCCGAACGGGGACAGGTATACCGGCCAGATGGTGAACGGGTACCCCGAAGGACGGGGCAAGCTGTACAACCTGGGCGGCAAGCTGCTGTTCGAAGGCACGATGACGAACGGCCTCCCCGGAGACGGCCACCTCAAGAGCTTCTACGAGAACGGCCAGCTGGAATTTGACGGGAATCTGAAAAATGGGGTGCGTACCGGCTCCGGCAAGCAGTACTCTTCCACAGGCTCACTGCTATTCGACGGCACCTTCTCAGTCGGCGAGCGGGAAAAAGGGACGCTGTACTACGAAAACGGCGACAAATATACCGGTCCTTTCGATAACGACAAGCCGAGCGGAGCCGGCAAGCTCGTCTACAAGAACGGCGACGTATACGAAGGCTATTTCTTCGACGGACGGCGCGAAGGCAAAGGAACCTATACGACGACCAAGGGCGAGAAGCTGGTCGGGGATTTTAAGAACAACATGATGAACGGCATCATCTCTCATTATGACAAAAAAGGCACCTTACTTTCCGTCAGCGAATTTTCCAACGACGTCCTGACCCGCAAAGTCGATATGGGCAACGGCAGCACGACGCTGCCGAATACGAATCCTTCGGCGCAGCCGGACAGGGTCAAGCTTGAGAACGACCGTCACGAGAAGCTCGTGAATTCGATCCGGGAGAACTACAATCAGAACAAAAAGCAGCTGGAAGACCAAATCGCCCAAATCCGCAAGGATAACCCGGGAACCTACTCCAGCCAGGCGGAATATAACAAAGCGCTGAAGGAAGCCGAGACGAAGCAGATGGATATTTCGAATAGGCTGAATTCGTTGGCCGGCGATTATTCCAAGGCGGCGGAAGCGGCCAAAGCCGAGCTGAACAAGCAGCTGACGAATGTTCAGACGCTGATCACGCAGATCCATGCCAAAGGATCGGCCCAACAGCGAATCGAGGCGCTGAGGGATCAGCTGAACTTCCTAAGAGACAATTACAACAACGAGTTGAAAAGAGCGAACGACCAGCACTTAGAAATCATCAAGCAGCTGAAGTAAGTAATGATGATCCATTGTTCGTTATAACTTACAAGCGCGCAAAAAGGCCTGCATCGTTGCGGATGCAGGCTTCTTTGCGCACGTTCTCGTGCTTACCCCTTGACGGAGCCGCTGGTCATGCCGGCGATGAACGACTTGTTCATCAGGAAGTAGACGACCAGAATCGGGAGCATCGATACCATCGAGCCGGACAGCATCAAGTGCCATTCCGCCGCAGCGTTGGCGGAGTACTTTAGCGAGATGACCCCGACCGTCAGCGGCCGCAAGTCGGGATTCGTCATCGTAAAAATAAGCGGGAGCACGTATTGGTTCCACGACTCGCGGAACGTAAATAGTCCCACGACGCCGAGACCCGGCGTAAGCAGCGGCAAAATAATGCGCCAATAGATTCCGAAAAATCCGCAGCCGTCGATCGTCGCCGCCTCATCCAAGTCTTTAGGAATGGAGCGTACGAACCGCTCAAGCAGAAAAATATTAAAGGACAAGTGCGTGCCGACGAAGATCAGCACGATGCTCCACAGCGACTTGTGCAAATGCACTTCGCGCATCATGTCGTAGAGCGGACGGTACGTAATGGCCCCGATCGTGATGAACATCGTAACTGCAAGGACAGCCATGATGAGGCCGCGTCCCGGGAACATGCGCCGGCCCAGCGCATAAGCACCCATCGAGCAGACGATGATATTGATGACCGTGGACGCAATGGAGATAAACAAGCTGTTCCACGTATATTTGGCGAAGTTGGCCCGCTCCCAGGCCTCGGCGTAGTTTTTCCAATGCCACTCCTTCGGCCATATGCTCGTGCTGTTCAGCAGCTCGAAATTCGACTTAAACGAGCCGAATAACGTAAAGACGACCGGATACAATATCGCGATGACGATGCTCAGCAGAAAGATCCAGACGATCGTCCAGGCCAGCAGCGGGCCGACGCGTACGGAAGCGCCCTTTTTGGCGGCGATTGTGCTCATGATACGGTTCCTCCTTCCTTAGTGCGCCTGACTGGATTTGCGCGAGATATATAAGTAAGCGGACGTAAGCAGACCGACGATCAGCGCGGAGACGAAGCCTACGGCAGCGCCGTAGCCGTACTGCTGCACGACCGCATCGCCCTCGGACACCGGGAAGAACAGCTTGTAGATGTACAAGTACATGACTTCCGTTGTGCCGCCGGGACCTCCGGCCGTCAAGACCATGATGCTTTCGTAGCTCTTGAGCGTGTTGACAATCGCCAGCATGACGATGATCTGCATGACCGGTCCGAGCAGCGGTATCGTGACGTACCAGAACTGCTGAACCTTATTCGCACCGTCGATGGCTGCGCTTTCGTACAAATCGTTCGAGATGCCCTGCAAGCCCGCGAGAAACAGCACCATGTAGTTACCGACCGCGCCCCAGATAGCGACGAGAATGGCGGTGAGCATCGAGTACTTGACGCCGAGCCATTCGATCGGTTGATCGATTAATCCAATCGATAAAAGCATTTTGTTAATAATCCCGTTGTACGAGTTGAACATCAGGTAGAAGACGAGCGAGATGACGGCCGTACTGATGATGGTCGGCATGAAAATGATAGCGCGCATCGTATTTTTGCCGAACAGCTTGTTGTTCAGGATGAAAGCTAAGATCAGGGAAAGCGGCAAGGTAATGACGAGCTTTCCGGCTGTAAACAGCAGCGTGTTCCAGACCGAATGCCAGTACTGCGAGTCGCGCGTGAACAGCCGGACAAAGTTTTCGAGCCCGATGAAGGTCGCATCCGAAAAGCCGTCATAGTCATAGAACATATATTTGAAGGCCCACGCCAGAGGATAGATGGCAAACAGCAGCAGGAGAACGACCGTTGGCAGAACCATGACGTAAGGTCCCGTATATTCCTTCAATCTTTTTTTGAGCGGCACGCAAATCAGCTCCTTCCAAAGGCGATTTTTGGCAAAAAGAGAGCAGGCGACTCCCGGATATCCATATAGGAGAGCCACCTGCTGCCCGGTCGTTTATGCAAACGAGAACTTTATTTTTTAATTTGGCTGCGCGGGTCGAAATTCGGCTCGACGATCCGCTTCATGTTGCCGGCCTTTTCTTCGTTGTTCAAGCCGTCGTTGTAACGCTTGTTCAGATCTTCGATTCCTTTGTCAAGCGGGGTCAAGCCGAGAATCGTCTCGGAGATGACGTTCTGCCACGGCTTGCCCTCGATTTTGTGCACGGGGTATGCCGGCCACATGACATCGTCCTTCGGTGCGAATTCCTTGAAATTTTTGAGCGTTGGCTCTTTCGCTTTGGCGAGAACGCTGGGCACGACGCTGATCCCCTTACCCTGCTCGTAGTAAGGAACGAGCACGTCGTCGCTGTAGAGGAAGTTCATCAGCTCCCAAGCTTCTTTTTTGTACTTGCTTTTCCCGGACATATACAGCCAGGATGCGCCGCCGTTGATATAGTTCGCGCCCTTCGGCGTTCCGCCATCGAGCGTCGGCACCTGCGCTACGCCCCAGTTGACTTTGGTCGGGAACTGGGTATCGTACACGCCCGGCTCGGCGGACAGCGAGAAGTACATACCGATTTTGCCTGCCGCAAACTGGTTGCGCAGCGGGTCGATATCCAGCGATTCGTAGCCCGGAAGAATGCTTTTGTTATCGACGATTTGCTTCAGCGCTTGAACATAAGGCTTCAGCACTTCGAAATCGTACTTCCCGTTTTTCCAGTCGTAGTAGTCTTTGCCGTCGAGACGAACCATCGGCAGCAGTCCGCGTTCGAAGGCCGCGGCAGGTGTTTTCATGTTTAATGCGAAGCCGTAGGCGTTGTCCGCTTTGCCCGCTTCGGTAATTTTCTTCGCATAGTCCACAAGCTCCGCCATCGACTTCGGCGGCTCGCTCAGGCCGGCTTTGGCGAACAGGTCTTTGTTATAAATCAGCCGCCAGGTTGTGCCGTAGTTCGGAAGGCTGTAAGTTTTGCCATCCAGCGAGTTTTGCCGGTCGACCTTCAGCAGGTTGTCGCCAAAGCGGGACTTCACTTCCGGCGTCAAGAACTCGTCGAGCGGTTGAATCGCTTTCATTTTTACTAAATCTTCTAACTTGAGCTTCATTTTGGCGTTGAAAATATCCGGCGCCTCGTCCGCTTGAATCGCCGTTTGCAGTGCTTGCTCGTAGTTGTCCGTCATGATCTGGGATTCGACTTCGATCTTGCCTTTAAACTTCTGATTGAACTCGTCCAGCTTCGTTTTCATCAAGTCGGCGTCATGCCGCGCATTCGTCCAAAATTTCAGCTTGACCGGTTGGCCGCTTGCGCCACCGCTTTCGGAGCCGGTTTTCGTTTGTTCGCCGCCGCCGCATCCTGCCAGCGCCGATGAAGCTAATGCCATCGCCAATCCGAGCTTTACATAGCCTTTTGTATTCACGGATTTCGTCCTCCCCTGTAAGATTCTCTGCGTATACGTGAGTTGATCTTCCTATTTCCAAGTATAGCGAACCGTGTCGAATTTCCTAGGGAGGGAATTTTCATGAGAGAGGGGGAGGATTTATTCCTCCTTGAGCTTGTTGAGAAAGTGGTCAAGTGGATCAATAGATGTTACGAGGGGGTGGGGTATCTACTTCCGGTCGCTCTTGTCAGCGGGAAACTTTGATTAAAGCCGCTTAGCAGCGGGTATTTCCCGCAGACAAAGGCGAACGCTATCGCTCCTCCAGTAGATACCCCACCTCCGTATATTTTCTATTTTTTTATAACGACCACTTTCTCAACACTCCGAGGGAGGATTTACTCCTCCCCCGTCGAGGTGCCGAGTCGCTGCTCGCGGTACTCGGACGGCGTGATGCCGTTCTTTTTCTTGAAAATTTCGCGGAAATATTTGCGGTCATGGTACCCGAGCCGCTCGGCAATCTCATAGATGGGAATGGCTGCGTCCTCCAGCCAGTCTTTGGCTTGGGCCAGCTTCAGATCGGTGACGTATTCCACGAAGGAGATTCCCGTCTCCCGTTTAAACAAGCCGCTGAAGTAGTTGGGGCTGACGCCGACATAATCCGCTACCGCCGACAACCCGATCGGCTGCAGCAGGTTCTGCTCGATGAACGCCTTCGCTTCGCTGACAATCGATTTGGAGCCCGCCTGGACAAACTGCTTGACCTGCAGCGCCGCCTGATGGAACCAGACCGGAATATGCACCTTAAGCTCACATAGCTTCGCGCGGTTGCACAGCTCAAACCACGCCTCGGGCAGCGGGCCGCGTTCCCCTTCCGTCATCCCCAGATCGTGCAGAAGCCGGTTCAGCGCAGTGACAAGCTGAATACAGGAGAAACGGAAGTCGGCTGGCTTGCCCTCCTCCCCTTCGAGCGCACGGAAGAAGGAAGCCGCCGCTTCCTGGGCCGATTCCGCCTGTCCCCGCCTGACGAGCGTCAGCAGTTCCTGCTCCTGAAGCGCCGGGTAACCGGTCCGCTTCATCCGGAACGGGATCAAGTCCTCCACGTGAACCACCTGGTTGTTCCCGAAAAAATACACATGCTCGATCGCCTCGCATGCTTCCCGGTATGCGCCGGGCAGCTCGCGCAGCTCCGGACATAACGAGCTGATGCCGATCGTTACCGTGAGGCCCGAATGCTTCTCTACCGAAGTGCGGCACCAGTCCGCAAATTTCAGCAGCTGTTCCTTGACCTCTTTGGCCGGCTCGGCCGGGTCGTAATTGACGAGCATCGCCAGCAGGCCCCATTCGGCATAAAAAGCGATGCCTGTCCCCCACGACGACAAGCAGTCGCCGACAATGTTCTCGACGATAAAGCGGCTGAGCTCAACTTCCTCTACGGGCTTATGCGAAATTTCATCGAAGAGTTCAATCGCGACAGCCAGCAGCGCAAAGTTCGAAGGCTTGAGCGGGATTTCCGCGAAATCCCATTTATCCCGCAAGCGTACCTGCCGCTCGTCCCGAAACCGGATCATCTCGTTCAAATATTGCTGCCGCAGAGCCGGCAGGCTTCGCCGGATCGTTTGCTGAAACTTCACCCGCTGCGCGTCCCGCTCCTGCTCCTTGCGAAGCTCGCCGAGCAGCTTGGCGATAATCCCGGTCATTTCTTTAATGTCAACCGGTTTCAATACATAGTTCGAAGCACCGAGCGCAAGCGCTTTCTTGGCGTAGTCGAATTCCTCGTAGCCGCTAAGTACGACGAAACGGATAGCCCGGTCGAAGCGCGCCCTGATGTGCTCCATCAGCTCGATGCCGTTCATATTCGGCATCTTGATATCCGTCACGATAAGATCGGCCGGATCGCTTGCATAGCGGTGCAGCGCTTCCTTACCGTCGAGTGCGATCTCGACCTGCGATACGCCGAGCGTCTCCCAAGGAATATGCTTGCGGATGCCCTGCACGACGCTCTCCTTATCGTCCACCAGCAGTACTTTCATGCGGTGCCTCCTCCTTCGCATCGCAGATGCGGATCTCGAATCGTGAGCCTTCCCCTACCCGGCTCTCGGCCCGGAACGATGCGCGTTCCCCGAAAAAGTAGCGAAGCCGTTCCTTAATATTCATAATCGCGTAGCCTTCTCCGCTCTGAGAAGCGACGCCTGACGCCGCGTCCACCAGCGGTGCGTTGAAGAGTCCGATCAGCTCCGGATCGATCCCCGAGCCGTTGTCTTCCACGGTCAGCACCGTCGTGTCCGTTCCTTCCCGGAAGCTTTTCACATAGATCCGGTTATTTTGATACTCGTTGTCCTTAAACGCGTGCAGCACCGCATTTTCCGCCAAAGGCTGCAGGATGATTTTCGGTACGACCGTTTCCTTCGTCCGCTCGTCCACCGACACCTCGAACGCAAACTGCCGCCTGTATTGATAATTGACGAGCTTCAAATATTGCTCGACGTGTTCCATTTCCTTCCCCGCGGTCGTCGCTTCCTCGCCACGGTTCAGACTGAGCCGGAAAAAGCGGGACAGCGACAAAATAATATCGCTGGCCGACGAATCGTTGAATTCGAGCGACTTCCAATAAATTTCGTCAAGCGTATTGTATAGAAAATGCGGATTGATCTGCGCCTGAAGCGCGCGCATCTCCGCCCTCCGCTTCGCGAGGCTCTCCTCCACCACCTGCTTCAGCAGCCGTTGAATTTGGTCCAGCAGCTCGTCGAACCGCCGCCCCAGCTCGCCGATCTCGTCCCGGCTCTCGGAAGCGAAGCGCACGTCGAGGTCGCCTTTTTTGGCTTGGGACATGAGCCGCTGCAGCCTGCGCACCGGAAGGGTGACCCAGCGGGCGATAAACTTGTTCATAAAGAAAGAGAACGCCAGCAGCACCACCGTCAGCAGTATCGTAAAATATTTAATGTAAGCGATCTTGACGAGCAGCTGCTTTTTCGGCTGAACGACGAGCGCCTGCCAGCCGGCAATCGGAATCGGCTTATGATTGACCAGGTACGTCTCGTCTCCCAGCTTCGCTTCGAAAAACGACGGTTTGCCCGAGAAATCCGGCACCTGCGCCTGATCCAGAAACTGTTCTGTCACCTCGCTCCGGGAGGACAGCAGGATCGGCTGGCCGTTCTCGTCCAAAATCATCGAGAATCCGTCAGGCACCAACTGGATGGTCTGCAGGTTGCGTTCGAAATAGTCTGCCCGCAGCGTAATCACCAAATAATTGTCCAGCTCCACCGCCCCGGTGGCCGTGGCTGGCCGGCTGACCAGACCGATCACCGCTCCTTCCTGCACGAACAGCGGATTTTGCCCGGTATAGATCCAGCGGTTCGTCGACGACGGCTTAATCGCCTTGTAATACACCGTCTCCTTGAAATCGGTTTCCTTTCTTGCCGCCGGAAATCCTTCGAAAAATTCTCCCTTGGGCGTATATAAATAAATCCCGCGAATCGTAGGCGAGGACAGACTCGCTTTTGAGAACAGCGAAAATACGTTATTGAAAACGACGGAATACGTTTCATCCGACCGGTTCTGGCTCCATTCGATCGCCCGCGCCAGCTCGTCGCTGGAATTGATCCAGTACAGCTTGTCGCTGACGTTCTTCAGCTCGTTGCCAACATTGGCGCTAAGCTGGCTAACCGTCCGGTCTGCGGCGTTATAGGCGTATTCTTCGATATAGCGGGCCGCCTGATTGAACGAAAATGCCCCCGTCAACGGCACGGCAATCAGAATAACGACCGATGTCATCAGGAACACCTTCCATTCGAGCCCCCAATCGCGGAAACGCTCCGCCGCCCGGCGCATGCAGGCTCCGAACCACGGCATGGCTACCACCTCTTTCTAGTCTGTTGTAGCATAAACCTGATGTGCCCGAAAAGGGATAAAAATTACCGGATGCCCTGCTGCGAGCGTAAATTTACCGCCTCTCCTTCCTGTCGCGAAAAAAAAATAAACCGTGCCTTGAATGGCTCAAGGTTACGGTTTACAGTTTCAGTGCATGGCTCGCCCCGCTGGCGATAAATTTATAGCCTACGCCATGGACGTTGATAATATATTTCGGATTCGACGGGTCCGGCTCTATTTTCTTGCGAAGGTTGCTCACATGTACGATAATCGTTCTCGTATCATTGAAGCTTTCCTGTCCCCAAATTTCGCGGAACAGCTGCTCATGGCTGAAGGTCTGCTCCGGACGCGAAGCGAGAAAGCTCAATAGATCGAATTCCTTGCGGGACAGCGTTACTTCTTGCCCGCTCACTCTCACCACACGGCTTAACCGGTCGATCCGCAGATTGCCGACGACCAGCTTGTCGGGCTGTCCTCCCGCCTGCTCCGCCGCAGCCAAATGCGGCCTGCGCAAATGGGCGCGTACCCGGGCCATCAGCTCGTTCGGGCTGAAAGGCTTCGTAATATAATCGTCGCCGCCCAGATTCAAGCCGGCGATTTTGTCCGCCTCGTCTTTTTTGCAGCTCAAAAATAAGATCGGCACGGGAGAAACCGCCCGAAGCTCCCGGCATACTTCGAAGCCGCTTCGCCCCGGCAGAAGCACGTCCAGTATCGCCAGATCCGGCCGCTCCGCCTCCGCGATCATAAGCGCTTCTTCGCCGCTGGTTGCGAGCTGGACACGGTAATTGTTTTTTTCCAAGTAAAGACGGATCACTTCCCGAATCTCGGGATCATCTTCCACAACTAACACTGTTTGCTCCGTCATCCGTTTCACCACCGCATCGATGTAGTTCCCTGGTCCTAAGAAGAGAATAAACAATTGGACTGTTGCCGGTCAAGCTTTTTTTGAAGGTTGGCGGCGGGTATCGTGAAGCAGAACACGGTTCCTCGTCCCGGTTCGGTCCGGTCGACCCAAATGCGTCCCCCATGATATTCTATGATTTCTCTGGATATGGATAGCCCGAGCCCTTTGCCGCCTGCAGCGGAATTGCGCGATCGGCCGCTGGTATAGAACCGGTCGAACACGTAAGGCAAATCCTGTTCGTTAATGCCGCCCCCCGTATCGCTGACCCGGCACAGCAGTTGTTCCCCATCGTCGATCATTTCTACCTGAATGGAGCCGCCTTCCGGCGTGAACTTGATCGCATTGAAGATCAAGTTGCTGAACACCTGATGCAGCCGCTCCAGATCGACCTCCACCGCGGAAAATTCACGCGCCTGATCGTCTCCTTCGGCCCGAAGCGTCAGCATATAATGAATGCCCGCATTGCGCGTATCCAGCTCGTAGCGGCTGAACAGCAGCTCAATCAGGCGGTCGGTGCGCATGAGCTGCTTTTTGAAGGTCACTTGTCTCGCTTCAAGCTGGGAGAGCTGGAACAGGTCCTCGATCAACCGGTCCATGCTGACGACTTTGCTGTGAATAAGCCGCAAATAACGTTCCTTCTGCTCCTCCGTATCTACGATGCCGTCCAGCACGGCCTCCAAATAGCACTGGATCGTCGTCAGCGGAGTGCCCAAATCATGCGATATATTGCTGAGCAGCCGGCTCCGGGACTTCTCCATCCGCGACAGCTCGTCATTTTTCCGCCGCAGCTCCAGATTCGCCTCCTCGAGATCGGCCGTCCGTTCCTTGATCTTGTCGTGCAAGCCGCTGTTCAGCTGCGTCAAAGTGGCGGAAAGCTTTTCCTCGCTCCCGTACCCCCGGGACAGCTTGACCGACAGCAGCACCGACTGGGAGAAAATAAAGATTAACAGGCCAAAAGCGGACATCTTGTCCGTCGTCTGCACCAGTTCGTGAGCGTACAGCATATCATTGACGATGGTAGCCGCAAAGATCAAGCCGGCGAACAGCAGCAGCCCTCCGCCCTCTCTTCTGCGCAAAAAGGCGAGCACGATGATGCTTAAGTTGTAGCAGACACCCGTTCCCAAGATCAGCTGCAGGACGATAAGCCATTTCGTAAAGAGCATGGCAGGCAGCAGCGGAATGACAGCGGCGTACGCCAGCGCTACCACACAGAAATACGTCGTTATTTTCCGCGAACTCTCCCTCGGATACATGCTGGCGAAAAATAAGACGAACAGCAGCATGCTCAAATCCGCCGTCAAATACTCCAGAACTAGCGCCAGCGTCCAATCGAAGCGGGGAAACGCCTGGGTCACGACCATTTCCCCGATCAGCGCCATGCGCAGGCAGAATACGATGCAAAATAATCCGAAATAAAGCATAGCCAGCTCTTTGGTCCGTACGACAAACAGGCCAAGATGATAAAGCCCCATGATCAGCAAGCAGCCGATCAGCAGCGTATCGAAGCCGACCGACAGTTGCTTCGCCCTCGCTACCGACTCGAACAGGCCGAACTCGATCGGCTGCCGGATGCCGCCCTTCTCGTGCGAATAGTTCGATACTTGAAGAACCACCCTCAGTTCGCTCGTATGGGGATGAGCTACGGCCAGCTGGGTTAAAAAATGAGGCTTCGATTCCGGCTCGGATCTGCTTGCAGTTCCGGCGGACGCGATTTCCTTTCCGTTCACCCAGAGCTTATAAGACGTATAGATCGGGGGAAGCCGCAGGGCAAGCATCCGCTCATCATCGGACAACAAAATCTTGAGGCGGTAGGTAGCGTACCCTTCGCCCGTCAGCACCTTTCCGTCCTTCGTCGTGCCGTTCCAGGAACCCGGAAGCCTGGCGTAGCTTGGTGCTCCGAAGCGATCCGCCGCCAAGTCTGCGGGGTGCTTGAATTCGTTCCAATAAAACTCCCACTCACCGTTCAGCGGAAGATACCCTTTCCGGTCCCAATCCCATCCCCGCAGATCCAATTCGCCCCGTACTGCTGTCGGCGAATTGCCATAGGTGAAGAATAACCGTTCTCCCGCAATCAGCCCTACGATCAAAAAAACGACAATAGTGAAAAATGCGGCAACCCGCCTCGATATTCGTTCCAGCGGCATGTGCTACCTCACGCTCCTCCGGCTTCGAGATACCGGCGGATGCCGCTTGCGATTCTTTCAGCCAATTTCGTTTGGTATTCTTGTTGACATGATGATTGTTTAAAACTGATCGGTTCGATCAATTGTGTATTCGCCCCTCAAGCGTTAAATCCTGCTTTTTCCAGACTCCGGTCTACCTATCTCTTCCCATTGTGCCTGAATTTGCCGAACTGAACAAGGGAGAAAATACTATAGTCTTTTCTTCCTATTCCAAGGCAGATCTTTAAAGCTTTCTTTCCTATGTAAAACGACCCGGCGTAATCCGCCGGGCCGGGTAACAGCTTAATGAAATGAAAATATACAATATCATAGCTGACGCTCTCTCGTACATTCCATAGCTTGCTTATTTGCTTTGGTAAGATAGGGCGAAATCCAAGGTACCGCCGGAGCGGTCGATCAACACCAGGTCGGCTTTTCCATTGCCATCGACATCCCGGACCATCAGATTAACGCCTTTTCCCGGCGTCCCCCACGGCCCAAAGGTGGAAAGCAGCTTCCACTCCCGGTCCTCATCCCTTACATAGACGGTGCAGCGCATCGTCTTCGGGTCCCAGCGGAGCGCGTCTTCCCGTCCGTCCCCGTTGAAGTCCCCGAGCCGGATCAAGCCGTCTTCATTCGGGAGACCGAGGTCCACGCGGGTCAGCTTCCACGTCATGTCGGCGGTATCCGGCTGAAGCTGAATGCCGCCCGAGGCGCCGTCTTTAGAGGCAAACAGCGCTGGACCACCCTCCATGCGAACCTGAAGCTCCTGATTCATTTCGCTTCGGAGCTTGTACGGTTTAATCGGCTTCATTTCCTTCCCCCGGATTCGCCAACCGTATAGTTGAAGCTTATCCTTCGTTAGTCCGGCTACAACCACTTCGCCGTTCGATAACGGGAGCGTGTATAAGGAGCTCCAAGCTTTGGCTTCAATTTTCCAGCTCTGCGCCAGATGAAACTGTCGCCCGTCCGATACATAGCGGTCCAAGCGCCCGCTCGGATTCGCCGTCCAAAAGCTGCCCAGCCCTTCCGCATCTTTGCCGCTGACGGCGGCGGCAGCCCCGTTCGCATATTCCGCCTGCCCCCATCGCACCGGCGCCGGCTGCGCTTCATTGCGCAGTCCCTTGAACCGGCCGGGAATCACGCTGATCTCCCCATTCGCCGCATTCCACTGCACTGTATCGGCTTGCCCGTCGCCGTCGACGTCTTCAAGAAAAACGTTCTGTTTACCGCCCGGCAGCAGCTTGACGCTCTGAGCAGGCGTGAACGGTACATAGTCGTGGATGGAGCGGAAGGCGTACCCTTTCGCCCGAAGGTCGGCAATGAGCTTTTGCAGCACGCTCTTGTTCTGCTCGGGGTACCGGAATTCCGGAAGGCCGTCCCGCATGACCGGTTGGCCTTCCGTATCCAGAACAGGAGTCAGGTATTTGAACTCGAGAAAAGGATGATAAAAAAAGGAAGCCACGTGATTCGAGCGACCGACCCGGTCCACAATCACTTTCTCGTCTTTATTATAAGGAATGTAATCGTAAGGCGTCGGAACGTAAGCCGCGCCAAGCGTCGGACTGCCGTAGCCGGTATTGCGCTGATTCAGATAAAAGACGCCTTCGGCATTGCGATGAGACTGTACCTCCGCCTGATAGTTCAAGCCGAAGTACGACCGGAACACCCGGTCCTGTTCGGCGGTAGTTCGGTAATGCGGCGCCTCCCAGAACTGCGGCTTCAGTCCCGCACGCTCGAATATCGCAATCCCCTCTTTTATGCGCTGCTCCGCATACGATGTCTTCATCGTTTCTTCCACATCCGGCACTTGGAACTCGTTGCCGATCCCCGATTCGTGGTGGCCGTCATCCCGGCGCACGCTGCCGACTTGGTGCGTATAGCCGTGCATGCCGATGACCGCACCGCTGTCCGAAGCCTGTTGGAGCACCTTGCGGAAAGCGGCCGCATACGGGTTGCCCTCCTGATCGAGCGGTACGTCGTACCGCGATCCGTCCGGGGGCAGATTGATCCAGCGGGGAATAACCGCGAGATGATACGCCACCTTCTGGTCGCGCAAATATTCCAGCACGGTTCTCAGCTTTCCAAGCTCCTCAAGCGAAGCATATTGTCCGCCGGGACCAATGTCCTCCAACCGCATTAAGACGAATTTGGACGTACGGGCCTCGCCTTCTACGGTAAAAATCCGATACGCCGACAGCAGCAGCGTAAGCGCGATTAAGGAAACAACAAAACGTAGCCATTTCGAATGGCGTAAATAGATCATTCGGTGTCAGGGACTCCCTTCTGGCTGCAAAACAACGCTAAATCGCAATGAAAAGCGCGTTAAAACGCTTACAAAATAATTGTAAATCTACACCCGATTGTAACAGATTTCCCGCCGGACGAGTATGGTTTTTTTTGCAGCGATAAGGTTGAAAGTATGGCTTATTCACCATATTTTCCTGCCCTCCCTGCCGACGGACCTAAACGGCTCTGCGCCGCCCGAATCATATAAAAAACGAAAATTCCGAGAGAGGGGTGCTTTCGACGCATGGAAAATCAATTGAAAGCGATAACGAAAGAGCTGACGGACCTGCATAAGCGTTATGCCGGAATTTCCCTAAGCTTTGCCGCCCTTGAGCGGAAATTGTCAGCCATGGAACACCGCATGACTACGCTCGAAACCGAGTTTGCGAGGCAAGTCCCCTTTCTGCCGGAAGAAACCGGCGCGCCAGCCCACTAAAGGGTACCTTAAGCCGCTGTTCTCCATCATCCGTATCCTTATCCCGCCAAGAGGCTCTTCAACCCATGTCGTCCGGAGGCTTGCGACTTAACCGCAAGCTTCCATACGCGGCTCATCCCCCGTTTGCCTATTCAAAATAAACCCTATACCGCCGTTTCCCTCTGCAAAAGTCCACTATCCCTGCTCGGCATTTTACTTCCCGATTCGGCACGCTATATAATGAAATGGCCGCTTCTCCGCGCCTTTACCGGCCGGGAGATATCGTTTGGAAGCCGGCTTGGCGCTTACGCTCCGAAGCACCTGACCCCCATTCGGATTTGCCTTTGGGCCTATTTTTAATCTGTTACGATGGGGGTAAGCATGGTATAATGAATCGAATGCGACAGGCAGGTGATATCAAAATATGCAAAAAATCCCAGTCATTCGTGATAAAAAAAGTTCTGACATCACCATCATCTCTTCCGATGAAGTCGTTAAAATCGAATGCGTACGGGATAAAGAATATATCATTCATACGGTTTCCGATAAATATTACTGGGCAGCGTCGCTGGAAGCTTTCGAAGAGTGGCTGTACGAGGAGGGCTTTCGCCTGATCGATCAGATGAATGTGGTCAATATGAACCACGTAACGGAGTATGAGCCGCGCAAAGGAATCGTCACATTGCAGCACGGTCCAACGCCCCATTATAAAACCGCTTCCGCCGCCTGGATTCACGGCGAGCATATTACGAACGTCATGAATCTTCTAGGAAAGATGAAGGATCTCGACAAAGGCATCATCGACGACGAAGCCGATCGAATTTTCGAGAACGTGTTAGCCCAAGAAGAGGATCATCGGTTCGCCCGTTCTTACGCGATGATCAAAGCGCTGTACGATAAGAAAAAGACCGAGCTGCTGCTTGAAGAAAGCGAGCTGCGTTATAAATCGCTGTTCGAACACAATCCCGATCCGATCTGCTCGCTGAACCTGTCGGGCCTCATTACGAGCGTCAATCCCGCCATGTTCGACGTTACCGGCTATTCGGAAGCGGATCTGCTTCACCGCACGATCAATCCGCTGATTTTCCCGGAAGATTACACGCGGTGGCTCGACCATTTCGAGGAAACGCTCAACGGCATGACTCCTCATTATGAGATTACGTTTGTACGCAAGGACGGCAATCCGGTCGAGCTCAGCGTATTTAACTTTCCGATCTTCGTTAACAAACAAATTGCCGGCGTTTACATGATCGGCCAAGACATCAGCGAGCGCAAACGGGCCGAGGAAATGATTCTCCGCTCCGAGAAGCTGTCGATCGTCGGCCAGCTAGCCGCTGGGGTCGCCCATGAAATCCGCAATCCGCTAACCTCGCTCAAAGGCTTCGTCCAACTGCTCCAAGGCAAGGTAAGCGGCTACGACAATTACTTCGAAATCATGGTCGACGAGCTGGAGCGGATCAACTTTATCGTCAGCGAATTTCTGGTCATTGCGAAGCCGCAGGTCGTCAAGTACCAGCCGAAGAATGCCTTCACCATTCTGGAAAATACGATTATGCTGCTCGGTTCTCAAGCAATGATCCATAACGTCGACATCGTCACGGAAGCGGACCCTGATCTTCCCGAAATCAATTGCGACGAAAATCAAATCAAGCAGGTATTTATCAACATTTTGAACAACTCCATCGATGCCATGCCGGAAGGCGGACAAATCCGCGCCGAATTCCGCAAAATGGAGGGCGGAAAGCTGCTGATGCGGTTTACCGATCAAGGCTGCGGCATTCCAGAAGACCGAATTCCCCGACTGGGGGAACCGTTCTATACGACGAAGGAGAAAGGTACCGGGCTCGGTCTCATGGTCACCTTTAAAATTATCGAAAATCACGGGGGCAGCATGAAGATAAGCAGCGAGCAGGGAAAAGGCACGACCGTAGACATTTATATGCAGGGCGTCCGAAAGATCCGGTCTTAGCAAGCGAGACGGAAGCCCGTTATAAGCAAACAGCCTTTCGAGTCCGGCGTGATTCGAAAGGCTGTTTTTTCGTTGTGCTGCGGTACCGCTTATTGTTTGAGCGTGGTAATGTATCGTTTGGCCAGCCCGCTTGGCGTATCGAATGCTTCATAAACGCGGATGGTAAACGGATTTTCGAGCTGCTCCGTTTTTGCGGTGAAGGTCAGAATCTGCTTGCCCGTTGCCAGTTTATTCGGACCGGTGAACGGACCTTCGGCTGTTCCGAGCATGCGTCCTTGCGAGTCCACCAGCTCCATATAAAGCCTAGAGAAGTTCTGGTCGACCACGACGTTGTCGGTCTGCTTCACATCCAGCGTAAACGAGATTTTATAGCTGTAAATCAACCCACCCATGCTGCCAGGAGTTGTAGCAGACAATGTCCAATCGACGATTTTCAGATCAAACGGGTACATGGCGAACGTATCTCCCGCCGCCCCGCTGCTTGCAGCAGCCGTCTGCAAGGAAGCGATCGTGCTCGTATAAGGAGCTGCGGACTGCGTATCCAACAGCTTGATCGTCAGCTGCTTGCCGCTCTCCGTCTTCGGTACGTTGAACGAATAATTCACGATATAGCTCATGTTCGGGTTCAACGCAGCGGTGACCCCGGATTGCCGCGCTCCGGCATAAGCGGCTCCGTCGCTTCCGACGATCTCGGTCTGGAAAGCGGGCACCGGCACCGGCTTATCGCTCTTGTTCGTGATCCGGAATTTGGCGACTACCGAATGAAAGCCGTTGTCACTCTCATGAAGATGCATTTCCATCAGGGTTACTTCCGTATTGGCGTCGATCATTTTATTCAACGGATCGAAGACGATAGGGCTGCCGATCCGGTAAGAAATCGCAGGCGCCGTATCCGTCTGCGCGCCGCCCGGAACCGCAATCTGCACGCGGCCGACGTCAAACCCCGTTGCCGCAGTCGGCGCGCTCTGTCCTCCCCCCGAAACGAACGTTTCGGTCGTCGTAACGAATAAGGAAGTCAGCGTCACATTGTTCTCGACCGGGACGGCGAAATGAATATATTTTTTCTCGCCGGCCTCGACCGTCACGGCACCTTGCTCGGTACGGCTGCCGGTATACGTCTTGTGATCCGATTGACCGTCGATGCGGAATTCGGGTACCGTTTCCCGTCCGACGCCAGGGTTTTCCACCAATAAGGTGACGAGCGCCACCGGACCTGTTCCTGCTCCCACCGCATTCGGTACCGCTGCCGGTGCGCCGGACGCTCCGCCAGACGCAGCAGTTGCACCGTCCGGGGCTGCCGCAGCCCCTCCCGCTCCCGGCGCGGATGCGCCACCGGAGGTCGCGCCGGCCGCCGCTCCCGTGGAAGCTCCGCCTGTCGCATACTGTACCTTGATCGCCGTAGGGGTATAGCGCAGGCTGGAATTTAAGCCCGGAATCGCAAACGCTTCTCCCCATCCCTTCGGCTCGGCGGCTTTATCCGCTCCTGCCGCCGACGCGTACCATACTTGCCTCGCACCTAGCGGAATCGTCAGCAGGTTCGTTTCCTTTTTCGGATAAACATACTCATCCACATTGACGAAGGACAGTTCCGACAGTTTAATCGCCGGCGTGCCCTCGATGACGGTCATATAGACCAGCTCGCCAATTTCGCCCGGCTCCAGCGCAGTCTTGTTCGCAGCGCTCGCCTTCAGCGTATATTGAACTCCGCCCGTCGTGCGGACGTGCAGTTGATGATCGGGAATCCGGGTTTTCTGCGTTCCCCCGTTATACAAACGAACGGATGCGCCTATGCGTGTTCCGCCGGCGGTCGTTTCTACCGCCAGACTTTTTACCGCGGCACGGATCGAATCCGTTAAGCCGAAGTTGCTCGGAGCGGCCACTGTCGCTTGGGTCGTATCGGCCGCCAGCGCCGGCAGGTTTGCCGGAAGGAGTGTCGTTCCGATTATGACGAAGGTTAGCGCTGTTTTCCAAGGTTGTTTCATCGATGATTCCTCCTTATGCAGTGGATCTTATTTTTTAGCCGGCTCTTGAGCCGCAGGAGAGGGCTGGCCTTGGGGGGCCGGTTTGGCCACTTCCACCTTCTGCCCGTCCTTCAGCTGATGCTGCCCGCTCGTTACGATTTGCTCTCCTTCCTTGACGCCATCCAGTACCTCCTGGTAAGCGTCACTGATACGTCCCAGCTTGATTTTACGCTTCTGGACCTTATCCCCTTGAAGCACGAAGACGAACGAATTCGATTCTTCGCGGACAATGCTGAGCGTCGGAACGGCTGCAACCTGCTCCTCCGCCTCGGTGGTGAGTTGAACTACGGCCCGGGTACCCGGTTTCAGCTTCTGATCCGGATTCTGGACTTCCAGCTCAAGAGAATACGATTTGGTCGCTGCGCTCATGACATTCGATAAAAACGTAATTTTGGCCTTTCCTTTCTCGGCCGGATTATCCGGACTGTAATAGGTAAGCTCCTGCTTGTTTTTGACCAGCTCATACGACGGCTCCGACAGCTCGACCTTCAGCTTGATCGGATCGATCTGCTGAACTTGCCCTATCTTGCCGTTAGGCGAGACGGTCCCGCCAAGCTCTATCGTATAATCCGTCAGCACCCCGCTGACAGGCGCTTTGACGTCATAATTCTCAAGCGACCGCTGAGCCTCATCCAAGCTGATCCGCGAGGACTCTACCTCCGTCTGCTGGTCAGCCAGCGAATTCGTTTTGTCCAGAGCTGTCAGCTTGTTGCGCTGCGCCTGCACATCCATGCGGGCATTCTTCAGCGCCTGCTCGGCCTGTTCCACCTGACGCTGCGTTGCTGTGCCTGCGTCAAAATCGTTGCGCATTTTGTTGTAGTCTTTCTCCGCGTCGCTAACCTTCTGCTCCGCCTTCGTAATCTCGTCCTGCAAATTGCGGCGGGAATTGGCGTTGTCCTCCACTGTTTTCGTAAGCGTCTGCTCCGAGCTCTTCACCTTGAGCTGGCTTTTTTTCAAGGACGATTCGGCCTCGCGATTGTCGATTCGGAACAACACCTCGCCCGCCTGCACGACATCTCCGCGTTTCTTCAAGACTTGAGTAATCTGACCGCTCGCCTTCGGGATGACGTCCATGGCGGACATCCCCACCACTTCCGCCACCTGTTCGCGCGGATCGCTAATTTTGCGCTTGGCGACCGCCTCCGTCTTCACCGGGCGGTTATCCAGCTTGAGGTCAACCGTGGATTCTCCCTTGGCGCCAGGGGCCGAGCAGCCTGCCGCAAGCAGGGCGGCCGCTGCCAATAAGGCGAGGACCCGAAGCGTGAGGACTTTCTTCATCGCAATGTCTTTTCTAACCTTTCTCATCTTTCCGTGCCTCCTCCTTCGTTACATCTCTATCGTCGCCGGCTTCGAACCGTCGTCTGGTTTTTTTCGGTTAAACCAACCGGAAATCCGGTTTTTCCAGCTTTCGATCATTTCATAGACGATCGGCACGACGACCAGCGTGAGAATGGTCGAAGTCGTCAAGCCGCCGATAACGACAACCGCAAGTCCTTTGGAAATCAAGGTGCCATGCGCAAATCCAAGCGCGAGCGGCAGCAGCGCCATGATCGTCGCCGCAGCGGTCATAATAATCGGGCGCAAGCGGACCTTGCCCGCTTCCATCAGCGCGTGGCGCACCGTGTACCCTTCTTCCCGAAGCTGCTGCACCCGTTCAAGCAGTACGATGGCGTTCGTAACGACGATCCCGATCAGCATCATGAAGCCGATCATCGACGTGACGTTCAGCGACTCCCTTGTCATGAGCAGCGCCAGCAAACCGCCGATAGCCGCAAGCGGCAGCGAGAACAGAATGGCGAACGGCGCCGAGGCGTTGCCAAAGGCCAGCACCATGACCAGATATACGATAAATACCGCGATGGCCATCGCCATATACAGTTGGCTGAAGCTTTCGTCGGTGTCCTTGTTGACCCCTCCGAGCTCGCGTGTTACCCCCTCCGGCAGCTCGAGGGTCTTCAGAGCCTCGTTCACTTGGAGACTGACGCCGTTTTTATTCGGGCTATTGATTTTCGCGGTGATGGAGACCTCTTGCTTTTGGGTTTTCCGGGAAATGCTCGCCGGAGCCTCCACCTCGCGGATTTTGGCCACTTCGTTCAAATAGACGGTTCCCGTTTTCGTTGAAATCGGAAGCCGGCCAAGCTTCTCAAGCGTATCTTTATCCTTTTTACTAAGAGAAACGGTTGTCTTGTACGTTACGTCGTCCAGCTTAATATCGCCGAGTTGCTGCTTCTGAACCCAGCCCCGAGCCGTTTCGCGGATCGTGCTGACATCTAAGCCGTACGTACGCGCTTTTTTCTGGTCCACAACGATATCGACTACGGTTTTGGCATCACTTAACGCGTCCTTCACTTCATAAAGCTCCGGGAACTCCGCCAGCTTCTTCTTGATAATCCCCGCTGCGGCAACCAAATCCTTCTGATTGTCTCCGTACAGGGTGTACCCGAAGTCAGTCGTAGACGGACCTCCTCCGCCGAGAGAAGAAGGAAGAACTTCGGAACCCTTCGGCAGCTCGGCCAAAATCGCGTTCTTGAATTGATCCCTGACTTGATCGGGCTTCACATTATCGTTCATTTCCACAAAGAGCTGGAACGCATAGGGTACCCGGTCGTTATTAGGCCCGTCTCCACCGTTATACCCGACGAGCGCCTCCACGTAACGGAATACGGGATCACCGTTGGAATCCTTGCTCTCCGTCAGCATCGCTTCCAATTCCTTGGATTTGAGATCGGTCGCAGCATAGGAGGTCTCGTAGGGAAGCTTCACGGTATAGTACATATTGCGCGGTTGAGCGCCGTCCGGAAAAAAGGCGATAGCCAAATTAGGTATGGTAATGACGATCGAAAGGATAAACAGAACGCCCGAAATGAGCAGCGACTTGATCCGGTGCGTCAATGACCACTCCAGAATCGATTCGTACATTAAAGTGAATCGGCCGACTTTCGTTTCGTCGTGCGCTTTGAATTGCTTGCCCCGCAGTACCAGCAGCTTGGCGAGCATCGGAATGACGGTCAATGCCACCAATAACGAAGCCATCAAGGCAACGGCTATCGTAATGGCGAACGGCCGGAAGATTTCGCCGACAATTCCGCTGACCATCCCGATCGGAGCGAATACGGCCACGGTTGCAATCGTCGAGGACGTAATGGCCATGGCCACCTGCCTGGTCGCCATCAGGATGACCGATTCGTTGCGCTCCTGCGCTTTTTCCAGTGATGTATAAATATTTTCGATTACGACGATCGAATCGTCCACGACCCGTCCGACGGCGATAAACATACCGCCTAGCGTCATCATGTTGAGCGTGATGTTTAAATACTGCAGCAGCATCAGCGTGATCAGCATGGACAGTGGAATCGAGACGAGAACCACAAGCGTCATCCGCACGTTGCGCAGGAAGATAAGAATCATGAGCGAAGCGAGCAGCGCGCCCATCACGCCTTCCCGCAGCATGCCGCTGATCGATTCCTTCACTTCGTCGGCCGTGTTAAAGATCGAGCGGAAGGTGACGTTCGGCATCGTCGTCTTCCAATTGCTCATCAGCTTGTCTGCGGCATCTGAAAACTCCACCGCGTTTGCATCGCTTGTTTTAAACAAATGAATACCGAGCGCTGCCTTGCCGTCGAGTCTGGCCATGAATTTGGAGTCCGTCACGGCGGAAACTTTCGCCACTTGAGACAAAAGGACCGTTCCGCCGGAGGCTAGGTTCAGCTCCAGCTGCTCCAAAGCGTACAAGCTGTCCAAATCGCCGGATACGCGGGCCATCTTATCGTTACCGCTCAGCTCGACGGAGCCGATCGGGCCTTTGGACAGCGCGGATTCGATCGAAGCTATCACCTGCGATGGCGTCAAGCCGAAGGCGCTCAGGGCGTCGGCATTAAGCTGGATGTCCATCGTCGTTTCCCGGTTGCCGATGGCTGTAATATGGTCGATGCCTTTAATGCCTTCGAACCCCGGTTTGATCTTGTCCTTATACAGCTTGTCGAGCTCGGTTTGACTCACGCCTTCGTTCGCCGACACGACCAGATAATAGGCCGGCATCGACGAGAACCCGAACGTCATGGCCTTCGGCCTTTGCGCCGTAGAAGGTAAACTGACATCCTGGATCAAGTTTTCGACTTCTCGCTTTTTCTTGTCCAAGTCTACCCCATGCTTGAACATCACCGTGATGAAAGAATTGTTGTCGTTAGAGGTCGAAGTCAGCTGGTCAAGGTCCGGTATATTCGCCAGCTTATCTTCGATCGGCTTCGTCACGTTGTCCATCACATCTTTTGGCGATCCCGGGTAGGTCGTGCTGATGAAAACCGCAGGGAACGAGATGTTAGGGTAGTTCTCCTTCTTCAGCTTCGAGGCCGAAAACATCCCGCCGCCGAGCAGCATGGCGACGATGATGATAACTGCCGCGACGTTCTTCATCGAAAATTTAATCAGTCCGTTCATTCCACTCCTCGCTCCTTTATAAATGTCCATCCGATTCTGGAAATTACTTTACCTTGCAAATATGAACGGAGCGTGAACCGGACAAAAAAAAGATCAACCCGATTTGGTTGATCTTTCACGTTGTTATTTCTTGTCCGATGCGTGACGCTTGCCGGAGAAGCTGGGCAGCGTAACCGTAAAGACGGTGCCCTGCCCGGGCTTGCTGCGCACCTCGATCGTGCCGTTATGCAGATCGACGATTTTTTTCACGATGGCAAGTCCCAGTCCGCTGCCGCTTTTTTCCCGGTTCCTGGCCCGGTCCGCCTTATAAAACCGGTCAAAAATGCGGGCCTGATCCTCCTCGGAGATCCCGATGCCCGTATCGCCGATCCGGACCTGAATCCGGTCGGTGCCCGGGAGCAGCCGCACCCGCACCATGCCGCCCTCCGGCGTGAACTTCAAGCTGTTGGCGATCAGATTCATCCACACTTGACTGAGCTGATCCGCATCGGCATAAATTTTCGCCGTGGGCAGCGTCAAGTCGAGCTCCAGTTTTTTGGCCGACCAGATCGGCTCCGTGGCTACGATGACGCTGCGAAGCTGTTCGTCCAGCGCATACGTCGACGGGTGAAACGGGTGATGCTCCGATTCAAGCGAAGCGAGCTTGAGCAAGTTCTCGCTGAGCCGGGACAACCGTTCCGCCTCCGTCTGAATGATCTCCAGATATTGCCGACGCTCCTCCTCCGACATCGCCTTCTCCCGCAGCAGCTTGGAAAATCCGGCGATCGACGTAAGCGGAGACTGAATCTCGTGTGAGACGTTGGACACGAAATCCTGCCGCATCCGCTCCATCTGCTTAAGCTCTCCGGCCATCTCGGTGAAGCTTTGGGCAAGCTCGCCCAATTCGTCCTTACGAAATTTCCAATCGAAGCCGATATTGAAATCGCCCTTGGCCATCCGCCTGGCCGCTCGGGTCATGCGCTTGATCGGTTTGACCAAATAACGGCCGGCCACCAGGATGAAGACGCTGCCGATAATCAGGGCGTTGATAAGCGAGATGTTCAAATAGCTTGACAGGAGCCGATCGGACTTGTTCGTGGCCGGCTGCAAAAACATCGCATACGAATGGCCTTGGAACTTCACCGGGTAACCCAGTACGCTGACATCCATGCTCGACTCGTTCCAAACCTCATCCCCGCGCAGCACCTGGGCGATTTCCTGCGGAGTGATGACCTTTCTCGTCTCGACATCGGTATATCCGTATAACGCTTCTTTGCCTGCCTCGTCGTATACCCTGATGAAGAAAGGCCTGGCAAGCTTGCGGTTAAGCATATACATATTGAAATCGACATTGTCCGTCGCTTCATAGGTTTCGATCAAATCTTGAGCCACCAGGGTCATGTCTTCCCGGAGCTGCGCGTTCAGTCTCTCCGAGAAAATAAGGCCCATAATCAAAAAAGCGACAACTAACCCGAAGATGACCGCCGCCAAATACACGAGCACCATTCGCGTGTAGAGCGTCTTGATCATCCGTTCACCTCAAGCTTGTAGCCAAGCCCCCGGATGGTGCGGATGGAGAAGCTGTCCGTCTCGTCCGCAAACCGTTCTCGGAGCCGCTTAATATGAACGTCCACAGTACGGTCGTCCCCCTCGTAATCGTGTCCCCAGATTTGTTCGATGAGCTGGTTCCTTGTAAAAATTTGATTCGGGTGGCTCGCCAGCTTGTAGAGCAGCTCGAATTCTTTGAGCGGAAGCGTTAGCTTCTCGTCGCCTTTCAGAACCTCATGGCTTCTCTTGTTCAGCTCGATCCGGCCGAATTGCACGGTTTCCGACGCATGGATCCGGTATCGCTTCAGAAGCGACTTCACCCGCACGACCAGCTCCAACGGATCGAACGGCTTGACTAAATAATCGTCCGTTCCCAGTTCGAAGCCCTTGACCTTGTCTCCTGTTTCGCCCTTGGCGGTTACCATCAGCAGCGGAAGATCCGCCTGCTGCATCCGAATATGACGGCTCAGCTCCCAGCCGTCCATAAACGGCATCATAATGTCGAGGATGACCAGCTCCACCCGGGTTTCCTGCAGCAGCTTCCAGGCGTCCTGCCCGTTCTCCGCCTCCAGCAGGCGGTAGCCCTCCTCGCGCAGACTGACTCGGATCAGCTCCCGAATATGCCGGTCGTCATCCACGATCAATACGGTAATCATCAAAAGTCCCCCCAAAAACCGAAAAATCCGGTAAATCACAGTACCTTCATGATAATGGACTCGCAGGCCGTATTTCAAGTAAACCTGCTTCTAAATAAAACTTTACAAATTGGCGGGTCCAGCTAACGGATTTTGGGGATAGCAAAAAAAATCGTCCCTCCGGCCGCCAGGGACGGAGGAGGACGATCTTCAGGGTTAACGTGATTTACCGGTTCAACAGGCTGCCGACATACCGCAGCAGCTCATTGGCCGAGGCGGTCGTATAGCCGTGTTCCTCGACAAGACGCTTGATGACTTCGTTGATCCGCTTTAACTGGTTTTCGTCGGGCGTTTTGGTAGACGTCGTAATTTTGACAATGTCCTTCAGATCGGCGAACAGCTTCTTCTCGATCGCTTCGCGCAGCCGCTCATGGCTGCTGTAGTCGAACCGCTTCCCTTTGCGCGAATAGGAGGACATCCGGATCAATATCTCCTCGCGGAACGCTTTCTTCGCATTTTCCGATATGCCGATCTGCTCTTCGATCGAACGCATCAGCCTCTCGTCCGGGTCCATCTCTTCACCGGTCAGCGGGTCCTTGATTTTGGTCCAGTTGCAGTACGCCTCGATATTGTCGAGGTAGTTGTTGAACAGCGTCTTCGCCGATTCGTCGAACGAGTAGACGAACGCTTTTTGCACCTCTTTCTTGGCCAGTTCGTCATACTCCTTGCGCGCGATGGAGATGAAGTTCAAGTACCGCTCCCGCTCCTCCTTCGTAATGGATGGGTGCTGGTCCAGACCGTCCTTGAGTGCCCGCAGCACATCCAGCGCATTGATAAATTCCAGACCTTGCCGGATCAGCGCGCTGGAAATCCGGTTGATGACATAGCGGGGATCGATTCCGCTCATGCCTTCCTCCAAATATTCGCTCTGCATCTCCTTCAAATCCGCTTCCTTATACCCTTCGACTTCTTCGCCGTCATACATGCGCATTTTTTTGACGAGATCCATCCCCTGCTTCTTGGATTCCTTCAACCGGGTCAAAATCGAGAAAATCGCTGCGGCCCTCAGTGAGTGAGGCGCAATGTGCACATGCTTCATGTCGCTTTGCTTAATCAGCTTGGCGTAAATTTTCTCTTCATCCGACACCTTCAAATTGTAAGGAATCGGCATAACGATCATCCGCGATTGGAGCGCCTCGTTCTTTTTATTGGCAATAAACGATTTATATTCGGATTCGTTCGTATGGGCGATAATGAGCTCGTCTGCCGAAATCAAAGCGAACCGTCCGGCTTTAAAGTTGCCTTCCTGTGTGAGGGACAGCAGGTTCCACAAAAACTTCTCGTCGCATTTCAGCATTTCCTGAAACTCCATCAAACCCCGGTTGGCCTTATTCAGCTCTCCGTCGAAACGGTAAGCCCGCGGATCGGATTCCGAGCCGTATTCGGTAATCGTGGAGAAATCGATGCTCCCCGTCAGGTCGGCGATATCCTGCGATTTCGGATCGGACGGGCTGAACGTCCCGATGCCTACGCGGTTATCTTCGGACAGCAGCACGCGCTCCACCAGCACGTCTTCGATGCGTCCCCCATAATCATCCCGCAGCCGGATTTGGCAGGAGGGGCACAGGTTGCCCTCGATCTTTACGCCGAATTCCTGCTCGACCTCGCTTCTCAGCTCATGCGGAATTAAGTGCAAAGGCTCCTCATGCATCGGGCAGCCTTTGATCGCATGTACAGCACCCTGATCCGTACGCGAGAACTGCTCAAGTCCGCGCTTGAGTATCGTGACAATGGTCGACTTCCCGCCGCTGACCGGCCCCATCAAAAGCAAGATCCGCTTGCGGACGTCCAACCGACGCGCCGCCGAATGGAAATATTCTTCCACCAGCTTCTCAATCGCAGAATCGAGCCCGAAAATCTCTTTTTCGAAAAAGTTATACTTTCGACGCCCATTTTCCTCCAGGATGCCGTGGGAGGCAATCATTTCGTACACCCGTGCATGCGCCGTCATAGCCAAATGCGGATGCCGGCGGAGCATCTCGATGTACTCGGCGAAGGTTCCGGTCCAGGCCAGCCTTTCGGTTTCCGTGCGATAGTTGGCGATTTTCTTGAATATATTCATGATCTTGACCTCCTACGAGTTTTGCTTTAGCAAAACTGGCTTCGAAAGGATACGCTTATGGGTTTTGCACTAAGCAAAACCGGCTTCGAAAGGATACGCGCTTCGAAACGATGCGTAACGCCGATAGCCGCCGCTTCCGGGCTTCGGCCCCGGCTTCTTCTTCGGATTTGAAGTGTAATAAATACCTATGCAGAAAGCAAAGGGAAGTTGACCGAAAATTTCTGACAAAATCGGAAAAGAAGCGCGTAGGCTTGCCCGGACGGAAAGACGAAAGGAAGGGCGAAACGGTGGGAATTTTTAAGCGCGGCGGAGGCGCATACCGGGGCGTGGGAATATCCGGGGAGCCGTTACGGGCGCCCCTCGACTTGGAGGCGCCGGACGGCTTCTTTTCGCGCCCGATGCAGTCTTGTTTTGATCGTCGTGAGCGGGAGCTTTAAATAGGAGGCGATTTCGCCGGGCTTCAGTTCGTATTTTGCCTTAAGCAGCAGCACATCCCGAAACGGCAAAGGCATCTCCAGAATTTTCCCGAACATTTCGCGGCTATCCTCACGCCTCAAATACTCCTCCTCCGCGGACGTATGGGCCTTCTCCGTCTCGATCCTGTCCATAACCGTAACTTTGCGAAAATAGGAGCTTCTCCGATAATCGAACACGGTATTGCGGGTGATCGTGAGCAGCCATGCCCGGACGGAGCCGTCGCCCCGAAACGAAGCGATTCGGCGGTAAGCCTTCAAAAACACATCCTGGGTAATATCGTCGGCCACATCGTGTTTACGTGTTAATCCGTAGGCATAACTCCATACCTCGCGGCGGTGTTGTTCCATCCATGATCTAAAAAGAGCCTCATCCTTGGAGGACGGGCGATTTTCCAAGTTACGACAATTGCTGGTTTGTTCTAATTTTTGCGGCATCTCTATCCAAGCCTCCTCCGACAAACGAGCGCTTCCGGAGCGCTTTTTTTCTTTATTATGAACTCCATTACTTAACGATGAACTAAGAAAAGTTAACGAAATTCTTAAGATTTTCTATATAAAGACGAAAAAAAACGCGCCAACCCCTGCAGGTTCGACACGTTTCATGTACAATTTCTTAAGAATTGGCCTTCTCCCCCAGGACATTCAGGCGCACCGTAAAGACGGTTCGCTCCTCGTCGCTGGATGCGACAATGGTTCCTCCGTGCAGCTCGACGATGCTTTTGGCGATGGCCAAGCCGATGCCGGAACCCCCGGTATGCGTCGCGCGGGATTTCTCCACGCGGTAAAACCGTTCGAAAATATGAGGCAGATCGGTTTGCGGGATCGTTTCGCCGTAATTGATGATCTGGATCACAGCTTCGTTCCCTTCCTTGAAGCCCAGCACCTCAAGATATTTCCCTTCACTGCCGTACTTGATCGCATTGGAGATTAAATTCTCGAATACCCGCCGGAGCTTATTGCCGTCGGCCATGACCAGCAGCTGCGGCTCGAAAAAGGTCATATGCTGCTCGATCCCGGCCTCCTGAAGCTGCAGCCGGAACTGCGCGAAAAGCTGGCGCATCATTTCGACCAGATTGATCGGAGCCTTCTGGATCGTCGCCCCCGTAATATTGCTTAAGCGGGTATATTCGAATAGATCCTGAATTAATTGAAACATCCGCTGCGATTCCTCGTATGCCATGTTGACATAATAACGCAGCTCCACTTCGTCCCGATAACGGTCCTGCTCGATCAAACCGAGATATCCGGTAATCGAAGTGAGCGGAGTCCGCAGATCGTGGGAAACGTTCGTAATCAGTTCGTTCTTGGTGGACTCGGCCCGCCGTTCCTCGTCGATCGACGTCTTGAGCCGCTCGACGACCTGGTTGATGTTCCCGGCCAACTGGCCCAGCTCGCCGATGGACTGCACAGGCACCTTATGATCGAAGTCGCCGTCGGCGATCCGCTGTACGTCCTCGATAATATGGATCAGGTATCTGTGGTAGCGGGCGTCTTTTTCCCGTTTGAAAAAATATATGGCCGACAGCATAAACAAAGGCAACGCTGTAAGATAGTAAATATCGGGGTAACCGATATAATAATTTATCCAAATAAACAGCGAATTTAAAGACAGCTTGGAAAAATAAATCGACTTGGCGATCGTCGAAATGACCGCCAGCACGACCGCAGTCGTTAATACGCTCCAGAAGAGCGGCACCGCGACTCTCCAGTTAGTTCTCAATTTTGTAGCCTACCCCCCACACCGTGTGAATCAGCTTTTCTCCCGCCATTTCCTTCTCCAGCTTCTCGCGCAGCCGGCTGATATGCACCGTGACGGAGTTGTTCGCCTCAAAATATTTTTCTTTCCAGATCAGCTCGAAAATTTCCTCCGATCCGAAAACCCGGCCCGGGTGGCTGGCAAGCAAAAATAAAATGCCAAATTCGATCGGCGTCAGCTTGATCGGGCGCTCGTCAATCGTAACGGCATGGTTGCGTTTATCGATTTGCATCGATTTGATCTTGATGATCCCCTCCGCATCCGGCTGAGCTGTCTGCGCGCTGAAATACGACCGCCGCAGCAGCGACTTGACCCTTGCTACCAGCTCCAGCGGGTTAAAGGGCTTGCCCATATAATCGTCGGCCCCCGTCATCAGGCCTAAAATTTTGTCCATATCCTCGTCCTTGGCGCTTAGCATCAGGATCGGCGTCGTCTTGTCCTCGCGGATTTTGCGGCACACCTCCATGCCGTCCAATTCGGGCATCATCACGTCCAAAATGACCAGATGGACGGTCTCCTCCTCGATCCGTCTTATGGCGTCGATTCCATTATGTTCCTTAATCACCTCGTAGCCTTCATTTTTCAAATAAATTTCAAGCAAATTCGCGATTTTGTGATCGTCGTCGACGATGAGGATGCGTTTGTTCATTCAATTCTACCTTCCTTAACCGGTTAGTTTAACGGCAGATTACCACGTTCCGGGAAGGAAATCAACGACTCGGCTTTTCTCGATGCCGTACAACCATACGGATGTCTTCCTTCATCATGCTGCGGACATATCGCTTCCCCTCCCCTTTTCTGGCGGCAATAACCTGATCGTCCCCGTCACGGTTAACGATTCCTAGCAAAGTGCGCTTCCTTACTTTACCGCCTGTTCGTTAACCGAAAGCTAAGTAAAGCTTACGAAAAGGTTACGCTTCCTTGCTAAAATCTAACAATACCGGACAAGCCTTGATTCCTGAATCGTCCCGTTGTATGTTCATCCTAAGAACAAGAAAGCGATGTGATCGATTCGATGGGTTTTTCGGTCAAAATGATTCGGCAAGAGGATCAAAAAACGGCGAGCTGGTCGGGAGGAGCCACGACGCAAATGGCGATCTATCCGGAAGACGCGTCATATGAGCAGCGGAATTTCGACTGGCGAATCAGCAGGGCGGCGATTCATGCGGAGGAGTCCGTCTTCACGAGTCTGCCCGGCTACCGGAGATTGCTGATGGCAACGCAAGGCGAATTTGTGCTGGAGCACGAGCAGCAGCATACGGCCGTGCTGAAGCCTTTTGATCAAGACCGCTTTGACGGGGCTTGGACGACCCGATGTCGGGGAAAGGGGAACGACCTCAACGTGATGCTGGGGCCCGGCTACTCGGCCGACATGCTGCCTGTTCTGGTCCGCGATTGTTATAGAGAGGATGTGCAGCGTTCGGGGCCGGCTGCGGATACGGTGAGCTACGAATGCATACATCCGGTTGACGGGGATGTGGAATTTTCATCGGGCAGCGATTTGTCCGTTGTGCTGCGTCAAGGAGACTTGCTCATTTATAAAATCAACGGATGGCCGGAGAAGCCGATAGTGTTCCGCTATGCGAAGGCTGGGGCTCCAGTTCATGTGGTACGCATCACTATCTGTCAAGAAGCGGGCGGATCAAAATAAAAAACGACGGGGGCCCTTGTAAACAAGGACCTCCGCCATAAACTAACCGATTGCCGCAAACTTGATGCACACGGGCTTGGACACATCCAGTCTGTCCCCCGTAGGAAGAAGCTTCCCGGTTGCCGAGTCCCGCGCGAACGTCACGATTTGATTCGAATCCCGGTTGGCTACGAGCAGGAAGCGTCCGTCCGGCGAAAGCGCGAAGTTCCGCGGATGTCCTCCAAGCGTCGAAGCATGCTCGACGAGCGTGAGTTTGCCGGTCGAGGAGTCGATGGCATACACCGCGATGCTGTCATATCCGCGATTGGAGCCGTACAGAAATTTGCCGTCCGGCGAGATGTGAATATCGGCGCACGCATTATCCCCTTCATATGAAGCAGGCAGCGTCGAGACGGTTTGTATTTCGCCAAGCTTACCGTTCTCCGGATCGTAGGAGAATGCCGTGATCGTTGAACTCAGCTCGTTGATAACATAGCCGTAAGGCAGTGACGGATGAAAAACAAAGTGCCGCGGTCCCGACCCGGGCGCTACCCGAACTTCGTCATGAGGAAGCAGTTGTCCGGCAGCGACGTCGAGTTTGTAAGTAAAGACGCGATCCAGCCCCAGATCGCAGACGACGGCGTAGCGGTTGGAACGGTCGACGAATACGGAATGCGCGCGCGCCTGATTTTGCACGGGCAGGACGCTGGAGCCTTCGTGCCGGCGGATGTCCGCGGTCTTGCCTATGCGTCCGTCCTCCAGCAGCGGGGACAGCCCGATCATGCCGCCGTGGTAGCTTGCGACCATGATGTATGTATGGGTGCGGTCCAAAGTAATATGACACGTCGTCGCCGGCACCGTCAGTTCTTTGCCGAGCAGCGACAGCTTGCCGGTTTCGGGATCGAATCCGTATACCGCGGCAGCCCCGCAGCGCTTGCCTTCGGAATCGGTTCCTTCCGTTATGGCATATAGCTTCAAGCCTTCAACATTCACATCCAGAAACGTCGGATTCTGCAGCCCGGCCGTTTGATCGGTCAGCTCGAGACTTCCGGTATCGGGATCGAACCTGCAGGCGTACAAGCCCGGGTCGGCTGCATCCGCATACGATCCCAAAAAAGCGAAGATCTTCTTCTTGCTCTCCATTCAAACACCTCTCTATCTCATTCATGTCCTATAGGCATTATCGCAAATCCGCCGGCCTCAGGCAACCGGGCCACATGTTAAAAGGGACCTCCCGTAAGGAAGGCCTGAGTTTGTTAAGAAAGTGGTCAATTGAGATAATAGAGGTTACGATGGGGCGGGGTATCCACTTCCGACCGCTGTTGTCCTCGGGAAATTTGATTGGAAGCCGCTTGTTAGCGGACATTTCCCGAAGACAAAGGCGGCCGCTATCGCTTCTCCAGTGGATACCCCACCTCCGTTTGCATCTCTATTTTTGTAAAAGCCCACTTTCTCAACAACTTTAAGGACCTCCCATAATAGAAGGTCCTTGAAGTCTAAATAAATGTCGCGTCGCGGACCCTTTTCCGGAGCGCCTCGTTCGGGTTACAAATTAGTACGCGCTGCTAGACTGCTCGCCTTTGACGATCGATACACCGGAGCTGGAGCCGATCCGGGTAGCTCCCGCTTTAATCATCGCCTGGACATCCTCCAGGCTGCGCACGCCGCCGGACGCCTTCACTCCGATGTCAGGACCTACCGTTTTGCGCATCAGCGCGATATCCTCTGCCGTAGCTCCGCCGGTCGAAAAGCCCGTCGACGTTTTCACAAAATCCGTGCCGGCCTTCACCGCCAAACGGCAGGCCCGCACCTTCTCTTCGTCGGTCAAGAGGCAGGTTTCGATGATGACCTTTGTCAGCGCCTTGCCTTTGGCTGCTTCCACAACAGCCCGGATGTCCTGTTCCACCAGATCGTCCTGCTTATCCTTAAGCGCTCCGATATTGATCACCATGTCGACTTCCGTCGCTCCGGCAGCGATAGCTTCCCGGACTTCGAACGCCTTCACTTCCGGCATGGTCGCCCCCAGCGGAAAGCCGATGACTGTGCACACCTTCACGTCGGGCGTGTCCTTCAGCACTTCATAAGCTGTCTTCACCTGTGCCGGATTGACGCACACCGAGGCGAAACGGTATTGCTTCGCTTCCTCCGCCAACCGGATCACCGCCTCACGGCTAGCATCGGCTTTTAATAAGGTATGGTCGATCAATCGAGCGATTTCGTTCGTTGTCATCTGCTTACTCCTCCGTTCGTTTTTCAACCCTCGAAACTAAGTTTAATGAATTTCCGCGTGCACCAGAACCGGATGTTCCACCTTGCCAGAGGCGATGGTGTACGATTCGTAGATGCTCTCAATCACGTCATCTACCGTTTCGCGATTGCTGTGAATGGTAACAAGCGTATCCCCGGGCTTCACTTCGTCACCGATTTTTTTGTGCAGCATCAGGCCGACGCTTAGATCGATCTCGGATTCCTTCGTTGCGCGTCCCGCGCCCAAGATCATCGCCGCGGTGCCGATGCTGTCGGCAACGATCTCCGAGACATAGCCCGCTTCCTTCGCCTTCACCTCGATCCGGTATGCGGCAGCCGGCAGCTTGGACGGGTCGTCTACGATCGACGCGTCTCCGCCCTGCGCGGCAATGAACGCTTTAAACGTCTCCAAAGCCCGCCCGCTGGAAATCGCTTCCTCCAGCTTGCTCCGCGCTTCGCTCACGCTGGAAGCCTGCTTTGCCAAATATACCATATGACTGCCAAGCGTCAAGCATAGTTCGTGCAAATCTTCGGGACCTTCCCCGCGCAGCGTATCGATCGCTTCCTTCACTTCGAGCGCATTGCCGATCGCAAAGCCGAGCGGCTGATTCATATCGGAAATGACCGCCATCGTATTGCGTCCCACGTTGTTGCCGATGTCCACCATCGCCTTCGCCAGCGCCTTGGCGCTGTCCAGGTCTTTCATGAACGCACCGGCGCCTACCTTGACGTCCAGCACGATAGCGTCGGAACCGGAAGCGATCTTTTTACTCATGATCGAGCTGGCCATCAGCGGGATCGAATTGACCGTCCCGGTCACATCGCGAAGCGCGTAAATCTTTTTATCCGCCGGGGTCAGGTTTCCGGTCGGCCCAGTCACCGCAACTTTCACTTCGTTCACTTGCTTAATAAACTGTTCGCTGCTGATTTCGGCCTGGAATCCCGGAATCGCTTCGAACTTGTCCACCGTGCCCCCGGTATGGCCGAGTCCGCGCCCGGACAGCTTCGCTACGGGAACGCCGACTGCGGCAACGAGCGGCGCAAGAACGATCGTCGTCGTATCGCCGACGCCTCCGGTGCTGTGCTTGTCCACCTTGACGCCTTCGATAGCGGACAGATCGATTGTATCTCCCGACGCCACCATAGCCATCGTCATATTCGCCGTCTCTATCGGGGTCATGCCGCGGAAGAAGGCCGCCATCAGAAACGAGGACATCTGGTAATCCGGGATCGTTCCGTTCGTATAGCCTTGCACGATGAAATCAATTTCCGTCTTGCTAAGCTCGTGACCGTCACGCTTGCGGGCAATCAAATCAACCATTCTCATGTTTCTCGTCTCCCCGTGTTTAGTATAGTAATCGAATATTTATAGGAACAGCCCGATGAGCGTGGCCGACAAAATCGAGGCCAGCGTCGAGCCGAGCAGCAGCTTCAAACCGAACTGCGCAGCCTCGTCTCCCCGTTTGTCGTTCAGCGCTTTCACCGCGCCGGTAATAATGCCGATAGAGCTGAAGTTCGCAAAGCTAACCAGGAATACCGAGACGATCCCGACCGTACGGGGCGATAAGCCTGAAGCAATGTCTTTGAAGCTGAGCATCGCAACGAATTCGTTGGTCACAAGCTTCGTCGCCATGATGCCTCCCGCCTGCACGGCTTCGCTCCATGGAATGCCCATCAGGAACGCGACCGGTGCGAAAATATAGCCGAGCACGGATTGGAACGAAATGTGGAAGATCAGCTCGAATACGTAGTTGATCATATTCATCAAAGCGATAAAACCGATGAGCATCGCGCCCACGATAATCGCCACTTTGAAGCCGTCCATAATGCTTTCGCTGATCATCTGGAAGAACGATTCCTTCGGATGATGCTCCTCATCGGCCACAACCGTCGCCTCTTCTTCCTCCGGATCGAGCTTATACGGGTTAATAATGTTAGCGATAATCAGCGCTGAGAAAATGTTCAGCACGATGGCGACCACGACGTACTTCGGTTCAAGCATCGTCATGTAGGCTCCGACGATCGAAATGCTGACCGCGCTCATCGCCGATGTACAAAGCGTATACAGCCGCTGCTTCGTGACCTGGCTAAGCTGCTTCTTCGTCGTCAGGAACACTTCCGACTGGCCGAGTAGCGCGGCGGAAACCGCCACATAGTTTTCCAGCCGGCCCATGCCGTTCAATTTGCTGAGCGCCAGCCCCACATATTTGATGACGAACGGCAGCACCTTCACATAGTTTAGGATGCCGATCAGAATCGAGATAAATATGATTGGCAGCAGCACGTTGATAAAAAAGGTCGAAGCGCCCTGATTTTCCAAGCCGCCGAATACGAAGTTGACGCCGCCTACCCCGAATTCCATCAGCTTGCTGAACAATCGGGAGACGAACGTGATCAGCTCCAGACCGATCTTCGTATTCAATATGATAAAGCTCAGCACAATTTGCGTAACGAGCATAGCCAGAATCGGTCTGCTGCGGATTCCTTTCCGGTTGTTGCTGAACAAATACCCCACCGCAAACACCAGCAGCAATCCGGCTACTACGAATAAAAATTTCATCGGAATTCCTCCAGCCTCGTCTAATTTGATACGTAATAGAGAAGTGAACTGTCGATTGAAAGCGTTAGCAACGAATGCAAAAAAGCTTCAACATCGAACACGAAGATTAAATAACGGGTCTGTACGATGCTGTCATTTTAGCATTTCCTTCGCCATGAAGTTTTTATGTGCTTTAAATAGGATATTGTTTCGAAGCGGCTTCGTTACAATGTAACTATAACAAGCGATTGAACAAATGTAAATATATTATTGAACTTTTGTTCTTTCCAACAAAGCAATTTTGAACAATTTGTGGAATAAGTTGCGTTTCCTATGGTTCACCTTCTTGATTCCGGTTTCAAACCCCTGATTTTCCGATCATTTGTATAGTCAATCATTCACATTCGTTCTTCGATTAGATAAAAAAAGAAACCATTCAAGCTTGCGCCTGGATGGTTCCTTACTCTTTTAACAGGATGCCGAATCCGATAATTGCGTTATCCTTCTTGCTCCAATAATATTTTGGCCGTATACTGGTCCGTTACCAGCACATTCGCATACTGCGCTTTCAACGCGCCGCGGATGCCTTCGATCTTTTTCAACCCGCCTGCGATGAGGATCGATTGGTCTTTTGTCTTTAGCTCGTGCAGCTCGATCCCGATCGTACGGGCATTCAGCGTCTCGTTGCAAATGGCGCCGTTTTTATCGAAGAATCGGGAAGCGATATCCCCTACCGCATGATCGGCGATCAGCTGCATATCTTGCTCCGTGAAATAGCCGAGCTGGAACAGCAGCGAATCCGTCCGGGGCACGCCAACCGTGAACAAAGCGATATTCGCCTGCTTCCCCATGTCAAGCAGCTTCCGGATGTGGCGGTCCGCCTCAATCGCCTGTTTCACCACTACGTGGTCGACGATGGCTGGCAGCGGCAGCTGGTAAGGCGTTGCATCGAACGCCATCCCGAACAAATGAAGCGTTTCCGAGGCGTACGTCTTCTTCTCGGAATGGCTGACGCCGCCCTTCAGTTGGACGATTCGGACATCCTTCAGCGCTTTGTGCTCCAGATGCGTCGCCACCTGATAGATGGTCGTTCCCCAGATGGTGCCGATAATGTCGCCGTCTTGGACGATTTCCCTCAAATAGTCCGCCGTCAGCTTGCCCAAATACTGCTTGATCACATGATCCTCGAACAACGGGATGGACGCGACCAGCGCCCGCTTCAGCCCGAACTTCTCTTCCAACTGCTCGCTCAGGATTTTACGGTCCTCGGTCGGGTCCGAGATGCGAATCTCGACGATTCCTTCCTCTTTCGCCTGCTGCAGCAGACGAGAGACGGTCGGCCGGGAAACCTCCAGCTTGTTCGCGATATCCTGTTGGCTATAATCCAGCAAATAGTAAAGCTTGGCGGCCTCGATCATTTTCTTTAGCTTCTCTTGTTCCATAAAGCCCCCGATCTCCATCCCTGAACACTTTACCATGTATTGTTACACAAATGTCCGCCGCACTGCAAGCGTTTTAGCTCAAAACTGCGGTGCGAGTTCAAAATCACAAAACGGTAAACAATAAGGCTGATCGATCATTCTCGGTAAAAAACGTCCCCAACTCCAAGTTAGGGACGCTTTACCCGACAAATATTGATTAGTGCTCGGCACATCTTTAGTTGGTGAATTTTACGTATTGCAAAAATCGCTTAAGCACCGTTGCGACTTGAGCCCGCGTCGAATTCAAAGAAGGCTCGAACGTCGTATCGGTCATTCCTTCGATGATCCCCGTTCGAACGGCTTGTTCAACGGAAGCAGCCGACCACTCGCTAATGGCTCCGCGATCCTTGAATTTGTCTATCCGCATGTCAGCTTCTTTGGAGGACGGATCGCTTCCTGCTGCATTAAACGCTCTGTTAATCATAACAGCCATCTGTTCGCGGGTAATGATGCCGTTCGGTTCAAACGTCCCGTTCTCAAATCCGTTCACAAGACCCGCTTTTACTGCGGTACCGACCGATCCGGCGTACCAATCTTTTGGCTGAATGTCATTAAAGGTTACATAGTTTGGATCTTCCAGCAGGCCTAACGAACGGACAAGCAGCGAAGTAAATTCCGCACGCGTGATTTTTTTATCGGGCTCGTAGAGCTTGTCGGTCATACCCTTTACAATAAATTTCGACGCCAGTTGCTGGATATCCGATTCCGCCCAGTGTCCGGCAATGTCGGCAAAGGTATGATTGGACGTAACTACGGTATAAATGCTATTATGGGTCGAAAAAATTTTAACTGTAGAAGCATTCTCTCCTTTTTCAATAGAAGAAGGAATAAAGGTCGCTTCATGGGTAACCGGATCAATCGTAACGGCTGTAACATGGTCTCTGTTGAGAATGGCGCCAGGAACAATTACTTTACGCTCCACATAAGCCCCGAAATTCACTAGTTCCTGCGATAAACCGTTGCTGCCTTCGGCCGTAATTTTGAAATCCAGAGGGTTGGGAAGCAGTGTGCCGATTAGTTGATTCGTCTTGATAATCTTCTCGTTCATACTTGACGGCAGCTTCTCGATAGCTACGGTAATCTTGATGTTTTGCATTGTTGTCAAGGACTGGATCCAAGTACGTAATACGTGAACCGGCAGCTTATATTCCATTGTATCTGTACGTAACGTGATCAAGACGCCGGCTTGATCTTTGTCTGGATTTTGGAATGACTCCGCCGGAAGCTCGACTTTAGTCAATTCGTCGGCACGATCGATTTGAACGATTACCGAGCTGGCCGTTTGCAAAGCTGCGGCTAATTTGTCCTTGTCTAACGTTATTTTGGTTACTGTTTGTCCTAAGCTATTAGTTTCTTTGACAATCATTCCGTCTTTGCTTGGATCCAGAACGACTTCTGACGCGTTCGGTTTCGAAGTTGGTTGCAGTCCACCTGCAGATCCGGAGGTAGCTTGGCTAGAGCTTGACGAACCACTATCCGTCGATTTGCCGCTTGAGGCATAAATCGTCATATCGTTAACCACGATCTTGTCGGCCAATGCCGTTACGCGAGTTTCGGCAGAAACAAATCTGGCCGACTCAGCTCTGAAGACGTAATTTCCGGCAGGCAACGTAACGGAAAAGGCTCCGTCCTGCCCTGTTTGTATTTTCTCAAGCAGCATGCTGTCCGCAGAATCATAGACTTTAACCCATGCTTGTGCTGCAGGGTTAGACCCGTTCGTAATTCTCCCCGTCACAACGCCGTTTGTTTGCAATGAAGCTTGGACGAATGCATCCTTTTCCTTACTGACGGCTACGTTTTTCGTGATGCTTCCCAAATTGCTTTTCTCCGCTGTCAACGTATAAGTTCCGGCAGTAACAAACAAGGCAAACGTGCCGTCGCCGTTTGTTTTCGTATAATTGGAATAAGCTTCATTACTCGCGCGGACGATTACCCCACCCAGTGGCGTTTTGCCATCGGCAGCGAAGATGGTACCACCAATTTTACCGGTTTGCGTTGTCAAATTCTGATGTAACGTTTGCTCCGCGGCAACGGTAATCGCAGTCGGTGTCTGATTACCGTCAAAAGATTTACTATCAACGGTATATTGGCCGGCCGGAAGCATCAAGGAAAAGAAACCTGTATCCGCGTGAGTGGCGATACGATCGACAGGCGTCTGAGTCTGATCGAGTACGATAGCCGAAGCTCCGCCTACGTTTGTTTTCCCGTTGGATATATACCCATTGAATATGCCGGCCGCGCCTAACACCGGATTTACCGTAACGCTTGAGCCTCGGGAGACGCTAATATTTTTATTTAGCGCCACTTTATGGTAATGCATTGTTTTTAATGTATAGTTTCCGGGCGGAACCTTTAACGAGTATGTCCCGTCTTCCTTCGATGTGGTGAAAGAATAGGAGCTACCGTCCTGAGACAAAGCAACGATTGTCGCATATCGTATCATCGTTCCGTCCGCTTCGGTCACTTTACCGGCGATTTCTGTCGGATTTATCGTCGGATCATACGTGCCAATCTGCCCTTCCGGAATATTCAAGTTATCTTTTACCGCGATTGAATCACCTGCTGCCGCAGAAACTCGATAATTTCCTACAGGCAAAACGGTCTCATAGCTGCCATCTTGAAGCGGTGCCAGCTTATCAACAACTTGCCCGTTTTTATCTTGCACGGTAATGGAAATGTCCTCAAAGCTTGTTTGCGGTCGGCTATTGGGATAAGATACTTTACCCGATAACGTACCTGCATTCTCCAACGTAATCGCCACAGACTCATTTTTGCCGGATGCAAGAGTTACGGGCTGACTAATACCGGCGTATGCCCCTGCGCTAGCTTTCACAATATAAGTCCCCGGCGGCAATAAAAATGCATAAGTACCGTTGGGTGTGGAAGGTTCGACATCCGGAGCATAGGCTTTGCCTAACAAATCAAAAACGCGGACACGACCAATGGAATTCGTTGGCGCATTGGCCAGACTCACCTTCAAACCGGAATTCATAACCGTCAGATTCATTGTAGTTGAGCCAGGCACAATGGTCGCTTCAGCGCTGGCTTGTATGCCTTTTTCATTTTCTGCGGCTGCAACGATGGTTATTCGGCCTGTAGGAACCGCAAGCATATAGTGACCGTTCTCATCTGCCCGTGTTTCGTTCAATATCTTTCCCTGTTGATTAAGGGCTTTTACTTTGAACTTTGTTTTTAATCCGGATGCGGATTGAATCGTACCGTTGACTTTGCTGGCCGGATTAAGATTGATCGTAAGTGGAGACTTCGACGAATCCGTTGTAAGGCCCGATACGGAGCCGTAATACGATTCGTCTTGAGACGAATATGCCGCCACGGTATAGGAGCCTTCATTGATCGGGACCGCAAAAGCTCCGTCCGGCGAAACGGAAGCCTCATTATACATAAAGCCTGTATTCTCGTCGATCAGTCTCACTTTTGTGCCGGAAGGCAGCGGACCGTTGGAGCCGATTATCGCAACAACACCGCTAAGCAGCAGCGTATTCAAGGAAAAGTTAGCATTCTTGGTTTGATCCGAGCCGACAGTAACGGAACTGTTGGAACCCTCGGTTTCGTAAATGGCTTCAATCGTATACGTTCCGGGTACCATGTTCAGACGGTAATTGCCATCCGGTTTGGTGATATCCTGCGCAACCGTTTGGCCGCGGCTATCCAAAGCAACCACGGCTGCATTCGGTATCGGCTTCCCACTGCGGTCCGTCACCCCCCCACTTACAGTCGTCTTGGCTGCACTGCTATTCGGCGCTGTATCCGCAAAAGCCGAAACGGGTAAAGCAATCGCCAGGGACAAAATCAGGAGCACTTGAGTAATGATCCTTTTGCTCAAAAACATGAATGCTCGCCTCCGTCTGTTTTCATCTTTCCTGGTTGTATTGATCAAGCAATCTTCGCTGTAGATCAAAGAATGCTAATTTATTGGACAGGACCGAGATTTGGGGATGGCTTTGCCTTACTTTTTTCAACATTAACCCCGCTTCTGCTAATTTCCCGGAATGAACTAATAAATCGGCCTTTAGGACATCGGCTTTCCATGCAAGAATATCGCGGTCCGCAGTTACAGTCCCCCGGTAAGTTCCAAAGCCTTCCACAGCTGCTCCTATGTGTCCTTCGGCCTCTTGAAGCAGCAAGCGGGCTTTTCTCATCTGTATCTCCGCGAGCGCGTAACGGGCATCGGGAAAATCAGAATGGAGCTTCAGCGCCTTGCGGCAGCATTCCTCAGCCTGCTCCCATTCGTTGCGCGATGCCAATATCCGGGTCATCAGCATATAAACTTCAGGCATTCGGCCAAATTTGGGATTGGCCCGAGCATACTCCTCGGATTTTCTCAAATAGTCCAATGCGCTGTCATAATCACCCATGGACATCGTCTCTCTTCCCAAAAAATACCACCACCCCGAGTTTCCGGGCTCTTCTTGGGTCATCAGACGAAGGAGATGAATATTACGGTTAAACTTATCTTTATCCTCTTTAACAAAGGCTTCATAGCCGTCATGGAACACTCTGATTTTGGTCGGTTTATGGAGTACGTTGGAAGTAAATATTCCTTCTTCCTGCGTAGCGATTTGTTCATGAATTCGGCCGCTATAATAAAGTCCCCGCCCAGCCGGGAATAAACGGGGTACGGAATAGTCGCATACCTCTGTACCCTTCACTTGGTTGATCAATCCGACATGAAGCACCGGGATAATATGACCTAAACCAGAGTAAAGCGCCGCCGCCGTTCGAATATTTGCCTGATCTTCGGGATGAAGCCACTCGTCCGCATCCAGCCAAAACACCCAATCCGAGGTGACGAGGGCCAGTGCTTCATTACGCAATTGCGAAAAACTATCGTTCCATACCGTTTGATGAATTTTCACGATTGGGTAATCCGTTAGGATCGACAACGTTTTATCTGTTGAACCGGAATCTACAACAACGATCTCGTCAAATACCCCGATGATGCTATCAAGGCAACGTTTAATGCAGCGCTCTTCATTTTTGACAATAATAGCTGCCGATACGCTAACCGGTTTTGTTTGCAGCAAATCGACGATATCCTGCCTTGGCGCACCGGCAGGGGTTTTCTCCAGTTCTCGATACGCTGATGGCATCCAAGTTGCTTCGGGGTCCAAAAGATGCGCCCGCTCAAACATAAGACGCGCCATTTTACCGTTCTGTTGATGCAATAACGCCTCTCCCAGCAGAACCCACCCCTGCCCATCTATGGGGAATAATCGGACGTGTTCAACGGCGTGGGCTTCCGCTTCTTGATATCGTTGTTGTCTTAACAAATGAGTTATCATTTCATGACGCGGATGCATAGAACCGACCTTTCTATTTCAAAATTATCGGCCAACCGTCCGATTGGCCGATTTCGTTCATTATAAAAATCTAATGTTGACCGTTGATTGTTACTGTATTGGTTACATATCCGCTATATCCATCCGTTGCGTGAATGACGATGTGGGTCGGTTCCTGAGCCGTCCCTGACAACAGCAGCAGCGTTCCGCTTATCGAAGCGCTGAGCGTGTTCGACCACGGATACGTCGAGCCGTAAACATACGTCAATACGTCCTGATTTGCATCGATAAAGTAGTTTCTTAAGTCAATTTGCGTCAATCCGCCCGTTAAAGAAACGGCTGGCTGCGACAATGCTTGAGGAGGCATGTTTTGGCTGCTGCTTCCTATGCTCACCGTATTGGATACATACGTGCCGTGACCATCTGTCGCATGCACGATTACGTATCCCGATTCCTGCGCCATCCCCGACAGCAGCAGCATCGTTCCGCTTACCGATGCGCTTAGCGTGCTCGACCACGGGTATTTCCAACCGTAGTAGAACGTGAGCTCGTCGTGATCCGCATCGTTAAAATAGTTTCTCAGGTCAACTTGCGTCAGTGCGCCGGACAAAGATACCGTAGGTTGCGACAAAGCCTTGGGCGCAAAGTTTAAGCTAAAGCTTTCTTCCGCTGATGCTTCGTGCGTATCAGTTGCTTTCACCCGGAATGTCGTCGGCGTCGTCGGCGTACCGCCCACATACAGCACGCTGCCGCTGAGGCTCACCGACATTCCGCTGCTTGCAGACGGTGCTTGGGTTATCGCGTAGCTCAGTCTATCCCCGTTCGCATCATAAAATATGTTTCCTAACTCGATGGTGCTGGACGTGAATGCTCCGCTGTTCGGGTCGTACGTCACCAGATTGTGACTCGACAAGCTTTGCGGCGCAAAGTTCAGTACTTCCGTCAAATCCGCGTACAGCCCGCTCGGATCAGTCGCCCTCACCGTAAACGAATCGTACGGCTGCGTCGGATTTCCACTTAAATGCATCAGACTGCCGCTCACGATGCTCGCCGAGAACCCTTGCGGCTGCCTCACGATCGAGTACGTTAGCGGATCATTATCCGAGAAATATGCTCCCACATCCGCATCGTTGTTCACAAATCGTTGCCCCGTCGGATCCCATGTCGTGTACACCATGCCGCCGCTCGGCAGCACTTGCGGGATTCCACCGGTTTGTTGCACATTCACCGTATTGACTATAGACATGTAGTGCCCATCCGTAGCATACACGGTCACGTAGGATGGCTCCTTCGCCATCCCCGAAAGTAGCAGCATCGAACCGCTTATCGTGGCGCTCAGCGAGCTCGACCACGGATATACCCCGCCGTAATAGAACGTCAGCTCGTCCTGATCTGCGTCGCTAAAGTAGTTTCTCAGGTCGACCTGAGTTAGCGCACCGGATAAAGAAACCGCCGGCTGGTTCAACGCTTTGGGCGCAAAATTCAGTCCGAAGCTTCCTTCCACAGATGCTCCGTGCGTATCGGTCGCCTTCACCCTGAACGTCGCCGGTGACGTTGGCGTACCGCCCAGATACAGCATGCTGCCGCTGAGACTCGCCATCATCCCGCTGCTCACTGATGGCGCCTGAACCATCGAATAGTCCAGCCAATCCCCGTTCGCATCATAAAATATACTTCCCAGATCGATGGCGCTGGTTACGAACGCACCTCTGTTCGGGTCGTACGTCACCAGATTGTGACTTGACCAGCTTTGGGGCGCAAAGTTCAGTATTTCTGTCAGATCCGCGTACAACCCGGTCGAATCCATCGCCCGTACCGTAAACGAATCGCTAGTCAACTGCGGATTTCCACTCAAATGCACTAAGCTGCCGTTCAAAATACTCGCCGAGAACCCTTGCGGCTGTCTTACAATTGAGTACGTCAATGGGTCCGTATCTGAGAAATACGCCCCTACGTTCACATCGTTATTCACAAACCGCTTCGCCGTTGGGTCCCACGTCGTATGCACGATGCCGCCGCTCGGCAGCACTTGCGGGATACCATTCGTCTGCAGTACGCTCACCGTATTGTTCACGTACGTGCCGTGTCCGTCCGTTGCCTGCACGATCACATAGCTTGGCTCCTGCGCCATCCCCGACAGTAGCAGCATCGTCCCGCTTACCGACGCGCTCAGCGTGCTCGACCACGGATACGTCCAGCCATAGTAGAACGTCAGCTCGTCCTGATCCGCGTCGCTAAAGTAGTTTCTCAAGTCAACCTGCGTCAGTGCGCCGGACAATGAAACCGCAGGTTGCGACAATGCCTTCGGTGCGAAATTTAAGCTAAAGCTTTCTTCCGCAGATGCTCCGTGCGTATCCGTCGCCTTCACCCGGAACGTCGCCGGCGACGTCGGCGTGCCGCCCAAATACAGCATGCTGCCGCTAAGGTTCGCCGTCATCCCGCTGCTTACCGATGGCACTTCTACCATCGAATACTTCAGTTCATCCCTGTTCGCGTCGTAGAATCTACTTCCCAGATCGATGGCGCTGGTGACGAACGCCCCGCTGTTCGGATCGTAGGTCACCAGGCTGTGGCTCCACCAGGCTTGCGGCGCGAAGTTCAACACCTCCGTCAATTCCGCATACAGCCCGCTCGGGTCTGTCGCCCTCACCGTAAACGAATCGCTAGTCAACTGCGGATTTCCGCTCAAATGCACTAAGCTGCCGCTCAAAATACTCGCCGAGAACCCCTGCGGCTGTCTCACGATCGAGTACGTCAACGGGTCATTATCCGTGAAGTACGCTCCCGCATCCGCATCGTTATTCACAAACCGCTTCGTTGTCGGGTCCCACGTCGTATAGATCATACCGCCACTCGGCAATACCAATGGTGGGCCGGATAACTCGCTCAATATAATTTTATTTAGTTGATAGGAAATATTTGGATTGTAAACAGGATAATGATACTTTTCCATGCTGTCATATACTGACTCTTCTTTTACTACTCTCTTTTCACTCCCCATGAGCTCGATAGAGCCTGCATTGACATACGGAGCAAACTGAGGGTATAAAACCATGGTGGCTTGCAATATTCTTAAAAGCTTCTGGTGATGATTTTCTCGAGTCAACATGCTCACCTTGTTTCTTTTATTTTTTGAAATGAAATACGCATAATCCATTCAATACAAAAAATCTAGTAATTTTCTCCTGTATATATCGACAAAATAGTACCATTTTATTAGACTTTCGCACTATAACAATTTACTTTTTCGTATCAAAACGCCCTTCTCTTTTCAACGTTCTCCCCTCCCAAGGTATGGTATAATAACCCTACCATATCAACCCAAGCAAAAAAGGAGGCGCGGCCCCTTGGCTATCAAAAGTGAAACGGAGCTGTACGCCCCCGTTAAAGCCTACTTGGAGCAGCTCGGTTACACGGTGCGCGGCGAGGTACGTCATTGCGATCTGGTCGCCATCCGCGGAGAGGAGCCTCCGGTCATCGTCGAATTGAAAAAAAGCTTCTCGATCCCGCTCCTGCTGCAAGCGATCGATCGTCTGCGGATCAGCCGTCTTGTATACGTCGCTTTCGAGCGGCCGGCCAAAGGACGTGCGCCGCACGGCGCTACCTGGCCGGAACTCCGCAGACTGTGCGGCATGCTCGGCCTCGGCATGATCGCCGTGCAGTTCTATAAAACGCGCAAGCCGCGGGTCGAGGTCGAATGTCATCCGCCGGATGGGTCCGGACTCGCGATGCCGCTCAAAATGCCCAGGCATAACAAATATGCGGCCGGTAAGCTAATGCGGGAGTTTCAAGAACGCCGTGCCGATTATAACGTCGGCGGCAGCACCAAGCGAAAGCTCGTCACCGCTTACCGCGAAAAGTCGCTTCATCTCGCGGCGCTGCTGCGCATCCACGGCCCCATGAGCCCCAAACAGTTGCGCGACCTGACAGGCAATGCCCAAGCCGCAGGCATGCTTCAGAAAAACGTATACCTGTGGTTCGAACGCGTCGCCCGCGGCGTATACAAGCTCACCCCGCAGGGAGAAGCGGAGCTTCAAACTTTTGCTCATGTCGTCGAGGCTTACTTACCGACCGCGGAGTCGGATACCGCAGAAGCTCCGCAAGTGCCTGTCCTGCAAAATGCATAAATCGTTCGGGCAGCGGGTATGTATAGAGTGATAGACTACCGTGCAGAAAGGACGTGCGCTATGAAACCGTTCGTTCGGGCTCTCTTCGCGTTCAGTCTTGCTATGCTTGCATGCATGTTATCACTTTTTGCCCCTGCCCTATCATCGCCCGCGCAAGCCGCTTCTTCCATTCGCATCCCCGTGCTCAACTACCACAGCATTACCGTCGATCCAGGCAACCGGGCGACCATCGCCCCGGACAAATTCGAGGAGCAGATGCGCTACTTGGCTGACGAAGGCTACACGACGCTCACGCTTCAGCAATTCACCGATATCCTCGAGGGCGAAGAAAAACCGCCTGAAAAACCGATCCTGCTCACGTTTGACGACGGCTATGCGGACAACTACGAGCACGCTTATCCGCTGCTCAAAAAGTTAAAGTTTCATGCGACATTATTCATGGTCCCGGGGTTTGTAGGCGACGGTTATTATTTGGATTGGGAGCAGGTCATAGCGATGAAAGAGGCAGGTTGGGACATTCAGCCCCACGGTATGAGCCACCCGAACTTACCGAAGCTGAATGCCAAGAAACAAGCGTATGAAATTACCGAATCCAGGCGGCTGATCGAGGAACAGCTCGGCACGACGGCCGATATTTTTTGTTATCCGTATGGCGAGTCCAATCGAACGACCTTGAATCTTTTAAAAGAAAGTAAGTTCCGGTATGCGTTTACCATCGATCAGGGGTGGGCTTCGTCCGATCAGGACCCGCTCAAGCTGAAACGGCTGTTCGTCAATGGAGAAGCATCGATGAAAGCCTGGAAGCGGCTGCTGGAGCCGCCCAAATCTTAACATCTCCTTCATGATCGGGAAACAAAACGCAAAGGACCAAAACTATCCCCTTAACGGAGGTGGCTTTGGTCCCTTTAACATGCGGTGTGACTTAAACGAAGACCGCGGTATTCGTTTTCCTCTTCAAAAGCTCTTTATGAATCCAGATCGCCGCCTGCGAGCCCTCGCCCATCGCGATCGTGACCTGCTCCGAATGCACTCCGATATCTCCTGCCGCCCAGACGCCGGGAACGTTCGTCATCTTGGTGCGCGGATCGGTGACGATATGACGGTTCTCCAGCCGCTCGATACCAAGCGCCGCCGTCCATCCGGTGTGCACTTCGTTGCCGCCAAAAGCGATAAAGCCGCGCTCTCCCTCAATCGTCCGGCCATCCGACAAGCGTACCCCGTCGAACCGGGCATCCGCCCCGCCGATCACCTCGGCGATTTCCGCTTCAACATGTGGTATGCCTGCTTCCATCAGCTTGTCCGCATGCCCGCTGCCCACCGCTTGCCGTTCGTGATTAACGTAAATAATCCGATCGGTCCAATAGCGCAGGGCAAGCGCCATTCCCGCTCCCGTATCGCCCGATCCCATCACAACGGTCCGCTTCCCGCGGACCTCGTAGCCGTCGCAGTCGGGGCATACGTACACGCTGATTCCAAGGCGTTCTTCCAGCCCGGGCAGAGGCGGGAAGCGGTCCAATACGCCGGTTGCCGCGAGCAGCGTCTCGGTGTGGACGGCTCCGCCTCCGTCGGCAAGCGCGATCTGAAAGCCTCGGCCGTTCCTTGCAACCGCCACCGCCTCATCGCGGCGAAATTCCACCCCGAGCCGTTCGGCATGCTGCCGCCCGAGATGGCGGAGCTCTTGGCCGGATACTCCATCAGGCCAACCGAGCACATTGTGGTAGCTGCGGCACAGCGTTGAGCGTCCTCGCCCTTTGTCGATCACCAGCACGCGATGCCGGTACCGTCCAAGCTGAATGGCCGCCTGCAAGCCGGCGATGCCCCCTCCGACGACGATGCAATCGTACATGATATACGCCCCTTCGTTATTCGTTACCGTTAGCATCCCCCCACGGTCCCAGATTCCATTCCATCCGTTTCCTAAGCAGCACGAAAAAAGCTCCCTCTTCAATCAAGAGGAAGCTGAGCGTGTTGAGAAAGCGTTCAATTGAGGTAATAGAGGAGGTGTACGAGGGGGTGGGGTATCCACTTCCGACCGCTGTTGTCATCGGGAAATCTTGATTGGAAGCCGCTTAACAGCGGACATTTCCCGAAGACAAAGGCGGCCGCTATCGCTTCTCCAGTGGATACCCCACCTACGTTTGCATCTCTATTTTTGTAAAACCCACTTTCTCAACAAGCTCAAAGCTCCCTCTCCAATCAAGAGGAAGCTTTCATACTGGTGCGGGAGCCGCTCTCCGAGCCGGGACCGCGCACCGGCGGGGTCTCACCCAAAGGAGGCTCTTCATCCGCGCGGCGGCTTAGCAGCCAGACTAGCCCGATTTGCAGCACGGCCGCTGCGGCCAGCACCCAGGGAAGTACCTCGCTGCCTGCGGCGCTTGTAAGCCAAACAAGTAGGCCGATCGACACGACACGCCCTCCGTTCAGGAACGTCTCGCGCATCACGACCGACTCGACGCGAAGCTGGCCCTTGAGCGGCAGCACACCGATGAGGCGGTAATAGTACGAAGTAATCGTATTGCCCTGCAGCGGCGCGCAGATGGAATAAATGATCATAAATGCGATTACGGTGCCCAGCGTCAGTTTCCACAAAATGAACGCCGTGCCGATTACGAATCCTATGGTAGAGATGAACATAAAGGCCTTCGCCTTGGATTCGGTGCCGTAACGGGAAATGAACATCCCCGTGCCGATGCCGAGACTGGCGTACAGTACCCCAAGGTAGCCGACCAGATCCTCCCGGCCGACGATCTGAAAAAGCAAAATATTCGGCAAAAACAGCATCAGTCCCTGAAACAGCCCCATAACCAAAAAGGCGATTAGCGAATAAGTCCAATCCCGGTTTTTGCGCATCAGTAAGCCGACATATTTCAGATAATACGCTTTATGGTGCGAAGCTTTCATCGGGATCTTGAAGCTGCCGAGCGCCGCCAGCAAAAACATGAGAAACGAGATACCGAAAACGATCGTGTAGCCCTGCAAGCTCTCGAATTGCCGAATGAGAAATCCGGCCAAGGCCGGTCCGATCAGCCCGCCGAGCGTAAACGTTATCATATTGATCGCGAGAAAACGGATGCGGTTCCGGTCCGTCGTAACGTCATACATCAAGGTCAAATAGCCAACCCAGTAAAACGAACTCGCGATGCCGTTCAGTACGGCAAAGAGCACATAATATTTAGCCACCAGTTCCCCCGAGAAGACAACGGACAAATAAAACAGCGCAATCATCGCAATGCCCAGCCGGTACGTGACCATGCGGTCCTTGCGCTTGATTATCCAGCCGCCGAGCGCGAATGCCAGCGGCGCCACCGCGTAGTTAATCGCATAGTATGCTCCGTTAATTGCAAGGCTGTGGGTCAGCCGCCACAAGTACAGCGTCAAAAAGACACCCGACATTGAAGCTCCGAACTGAAAGCAAAAATGAATAAAGAGCGAAGCGACGGCCTCGGCCGACAGCCTCTTTTCTTCCGGCACCGCCGTCCTCCGCGACTCCGCCCAATGCCTGACTGCTTCTCCGAGTCGTAACCCCATCCGAGCCTGGACCGCCTCTCCCGGCAAACAGGAGGCGCCCATGCCCTCCGTTCGCTCTACATCGATTTTACGATCATTGTATCAGCGGGGACTACCGTTTGTGAAACCGCAATCAAGCGCGATTGCAAGCGTATACGGTCATTTTTCGCCAGCAGCGGAAGGAGGCCCCGGTCAACCTCCCGTTATTAGCCTTTTCCCCGTCCCTTGTCGGTTGGATGCGCCGCTGTACCAGCCGCCGGTTTAATCCAGCCGAATTCCAAATCGCTCTGCCATGCCTTGCTTTCCTTCCTGCGTGATTCGCACGGCCCGGCTTTGCTCCTCCCGGCGAAACCAATCCATCGCAAACATCCGCTCGGTTAACCCGTATCCGAGTGCGCCGGCCAAATGATGCTCGCGCTCCGTCCAATCGAGGCAGCAGCGGGAGAAAGCCCGCCGCTTCTTGCGAAGCTGCGGCAAATCCAGGCCGAAATCCGCAAAAAACGTTTCGCCGGAAGCCGTAACGTGAAGCTCCAGATTGTCTTTCTGCAAATGCCCGGCCCTTTGCAGCGATTCCGTGATGCGGACCGCAGCTTCCCCTGCCAAATGGTCGTAGCACATCCGGGCGTGGCGCAGCTTTTTCATTTGGTCCGATTGCCGTAACGAAACGACAGGCGCCGGCCCGGTAAACGAAAGCAGCTGCTCGATCATTTCCGCATCGCTCGCCTGCGCGATCCGGTAGTACCGGTGCCGACCGTGCTTTTCTACCGTCACAATTCCGAGCTCCGCCATTTTGGCCAAATGGAAGCTGGCGGTTTGCGGCGTGATTCCCGCTGCGGCTGCCAAATCACCGGCCGGATGGCAGCGGCCGTCCAGCAGATGCAGCAGGATAGCCGCCCGGGACGGGTCGCTAATCAGCGAAGCGATAGATGATACATTCCGATTCAGGTTCATCGTAGTCCTCCTTTTCATTGCATTCCACATTTCGATGATAATGGAAATGTCCATGAATTACAATGAGTTAGGAGCAGTTATCCTGAATTTCCTAATCGGACTATGATAACCATCGGAGGTAATGAAGCATGAACACGAAAGTATCCCCTACGGAAGCAAGTCATCTGAACATTCAGCCAAAAATTTTATACTATGGCATGCCTGTCATCCTCGCCACGACGCTAAACGAAAACGGTACGACCAACATCAGTCCCCTTTCCTCGTCTTGGGCGCTCGGACGATATCTGGTGCTCGGCATGGGCTTCGGCGGCCAAGGCATCGATAACCTGCAGCGGACTCCGGAGCTGGTCGTCAACGTTCCCGACGCCGCGATGTGGCAGCAGGTCGAAATGCTAGGCTCGCTCACCGGAAAACATCCGGTGCCGGACTACAAAGTGCAGATGGGCTACCGCTACGAGCCGGATAAATTCACCGCCGCCGGACTTACGCCGGCTGCTTCGCTGTCCGTTAAACCGCAGCGAATCGCGGAATGCCCGCTGCAAATCGAATGCGCCGTCAAGAAGATTACGTTCCCGGACTATGCGCCGATGTTTGCCATCGTCGAAACCGAAGCGGTGCAAATCCACGCTCTCCCGGACATCGTGAAAAAGACGGGCAGTGATCATATCGATCCCTCCCGCTGGAACCCGCTGATCTACAACTTCCGCCATTACTTCGGGCTCGGTGATCGCCTGGGCCATAATTACCGCGCCGAAATATAGCGCCAGACCTTCCGCTAAAGCACAAAAAAATCAAGGCACCGCCCGCCAGGGCAGATGCCTTGATTTTTTAACCATCTTATTTCTTCAGGCTATCCCAAGTTTGCTGGAATTCCGTCAGCATTTGATCTTTCGTTTTTTGCTTCGCGACATACGCCTGCATCGTGGAAGCAAACTTCTTGCTGGATGCTTCGCCGCCCGGGAATTTGAACCAGTTCCAGCTCAGCGTTTTGTTTTCTTTGCTGTATTTCATCAGATCGGCAGCCAAAGGTCCGAGAATTTTCTCGTCGCCCTGAATGTTGGTGAACGCCGGGATGAACTTGAATTCTTCCACCATGTACTTTTTGCCCATATCCGAAGTCACGAGCCAGTTGAGGAACTTTTTCGCTTCTTCTTTGTTCGGGGAGTTTTTATTGATGACCCAGTTATTCGGCACGCCGACCGGCAGCTTGTCGTTCGCTGCAGGATCGTCGGAAATCGGCATCGGCAGGAAGCCGACCTTCAGGTTCGGGTTCGTTTGCGTCAGCTGCAATTGCGTCCAGTTGCCCTGCTGCGTCATCGCCGCTTTGCCGGTTGCGAACTCGGTCACCTGCGTTTTATAGTCGGTTTGCAGCGGGTTCTTGTTGCCGTATTGGAGCTGCAGATCGAACAGCTTCACCCAGTTGTCGAACTCGGCGTTGCCTGGAATTTTGGCCGTACCTTTGTTCAGGCCGTCGATGAACGCGTTCGGGTCTTTCTGATAAGCGAACGGCAGGTTCACGAAGTGGTTGCCGAGCACCCACCATTCGGCGTAGCCGTTCACGAACGGCGTAACGCCTTTGGCTTGCAGCTTCTTCGCCGCGTCTTCAAGCTGCGTCAACGTTTTCGGCAGCTCGGTGATGCCGGCTTGGGCGAACAAATCTTTGTTATACAGGAAGCCGTAGCCTTCCAGGTTAAGCGGCTGGCCGTACAGCTTGCCGTCTTTGGTCATCGGCTCTTTGGAGACCGGCACCAAATCTTTCACCCAAGGCTGGTCGGACAGGTCTTCCAAATGCTCGATCCACTTGTCCAAATCGGAGAAACCGCCGTTGTTGAAAATGTCCGGTTTGTCCCCGGAATTGAATTTCGCCATCAGCGCCGCGCCGTAGTCCGCACCGCCGCCGACCGTATCAATTTGGATTTTGACGCCCGGGTTTTGCTTCTCGTATTCGGCCGCCAGCTTGGCAAGCGGTTCCGCAATTTCGACCTTGAATTGGAACATTTTCAGCGTTACGGTTTTGCCTCCAGCCGCACCGCCTCCGGCGTTCGTTCCGCTTGGAGCTTCTTCTTTTTTCGCGCAGCCCGCGATGAGCGACATCAGCATAACCGCTGCCATTCCGGCGCTCGCAACTTTGTTCATTTTCATGATGTAACCTCCCTTATTTCATACTGCTGTTTGTCTGTTCGTTTCAATTGTATTGTATAAAATGCCCCACCTTTCGAACACGTACTATATTGAACGAAAAGGTGGAACATTTTGAACAACCGCTTACATTGACATTTTATGTCAGCCTTTAACCGATCCGGCCGTAATCCCTTCGATAATAAACCTCTGCATCGCCAAGAAGAAGGCAACGATTGGAATGACGCCGAGTACGAGCGCGGCAAGCGCCATATCCCACTGCTTCGTATATTGGCCGAAGAACGAATACGTGGCCAGCGGAATCGTCCGCAGATCCGGGCTGTTCAGCACGAGCAGCGGCAGCAGGAAGTCGTTCCAAATCCACAAACTGTTGAGCAGTATAATTGTGACGCTCATCGGCTTCAGCAGCGGAAAAATAATTTTCCAGAACACGCCGTAGGGCGTGCAGCCGTCCACGGTCGCGGATTCCTCGATTTCCCGGGGAATAGCCTTGACGAAGCCGTGATACAAGAATACGGTCATCGAAATCCCGAAGCCGAAGTAACAGAAAATCAGTCCGAGCTTGCTGTCCATCAAACCGACCTCGCTTGCCACTTTGACGAGCGGGATCATGATCGATTGGAACGGGATAACCATCGCCGCCACAAAGGCGAGGAACAGCAGATTATTGAACTTCGACGGGAACCGCACCAGCCGGTAAGCGGCCATGGAGCCGATCACCACAAGCCCAAGGTTGCTGAAAACGGTAATAATCAGCGAGTTCGTAAATACTTTCGGAAATTTCATGATGCCCCATACTTTGACGTAGTTGTCAAAGTTGATCGATTTCGGCAGATTCGCCGAATTGACCAGCAGGTCGCCGAACGATTTCATCGAGTTGACGATAACGAAATAGAACGGCACGAGGAAAAGCAGGGCAAGCACAATGGCCAACAGCTCCAGGGCGAAGGTGCGCAGATTATAGCTTTTGGACGCTTCCATTATACTTCAACCTCCTTTTTCTTCGTGAGGGACACTTGAACGAGCGTAATGAGCGCCACCACGATGAAGAAAATAAAGGCCTTCGCCGTTCCTAAGCCGTAGCGGTTGTTGCGGAACGCTTCTTCATAAATATTGAGCGCCACGGATTGCGTCGAGTTGAACGGTCCGCCCTGCGTCAGGGATACGTTCAGATCGTACATTTTGAACGCCCAGGAGATCGTCAGGAACAAGCAGACGGTAACCGAAGGCATGATCATCGGAATCGTAATGTGGCGCAGCGCCTGCCAACGGGTGGCCCCGTCGATGGTCGCCGCTTCCGTCAATTCCTTCGGCACGTTCGCCAAGCCGGCGATATAAATAACCATCAAATAACCGGCCGTTTGCCATACGCTGACAATAATGAGGCCCCAGAATGCCGTCGGGGAATCTCCGAGCCATGGGAGCTGGAAGAAGGCGATTTGGGTCAGCTCGCCGATCGTCGAGAAGCCTTTGATGAAAATAAACTGCCAGATGAACCCGAGCAGCAGCCCGCCGATGACGTTCGGCAGGAAGAAGACCGTCCGCAGCACGTTCCGCGTTTTGAGCGCCTGAGATAGCAGCAGCGCCAGCGAGAAGCCGAGCAGGTTCGCCAGAATGACGTTCGTCACAGTGAACCGCGTCGTAAACCAGAACGCTTTATGGAAATCTGTATCCGTCGTTAGGATTTGTTTAAAATTGTCGAGGCCGATCCATTTGACGTTCGACGTGACCCCGTTCCATTCCGTGAACGAATAATACATGCTCATGACAAACGGAACAAGGACAATGAGGCTGAAGAACAGAAAGGCCGGGCCGACAAAGACGATTTGCTGGAACATGCCGGATAGCCGCTGTTTCGCTTTCATGGATTTTCCCCCTTTATTTCTTACAATTCGCAGGCCAAGCTGAAAGTATACCCTCAGTATATAAGCCCCAAAAAGCAAAGAACACGCATTCTGGTGACGTATCAGGTGGAATTTATTGACCTCAACTGGTACAATAATGGCGCCGACATTTGCGTGGAGGGAATCGCGATGATCCGTAACAGCATCCGGAATAAACTGATTGTGTTTTTACTTGCGGCCACCATACTGCCGATTTCCACTTCCATCGTCATGACGTACTATTTTACGAAGCAAAATATAACCCGGGAAACGCTCCAGACGAATTCCAACTTGATCTATCAAGGCAAGACGAACATTATCAATTATTTGAACGGCATCAATCAGGCCTCGCTTTCGGTGTATAACGACATTGATTTTTATGAAGCGATCGAAGCCGGGGCCGCCGATTACACGAGCCGCAACGAGATCGTCCGGGGGCTGCAAAGCATCGCCAACGCCGTGAAGGATATTCAGCAAGTCTACTTGTATATCGCCGATACGGATAAATCGTACCTGTGGACGCAAGGGAACATCTTCCGCAACGAAACGAGCGGGCCGAAATTCATACCTCCTGTCAGCCGAATGGAGGATGTCACTTTGGAGCCGACGCACCCGAGCCATCTGTACGGAACGAGCGGCTTCGGCCCGGTGCCTCCGGCTCCCGCGATCAGCCTGCACCGGAAGGTCGTCAGTGCCGTGACCATGAAAAACTTCGGCATTTTATCGATTGATTTTAATCTAAACATGCTCTCTTCCATCTGCGAGCAGCTTTATAAAAAGGGAGAAGAGCAGCTGTATATCTTGGACAAGCAAGGCCGCGTTGTATACGGCCCTGGGCCGGTCGGAACCCGGATCGACGAGCCGTGGGTGACTCATCTGCTCAGCTTATCCGAACCGAGCGGAAGCTTCGAAACGGACAGCAGCGAATTCAAGGGCATTCAAATGTACGAGCGCATGACGACGCCTTATATGGAATGGACGCTCGTCAAGCGGATTCCGTACGACCGGCTGTACAGCAACGCCAGACAGCTGACCGAAATCAATACGCTCATTTTGATCGGATTCCTTGTGGTGGTCATTTCTGCGACGCTGTACATTTCGTTCCGCTTTACTGCGCCGATCAAAAAGCTGATCGGATATATCGGAAAAATTCAATCCGGCAACATGCAGGTCGATATTCACGTCAAAGGAAACGACGAGTTCGGCATTCTCGCGAATCGCTTCCGCATCATGATGCAGACGATCAACAACCTGATCACGCAGGAGTACAAGCTGGAGCTGGCCAACAAGACGAATCAGTTGAAGGCGCTGCAGGCGCAGATCAATCCGCACTTCTTGTATAACTCGCTGCAATCGATTGGAACGCTTGCCTTGCAGCACGATGCGCCGCGGATTTATTCGCTTCTGTCGTCGCTTGCCAAGATGATGCGCTATAGCATGAATACGAGCGTTGCCATCGTTCCGTTTGACAGCGAAGTAAAGCATGTCCGCTCCTATATGGAGCTGCAGATGCAGCGTTTTGAACATCAATTAACCGTGGAGTACGACATTGACGCAGACACCCTTCAGGTCCCTGTGCCCAAGATGATCCTGCAGCCGATTGTGGAAAACTACTTTAAACACGGCTTCGACTCGGGACAAAATGCGGGTAAATTGCTGATCGCAAGCAGCGTGGCGGAAGACGGACGCATGGAAGTGACGGTGGCGGACAACGGGAAAGGGATGGCGGAGGAAGAACTGCAGCGCCTGAAAGCGCGACTCGGTTCGCCGTCCGAGCATCTGCAGGAAGAAGACAGCATCGGTCTGATCAATGTGGTATCGCGTCTGCGGCTCTATTACAACCATGAAGCGGACATGAGGATCGAGCATCACAAGCCTTACGGCGTCAAGGTAACGATCCTTATGCCCATGCATATGAAGGAGAACGGGGAGCTATGAAAGCCATCATCGTCGATGATGAAAAGCACGTGCGGGAAGCGATCAAGCTGCTCGTCCGATGGAGCGACTTCGGCATCGATCAGGTGCTGGAAGCCCAGGACGGGCTGGACGCCGTCCGCCAAATCGAGGAGCATCGGCCGCAGCTTATCTTTACGGACATGATGATGCCCGTCAAGAGCGGCATGGAGCTGATGGAATGGCTGCAAAGCCAATACCCGTCCGGCAAAACGATCGTCATCAGCGGACACGACGAATTCGAGCTTGTCCGGCACGCGGTTCAATACGGCGGCGTCGACTACATCTTAAAGCCCATCGACCACGAGCAATTGGCTGCCGCGGTCGAGAAGGCGGTATCCGCCATCCGGCGCGAAGAATCGGAACGCCACCTGCAGCAGGCGCGAAATATCGAGATGAATCAGCTCAAGCCGGTCTATTGGGACAAAATATTGTCCAACCTGCTGACCGAGCCGAAGCTTTATTCCCAGCATGCCAAAGCCTTGGACGCAGAGTTCGGGCTCGGACCTTCGGTAAAAGAGTGCCGGATCGCCATCTTGAGCCTGGATACGATGAGCCTCAGCTTCAAGGATAGGTTTATGGCCGATTACGAGCTGCTCTTTTTCTCGCTCACGAACATCTGCAACGAGCTGCTGTCCGCGCGCGCGTCTGGAGGTCCCCGGCAAGGCATCGCCTACCGGTACTGGAACAGCGACAGCGAAGCGATCCTGCTACTCTACGGCGGACTGGACCAGACGCAAGCATTGCTCGAACGCATTCGGGAAGGCATCCGGGACACGGTCCGCAACTGCTTCGATACCGGCGTCAGCCGGGTGCATCCGTTCCCCGAAGGGCTGACGGCCGCTTATCTTGAAGCCAGGCAGGTGCTTCGCAGACGGAATCTGCTGATCCGGGAGAAGCGCACGCTGATCGCCGGACCCGCAGCGGCGACGGCAAGCAGCCGGCAGCTTTCTTTTACGGATTACGCCGAACCGATCCGGCTCTCGGTGCAGAGCGGCAGCGAGGAGCAGATCCGCCGCGCGGTCGCCGCGTGGTTCGCAGATGTGCGCAAGCTTGATTATATCGACATGGAGCAGTTGGAGCATTGGTGGCACGAGTACAATGTCGTGCGCAGCCGCTGGCTGGCCGAGCTATTCGAGGGCGACGGGGTTCGCGGCGAAGAGGAGCACAGCGCGCCGTTCGTCGTTCCGCTGGACGAGGAAGGCTTTCTGTCCCTCGACCGCTGGGAGCAGCAGCTCGTCCGCAGCTTATCCGAGCTCTCGCGGCTACTGCTTTCGCATCAGCGGCAGGACAGCAACGTTATTTTTGAAATTGCCAAATTTATTCAAAATCATTACCATCAGGACATTACATTGCAGGAAATCGCCAACCATTTTTACTTGAGCCGTGAATATATTTCCCGTAAGTTCAAGCAGGAATTTCATGTGAATTTATCCGATTACATCAGTGGCATCCGCATCGATAAGGCCAAGCTGCTGCTTTTGAACCCGAATCTTCGCATTACCCAGATCGCCGCCATGGTCGGCTACGACGACGAGAAATATTTCAGCAAAGTGTTCAAGAAAACGGTTGGCGTCTCTCCTAACGAGTACAGGAAGGTGAACCAACCATGAGTATGCAGATCGAGTCGGCGGGACAACCGTCCGCTCCGCGCAACGTCAAGCCGAGAAAACCGACGAAGAAAACGTATCTGATTCTGGCGCTGGTCTGGGCCGTGCTTGTCGGCTCGGGCGCGTGGGGCGCCAAGCTTTATATCGATCATTTGAAACGGCAGTTGAAAGAAGAGCTTGCCGTCCAAACGAATGAGCAGCTTACCGCCGTGCAGGAGCAGTACCAGAAGCAGATCGCCGAGCTCAAAGACAACATGACAGGCGAAATGGCCAAGCTGCAGACGAAGGTCGATGCGGTGAACGAGCTGCTTGCCTTTACCAAAGACAGCGCCAGCAGCAAGACGGACAACAGCAACCAGCTCTATACCCAGCTCGCCGAAGTGAAGAAGAAGCTCGAAGACCTGAAGAAGCAGCTGGATGCGCTGCAATAGATTGCACGGACGAAAGGACAGTGAACTCCGAAAGCCATGATTCCGATTCAACATATTAACCGGACGATGCTGCTGGTATGCGCGCCGTTTGTCGGATTGCTGCTGTATCTGCTTATCGCGGGCGTATCGGTCGAGCTGCCCCAATTCGCCGGAGCTCCCGACGCTTCATGGAAGGCCGGCAACGACTGGCAGAACGTCCTTGCCAAGCTGGACAAAACAAAGGCCGACGCGGCGCAGACCCGGTCGACGATCGAGAAGTACTACGAGCTGTACTCCAAAAGCTCGGTCGAAGCTGCCGCAATGACGCAAACTGCGGAATCGGCGGCTGCACGCCCGGCAGCCATCTTCGACTCGCGGATCGGCGCCAAGCTCGGCGGCAACGTCAACCGTGCCACGACAACCTCCAACGTTGATCTGAAATTATATACGTTTACGGAACCGAGGTATAAAGGCTACGCGCTGAAAGTGGATCTGAAAACGGACAAAGGCATGAAGATGGTGCTGGGTAAAGACAAAGTCGGGGGCAGCGAAACGACGCTGGAAGCGGTACGCCGCTATGGCGCTGTCGCCGGGATCAACGCAGGAGGCTTCGCCGACGACGACAAAACCGGCAAGCGGTTCCCGCTGAGCACGACGGTGCTCGGAGGCAAGTACGTCTACGGCTTCGAGCCGACATTCGAGGATTTGGCGTTCATCGGGATCAACACCGACCGGAAGCTGATCGGCGGCAAATTTTCGCGCCAGGAAGATTTGGATAAGCTGAAGCCGTCCTTCGGGGCGACGTTCGTACCGATCCTGCTCCAGGACGGGAAGAAGCAGAACATTCCGAATCAGTGGCTGACCTCCCCGGCCCGCGCGCCGCGAACGGTGGTCGGCAGCTTTAAGAACGATCAACTGCTCTTTATGGTGACGGACGGCAACGACGAAAACGGACATTCCGGCGCCACGCTGCCCGAGCTTCAGGACAAGCTGGTCACGCTCGGCGTCAAAGACGCCTATAATCTGGACGGGGGCGGATCGTCAAGCTTGATCTATGACGGACAAGTGATCAACCGGCCGTCCGATTCCGGAGGGCGCCTGCGGCCGCTGGCGACGCACTTCTTGTTTTTCAAGTAAAATTCACATATTTAGCGTTTTCTTTTACCAATGGGTTGGTTATAATATAGGCGGGAGGTGCTGAGTAAATGTCAGTCACATTTTGGATCGTAATCATGGTTTTTCTTCTGTTCATTGTCTCGATGCTTACAGCCGCTTACAATGATGACAAAACCAAGGGACTTTAATCATACGCTTCCCTTCGCCTGCGGGTTGAGAGACGCGGCTTCCGGATCAATCAAGGTTACGTTACAACACCTGATTGCATTTGCGGCCGGCATCTTTCAACCCGTTTTCATGCTCCGCAGATACAATTTGTATCTCTCATTATAAAAAAATAGAATCACTGGCTAACGTGTGTCTTCATTCTCCGCATCGGGCTGCGAAGTCTGGTCAAGGGGAATCGGACTGCTGCTGAACTTTTGCCAATCGAGCGGATTGAGTCCAAGCTGCCTCATTACTTCACGGATCTCCAAATGTATAACGGTTTCATCTCCAGTAGTCATTGCGATTCGCTCCATCCTGACAAGTCCACCTTCTATATGGTTTTAGTATGATTTTATATGAGCTTGACCGAAGAGTGTAACAATCCCTTACAGGCATTCTAGCACAGCGAGCGTTACAGAATGGTTACAAAACCAAAAGAATTCATAAATTTTCCTCTAGCTTTATTAAATTTTGGCTAAACATTTGATATAATATCCAAAGACCTAGTCCTATTAGACTAATTTAAATGAAAATTTGAATCCCATAGGGGGACTTTGGACTTATGTCGTTTTTCATTTCCGCCGATTCTCTGATGTATTACGAACATTACGAGTGCCCCGCAAAGGGAGCGAAAACTTTGGTGATGATCCACGGCGCCGGATTGAACTCCACCTTCTGGCAGTCCATTGTCCCGCTTCTCGAGTGGCGTTATTCAATCCTCTTGTACGATTTAAGCGGCCACGGACAAAGCAGTGAAGGACACACGGACATTTCTTGGGAGCTGCTGACCGGAGAACTCCATGCTCTGCTGCGCTCGCTGAGATTGGACCGCGTCACCCTGCTGGGTCACGACTTCGGGGCACACCTCGCCGTCCAGTTCGCATTGACGTACGGCTCGATGGTTGAAAGCCTCATCCTGATCTCGCCATTCGCCCACCTGCCGCTTACCTCGCTTCATAAAGAATACAAGCTGCGCGCCTCCCTCGCCAAAAAAACAGCCCGACAAACGCTCGGGGAAGCGATGGCGAAGCGCATGTCCGTCAAGCACAAGGATGCGGTCTTGACGCAGCGAATCGTGCAAGCCTTTGAACGGGCCCATTCCCCCACCTATGTTCAAATGGTGGAATTGGCGGCCAAACCCGTATTTCTGAAAGATTATCTCGTCCTCCAAAAGCCTGTACTGCTGCTCTCCGGCGAGCAGGACCCCGTCTTCACGCCGGCGCTGGCCGGTCTGACGCATGCTCAGCTGGAGACGACGGGCTTCTTGGTCGTCCCCGACGCCTCGAGCCTGGTGTTCGTCGATCAGCCGATTTATGCGGCCGACTGGATCGATGCCTTTAGCCGCAAGCCGCTTTCCGGACAACGGAATAACGCCATCAACCGCGAGCTGCGGCAGCACGTCCAGCAATTGACAAAACAGGGCTACGAGCATTGGAGCGGCAACCGGATTCGCATCCGCTGCTTAGGCAAGTTCGAGGTCTGTCTGAACGACCGGATCGTGCCGGGCGGATGGAATACCCGGTACGCCAAAAGCTTGATGATCTATCTGGCTTTTCACCCGACCGCTACGCGGGAGCAGCTGTGCGAAGCTCTCTTCCCGGAAGTCGAGCACCCGAATGCGATGCGGAATTTACGCGTGTACTTGAGCCACTTCTCCAAACTGCTGGAGACGAATGATACGGACAAGCCGTGCCTGACGATCGGAAGAGATGTCGTCAAGCTTCATTATCTTGTCGATTGCGATGTAATGGAATTTTTGAACGATCTGCAACAGGTCTCTGCAGAACAGGATAGCGAGGTGAAGTACGGGCTGTGCGAAGATTTGCTTAGCCGGCTCAGCGGCAAGTTCATGCCGGGATGCTACGATCCTTTTTCCCTATCGTTGAAAGAAAAAATCGAGCAGCTATGGGAGGGCATCACCTTGTGGGCGGCCGATTACTGCATGCTGACCGAAAGAGGCGGCCAAGCCGTTCCTTTTCTGCTCAGCGGATTGCAGCACGGCTTGGCGGACGAAACCTTATACTATGACCGGTTGATCGCCATTTATCAGAAAAGCGGCAACGCCAAAGAGCTGCGCAAATGGGTCCGAAAAAAACGAAACAGCTCCCCGCCTTCGTGTGAGGAGCAGTTGTAATCGGGAGCGCTGAATCTGATCCGGTAAGCTACTTGCTCCCCGCTTTTACGGTGAACGTGCATTTAGACCCTTTTGGCTCCAACATGATGTCATACGTACCCGGCTGCGGATTATTGAGCAGGAACATGTTGCGCCCCTCATTTAATTCCGCGCTAAAGTTGAGATCCTTTGAAACCAGTTTTAACCCGGTCCCGGCGTTCGGCTTCACATTAAAAACCGCTTTGATCATGGAACCGGCCTTTATTTCGGTATTTCCGGGAATAAAACCGGCTGCGGTAATGTCGATCGTCGCCAGCTGCAGATCGTTTTCTTCGTCGGCTGCTGCCTGCTGAGATTGCGGCTGGCCAATTGAGCTTGCGACGATTTGATTTTTTTGCGTAAAAATGCCCCCTGCCAAAACCAATATGGCTGCCATGAGCATGAAAGTGCCGGTATAGCCCGCTTTTTTTACCGATTGTTTCGTTTTTGCCGCCTTACGGGTGAACTGACCGTCTAACCATTTTTGAATCAAAAAGACGAGTACAACGAATGCAATATCGGCAGCCATGACAACGATGCCCGATTTGAAAAACAGGCTGCCGGCCACCGTTCCGAGCATCGCCCCAAGCAAGCCACTCAATGCTCCGTTTGCTACGGTTTGCAAGCCGAACCCCCTGCCGCCGGCCATCCCCACGATAATCGCGAACAGCATGGCCGGGATCATATTTACAAGTAAATCAAATTCGAACGTTTGCGCCGCGGCCACGCCGAATGCGGACCCGGATACAGCCGCCAGCACGGGAACCAAGATCGTTCCGGCCGATTTTGGCAGCATCCCCTTATAAATATAAATATAAAAAATTGGATAGCTTGTAATCAGGATTACGAGAATGAAGCTTCCAATGTTCAGCAGCATAAAAGAACCACTCCATCTGTTTACAGGCGATAAAGGCGGCCTGCCTATTTTAGCTTTGAAGCAAAGTCCCAATCCGGATAGACGTACGGAACGCTTGGAGCGGCAGCAGGCTCCATACTTTGAACGGTTATTTTGATCACCGTCTGCCCGCGATATTCCATTTTGCCGATCGTTCCGGTTACCGTTACCCAGGAGTCATCGGCAGATTGGCTTGCGTCCGGCGTCTCGGCCACAATCCCGTAAGGCGAAATATCCGCAATGCAATGCGTCATCGCCATTCTGCCGATAATGAGCTGATTTTCCTGCAAACCGGCTTCGCGATAGATGAAACCTTTGATTTTAATAGGCTTGCCTTCAAAATTAGCCGGAAACGTATTGAGGGCTTGCAGCTTTTCAATAAACCATTCATCCTTCATTTCGATCAAATCTTGTTTATATAACCGCATGCCTAATTGGGCGTAGTCCCGGTTGTACTTATCGGCTTTAAACAGCTCTTTTATCGCGGGATCCTCATCGCCCCCTAGTTGTACTAAGTCTGCCGGTCCCGAGGCAGAGTGGACGCTTCCTCCCCCTATAGTCATCCCTTTTTTCTTGGCAAGGGTCCCGGCCAGCGCTTGGTTCGGCAAAAATGTCCCCAATAACAGCGGTAACATAAATAAACTGTAGATGACGGCATGTTTCCAGAAAGACCGGGGCGGCTCATGGCTATGGGAATGATCATGGCCATGTCCGCAATCGCATAGAATGACAGGCTGTATGATCGAACGAATGGAAAAATAAAGCTGAAAAGCTGTAAAAACCGCGAGCCCCGCTACAGCCAAATTTACATAAAATGTAAGCTTCGGTGCTATAAAAAGAAGAATGTCTCCCGATATCGTCAAGTAAGCTGTAAACGCCGTAAATCCGATCAGGATGGCCAATTTCAAAAAATGGTGCACGATAGGGGCATAAGCTTTGCCCATTCCTTATTCCTCCTAACCTCAAGCCCGGTTAAAATGGCAACCATTCGAGGAGCAAAGTCCCCGCATAGACGAAGACGAATACGAGCGAGCTGTACAAGGCTACGAACCTCGGTTTAAAAACGGCCGACATCATCAAAATTCCTTTTAAATTCAGCATAGGGCCGAATACCATAAACGCGACAAGGGAGCTTTTCGAAAATGTTGCGGCAAACGATTGAGCGACGAAAGCGTCCGACGTTGAGCAGAGCGACAGGATAAATCCAAGCCCCATCATCAGCAAACTGGCACTGCCCTGAACATGACCCAGCGCAACCAAGCTGTCTTTGGATACGAAAGCTTGAAGCAAGCCGACGAGCAGAGCTCCGAGCATCAAATATTTGCCCATTTCAAAAAATTCGCTTATCGCATGGCCCATCAGTTCGATCCCTTTATTCCGGCCCGGAGGATGGAATCCGTCATGTTCGTGGTGATGATGCTCCAGCTTGGCTTCGTTATGCTTCAATTGATCCGTTTTAACGAACCGATACACGATGAGTCCGATCGCAAGCGCCACCAGAAAAGCTAGCCCCATACGGGAGATCGTCATCTCCGGCCGGTTGCGGAACGCCGTAAAGGTAGACCAGAACACGATCGGATTTAAGATCGGCCCAACCAATATAAACGTCGTGGCTGCGTACAGCGGCATTCCTTTTTGAATCAGCCTGCGTATCGCCGGAACCATGCCGCATTCGCAGATCGGAAAAATAATCCCGATGACGCTGGCAGTAACGATGCCGAGTACCGGATTTTTCGGAATCATTCTTTGAATGGTCTGCTCCGAAACGAACACCTGCAGCGCCGCCGAGACCAAGACTCCGATCAAAATAAACGGCAGCGCTTCGATAATGATGCTGAGAAACAGCATTTTGAATAGTTGCAGCTTCGGATGTTGAAGGAAAGCTCCAGACGCATTATCGGAAAGAACATATAAGACGATAATGCCGATCAAGGAAACTACGGCCAGGAGATTGCTGTTCCATGGGACGGATTTTTTTTGTACGGCCGGATTTTGCAATGAAATCCCCTCTTATTCGGATTAGTTGAGGAACAGCCGTTCCACTAACCAGATCCCGCCTAAGGCAAGCGCTGTGGCGGAACCGGCAAATACGGCGCGTTTCGAATATTTCCAGCGGTGCAGAAGTCCGAGGAGCGGCAATAAGATGGCGACCATCGTGACTTGCACCGTTTCGATGCCGATGTTAAAGCTGATCAAATCAACCGCCAGCTCGCTTCGCGGTATATCCATCTCCTTCAAAACGTCGGCAAAGCCCATCCCGTGCACCAAGCCGAACAAAAACGTAAGAACCCAACGATAGCTGACCTGGTTGCGGATCATATTGTCCAGCGCAACATAGCAAATGCTGAGCGCAATAGCAGGCTCGACGATAGCGGGAGGCACATCGATCAGACCGAATACCGTTAAGGATAAAGTGATGCTATGGGCTATCGTAAACGCGGTAATCATAGCGGCATACTGCTTAAAGGTTTGTCTGGCGATCAAAAGGGAAAACAGAAACAACAAATGATCATATCCGGTTAAAATGTGACTCATGCCGAGTGTAAAGAACGAGAACCAGCCAAGGCCCGCTTTCGACTCGTCCGGCGCATCATTTTGCGGCTCTTCTCCGGCCTGCTGAGCTTTTTGATGTTGCTGAGGCTGCACATCCTGCGGCAAGCCGGCATAATCGGTTTCCGTCATTTGCAGCGCCCAAGTCCGGTTCTTGCCCGATAAAGCCGCCGTGCTTTTTTGTTTTCCGTACTGAATGGTCAGTAAATTGACATAATTGGTTGCTGCGTCGTTCAAATACAGCTGATCCGCTAAAGCAATCGGCTGCGATGCGGCTACGGGCGGGAAAGTGGCCTTCATGATCACCCTGGTTGCATCCCCTTTTCGGTCAAGAACCAAGCTTTCCGTCTTGGTCCAGGCTTGGGATTCGCCGTTTATTTTCAAGGTAATATTTTTCTGCAATACCGATGCAAGCTCGGCTTTCACGGCATCGAATTCTTCCGGCTCCAGCATGCCGTTTTTGTTGGCGTCTCCGCCGACCAGCTCGATCACGGATAATTCGTCAAGCGCAAAAGTCATTTCGGTACTCGCCTTTGTCAAAGGTTAACGTCGTATAGCTTGCGCTATAAGCATGGGCGTCAACCTCCCGATGGAACGGCAGAAGCAGCAGCAAGGCTGTCGTAAGACAAATGGCAAGCCACCATGCGGATTTCAGCCGAAACATATATTTCCTCCTTGCCAGGATCAGGCTATTTGCAATTTTAAGATAATAGGGATGCCATCCCTAAAGAATGGCACCCTCAAAGTGTTGAGAAAGTGGTCTGGACAAAAATAGAGATACATACGGAGGTGGGGTATCCACTGGAAGAGCGACAGCGTTCGCCTTTGTCTGCGGGAAATACCCGCTGCTAAGCGGCTTCAAATCAAAATTTCCTGCAGCCTGGGGTCCCCGCAAAGTAATCGGATTTAGCTTCTCTGAATCAACTTCACTTTGTGGGGTGGAGCAGCGACTGGAAGTGGATACCCCACCCCCTCGTACACCTCTAATACCTCAATTGACCACTTTCTCAACAAGCTTACACTGAAATTCGGAAGTGGTTCCGCCTATAAATTTAATAGATTATAAATAACTTGAGCGGCTTCTGCGCGGGTGGTTATCCCTTTCGGATCGAATTTGTCCGCTGCGCGTCCTTGAATCAGGTGCAGCGCCGCGGCCGCTTTTACAAATTCGGCGGCCCAGGATGAAACTTGAGATTCATCCGTAAATGACGTGCTTGTTTGGACCAGCGCCTTGTCTTTAAGTTTTTCATACGCCCGCATGAGCATGGAAACCATTTCTTCACGGGTAATTTGTGCATTCGCGTCGAAAAGTGCCTCGCTCCTGCCTTGGACGATCCCCGCTTTGACAGCGATGGAAATCGCCTCGGCATACCAATCGTTCGGCTTCACATCGGTAAACGGCGCTTCGCCTTTTTCCGTGAGCTTCAATGTTCTGACCAGCAGCGTTGTGAATTCGGCGCGCGTTACGCTGCGTTCTGGTTCGAACCCTGTTGCGCTCGTTCCGCTCACAATCTGCTTCGCTGCCAGCTCTTGAATGACGTTCGCTGCCCAATGTCCCTCCGGCAGATCGGCAAACGACTTGGTCATTTCAAGAACCGCATATTTACTGAAGTGACCGATCTCGGCAACCATGTAGCCATCGGTATATTTGCCTCCAATGTATTCGAGACTTCCATTGTCGGAAATATAGTAGATCCCGGCCAGTTTTGGATTAATCCGAGCATCGACCTTCAACCGAATGGTAATCGGTTTATCGAAGGTCTTCAAATCGACGGTTTGGCCATTGACAGCCGTGATCGACAGCTTTAGCTCGTAAATATCTCCTGAGGCCTTAATATCAGCGGCGGAAGCAGCCTTGCCTTTTTCGATAAGCTCCTTCGACTCGGGCTTGCCGAGTGGATTCATGGTAAGCACAATCGTACTATCCTTCTGTGCTTCCGCAGGAAGCTTGCTTCTCAACTGCTTCATCAGATCGGACGGTACGTTGATGACGACTTGATCCGATTTGATCTCAAGACTGTTTTGCTTGATCAGATCGGGTGTAGTCGAAGGCAGCTTAACCTCCGTCACATTCGCCGGAACTTGTACGGTTGTTTTGCCATTTCCGCTGCCAGTTAATTGCTCTTCCCTGATCGTTATCGATTTGTCATTGGCAGCGCCGGCTGTACTGCCTGTTGTGCTGCCTGTAGTGGCACCCGTGCTGCCACTGCCCGTGCTGCCGCCGCTCGTAGTGCTGCCCGTGGTATCTCCCGTAGTATCGCCGCCTGTACTACTTCCCGGGTTACCGCCAGGGGTTTCGCCGGAATCAGAGCCGCTTCGCGTAACCTGGATTACGGATGTCGCTTGGTATCCGCCGTCAACCGTCGTTACGGTAATCGTCGCCGTTCCCGCGCCTACTGCCGTAACCTTGCCGCTGGCATCCACAGTCCCAACGTTCGGGTCGCTGCTTTTCCACGTCACAGCTTTGTTCGTCGCATTCGCAGGCTCCACCGTGGCGGTCAACATTTCCGTTACGCCAGCCGTCATGCTGATCGCGCTCGTGTTCAGCTTCACGCCGGTTACGCCGATACTCGTTACCGGAATCGAGACGTTTACCTCCGCGGCAGCCGTATAACTTCCGTCAACCGTCGTTACGGTAATCGTCGCCGTTCCCGCGCCTACTGCCGTAACCTTGCCGCTGGCATCCACTGTCGCAACGTTCGGGTCGCTGCTTTTCCACGTCACGGCTTTGTTCGTCGCATTCGCAGGCTCCACCGTGGCGGTCAACATTTCCGTTCCGCCAGCCGTCATACTGATCGCGCTCGCGTTCAGCTTCACGCCGGTTACGCCGATACTCGTTGCCGGAATCGAGACGTTTACCTCCGCGGCAGCCGTATAACTTCCGTCAACCGTCGTTGCGGTAATCGCCGCCGTTCCCGCGCCTACTGCCGTAACCTTGCCGCTAGCGTCCACAGTCGCAACGTTCGGGTCGCTGCTTTTCCACGTCACGGCTTTGTTCGTCGCATTCGCAGGCTCCACAGTGGCGGTCAACATTTCCGTTCCGCCGACCGTCATGCTGATCGCGCTCGTGTTCAGCTTCACGCCGGTTACCGGAACAATTTCGGTAACATTCATCAGCTCGCTTGTGTCGCGGACGCGAATCCGATTGCCTTCGGAGTACTTGCCGCTCAAGCCGGTCGCTAGCAGCGTATCTCCCACTTGAAGCGCCGGAACAGGCACTCCGCTTTTGTTGATAATGTATCCGTCAACGAAAACCGCCACATCGCCCGAACCGTCATTCACCACATAGGTATTCGCATTCGGAATGGAGGCTATTTTCCCCTTGACCTGAACCAATTGACCTTGGTGGGCCTCGGAAACGGATTCCGCCGTCGTCATCTGCTTAGGTTCCACCGGAGGACCGGAGCTGATTTTAACGATACTGTTGGCAAACCTGTCGAATATAAGCTCCTTATCATTTTCGAACGTGCCTACATGTCCGTAGACGCGGATCGTGTCCCCAAGCTGCAGCGATCCTGCAGGCACTTCGCTGAATGCCACGATGCCGCCGGTATCGTCCTGAACATAGGCGGAATCGTAAAAGGCCGTCGTCGTCACCTTGCCCTGCACGACAACGCGGGTACCTTCGGGAAGCTGGCGCACCCCGCTGATCGGTGTGACTTTCGCTTCGCGATTCGCAAGCCAGTTCACAACATTCAGCGCGAACGGAACATTGTTGGTCGGGCCGTCATTCTGCGTCATCTGCTTGTCGTTGAAAATATTCATTCCCGCCAAAAAGATTCTGCCGCTGCCAAGCTGCTCCGAAGCGGCTAACGGTATGGCTGAGCCGCCGGTTACATTGGTCAAAGCCGGTCCGTTTTTACCGTTGGCGGTTTGCACATTATATTTCACCGTGTCCGCTTTTACCTGAGGCGAATCTTGGAACGTCGATTCATTGCCCCGGGCCAAAATCGTAACGGTACTGCTGTCGGCAAGCGGAATCTTGTTCCCGGCCCCGTCATTTCCGGCAAGACTTGCCCCGCTGTAGAAGTCCAGCAAAGATACGAAGTCCGTCAATCGGTTGCTTACCGGCGCCAAATGAAGCTTTACCGAAAAATTGGAACTTAGCGGATTGGACCAGAAGTTTCCGCCTGCCGTTTCGTCGAATACGCCGTCGTTGTTAACCAACATGCTCGAACCGACGCCCGATAACAGACTGTTCAAATTTTGCTGCGTTCCGCCGTAATTGCTCTTCTCGGTCAACAATAACGATCCGCCGCGGTTAACAAAATTTTTCAAGACGGCAATTTCGCCGGCCGTATACGTACTGCCGGGATGCGTGATCACCAGTACGTTGACATCGTTCAACAAGGCATCGGTAAGGGCTGCTTTGTTTTCCGCGACCGTATAGCCCTGCTGCTTCAAATTGAGCGTAAAGGAGGTCAGGTTGTTGGCATACGTCCCCGTATCGCTCGTCGTATTCTCGTTATTATGCGTCGCATCGATCATGACTTTGATGCCGAGCGGAGCTTTCACACTGATCGCTTGCTCGTATTTGTTATCGCCCAGATCGTTTCCGTCTCCGGCCTGAAGCACCACGATAATTTTGTGGTCTCCGGAAACCGGGTTCGCCCATACGACACTGGCATCCGCATTCTTATTGGAAGCAAGCGAAGCGATGGTGGCATCTCCGATGACGTGTGCCGCATCGACGCTGTCATAATAGAAATGAGCCGTAAGATTCGTCAGATTAATCGTGCCAAGATTGGCGATTCCGGCCTTCAGCGTGACAGGAATGCCTGCGATGGCGGCTCCTTCAACAACCGTCAAATCGTTTACTTTGACAGACAACGGGTCTGCCGGCGACCAAATCGGAGAAGAGTAGATTCTGTCGCCGTTCTTCTCGGTCACGCGAACGACAAACCATTGCTGTCCGCCTACGACATTGACCGTCGGCTTCCAATTAAACGATGCCGCATCTCCGGACGGTACATAGCTGTCGATGACTCTGCCGCCATTCGTGACAAGTTCCACTTTCGCGACGTTAGCATTGGTTGCCGGAGTGTAGCTGCTGTACTTCGGATCGGAAGGACTGAGCTCGCTCCCTGTGACGTTGAAACTCAAGGTTTTGGAATCGACGGTAGCGCCCATATAGTATCCGTTCGCCAGCACATCCAACTGGAAGTTCGGATCTTCACTGAAATAAACGTGCATTTTGCGCATCGCATCGAGCAAGGAGTCTTGTGTCAAATCTTTGGATACGATCACCGTACGTTTCTTCGTTTGTCCCCAAGTGGCGTCATGGTTGTCTTCACCGTATGTCGGCGCCACATGCCATCCCAAATCGAGCGCGCTGAAAAACTTGTTTTCCGCGTTAACGTACGAGTAATGCCCCGACCCGTTGCCTACCTCAAGCATCGTGAACAGCTTGTCCACATTTTTATCATAAGGAATAAAATTGTCGAAAGCGTTCGCCGACATCGCCGGGTGATTGAACTGCGCCGCAATATTATCGTAGGTCAGCGTCCAGGCGTAATAATTTTGCAGGTTTTGATACTTGCCGCCATCCTGCACGCGGTCGATAAAATTGGTGGTCCCGAACACGTTGGAATGTCCCCACGTCGTCGAGGTCATTTCAAATGCCGGGAATACGACGAAACTTCCGTCTTTCGTATACTTTTGAGCCAGACTTTTGGTCAGCTGCCAATCCGATCCGCCGGTTCTTTCCGGCATGCCGTTGTGATCGACGGAATCTTTGCCTGCCTGACTAGAGTCGATGTCGTGCGAGTGGTCGGAAAAAGCGAAGTAATCGTAATTATGCGCTTGAGCCGCCTGCAAAGCCTTCTCAGGGTCGCCTTGGGCGTCATGAGAAATTTGGGTATGGTTATGCGTTGTTCCCCGGTAATGATTGCCGCCGGTAAATCGTGACACAATCTGGAAGGACCACGTATAGGTCGAAAGATTGCCCAGCTTGTCTTTGGCCGAAACCGTAACGTCGTGTTTTCCGATAGCCAAATCGTCATTCGAAGTCAACGTCAGCTTAACGCGGCTTTCCGATCTTTCGGCTCTTGAAGTAAAATCTTTTCCGTCGATGGAAATGGTGATCGACGACGCATCCACACCGCTCTGATCGTTCAAATCGACGGACACGACCGGATGGTATGTTTCAATGCCGCTCAGGTTCGCGGGAAGCTCGTTGGCATAAGCCGGGCCATCCGTATCGGCAACGATATCTACGCTGTTCGGCGTATTCGCGTCTCCGGAAGATTTGGCCGCTTGGCCGGAGCTTTGCGCTGCGATGTAATACAACATTTTCGCAGCCTTTACGTTTTCTTTCGGGATTTTGGCGTTGTAATTGAGATTGTCGGCTGTCGCCATACGGACTTCCGTATAATTGGCGTCCCCTGCATTTTTATAGTAAAGAGTGACGGAATCCGCATATTTGGCCATGGCTTTGAACGGTATATCCAAACCGGTATACGCTTTGGTCAAAGGGACATGATCGAATTGCAGATCTCCTTTGATATCGGAGCCGTTTCTTGGCATTACATAATAGCCGCTCGTATAAGGAGAGCTTATTTTGGATTGACCGACGATTCCCGTAAAAGTTAACGTATCGCCTACCGCCAGCGTGCTGCTCATATCGATCCCGGCCGTGCCCAATATCTTAACGACGGACGTATTGCCTGCATCGTCAGTAATCGTCACGTTGTAATCCGGACCGGCGGAAGGGAGATTGGTTACTTTTCCTTTGACGGAGACGAGCTTTCCTTCCAGCGGCTCCGCCGTTAAGTATGTGTTCAATTTATCGATCGTGATCGAATTCGCGTCCGGCACCAGACTCGGGCCCAAATCCGTAATCGCGGAAGCCGCAAACTGGGTCATGCCGGCGGCAAAAGCGAGTTTGCCGGAAACTCTCACCTTGTTTCCTACTGCAACCGCAGCAGACGGGCCGGTTCCGCCAATCACTTCAATGCCGCCGGTGCTATCTTGGATCGTAAAGCTTGCCGTCCCGCTTCCGAGCGGGCGGGTGGCTGTGACCACGCCTTCGATCGTCGCAGGATAGCTTAACTGAACCGGAAATCCATTCGCATCGTTTACACGCAAAGCCCCGATATTCATCACCGAAGGCTTGCTGTAAGAAGCGGAGTCTACGCGGGCGTAGCTGCTCTCGCGCACAGTCAGCGATTTCAGCGCGTATGCTGTCGTATGGGTCAAGTAGACCGACTGGCTGCCTGAACCCGCGATGGTCATGCTGAAGGAGCCGTCGGCTGCCGCAGTGGCTTGGCCAACGGACACGACGGTACCGCCATTGTCCGTGTAGGCCTTCACCGTAGAGTTCGCCGGTACGGAACCGGAAAGGCCGATGACGGAAGTATTGCCGTCGAAAACGATCTTCGCCGAATCGGGCGCCTCCATGTATTTCGAGTTTCTGACCGTAATTTCGGCAGGGTTGGAAGTGGATTGGGGAGCAAAGATGACAAAGTTCCCGGAAGTGTCTTCTTTTGTAAACCACCCGTTCCCCAACACAAAGGCAGCTCTCGGATCAGAGCCGACGTTTGTTTTGCGCAATATGGTGCCGCTGCCCACCGTGTCGGAAATAAACGGTTTGCCCCAATATAACGGATTTTTGAAAGCTGTCGTTGCCGCGTTGGAATAAGCGATCAAATCGACGATATTGGAGTCGTCAGCGGCATGCACCGCATTGGCCGAGCGGGATAGCACGATAGCTCCGCCTGTGGAACCGCTCGTATTTAATCCTCCTCCGCTCAGATCGACATCGACAGGCACCGGAAGCGGGCTACAAGCTTGCGCTTGAGTAACGCATGTCGAACCTTTGCCGCCGCCAATGAGAAAGTAGCTATGAGCTTTAATGATACCGGACAGCGGCTTCATGGCGGTTGCGTCCATGGTGGCTGCCGAAGTATATCCGATCGACCAACCGTTCAGATTAATATCTTGATTGGTCGTATTGTATAGTTCGACAAACTTTTGATCGTAAAAGGCTCCGCTGTTGCCGCCGTTGACATAAAGCTGGCTGAACACCACATCGCCGGGTTTAATCGTTGTTGAAGTGGATACGTTCACCGCAGCGGAGGAGGTGAAGTTTCCATCCGAAGTCTTAACGGTAATTGTGGCTGTACCTGCGCCGATAGCCGTAACTTTCCCGCCGGCATCCACCGTCGCCACGTTCGTGTTGTCCGAATTCCAGGTAACCGCTTTATTGATTGCGTTCGATGGCTGGACGCTGGCCGTCAGTTGGCCTGTGCTGCCGACCGTTAAGGCTAGGCTGCTTTTGTCCAGCGCCACCCCGGTTACGCCGACAGCCGTATTACTTACATTGACCGCTGCGGATGCTTGATAATTTCCGTCGACGGTTGCCGCGGTAATTATCGCCGTTCCTGCTCCTACCGCCGTCACGCTGCCGTAAGTTACCGTTGCGACGGAGGTGTCGCTTGACTTCCATGTCACCGCCGGATTCGTAGCGTTCGCAGGTTGAACCGTCGCAACCAGTCCGTAAACGGCTCCGCCTACCGTCATATTGACCGCGTTCGTGTTTAACGTTACTCCGGTTACGCTGACCGGCCCGGATGCAGTCGGGATGCCTTCGACTACAACGTCGGCAATGCGGCTTGTCCCGGTCGCTGCGATTTTATCGTTCGTGTACGAGCCGGTACCGTTTCTCGCCGATTCGTCATTGACAAGAAGCCATTTGACATGCACAAGCGATTGATCGTTCGCATCGGCAGGCAGTTGAACTTTATCGAGAACACCGCCGGCCCAAGTCGCGTTCCCGACAGTGGTGGCCCCACCGGCAACGTCTTTCCAGGTGCTGCCGTCCAAGCTGTATTGAAGCTTGAAATTTTTAGGACCGGTACCCGAGCTGTACTGCTTCGAGGAAATCGTAATATTCGAATACCCGTTTGTCGCAAACGAAGCTTTCCAATACCCTTGAACGGTCCAATTGTTCGCGCTGTCAACCTGAATCGAGCCCGGTCCGCCAGAAGTAAAGCCGGTGATGGCAGCTCCGGTAGTCGTAATTTGCTTATTCAAGTTTTCAGACAAACCGGCAGTCGTAAAGCTGGCTGCGGCACCGCTGCCCGTTCCGGAACCGTCCCATTTGACCAAAGTGACCGGCGGCGGCGTATCGGCATGTGTCGTTAGCGATAGCGGCAAAAGCATGGAAAACAACATCACAAATGTCATTGCCATGGCATACCACTTCTTATGCCTGTTTATAAACTGAAACAATTCGGCTTACCTCCCCTTAAAGTTGAACAGCGCAGTCCGACCCACCGCCTTATGGAAGCCGTGAATGACGACACCACAGACTGTGTTCTCTGCGCGATCCTAAAGCAACAGAATGAGTTTTGACTTTCATTCCTTTAGCGTCCAATCTATCCTCCCCCCTTACATTTCCTAAGTATAAAAACATTTGTTATGGGTCTATTAAGCTGATTTTAATATTTTATTAAATGAATTCGACAAAATTTGACATCATTCGCAATGAACATTCTTCTTTTGTGTAAAAACAAAAAAAGCACGGCCGGCGTCCCTTACGGAACGATCCGACCGTGCTTTTCCATTTGCGGGCTATATCTGCGCTGCCGCGCGGATTACCCTTTCAATTGATGCATCTCGACGAGACATTCGGCGCAAATGTGTCTTTCCTTGAAATCACTCACTTGCTCCATAGAGCCGCAAAATACGCAGCGGGGACGATACCTCTCCAGAATGATATGATCACCGCTTACCAATATTTCAACAGGATCGCCTTCGTTCATTTGGTATCTTTTGCGCAGCGATTTCGGGAGTACAATTCTGCCGAGCTGGTCGACTTTTCTTACTACTCCTGCCGGTTTCATCATCAATTCACCTCACTTTCGCACGATTACGCTTGCCCTCCATATAGTTCGACGCTGATGTTAAAATTCCTTCCCATAATTGCGAGTTTTCTCCGTTGATTTCTATGAGTGTCGCATTTTCGTAACTTATGGGCCAAGCTTCAGGACAATTCTGGAAATCCGGTCTGCCGGAGCGCTTCAAACAGGATAATCGCCGCGGCATTGGATAAGTTCAGCGAACGAACGGCGTCCGTCATCGGCAGCCGCATAAGCGAATCCGGGTGCTCCGCCAGAATCTCCGGGGCAAGTCCTTTCGTCTCTTTGCCGAATACCAGAAAATCGCCGTCTTGAAATGTCAAATCCGTGTAAACTTTAGACGCCTTAGTCGTTGCAAAAAAGAACCGGCCATCCTTGTATTTGTCCTTCACTTCCTGAAACGAATCGTGATACTCCAGCTTGACGGCGTGCCAATAGTCCAGTCCGGCCCGCTTGAGGGTCCGGTCGTCGGTATTGAAGCCGAGCGGACGAACCAAGTGCAGCCAAGTGCCGGTCGCGGCGCACGTTCTGGAGATATTCCCCGTATTAGCCGGAATTTCCGGCTCTACCAGTACGATATGAAAAGCCATGCTGCTCTGTTTTCCTCCTGTATGCCTCATTAATTTTACATACGTTTTACCTTTTCTTAATACGAAGATGATAGTGGCCTGAGATAATGGACTCATCCAAGCGACTACAAAGGAGACTATCCGAAATGATGAAGAAGAAAATTCTTGTCGTTGACGACGAACCTTCAATTTCGATGCTCATAGAGTTCAACCTGAAGCTGGTCGGCTTCGAAGTGCACTGCGTCTATGACGGTGAAGCCGTATTCCAGGCGATCCAGCATTTCCGCCCCGATCTGATCGTGCTCGATCTGATGCTGCCCAAGATGGACGGCATTCAAGTGTGCCGCAAGCTGCGCGGCCAGAACAATCTCGTGCCGATCATTATGCTGACGGCGATGCAGGACTTGTCCGACAAAATCGCCGGGCTCGATAACGGCGCCGATGATTATATGACGAAGCCTTTCAGCCCGCAAGAGCTGATCTCGCGGATTCAAGCGATTCTGCGCCGCATCCAAACCCTGCCTTCCACAAGTCCGAACACGCCGGTCTCCATCGGTCAGATCGTCATTCAGCCCGATCAGCGGGAAGTGAAGGTCAAGGGCCAGCCGATCGAGCTGACACCCAAGGAATTCGATCTTCTGCTCTTCCTGTGCAAGCACCGCGGCAAAGTGCTCAGCCGCCAGCAACTGCTGCACGGCGTCTGGGACTATCATTTCCTTGGCGATACGCGGATCGTCGACGTGCACATCAGTCATTTGCGCGACAAGATCGAGACCAATGCCCGCAACCCTGAATATATCGTAACCATTCGCAACGTCGGTTACAAATTGGCCGAGCCTGCCATGAAAGAATCTTACGCCTAATATCCGATACAACGAGCGCCGCGCAAATCTTGCCGCGGCGTTCGTGTTATATTCGCGCCTCACAAAAAGCAGCCTTCGCTCGGCTTCATGCCGTGGCGAAAGCTGCCTGACGGGTCCGATTACCCGTTGCGTTTTTGGAAATCAACCATAAATTCGGCCAGCGCTGCGCAAGCTTCGTAAGGAACCGCATTGTAAGCGGAAGCGCGAATGCCTCCTACGCTGCGGTGACCGGCCAGACCGACGAAGTTGTTCTTCTCCGATTCCTTGACGAAGGCTTTCTCCAGCTCTTCGCTCGGCAGGCGGAATGTGACGTTCATGATCGAACGGCTGTCTGCGGCAATGTTTCCGGTATAGAATCCGCCCGATGCATCGATGACATCGTAGAGAAGCTTCGTCTTGGCGACGTTCTGCTTTTCCATCGCCTCTACTCCGCCGTTCTCCTTCACCCATTTCAGCATCAGGTTAACGACATAGATCGAATGTACGGGAGGCGTGTTGTACAGCGACTGATTTTTGGCATGCGTCGTATAGCGCAGCATGACGGGAACATGCTTCGGCTCTTCCTGGAGCAGATCGTCGCGGATGACCGCAACGGTTACGCCGGCAGGACCAAGGTTTTTTTGCGCCCCGGCATAAATCATCGCAAATTTATGGGCATCGATCGGACGGCTCAAAATGCCGCTGGTCATATCGCCGATCAGTGGAATGTCTCCCGTTTCCGGAATATCGGACCATTGCGAGCCTTCGATCGTATTGTTCGTAGTCATATGCACGTAAGCGGAGTTCGGATCGATCCGAAGGTCTCCTGCTTTCGGCAGGCTTCTCCAGTTTGTTTCTTTATTGGAGGCGGTGATGACCGCTTCCCCGACAATTTTGGCATCCTGATACGCCTTCTCGGAAAAGCTGCCCGTTACGAGGTAGCTCCCGACCTTGCCAGGCTTCAGGAAGTTGAGCGGAATCATTGAAAATTGCATGCTGGCGCCGCCGCCCAGAAACAATACCTGATAACCGGACGACAAACCGAGCAGTTCGAGCATCAGCTCTTGGGTTTCACGGTTCAGCGCTTCATATTCCTTGCTGCGGTGGGAGATCTCCGTCAGCGACATGCCGATGCCGTTGTAATCGACGAACGTTTCTTGGGCTTTCTGCAGCACTTCGAGCGGGAGCGCAGCCGGGCCGGGATTGAAGTTATAAGCGCGCATGGACATGTTTAAAACCCCTTCGCTTTTCATATGATATGGTTATGATAGCAAAGGTTGCATTGCCGCATCAAGTGTAAGTTTCATGAACATCCGAAAGGAGAGAAGTCTCGTATGGAACCGTCCGACCGCCTGTTCATTGCCGTCCCTGCCCCTCAAGCCGTGATCGCCTCCGCCGAGTCTTGGGTCCTGCGACTGAAGGACCGGTTCGCCTTCGCCAGATGGGTCCATCCTCAGGATTTGCATCTTACTTTGCAGTTCTTAGGCGACGTTGCGCGGGACCGGATCGATCGAATCGCGGAATCGGTCGGACAAGCGGCTGAGAGCACGGCTCCCTTCTCGCTTCATTTTCAAGGCTTGGGAGTATTCGGCAAACCGAACGCCCCATCAGTGCTGTGGGCCGGGGTGCAGGGAGAAGTGGAGAAATTAGGGCAGCTTCAACGCCGGATCGAGGACGCGATGAAAACGCTGGGGTTCGCTGCGGAAAACCGTCCGTATAAACCGCATTTGACGCTGGCAAGAAAATTTACAGGTCCGGTCGGAAGCCATACCGCAATGCTGGACGTTGCGCTGCCGGACGAATGGCAGACGTCGTGGCTGGTTAAGGAAGCCGTGCTTTATCGCAGCCGCTTGGGCAGCCGTCCGATGTACGAGCGGATCGCCTCTTTTCCTCTCGGCTGAAAGAACGCGAACAATCGGTGAGCTTGAAGAGGCAAGGCAGCAGGACATCGTCCCCTGAGGCAGGGCTAATCGCCGGCTAAGAGAGCGGCCTCGTCCGGTGGGACCGTCCCTTCGGGCGGAAGGATGATCTCCTCAATGGTCAAAAACTCCATGGCTTTCATTGGATTCATGCCTAACTGACGCAGCATATCTCGAATATCGAGCAATATGGTTTTGTCCATAGCTACCTCTCTCTCCAATGGTTATCCTCCGGGTCTCCCTTGTTCTATTTCTGTATTGTAACGGAATGTTCATCATTTTTGATAGTCTAAAATGGCTATTTTATCGACTCTAAAGAATTTTTTAGCGGGTCTGTCAAATCACGACAATAGGCGCACAGATCGGTTATTTTGTCACTGCGCCTGGTCGTAGGTCACCGGTTGTCTCATCTTCAGCTGTACGACAATTTTGCGAAGCGACTCTTTGTTCAGGCCAAGCTCGTTCAGCTCCTGAATCAATTGAACCCATTCCTGGTCCAGCATCTCGGGCTTGTCCCCTTGATCGTGCAAAATAAGCGTTTGTACGTTTACGCCGAGTACGGGCGCGAGCTTCCGAAGAAATTGGATGGACGGATTCGATTGCAAGTCCCTTTCGATCGAACTCAAATAAGACTTGGCGACGCCGGCGCGGGCTGCAAGCTCCGTAAGTGACATGCGTTTCTGATGCCGAAGGGACTGAATTCGTGCCCCGATCATGATTAATTCCTCCTTAGTTTTCCCGAAGGCCGAGTTTTATAGGTCTAGTCCTATATTCATACTAATTGTATCATATTTTGATACATATTGTATCGTTATTTAAAAAATTTTATTATTTTTTGCCTATTGACCGCAACTTTTTTTTGAAATATGGTTCTTCACAAACTTTGCTACGTAATGTATAATCTAGTCAAGCTTGAATTCAACAGATTTCGACAAAAGTGATACTGAGACTAGTACATCGGCAATGTTTTGGAGGGAAATGGAAATGGTCAGAATCGGGGACAAAATCGCTCTGCTCCGCGAAAAGCATGCGCTTACTCAGGAAGAGCTCTCCAGTAAAATCAACATTTCGCGCGCTTCGCTCTCTCATTACGAGAAAAACCGAAGGGAGCCGGACTACGACACCGTGGTCAAAATTGCAGATTTTTTCAAGGTATCCATCGATTACTTATTGGGAAGAACCGAGGACCCAAGAGTCGTACTGGAGCCGGAAGTACGGGCTTTCGTAGATAGTCTGGAGCTGTCCGACGAAAAGATTATCGACCGATTCTCCTTAACCGTAGACGGCATGAAACTGACTTTTGACGAGGCGAAGCGGTTCATCGCCTTCGTAAGGGCCGAAAGATCGCTCAGATAACGCTGCGAGCCTCCCCTCCTGTTAAGCAAGCAGCCTAGCTCGATCCTCATTTCCATACAATCAGGTATACATGCGCCCCGCTATGGCAATAATGGGCAATTGGGCGTCCTGCACGGTTCGCGGCGGAACCTTATCCTGGCTTCGTGCGGCCGGGCGTTACGGACGATTGGGCCGAGGGCAGCTCCCGGGCCGGATGATTACGCTCCGGACAACCTTTAACCTCGTCCAAAAAACGGTTGATTTTGTCAGGGTGGATCCCAAGCTGCTTCATGGTGATGCGAATATCAAGGGCAACGTTTCTGCTCATGACTCCAAATCTCTCCTGTACAAGGTTTGGGTATGGGAAGCACCCTGCTTCAAATAAGTGTATTTGAAAAATCAGGGATAAGTTGCAATGGCATCTTGTATACTTATTGTATCATAAAACGGATACAAATTGTAACCCAATTTTTCGCTTTTCCTTGTCATTTGGTAACAAAATTCACCCAAAACAAGGAAGAACCATCCTTCACAAATGTCGATACGTAATGTATAATTTAATTACTTCCTCACACAGTCTGGGAGCTTGACCCTCCGTTACGGCCGTTCTTTATAGAAAACAGGCCCCGCTGTGACAAAAGAAGCAAACGCATTCAATTGGTCTGGGAAGTTTGCTCCTGAAATGGTTTACTCCGGATCGTTTTTTTCGTTATCGTTTAGGCACAACGACTCATTCGCAACAAATGAAAAGACCTAGAACGAAACATTTCGTCCTATCCGGAGGACTATCGTATACTTAAGATGATCGGGGTGAGAACAGTTGGGGCAAATTGGAAACCGCATCGCTGCATTAAGGGAAAAACAAGGATTGACTCAAGAAGAGCTATCCTTGAAACTCGATATTTCCCGCGCCTCCCTCTCTCATTATGAGAAGAACCGCCGGGAACCCGACTACGATACCCTGGTGAAAATCGCCAATCATTTCAAAGTATCGATCGACTATTTGCTTGGCCGGACTCAGGACCCGGAGATGGTGCTGGATCAGCAGGTCAGACAATTCGTCGACAGCCTGGAGCTGTCGGACGAACGAATTTTACAGCATTTTACGCTTACGATTGACGGAAAACAGCTCACGCCGGAGGAAGCCAAGCGGTTCATCGCCTTTGTCCGGGCAGAGCGGTCCTTTTGAGCATTTTAAATAAAGCCCCAGACTAATGTCTGGGGCTCCGCTATGTTCCGCGCCGGCTATTCGTTATCCGGCTTCGGACCCTTTAAAAAATATTCAATCACAATATTGGCCCATATGTCGTACCCTTCGTCATTGGGATGCGTGGCATCGCTCAATACTTCGTCCAGATTTATTTTATTTTTCGCGAGAGTCTCGTTCATTTCCTTATAAATATCGATATATTCCCAGCCGTTTTGCTCGATAAACGCTTTGGTGCCTTGAATGTAATCCTCGTACGTAAGCCCCGCCTTATTCTTCACTTCCCCGTGTCTTCTGGGGTTAGGAGACAATAAAACAATTCGGCTTTCCGGCAAGCCCTGCGTTAGCTGGTTCACAATCGTTTCAATGTTTTTATTTGTCGTTTCGATCGGTATATTTTGCAGGTAATCGTTCAATAGGCATGTCTCAAAAAGAACAATGGTCGGCTTTTGGCGAATAATACGGTCGGGAATTTGATGATCGATCATATTTTGGGTGGAAAAACCGTTAATTCCTCCGTTGCTGAATTGCAAGCCGCTTAACCCCGGCTGTTTTTTCAAAGCCTGCACCAGCTGACTGACCCAATTCTTCTCTTTCTGCGAGGCTCCCATGCCTCCTGTGACGCTGCTCCCCATCGTAGATATCGACAAGGCTTTGTTTTGTGCCGCTTCGTATTCCAGCGTCTTGACTACGGGAGAAATTTGACGGCAAGCGGTTCGATGGGCCAAAAAATAATCAGGATTGGTGCAGCCCGAGGAGTTATTCATGTCCGGGGATATTCCGGCAAGCCATACGATGATTATGCTTTTAATGAAATCCAGTAGATTCATTCTGCGACCTCCACTTCTCCAGTTGTCCCTTGGATCATTATGGTTCCAGCTCTATACTAAAATTAGTGATTATATGCGAATTTGTATATTCTCCCGTGCTTGCGCTGAAACCGATCGTTCGCAACGAATCCGTTCCATCGACAGATTCGGAAAGCACCTTCACACGGTCCAGCAAGACGATCAGCTTTTCTCCGGTAAATTTTATGTCAACGTCGTGCCAATTGTAATCTTCCGTCTTCACCGTTTCAAACGAAGCCATTTTATTGGTAATGTTTCCTTTCACCAAGGCGATATAATTGCTCGCCGGATCATTTAATTCGGGATTGTAAAAATTATCGAAAATAACGGCGTAGCCTTCCGCCGGCTCAAAGCCCAAATATCCTCCGGAAGGCACCGCTTCCGACGGTCCCGCCACCCACACAAAAGCAAAACCGTCCCCTCCCGTACCTCCCCCGGCCTTATAGCGGAAGGAGACCTTCCACCGGCCGGCCACATTCGCCTTCAACCACGCGGCTCCCGCCAAATTCGGATTGGGGGTCGTTAAAACCATCGTCCCTTCTCCCCGGAAGGCCGTTCCCCGATAGCTCCATAACCCGCTATCTTCCTTAAACGTATCCGCAATTAATCGAGCAGGCGTCCCCGTATTCCTTGCTCCGGGCGAAGCCAGCGTATCGTCGTATTTCAAGAGCGGTACATTCTGTCCGGACTCTTTCTGCGCAAATAATACCATCATTAAAATCGTAAACGGGAACAAAAGGATAAGTTTTCGTCTCAAGTAGTTTGCTCCCTTCTAGTTGACTGATGGCTTTGTTTATTTTTCGGTGGCCAAATGCTTGCTCAAAATGTTCTCCCCGGCTTCCTCCGGAATATTTAATAGCTGCAATAAGCGCTTGGACTCCAGATACAGTTTATGATTGTCCTTGGAAATTCGTAAGCAGGAACAGACGAGCTCATAATCGATATTCAAATATTCCGCAAGCCGCTTGTATATTTTCACATCGTAGGTTTTATTATCCTGGCATTCCGTGCACACAAAGCTTACCGCGTAATTGGTCCCTTTCCCCGATTCCTCATCTGTTTCAAAGAAAAACACTTTCTTGATCTCATTGCCGCAGGTACAAATCATATTTCATATCTCCTATGCACAACAATATGCATTGACGTTTACTTAAATGCATAGCCGGACGATTTCCGTCCAGGTCGTGCACAGCTCGACTGTGTTTTCTTCAAAAGCTCCGGTGCCGTTCTGGATTTCGATCAGCTCAAGATCGGTCAGCGCACGAATGCTGTGTCTCGTACCGGCCGGAATCCGGATGACATCGCCTGCCTGAACCGGCTGAAGCCGCTCATCGAGGATCATCTCCCCTGTACCGGAAAGCACGGTCAGCACTTCGTCGTGCGAACGATGAACCTGATAGCTGTGATGCTTACCGGCCAAGATGCACAGCCTTCGGGTTACCGCCTTGTGGTCATTCTCGCCAAGTACGCAATCCAAGATTCTGTATTTTCCCCAGACCCTTTCCTCATACATGGGGGGCTGCTCGATCGATTTGATGATGTCTTTGATCTTCGGCGTCGATTCCTTGCTCGCCACAAGAATTCCGTCCGGACTCGCTGCAACGACTATATCCGGCACATCCAGCACGGTAATGGGAATGTTCAACTCGTTGATCAAATGCGTATTTTGACTGGCATCCGTCATGATTCCCGTGCCGATAATCGGCGTACTCATCTCTTCCGTCAGCGTATTCCAGGTGCCCAGGTCTTTCCATACCCCGTCGTACGACAGCATGGCGATATTTTTCGTTTTCTCGACAACTTCATAATCGAAGCTGATTTTGTCCATTTTTCCGTACTGCCGGGCCAATTCCTCATACTGGATAGGGAGGCCTTTTTTAATCAACAGCGTGATGATGAAGTCGAGCTTAAACGCGAAGATCCCGCAATTCCAAAGCGCGGATTGGGCAATCAGCTCCTCCGCTTTGCTTTGTGTCGGCTTTTCTTGAAAGCTGGCCACTCTCATGAACGTTTCACCGGTGTCCGGGCTCGGCTCCGGCACGATATATCCGTATTTTTCAGATGGAAAAGTTGGTTTTACCCCCATAAGCGCCAAGTCCGCCCTCGATTCCCGCAGCACATGCTCCAGCTTTTTGATATGCTCGAAGAACGGATCTTCCACATAAGGATCGACGGGAAGAATCGCTACGCATTCTTCGAGACTTACGCTTTCCACGGAGTACAAATAGACGGCAGCCAGAGCGATTGCCGGAAACGTATCGCGTCTCTCCGGCTCGATGATCAAGGGAACCTGCTCACCGATCTGGCTTTGCAAAATTTCCCGCTGCACCTTTCCCGTCGCCACATAGGCGGACTGATCGATATCGGCGCTTTTCAGCTGCCGCCATACCCGCTCGACCATCGATTCGAGCTGCCCTTCTTCGTTGCGCAGCACCTTCAGAAATTGCTTCGATCTCGTATCGTTCGATAACGGCCAGAGACGCTTACCGGAGCCGCCGGACAATAAAATATATTTCATGAGATACACATCCTTTTCATGATATCGTTTGGCTCGCCCGCGGTTCGCAGCAATACCTCGTTCACGTGATTCGCCGCATGACTCCACGTATATTTGGACAGCACGAAGTTGCGGCAGACCTCCGAAGTAGGCCATGTCTCCCGCTCCCGGTACAGACGAACCAGCCCTTCGGCAATGGCGTCGGCGCTCGTATCCTTGAACAAAAACCGGGAGTCGAACGGCGTCAAAATCTCCTTGTTCCCTCCGATGGGAGTCGCTACCACCGGTACGCCGCTGGCGAGAGCCTCTATGGTGATCAAGCCGAAGCCTTCCAACGCCTGGGTCGGAACAACGAACAAATCCGAGGATTGATAATACAAGGGGAGCTGGTCCTCCGGCACATATCCTAGCAAACGAACATGATCCGCAAGGCCGTATTCGCGGATTTTCTCCTTCAATTCGTCGGCAAGCGGCCCCCTTCCGCCGATGAGCAGGAGACTGTTCGGCTCCTCAAGCACAACCGTTTTCCAGGCTTCCAGCAAGTTGAGCAATCCCATCCGCTTGACCAAGCGTCTCACGGTTAATACGACAAACCGATCGGAAGGGATGTTCAGCTCGGCCCTTGTCTTTTGCCGATCGGAGGCCGGCTTGAAGTTATCGATATTGGTCGCTCCGGGCACAATCTCGATGTTATCCAACGGAATACCGTACGATTCGTGTAAAATGTCTTTAAAAAATTGGCTCAATACAATAAAGCGGTCGCCAAGCCGGTATGTGCTCATCTCGATCTTCCGGGCCACCGAGTTTCTCAGCCGGTTAACCAAATCAAGCTTCTCCACGCCCAATTCGTTCGCCCACGGGCCGTGAAAGCTCATCACCACGGGAATATTCCGCTTCTTCGCTTCTAGAGCCGGGCCCAGAGCATACGGCGAAAAGTGCGTATAAAGCACATCGATCGGACGGCTGTTCATAATGGCTGCCGCTTTTTTTCGGAAGGCCCATTGCCGCATCAGCATCATTTTATGGGGCTGCGTGGCCTGGATGATTTTGATTCCCTGATGCACCGGCTGCTCCGGGCTGCTCACCATGGCTTCCAGATCATGGATTTCGGAAAGCTTCTCGCATATCGATCGAAAATAAGTGTTTAATCCTCCTGGCTGATACACGGGCCATCCCATTCCCGTTGCCAATATTCGTAATATTGACATGCTGATCCCCCTACCTTTATTCGGCAACTCCGCTATTTTGAACCCTTTTTAATTCATACAGCTTAATTTGCGTCAAATATTCGTAATAAGCCCACAGAGTCGCAACCGTGAGACCGGCCAGCCCTTTCTTGAACAGCCCGTGAACAAAATATTTTTGCCCGAAGCGCAGAACCGGGCGGAACAGCAGCCGCATCAGACTGAAACTTTGGTTGGACGAAAGAGCTTTTTGCGCTTCCAAGGCGGTGTATTTATTAAACCGGATCACATGGTCATCGATGCTGCGGTAGCCGTCATGCCATAGGATTCCCGGCATAAATCCGATCTTGCGCCCTTCCGGTTCCGGTCCTTCGTGAACCTCCGTCTCTTTAATGGAGGTGACTTTCCGGTTATACATCCGCGGAAGATGCTCCCCTTTATCGAGCCACTTCCCCATAAAATTGCCGATCCGGTAGATGTTGTATATATCAGCGTCGGCCGTTTTCCCTGCTTTCCACTGCTTAATGGAATTTTTCAGTTCCTCGTTCGCAAATTCATCCGTATCGATGAAAAAGATCCAATCGTGGGTCGCCTTCTCCGCGGCAAAATTGCGTTGCTTGGCAAAGCCGGGCCATGGATTGAAAAATACTTTGCAGCCTAAGCTCTCGGCGATTTCCACCGTCGCATCCTTGCTTCCCCCATCGATAACAACAATCTCATCCGCAAAATCCTGACATGAAACAACGGCTTTGGCGATTCGTTGCTCCTCGTTTTGAGCGATAATCGTAACCGATATGCGCTTGACCTCGGAGTGGTCCATCTCCTGATTGACTCCTTTCTATTTAGGTAGCATTTGATTTGAGCCGTTGCGTGATTTTCTGCTTAAACCATAATAAATCGCCCTGTGTCGGGACAGGACGCGGCATCGGGACCTTCAAGCTGAGCGGGAATTGAAACATGATGAAGCAAAATCGGACAAAGGTTGCCGCTAACAGCGCACAAGCCGCTCCCGTCAAGCCGAAGCGCGGAACCAGGATGATGAGCAGCGGAATGCTAATGGAGAGACCTATAGCTTGGAGAAGGGATACCTTTCCGGGTTTTCCCAAAGCCATGAAGGTTTGCGCCAACACCCAGACCGCACCGCTTAATGCCGTCTCAAGAAGCAAGATCCAAATAATACCTGTCGCTTCCCTATATTTCTCGCCATACAACAAGATGAGCGCCGTCGGCGAAATAACCATTAAAACCAAGGCAATGATGCAGGTGCCTGTCGAAGCGATCCGGAATACTTTCATCGTGAGCGAAATGGTCTCGTCCCTGCTCATGCCTGCGGCTTTAGGCAGCAGGACAATCGCAATGGCATTTTGAAAAATGCCGACCATCCGCGCAAGGCTTAAAGCGACCAAATAGAGCCCCAGGTCGGTCGGTGTCATTAACCGCACCATTACCACCTGGTCCATGAACAAAGTGAGCGTCGCCACAATATCGATCAAGTAGGAAGAAAGACCATACGTGATCAGCCTCTTGACCGACGAGACGATGCCTTTCAACGAAGTTTTGTACACGCGAAACAGCTGATATACGGTATAAATCCCAACCGGCACATTGGGAAGAAAATACGATAAGGCCGAGGTGAACGGCGTTAGATGGCCTGTGAGCGCCAGTCCCAACAGCATGATCAGCGTCGCGACAACAGGCAAATATCGTCTTCGGTTAAATCCCTTGAAATCTTCGCGTCCCTGCATGACGGCGTTTAAATAGTTCGTAAAAAGTACGCTTGGCGCAAAAAACATCAAAATTTGTGCCAAAACCACCGTTTCATGCGAATAAGAGCTCAGCCAGACCGGAACAAACCAGATGCCTAGCGCCGTAATGAATACGCTGGTTCCCAGATGAATCAGGCACGCGGTATAAATAAAGTTTCCGGATTCCTGCGGATTTTTCTTCATGTTGTAGATCACGGAGGTTTGCAGGCCGAGCGTAAACAATTGCCCGAGCAGCGACGGCCAGAGCATGATCGCTGATTGCTCCCCTCTCCCGACCGGGCCTAAGAAACGGGCGCAAATGATCCCCGTTCCGAGGTTCAGAAGAACGATAAACATGCTGGTCATGATGGTTCTTATCGTATTGGCCGCGCTTGATTTTTTACTCAACTTGTTCTGAAGACCGGTCCATAAAGGGATGAACCTTTTCAACGCTTTTTCGGGTAATATAGACATGAGCCGCGACATCCTTTAGTCTCCTTTAGTTGATGGTTCGGAGCCATTCCAGCCCATAGCAACGCAAAACCATATCAATACGCCTAGAATGGAATTGTAGCTGTTGGAGAAAAACAAATTGGTGAATGAAGCGGTCATGACGGCAATGCCGAATCGCGTATAGCTTCTCTCCCTTAAGCCCAACCCCTGTTGACTGCACAAACTTTTGAACAAGCTCCAAAGTCCATAGCAAAAAGCGGCAGTTCCAATCAGACCGTAGGTCATCATAATACTGCCTATCCCGCTATCGAATACGCCGGTTTCTTGGCTAAGCTCGCCGCCGTTCTGCAATCGCGTGGCCGTCCCTACACCGCCCAATCCCAAGCCCTGCGGATTGCTAAGTAACATCGGCAGCAGCTGGTTGGTCAAATCCATCCTTTCGTTAAACGAATGATCGTTCTCCATATCGCCAAAAGTGGCAAACCGGTTCATCAGCTCCTGTCCTTGCGGTACAACCAGCAAGCACGCGTAAACGAACAGGACGAAGCCGGCGAGAATGCTAAACGATTTCAAGCGGTTCATTTCTTTCGAAATCGCGATAAAGACGATTAAGGCGACGGCCGCCAGTACCCAACCCGAACGCACCAAGGTCACAATCGAGCCCAGAGCCACTAGCATGACGCCGGCCCATCCGAGAGCCCCCCGCCATTTTTTGACCAGCAGCATCGCGGCAAGCGCCAACGAAAGATAGCTGCCCGCGGGACCCGGAGAGTTGAGCGTCGAAAATACCCGGATTTCAAATGGGTTGGGCTTGCCGATCGACGTCATTCCCGAATAATCCATCCAAAACGCATCCCATGGAGGAACCGCAACAAATTGGATCAGCCCGTAGCAGGCGATGAAGATGGCAAGATGGACGAAGCTGATCATCCAGGTATCGCGCTCTTGAACCGTCGGACGGTAAGCAACGATATAAGGCACCCACAGTAAAGGCACAAGCGTATTGGCCAGGTCAAACAGACTGGCCGATCCGTTACGCGCAAGCCCGATAAGCAGCGCATATCCCATTGCCCCAAGCAGCCACAGCAGGCCCTTGCCCGCTTGCCCGGGAAAATCGCCCAGGGCGCGGACGATCGGGATGACCATAAGCAGGCTGACGACGAGCGGAAGGACGCTGATCATCGACATCGAGTGGTAAGACTCCGTCAGCCAATCGTAGATTCTTCGCATTTCGGGCGCCGTGACCCAAACAAACAGATTGTAAGGAAGAAACCACAGCGAATTATGCCATGCCAGCAGTAAAGCCGGAAAGACGACGAGCATGACGACAACCAGTTGCATCATGGAATCGCCGCTTTTTAATCCGATGGCATAGCCTAAATAACCTGCAAGCAACCAAGACAGAATGATTTTTCCTATCCAATGGCCGTATAATTTGCCGCTTATTTTTAAGTATCCTGTTTTAAGCAATTGGCCGTTCCTCCTACAGTGTCTTTAAGACAGCGAAACGCCAACAGACTTTCTTTGGTTCGTGCTTTCGAGAAATGCGCGGTATTTTGTTTGCAGATGCTTGTCGAACTCGCTTTTAAACCGGTCGACGCTGAATTTCTCCGCGTGCGCCCGAATCAGCTCCGGGTTCCAGGTCATGCTCTCGCACTGCCTGACGGCATCGGCCAACGAAGCCGCAGTCGGCTGCTCAAAATAGACGCCGTTGAGCGGCGGACGAATCGTATCGAGCGCTCCGCCTCCCTTATAGGCGATAACCGGACGGCCCGCAGCGTTGACTTCAAGCGGCGTAATGCCGAAATCTTCTTCCCCGGGAAAAATAAACGCCCGGCACTGCGACATCAGCTTGGCGACTTCTTCGTCCTCCAACCGGCCCAAAAATTGAACGTTGCTTTTGGCCATGCCGCGAAGCCGCTCCAGATCGGGCCCGCCGCCGACCACGTACAGCTTGGCGCCGATTTGATTGAACGCCTCCACCGCCAGATCGATTCTTTTGTAAGGGATCAGACGCGAAACGATCAAATAAAAGTCGTCCACCTGCTCCGAGATCCGGTAACGCTCCGTTTCGACCGGGGGGAAAATAACGCTGGACTCCCTGTTGTAGCAATGCTGAATCCGTTCTTTCACGATCGTAGAGTTTGCGATATACTCATTCACCCGGCCGGCCGTTTTCCGGTCCCAGTATTTCAAATATTTCACATAAAATCGCAGCCCGTTTTTGATGAGAGGCGAATAGGATTCCCGCGAGATGTACGTTTCGAAATCCCACGCAAACCTCATCGGGGTATGGCAGTAGCAGAGGTGGAATGTTTCTTTCGGAACTTTGATTCCTTTCACAAAAGCGAAGCTGGACGAGATGACGACATCGTATTCGCGAAAATCCATCTGCTGAAGAGCAATGGGATAGATTGGCAGCAGCTTCTTGAAATTGGCTTCGACCCCGGGAATCTTTTGGGCCCATGTTGTCCGAATGTCGGCGCCCTTCAAGTCGTGCATCATTTTGTCGAAATTGCTGGCTAACGTGTAGATCGGAGCTTCGGGATACATTTGATGCAGAACGGCAACAACCCGCTCGGCTCCGCCCATCTGCGTCAACAGATCGTGAACAAGCGCTACTTTCAACTCCGAAGGCCTCCTTTATATTTTTATTCTTCCGCTGATGACTTGAGGATAGAACGACGTAATTTTTTGAACCGTATGTTCGATCAAGAAAAGCTCCTTCACCCGGCTCATAGCCTTCTCGCCCATTTCCTTACGTTCTTCCGGATGCTCGATCATCCATTGAATGGCTTCAATTAACCGCTCCGCTTTTCCCGGCGGAATGAGCAAGCCGGTTTCTTCGTTCAGCACGATCTCTCGGGGCCCTCCCGCATTGGAAGCGATGACCGGAAGCCCGACCGCCATTCCTTCGACGATCACCTGGCCGAAAGGCTCCGGTATGACGGACGTGTGAACCAGCAAATCCGCTTGACTCATCAATTGGGAAATATCGTTCACATGTCCCAGCATCTTGACGTTAAACAAGCCGTTCTCACGGATGTATTGGATGAGCTGCTGCTTGTAGACCGCATCCGCTTCGAACAGCGCGTCGCCGGCGATCCAAAACTCGACATTCCGCTTGGCAAAGGACTTTGCGGCTTCCAGCAAAATATGCTGTCCTTTCCAATCGGCCAGCCTGCCGACCAACAGAACGATAAAGCGGTCGTCCTTATCCTCAAGCTGCGGCTCGTTCTTCCGCCCGATTTGACCGAAGTAAGAAGGGTAGGCAATGGTTTTTTTCTTGGACGTCGCTTGCGACAAATTCAAAGTAGCCATCGTTGCATTGGAGTTGGCGATGACGCCGTCCGGCAAATATTTCACCATCAGCTTCATAAAAAAAGCGACGATTTTTCGCAAATACGGCGCCTCGATGATGTCATGAATATGCCAAATGAGCGGTATGCCGGCCGACTTGGCGGCAACGGCACCGTAGATGGCGGATTTCAAAGAATTCGTATGAACGCAGACCACTTTTTCTTCCCTAAGCACTCTGCCAACGGCTTTTCCGTATAAATAAGTTTTAATCGCAGAGCTGAATACTTGGAAATTAATTGTATTGCGATTTCTGTTTCTAACCTTCTCGTCCAAATGGATAATTCGAACGTCCATTCCTTTTTCTCTTAAACGTTCAGCGAGCGGTCCGTCCTCTGCCAACACGACTAACGGTTCTACGGTTTGATCAAGATTGGTTAGCAGATTAAACAGCGCCACTTCACCGCCACTCCATCTGGCAGTATGATCCAAGTAAGCTACGCGGTACATGCGACACATTAACCTCCCTTCTTACCTATAAAATTATAATGAAAGACGACCCCACATCACTGAACCTTCTGCTCCTGAATGACCATCGGATAAAATTCGGTAATCCGTTTGACGGTAGATTCGATCAAGAAATGTTCCCGCACACGCGTCATGCCCATTTCTGCCATGTGCCTTCGTTCCTCGGGATGATCGATCATCCATTGAATGGCTTCGCTCAGCAGATCCGGCTGGCCCGGCTGAATGAGCAGCCCGGTGACATGCGGCACGACGATCTCGCGCGGCCCCCCTAAATCCGAGGCGATGACCGGCAAGCCGTTCGCCATTCCTTCCACAATGACCTGCCCGAACGGCTCCGGCATGATGGAGGTGTGGACCAACAGATCGGCTTGCTGCAGCAAGGACTGGATATGCTCGACGTGCCCAAGCATCATCACATTCGTTAAATCGTGGTCTTCAATAAACTGTTGCAGCCGCTTTTTATAACCGTCGTTGCCGAACAACGCGTCGCCGGCCAGCCAAAACTGGACCTCCGGCTGCTCCTTGAACCGCTTCGCGGCATCGAGCAGGACATGCTGTCCTTTCCATTCGTCCAGCCGGCCTACGAGCAAAATGACAAACTGCTTCCGGTTCGGGGATTGACCGAGCATCGATCCGATTGGGCCGTTGTACGAAGAATAGGCAACCAGCGTTTTGACGCTTTGCGCTTCGGACAGATGCAGGGAAGACATGGTCGATTTGGAATTGGCAATAATTCCGTTCGGCAGCAGCTTTGCCATGATGCGGATAAATTTGGCGATGACAGGACGGAGGTACGGCTCCGCAATGTTATCCCGAATGTGCCAGACGAGAGGAATCATGGCGCTTTTGGCCGCGATTGCCCCATAGATGGCCGATTTCAACGAGTTCGTGTGTACGCACGATACTTTTTCCTTTTTCAGCAATTTGCCGACTTTCAATCCGTACTGGAAAAATTCAAGAACGGAGACGAATAAATGCATGTCCAGTTTGTTCCGGTTCCGGTTCCTCGTTTTATCTTTGAGCAGCATGACTCTAACGTCGATACCTTTTTCCCGCAGCTTTTCGGCCAGCGGTCCTTCCTCGGCAAGAATAACCAAAGGATGGACCGTTGAGTCCATATTCGTAAGAAGGTTATACAGCGCGACTTCTCCTCCACTCCACCTGGCCGTATGATCCAAATAGGCAACCCGAAGCATGGCAATTTTTCCATCCTTTCTCCAGTAATACCACTCCTCTTGAGACCTTCACGCATCATTTGTTTGTTTCGTTACGTGGCTTCCCAGATTCACTTGGCGCAACAACCATCGGATATCGTCACGAGTGATGAGCAGGCGTGGAATTGTAGTTTTTAATGTAAACTTGTATTGACTCAATATGAATATAAAGCGAATGCAGGTTGCGGTAAGCAGCGATATTCCCGTAAACAGCAAGCCATATCTGGGAACAAGCATCACCATAAGCACAAGGCTCACGGAAAGACCGATCACTTGTTGAATCGAGCAAATGCCGGGTTTTCCGACGGACATAAACGCTTGCGACAAGATTAACGTTCCGCCTCCGATGACAACCTCCAGCAGCAGAATCCGAAATATGCTGACCGCTTCGTAATACTGCGAGCCGTACAACAAATTCAATACCAAAGGTCCGACAAACATAAAAAGAATCGCTACGATCAGGGTGACGAATACGCTGATGCGGAACACTTTTTTGACGAGCTCAATCGCTTCCTCCTTTTGGAGGCCCGACGCTTTGGGGAATACGACCAAGGCCAACGAGGTTTGAATCACATTGACCACTTTGGCCAGACTGACCGCGACCAGATACAGCCCCAGATTAGAGGGGGACAGAAGCATGATGACGACGACCTGATCCATATACATGATCAACGTGCCCATCACATCTACGCCGGAAGACCGGAGGCTGTAGGAAACAAGATGGCTGACGGACTGCTTCATCTGTTTCAAGCGAGGAAGATACCGCCATAGCAACCGTACCGTCAGCCCCAAGGTAATGGGAATGGTCGGCAGCGCATAAGCAACAGCTCCGCTGATGGGCGTCAGCTTATTCGTGAAAATTAATACGAGAAGGATCAGCACAGTCCCGATATGGGGTAAAATACGCAATTTATTAAAAAGTGTAAATTCCCCCCTAGCCTGCAAAACCGAGTTGTTGATATATTCTAAAAGCAATACGGGCGAAGCCAACATAAACCATTGTGCGTATCGAACCACTTCCGGAGAATAGCCGTGCAGCCAATAAGGGATACCGATGAAGCCTATCAGCAAAGCCGCACAGCCGGTCACCAGACATAACAGTACTCCCGCTACGTACAGCCCGGGGGAATCCTCCTGGCGCTTCTTCAAATTAAACAACAGCGCGGAGGGAATCCCCAGCATGAGCATGCCGGCCAAAAAAATAAACCAGAGCGTCATCGCGGAAAGCTCGCCTTTGCCGACCGGACCGAGATATCTGGCCGTCAGGATTCCGGTGATCAAGTTCAATAGAAAGATCAGCATGGTCACGGTCACCGTGCTGATCGAGCTGGCCGTACTATCTTTTCTGGTAAACAGGCTTTTGACTAAGCCGTATACGTTGGAAATATCCAATCCCTTGCGAAACAAGGACATGAAACTGTTCATTTTCTCTCCTCAATTCGTTCGATAGCCGGAAGAGGCTTCATCCCTAAAGCGGCGACAAACCATACAATGGCTGCTCCAATCCCTGACATTCTATTTTCGAATGTTAAGTAGCATACGGCACTGACCAAGACGCAAAGCGCCAGTCGAACGTATTTTTGATCGGCTTGACCGGCTGTTTTGTGCAATCGGAACAACTGTTTCGCATACAGCCAGATGGCTCTAAAAAATACAACGGCGCCAAAAATTCCGAAGGTCAAAAACAAAGCGAAAAAGCCGTTGTCAAAGTTTCCATACTGCCCCAATTGTCCGCCATTTTCCAATTTCGTCCCTGTTCCTACGCTGCCCAATCCTTCGCCGAACGGATTCCCAAGCAGCTTGGGAATCATATTTACCGTGAATTCCATCCGGTCGTTATACGAATAGTCGTCATTGATATTGCCGAGCGATTGGAACCGTTCGACCAATTTGTCCCCGCCTGGAACGACCGGGATAAGACCAACGCCCAATAGGGCAATCGCACAGATCAGCAATAAGCCTTGCGCGCGTCGTTTGGCATTGCTCAGCATCAGGTAGAGCAAGATCGCCAACACCATCGTCACCCAGGACGCTCTAACCAACGTAATGATTAATCCCAAAGCCATCACAGGCACGCCAAGCCACCCCATGAAGCCCCGCCACTCTTTCTCGACCAGCATGGCCAACAAAGCAACGGACATAAACATGCCCGCCGGACCCGGCGAGTTCAAGGAAGAAAAGACGCGGATTTCGTAAGGCAGAGGCAGCCCGTTTGTCGACATTTCCACTTCGTTCATCCAAAAAGCGTCCCAAGGCGGAACGACAAAAAATTGAATGATGCCGTAAACGGCCACAAGCAAAGCGATATTCACATACGATTTCATCCACAAACGGCGCTCCGCGTGTCCGTGGGAGCGGAGCTCGGCATACACTAAAAACAGCAGAGGGACAATATAATTCGCAAAATCGAACAGGCTGGCAAACCCGTTCCGTATCATCCCGACCGCAAGCCCGTAAATTAAGGCGATTAAAAACAAGATCAGTACATTGCGGATAACGGGCGTCATCTCCCAGCGTCTCCGCAGAATCGGGATGACGACCGACAACGTGACCAGCAGCGGCAATACGCTAAACAAAGAAACCGGATGATATTCGTTGTGGTACCACTCGAACAACCTGCGTATTTCCGGGTTAACCGCCCATACGAACAAGATATAAGGGATTAACCACTTCGAATCGGTCTCCGCCAAAATCAGGGCCGGAAAAAACACGGATAGGATGATCGTTAATTGAACGGCCAGTTGCTTCTCAAGGATCGAGCAAAAAAAGCCGACACCTACCGAAACGATGAAGGCGAGCCACATCCACGCCGGAATATGCAACCATCCCGCGTTCTTTTGCATAGGTATCTTCATACTGCTCCTTTTAAAACGTATCTACGTTTCTGATTCCATAAACACAAATCCGATTAAACGAGCGTTCACTTGCTCGTGGTTTTTCTTCCATTTTCGCACTTCGTCCAATTTCACGGTTTTATGCTTTACGGCAAGCACCACGCCGTCACACTGGGCCGCCAGCATCAAGCTGTCCGTCGTCCACTCCGCAGCGGGCGAATCGATAAATACGAGGTCGTATTCGCCCGCGAGCTGACGCAAGGTCAGCCCCAGCGTTTCCGAGGCCAGCAGCTCCGTCGGATGCAATCCCGTAACTTCTCCCGCCGGAAGGACACTAAGCCCCTCGACATGGGTACGCACGACGGCATTTTTCAACGCCAGTTGTTCCGTCAAAAGGTTGGAAAGCCCTTCTTCGTTGGAGATGTGAAAATAGTGGTGCTGAACCGGTTCGCGAAGGTTGGCGTCGATCAGCAGGACCTGCTTGCCCGCTTGGGCGAAGGAGACGGCCAAGTTAGCCGTCAACTGCGATTTCCCTTCCCTGGGCTTAATTGAAGAAATCAAGATGATGTTCTTGGCTTCATTCGTGCGAAACGAATATTCCAGCTTCGTACGAATGGACTTGTAATCTTCGGAGGCTTGCGCCTTCGGATTTGTTAGCGTAATTAAAGCGGTATTAACTGAGCTTGGCATACGTCGGATCACCAACTTTTCGATTCATTGTTTTCGCTTCCCGCCGCTTCCAATCTTTCTTGGTCGTGACGGATACGTTGCCTAAGGGGATCAAGCCGAGCTCGGCTTCCAAGACAGCCGGGTTTTTGATCGTATCGTCAAGCGTTTCTCTTGCAATAATAAAACCTACCGACAGCAGCAGCGATACCACAAACGCTAACAGCACGTTGATCAGCAGCTTCGAAGCCGCCTTCGGCGCTTCGCCGTCTGCCGGCCCGTCCGGGAGAATGTAAATGTTGTGCACCTGCATAATGTTCGCAACCTGCGATTGGAACACTTTGGCGACGGCATTTACAATCTGATTGCCGTACTCATAAGAGCTTTGCGTAATGGAAATGGTCAGCAGCTGAGAGTCCTTGGACGAGCTCACCTTCAGCTTCTTGGACAAATCCTCGGAGGATAGCTTCAGATCGGGGTATTCGGATACCGTTTTGTTAAGCACCGTAGGAGATTTAATCAATTCCTTGAACGTGTTAATTAACAAGATGTTGGTATTGACCGCACCCAAGTCCAGTTTGTCTCCGCTGTTTACGATGAGCCTAACGGACGACTCGTAAGAAGGGGGAAGAATTTTATACGTGACATAGAACGAAGTCAAGCAAGCAATAAGCACAAATGAGACGATCCACAGCAGTTTCTTTCTCACTGCCCGGACATAATATACAAAATCCATACCCTACCTCCGAATGTTAGCTCTTATATGACCTCGGACAAGGCTCGGAACTGATGGTATTCTTGAGAATTTCCGATACCGATGCCCTCGTAATGATAACCAAGCTGGTTCATCATTCCGACCGACAGGAAGTTTCTGGTATCGAGTACATATTTATGATTCATACGGCTGCCCATATCGCTCCATTTCAGCAGGGCGTAATCTTCCCAATGCGTCAGCAGCACAATGGCATCCGCCTGGTCCGCCACCTCTTCCGCCGCATGGCAATACGTTACCGCCAGATTCGGGTTGAAGACATGGAACATCTCCATTCCTTGCGGATCATGCACCTTGACGCTCGCCCCTTGGTTGATCATGCCTCTGATGATGAAGCTTGCTTGCGTATGGCGCGTATCGTCCGTGTTGGGCTTGAACGTAAGGCCCAGAACGCCGATCGTCTTGCCGTAAAGCGTCCCTAACTTCTTCTTCACTTTTTCAACAATATACGCATGCATTTCCAAGTTCGATTCCATGGCGGCTTTCACCACATTGAGTTCGCGCCCATGCTTCCGGCTGGCAGCCAAAAACTCCGCCGTATCTTTCGGGAAACAGCTTCCGCTCCACCCGCTGGATACTTGCAAAAATTTGTTGCCGATCCGCGAATCCAAGCCCATACCTTTGGAGACGTCCAGCACGTTGGCTTGCATGGCCTCGCATAGACGGGCGACTTCGTTGATATAGCTGATTTTGACGGCCAAAAAGGCATTGGACGCGTATTTGATCATTTCGGCGCTGCGGGTATCCGTCTCAAAATAAACGGGCAGACCGCTCTCCCGCTGCGGGTTGAAGCCGAGCTGGCGAATAATTTCGTAAGGCTGCTCTAGGTCGACGAGCTTGCTGTACAACTCCCTCATGATCGTTCTTGCCCGTTCGTTCAAAGTCCCGATCACGATCCGGTCCGGCAAAAATACGTCTTCTACCGCATAGCCTTCTCTTAAAAATTCAGGATTGCTGATGATGCTGAAGTGGACGTTGCTTTTCAGCCCCGAATGCTCTTCGACGATGGCGCTGACATGCTCGGCCGTTCCGACGGGAACGGTCGATTTATTGACAATGACCGTATAACCGTCAGGCTTTATGTATTTGGCAATGTTGATAGCCGCTCCTTCGATATATTTCAGATCGGCGCTCCCGTCCGGTCTTGACGGCGTACCTACGCCAATAAACACGACGTCTGCTTCCGTTACCGCATCGTACTCGACCGAAGCGTTCAGCGTAACCCCGGCATACGTTTTAATCAAAGTGTCCAAGCCAGGCTCGAAGATCGGGCTCTTGCCTTCGTTAATCGCCTGCACCTTGGATTGATCGATATCAATGACGGTCGTCTGATAACCAAGCGCAGCAAAAGCCGCTCCGGTAACGCTGCCGACATAACCTGCTCCTATGCAAACAACTCTCATGGTTTGCCTCCTTATACGACGTTTTGTTTCATGTCAGCTTCATGTTTCGCCCGATAAGCGTCAATTGTTCGTAATAACCCCTCTTCCAATTCAATGATCGGTTCCCAATTCAGCAATCGCTTTGCTTTTTCGATATTGGGACGGCGAACTTTCGGATCGTCTACGGGTAGCTGGTGGAACGTAATGTTACTGTCGGTATTGGCTAATTTCTTTATCAACTGGGCCACTTCGAGAATTTGGTACTCTTTCGGATTGCCGATGTTAATAATTTCGCCTGTAGCCAGATCGCTCTCCATCATCATTTGCAGACCGCGAATATTGTCGTCTACATAACAAAAAGACCGGGTCTGCGTTCCGTCGCCATATACGGTCAAGTCTTCCCCGCGAATAGCCTGGGATACGAAATTCGAAATGACTCTTCCGTCATCGTTCCGCAAGCCGGCGGAATACGTATTGAAAATTCTCGCTACCTTCACTTCCACGCCATCGCGCTTATGGTATTCGTAGCAGTAAACCTCGCCGAGTCTCTTCGCTTCGTCATAGCAAGCGCGAGGGCCCCAAGTGTTCACATTGCCCCGGTATTCTTCAGGCTGAGGGTGCACCTCCGGATCGCCGTAGGCTTCGCTGGTGCTCGTGTACAGCATTTTCGCTTTCGTAGCCTTGGCCAGCTCCAGCATATTTTGAGTTCCCAGCGTATTCACCCGCATCGTGCCAATCGGATCGTTTTGGTAGAATTTGGGGGACGCAGGGGACGCTAAATGATAAATTTCGTCAACGTGTCCGATTTTCTCAAGCTCTGCCGAAACGTCTGCCGAAATATCCATTAACAAAAACTCGAAATGCGGATGGGTCAATTCCTGGTGCAAATTCGAGATTAATCCGGTAGACAGCACATCGATGCCGATGACATGGTGGTTTTGCTCAAGCAAGCTCCGCGTAAGATGAGAGCCGAGAAAGCCGGCCGCCCCGGTGATGACAATTCTTTTCATGACAATTCTCCTATTCTTAATGAGTATTGCTCTTAATCATGACACGAAGCGTGCCGAAAATGATTTTGGTATCCAACCAAAACGAAGCGCGTTTAATATAATACAGGTCATGGTGCAAATTTTCGTGAATCGGCTTTTTGCGGTCCTCGCTAATTTGCCAGAGCCCCGTAATTCCCGGTTTGACGGAGAAACGCCCGTTTTCTTTATCGGTATAGTATTCTTCAACAATAGACTTCTGCTCGGGACGCGGACCGATAAAGCTCATATCCCCTTTTAAAATGTTAAACAGCTGCGGCAGCTCGTCGAGACTCGTTTTGCGGATGAATCTTCCGACCTTGGTTATCCGGGGGTCCTGATCGCTCTCGGGAGACCTTCCTTCGCGGGCAACATGCGTATACATGGATCGGAACTTGTAAATGACAAAAGGCTTGCCGCCTTTCCCGATGCGGTTCTGCTTGAAAACGACCGGGCCCTCCGACTCTAACTTGATGAGAATGGCAACCATGATCAAGACCGGGAGCAAGAATAGGATAAAGGCAATGCTTAAAATCAGATCGATCGCTGTCTTTACATACTTTACATACAAGTCGGACGATTTGGTTATATCGTCTTCCACCGAGTCTTGGTAAGTCGCGGAGTCCAAAGTAAAATGCCCTCCTTACTTAAACAACAATCTTTTCAATTTTTAAATCTTTGGCGATGTCCTGTAAATACATCCCGAACTCTTCCGACAACTCCCGGTTTCTTAGCGCGTATTCAACGGTGGCCTTCAAAAAGCCAAGCTTGCTTCCCACGTCGTAAAGCGTTCCTTCATATATATAGCTGTAAATGGATTCCCGCACAGTCAACTCTTTTAAAGCGTCTGTAAGTTGGATTTCCCCGCCAACGCCAGGCGCTGTATGTTCCAAAATATCAAAAATGGTCGGACTCAAAATATATCTTCCCGAAATCGCCAGATTCGAAGGCGGATCTTGCTTCGGCTTCTCTACAAGATTGTGGACCAAATGCACACGGTCCTCGATACGTTCCGAGACAACTACCCCGTAATTTTGTACTTCGCTCCAAGGCACAGGCTCGACGGCAATCACCGAACCGCCCGTTTGATCATACACATCTATCATTTGTTTCAAGCAAGGCACGCTATGATCGATAATCATATCGCCGAGCAGCACCGCAAAAGGCTCATCCGCAATAAACTTTCTTGCACTCCAAATCGCATGGCCAAGGCCTAAAGCTTCTTTTTGCCTTACATAGTGAATATCTACCATATTCGTGATTTCTTTAACGATATGAAGAAGATCATTCTTTTGTTTGCCTTCGAGAGTGATTTCAAGTTCAAAGTTTTTGTCAAAATGATCCTCGATCGACTTTTTGCTGCGTCCGGTCACGATGATGATATCTTCGATTCCCGACTGGATCGCTTCTTCTACGATATATTGAATGGTAGGTTTGTCGACGATAGGCAGCATTTCTTTGGGCATGGCTTTCGTGGCCGGTAAAAAACGGGTACCCAGGCCGGCCGCCGGAATAACAGCCTTTCTAACTTTTTTCATGAAATCCACTCCATTATTTTTATATTGAAAAAATGTTGCCCGAGGCATCTAACCTCTCCTCACGTCACACTCTCGACGATCTACGTCTAAGGTTGAGCCAACCCACAGCATGACCGAGTACCTCCGTTGATAACGGTAAGGAGATATCACCGAAAATGAAAGCCGTTGAAAATGTTGATACGTATTGTAACATTTATGGTTCTAATTTATAATACATTTTGTATCAAGTCAATTGTTATTTTTTCACCATTTTCATGTTTTTATTTTGTTGAGGAGTGATTTCGATGCAATACGACACCAGGATTGCGGCTTTGCGGGATAAGAGCGGCTTCACGCAAGAGGAGCTGGCGGATCTGCTTGGAATATCGCGGGCGTCCTTGTCACACTATGAAAAAAACCGCAGAAAACCGGACTTTCAAACCTTGACAAGACTAGCGGATTTTTTTAAAGTAACAATAGATTACTTAATTGGGCGACCTCCCCAGTGGTTTTTTCAAACCGAAATTCGGGAATTCGTCGATTGGAATCAGCTTGATAACGAAGAGATGTTTCGCTTGTTCGATCTGCGTTGGGATGGCCATCTTTTAACCGAAGCCGAGACCAAAAAAATGATAGACCTCGCGCTGCAACCGCGAGTCTTGAAGCAATGATACCGGCCATTCTGTTACACTTGTCGTCCATGTCCAACTCCATAAAAAAAAGGACGGGGAATATGTATCTACTAGCCGCTAAGACGATGATTCCGTTCTTGTTGCTCACTAGTCTGGTTACGAATTCTGAATTAAACTCTCCTTCGATTATCGAAAAGCCGGCGCCCGAGCGAAAGGTCGCGTCCCTCTTGGGGGGCGGCAATTTCACCAACGAAGCGGCGCATTCTACGAACGACCTGACTTACATGCGCAAATTAAATATAGGCTGGGCACGACTTAATCTATACCCCCAGTACTATTACAGCAAGCAGACCCCCAAGACCGACTCGATTGAGAAAGTCATATCGGACATGTACAGCCATAAGATCACGCCCATGATTTTGTTCGAATATTACGGAAGCTATGAGAAAAAAGGCATTCCCATCGGAGATTATTCGAAATGGTTTTCCATTGGACAAGCCTATGCGGAAACTTATCGGCCGGGGGGAACGTGGGCTGCGGAGCGTGGCATCAAAGATTGGGGAGTTACGGTATTTTCTGCTTTTAACGAACCCGATGTCGAAAGAACCATTCCTTTTGAGAAATACTATCAGGCTTTAAAGGGATTAGCCGACGGCGTGCATTCCGTCGATCCCGATCTCAAGGTCATTCCGGGCGGGTTCAGCTCTCAGAACGCCTTCTCCGACTGGTCCTTGAAAGGTTATGGTCCCGCCATCGCCGAGCTGTTGAATAACGGGACCTTGGACGGACTCGACCTGCATACGTACTATGACGATAAATACGCTCCGATTCTGGGAACTTACAAGAACTCGGCGCAGAACAATTTTGACCAAATCAAAAAAAGGCTCGGCCTGACCCGGGATATTCATTTTTATTCGACGGAGTTCAATGTCAAGCAAAGCAAGCCGCCGCACAGCGCGCAAACGGAAGAATATTTGGCCAAGCAGTTTCTAACCGCCATTTGGGACAACCTTGGGGTTGTGAAGAACGACGGCCATACTCCCGCCACTCAATTCGCCATGCCGTGGAGTCTGCTGCAGACCGGACAAGAAGACAAGCTCTACGGGATGCGGACGGAGCACGAAGGGAGTGCTTCTCTGACCGTTTCCCGGACGAAGGTGCTGCAGCTGGTGACGGAAGTGACGGCAGACGCCTCGTTTGAATATCTCGATCCGAAGAAAAAGGGAGAATACGTTTTGACAAGCCCCGGCAAGAAAATATGGGTCTGGCAAAACGTTAAAGGCTGGAGCAACCGTACGGGATCTGCTTATCAAATCGATAATATCCCTAGCGGAGCCAAAGAACTGGCCGTCTACCGGTGGAACGGGTTGAACGAAGTCATCCCTCTTGATGATAGTAAGCGCACGGTCACGTTGAACAATTTGAATCAAGACGAAACCTATATGTTTGTTGCGCGATAACCGCTTCATGAATAAAACAGACGTCCTGAAAATTGCTTTCATCATTTCAGAACGTCTGTTTTTACTTTTTGCTCAATCGCCTGGCTTCCGGCTCAAAATATATTGCACCGAGTCTCCGGCGGGTAAATTCACCTGAAATTCGGCCCAGGGCGAAGCTTTAACCTGCACCTGCTGAACGGCATCGCGGTACGTCTCTCCCGGACCGATCCGTTCTCCGTGATAGTCGCCTTTCAAGGGCATTCTCACCCGGACGCGCACCGATTGCGGCGAATCTTCGAAGTTGACGAAATTGACAAGCAGCTTATCGGAGGTTGCTCCGGAACCGGGAAGCGGTGCCAAATAACTGGTGTCTACCGCACGTACATACACTTTTTTATCATTGGTTTCCGAACGGTTCACGATTTCAAAGCTGAGCGGTTTACCGTGGGTCGCATAAGCCAAGGCCAAACGTCTGAAAATCTTGACCCTGCTGTCCTGATTGCCGGGAAACGAATAGCTGCGCGTAGTTGCCGGGTCGTGTGATTTGAAGTCAAAATCTTGGCGGAACAGTTCATAGTTCTTATAGAATGCCGCGTGCTGGATAAAAATATCGCTGAAGCCGATATGGGCTCTTAAAATACGATCGAACACCGCCGCTTGCTTCTGGCCGGCGCCATATGCAGGAGGGTCCAGATGGGTGTTGGTCGTTCCGACTTCCGTGTTTAGCATTTTTTTGGGAAGACCGTCCTCATCCGAGCCTAGTGTCCGCAGGTTTTCAACAAAGCTTCCTCCTTCGTTATCCGCATAAGACGTACCGTAAGCATGACCGTTCGTAAGATCCGTAAGATCCTCCAGCTCTTTTCTTTGCACCGAGTCCCGCTCCCAGCCGTACGGTTCGCCTCCCGTAGATTTATAAGACCATCCCGGTGAAACAATCTGCAGATGGGGGCTGTAGATCGACCGGTGCTCGGACAGCCATTGGGCCACGGCGACATTGACGGCTTTGGAGCGCTCAAACAGGCCGGGCTCATTATCCACCTCGTAATATTGAATGTACCGGCCATACTGCTTGAGAAAGTCCGTCAGCTTCGCTCTGGCTTCAGCCGGCAAGCCTCCGTCCGGATCGAGCGTTATATTTTTGGTGTAAAGATACAGCGCAACGGCACCTGTGTTGTACTCCTTTAACGCAGCATAGTAATTTTTCATGTCCGAGCAAGAATTTCCGACATTCGAAAAACATCCTGCGCGTACGATGTTTCCACTATATGCGATGCCTAGCCATTTTAGAACATAAGGCAAATGCCGCGTGGCCGCCGTATCGAAGTAATAATCGTTCGAAGCGACCCCGGTCCCCATTTGGATATAGCGGCCGTGCACCGGTTCATTGGCAGGCTCCGTCAGCGATTCCAGCTCCAAATAGTCCCACGACCAATATAATTGAGGGTCTTCTTTATCGGAACAATAAAGGCAGCGCTCGGCCCCCAGCTTAAGCTCATTCTGCCCCTGCTTCAGCTGCTCCTTGGGAATATACAGCTCATAAAGCTTTTTATACTTATAAGGGCTCTTCTCGCCGATTCCGGCGATCTGAATCATACCGGACAACGTCCCGTTCGAGAAAACCGACATTTGAGGCACGGCTTTGGAGGCGGACAGAACTCTGACCTTGAAATTCACGCCATGCTCGGGAACTTTGCTTAACGAATAATGAATGGATAAATTGCGTGTGATCGAGGCGTCCAGCCCTGCGGGGAAATCGCTCCATACCGCTTGAGACGTTCCTTGTTTCACCTGGTACTGGAGCTTATCCGCGGTTAGATTGGCGGCGAACTCCTGCTTCGAGTCGTCCTCCACCCCGATTCTCCAAATGCGGGGGTCTTGCTCGGGCCATTGCAGCGTAAATCCGGACAGTAGCAGCAATCCTGCAAGGATTAGCATGATGCCTGCTTTTTTTAACATGAATCCCTCCGTACCGGTCCAAATTCGATTTATAGCTGAATATCAATATGCGCCGAGCCTATCGGGGCTTCGAAGAGATGATAGCTCTCGCGAACCTTCCGGCAGTCCGCCACATGCTTGATCAGCCATCTCCAAGCGGATTCGGTCTCGGGCCCCAGATGAAGCTCCACATTATAGACAAGCTCCGAATCGTTCATTCGGTTCACGCCATCAACCCGGCCTTCCAAAGCAACCACCTGATCCGATGTCGAAAGCTCAATTCCGATCACCAGCTCCGTTTGCAGAGGCAGCAGCAAGGTCGAAGCGAACGAAATTCGGTGTTCCTCCATCACAATAATACGAATAGGAGCAAACTTAGTAATAACCGGCGTGCGGTTTAATTGTTTAATGGTCATTAAAGCGTGGCCTGCAAATGACGGATCCATTTCAAAAGCAGGATCGGCAAGTTCATAATTGGTAATCAATTCGGGCCCTCCTTCGCTTCTTCGTGTTCAACTGATACAATTCGGATGAAATTTCCGGGTAATGTTTTATATACTTAAATTTATGTTACAATATGTATCGTTGTCAAGTTGATATATGAAAAAAGCCGCCGAAGAGTTTTTTCGGCAGCTTCCAGCCTATAACGTTTGCACGACTTTCCAAGTTTTTCCCCAATCCGTCGAAATTTGCAATTGATTGTTCAGCGAACGAAGCAATATATTTCCCAGTACAATTTTGGAAGCGTAATTGGATCGGCCGATGCCGGTCCCCAGTTTGATTTGAGACACCTCCAGCATGGTCAAGCTGGTATCCAGGGACGGATAATTTAAGAACGAGGCGCGGTTCATTTCGGTTCCCAGCTCGTAGATGGAAAAAGCGCTGTACTCTCCTTCAATTACAATCGGCGGCCCGGAATGCGGCCCGCGGACGGTATTATTTTCGAATGTGAATTGACTGGACTGGGCTCTTTGCTGCTTCAAGATCCCAAGCGCATCCGTGCCTGAATTGGCAAGAAACGAACAGCCTCTGACCGCCATGTTCGTTTTATCGAAGGCACGGAGTGCCCACACATGTTTATAGCCTTCAAAATCAATTCCATCGAAGATGATGTTCGCCGTCCCGCCGATGGCGCCGGTTACCAGGTCTTTGCCTATAATCACGATTCCCAAGTTATCGTCGGGCGCGGTCAACCCGAAGCCGGCCGATAATTGTCCGCCCCAAAAGTGGAACCCGCCCGAAGCCGGAGAAATATGGACAGCCGCTTTCGTTCCGCCTAACCAGCAGTTATAAAATTGAAGATCGTTGCCGCTTTGAAAGCCCGATCTCAGGTTCAAAGCAACGGTATTCCAGTTATACTGCGCCCGCAGATTGAAAAAGACCGAGCCGAAGCAGTTGTTGATTAAATCAAAGGCAATGGGAAATCCGTCCGATTGTACGTTGCGCACCTCAAATTGGCGGATGCCGTTTAATTTCACGCCGGCGGTTACCCCCTGCGGCTGCTTCACAGGCCCAAGAAAATAGATGTCCCGGAGAAAACCTCCCAAACTTTGGTTATTCATATTGGCTCCGGGTCCTATTAAAATGCAGTCATAATCCGTGCTTAACGTTTTAATGACGGTATTGGTCCCTCCGGCTCCATAGATCATGACGTTGCTTCCCTTCGCGATCAACGGCCCCGAAGTCTGATAAGTTCCCGGAGGAACGTAGCAGGGAAGCTTTTTCTGAATGGCTGCCGCAAACGCCGCATTGAGCGCGTTGGTCGAATCGTATTTCGCATTTTCTTCTATCGGAGTTGCACCATAATCTCTCGCATTCACGATCATTGTCGTTAAATCGCCCACCGTATGCTCCGCTCCTTTTTTTCTGCTATTTCATTCCCATTCATTTTATTCTCGCACTGGTCTTTTGGCTTGGACGATGCACTAGACTAGGCCGTCAACTCCAACGACAAAAAGGAGCTAATCCAAAGTCTTTGCAGACCTTGAGGAACAGCCCCTGATGGGTGATTACTTATAAACATTGAACTCATGAATCGACCAGAAAACGCCGGCTTGCCCGGTTTGAACGATTCTCACATATCTCGCGGTTTGCGGCGGGAAGCGAACCGTTGTCACAATGCTGCCTGCACCGGAGGCTATAGGCGCACCCCACTGCTCTCCGTCATTGGACACGTACACCTGGTAGCCTCTAGGGAAGTCAAGCACGGAGCTCCCCGCATCCATCACGATTTTGGAAAATGTTTTCCGGGCCCCCATATCCACTTGAAAACGTTCGCCGCCTGCCTGACGCGCTCCCGTATCCCATCGGGTGAACATCTTATTGTCGATCGCAAATTGATGATTCGTGCCGGTTCCCGAGCTTTTCCAGCCATCCCTATCCAGCGAATCGCAAAATACGTAAAGATCATCAACGCTCCACGGACTTCCGCCCGTATTGACGATTTTGATATACCTGGCCTTTTGTTGAGGCATCGTTATGGTCGTGATCGGGCCTCCTGTGCCCGATTGAACAGGATTCCCCCAAGCAGCGCCATCCGTTGAGACGTACAAGCTGTAATTTTGCGGGTGAGCATTCGGCCTACGGGAAGCGTCCAGCACGATTCGGTCAAACTTTTGCAGCTCTCCCATGTCTGCCACAATCGTTTGCGTTCCGGCGAATTCCAAGCTGTCGCTTTGCTCATGCAAGGCGGCCAACGATCTTCGTCCGGCATTTACCCCCGAGATGGTCCAGCCCGTTCGGTCCAACGAACTGCTGTACACATTCAATTCGTGCACGGACCAGAACGTGGGAGCTCTGCCGGTTTGGACGACTTTTAGATATCTGGCTGTCTGCGGAAAAGGAAGCTCCATTGCTGTTATAACGCTTCCCTCCCCTTGGGATACGGGCTTCCCCCAATTGCTGCCATCGCTCGAAACATACATTTCGTATTGGCGCGGGTAATCATGAGGCGAGGCTTCGGTGTCCAGCACCACTTTATCGAATGTCCGCTTCGACTGCATATCGATAGTGAAGTATTGTCCCTCTTCCTGAGGTGCTCCCGTATCAAACCGCGTCGCGGGCGAGCCGTCCAGCATCTCCTGTCCGCCTGGTTTTCCTGTCGAAGTCGTAACCGTCCAGCCGCTTCGGTCCAAAGCCACCGAAGACGAAGGAATGATTTCCATAGGCTGAGTGCGCCCGCCGGCCCCGTTCGTTCCGACAGCTTGAACGGCATAATAATACACGGTATCGTTTTTCACCGTGATATCCTTGAAGGAATTGGCAACCAGCCGGGATGCGACGGCTTCGTAAGGTCCTTCCGGGGCTGTCGAACGAAGCACGTTGTAAGAAACGGCCCCTTCCGACTCCAGCCAAGTTAGCTCAACGTTTTTATAGCCGACCGATTGGTTTAAAATCACGAATGCCTCAGGAAGCGAGGTTCCTTTTTCCTCCAATATATATTGCACCGATTCGCCGGGACCTAAATTGACCGATAAGCTTATGGCGGGGTTCGCAGCTAAGCCCGTGACATAAGTTCTGGCGGCTTCATATGTATCTCCTACACCGATGCGGTCACCCTCGTATACGGCTTGCTTAGGCATCACAATTCGGGCGCTGACGGTCTGCGGCGACGATTCAAAGTTTACAAAATTAACCAATATTTTGTTTGATGCTGCGCCGCTTCCGGGGAGCGGCTTTAACGTCGACGTATCCACTGCCCGGACATACACCTTTTTTCCTTTGAGCGATTCGCGGTTGTTGAGCGTATATGACAGCGGCTTTCCATGCGTAGCGTAGGCGAGCGCGATTCTCCGCATCGTTTTCACACGGGAATCCTGCCCCTCGTCATGGTAAAAAATTTCCGTCTTCGCCGGGTTATGCGTCTTCATGCTCGAAAAGTCCGTTTTGAACAAGGAGTAATCCTGAAAAAACGCCGCATGCTGCGTGAAATAGTCGGCGAAACCAACGTGGGCTCTCGCATTGCGGTCAAACACGGCTGCTTTGCTGGCCGCTCCTTCTCCGACCACAGGGTCGGTCAAATCATCCTTCGTGCCAAATTCGGTAGCGAACATCGGCTTCGCAAGACCGCTGGCTCCGACACCCACCGATTTTATATTTTCTACGAGACTGCCGCCCGTGTTATTGGCATAGGAAGTCCCGTAGGCATGCCCGTTCGTGAAGTCCGTCAAGTCTTCGACGGCTTTTCTTTGCTTCGGGTCCCGCTCCCATCCGGCGGGAATGCCGCGTTTATCGTCGTAGGCCCATCCGGGAGAGACGATTTTCAGATGCGGGGCGAGCGCAGCGCGATGATTCTTCAACCACCGGGCAATTGCGATATCGACATCTCTGGAGCGGTTGAACAACCCCGGCTCGTTGTCGACCTCGTAAAACTGGATTTTCGAGCCGTAGCTTTTGAGGTAGTCGGAAAGGACGTTTTGTGCCTCCAACGGAAGACTGCCGTCCGGATTGAGCGTAATATTGCCAGTATAAAGATGCAGCGCAATCGCGCCGGTATTCAACTGGCGGAGCTTGTCCAAGTAATTGGACATGGCCGAACAGGAATTGCCGACGTTCGAGGCGCATACCGTTCGAACGTAGTTGCCGCTATAAGCGATTCCCAGCCATTTGAGAATATAAGGCAGGTGATTGACCGCGCCCTGATCGTAATAAGCCTGATTATTTTTCACATTCGTACCGAGATGAACGTATGAGCCGTGAATTGGCTCCGCAGCCGGCGCTTCCAGCGCTTCCAGCTTCATGTAATCCCATACCCACCACAAATAAGGATCTTCGTTGGCCGTGCAGTACAGACACCGGCTGGCCTCCAAGGTAATCGTATTTTGCCCGGGCTGAAGCATCTCCTTGGGGATATACAATTCATAGACTTTACTGTAGGAGACGGCGCTTGTCGTCCCTCCTACCCCTGCAATTTGAATCATTCCGGCAAACATTTGGTTGGAGTAAACAGCCAGCTGCGGAACATATTTATGGGCATCCAAAATTTTAAAGGAAAATTTAACGCCGTTGGGAGGAATTTGGGCCAGTGGATAGGCCAGCGTCATGACGGGGTTTTGGCTACGGTTCAAGCCTTTCGGTATGGTGCTCCAATCCGTTCTGCTCCGCCAGTCTTCCGGAACCGGAACTTCCTTGGCGCTGCCTGCTGGATAACCGGCAAATTCGGCGCTGGATTGATCCGCCTTTCCAATCATCCATAAGACCGAGTCGGCCGCACGGGCGATACCGCTTACATGGGGCCCGAGGTACAAGAGAAACAGTGCAAGAAACAACAGGATCGGGAATTTAATACGGTAAAAGTCCACCCCAAATTACCTCATTCCGATGTCATATTTTGTCGGTTTTTGCCTCCAATGGTTTCCATTTTACCATGTGGTTGGCAGTTGACAACATCCGACAAAATGCATAGGAACAAGCTGCAAACTCATGACTTTTCGCCTATCCGTTCGGTTACACAATGCGGCTTGCAGCATATAAACGTCGAAAAAAAATCCCCGGATTCTCCAAATCCGGAAAATCCGAGGAAGGGATTACAAATGCCAATCGACATCGGTTTTAACGACTTTCGCCGGTACGCCGGCTACGACCGAACGCGGAGGCACATCATGAGCCACGACGGAACCAGCAGCTATAATCGCGCCGTCGCCGATCGTAACGCCTTTCAAGATCGTGGCTTTGCAGCCGATCCATACATGATCGCCGATGATGACCGGCTTCGTATTCGGCCGCCCGTCCATAATCGTATGGTAATCCGTGTCCATGATCGAAACGTCCCAGGAGATAGCGCAATGACTGCCGACACGGATATGTTGTTTGCACATGAATTCGGTTCTCCGGTTGATAAACGTTTTGTCGCCGATTTCAACCGTCGCTCCGGGAGCGTCCAGGTAAAAGCCGACCCCCGCATGCAGCAGCACATGATCGCCTATGACGAGATTCGTATTTTTTAATTCCGAGCGGTGCACCTTTCCGCATACCCTAAACATTTTCCCGCATTTTTGCACATGTCTGCGAAACAATAACCCTAGAAAAAGTCTGTAGGCATATCGTACATACTCGTAAAATGCCCGTTTTTCCTTGACATTCCCCATCGAATCAGTTCCCCGTATTATAAAATTTGTTTGCTGCATAATGATACTTTTTGTATATTATATTATATTTTTGTTCCAAATTGTAGAGTGAATTTCACCACATCTTGCCAGCGCAAAAAAAGGACCTGCTACGTTCGTAGCGGTCCTTTGTTCCCGTTATATGCCATGAAAGTTACACAAACCCGAGCCGTTCGTACGTTTTCCCAAGCACGCCCGCCGCATCGCCTTTGAGCCATTGATCGATGACGGTGTAGTACACGGAGCGGAAATCGACCTGATATTTCAGATCGCCGTTATCGAGGTTCGTCAAGCTCGGCATCACGCCGTACAGCCCTCCCTTGATTTTGCCGCCGAGCACAAAGACGGGAGCCGCGGTTCCGTGGTCTGTGCCTCCGTTGCCGTTCTCTTTCACCCGCCGGCCGAATTCCGAAAAAGCCATCGTCGCGACGCGATTCTCAAGACCTTGCGCTTCCAGGTCCTCGTAGAAGGCGCCGAGCGCTTCGTCCAGCTGCTTCAGCAGCCGCGCATGCAGCTCTTTCTCCTCGACGTGATCGTCGAAGCCGCCGAGTTGCAAATAAAAGACGCGCGTGCCAGACTTGCCTGCGAGCATTTTGACGACTAACTGAAGGTCTCTGGCAATGGCCGACTTCGGATACTCCACCTTCGCCTGGTATCCGCCCCCAAGCTGGTGCACCGCATCGACGCTGTCATAAGCGTCCCGGCCGCGCTCGCAGGTTACGCGGATGACGGTACCTTGCCGCTTCGGATCGTACATATCGAGGAACGCCTTGGCGAGCCGATTTTGCTCGGTTTTCGGCATTTTCGGGTCCAAGAAGGAGTACGTCTCAAGCGACTGGATGACCGGCACATTGACCCTTTCCGCTTGAAACGCCAGCCCGCCCGCGCCGCTGCCGATCTGCAGCGCCTTCAGCGGATTGCCGTTCCGGCTTAGTGACGTTGCCGCATACCGGCCGAGCCAGCCGGTGCGTCCCATCTTCTCCGGCTCCGCCGTCTGCCATATTTCCATCGAGCGAAAATGGGAATGATCCGGCTTCGGGTAGCCGACGCCCTGAACGATCGCGAGCTTGCCTCTTTGGTACAAAGCGTGCAGCCGGGTCAGACTCGGATGCAGCCCGACCTGGTTGTCGATAGTCAGCACCTCGCCCTGGGTCAATCCCAGCGTCGGCCGCGCGTCGAAATAGCCGCCCATTCCATAGGGGATAAGCGTATTGAGCCCGTCGTTGCCGCCCGACAGCTGAATGACGACGAGCGCGGACGAATCGGAGCCGCCGTGATCCGCCTCTTGCGACCGGAGCAGCGAGCCGTTCTCGGCGAAAATCATCGGTCCCCCGAGTCCGAGCGTCGCCAGCAGGGCCGTGCCCTTGATTAGAAAGTCTCTTCTCGTCAGCTTCATCGGCGTCACCCCTCCTATTTCATCTGCGCTTCCGGACTGATCAGCACAAGCTGGAGCAGGCCGCGCATCCCGTTCGTCTTCTGGACGGCATGGATGAACGTTTCATCCGCATAATTCGCCAGCACCGCAGACGTCTGCTCTCCCAGCTCCCGGACCCCGACGTTCAGGCCGAACTGCTTCACCCACTGCTGCGGGGACGCGGAAGCCTCCAGCATGTAATCCTTCGCGCTAAAGTGGCCTTGGTTCAGCCGCTTGACGGCCGATTCCGCAAACTGGCAGCGCGCCAGCAGGTTGGCGGTCGTCAGCCAGGCCGTCCCGCCGCGCCAGCCGGCGACATTGGGCGGAAGGTAAAGCTCCTGCCCTATCTTGCGCAGCGCCTGCGCGTAGCCTCTGGCGACCGGCAGCTCCAGCGCTTTGGCGATGCCGGCAACGTATTCTACCGGCGACTTGACCAGACTCCCCCGCAGCTCCGGCGCGTAGAAGGCATCGGAGAGAAACAGCGACCGCAGCGTATCGCCGATGTGGAAGCTTTTCGCGAACACCGCCGCCACCCCGTTCACCCACTCGTCCGACGGCTCGGCCGCCGCGAACCAAGTGAGCAGCTTTCGCGCTACCCAACGCGGGAGCGCTTGCTGCTCGAACAGCACCTCAACGAAGCCGTCCGCATCGAGAGGGCCGGTATATCCGAGCACCGTCTTGATGCCGTCGTCATGCTGCTTGGCGTTGAAGTTGACTTGGTCCGTCTTTTTATCGTAGCTCCATCCGGTTAGCGCCCGCGCCGCTTCCTTCACGTCCTCTTCCGTATAGTTTCCGATCCCGAGCGTGAACAGCTCCATCGCCTCTCTGGCGTAGTTTTCGTTCGGCTTGCCCTTGCGGCTGTTATTCGTATCCAAATACACCATCATCGCCGGATCTTTGCCAATCTCCCGCACCAGATCGCGAAAGCTTCCAAGCGCGTGACTGCGCAGCAGCCCGTTCTGCCGCACAATTAACGGCATCTCTCGGACCTTCTGGTACGAGGTGGTAAAATGGCCGTGCCAGAACAGCGTCATTTTTTCGATTAAAGGAGCTTGCGTGTAGATCATCCGGTACAGCCAATAGGTCTGCTGATCGGCGATCTGCTCTTGGTCCAGCGCTTTGCCGTCGGCGGTGATCCGCTCGATCGGCTCCGGCGAGAACGTCCGGCCTGTCAGCGATTCTCCGGCGACGAGCCGCCGCACGGTCTCATCCTTCCCGAGCTGGACCGCCGCATTCACTTCCTGCCTCCCGGGAAAAAACGTCGCCCGGCTGAGCAAATGCGCCGCTTCCTTTTCCGTCCATTGTGCACTCATCCGCAGCACCGCCCTGCATGTCTTTATTCCTAATAATTGTTATTATATAGGACAAATGTTACAAAAGTATTTGCCTGATCATTCCAAATAAGAAAAACTTCTATCGAAGTCTATTCATGGATGAGCGACCGCGGTTTAGCGGAAGTTTTTCTTGTGATATAGAATTTGTTCAGCTTCGCTGAAAATTTATAAATTCTATATCGTTCAAAAAAAGCGCAAACAAAAAAACGCTTCAAATCGAAGCGTCCGTTCGGTACAATATAATGAAGTTTCGAATCCGCTTCGAATTCAAAGCCACTCGTCGGATTCGGCCGCAGCCAAGAGGTGATTCGCATGCGCTCTGATCTGATCATACGGGAACTGCCGATCGTCAAACAAGTGTTCCCATATAAAGTACTGCCGCAAAAAAGTCCTTCCCAGTTTTATTCCCACTATCACGATGACGTGTTCGAGATTCTTCTGGTGCAGCAGGGAAGCGCCGAATTCCGCATTGGCGGGCAGCGGCTGACGGCCGTGCCCAGCGATATTTTCCTGATCAACGAAGGAGAAATTCACGAAGGCGGCACGCTGGACGACGGGGCGGAATACTGCGCGTTTCTGTTCGACCGGACCCGGATCGTTCATTCGCACGTCGCCCATTCCGATTACGCTGCCTCCTTAACCGAGCCGTTGTCCGTACCAGTGCATCTGAGCCCTGCAGACGCGCATTACGAATCCGTCGCGACCCTGCTTCACCGCATTGCGGACGAGTACGAGCGCAAGGAGACCGGCTTCGAGGTCGTTATCCAATCGTACATCACCGTGCTGATTACCGTGCTGACCCGTCTCTACGCAAGTCCCGGCCGCAGCGATCAAGGAGAGGCCGCAGGCAAACGCAAGCTGGAGAAGCTGAAGGAAGTGCTCACCTTCGTCGAAACGCATTACCGGGAAAAATTAACGATCGAACGCGCCGCACAAGTGGCCAACATGAGCAACCACCACTTCTGCCGCGTGTTCCGCGCAGCCGTCGGGAGAACGTTCATGGAATATGTCCACCTGCTGCGCATCAACAAGGCGGAAGAACTCATTCGCGATACGGACTGGTCCATGACGACGATTGCCGAGGAAGTCGGCATTTGCGATGTGAATTATTTCGGACGGCTGTTTCGCAAATACAAGCGCTGCAGTCCGGCCCAGCTCCGCAAACACCGTTACGCCGGTCAGCCGCCGGGTTGACCGGCCGGAGCCTTCCATCCGTATGTCACGATAAACGAAACTGCTCCAAGTCAGCGATATAGCCGGGAATTCGCTCCTCCACCGCAGCTTTGTCGCCATAGCGCAGCATCGCTTCCTCTGTCATCTCGCGCTCCAACAGCCCGATATGGTCGCAGGTCAGATCCAGCAGCATCAGAAATTGTTCCACGCGCAGCGCGTAGACCATCTCGGGATCGCCCTGCGCATACCCATCGAGAAATCCGTCAGCGAATGCCCGGAGCAAAGGCCGGTACTGGTCAAACCGGTGGCGCTCGTACCGCGGAGAGCGGTGAAACGTCGGAAACAACGTATTGAAATTGTTCAACACGTTGCCGGCAAACGCGAGGCCATCATAGACGATCGGCACCGGATCGATCAAGCGGACCCCCGCTTCGCTAATAATGAGATTTTCCGGGGATACGTCCCGGTTCGTCAAGCTTAACCCAGTCGCACGCCGCAAGCGGAACGGCACGATTTCATCCAGCATTCGCTTCGTGCCCGAGGCTTCGCTGCCATATCCCGCACACTGCAGCCGTTCCCACGACTCCAAGTAGCCCTCCGTATCGTCTGCCCAATACGCACGAAAATCCTGTTGATGATCGACGACCAGTTTTCCGTCCTTCCAGTCCAGAAACCCGAACCCTTCCAGCTCGACGCTCACCCGATCCATGTTCCGGAAAAATTGCCCGCACTGCGCTCCCCACCGGACCGCTTCGGCTTCGTCCGCTGCCGCGAGCGACATCACAGGCCCGCTGTAGGTTTCGATCGTAAAGCTAAGCTCCGGACTGACGTAGTATGTATAATATGGAGGGCAAATGCCCTCGCTCACCCTGTTCGCCAACCGGTAGTACAATCCTCGGCCGCCATATTCGGCTCTCAGCTCCCGTTCGTTATACACAAACGGCTTCCCGTAGGAAAAAGGCTTCGGAAACCGCGCCACCAACGGCCCGGTTTCCGTCGTAGAGATCAGGTAAGCCTCATGCCATGCGCCTTCCGCCAAATACGAAACCTGCAGCCCGTTTTTTCCGAGCCCCGCCAGCTCAAGCGCAGCTTCGATTCTTACCTTGATTCCCGCCTTCACTACAGCTCCTCCTTACAGCCGGACCGGCTGCCCTTGTGCTGCGGATTCGTAGGCGGCGAGGGCAACGGCTGCGACTTTCATCCCGTCTTCGCCCGTAATCGGGACCGGCTTGCCGTGACGCAGCGCCTCGACGAACGATCGAACCAAATACTCGTCCATATTGTCTCCCCAGTAGCTCCACTCCCCTTTGCCCGCCTGAACACTGTACACATCGTTCTTCTGGGCAAACGCATCGACAGAGAGCACTCCGCGCGTACCGACGATTTCCATCGTCACATCCCCCCACGTCGGGAAGCTCCGGTTGCGCGACCAGCTCGGGTCCAAGACGGCGAAAACACCGTTATCGAACTTGACGTGCACCATACCGGCGTCGTCGATATCCTGCTCCTGAAACACCGTCGTCGCATAGGCGTATACTTCCTGCACATCCGCGCCGAGAAACCAATGCATCAAGTCCATCACATGCACCGTATGGTCCAGCACCGCGCCTCCACCGGACAGCGCCTTATCGGCGAACCATCCGCCCGGAAAGCTGCCGCGGTTCGTGCCCTTGATCGCCACGATCTCGCCGATCTCGCCGCGCTCGACCGCTTGCTTCGCTTGCACGACGGCCGGCAAATAGCGGCACGGAAAGGCGGTCATCAGTTGGACGCCGTTTTCCTTGCAGGCAGCAATCATCTCTTCCATCTCCCGCTTAGAGATGCCAAGCGGCTTCTCGCACAGGACGTGCTTCCCGGCTTGCGCCGCAGCGATGGTCAGCTCCGCATGCCGGACATTTTCCGAGCAGATGACGACGGCATCGATATCCTTCGAAAGCAGCTCCCGGTAATCTTCAAAATAAGGGATACCGTGCTTCTCCGTCACGGCCTCCACGCGGGATTTCACTTCGTCCGCGATTCCTGCCACTTCGACCTCGGGCATGGAAACGAGCGAGTTCAAGTAGCTGAACGCATGACCATGCGCGAAGCTGATCATTCCTATTTTTAATTTGTTCATCGTAGCGTTCCTCCTCACGTGGAATTAGAGATGCACGGCAGCGCCCGTTTTGGCGGATTCAATGGCGGCAAGCGCAATTTCAACCGCCTTGTACGCATCGTTCGGCGTCACGATCGACTCGCGGTTTTCGCGGATGCACCGGACGAAATGGCGCAGCTCGTAATAATACGGATCGTGATAGCCCGGGCTGCCCGGCACTTCCACGGCGGCAGGGCCGTCCTGACCCTCGGACGTCCGGACCATTTGCAGCGACTGCGCCTCCAGGCTGCTGTTGCGCACGATGCCATCCGATCCGGCGATTTCCGCTTTCGTATGGAACGGTCCGGGATACCCCCAGAACGCTTCCAGATTGGCGACAGCCCCTTGCTGGAAAACAAGCGTCGCCAACGCATAATCCATCTCTTGATCGCGCCGGTTAAGCGCATACACGGATTTCACTTCGCCGAGCGCCCAACGCATAAAGTCGATATCGTGAACCATCAGGTCGAGGATCACGCCGCCGCTTTGCTCGAAATTGCCGAACCATTCTTTCACCTTCGCCGGGTGGCTGCCGGACCGTTTTGCATGCGCTACTCCGAGCTTGCCCAGCTCTCCCGCTTCGACCTTCCGCTTGATATCGGCATACTCCGGGAAGAAGCGGACGACATGACCTACGAACAAACGGACGTCCGCCTGCTTGCAGGCGCGAATCATTTCCGCCGCATCCTCCAGCGTCAAAGCCATCGGCTTCTCACACACGACGTGCGCGCCAAGCGCCGCCGTCTTCACCGTATATTCTTTATGTAAATAAGTAGGCAGCGCAATGCTGACCAGATCGGGCTTAACGGCGGACATCATTTCCTCATAAGAAGCAAAAGCGCGGCAGTTCGTTTCATCCGCCAGCCGCTCAGCAAGATGAACCTCGATATCGCATACTCCGACCAGCTCAACTTCAGGCATGGACGCATAATGGATAGCATGAATCCGCCCCATTCCCCCGCAACCAACGACGACGACTTTCATGAATAACCCTCCTTGACGGTATTCCGAAGCTGTTCGGATGCTTCCGATTATAACCTACGGGAAGCGCGCCGTCTCGGCATGGAATTGCTCATTTTTAGCACGATATTGATCGTTTCTCTCAAAACAGCGAAGGAACGGGTCAAAAGCTTAAGGCTTCGTTCTTATATACGTTGGCGGGTGAACCTTATCGATCATTAGCAGGCCGTCGAATTGTTCCCGCGGAATCATACTTTCCGGCATCATCCCCCAATCGAGCGAGACGCGGGGCTGGAACATCCACGAGGTTCCCTTCTTGTTTTTCCAATATTTCATATCGACAAATGCATACGGATGTCCGGCTTGTTTCAAAATGTGTTCCATGCTGCCAGGCTCGTGCGTACCGATCTTGTACGTTTGCCCCATATTGTTGGCGGCCTCGCCTTCATACATGTACAGGCCGATCGTATAGCTTTGCTTCTTCAGCCTGTCAGGCATGAGTTCCCCCATGAGCTTCACTCCGGAGTACGGAGAGTTCATGACCTGCGAATTGTTTTTGCGGATGTGGTCATTATGGCCCCAGACGATGATTTTCTTGTTCGGATATATATGATCTGCGAGCCAAGTCAAGTTGTCTGCCATCATTTCGTCGCGAATGCGCATCGTTTGCAGAAAAGGCTCGTAATCCCCTTGCTCCGTAGCGGTATTGCTGCGAATAACAGCCTCCGTGTACTCCTTCACGACACGAATCCGGTCGTCCATGACCCGCTGCGTCATTTCGAGCAAATGGCTGTTTTTCGGATACTGCGCTTGCAGCTCGGCCGCATGGTTCCCCAGAAAAGCTTTCATATCTTCGTAGGTTTTGAGCAGTTGAGGCTTCGCCCGGGCGTAAGCGGCAGCATCCTTGCTCTCGCTCCAGTCGGCAAGCTCTTCCTCGGCCTTGACAAACGCATCGGCCAACCCGGCATCCTTCGTTCCGATCCATTCTTTCATAAACGAAGCGTAAGGGAATTGAACCTGCATATCGAAGCCGCTGACCGCAAGCGGACGCTCCGTACCCGCGCTTTGCTTAATATAGTCGAATAAAGGTAGCGTCTCCTTGCTCCACCATACCCCAAAGATCGCATCCTTCATCAGTTCTTCCGGCGACCGGGACTCGACGCGGGCATAGGCGCCCGCCGCATTCCCCATCCCCGATTCAAAAGCGATCACATCAAAGCCGAGCTCCTCGTGCAAATATTGAATCAGCCGGGTTTTCACCTGATTGTACTCCGCGACGCCGTGGGAATTTTCCCCTAAATAGACGATCCGCTTATCCATCAAAAGCGGCTTTAGAAAGGATAAATCTTTCAATTGCCCTTTCTCTATCGAACCGTTCGTTACCATTTCCGGCTCAATCGATTCGAGCGCGTACGCATGGGACTTCACCCAGTTCCCCCATGCGAGATTATAGTCTTCTACCGAGCCCCTAAGCGGTGCTTTCGCTTCCGTCGCTTCCTTGACTTCAGCATGCACTCCCTGCGGGAGCAGGCAGGTCGCTGCCACCGCAGCAATAACGGCTTGCTTCATTGTCCATTTCAGCTTGTGCATTATTCGTTCTCCTTTTGTCTGGTACGTTGGTGTAGAAACCGCCATTCGCCCTATGCGGTCACTGGCTTCCATCCTATCAACCGCAGGTTAAAATCGAGAACGATTTTTGTTTAAATTTTGGTTAAAAACTGACGCATCCTTGCAAAAAAAAGAAGCTCCCTGCTTGGAGCAAGGAGCTTGTTCAGACAGAATTATAGAGGTAACGAAGGGGTGGGGTATCTACTTCCGGTCGGCTGTTGTCTGCAGGAAATTTTTATTTTAAGCCGCTTAACAGCGGGTATTTCCCGCAGACA
>NZ_JNVM01000019.1 GCF_000722545.1 Paenibacillus tyrphae
AAAGGCGAACGCTATCGCTCCTACAGTAGATACCCCACCTCCGTTTGTATCTCTATTTCAGTCAAAAACTCTTTCTCAACACTTTGAATAGGTTAAAAATAACCTATTTTTTTATTTACAGAATAAAATTTATAGGTTATATTTTACCTAGGTTAATTTTAACCTATAGAACAATCAACATTCATCAAACCGCGACAAAGGAGAAATTTGTGATGAAACTTATTTTTCAAGATCCTACCTTTTCCTTCGAGCTGCTTCGTACGTTAAGCTACGCCCCTTACGGAGGCGCGGATATCGGCGAATGTTTGGCGACCTGCTACCGGATCGAGGAGAGCAATTTTGAAAGCTGGTATGCCGAATGGTACAAAACGGCGGAGCGCATTCACGCCCAAGCTGCCAACAGCCTGGCGCGAGGCAAGCGGATCAGCGCGCGGGAGTCGTTTTTACGGGCGTCCAATTATTACCGTACCGCAGAGTTTTTCCTGCACGGCACCCCGGATGACCCGCGCATGCTCGAAACGTGGGAAAAAAGCCGGAGCACGTTCCGCCAAGCGATCCCGCTTATGGATTGGCCCGTGGAGTCAGTGGAGATTCCTTATGAAGGGACCAGTTTGCCCGGATATTTCTACCGGGTGGATGACGCGCCCCGGCCAACGTTAATTATTCACGGCGGCTACGATTCCACAGGAGAGGAGCTTTACTTCGGAGGAGCGGCGGCGGCGCTTCAGCGGGGATACAACTGTCTGACGTTCGAAGGGCCGGGACAAGGCGCGACGATTCGGCTGCAGCGCATTCCGTTTCGCCACGATTGGGAGAAGGTGATTACGCCGGTCGTCGATTATTTACATACCCGGCCGGAAGTGGATAAGCAGCGGATTGCGCTGATGGGCATCAGTCTCGGAGGATTTTTGGCGCCGCGGGCCGCAGCGTATGAGCACCGCCTTGCTGCTTGTATCGCGAACGACGGCCTGTTCACCTTCCAATTCGGCGAAATGGCCCCCAAGGGAGCAAACGTGGACTTCAAGCTGGAGACCTATATCCAGGAGCTGATGGCCAACAATACCGGCATCCGTTGGGCTGTCGATAACGGCCGGTTCACGTTCCAGGCGAAAACGTTCCTTGAGCTGATCGAAAAAACGCAGCCGTTCACACTGGAAGGCATTGCGGATAAAATTAAATGTCCCGTACTCGTATGCGAAGCGGAGGCCGATCATTTCTTCGCCGGCCAGCCGATGAAGCTTTACGAGGCGCTTACGTGCCCTAAAACGTTCATGCTCTTCACGGCGGAAGATGGCAGCGAAGAGCATTGCCAATTCGGGGCGCTGCTCCTGTTTAATCAACGTGTCTTCGAGTGGCTGGACGATGTGATGGACGGTCTCGGCAGCCCGAAGCAATAAGGCGGGAAGCCAGCACTGACGGGCCGCAAAAAACGCTCTGGAAAAATCCGGAGCGTTCAGAGTGTTGAGAACCTCTTGAAGAGAAATCTCAGACCAATAGAGGTGGGGTATATCCCGTAAGAGTTTACGTCAGCCTTTGAAACCCGTGAAAATACCGCTAATTCTAATCAAGTTCATGGGTTTCAAGAGCGGCTGGAGGGATATACCCCACCGGCATATGCAGAGAGTTTTCTATGCGAAGCGGGTTTCTCGACAAGCGCCGGAGCACGTGCTTAAGGGTTTTGCAGCGCTTCGCTTATTTTGTGGTACGGAAGCTTCGGCGCATCATGCTCGTCGTAGATGAGCCCGTTGCCGAATACGTTGTATTCGCCCTCAGGCTGAAGCGACGAATAGCGGTCGGTAAATCCCCACATGGCGTAGGACGTAAACCGGTTATTCGCTTTGGTCAGCGCCAGAATCGATTTGAAATATTCCGCCTGCTTGCTGCGCAGCGTGTCCGTGACCTTGCCATGCATGTTTACGTCCAGCTCCGATACCCGCACCTCCAAGCCAAGATCGGTGAAACGTTTGACCGTGCGCTTGAACTCGTTCGCCGATACGGGATCGTACGTCCCGTCGCTGTCTTTGCCGATATCTTCGTGAACCTGGAAGCCGATGCCGTGTAGAGGCACCCCGCGCGACTGGAGCCGCTGGACGAGCTTATACAGCGCGTCCGCTTTGTCGTCCTCCGCCTCGCAGCCATACTCGTTGATGTACAGCTTGGCGTCCGGGTCGGCCTCGTGAGCGGCGCGCAGCGCAATGTCCAGAAACTTCTCGCCCATCGCCTTGAACCAAATCGAATCCCGCAAGCCGAGATTGACGTTAAACTTCTCGTCCTTGAGCGGTTCGTTGATGACGTCCCACTCCTTGATTCTGCCCTTGTACCGTCCGACCACCGTCTTCACGTGCTCTTCCATGATGGCCTGGAGCTCGGTGGCGCTGTAGTTGCCTTGCGTGAGCCAACGGGGATTCGCCTCGCTCCAGACCAGAGCATGACCGTGAACAGCCATACCGTTGCGTTCCGCGAATTCGACTAAGCTGTCCCCTTCCGCAAAAGCGTAAACGTTCCGCTGCGGATGAATGAACTGAAACTTCATATCGTTTTCCGGTGTCAGGATGCTGAACTCCCGTCCCAGAATGCTTCGGTAAGCGGAATCCGTCATGGTCGGGATGACGGCCGCTGCCGTACCGATGTTCAGGTGCGGCGCATTTGTCCGCGCCAGTGCCCGCAGCGAGTCCGCACTCTGCGGCACGGCAGCGATCCCCAGATCGCTTACCGTTACCGCCGAGGCGCTACCCTCCGCTTGAGCCGTCAGCGACTTGAGCGTAAACGAGCTGCCGACGTCCGCATCGGCACCGAAATACACTTTGCCATCCGCGAACACTCCGGGGTCCGCCATTTCTCCGACTTTGGCCTGATTTACGTAAAATGCGAGTTTGCCGCTCTTGACCAGAAGCCGGACATCGAGCGTTCCGGCCGATGTATAATTAAAAGCCGCTTTCTTCGGATCGGCGGAAGAGCCGTTATAGACGGCAGCCGTTAGTTTGCCGTTCTTCAACATAATCGATACCGCCTTGCCTTCCTGCCGCCATTCGTCCTGGATGACCGGGAGCGTACCGTACAACTGGAGCCCGGCGCTTTTGCCGGGGGAGGAGACGATTTGAAAGCTTACCGAAAAATCGCCCGATACGTTCAAAACCGGACCGCGCAAATTGATCGGCGGATTGCTGACCGTCGGCTGCGACAAATTGTTGCCCCAAGGGATGATGGCCCGCCCTATTCCAGTAACGGTCACTTCATCGCCGGCCACAGTTGCTCCTGAAAATCGGGTCCAATCGTGCCCCCGGATCAAATCGACTGTCGCAGGAGCCAACGGCACATCGGCTACTTCGGCCGAAGCGGCCCCCGGCATTACGGAAACAAGCTGAAGCTGCAGCAGCAGCAAAGATACTGCGCCGAGCTTGAAGCTTCGTTTGCTTCTCGTCATCATCAATAAACCCCTTCCCCTATTGTGAATTGGTCGTAATAACCCAATTATAAGGCGCGTTTCTAGGTTTTTCCATGTCTTTTTTTACGATGGATCTGCACAAAGCAAAGCCCAGCGGACAGGTCGCTGGGCTTATCTGCTTTGATGACGGATGGCAGGCAGTGCTATTTCGCTGCTCCCCCGTCCGTTCCCGATTCCGGAGGCTCCGCCAGCCATGCTTCATCCAGCACCTGCTGGCCTTCCCTTTGAAGCTGCTGCAGCGCCTGCCGCACCGTCGATTTTCCGGTCATAATCCATTCAATCTGCTCGTCCGCCTTCTTATCGAATTCCTCGTAAAAACGCGAGGGGGGATTCGGGTTCATCTCCATTCCCGTTCCAAGCGTATCGTCATACTTCACTTGATAAAACGGCTCCATGCTGCGGCCGTCTACCGTATTGACGAAGCCCAATCGGGTTATCAACTCCTTGGAGGTCTTCGTTTCGACTTTGGCTGCTTCCGGACTGTTGAAATAGCGGACGACCTTCCAAGCTTTGTCCGCTTGATCAGACCCTGCGCCGATCGCAAAAACCGGGTGCAGGTTAAATCCCCGCTGCCATGAACTGCTGCCGTCCGTTGAAGGCGGCCTCACAATCTGCCAATCGATCTTGGAGCCGCTTTGCTGCAGTTGGTCGATCTGCCATGGACTGCTTATGGTCATCGCCGCCCTTCCCTGACTGAACAAGTCCGAATCGACATCTTCCTTATCCCAGCGACCTTTGTTGTTCTTCCCGACAATCACCGGCATGGAGCCGTTCTTCCAAGCTTCCGTAATTTGCGAGAATACCTTCTGCCAAGCCTCCGTGTCGATTGTGACGGTACGTCCCTTCGCATCCGTCACATTGAGACCCATGTCCCATCCCATCGATTGGATCATCGAGAACTTCGACATCTTAAACGGCTGATGAAATCCGTAAATCTGGTCCTTCTCGTTCTTCGCGCCTCGGAATTTGCCTGCCAGCTCAAACAGGGCATCCCAAGTCATGCCTTCTGTCGGGTACGACACCTTGTACTGATCGAAAAGTCCTTTATTGTAAAACAGCACGGTACTGGAAAATTGGGGGGCAAGCCCGTATAGCTTGCCGCTCCCCTTGGCGCGCAAATAATCAATAGCAGTCGGAAGCATGTTTTCGATATCGAATTTGTCCTGCTTGATAAACGAGTCCAACTCGTACAGCTTGCCCGTCGCCGCGAGCCGCTGATACTCCCAGAAACCCGTAATAATAAGGTCAGGTTTCTGCTCGTCCAATAGCTTGTCCATCTCTTTCTGCGGATTTTTGCCGGGGCCCATCGTTTCTGCAGTTGCGATGACTTCCACCTCAAACTGGGGGAATTTGACCATAAAATAATCACCGTACAGATTGTCAAACGCTTCCTGGTTGAAATAAGCCACCTTGAGCTTCGTCCGTTCCGGCGGGGCCGCAGCCGGCGCATCATTGCAGCCGGCCGCGCTCCAAGCCAGTGCGCCCGCCAGCAGAGGGAGCAGCAGCTTGTTCCTCCGATTTCTTGTCGTTCCGCTCCGATTCATGGCTCTCCCCCTATGGTGTCCCGCCGTCCACCGCCGCCTGGGCTTTGACCGGCTTCTTCTGTGCTGCGTTTTTCGCCTGAATCAGCGCCTGCTGTCCGTTATCTTGAAGCTCCCGTGTTGCCTGGGAGACCGTCTTCTTGCCTTTCAACACATCCTTGGACAACTGCGTCGCAAGCTCCTGGAAGGCTGAATAAAACTCTGTTGGCACGCCCGGAGTCTCTTGCGACTCCGCCGGCGGACGAAGGCTCGTGAACGCTTCGACAAGCTTTTCTTGCCCCTTGACCGCAGAAAGACTCGATAAACGCGAAGGCGAAGTACCGCTGCCGATACTCTGTGTAAGCATTTTGCGAGCCATTTCCTCGCTGTTGATGAACTTGACAAGCTCCCATGCCTCCCTCCGGTTCTCGGAGGCCGCATTCACCGCATAGATCGTGCGGACCGAGAAGGAAGACGATTCGTTCGGCCGGGACGGATCCGTCGGCTCGATCACGACATCCCATGGAACAGAGGACATCTTGTATCTGGACGAAGCCTCGTTCAAATCCTTAACGAAGCCGTAACTTTGCAGCGTCATCGCCGCTTGCCCTGTCATGAACGGATTGGCCCTGTACATATCTTCCCTTGTAGACAACTTTTCCAGCGGCGGTTGCTCATAAATATATCCGCCACGGACCGCATCCAGCACGGCTGTCCAAACCTTCTGCCACTCCGGCGTATTGACGGTGACCTGCTTGCCTGAAGAATCGAGGATGCTCAGTCCCTTGGCCTGCCCCGCCTGTTGTACCAAACCGAATGGACCGGAATAAGCGCGTGTGACCAAACCGTAGACCCGGTCCTTTGCATTCGGGGCCGCCGGAAACCGGGAAGCGAGCTGCAGCAGCTCCTCCCAGCTCATGCCGTTCTTCGGGTAGCTGATCCCGTATTTGTCAAACAGCTCCTTGTTGTAGAAGAGCGCGCGCTGGTCATATTCCGGCGCGATCCCGTACAGCTTGCCTCCGCCCTCGGTACGAAGCCTGTCGACAACGCCGGCATGTATATTTTGCAGATCGAAGCCCTCCTGCCGGATCACGTCGTCCAACGCGTACAGCTTGCCCTCCTTGGCCAACTGCGCGTATTCGGACAGCGACAGCGCCAGCACGTCGGGTTTGTCTTTTTCCAGTTGTTCCTCAAGATTGGTCCTGATTGCGGCATAGGGTTCACTTCCGATTCCCGTCTCTACCTTGACGGTGACATTCGGGTAACGGATCGTAAACGCTTTACCATATTGCATCATGAACGTTGTTTCATGAACAAACGAAACTTTCAGCGTCTTCTCCTTATTCGGGTCCATTGCCTCCAGGGCCGCCTTCTGCTTGGACAGCTTGGATAATCCCTCGATCAGCCGGTCCGCCTGGGTCCATCCGACCGCCAGCACAAGCACGCACGCCACCGCGGGACTCCAGCGGAGCCAGCGTTTGCTTCCGACGGGCGGCTGCTTCGTCTCCACCCGCTCCTTCACCTTATGCATGAGTTCCTTGGAAAAGCCGCCCTGTCTGAGCTGCAGCCGGGTCAGATGCTTCTCCCAATGTTCGGGTTCGAGCCGTTTCGTCATGCCTTTCTCCCCTCCTCGCCGAGCTGCTGCGATACTTTGGCGCGCGCCCGGGAAAGTCTAGATTTAACCGTGCCTTCGGACACGTTCAGCAGCTTCGCGATTTCCGCGTAAGACAGCTGATGGTGCGCATGCAGCAGCAGCACCTCGCGCAGCTTGTAGGGCAAGCCGAGCACCGTGTTCCACACTTCCTCCTCGGCAAGCAGGCCGATCACTTGCGATTCCGCCGACGGCTCCTGGCCTTCCTGGCGCAGAATGCCGAAAGGAATGACGCGGCGTATCCACGCCGACCGCCAATGATCGCGCACCAGATTGCGGGTAATGGCGAGCAGCCATGTCTTGATGCTGGCCTCGCCGCGAAACGTATATAACCGCTCGTACACCCGTACGAACACGTCCTGCGTCACATCGTCCGCCAACGTCCGGTTCTTCGACAGGAAAAAGGCATAGTTCCATACGTCTTCACCGTACGCCAGCATGATGTCCGAAAGAGCGGCGTTTTTATCCAAGCCGCCGGACATCGATTTTAAGTATTCAAAGGCCACCCGGGTTCACCTCACATGGAATTGGACGAAGCAACGGAAGAAAGGTTCCCTTCTATAGAAAAATTTTAAGCTCGCCGCCTCTTTCACAAAAATATTCACGCCCAACGGAACGAATCCAAGAATCCCCCGTCTACTGCTTGACAACAAAAAAAACAGAAGGTGGGACGAAAACGCATCGTCACTACACTTCGGAAATGGGTGGGATCGCAAATGAAACGATGGTCTAAATGGGTACCGGCGGGGCTGGCTTTATCCCTGGCCGCCACAATGACAGGATGCAGCTCGGACAAGCTCGCCGGAGGCGAAGGAGTCAAATCTTCCGTAACGTTAAAGGAACTGGGCAAGGACGAGAAAGCGAGCATCAAGGTGCTTTTTTTCGACAAAAATTATTTTTCTCAGATGTATGGCACCTTGTTCTCCGCCAAATTCCCGAACATCGACGTACAGGTGGTTTCCATGCAAAACATCTTCGATCCGGGAAAAGACACCAAGAAAGAATACCAAAAATTGGTTGATGAAGAAAAACCCGACGTGCTCTTACTCCCGACGCCCGAATTGTTCGAGCAATGGGCTGCCGACGGCAAGCTGCTTCAGCTTGACGATGTCATTCGTCAGGACAAGTTCGATGTCGAGAGCATGATGCCGACCGTCATCGAACAAATCAAGTCCATGGGCGACGGCAAGCTGTACGGGCTGGCCCCCTCCTTTTTTAGCAAAGCGCTGTTTTATAACCGGGATCTGTTCGAGAAACACGGTGTGCCGCTACCGAAAAACCAGATGACGTGGGAAGATGTGCTCGATCTTGCCAAACGTTTTCCGACCAACGGACAGGGAGAGCAGCGCATCTACGGGATGGCCTCGTACTACCAGTTTAACGACGGCAAGCCGGTCGGATACGAATACATGAGGGGGATCGGGTCCACCCTGGGCTTGTCCGTCCTTGACCGGGAAAAAGGAACGGTGACCCTCCAATCCGACGGCTGGAAAAAGGCGCTGACCCTGGCCGTAGATGCCGTGAAATCAGGAGCAATCTATAATGCCAAAGACAGCAAGCCAATCGAACCGGGAATGACGATGGAAGACATCTTCAAGCAAGACTTGTTCGCCACCGGTAAAGCCGCCATGTCCATCGAGGGATCGTACTATATTGAGACGCTTCTGCGGGCCAAGGATTCGCTCAAGGACGTCAAACCGGTCAACTGGGATATCGTGACCGTTCCGGTCGATCCGAGAAACCCGGAGGCTTCGGATTCGGTGTCCATTTCGAAGTTTTTTGCCGTCCATGTCGATTCGCCCAACCAGCGGGCAGCCTGGGAATTGCTCAAATATATCAACGGTGAGGAAGTAGCGAAAGCGGTGTCCTCCTCGAGTCCGGGTGAACTGTCCTCCAGAACAGCCTATATCAAAGAACGGGACGGCCGCAGCCTTGAACCGTTCACGATGCTGAAATTGGTCCGAAACGGCTATCCGAAAGGCGCGGAGCCGGTGCCGGCGTCGTTCTACTCTGCCTTCGACCAAATGGGCCAAGCGGAGGTGCAAGCCGTCGTCGAAAGCAAAAAATCGGTCGACGAAGCTCTCAAAACGATGCAGGAAAAAGGCCAGGACATTTATAGCAAAGCCAAACGGGAACAAAAAAATACGGAACAGAAAGGGCAGGGCTAGCCGGGTTGGGAAATCGAACGATGTCGGAGAAGTCAAGACGATGGACAAATGGAATCGACTGGACGATGTGCGGTATTTTAGCATCGATTTACTTGGTTTGGCGCATCGGCACCGTCGGCGGCTGGACCTTGGAGTGCTGGGTTCTGCTTTTGATCTGCCTGGTTGGGGTACGAAAGGACCAGGTTGACGTCGAATGGATAAAATTTTTGGCGGCGGGAGTTCCGCTTCTCGGCGTGTTCTATTATTTCTACGGCTCCGGGAACGGCATCTGGTGGTCTATCGCCTACCGGATGTTTCAGAATAACCTTCACGTCTGGAACTGGGATAGTTTGATGAATCGTATTCCGTTCAACGATGCGGCATGGGCCCGGACGGTCAGCCATCCGAGGCTGGATAAAATCATGGTATGGATTTATAACTACGGGTTCGTGCTCTCGCTCTGGATCTGCATCGTGCGAAGCTATTGGACCCGCAGCGTGAAAAAAATGCTGTCCTACGCCTTGTCGGGCCATCTGCTGCAATTCCCGCTTATTTTGCCGTTCTATCACTTGATCCTACTGCGCGAGGTGTGGTGGGTGAAAGGGCAGCCCGATTTACTCGGCCGCCAGTTCGCCACGGAAAACGATTTGCTGACGAATGTCATGAACTGCTTCCCAAGCATGCATACGTCGATTTCATTCGCGATGCTGCTGCTGGCGCTGCGCGAGCGGGACCGTATTTTCAAATACGTCATGGTGACTTATTGCTCTGCCATCATCTTCTCGACGATGTATTTGCAGATCCACTGGGTGCTTGATGTCATTGCAGGTATGCTGTTTGCCTACGGCGTCGTCAAGCTTGCGGATGCCGTCATCTATTGGGGATGCAAGCTCCTCCCCGCCCGGTTTAACAAGCTTTATGCGGCAGCGGAAGGAAGAGCCGGATGAAGCTCAAAAATACGTACCTCATTTCCGGCGTCGTATTGGCCGCTCTGCTCGGCGTTTTTATCGCTCGATCCATGATTTCCGAGCCTATGGCGACGTATACCGATTTGCCTTATGGGTATGAGATGAGCTATCCGAAGCAAATGAAAGTCGACCGTTCCTGGCCCGGGGTCCGAACGCGCTTGTGCGACGAAACGACCCAAATCGACGTGTATTACGATAATTTCAACGGTACCATATCCGACGCCGCCACGTATATCGGGTACGGCAACCGTTTTATCGAGAATACGAAGGATCATCGCGTGACCAAGAACGAAACCAAGACGGTCGGCGGCCTGTCCGTCCATATGCTGAAATGGGAGCGCGATAAGCTCAAGCACGTAGAGAACGACAAGCCCTACTATGCCAGCGCGGAAATTGTCAAGAACGACAAAGAGGTGTACACCATCGCGATCAAATCCGCCCGGCCCATCATGAATGACGAGGAGATCGTGAACTCGTTCCGGGTTATTCCGCCTCAGGGGGACAAGCCGGAGCTTGGCACGGTGACGAAGAAGGCGCCGCTCAAAACAAATCAGGAAACGGCGGAAGCGTACCGCAAGCTGTTTATGACGGACGGGCTGAAATGGGGAATCTACGAGCGGTCGGCTCCGGGTAAAATGGATCTTCTTCATGCGCTGGAGCAGAAGCTGGACTATAAGTTTGGGCTAATGATCCTGTACAAGTCCTTATCGACGGGCTTTCCGGCGGACGATTTGAAAAACGCCTACGATGACAACCGCCTGGTCCAGTTAACGCTACAAACGATGCGGTTCGGCGAACAGAATCCCAGCGTGATGTATGACATTTTGAACGGAAAATACGACGAGTTTTTCACGAAATACGCGCAGGACATCAAGGCGTTCGGCCATCCCCTGCTGTTCAGGCTGAACAACGAGATGAACGGGGACTGGGTGCCTTATTCCGCCTATCACAACTCCAAGGACCCGGAGCTGTATACAGAGGTCTGGAAATATATTTACCGGACTTTCCGGAGCCAGGGCGTCGATAACGTGCTGTGGGTATGGAACCCGAATCACTCGTCCAAGCCCGAGTTCCAGTGGAATCATCCGCTGCTTTATTATCCGGGCGACGACTACGTGGACGTGGTCGGGCTGACCGCTTACAATACCGGCACCTATTACCCGGGCGAGCAGTGGAGCACGTTCGACGAGCTGTATTCGCCATTGTACGCCCAATACAGCAAGTGGTTCGAACAGCCGCTGATGATCACGGAATTTGCCTCCAGCTCGGTCGGCGGGGATAAAGCGCAGTGGGTGGATCATATGTTCAAGGACATAAAAAAATATCCCAAGCTGAAAGCGGCCATCTGGTGGAGCCATACGGATTTCGATCCGGATGACCGGCCGGCCCGCAAATATAAGCTGGACGAAACGCCGGAGGTGGTCGAGCGGTTCCGTCAGCATTTGCAGGAATATAAGTAGTCCCGGAGGCTGTGGGCAGTCCCTTGCCGTCCCGTTTGTTTCATCGCTTCCCTGCAAGGGTAAAAAGAGGCAAGCCAGTCAGTCGGCCACCGCGCCCTTGATAACGCACAGAACACCTCCCACAAGGTGATCGATCAGGCCGACCACGCGGTAGCCTCCTCCAAAGGATAAAGCATCATTGAAAAAAACCAGTATCTCTGCCTCAGCGCAGACGTACCGGTTTTTTCGCGTTGTAGTACCTGTCAGGACAAAAACAGAGAGTACTAGCTTAAGTTAGTACTCGTCATGACCAAACTGTGACGTTTATGATGGACGGAAGACAGGAACAGAAGGGTGACAGATAACGGATATGGACCGATTCAAGCTTGCCATTTTATTCCTTGGCCCGACGGTCATGATTGCGGCCGGACTGCAGGTGATGGGCAGTGTCCCGCTCACGTTCGCTTTGTTCTACGGCTGGCTGCTGCTGGTTCCTTTGGGAAGCTTCATTCTCCGCCGCCGAACAGGAACCTTCGCCGATTCCCAGATTCAGACCGAGCGGCAGCGGCAAAAGACCGATATCCTCCTGGGCATCTGCTCGGGCGCGGCGTTTTTCGGGGCAATCGTTGCCGCAGCCGTCTGGTTTCATCCTTTGTTTCTGAATATCCCGCGGCTAAAAGGGCTGCTGCAGGAGTGGCATTTTTCCGGAGAGCATACGATAGGGCTGGTGCTGGTGCTGCTGGTGCTGAACCCGCTGCTGGAGGAAACGTACTGGAGAGGATATGTGCTTAGGAAGCTGACGGACGGTAGAGTAAGCCCCGCCATGGCCGTCTTTCTGACCTCCTTGTTCTACAGCCTGTACCATGTGCTGTCGATCGTGCCGATCTTCGAGCACCCTTGGAATATCGCGTTGGTGCTTCCCGTCTTCGCCGCCGGTCTCTTCTGGGGCTGGATGCGTCTCCGCCATGCCTCGCTGACCGGCTCCGTTCTGAGCCACAGCCTCGTGAATGCGGGCATCATGTGCATATATTTCCTCTATCTGAGCTAGCCTTATGCCGACAAAGCAAAACCGGGGCCGTTAGCCCCGGTTCAGATGCTCGATCCACAAGTCCTCTGTGATATTCGCCTTTAAGCAGAAGGCAACCGGGATACGCTCCCGCTCCGGCTTCACAAAATGCCCGTTGTCCAAGTAATAGCCGCACTCTTTGGCCGCCGACAGCATTTTGCAGAATTGCTCCGCCGCTCTGATCGCCTCTTCCTTATCCGAAAACGTTTCCAACACGTTGCCGAATCCCAGCGGATTAGTCGCAGCCTGAATGGACAGATAAGTGTTGCTTTAAGCATTATTACCCGAAGCCCGTCCGCCTGAAGCGGCCGTTCGGAAGAGGCCGCGGCCTGTCCGATGCGCCTTCCCCATAACGATAGGCAATCCCTATAAACGGAATATGTAATGCGTATTTCCCAAACAAGCTCCAAGGGCGCATACTGTTACACAAATGAAAAAACGTAAGGAAAGGAGATCTCGCCTATGGGAAAAATGTTTTCGGCCCTGCTTCCCGAGCATGAAGCGTTTATTCGCAAGCAGCGCCTCTTCTTCGTTGGGTCCGCCCCGCTGGAGGCGGAAGGCCATGTGAACCTCTCGCCCAAAGGATACGACGTGTTTCGAATCGTCTCGCCGACCGAGGTAGGTTATTTGGATTTGACCGGCAGTGGGAACGAAACGAGCGCGCACTTGGAGGAAAACGGCCGGATTACGCTGATGTTCGTTGCGTTCGAAGGGCCTCCGCTCATCTTGAGGCTGTACGGAAAGGGCCGCGTCATCCTGCCCGGAACCCCCGACTGGGAGACGTGGGCGCCCCGCTTCGAGCTGCTTCCCGGAGCGCGGCAAATTATCGGCGTCGACGTTCACGCCGTGAAAACCTCCTGCGGGTTCAGCGTTCCCTTTTACACGTACGAGAAAGAACGCGATACGCTGCAGCGATGGGCCGCGATCAAACGCGACGACGAATTGAACGATTACTGGCGCAGCAAAAACACCGTCAGTATGGACGGCATCCCGACGCCGCTCGGCCGGCGGATCGCCGAATACGCTCCCTTCGAGGACGAACGGGGCGACAACGAAAAAACTCGCCCTTAGCTGCAAAGGGCGAGTCTATGAACCCAAACCGATATCGCCGGCTCCCGGCTCGGTAAAATATTTTTTCAGCTTGTCGAGGGCCCGCTTCTGAATGCGCGACACGCTCATCTGCGAAACGCCGAGCTGATTCGCAATCGTCCGCTGCGATTGGCCTTCCACATAGGTGAGATGCAGCACCTGCTGCTCCTCCGGCTTCAAATGAACGAGCGCCTCTTGCAAGGCGAGGCGGTTCTCCACCCGCAGATATGCGTCGCTCGGGCTGCCGATCACATCGCCGATCGTCGATCCGTTATCTTCTGTGGATAGCGGAGTATCCAGCGAGACATAGTGATAATAATCGCGTCCGGCCAAAATTTCGATCGTCTCCTCGACCGACAGCTCCATCTCCGCGGCGATCTCATCGATATTGGGCGAACGCTCCAGCTTCACCGTGAGCATGTCCACGACCTGCTGAATCTGATTGCCTTTTTCCTTGATTCGCCTCGGAACCTGGACATACCAGGATTTGTCGCGTAAATAATTTTTCATATGGCCGATGACGCTTTTCATCATATAGGCTTCAAACTGCACGCCCATCGACAGATCGAACTGCTTCAGCAGCTTCAATACCGACATTTGCCCCACTTGGTACAGGTCTTCGAACAGATCGGGGCGATTGCGTGACATTTTGCCTGCTGCCATCTTGACCATAGGCTCGTACTGCTGCAGCAGAATCGTAGCCGTCTCGTTGCAGCCGGTTTCTTGATACCTTACGATGAGCTCCTCGGCACTCGCATTGGCAAATCGCTCCGAATTCATTTTCATACCATTTCCTCGCTCCTGCACACCCGCTTGGTCAAGATAACCTCCGTGCCGGTGCCCGTCTTGACCTCGACATCGTCCATGAGCGCCTGCATCAAATAAATACCGAGGCCTCCTACATTGATGTCGCTCAGCGACTTATCGTGCAGCGATCCGGCTCGCCGCGCCTTCTCGACATAATCGAAGCTCGGTCCGTGATCCTTGACCACAATGCGGAGCCCATCCTCGATTCGCTCGAAGCGGACCTCCATCATGCCCGGACTGCCCGGTTCATAAGCATGCACCACCGCATTATTGCACGCTTCGGCGACGGCCACCTTCATATCCTCGATTTCCTCGTAAGAGAAGCCCAGCTTGGAGCTGATGCCGTAAAGCGTCAAGCGGACCAAGTCGATAAATTCCGCTTCCGCAGGCACAGTGAGACTAACAACATGGGATTCGGGTTTCATACGGTTTCTTCTTTCCTTTCCTATCCGTTAATGAACACGCGCTTGGGGCTTCCCGGCGGCCTCGTTCGGCTGCAAAAACGGGGTGATACCCGTCAGATCGAACAGCCGCTTGATTTTCGGCGGAATCTCCTGCACCTCGAACGGCGCCTCCAGCACATCTCGGGCTTTTAATACCGATACAATCACACCGATGCCGGTGCTGTCAATATACTGCAGGCCGTTCAGGTTCAGCACGAGCTTGCGGTTCGTATCCGCGATGAACGTATCCAGCACGCAGCGCAAATCCGCGACTTTGGACAAATCGAGCTCACCGTGCAAATACACGGTATTGGCGTGTTCGGTTCGTTGCGTGTCGACATGAAATGATTGTTCTTTATTCATCATACCCGCGTAGTTCCTCCCCGTTCGCAGCTTGTCTGCTCCAAGAGCCGTGCTGCATTCTACGAATTTGTATGGTATTTACCCCGGGGCCGGACGCATGAAACAGAACGGACGGAATTTTCGGACGGCTGGGGCCGGACCCCGGCTCAGGCCTGCTGCGGATAAGTCTGCCGCCTCACTTGCGGTTTGCGGCTGCGGAACGCCTGCCATAGCTCGATCGCCACGGGCACTGCCTGCATAACCGTCGCAACCTTATCCCTGCCGGGCCCGCCTCCGGCTGCTGGCCGTTCCTTCACCACCTTAGTGAGGATACTCCCCGCTACCGAGGCCGAGGCTTGCTTGATCGAGGAGGTGATTTCCTGTACCGCATCGCCGATATTTTTGACGGAGCAGACGACCGAATCGATCGAGTGCAGCTTATTGCGGACATCGACGGTCACTTCGTTCGTATGCCGCAGCACCTCCGTCGCTTCTCTGCTGATTCCGTTCACCTGCTGCTGAAGCTCCCGGATCGTCTCGTTGGTCTGCATGAGCACGGTTGACAAGGAACGCAAGGTCATGATCAAAAAGACGACCAGCGCCGCGAAGGCCAACGCAAGGACGGCCACACTGATTTCAATTATCATAATCTCCTCCACCCTTTCGTGAATGCGGTTCGCGCCTAGCTTGGAATGTTCTTACCCGGCGCGGTCCTGCTTGAAACCTGTGTTTCATCTCCCGCTGCGGCGGGGTAAGAAGGCACAGGCAGGACAATCCATGACGAAGCGGAGTAACCAACATGGCTAACGTATTGGAGAAGGAAAAGGAAGCGAAACTGGCCAAGAACGCAAAGGATAGGAAAAAAACAAGCGGACTGCACGCACTCCTGGGTCGACAGGTCGCCAATTGGGCCGTGCTCCATATCAAAATTCACCAGCATCATTGGTATGTGAAGGGCCCGAATTTCTATGCGCTGCACGTGAAATTCGAAGAGCTGTACGAAGAAGCGGCTCTGACGATGGACCAGTTCGCGGAGCGGCTGCTTTCGGTCGGAGGCCAGCCGGTATCCACGACGAAGGAGATTGCCGCGGCGGCCACGATCAAGGAGCACGAGAAGCCGTTGGTGACTCATCCGACTAATCCTGCCTCGAATTGAGTTTGTGTACCTTGGCTCGTGCATTTGCCTCCAGCTTCCTTCAGATTCTACCTCGCGGCAGACACCCTTGCTCTTGGCTAACGGTTGGCGTTCGCCAGCCCCCGTTCGGGACTCGCACCCTAGAGATGACGCCCATGCTGGGCGTACACGGCAAGGACGGAGGTGCGTGACCTCCGTCCTTACCTATTTTACAAGCCCTGCCAGCAAATGCCCTTGGTAGAGCTGGAGAAATTGGATCGCGAACCCGGTATGCAGACTCAGCGCCACCAGTTCGTCAATCGTATAGTACTTGCATTCGGCATCGACGAACGCGTCGCCTTCTTGATAATAGGGCAAGTCGAACACGTCCGGCCAGCGATGATTCGGCGTATAATGTCTCGACCACGGGGTGGAGATCAGCAGCAGACCACCGGGGACCAGACATTGATGGATTTTTTGAAAAACCGGGACCGGATTGTAATTCATATGCTCCAGCACTTCCGTGAAAATGACGACGTCAAACGAATGCGGCCAAGGCACCGCTTCGACTTCGATGTTCGTTTTCGACCACAAAATCGGATAATCCGCTTCCAGCTCCTTGGACCAGTAGGCGTCGGTCATATCGATGCCGAACCCTTCGTTTCCCCAAAGGACGCCGTACAGCAGCAGCGTTCCGTATGCGGTGCCGATGTCCAGCACCTTCTTGTTCCCGCTTCTTAACGCCACATCCAGCACGGACAATAGCGGATACCAATAACCGGCTTCCGCCTCTTTGTAGGCTTCCAGATACGGGCTTCTCTCCCGCACGGCATGGTACCGGGCCAGAATGCTCTGGACATGGCGCAGCCGCTCCTCCTGCGGCATCTCCCGAAAATCGCTTGTTGGCATGGAAAACGGCTCCTTTTGAGCTTTTTACCATATATACGTGCAAAACGATTTTATAGACTATCACGGTGGAAGCCGGGGTACTTCGCTCACGCCTCCGAGGGCCTCCATAACTGCTCAAGCAGCGTCACCAGCATCGTCCCGAACAGCAGCGCATTGCCGAACATGTACGCCAGCATCGGCGGCAGCCCCTGGAAAGCCTCCGCAGGCAAGAACATCAATCCGCCGCTGCATACCAGCGTGATGCCGAAGATCGTCAGCCGACGCAGGTCCAGCGCTTCCTTCGAGATCGACTGCATGGCGATGACGATCATTTGCACGAAGGAAGCAAGCAGCGCGGCGCTCGCTACCGGTCCGGGAAGCATAGCGACGGCCCGCACCGCGGCGGGGACGAAAGAAATCCCCGCGAACAGCAGCGCCGCGGCAAGAAACGGGCGCAGCCGGGTCTGCTCCGTGATGCGGATAAAGCCCGCCGTGACCGGTAGCGGAACGACGGCAATCGTCGAGAAGAGCGCGGCGATGCCGTGGGACAAGCCTCCCGCGAAAACGCCGCGGTTCAGCGTCCGCTTCGGGTCCCGGGCAGGCTCCGGCATCACATCGCGAACCGCCGTTACGGCGGCGATCGTGTTGGACAGCAGGATAAACGTGAACAACGCTGCGGTGAGCGCGATCCCCGCGTCCCACTGCGGCGTTCCCCAAGCGAAGAGCCCCGGCAGTTGAACCGGCGGAGCTGCCGCGGCCGGCGATCCGCCGCTGAGGCCGAGCAGGCCGTAACCGGCCCAGCCGGAGATAATGCCGATCATCACGGCATACTGCTTCACCCAGCCCCGGCCTTTGACGGACAGCAGGACCACAAGGCCGAAGATGGCGATGGATACCATTGCCGTTACCGGGTCCGGACGAACGGCCGCCCCTTGCAGGCCGAGCATGCCCTTCACGAAGACGCCGCTAAGCTGCAAAGCCAGAAGGAACAAGAACGTTCCCGTAACAAGCGGCGTGAACAAAAACAGCAGCTTGTGGACCCAGCCGCTCAGGCCCAGAACGACCAGCAGCAGAGCGGCAATGGCAACGCCTCCCTCGAGCAGCGGCAGCATGTCCTGCGCGCTCCCGCCCTGCTTGACGGCCACGTCCGCCATGATGACGAAGACGCTGACCCATGAGCCCGCGGGACCGTCGGCAATCGGGTACCGGTGGCCGATCCAGCCCTGCAGAAACGAGCTGAGGCCGACGACCAGAAAGGTCCGCTGCATCAGCGAGGAAATTTCCTCCGGCGGCAAATGAAACATACCGCCGATGACGACCGGCAAAGCAATCGAATTCGCAAGCAAAAACATAAACCACTGTAAGGTGCTCAAGCTGCCGCCGAGGGCAAGCTTTCTCATGATGTTTCCTCCCAAATGCATAGAAAGGGGCTAGCGCGCCCCTGCTTTCCGTAAAATTTGCTCCATCTCGCCGAACCCGCGCTGCTTCGCATGCGCAAGCGCCGTCACGCCATCCTTATCCGGGATGTTCACATCCGCCCCATGCTCCACGAGCAGCCGGACGGCTTGCTGATGCTTCTCGCCCCCGCTGCCGAGCACGACCGCTTCCATCAACGCCGTCCAGCCCAAGTTGTTAATGTGATTGACATCGACTTTGGTCCACGTCAACAACTCCTGGATCACGTCCAAATGTGCGCGTTCGGCGGCGGGAATGAGTGCAGTGCCGCCATACCGGTTCGTCAGCTTCGGGTCGGCCCCCGCCTCGATCGTCAGCTTCAAAATGTCCAGCAAGCCTTCGGCGCCGGCATACAGGAACGGATTGTTCAGCCGATTGTCGCGTTCATTAACGTCCGCTCCCGCTTCGATCAGCAGCTTCACCGCCTCCGGCTTGTTCGCATAAGTCGCAGCCATCATCGGCGTGCGGCCCTGCGGGTCCTTCGCGTTTTTATCGGCTCCTGCCTTGAGCAGCCTTCGGAGCTCAGCCGTATCTCCGCGCTCCGCGGCGGCAATCAGCGCTTCATTCATCTGCCTCACATCTCCCTTAGATTGGACTTGAACAATTCCGGTTGCAGGCGCTTTCGCAGACTCCTGGCAGCCGGTCAACAGCATGACGGGTATTACCAAGCACATCCATCGCATCGGTCCGCTCCTGCCTCCTATTTTGCTTCTCTGCTTTCTTATGCTAACATGAGCTTTGTCTATACGAAAAATATTAATATTATTGATTTTCCATATGATTATCATATAGTTAGGCGGGTGGTTCCGATGGACATCAGGCAGCTGCGTTATTTCATTGCGATTGCAGAGGAACGGCAAATTACGGCGGCGGCCAAAAGACTTCATATGGCCCAACCGCCGCTCAGCCAGCAGCTTCATCTGATGGAGCGGGAGCTTGGCGTAACGCTGCTGGAGCGGCAGGGACGGCAGCTTGAGCTTACGGAAGCGGGGCGTCTGCTGTACAAACGCGCCTTGCACATCACGAAGCTGTTCGAGGAGTCGCAGATCGAAGTCAAAGAAGCCGGAAACGGATTGACCGGCAAGCTGAGCATCGGGGTCAACACGTTATCGGACGGAAGGCTGCCGGAGCTGCTTCGGAAATTTCGCGAGAAGTTTCCGGCGATGACGTACAAAATTCAACAAAACGAATCGGCCCAGCTCTGCAAGCTGGTCAAGGAACGGGCGATCGAGCTGGCGATTGTCCGCTTTCCGCTGGACCTCGGCGATTTCTCGATCCGGCATTTGCGGGAAGAAAAGTTTTATTACGTCACCTCCCGGCGCCGCAGCCCCTTGGATGGGAAGGCGGCTTCGTTCGAGCAGATCGGGCAGGAGCCGCTGATCCTCCCCAGCACGGAAGGACTCGGCGTGTATCAAATGATCGTGGAGGAGTTCGCCCGGCACGGGATGAAGCCGAACGTCTTGTCCGAATGCTCCGACATCGCGATGCTGCTGGAGCTGGTCTCCTCGGACTTCGCCGCCACGCTAGTGCCGGAATCGGTGCTCCAGTTGCACCGCGGCTTCGACGTGCGGGTGTACGAGCTGGCGGGAACGCATATCACCTCGTCATCCGTGCTGATTTGGCTCAAGGACCATTACTTGTCCAAGGCGGCGCAGAACTTCATCGAGCTGACGGGCGAAGCTCCTTTTTCCGACAAGGACTAGCGGTTCATTTTTGGGGCCCGTCCTTCCGTTTTCCAGCAATGACATAAGGAAGCAAAGCTTGGAGAATACTATACTCCAAGCTTTGCTTATTTGGCATTCCATTACGGGAGGACGGATAAACGATGAAACGATGGATATCCCTTGGCATGATCGGCGTGTTGGCATTCGGGCTGACGCTCGGCGGGTGCGGCCAGAAGCCTGCGCCGCCTAACAACGCGGGGGCCGGCGGTGCTCCGGCAGCGGGCGGCGACACGAAGGCGGGCGCGAAGTTCAATATCGGCATGGTCACGGACCTTGGCGGCGTCAACGACAACTCTTTTAACCAGAGCGCTTGGGAAGGGCTGCAGCGGCTTGCGAAAGATACCGGGGCGCAGGTGAAATATTTGCAGAGCAAGAGCGATTCGGAATACATCCCGAATTTAACCCAAATGATTAAAGGCAACTTTAACCTGACGTGGGGCATCGGCTTCATCATCGGCGATGCGATGAAGACGGTAGCGACGCAAAACCCGAATGCCAAGCTGGCGATTATCGACAACGTCGTGGACGCGCCAAACGTGGAGTCCGTGACGTTCGCGGAGAACGAGGGCTCTTATCTAGTCGGCGTCGTGGCGGGTCTGATGACCAAGACGAACAAAATCGGCTTTATCGGCGGGATGGACATTCCGGTGATCAAGCGTTTCGAAGCCGGCTTCAAGGCCGGCGTGGCCGCGGTTAATCCCAGCGCCAAGCTGACGATCAACTATACCGGAGCGTTCGACAAGCCCGATCTCGGCAAAGCCGCCGCTTCTACGGTTTATAACGACGGGGCGGATATTATTTTTCATGCGGCGGGCGCAACCGGGGGCGGCGTGTTCAACGAAGCCAAGGACCGGCTGAAGGCCGGCAATAAAGTATGGGTCATCGGCGTCGATCAGGACCAGTCGAAGCTATTCGGCGACGACGTGACGCTGACCTCGATGGTCAAACGCGTCGATCAGGCGGTCTACCGCATCTCGAACGATCTGATCTCCGGTAAATACGAAGGCGGCAAAACCATCGTGCTTGGCCTCAAGGACGACGGCGTTGGCCTGCCGGACACATCGAAGAAGAACGTACCGGACGACGTGCTCAAAAAGGTCGAGGAATACAAGCAAAAAATCATTAAAGGCGAGATCAAGGTTCCCGAAAAATGAGCGGCGTGAAAGTGGAAATGCGCGGCATCACCAAGCGATTTCCGGGCATCGTCGCCAACGACGGTATCAGCTTGACGCTCCGTCAAGGCGAGATTCTCGCCCTGCTCGGCGAGAACGGCGCAGGCAAATCAACGCTGATGAACATTTTGTTCGGGCTGTATCAGCCCGACGAGGGCGAAATCCTCATCAATGGCGAGCCGGTCGCGATCGTCAATCCGAAAACGGCCATTCAGCTCGGTCTCGGCATGGTGCACCAGCATTTCAAGCTCGTGGAGCCGTTCACGGTGACGGAAAATATTATTCTCGGGCAGGAGACAAGGCGGGGACTTCAGGTCGATTACGGGAAGGCGGCGCGTCAAGTGTCCGAGCTGTCCGCCCGATACGGACTGCGCGTCGATTCGCGTGCGCGGGTGAGAGACATTTCCGTCGGCATGCAGCAGCGCGTCGAAATCCTGAAGACGCTGTACCGGGGGGCGGACATCCTCATCTTCGACGAGCCGACCGCCGTGCTGACGCCGCAGGAAATTCACGAGCTGATGGACATCATGCGCAAGCTGGTGGCCGAGGGCAAATCGATCATCCTGATTACGCACAAGCTGAAGGAAATCATGGCGATCGCGGACCGCGTCACCGTCATCCGCCGCGGCAAGGTCATCGATACACTCGCCGTCAAGGACACGAACCCGGACGAGCTCGCGGCCAAAATGGTCGGCCGGGAAGTCTCGTTCCGGCTTGATAAGAAGCCTGCCGCCATCGGCGCGCCGGTTCTGAGCGTAGAGAACGTGACCGCCCGGGGACCCGGTGGCCTGTCCGTGCTCAGCGGCGTCACCTTCGAGGTGCGCGCCGGGGAAATTCTCGGCATCGCCGGCGTCGACGGCAACGGCCAGAGCGAGCTGATCGAAGCGCTGGCCGGGCTGCGCGGGATCGACGGCGGCCACATCGCGCTCGGTGGCCGCGGGATCGCGAACCGCTCGCCCCGCGACATCGCGGAGGCGGGGCTCGGGCACATCCCCGAGGACCGGCATAAACGCGGGCTCGTGCTGGATTTCTCGATGAGCGAGAACATGGTGCTCAAGACATACTATACCTCCGCCTATAACCGCGGAGGCTTTCTCGACTATGCCGCGATCGACCGTCAGGCGCAGCGGCTGATCTCCGAATTCGACGTGCGGACGCCGAGCCTCCGCACTCCGGCGCGGGCGCTGTCGGGCGGTAACCAGCAGAAGGCGATCATCGCGCGGGAGATCGATCTGAACCCGGATCTGCTGATCGCGGCGCAGCCGACGCGCGGGCTCGATGTCGGGGCGATCGAGTTCATTCATAAGCGGCTGCTGGAGCAGCGGGACAAAGGCAAAGCCGTATTGCTCCTCTCGCTGGAGCTGGACGAGATTCTGAAGCTGTCCGACCGCATCGCCGTCATCTATGAAGGCCGCATCGTCGGGGAAACCGACCCGGCTCACACGTCCGACCGCGAGCTCGGGCTGATGATGTCCGGCTCCGGACGCGCAGCCGAAACGGCGGCTCCTTCAACCTCCGGAGGTGAAAAGCATGGTTAAAGCCATACGTGTCATGACCAAGGATTCGGCGCTCGTTCCGCTGGTCGCCATCGTGCTCGGGCTGCTGGTCGGCGCCCTGATCATGCTGGCCGGCGGGTATAATCCGCTCACCGCCTACGCGTCGCTGATCGAGAAGGTCGTCGGCGATCCGTACAGCATCGGGGAGACCGTCCGCGAGATTACCCCGCTCCTGCTGACAGGGCTGTCGGTCGCCTTCGCGTTCCGGACGGGTCTGTTCAATATCGGCGGCGAAGGACAATTCATTATGGGCATGATCGGCGCTACCTGGATCGGCGTCAAGCTGGCCCTGCCGTTCTGGCTTCATGCGCCGCTCGCCATCGTAACGGGGGCTGTGCTCGGAGGATTGTGGGGAGCCATCGCCGGGTACTTGAAAGCGCGGCGCGGCGTCAATGAGGTGATTACGACGATTATGCTGAACTGGATCGCGCTGTATCTCGGCAACTACATCGTCAGTCGCTATTTGCTTCAGCCCGGCCAGCAGCGCTCGTTTCTGATTCATGACACCGCCTCGATCAGTCTGAACGCGCTTAGCGCGCTGTTCGGCAACGCCCGGCTGCATCTCGGCATCCCGATTGCGCTGCTCGCCGCCGTCGCGTTCTATGTCCTCCTGTGGAAGACACGCCAAGGCTACGAGCTTCGTGCGGTCGGACACAGCCCGTCTGCGGCGGAGTATGCCGGGATGAACGTGAACGCGGGGATCGTACGGGCGATGTTTATCGGCGGCGTCTTCGCCGGGCTTGCCGGAGTGTTCGAGGTGCTCGGCGTCTTCCACTACCAAGTGATCAGCGCCGCATCGCCCGGCTACGGCTTCGACGGCATCGCCGTCGCGCTGCTCGGCGGCAACCATCCGCTCGGCGTCGTGCTCGCCGCCACCTTGTTCGGCACGCTGACGTACGGCTCGGCCGGGATGAGCTTCGGCGCGGACGTGCCGCCGGAAATCATCCGCGTGATCATCGGCACCGTCATCTTCTTCGTAGCCTCGCACGGGATCATCCGCTGGCTTCTGAAGCCGCTGCGGGCCGGACGCAAGCCGGGGGAGGTGGCCTAAACGGATGGATGCGCTTCGCATTCTCGGCGAGCTGATCCATACGACGCTCGTCTTCTCGACCGCGCTTATTTTTACGGCCATGGGCGGCATCTTCTCCGAACGCTCCGGCGTCGTCAACATCGGCCTGGAGGGCCTGATGATCTCCGGCGCGTTCGCCTCCGCGGTCGCGGCCTGGTACGCCGAGCAGGCGGGCTTCGCGGACGGCGCGCCTTGGATCGGCCTTTTGGCGGCCATCCTGGTCAGCATGCTCGTCTCGCTCATTCACGCTGTCGCCTCGATCACTTTCAAAGCCGATCAAGTCGTCAGCGGCGTCGTCATAAACTTTCTGGCCGCCGGATTTACGGTCTATCTCGTCAAAATTTTGTTCGCCGGCTCCGGACAAACCGAAACGCTGAACGCCGTGTTTCACAATGTCGCCATTCCCGGTCTGGCTTCCGTCCCGCTGCTGGGCTACGGCGTATTCACCGCTTACCCGACGACATATCTGGCATTGGCCGCCGTCGCTCTGGGCTGGTACGCGATGTTCAAAACCCCGTTCGGCCTGCGCCTGCGCGCGGTCGGCGAGCATCCGGGAGCCGCGGACACGCTTGGTGTAAACGTTACCCGCATGCGGTATATCGGGGTGCTGCTGAGCGGCGCGCTGGGCGGGCTCGGCGGCGCGACGATCACGCTCACAACGACGAGCAACTTCTCGCACAACACGATTTCGGGGCAAGGCTTCATTGCGCTGGCCGCGATGATTTTCGGCAAATGGCATCCGTTCGGTGCTTTGGGAGCGGCGATCTTCTTCGGCTTCGCCCAAGCAATCAGAAACTTCGTGCAGCTGTTCCCGGTCTCCCAAGCGATTCCGATGGAGTTTATCTACATGCTCCCCTACATTCTTACGATTCTGGTGCTGGCGGGCGCCGTCGGCCGCGCCTATCCTCCTGCATCGCTCGGCGAGCCGTACGACCCGGGCAAACGATAACCGAGACATGCGAAAAAGCCGCATCCCCCGCGCTGCGATCGTTGCTGCGATCCACGCAGCCGGGATGCGGCTTTTCGATTAAAGGTAACATTCTATCCGCTCCACAGTCGGAAAACCCGCTCACCCGGCCGCAAACCGCTTGATCAGGACGATAGCTTCCGACGCGCCTTCGCTTTCGCCTCCGGGCTCCACCCGAAGCTCATCCACCAACGCCTGCAGCAGATACAGGCCGATCGGCGACTCTTCAAGACGTTCCAAGCCCTCCGTCCCCTCCGGCGGCAGCTTCACGGGACGCAGCACTTCCTCGAACGTAACATCCCGCGAATCCGTTCCGATCCTGATCTTGAGCTCCGTCTCCCGCAGCGTGAACGTTAGGCGCAGCATTGGCAGCGGTTCCCTTTCACCGGCTTGCAGGATTGCATAATTGCACGCTTCCGTTACCGCTACCTTCAAGTCCTCGATCGCTTCGTACGAAAATCCTACCCGTACGGCCACGCCATACAGCGCCAGCCGGACCGTGTCCAGATCGTCCGCCCGAAGCGGCACACACAAACCGACGGTTTTCGAGCCGGCCTCCGTTTGCCCTTTCATAGCCCGCCCCCTTCAAACGTCAGGTAACGGGACAACCCGGTCATGTCGAACAGCCGCCGGATTTTGGCCGGCACTTCCTGTACGGCAAACGACGCCTCCTCCGGCTGCCGTTTCTTAAGCACGGAGACGAAAACCCCGATCCCCGTGCTGTCAATGTAAGTCAACTCCCGCAAGTTCAGCTTGAGCGGCACCGTCCGCTGACCCGCCAGCGGCTCCACGACGGAACGGAATTGCTCGGCCGTGCTCAAATCAAGCTCGCCGGATAAGAACAACACGTTCGCTTCCGGTGTACTTAGCACTTTGACATGGAACTTCTGCGCGTCTCTGTCCATCCGCTTTTACCTCCCTCTGAATCCATGATTATTTGTAGGATAGCAGATTTTAGGAAGTTTTTCACGGCACTCCGCAGAGAACCTTGCTGATTCACCGAAAAGCAGCCGGGGTAATGCTGCCCATGTTCTAATCCGCTGCGTCACGACATGTGCACCGGCTCCGCCATGTGCGCTTTTTTACGGCTTGCTCAAGCCAAAATCGATGATCCGGTAAGCGCCGCCGAAATGAACCGCCGGTTTCGCTTTGGATGCGGTCAACGCACCCAACCGACGGCCTTCCCCGCCGGCAAGCAGCAAAGCTACACATGCTTGGGAATTCATCATTTCACCTGCATCTCTCTGTTGGTCTAGTGTTTCGTCGCTTTCGTTCGATACCTATGATTAACCGGGCGCCTGGTCTATGAAACATAAACTGGCAGCTTTCATAGCGAGAGCTCGCCGTTTTTCAAGGTGGGTCGAACAGATCGTTTGATCTATAGTTTTATAATTTTTTAACAAATTTATAAATTTTGCGACGTCATGACCATAACCATCTCCACTTTCGTCCCGTTAAAAGGTAGGCGGAGCAGATACCGCAATCAGCAGCGTTTCGCCCTTCCATATATTCTTATAACTGTGAGGCACCCTGGCATCGTAATAGATGCTGTCTCCTTCGTTAAGGATGTAACGTTCATTGCCAAGCACAAACTCCAAGCATCCGGAATGAATAAAAAGAAATTCCTCACCCTCGCTATGGCCCACGCTTATGTCGCCGGATGTTGCACCTTCTTCCAGAACTCCCCATATCGGCCCCATCTTGTTATTGCTACCTTGACTAAGAGCGTACCAAGTAATCCGCGAACTCTCTGAATGCACCAATGGCTTGCGTTCGTTGTTCCTGACGACGATGCTTCGCTTTTCTTCACCAAACAAATCGGTAAAATTTACGTTCAACGCATTCGCTATGCGCTTCAGAACGCTAATCGATGGATTCGCTTTATCGCGCTCGATTTCACTAAGAAAAGACAACGATATGGATGCAGCTTTTGCTATTTCTTTGAGCGTTAATTTTTGTTTTTTCCGCGTGCCTCGGATGACTTCGCCGATTGAATTCATATGTCCATCTCCTTAACTCCGAAATTATTTCGCTGACACCGAAATTTATGTTGTTATCATAAGTAAAAAAACGTGAACGATCAAGCACTTTCACAGAGGCAGAATTACGGTGTAAAAACGTTGATTCTCCGCTATGATTGGCTTACTATTTTATTTAGGTCGACTAACCAATTTTTACCCGGGCATTCATTCATCGTTCTTCCCAGAACAATTTTCAGTAGTAGCGAAATTTTCAAAGACAGAGAGGTGTACTGTCAATGACCAAAACCCCTAAAGTCTATCAAGTAGGAGACGTTAGCATTACTCGTGTCACCGAAATGGTGCTGGGTGGTATTTCGCCAGAAATTTATTTCGACGGATCGTGGAATCCGGCGTTTCTGGAGGAGAATCGGAACTGCCTTCCGGCTGGTCTGATCGACGGCGATTCTCAGCTTATCGTTAGCATAGGAACATGGGTTGTGAAAACTCCGAAGCATACGATTCTTATCGATACAGCTACTGGAAACGATAAGAATTTGCCGTTAAACCCGGCTCTTGCCAATCTTCAGCTGCCTTATCTTGAGCGCCTCCAAGAGGCAGGAGTTTCGCCGGAAGAAGTGGACTACGTCCTGCTGACGCATCTGCACGTAGACCATGTCGGTTGGAATACGAAGCTTGTTGACGGACAATGGGTGCCGACATTTCCGAATGCTACCTATGTATTCCCCCTCGCGGAGCAGCAATATTATTCCAGCGAGGCGAGCCATAACAAAGAAAACGAAGCGAACTTTAACGTTTACGAGGAAAGCGTCCTTCCTGTTGTCGAAGCCGGATTAACGCAAACCATCGGTCCCGAGGGCGGGGAACTTCTCGATATCTTCAAGTTCATTCCAACCCCCGGCCACAGCATCGGACAAATGTCCATCAGCCTTACTTCCGGCAGAGAAGAAGCTTTATTTGGCGCAGATGTGATGCACCACCCGTTCCAGGTTTTTAACCCCGAATGGAATTCCATGTATTGCGAATTCACCGAGCAAGCCCGTATTTCACGGCGCCGGGTGTTGGAGTCCATAGCGGATCGCCCAGTTATTTATTTCAGCTCGCATTTTCCGGAGAGCGCGGCGGGGTATGTCACTCGCAGCGGCGACGGTTTCAAATGGAACTTTGTATAATCCTTCTACCAATTTAACTTGTGAGAGGTGTTGACCTTATGACAAATCATGGTTTTCCCGGCGAAATTGACATCTTGACCGAAGATCTGCTTATCCCCAGCGATACGCCGGGCATCGAGCTCTATATACGCAATAAACGTCCGGCTTCCATGAATACCTTCTCCAATGAAAAAACGATCGTCATGGTTCATGGCGCTACTTATCCGGTTGAAAGCCTGTACGACGTGAAGCTGGACGGCTTCACTTTCCTGGACTATCTGGCTAGACATGGCTATGACGTTTATGCCGTGGATGTCCGCGGCTACGGCGGCTCGACCCGACCGTCCGAGATGCAGCAGCCCGCTGATCTTAATCCGCCGCTTGTCCGTACGGAAACAGGAGTTCGAGATTTTGGCACTGCGGTTGACTTCGTTCTGAAGCGCCGAAATTTATCAAAAGTCAATATTTTGGGGATGTCTTGGGGAGGCACGGTTGCGGGAGCCTATACGAGCCGGAACAACGATAAGGTTAACAAGCTTTCGCTTATCGCGCCGCAGTGGTTAAGCTCCGGACCGTTCCTATCGATACCGGCGGCCCGCTTGACTCGTATCGCCTTGTCGCTGTCGGCGGCATGAAGGAACGCTGGCTAAGCGCCGCTCCTGGACATAAGCGCAGCGACTTGATTCCGGAAGGCTGGTTTGAACAATGGGTCGAAGCAACGCTTGCTTCCGATCCCGGGAGCCAAACCGCTCATCCTGGATATATTCGGGCGACCAATGGCCCTATCCTGGACATCCGTGAATACTGGACGGCAGGCAAAGCTTTCTACGATCCTAGGGCCATTACCGTTCCTGTCCTCCTTGTCCATGCGGAGTGGGATATCGACGTTCCGCTGGAATTGGCCCAGCATTTCTTCACTTCCCTAACCGGAGCCGCTTATCGCCGCTGGGTCGAAATCGGGGAAGGAACGCACATGGTTATGCTGGAGAAAAACAGGCTTCAGGCTTTCCAAGCCATCCGTGGTTTTTTGGATGAAGCCTACGCACCGACAAAATGAGGAAGTCTCAACAACAACAGCGAGTTTTCATGATATCGCTTGCCAAACGAATGGCCCGCGGCAACAAGCCGCGGGCCGTTCTTATGCGGAATCTTATACAATGCAGCCGTATTCGATGCAGCCCTTGACACGGATGGTGAAAACGAACTCCGCCCCCCGGCGGTCTCCCGGCGCAAGCGCGATGCAACCGCCCATGAGCTGAACGAGATTTTTGCAGATCGCCAGCCCTAGCCCCGTCCCCCCGTATTTGCGGGTTAAGGACGAATCGACCTGCGTGAACGGCTGGAACAGCAAGTCGCGCTTCTCCTCCGGAATGCCGATGCCCGTGTCGGAGACGCGGAACTCCAGCTCCAGCTGCTCTTCCGATCGGCTTAGCACCGCGACCGAGACGTGCACGCCGCCCTGCTCGGTGAATTTGACGGCGTTGCCGACCAGGTTGATCAGAACCTGCCGCAGCCGCGATTCGTCGCCGATGATGCACTCGGGGATCGCCGGATCGATATCGTACGTAAGCTCCAGCGTTTTGCTGCGGCTTTCGGCGTGGAACACCTCGTACGTTTCGATCAGGCTCATCCTCAGGTTCAGCGGCTCTTCTTTGATCTCCATTTTGCCGGACTCGATTTTGGATAAGTCCAAAATATCGTTGATGACATAGAGCAGCGCGGCGCCGCTTCGACGAATCGTATCGACATACTCGCGCTGTTCCGCGTTCAGGTCCGTCTCCACGAGCAGATCGGCCATGGCGATGACCCCGTTCAGCGGAGTCCGAATTTCGTGGCTCATCATCGCCAGAAAATTCGCTTTGGCCATAGCGGCCTGCTCGGCCTCTTCTTTCGCCCGCTGCAGCTCCCGGGTCCGTTCGTTCAGCAGCTCGGTTTGCTGCTGCAGCTTTTTTTGCGCTAAATAGATGCTGACGAAGCCTTCGATCTTCGACTTCAGCGTGCGCGGCACGAACGGCTTCACGATATAATCGATTGCCCCGACGGAATACGCCGTAAACGCCTGATCCTGCTCGTCCGGAGCCGCGGTGATGAAGATGATCGGCACCGCCCGCGTTTTTTCGCGGGATTTGATCCACTGGGCCGTCTCAAACCCGTCCATCCCCGGCATGTGCACATCGAGTACGATGACGGCGAATTCGTGCTTGAGCAGACAGCGCAGCGCCTCCTCCCCGGAGGTCGCCTTCTCGAGAATATAGTTCTGGTCCTCCAACACCGCCTCAAGCGCAAGCAGGTTCTCCGGTTGATCGTCCACCAGCAAGATGCGGATCGGCACATCCATACAAACCCCACCTCATTTGATCTTGCGAAATATTTTCTCTTGCGGATCCAGCGTCTCGTAATGCACCGCATGCTTCGTAAACGTGATCGACTCCTTATGCCCCAAGACGAGAATCCCCTGCGGGCACAAGCTTTCGTAGAACAGATCGTGCGCATGGTTTTGCAGGATCGAATCGAAATAAATCATGACATTGCGGCAAAAGATGACGTGAAACTCATTAAACGACCGGTCCGTCACCAGATTATGCTGCGCAAAAACGATCCGTTCCCGCAAAAAAGGATGAAATACGGCCATGTTCCCGGATGCGCCATAATACCCCGAGAACGCATCCTTGCCCCCGGCATGCATGTAATTTTTGGTGTATTCCTGCATTTTCTTGAGCGGGTAAGCGGCGCGCTCCGCCACATGGAGCACCTCTTCGTTAATGTCGGTCGCATAGATGCGCGCCTGGTCGTACAACCCTTCCTCGTACAGCAAAATGGCGGTGGAGTATACCTCCTCCCCCGTCGAACAGCCCGCATGCCAGATGCGGAAGGAAGGCAGCTCCCGCAGAAGCGGCACGACCCGCTCCCGGAACGCCGCGAACGAGCTCGGGTCCCGGTACATCTCGGTCACGTGAATGACCAGATCGTCTACCAAACGCTCCGCACAGCTCCGGTCGTGCAGCACCCGCTCCTGCAGGCCGGATACGCTGAGTAACCGCTCCGCGTAGATGCGGTGCCAGATACGCCGGCGGACCGACGGATACGCGTAATTGCGGAAGTCGAAACCGTACAGCCGGTACAGCCCCTCCAGCAGCAAAGCGATCTCGATGCGCTCCCGTTCCTCTTCTTCCCGGGTGCCCCGGCCTCCGTCCGCCTCCGAATAGACGGAACCAAGCTTGCGCAGCGCGCTCAAGTCCTCTGCCTTTTGATCGTACAATCTGCCGCTCATTTGTATAACCACACCCGCATGAGCGAAAGAAGCTGCTCGGTATGAACCGGCTTGGTAATGTAATCGGAGGCTCCGGCTTGAATGCATTTTTCACGGTCGTCCTTCATCGCCTTGGCCGTCAGGGCGATAATCGGCAGCCGGTCTAATCGCTCGTCGCCGCGGATGGCGCGCATCGCTTCGTAGCCGTCCATCTCCGGCATCATGATGTCCATCAGCACGAGATCGAAGTCTGGCTCCCGGTCCAGGGAATCGAGCGCCTGCCTGCCGGTCTCGGCGAACGCCACCTGCATCCCGAGGCCTTCGAGCAGATTGGACAGCGCGAACACGTTGCGGATGTCATCGTCGACAAGCAGCACCTTCTTGCCTTTGAATACCGTTTCGATGCTGTGCAGTTTCTGAAGCACCTGCTGCTTCTCTTCCGGCAAGTTCTCCTCAACGCGATGCAGGAACAGCGACGTCTCGTCAAGCAGCCGCTCCGGCGACTTCACATCCTTGATGATGATCGATTCCGCATATTTCTTCAAGCGCAGCTGCTCTTTCTTATCCAGCGTCTTGCCGGTATAAATCACAATCGGCAGCCGCCGCAGCCCCTCGTCCGCTTTGATCCGGTCGAGCAGCTCGTAGACGGACGGCCCGGTCATTCCATAATCGAGCACCATGCAGTCGAACGGCTGCGCCGCCAGTACCTTAAGCGCCTCCCCGCCGCCCGCTACGGCCGTAATTCGGACGTCGTCATGAGCGATCAGGTCCACCAAGCTCCGGCGCTGCTCTTCGTCCGGCTCTACAATAAGAAGATTACGCAGGTCGCGGTTCAGGAATGATAAAATATGCGTAAACGCCTGCTCCAAATGCTCTTTGCCGGACGGCTTGCGCAGCCAAGCGATCGCTCCCATCGACAGCCCTTGATGCACCTCGTCCACGACGGAAATGACATGAACCGGAATATGGCGGGTGGAAGCGTCGTTCTTGAGCTGCACGAGCACGGACCAGCCGTCCATGACCGGCAGCTGGATATCGAGCAGGATCGCATCCGGCTGGAGGGTCTTGGCGAGCTGAAGTCCCGTATCCCCCTGCAGCGCGACGACCGCCTTGAAGCCCCGGCTCCGCGCCATGTCCAGCAAAATCGCGGCAAAATGCGCATCGTCCTCGATGATCAGCAGCACCCGGTCGCCTTCCGCAATGCTGCCGCGGTCGTCCGCGAAGGCGGTCACCGGCATCTCGCCGTTAGCGAGCGCCCTCGACGAAGGCTGCGGCCACCTATCCGGGGCTTCCGCCGAGGGTGGCATGACGGCGGGCGCCGCTTCGGCCGCGCCGGACGCCAGTCGCGCGTCGTGCGGCAAATACAGCGTAAACCGACTGCCGCGGCCCTCCTCGCTCTCAAGCTCGATCGCTCCGCCGAGCCGCGAAGCCAGCTGCCGGCTGATTGAGAGGCCGAGCCCCGTCCCGCCGTACTTGCGGCTCGTCGTTCCGTCCGCCTGCCGAAACGCCTCGAAGATCAGCTGCTGCTTATCCGCAGAAATCCCGATGCCTGTATCCTCGACCTCGAAGGCGACCATCGCTCTCGGCTCCGCGAGCTGCCGTATGGTGAGTCGAACGCTCCCGGAATTCGTGAACTTGAAAGCGTTGGACAGCAAATTTTTCAAAATTTGCTTCAGCCGCCCGCTGTCCGTTTGAATCTGTCCTGGCGCCACGCCGCCGAAATCCACCTCGAAGGACAGCCCTTTGGACCGGGCCAGCGGTCCGAACGCTTTTCGCATCGATTCGGCCGTCTCCTGCAAGCAGATCGTCTCCTCATGCAGCTCCATCCGGCCGGATTCGACCTTCGCCAAATCGAGCACATCGTCGATCAGCTTAAGCAAGTCGCAGCCGGACGAGTAGATCGTCTCCGCATACTCTACCTGCTTGCCCGTCAAGTTGCGCTCCTTGTTCTCCTTCAGCTGTTGGGAAAGGATCAGCAAGCTGTTAAGCGGCGTCCGAAGCTCGTGCGACATGTTCGCCAGAAATTCCGACTTATACCTGGAAGACAATGCCAGCTCCAGCGTCTGCTTCTCCAGCTTCTCCTTGGCCAGCTCGATCTGGCGATTGACCTCCTCCGTCTCGCGGACTTGCTCTTCCAGCTCCGCCGTCTTGCGGACCAAGGCATCGTTGCTTTGCTCCAGCTCCTCCTGCTGCCGCTGCAGCTGCTCCTCCGACGCCCGCAGCGCCCGCGTCTGCTCCTCCAGCTTCTCGTTGGAAGCCTTGAGCTCGTCCTGCTGGGACAGCAGCTCTTCCGACTGGGTCTGCAATTCATCGGTCAGCGCCTGATGAATCCGCAGCAGCTCCTCGATCCTCAGGCGTCCCATCAAGACGTTAAGCGTCACGCCCAGGTTTTCGCTCGTCTGCTTGATTAGCTTCTGCTCCAGCTCCGAAAACGTCTTCAGCGAAACGAGCTCGAACACCGCGATCACTTCGTCGTCGTACTCGACTGGCAGTACTGTTAGCGTCAGCGGCTCCATCTCGCCGAAGGCGGAGCGGATCGCGCCGTATTGTCCGGCGACGCCTTCCACCGTGATCGGCTTGCCGTCCTTCGCACACTGTCCGACGAGCCCTTCTCCGAGCGGGAGCTCGGCAGCGGCCGTGCTTTCCGAACGGGCGTACGTGCCGGCAAGCACCAGCTTGGTGCCCGACGCCGTCTGCTTCAGCACATAGAGCGCCCCGTCCTGCGCACCGACGATCCGGGCCAGTTCTCCGATGAACGTTTGCGCCATCTCTTCGACCTTCCGCGAATCCTCCAGCATCGCATACATGTGCGCAATCTGGGTTTGCAGCCAAAGCGTTTCTTCATTCATTTTATTCAGAGCCCGCTCGCTGGCGGTGGTTTGCTTCAAATCGTCGGCCAGCCGATTGAACACACCCGCAAGCTGGCCGAATTCGTCATTGGACGTAATGGGTACCCGGTAAGCCGCGTGCCCCCATTTCCCGCTTGCAAAATTCGCAAGCATCGCCGAGAGGATGTTCAGCCCCCGAGAAAACCCGAACACGATCCACAGCATAATGGCCACGCTCAGCAGCAGGCCGATCAGCGTTAACAGCCCGGTATACATCACCGTCTGTTGATTGTCACTCAACGCCTGGTGGATGGCCGCATCCATCGCCTCGTTGTGAAAATTCGTCAAATTGCCCATGCTTCTCGTAAATCTATCCTGCAGATCGATCCCGACAGTCGTGCGAAGCGAGTTGGCCTCCGCCTGTCTGCCGCTTTGGTTCAGACGAACGACCTGATCCTTGAAGTCCAGGAAGCGTTTTCCATGCAGCAGAACTTCGTCAGCCAGCTCCCGCTCTTTTCCTTCCTTAGAAAATTCGTCAATCTGCTGAAGGCCATGCATGACCTTGCCGCTGAGCGTTTTGACGACTTCGGCATTCTTCTTGTCGATTTCTTCCGAGTCGATCAACAGCAAATTCACGATACCCTTGGCGAGTTCCGCTGCGTCATTGCGCACCTGCGTGCTGGTCCGCACCTTCTGGTACCGGTTCTCGTAAATTTCCTTAATCACGGAATCCGTGCTGGTCAGCCGGCTCATCCCGATGCCCGCCAAAGCAAAAATCAACACCAGCAGGATTCCGAATCCCATAAACAGCTTCGTCTTCATCTTCATCAGTTCATTCCCTCTCCCGTCCCTTTCTCTCTCTAAGTATCATTTTTATTCGTGGCCGCCATCTACGTAGCGGTGATCAGCACCATACAAATATCGTCACTCTGCGCCTCTCTCACATCCTGCGGCAGCAGGGTCTCAACGAGGTATTCGGGGCTGGGCGCCTGATGAATGCAGCTTTGCAGACGCAGCGCCAGCAGATCCGATTCCGCCGCATCCTCCGGGTAAACGTCCGGCAGCGGCAGCGCCTCCAGCAGCCCATCCGTATACAAGGCGATGCGGATCGGCTGTTCATAGGTGAAGATGCTCTTCGTAATCTCCATCTGATCGAAGAAGCCGACGGCACAGCTCCCCTGATTGAGCGCCACCGGCGCTTTTCCCTCTTCAAAAAGAAACCCGGGCGGATGGCCCGCGTTCACGTATTCGATCGTCTTGGTCTGGGTATCGATCAGCAAATAAATCGCCGTAAAATAATAGCTGACCGACGGATTTTTATGATTGAGCTGGTTCATATACCGATTCAGCTCCGTCACGACGAACTCCGGCGAGACGAAGCGCGTGATCGTGTCCTGCATGACCGAGGAGATAAACATGCACACCAGCGAAGACGAAATCCCGTGGCCCATAATGTCCAGAATGATGACGCCGTGCCGGTCCTCGTCAATCCGGTACCATGCGTAAGAATCACCCGCCAGCTCGAACGACGGGTAATACGCGGCGCTGATTTCCAGCCGCTCCTTCTTCAGAGGCGGACTGAGCACGCTGCCCTGCACTTGCCGGGCCAGCTCCAACTCCTCGCGGATACGAGCATCGTTCTCCTTGTGCCAATCCTTCTCGTATTTGAGGCGCAGCGCCGAACGAATCCGCGCGATCAGCTCGATTTTGTTCACCGGCTTCATCACGTAATCCATCGCCCCGGCCTCCATCGCCTCCGCCAGCTTGTTGGAATCGCCGAGCGCCGTCACGATAATCACCGGGATATCCTTGAGGCGCTCATCCTGCTGAATGCGGCGGCACGCTTCGATCCCGTCCATCTCCGGCATCATCATATCCATCAGGATCAAGTCGACCGGCACCTTGCCCCCGTTCGCATACTCGGTGAGCCGCTGCATCATTTCCACCGCCGAAGCGGCTTTCCAGAACGAATCGTATCCTGCGCTTTTCAATATTTTTTCGATCACGATGAGATTGACCGGGTTGTCGTCCACGATGGCAATGTTCATACCTTGTTCGTCTCTCCCTTGTCCATGTGCATCCTTTGACCCCGATTGGTAAAGGTCCGTTTTTTACCATTATAGCTTTTTTTAAAGCTTAATTAACCGAAAACGGAACGTTTGAATCAGACCGAGGATTGTTTCGGCTTGGAAAATCCGGGTTAATGAAGCATAGGCCGGACCGATCCGGACGGCTGACCAACTCTATGGCAGACATGCTCGGCAAAGTCTCCCACGCATGATCTGAACCGATTCGAGGAGGGACAACTCATGAGAACAAAAGTGAAGCTGGTAGAAGGTGAAGAGTACGCGATCCGCGCCATTCGGGGCTTTCGTGAGGAAGGCCATTCCCTAAATAAAATTTATGTGCTGGCGCATGACGACGACCGGACCGAAGGGCTCAGACGCCTGACCGATACGAATACGATCGGCGTGATGGAGGAAGGGATGGCGACTGCCTTCGCCAACCTGTTTCGCTCCCGCGGCGATCAGCTCCGGGCAAAAATGGAATCGCTCGGCATCTCCGCACTGGAGGCGGAGCGGTACGAGAAGGAGCTGGACAAGGGGCGCATTATGGTGCTCGTCTGGTACGAGGACGATACCCGCACCTTCGAGCGGACGGATGAAGATCTCGCCGCCCGCCGCCGCGAGCACCCCGAGGACGTGGCGATTCCTCCGATAGGCGGGATATACATGTCCGGTCCGGACGGCCCGGGCGGTACCGTGTAGGGCGCTCGTCGTCGAACTATGTGGCGGCGGGTTCCGCCCAAGCCAAAAAGCACCTCGATCCTTTTGCGGGTCTCAAGGTGCTTCTTTATCTTTTTGGTTCGGGTGACAAGGCCCGGCTGCTAAGCAAAAGCGGCGTACGTAAGTTCCCGGAATTTTTCTTTCCACGGAGACGGGACCTGGAGATCGGTCCATAGCTCCTCTGCTTTTTGAACGCATACGGACTGCACGATCTTAGTATATTCGATACAGCCGGAATCCACAATCAGCCGCATGTACTGCTCTTTATCCTGCACAAGAGCGTCTGCGGTGATTCTTCCTTCGTAATACTCCTTCACCGGGCGAAACGCTTCGCTATCTACATTGAGCAAATACAGCACAGGCAGCGTCCGCTTGCGAAGCAGCAAATCGCTCTTCACGTCGAATTGAGCGATGTCCTTCAGATCGTTCTGGATCTGATGAATCATTCCGACACAATCTGCCAGATCGTCAATCCGCTCCATCGTCTCTTCGCTGCAATCCGTCAGACAGTACCCCATTTGACAAGCAAAACGGAACAAGGACCCGGATTTCTCCTGAATCATTGCGAGATAATCGTCTACCTCGGGCACCTGATTCGTAACGTCCTTATGCTGTCCGTTGACCGAGCGGGACAGCATCTTACTGATCTCATAAAGTGAACGCCCGTTCACTCCGCATTGGCCGAGCTCCCCGATGAATCCCGTCAGGAAAACGAGCACCGCATTTAACGCAACTGCCGGCGGACACTGCATCCACGGCTTGCTCCCGTGGTCCTGATCCTGCAGATCATCGACGATATCGAAGCAGAGAAGAATCAATTCCGTCGCCGCGGCCAACCGGTCGATATGCGGTGAAGCTCCTCCCAGCATCTCATGGGTGCAGCGCGTGATGCTCGACCACGACCCTTGTTCCTGCGCCTTCTCCTCGATGAACGCTTTGAGCAAAGCATTGAGATCCTCCGCGCCCACATGATCGTCTACCATCCGGTACATATGCTCTACTGTCTCCCGATCCAATCCGCCCGTCCCCCTAGTTGTCCCTATAGAATGTCTACGTGTAATGCCTGCTTTTAATGAATTTCTCCATCGCTTCCATTCTCGACTTCGCGCCCAGCTTGTCGTAGATTCGGCGCAGGTAATTATCGACGGTACGTTTGCTCATGTGGATATGATCGGCAATCTGATCGTGCGTAGCCCCTTTGACGACCATACCCATCATCATCACTTCTTCATCGTTCAAATCTTCATACGAAGGCGAACCGTTCAATTGAATCTGGTGATACAGCGACAATGGCAGCATCGTATGGTTGTCCAGAATGCAGTTCACCATGTTCTTGATCGTTCTGATGCTGGATTCTTTCGAAAGCACGCCGCTAACTTTCAGCTCGATGAGCCGATTCATCGCCCCCGTCAAGTCGTGCCCGGTAAATATCACAATATGTATGTGCGGATATTCCTTCTTGATTTGCGCCGCGACATCGGTTCCCGACAGATCGGGAAGCTGGTAATCCAGAAAAACGAGCCCCGGCTGGTGCTTCTTGATCTGCTCCATGCCTTCCTCGGCGCTGCTGGCAATGCCGACCACTTCAATGCAATCCGTGTCCTCCAATAATTCCTTCGTCGCATGAGCAACGAGAGGATGATCATCGATCACGAGAGCTTTGACCGTTTCATTCATACGGACATCACCTCCCGGATCGGAATCGTAATCACGAACTTCACACCGGCGCCTCGCCGCGAATCGAACTCCAGCTTTCCGTTCAAATGCAAGATACGACCTCTCATTTGCTCCACTCCCATCCCAGATGCTCCAATCTCCATGCGAGGTACTTGCGTGCTGTCAAACCCGACGCCGTCGTCTTCATAAGTCAGGCAGAACTTATGATCCTTCATTGTCATGGCAAAAGATACTTTCGAAGCCTGCGAATGCTTCTTCGCGTTGTTAAGCAGCTCTTGAACAATGCGGAAAATATGCCTTTTTGTCGTCAAATCCTTCGACTCGATAGAGGAAGCGCCCTCTTCCTTGAACTCGATCTCGAACGGCGTATGGTACGCTTCTTTGTCCAGATACGTCCGCACGGTTTCGATCAGCCCGATCTCCTTCAGCAGGAACGGATTCAATTCGAAGCAGCTTTGCCGCAGGCTGTTGTTGATCATTTCTACGAAATTGATAATGTTGTTCAGATGCTCCTTGTCTTCCTTGTTCATCGCGTACTTGTCCAGCAGCGCCACGAATCGCCGCTTAAGGAAAAACAAATCCTGCATCGTCGTATCGTGCAGATCGGCGGCGATCCGGAGCCGTTCTTCCTCTTGTAGCTCGAACATGATTTTGCGGAACCACTGAATGTCCTGCGCCGACTGCTCGTCGGGCAATTGTGCCGCCAGCAGCTGCATTTTCGCCGTCAGCTTGCGGATCAGGTGGACATTCTCCAGACTGACTTCCAGATAGGAAGTAATCAAGTGAAGCCATTGAACCTCTTCCTTGCCCAGCAACGTGTTCGCTTTGTTGCTCGTAATGACCAGGTAGCTGGCGTATTCTTCATGACGGGTAATCTCGATACAGGTGTATATCGGATGGTGAAGCCAAGTCGATGAACAGATCATTTTCTTGATCTCCGCCGTATCGATTTCGCCTTCGTCGATGATCTCGGTATCGTTCTCGTACTGGAATATGATCGCGCCGCCTCTTACCTGAAGCGTGCTGACGATGTCCATGAGGACGATTTCTTTCAGATCGCGGAGGCTGGAGATGGCTCCGAGACTCTTGGAAATTTTCTTGAGCGCCGTTTGGAGCACATACTTTCTAGGGAACAGAAACCGTTCCAGCCGAGTTGTAAAGTATTCGGCCGAGTACATGACGGTGGCTAGCATGATGACGGAGCCGGTAAAGATGAAAGTAACTTGTCTCGCATCTACCAAGTCTTGAAACAAGAAGACGTAGCTTCCTGTAAATATACCGGATGGTATGATGGCAAGCAAAACGGCAAATCCAATACGTCGCAGTACTAAGCCAATGTCGTATAACTGGTTCGAAGCAATCAGGTACGCGAATGAAATTGGAAAAAGCAAGATAAACCAGTTTGTATAGAGGACATTAATAATTCGTTGTCCGGTAATGAGTTTAGGAAGAAATGAAAAACAGATTGCCGGTAAAAATGATAAAAAAAGCGAGAACCATACGCTTCTAACAATACTTGACAAATAAGATTTTTCTTTATGAATTTTGAAATAAATGAATGTTAAAACACTTATATTGAACAAAAATCCCACGATGAAAAAAGACAATGTCACCGTAGCATTATAACGATGAATCATATAAGCCGTTGGAGGATACAACGTAAAAAGTCTTATTCCAAACCCTATCACAGCAATAGAGTATAAATATTTTAATACCTTTTTGGGTAGCTGTATATTTCCTTTTTCCTTGAAAAAGACAACTAGAAAATGAAAAAAAACAAAAGGTATTGCCATCACTAAACTAGTGATTAATATCTTCCCAACAACATCCCCTCTAATTGACGCGCCTTGACTTATGTAAATAATGCCACAAGTTAAAAAAACAACTGCAAGTAACTGCGCTGATGAGGAGTGACGTATTCTCATATACAATAAACCAGCCAAAAATAAACACAATAATCCTTCAAATAATGGAATTATATCTTGAGATAGCTCACTCCTAGAATAAATTATAATTTTCTTCTCAAGTCCATCTCTTGATATAAACAATTCACGAGCCTGCTCTATTGTCCTCCATTTGTAAATCATCGGATTCTCATCAGGAGATTTACCATCAACTTGCTTGATGATATCCCCTACTTTTAAGTCAAGATAAACACTCGCACTATCATTATCTAATTCTTTAATTTCCCACTGATTCTGTTGATTTAATGTTAGGTAAATTCCAGTATAAGGATATTTGAACATAATGTAAGAACACCAAGCTTGCGCAGCGACAAAAATCGACAGAAACAGCAATATTATACCCTTTTTTTTCATAAAGTTCTCCCTAAATACTTACTTTTATTAAACTTTCTTGATATACTGTTTCTAGTAAAATCGTCTCATAAAAGGGGATATCCTACACATGCTAACCATCCGGGTAACGCCGCAGTTGCATCATGTCGTTCACATGTTGAAAGGTGTCGATTTCCGAAAAAATGTAAACACTTCCTTAAAAAGTTCATTTATATCTAGCGCCGAATCCCTTGCAGTTATTGAGGCATTCAGCCAAGCTGATAAATTCAAACAGCCAAAAGATCCCCTCTCTAAATGGGATTGACTCTAGTATTATTTTACCAAATCAATAAGAGATTGTATATTAGGTCTTTCCTAGTATACAATCTCTTTTCATTTTGCACGTTATTTCGGTAATATACGACAATTACATTAATATCAAAAGCATAAATATAACGAAACTATCCATTTTTAGAATCAGTTCTTGTAGACAAGTCCTTCTTAATTCCCCTCGCCAAAATAGCGTTGCTTAAATCGAACCCACGACGACTCCTTCGTTCAAATAATCCGTTCCTAACTAAACCATAAGATACCGGGGCACCCCTTTGCTCATGTTCTGCCTTTCCCCAAAAAATAGTTGACAATCTATTCTATTATTCGCTAGGATAATGGATACCAAGTTAATTTTCCATATATTACAAAAATTTTACTTTAATTAACTTGCAATAATACATTATGTGAAAAGGAGGGCACCATACCACAAGGTAAAGTTATTGTATCAACTTTTACTTATCCGAAATCCAAAACCTAGAACATTAAGGATCAAGCACTCATCTTAGTTCTACATATTTTATAATCTTTTGAGGAGGATATTTTCATGTTTACTCTTAAAAAATCGATCCCGCTGTTATCAATTCTAGCGACTCTTACCATCGCTTCCGCGGCTTATGCTGCTAACGATGCCATAAACCTTGCCTATCAAGATGCAAAAGCAACTGGAAGTTTAGTTACAGATTTCTCCGTTTTTGAGAATGATAAAGCTGATGCAAGAACCGATTGGCAAAATAATCAAACTTGGCAGTATCTTGTCGTTGGGGTGACACTTAAATCTGCAGAAAATATTAGTGCTCCCTATGAAATCCATGGCTCGGACTATGGTAATTGGGCACATGTATCGGCATCAAAAGGAGGGGTATGGGCTTTCCAAAGTGAACACAAGATTCTTGATCGATATAATACAGCGACCGTACGGACCATCGAATCCCTGACGAGCAGATGGTAATAAGGTCGTAAGAAGGATGAGATATGCACCACAATGGTAAGCTTTCCATAGCTAACCATTGTGGTGCTATATTTTGTGTATTATAGCGATTTAGGAATTCAGTTGTTTATCACAGTTAATTGCGTGTAAATATTATTTTGGGATAATTTCGGGAGGAAATGTGAACACACTGAATCGCGTCCTTAACCAGATTAAAGCATACCCGTTTACTTTCTTCATACTGGTGTTTAGCATTAGCCTATCCATCGGTTTAATTACAACTACTTTATATTCCATCAATAAGGCAGTTGAAATTGAGCGCTACTTGGACAAATATCAAATTAACAATAAAATTTCCTTCTCCTTAGACTTTGAAAAGCAAGTCGACATGAAGGCCATTATCAAAGCATTCAGCACGATGAGTGTAACCAGTAATCTGCTTATAAATTCACTTAGCGTAGAAACAGACCTAGGCATGGTAAATCCTATGATTGAATATTGGAAAGCAGATGAATACAATAAATTTCCTTTGCTAGAAGGAGAAGCTATCCGAAAAAGTTCTTTGGATCGTGGGGACAAATTATGCATGGTAGGAAGAGCTTTTATTCCCTATATCATTAAAGAGAACGGGAAACAATACGTCAAAATAGATCATGAGAAATATGAGATTACCGGAATCATAGGAACTGATAAAGGCAACTCGCCCTATCTCGACCACAAAATAGTTATGCCTATTACAAGTTTGACTGAGCGAGCGGAATCCAAGTTACAGAGCCAAAAAAGTATCCCTGTCATTTTATATGGAGATCAGACACGCTTATTAAAAGATTACGATACCGTAAAAAATCAGGTGTCGATATTTAAAGTCAATAACGCAGACTTCTCTTCCCTGCAAGGTTCCTCTCCATATACATATTTAGGTAATCTCGGGAATCAAATTACTTTTATTATCACTGTATATGTGCTGGCTTTGATCAACGCCGTCAACATCGCTGTATATTGGATCAAAGAACGAAGAGTTGAAATTGCAATCAAAAAAGCATTTGGCATTAGCAATTCTACAATTGCTTTTTCATTTTATAGCGAAATGTTAGTCGTATTTCTCTTCTCCTCATTGTTGGTTTGTATTGTGCAGATTTGGATGAGCCCTATCATTGAACAGTGGATTGGATACCCATATAAAGTAACGTTAACGGATATTATTAATCATGCGGCTTTCGTCTTCATAACTTCACTGCTGGTCGTAATTATCCCATTAATCAGTTCGAGGAATATCCAACCTGTTGAGTTGATGAGAAAGGTTTGATCAGATGAGGAGCATAAAGATTGCTTGGAAGTCATTGTGGGAACGCAAGTTAGCTACGCTCTTTATCATGCTTCAATTAGTCGTTTCATTTTACTTAATAAGCAATGGTTTTATTCAATTAAGTATACCTGACTATGCAAGTGAAACCATTAAAAAATACTCCAACTTGGATCTCGAAAAAACTTTGACGTTCTCCGTTCCGGATTTAACAAGTGATAATGCATGGTCTATTGAACGCTACCTTAAATTAAGAAAAGAAGTTAGCGGTATGAATGAAGTCAGCAATTACGGTTCATTTTCCACAGCGTATTTCATTCTATCCGATCTAAAAAATAGTGATTTATATGAGGCAAAGAATCAAGCTTTATATAAAAATAGTCCATTGAGAGGGAAAGAAAAGCTATCTTATATGGTTTATTTCGATGAGTCCATATTCAGCAGTTCTAAGATCAAAATACTTAAGGGCCGGTCGCTTGCTAAACAAGACTTTGCCGTTGAACACCATGAGCAGATTCCTGTATTGGTTGGACATGATTACGAAAGTATATTTGACATCGGTGACTCTTTTTCTATTTATTGGTTTGGTGAAAAATTGAATTATCGAGTTGTAGGCGTAATGGACAAAGAGAGCAAGTGGCTCGATAAAAACGATTATATTTCAATGGGGGTAAGAGATCTGAATGCAGCGATTGTCACCCCTTTCTTGGATTATCAAAAAAACTCCTCGCCGTTTGTTATTAGTTCCTTGCAAAAAAGTACTTTTGTGAGCGTCCAAGATGCAGCCGATCGTAAAATATTATCGGAGAAAATAAAGCAAGCAGCGACTCAACTTGGTCTGCCTTCACCCATTGTACGCTCTATACAAGAAGAGCTGGATGCTTACAAAAAAAGCAAAATAGAATTGGTTAAATTAAATCTATATGCCGGAGTATTTTTTCTGCTTACCACCTCGATTGGGATTATTACTTCCACCCTTTCTTCTATTCGAATTCGATTTTATGAATTTGGTATAAGAAGAGTATTCGGAGAATCGATTATTAGTATAGCTCGATCCATCATCATTGAGGTATTTTTGCTCATTTTGCTAAGCGCATGCTTTGGAGTATTCTGGAATTATTATAATAGTGCAACGTCAATCATCGCCGATATGTCGTCGGTTAAAGATCTCTTTGGAATCGCATTATTCGCTAAAGTAATAATCCTGGTCCTCTTGCTCACTTTTTTATCGGTTTTATACCCTATTCGGGTACTGTATAGAGAATCTCCCTACAAACTAATAAGTGGAGTTGAGAATTAAATGCCGGCGATTGAACTAACTAACGTCTCAAAGGTTTACGGGAATCATAAAAATAAGTTTACAGCGCTTAACAATATTAATCTAACTGTCGAACTGGGGGAATTCGTAGCGATTGTAGGACCGTCCGGTTCCGGAAAAACGACATTATTAAATATTATGGGATGTATGGATTCGCCAACAAGAGGCGAGTGTAAAATAATGGACAGATCCACAACCGGTTTAAAAGACTCTCAATTGATTCATATCCGTAATCGCGTAGTGAGTTTCATTTTTCAACATTATGCATTGCTCAATAATTATAGTGTTTATGATAATGTAACGCTGCCTTTTGCAGAACGCAAGATGAGTAAGCATGAGAAAAAAGAGAAGGCGAAGCAATATTTAAGCAAGTTGGGGATAGAGGATTTGTTCCACAAAAAAGTAAAGAATTTGTCAGGCGGCCAAAAACAGCGCGTAGCTATTGCGAGAGCATTGGCATCAGAAGCGGAAATTATTTTTGCCGATGAGCCTACCGGGGCTCTTGATTCAACGAATGCAGATAAGCTTATGGAAATACTATGCAATCTGAACAATGAGGGAAAAACGATCATTGTTATTACTCATGATTCTCATGTGGCCTCATATGCCAATAGAAAGTTGTTTATGAAAGATGGGAGCATCACTTTTGACGAACCCCTGATAGTCCAAAAGGAAGCTTAGGAGATTATAATCGTGAAAAAAAAATCTACTATCATTTTATCCGTAGTAGCTGTATTGATTTTATGCGGCGTTGGCGTGTTCTATAAACTAATTGACGATGTAATAGAAAGAAAATGGGGAGGGACAATTAGTAAGGCGGAATACAACGAAAAATTCAAAGTGATCGAAAAGGAATTTTCGGTAAACAATACCTTTTTCTTGAACTTACAAACGAAGTTTTTGATTGAACTAAGTTCGGGTGATTTAGCTATCGAAGTGTGGAATCCAAAGGAAGAGAAAGTTTTTTTTGATCAAGTAACCAGTGAGCATACTTATATGAACAGTTTTAATGCCTCACCAATGAAAGGAGTTTGGAAAATAAAACTTATTACTACTCCCGAAACAGAGGGCAAATATCAAGGGATTTTCCAAAGTGATTCTGCCTCCTTGTTCAACTGGAACAATCAAGAGCTAGCAGGCAATTGACCCCTCTATAATCCTCAGTAAATAATCCCCTCCAAATATGTAGCCTTTCCTGACAGTGTGTCCTGCAGCGCAGACAATCTTGTACTGTCCGGATTGGCTTTCACCTTTACTTCATACCAATGGTTCCAAACATCTAACAGGTGACCGTTTAGCCTTCGTTTACCTTAAATATCACTCAATCCAAAGAGAAACCCAAATAAAAAGGACAACAATCGAAGGTCCCAGCAGTGAACCAACAAGAACCGAAATCCAAAACCCTCGTGTCGTTACGAAGTTTTTCAATGTATTCCGCTGCACTTGTCTTTCTTTTAGATTCTTCAAGCAGTTTGTCATAAAATTTTCTGCGAAAGCTTCGTCATAATGTTGAAGTTCATTCCACAATTCAGTATGTAAGGCTTGAATCTCTTCTCGTTTTGCACTATCTTTTATTAAGACCATAGTAACACCTTCCCTCAAATCATCACTAAATTTAAGATCCTCGTTACTATCGTTGTTACCTCCCAATAAACTCAACAATAGAACATCATATCAATATTTATCATATTATAACATTTAATTACATTTTTCCGAAATTACCTCTGTGTCGCCCGCAAACCACAACTTATTGCGAAGAAAAGAGTAGAATTCATAAACACCCCAAAAACTAGGAGATGAAGTGAATTTGAGGAAAAAGTTACTTCTAGCTCTTATCGCGGGCAGCTGTATTTCAGCCGCTTCCGTCGCAAGTAGTTCCGATTTTATACAAGCGCATCTATTCCCCGGATCTATCTACTTCAATAATCAACCTGCCAATAAGCAGAGCGGAGCTTTTGAGCTTCTCAACTATAACGGTTCCGTCTATGTTCCGCTACGCTACATTACCGAAAATATGGGCGGCAGAGTGCATTATGACGAAGCCAAGAAAGACATTTATATCGATCGACGTGTCAACAATTTGACGAAAGCCAAAATCAGCGTATCCAAACAAGCAGACAATTTTGTGCTAAATCTTCACAGTGAAAAAGAAACCTACAAAACAAATGATATCATTCATTTGTGGAGCTCCCTCATTTACTTGGGCGAGGAAGAAATAACTGTGGGCCACGGTAATCCCATCATCCTTTTTACGGTTCGGGACGAGGAAGGAATTTCTTCTGACGAAATTATAGAGACCGTTTTAATAAGAGATCAACTCAAGAAAAATAACGAGTATGAAGCCACTCTCCCTCTGTATATCATAGAGTCTTACAACTACAATAAAAAAGGACGTCCCAACACTAAGGAATTTTTTGAGAAAGAGCAGCCCTGGCTGCTGTCGCCGGGAAAATATACGATTGGGGTAACGGCAGATTTTAAGATCGATGGGGATAAAAAAAACAAAATCATAAAAAGTGAAATCACGATACAGATTGAGCCTTAGCTCAACGTAAAAGATCGTCCCTTGTTCGCATCATTTGCGGCAGGGACGATCTTCTGACTCATAGCATGTAATAATTTATCCACTTGTTCGAGTACAGCGAAAAATAATCAACCACCAACTCTTCTTGCTCAAGGAAACTTAAATCCGTGAAGCCCCTAATCTCTTTCATCATGTCACTGTGGTCTATTTTACTTGTCACAATGCCGTTCTCAAACCGTAACTCCACAACATCCCGGAAATGATGCATACGTTCATAACCGCCAAACAAATAATCTTGACCTACGAGTTCATCGCATAAAATAATGCCTCCCGAATAACCGAGGGGCAGATTCACCTGCTTGTATTCCCAAAAACCGCCGTAGCCCTTCTTTCCCGAAACGCCATTCAAGTCAGGAAGGCTAACGACCGAACAGTCCAGAGTTACAAAAAAAGACTTGAGAAGAAGCTGTAGATCATCCATTTCGTATAGACAATGGAAACCTCTCCAACATCCCGTAAAATGATCAACAGGATGATACCCATATTTTTCGGGAATAAACGGCCAGTCCTTCTCGATAGCCGCGAGTTCATAATGCTTTTTCTTGCTGTATTTACTATCGTTTTCCTTGTTGTATTTGAAATAATCGGGGATCTGTTCTGACATATGGGCGCACGCGGCTCACTTTCTAAACGTTCTTTCGTAATCCTCAAAGCGGATTTTTCTAATCTGCCTGCGGTCCGAGGTGCGAACGATAATACCTTCGGACTTGCCTTTAGCATCGATCCCGACTTGGGTTTGTTCAAACTGCTTCAAAAAAGAAAACGTCTCTTCCAACGACTGCGGAAAAGCAGAGCCCTTCACGCTAGTCAGCAGTGGTGCATATTCCAGCTCCATCGTTTTAATAAAATCGAGTTTCTCCGCCTCATGATAAAAAGGCTGGTTTCCATGGTCGCGCCATTCCGCTATTTTTTCTTGCGGCAGCGTAAGTAGATGCTCCAATTCCTTCTTATCCAGTGAAAATACGTCAAAAACTCTATACGCTTGTGTCTTATTTTCCGTGTAGTTTTTAGCCGCCTTCGTCTTCCCTCCATACGACTCCTGATAGATGACGGTCAATGCCCGATCCTCGTCAGCACAAATCCGGTCTGTTAATTGATCGGCAAACGGCCGAAGAAACTCGGCAATATTCCCGTAAGGGTTACCTATCCTGTCTCCTTTGGCAAACAATAGCTCCTCTCTGGAGCCAATGAGATAATCGATGTCATTCCCATTTTTGAATAAAATGATCCTGGCGTTCTCCCCATCCACTTTTTCATAAACAAAAACATCGTCGGAAGCGGAGAAGCCTCGGGCTTCCGATAATTCTTCAGTTAAACGGCCTCTCTCCCCCAGTTGATGATAGGTAAGAATGCTCGGATATTTCGTCAAAGAGTTCATTTTCTTTAAATCCATGAATGATTATCCCCCTGAACATCTCGTATGATTTACCATAATAAGGTTCTTCTATCATTATCGTCTCGTTTGGATGGAATTGTTATTTCTATTTTGGTATGTGCAAAAAAGGCGAGCGCAAGGCTCGCTTTTCCAACTCAGACTCGTCTCGATCAAGCTTCACTCCCCAGGCAGCACCTTTACCTCGCATCCGGGACAATAGCGGATGTAGTTGAAGTTTTCGGTCGGCACGGTTTTGACCGTCTTGCCGTTCTTATCTTTATAGATTTCGTATTGCCGGTAAGCCTCCACCAAGTAACTTCCATCCTGATACCGGTCGGCTAATTTCCACTGCGTGAACACCGAATATTGCTTGGCTCCGTTTACGGAGGAGCCGGAAGCGGAGAATGCCCCGGTCGCGATAGCCGGTTCACCTCCGACCTCAACCTTGCCCAATAAACTCATAGCTCCATCAGACCAAAAAGAAAAGCTGTTTTTCTTGTCAACCATAATAAGCAGCGCCAGCAAAATATTCAAGAGCGCGACGACTGAAATCCATACCGATTTCTTGCTAACGATATTCATGGTTCGCTGCAGCACCGTACCCCCCCTTAGCAGACAGGTTGTCTTATATCATTAGATATGCGGCTAAGAGGCGGATCATGCTTCGGCTGAAAGTCCTGTCCGCAGGAACCACTCTGCAGGGTGGCCCCGGCTGCGGTCGTATCAAGCGAGCCAGCGGCTCAAATTGCCGATCGTCGTCGGATGTCCCCCGCCTGCTTTGCCCGAGTCACTGCTTCCAAAAGCCAATTTGCGCCTTTTTTCGATATGATGCAACAATTTTTGCATTCAATAAACAACAAAATGTGCTGCGATTTGCCGCCATGAATACTACAATTTTAGTATAATTATGGAATTTTAATCAGGGATTTGGGATAACCAACAGCAACAAATCCCGAGAATGGAGGATAACCGATGCGCACACTCAAAAACGATTGGCTCATTCAATGCTACATGGATGCGGTCCACCTTCAGCTCGATCCCGAATTTATCGATCTGCTGCTAGAAGAAATCCATAGACGTTCAACCGATCCCGCTTTCCGCCGAATGTGGATGGTCGTCTCCCACTCCCCATGGGGCCTGGGACAAAAGGCTGCGGTTGGCGCCGCTTTCCATGCGAATTGATTCTCGCCTGCCTTTTCTTATCTTTCCGGGCTCTTACGCTGTGTCGCACGAAATGCGCAGCGCAGGAGCCTTTTTGGTCTGTTCCGCAGACTTGTTGGGGACGAGGAGAGCATGATATAATTTTGAGCAAATTAACTTGTGCACAATCAATCCTCCCGAGACGAACAGGATTGAGGAAAGAAGGTTCCTCCCATGAGCCACAATGAATATTTGAAACTCGACAATCAGCTATGCTTCAGTCTGTACGCCTGTTCGAGAGCGATTTCGCGAATGTACCGCCCGCTGCTCGATGAGCTGGGATTGACCTATCCTCAATATCTTGTGTTATTGGTTTTGTGGGAAAAGGAAGAGAGCACGGTCAAGGAGCTGAGCGAAATCCTCGATCTCGACTCGGGAACCTTGACGCCGATGCTGAAGCGGATGGAAGCGGCCGGGCTGGTGCAAAGGAAGCGTTCCAGCGAGGACGAGCGCGTCGTGATCGTCCGGATCGCGGACAAAGGCTTGGCGCTTCAGCACAAAGCGGTCTGCATTCCGCAAACGCTGTTCGCCTCCAGCGGCATGACGCTCGAGCAGATGGCCGAACTGAACCGGCAGGTCAAAGCCATGATGGCTCATATCCACGAGCTCGATAGCACGGTTGCCGGGGAGTAACGCAAAAAGGCATCTCGCTATGAGATGCCTGGGCTTGTCGAGAAAGTGGTCTTCACTAATACGGAGAAACATACGGAGGTGGGGTATGCACTGGAGGAGCGATAGCGTTCGTCTTTGTCTGCGGGAAATATCCGCCGCAAAGCGGCTTCAAATCAAAATTTTCTGCGGACCCGGGGTCCCCGCAAAGTACTCGGACTGAGCTTCTCTGATTTAACTTCACTTTGTGGGGTGGAGCAGCGACCAGAAGTGTATACCCCACCCCCTCGTACTACCTGTAGTGCTCCCTGACCACTTTCTCGACACTCTGAGGCATCTCACCATGAGATGCCTTTTCGCGTAAAGAAACCCTAAGTCGCTTCGCTATGCGCCTTAACGCTCAGCACGAGTCCCATCGAAATCATGTTGGTCATTAGCGAACTGCCGCCATAACTAATAAATGGAAGCGCAATCCCCGTCAAAGGCATCATTCCCGTATGCATCGCAATGTTCTCGAAAATCTGCAGCGTAAACATCGAGATCACTCCGACGATAAGATACCGGCCGCTGAGGTCCGGGCAGGTTAGCACGATTTTGATCATCCGGTAAATCAGCACAAAATAAAGGAGCAGCAACACAGCCGAGCCGATAAAGCCGAACTCTTCCCCGATCACCACATAGATCGAGTCGGCATAGTCGTAAGGAATGTAACCTTTTTGAACCAACTGCCCGTGCTTAAACCCTTCACCGAACATTTGTCCGGCGCCTACGGCCCGGATGGAGTTCAGCACGTGCCAGCTTTTGTTAGGATCGCTGGCCGGGTCCAAAAAAGTTTGAATGCGGCTAAGCTGATGAGGCTTGACAATCTTGGAAAACAAACTGAAATTGGCGGAATACAGCCAGTACATCCCCCCGATGATGGCAGCGATGCCGAAGAAACCACTGAGCGCATGCGTAATACGCACATTCCCGATCCACAGCATGCCGATAAAGATACAAATAAATACGATGGACGTTCCCAAATCCGGCTGCTCCAAGATAATCAAGAACGGGACGCCTGTGATCAGCCCCAGGGGGAGAAGATCGCGAAAGAAGCGAAGCGGCTCGCCGTTGCGTTGTTCCAGGATTCGGGCCAGCAGCAATATGACAAAAATCTTCGCCAATTCAGACGGTTGAAATTGCATGACTCCGAGATCGATCCAACGCTTCGATCCGTTAATGGTCATTCCCTTGAACATGACGACCAGAAGAAGAACGATGCCCAATCCGTATAAAATCACGGAAAGACGGCGGACCAAGAAGCGGTAATCCATGCAGGAAAGGCCAAGCATGACAATCAGCATGACCACAAACATCACTATATTGTGAAGATGAAGCCCGTCGTATTTCGTTCCCGAGGTCGCGCTGTAAATCACAAGCGTGCTAATGGCCGCGAAACAAAGAAGAATAAAAATGATGACACTGTCGAGCCGCTTCAGTCTATCGATAATACCGAAGAACAAGAGAGGTCAGCTCCTTTCTCTTGAGATACTTAGTAAAACTCCGATGCTGACCATACAGAGCAGCAGCGACGAACCGCCGTAACTAATGAAAGGAAGAGGCACTCCCGTGATCGGAATGCTTCCGGTAACTCCCCCCAGATTGATCAGCGCCTGAATCCCGATCGTCGAGACAATCCCGATACCGCACAGGGTACCAAACAGGTCGGGACTCCGCAGAGCAATAATGAGGCCCCTCCATAGAAAAGCCAAATAAATCAGCAAAAATAAGGCGCATCCAATAAAGCCGAACTCTTCGCCTATCGTGGAAAAAATAAAGTCCGTATGCGCTTCGGGCAAATAGAACAGCTTTTGAATGCCCTGCCCGAAACCGGAGCCGGTAAGACCGCCATGGCCAAAAGCATATAAAGACTGGACCAGCTGGTAGGAGGAGTTTTGCGTATCGCTCCAGGGATCCATGAACGAGGTCAGTCTTTGAATCCGGTAGCTTTTGGCCATCACAATCACCAGTCCGACCGGCACCGCGCATAAGGCGACAAGCAATAGATGCTTCCTGTTGGCTCCGCCTACGATCATCATGATCACGGATGCGGCAACAATAATAATGTTCGAGCCGATATCCGGCTGCAGCATAATCAATCCGGCGATGAACCCGACAATGAGCAGAACAGGCGCCAAGCCTTCCTTAAAATTTTGAAAACGATCGCCCTTTTTTTCGATCAGCGCCGCCAAATACAAAACCAAGCTCAACTTAGCCAATTCCGTAGGCTGCATGCCAAGCGATCCGATGCCGAACCAGCTTTTATGCCCGTTCACCTTCGTTCCCACAATAAGGACCAGCACGAGCAAGACAACCGTGAGCAGAAAAAGCGGACGAAACCATTTCTTTAGCTTTTGATAGCATATATTCATAAAAAAGAAAAGAAAAAATAATCCTGCGAAAGCCCACGTCACTTGTCTTAGTTCAAAATACCACATGTTATGATACTTGATGGACGAAGTCATGGCACTGGAGCTGAATACCATGACCAGCCCGATGGCAACAAGCAGAACGGTCAAGAAGAGCATGAGAAAATCGGGCCGGCCTCTTTTGGTCGTGTTCATACATAGAACAACTCCTCTAGTCGCATGGGTCTATAAATAAAACAACACGTCGTCAAAAGTAACGATTCCAAGGAGCTTGCCTTTGTGCGTAACGACCGGCACCGCCAAGAGTCCGTATTTGCGGATGATTTGGAGTACTTCGCTTTGTCCGGTATCGGCGGATACGGAGATCCATTGCGGGTTCATAATCTCGTCCATGCGGCGCTGCGGATCGGAAGCAATCAGCTCCCGCAAGGTGACGATGCCTGTCAATTGATTGCCCGTATCCGTGACGTACAAATAATAAATCGTCTCCGCATCAGATTCGCCGTGCCGCAGACGGTGCAGGACATCGGCAACGGAATCCGATTCGGTTACAGTTACAACGTCAGTCGTCATCAAAGCGCCTGCCGAACCTTGTTTATACGTCAACAGCTGCTTGATATCGTCGGCTTCGTCTTTTTCCATGCGATCCAGAAAAAAATCGGCCTCCTTATCGGACAGCAGACCGAAGAAATCGGCCGCATCGTCGGAGGGCAGCTCGTTAAGCATCTCAATCGCGTAATGGCGATCCAGCTCCGCGATGCATGTTTTCTGCATAAAGGGGTCCAATTCGCCGAAAATTTCCCCGAACTCTTCCGGAGACAGGAAAGCGTACACCCGTGACCGTCTGGCTTCGTCCAATTCGATGAAAAATTGCATCTGATCGGTCGGATGCAGATTTAGAAAATCTTTGCGGAACGCCTCCTTCTTCCCTACCTTTAACGCTTGGAGCATGTAGTACGTATATTCTTCCTTGAATTTGTATTGATCCAGTTTGAACATGAGAGCTCCTCCTTCCTTTTACAGATTTTCAATTTCAACGCTGAGCACATGATCGATCTTCTTGATGTAATAATAAATTTCCGTCGTATATTGTTCTTCCGGCACCGAGAGTACGAAGTCCATCCGTTGGCGATCTTCATCGATATCTTTAAGCTTAAAATGCCGGATTTTATATTCTTCCTTTGGGGAATATCCATTTGTTCCTTTGCGCTCGATCCTTTGGATCAGTTCGGTCATCCGGTAATTCGACTCCACCACAATCCGAACGGCCACTTCGTGCCGGCTCAGCTTGGCGGGACCGACCGTTTTGATCAGAAACGGAACGACATTCACCGCGGCCATCAAAAGAACGACCGCACATGCCGCTTCCAAATAAAAGCCCGCCCCTATCGTGATGCCGAGCCCCGACGCCGACCAGACGAGCGCCGCGGAAGTGAGCCCGGAGATGACCTCGTTGCTTCTGCGCAAAATAACGCCGGCTCCGATGAAGCCGACCCCGCTCACAATTTGCGCCGCAAGCCGCATCGGGTCCATATTCGGGTGATTGGGGCCGCCGAACTTGCCGAACGCTTCTATCGATACGATCGTCACCAGACAGCTTGCAATACAGATGACCATGCTGGGTCTTAGTCCCAGCTGCTTCTGTTTAATTTGTCTGTCGATGCCGATCAATAATCCGAACAATAGGGCAAGACAGAGCTTCATGATCATTTCCATCGTCATCTTTATCACCTCTTCAGCCATAAAATCCGAAAACAAAAAAAGCTCTCCCGCAAAGAGAGAGCTTGTCGCTATGCATCTGTTCCATGGTCCAGCTCACATGTCAAATAAGCTTGCCGAACAGACCCGTTCGGCAATAAGCCGACGAGCACCGCAGCAAGGGAAACACGGGAGGGACAAACGAACACAGCGTTCTCTTTGGTCTACACCATAATGATGATGAAAGTTAAGTAAGTTTCGACTCGGATAACTGTCCATTCGGCTGTCCCCCCTTTTTTGGCATCAAATTCGAAAAGCCCCCCAGCAGACCTGGAGGGCTAAAAAAAGGCGCACGACGACGCTTCCGCTCCCCCTGGTCGAGTTTTGGCACTATACAACGTAAAGAGCGGCGCTCTTAGCCACCTTAAGAAAAGCCTTAATCCGGCAGTTCCTGTTCTACCCATGGGCATCTTTCGATATTTCTGGGCAGTGGCCTATGTTTGTATAGGAGCCTCACCTAACGAGGACTTCTTCATTACAGATGGATTTTACTTCGGGTCATGGAGATTGTCAAGATCCAATCTTTTCTACAAACGAAAGCGAGGATGACGGTCACGCTCGCGCGCCGATCAGCCGCTTTACCGTTTCCCTGAGCGTCGTGGCGCCCCGGCCGATTTTTGCGTTCGTTTTCCATATATTGCAATCCTTTTTGCCATCCGACGAAAAACAAAATGTGATGCACACGCGACCAACTAATACTATCATTTTAGTATAAATATGGAAATGGTTTTGAGATGGAGGCAAGTATGGCAAGCATGCGTTCTCTTAAAGACGATTGGCTCTTGGACTGCTACACCGACGCGGTCCGGCTTCAGCTTGATCCGAAATTTATTCGTTTGCTGCTTAATGAAATTCATCGGCGATTGGACGATCCGATTTTTCGCCGGACCTGGTTCGTTCTTTCCGGGAATTAAGTTCCGGAAAGAAGAGAGAAACAAGGGCTTGAGCTGCCGTTCGGCAGCGAATGAAAGAAACTGAATTCTGGCATGGAAGGACTACTGAGTATGAAATTTGAGGGAGATATTACAAACGACTCTTTTAAACCGATCGGTTTTCGCGAGTCGCATCTTTTTTTCAACAGCGTTCCGCTTACGGAAGACACCCTGCGCATCGGCGCTTGGGGAATAGATGTAGGCAAAGACTGGTGCGTCCGGAATCGGATCCTTAGGCCGGACGAGGGCAGTCATTTTTATTTGGCCGGGATGGCGAAGATTGAGTTCCATCAGGTATCGAAAGTAAGCGTTTCGACCGTTCTGTATCATTCATTGGAGCAAAACAACGATTTTGTCCGAACCTCCGACGGTAGCAAAGTTTCCTTGGCGAAAGAATGGGCCATTCCGGGAAAAACCGCCCACAGCCCGTATGTGTATCGGCTGACGGGGATATTGGATTGGCCTCACGGGTACTGCGAGCTCGATATCCATGCCGAGGGCCCGGTCCGTATAAGCTTCGATCCGGGCCGGTTGGTCAACGTCAGCCATTTTTTCGAATCGCCGCAAAACTACGCGTATCCGTTTATTTAGGGGAGCTTCTCGCCGGACCCCGGCACAGCCCCTGCCCACAAGCAAGCGCCTGCCAAGCCGTTCCTTGGCCGAGGCGCTTGTTTGCGCTGCCGCTACATGGACGGCGCCGGAGGCGTCGGTACGGCTGGATCGCTATCCCGTCCGAGCCGGCGCGCGGCGGTTTCGCGGCGCCCGGTGGCGGGCACGTGCCGGCCGGCCTTCGCCAGCCCGAAGACGGGCACGTTATGGTACAAGCACTCGTATTGCCCCTGCTGGACGATGAACGTCTCGTGGAATATGCCCACGGCTCCGCTTGCCGCCACCTTCCGATTGAACTCGCGCCAGGCTTGCAAATGCACCGCGCCGTGCCGCGCATACCGCTCCAGGTGCTCGAACGAACGCCAATATTGCAGGATGACTGGCCCCCGCAGCGTCATATAGTAATTGGCGTGCAGGAACCCGAGCTCCGGGTTCTCATACAGCTCCCGGATCATCGGCGGCATCGCCTTGAATACCGGAAGCCACTTATGGACCGCCCACAGCTTGTTGATCCTCATCCCGATCTGGAAAACGACGAAATCCCCGTCGATCTCGGCCGTATAACGGCCTTTTACCACTCCACTCATACCCTATCTCCCTTCTCCCGGACGGTGCGGAGCACCTCCAAATGCATATCGTAGACCCCCATCAAATCCGGATTTCCGTACAAATGGCCCGTCAAATAAGCCCCGTAAAAAATCGTATGCAGCAGCGCTACCGCCGACTCCACGGATACCCCCGGACGCAGCTCCCCGTCCTCGGCCGCTTCCTGCATCCGTTTCGTAAATTCCTGATGCAAATCCGGCTCCTGCGCCCCCAGCTCCTCATGGCCCGGGAACAGCAAGCCGATTTCCGCCGCACTTAGCTCCGGCATGCACGGGTGCATCTTCATTTCCGACAAAAAACCGATCAGACTCAGCATCAAGCCCGGCTTCGTCTCCGCCTCTTCGACGACCTTCCCGAGCATGTGCCGGATCGCCGCCATTCCCCGTAGCGGCCGCTCCGCCAGCTCGATCCGCCGCCAAGTCAGCCATACCCGCATGAAGTAGACCAACACGTCCTCTTTTTGCCGGAAAAACTTAAAAAACGTCACCTTCGACACTTCCGCCTTGCGGCAAATGTCGTCTACCAGCAGCTCGCGAAACGAGCGTTCGCCGATCAGCTCCAAGCTCGCCTCGTACAGCGCCAGCTTGGTCCGCGCTTTTTTGAGCTCCCGCAGCGGTATCGATTGCGCGTCCATAGATCGGAATCACCTTTCCAATTTACCTTTATTCAATAATATACTCTAATAAATAAATTAACTCAAGTTAACCAAATAGTCAAGTCAACGCTTTTCCATCGCCAAGTTCAAATAAATCTATCAAAATCTATATATATCTATTAAAAGATTTTACTATAATATATGGTATATATTTGAAATAGGTGATACAATAAATTCTTGTAAATGCTGTAAAACAAAGCCGAATCGGGGGTGACGATTCACTTCAGCTCTCAAAATCATAGTGAAAAGGAGTTTTGATATGAGAAGAGCAAAGTTTTCGCGTCTCTCACTGCTGTCTACTCTATTAACCGCAGGTTTAATGATGCAAAGCGTTGCACAGGCGGCGCCTTTGACATCGGTATCGGGCACCCCGTCCAGCATCGTCGATCCGCAACTCGTCCGCACTCATTCGTTAAGTCCGAAAGCTAACGCCTTTATTTCCGACAAGCTGAACACCACCTCCACAAACAAAGTGAACGTCATCGTCCAATTGAGCGGGCAGCCGGTCTCCGTTGGAAAGTATGCTTCCGATCTGGGCCAGCAGCAGCTTTCTGCGGAATCGATAGAAAGCGCTGTCAATAGCGAACAATCGTCCATGATCAGCTTGGCGAAATCCGAAGGCATCGATTTGAAAGTCAACTACCAATACAATACCGTGCTGAACGGCATGGAAATTACGCTGCCGGCCAACCAGATTCCCGAGCTGGCTACCATCCCCGGCGTCAAGTCGATTCATGAGAACCGGACCTATTATGCTTTGCCCGTCGAAGCACCGCAGCCGGTCGATGCTGTGACCGGCAACTACGATGTTGCGCCCATCAAGCAAATCGGCGCCCAGGACGCTTGGGCCAAGGGCTTGACCGGCAAAGGCTTGAAAGTCGGCGTCATCGACAGCGGCGTCGATTATTTGCACCCGGACTTGAGGGATGCCTATAAGGGCGGGTACAATTCTTCGTTCAATACATCCGATCCTTACGAGGAGCCTCCCATTCCGAAGGATCAGCACCCGTTTGGAAAAGGCTTTGCGGGCACGTCTCACGGCACGCACGTATCCGGTACGATCGCCGGCCGGGCCAAGAATACGAACACCGATGTCGTCCAAAAAGGCATTGCCTACGAAGCGGACCTCTACGTCTATAAAGTGCTGTCCCGCAACCCCAAAACCGGCAGCTCCTCCGGCTCCTCGGCCCAGGTGATCGACGGAATCGAACGCGCGGTCAAGGACAAAATGGACGTGATCAACCTATCGCTGGGCTCGGACGAGGAGAAAGACCCGAATGCCCCGGATTCGATCGCGATCAACAATGCCGTACTAGGCGGCATCGTCGCCGTCGTGGCCAGCGGCAATGCGGGAGATAAAGGACCGTACTTCTACTCGATGGGCTCACCGGCCTCTTCGCAGCTTGCGATCTCCGTCGGCGCGGTGACCAGCCCGTCCAACCGTTATAAGGCTTCGGTTACCAGCTCCGTGTACGAAGCCGTTTATTATCCGTTGAACGTCATGGGCTGGAAAACCGGGCAAGAGGACTTTAAAGCGATCCTCGGGACGAATCCCATTGAAGCCGTATATGTAGGGCTCGGACAAGACGACGACTACAAGGGCAAAAACGTGGCGGAAAAAATCGCCTTCGTATCGCGCGGTTCGCTGGCCTTCGTAGACAAAATTAAAAATGCGAAAAAATGGGGAGCCAAAGCCATCGTGATTTTTAACGGCAATATCACGCAGGATGCCAATGGCAATGACATACCGGATCTCTCCCCCAACTTGTCGGGTCGGGACGGGCATATCGACTCCTTCATTGGGGACGACTTCGAATATATTCCCGCATTCGACATGTCCGGTCAGCAGGGACGCGCATTGGCCGCCGCCGTGTTGGCCAATCCGGACAAGCCGTTCCGCCTGACGTTCGGCCCAAGCTATCCGCAAACGATCGATAAGGGCGATACGATGGCAACGTTCAGCTCCCGCGGTCCTCTGTCGGACGACAAGCTCAGCATTAAGCCGGATATCAGCGCGCCGGGCGTGAACGTGCTGTCGACTTATCCGGCCTATGGCAAAATGATTCCGGGCGCCTCTTACGCGCAAGCGTATAAGCGGAGCAACGGCACCAGCATGGCCACTCCGCACGTAGCGGGCGTCGCTCTGCTTCTGAAGCAGCAGCACCCGGATTGGACGCCGTTCGATATCCGCGCGGCGATTGCCAATACCGCAGACGGGATCAAAGACTCTAAGGAAACGCCATACGATGTATACTCTCAAGGCGCAGGCCGCATCAATGTGTCCCAAGCGGTCTATACGCCGGCCGTGCTCCAGACGGTGGATCAGATCACCATTCTCGACAAGAACCTGAATCCGCAAGAGGTTGTCAACTACGGCAGTAGCGCCAGCTTCGGGTTGATGGCTGCCGGAAGCATCGCCAAGAAAGAGCAGCTCCAGCTCAAAAACACTTCGGACAAAGCGGTAACGTACAAGGCTTCCGTGAAGCTGCATCCGAACGTCACTTCCGATCCGAACAACCCGGTGAAGACGCCGGACGTGAACAACATCGTCGCGACGCTGGAAGGCCTCGCCAGCGGCAATACGGTTGCCGCCGGTGCGAAATCGACACAGAAGTTCTCCCTTTCCGTAACGCCTAAGGCTACAGCCGCAGACGGCGTGTATGAAGGAGAGGTACTGCTGGAAAGCCCCGGATTGCCTTCGCTGCACCTGCCGTTTGTCGTGCATGTCGGCACAAAACGGCCGGACAACGGCTTCGGGCTGCAGGACGTGACGCTGAGCCGAACCGTCATTACGCCAAGCAAGTCGACGGACATCTCCGTGACCCTGACGGCGAAGGACTCGAACTATTTGGATCTGAACGTTTACGGTGTGGATGACAAGTACGTCGGCACCATGGGACAAATTCTGAAACAAGACGCAAGCGGGAAACCGCAATTGCTTGCTCCGGGGACCTATACGTTCCAGAACGTCGACGGCACTTATATTAACGATAAAGTGGATGGCAACGGAAAGCCGATCGTCCAGCGCCTGAAGGAAGGCACGTATAAACTCATGGTCCGCGCCCTCATTCTTGATGCGAAAGGGCAACCGAAACGTGATGCCAAGGGCGAGCTTATTCAATATGTCGCATGGAATACGCTCCGCTTCAGCAGCACGGATGACAGCAGCACGCCGATTAACAACAGCGGCGGCGGCTTCTATTATGGCGGATCTGTCAGCGGCAGCACGGAACAGTCCGGTAGCACTCCTTCCGTCGATGCGGTCGTGAATCAAGGACAAACCTCCGCTTCGCTGAAACGGACGGTAACGACGGACGGCAACACGCTGACGGCAACCATTACGGACGCAGACCTGAAAGCCGCTTTAAAAACGGAATCCGGCACGCCGGTTGCCGTGGTCGTCTCCGTCTATGCCACGGCGTCCCAGCAAGTAATCGTCAAGCTAACGCCTGATCAAGTGAATACGTTGAAAGCGTCGGGCGAGCAAAACTCCGTTGTCGTCAGCAACGGGAACGCATCGATTTCGCTCCCCGTTTCGGTATTGAAACGCGTACCGGCAGCGGCAGGACTGAACGTGGCTGTCCGGTATGACGCGGAACGCGCATCGGCATTCGCCGACGGGTTCCCGGGAGCCAAAGTGACCGGTACGCCGGTTTCCTTTGCCGTGAACACAGTGAACGGCAGCGATACGCAGCCGATTGCCGTATCCAACCGCGATTTCCTGAAAAGCTCCTTTATCGTGAGCGGCAATACCGACGCTAACACGCTGGGCGTCTTGTATATCGACAACGGAAAGGTATATGCCGTTCCGGCGAACGTCGCTCTGAACAAGGACGGCACGCGCACCGTAACCGTCAACCGCCCGGGCATCTCGACCTATGCGGTTGCAACTCGTGCGATCTCGTTTACGGACATCGACACGTCTTGGGCGCAATCGCACATCCAGGCCTTGGCCAACAGGCTGCTGCTGAACGGAACCTCGGCTTCGGCGTTCTCGCCGAAAGAACAGGTAACCCGCGCGCAATTCTCGGCTATGCTGGTCCGCGCGCTCGGTCTGCATGCCGGCTCGAAAGCTCCGTTCCAGGACGTGAGCGCCTCTGACTGGTTTGCCGACGATATTGCCGCCGCCTATGAAGCGGGTCTTGTGAACGGCGTAGAAGAAGGGCGATTCGATCCGCATGCCAGCATCAGCCGCCAAGACTTGGCCGTGATGCTGTCCCGCGCGTCCTCCCTGATCCAGCTTACGCCGAAGAGCAATCCTTCGCGCAAGCCGTATGCGGATGCTTCCGAATTTGCCGGGTACGCCACGAACAGCATCGACGCGGTTACGAAAAGCGGTCTGATGAGCGGCGATGAGATCGACGGAACGCCGCACTTCCATCCGGCCGCTCCGACGACCCGGGAAGCTGCCGCAACCGTCCTGTACAATTTGCTGCAGAACGGCAGCTTGATTAACTAAGAGCCTTTCTTACGCACAGAGCCCCTTTGCCTGCTTACCAGGCTAAGGGGCTCTGTTCTTTTTCCGGTCTGCGGGCCGCAAGCACGATGGTTATCGGCGGCTTTTCTTTTGGATCGTTCGCTCCACCGCCCGCTTCATACCAGCTCCGGCACGGTTCCACGTGAGCTTCATCACGTCCTGCCTTCCTTGTCTTCCTTTCTTTTGACAAACCGCGCGCTGCCGAAAAGCAGTTCTCATCTGCCTCTTCAAGCTGCCGATATTCGGCTCAGCCCAGCGCTGTCCCTTTTGCGCAAAAAAACCGCGGAAGAGGCTTGAGATCGCATGCTTGCTTCGCATGCTGACAGCCGGGTTTTGCAGCCGGTACTTGACCAGGAACGAATTGCGGCGCGTGACGAAATCCATATGTCCGCCCCAGCCCGTTGTGATGACCGGAACGCCGCTTGCCAGCGATTCGAGAAACGGCAGTCCGACCCCTTCTCCCCTTGTCGGAAGCACGAACGCGGAACCGAGCGTATACAGTCCCTTCAGCCGGTGCTCCGGCATGCGGCTGGACATTAAGATCACCGGGGCCGTTTTCCGAAACCCTAGCCTCTTTTTGTACCCGTTGATTTTATTTCTAATCCACTTCTCGGTTTGCCGGGAACCGTATCCGTTCGTCTTGATCACCAGCGCGACCTTCTCGGACGGGCCAAATTCTTCCCAGTAAGCTCTTAGCAAGCCCTCCGGATTTTTGCGGTGCTGGAAGCCGAAGACGGATACGAAAACAAACCTTCCGGCCGTCCCCCTTACTGCCAGCTTCTTGTTCCGTGGCGTAAACTGCTTTGTGTTGACTCCATGCGGCACGATATAGACTGGCACCTTCACCCCGCTGCGGAGCAGGGCGGCTTTGTTATGCCGGGAGGGAACGAGTATGGCGTCGAAGCGGTTAAGATTCGGGAACCAGTTCCGGGGCACGCGCGTTGTCTCCCAGACGGTATTCAATATGATATGGTTGTATTTTTGGCGTTCCTTCCGCATCCGTATCGTATATGGGAAATAATGATAAATTAAAATTTTGCGTTTGCCTGCGGCATATGGCTTGCGAAGCAGACGTGCCAAGGCGCCGCCTGCCGTCGGCTTCTTCTTCCCAGACCTTACTCCCTCTACCTTGACGTCCACTCCTTGCCGGCTTAAGGCAAGCGCATATTCCCGGCTGGCTCTTCCAATCCCGCTGTGCCTTCTGACAGGGCCCTTCCATACGACCTGATACGATGTCATCTCCTCAGCCCCTTCGATTTGACCGAGTACCCTCTGCGCTTGTGGAAGGAAAGCGACCGGAAAGAGCCCGCCAAAGCTTTTATGCGCTTCGGTGAAATGCTCTTCACGCTTTGGCTCAAGCTTCTGTTCAAGCATCGTTTGAGCACGACACCGCTTGGATTGGCGGTATAGACGAAGTTGCCGTACAATTCGAATTCCGAGAAGCCGAACTGCTTCGACCTGTCAATGCTGCGAAGAACGGCTTGGTACCAGCGCGTTCCGTGTCTTGCTTCAATTCGCTTTTTCATCTGGGCCAGCTTCGCTTTCTCGAACAGCATATAATGCGCGACGAACGACGAGGGGGCGGCGCGTCTGCGGCCCAATAGCTTTCGGCTGACCCTGAAGTATTCGGGATGGCTCCAGCTGCGGCAGTAAAACACGGGCTTCCCCTTTTGCCGGAATACGTGCGGGCGGATGAGCACCGTGTCGGCATCCATCGTCAAAAAATACCGGCTCGAACCCAGCCGATCGCCGCTCAGTTTAAGCAGTTGTTGAAGCAGCCACCCGGAGCGTTCCCATCGTTTCGAACGGTAACGGATTTGTTTTTTGGTGATCGGCAGCACCGTCCGCTCATGTACGAAAGTGCATTTTTTTTGGGCGCACAGCGCCTTGATTCTCGGACTGTCCGGAGAGACGATCATAATTTTGCCGATCGGATGCTTAACCTGCTTCCGGATGGCGTCGATGACGAACGGCAAGGTTTCCAGATCTTTGTCAATGGCAGGGATCAGAACATCAATTTTGATCCTGCCGCTTCGGGAACGAGGGGGGGCGAGAGACATTTCTTCATCTCCATTTGCAAGGTTTTGCACCAGTTTATGTCATGGAGGCAGGGTTGGTCCGGGCCTCTGTACGATCGACGGACAGGCACAAAAAATTTTTGTCGAAATGGGAGAACTTACTTTAAACTTTTTGTCGACTCGACTCGTCAAATGAATTGCAAAGCACGAACCAGTGAAAGAGGAATGCTACATGGCCATACGAATTCTATCCGACCGAAAACTCGTCGTACTCGGCGCTTCGCTGCTCAGCGCCACGACGATTGTAATGTTCAGCCTCCATGCGGCCGAGACGCGGCAGCCGCTTTCTGCCGGCCAGCACGAGACCCGGACGCCGGACAACGTGTCTGTACCGGGGGTAGTCCCCGAGCAGGCGACCCACGCAAAATATACGGGGGATCCGAAATCCTCTCAAGAAGCCGGTTCGCCGACGACGCCGGCCGTGCAGTCCGCCGACGGACGGACGCCGGAGAGTAAGCCGGGAGCCGCGGCGCAGCAAGGAAATTCGGGACCGGTCAAAGCGACGAAGCAAGTGGCGCTGACGTTCGACGACGGCCCGGACAGCAAGTATACGCCGATGGTGCTGGATATTTTGAAGCAGTATGAAGTGAAGGCCACCTTTTTCGTCGTGGGCAGACAGGTAGTCAATCACCCGGATGTGCTGAAACGCATTCATGACGAAGGCCACTCCATAGGCAATCATTCCTGGGATCATGCCAACCTGACCAAGCTGTCTTCCGACCAGATTCAGAAAGAAATCAAAAGCACGGACGAAGCGATCGAAAAAGTGATCGGCTCCTCCACCCCGATGGTTCGGGCGCCTTACGGCGCCGTCAACGCTTCGATTAAGCGCAACCTGACCTCCGCGGGACGCCAGCTCGTCAATTGGACGGTCGATACGAAGGATTGGACCGGAGCGGCTTCGGCCGACATGGTAGAGCTTGCCCGCAAGCGGACAAAGAACGGCGGCATCATCCTGATGCACAGCTTTGGCGGGAAAAACGGCAAGCTGGACAATACGATAGAAGCGCTGCCGCACATGATCGAAGCGTTGAAGCAGGACGGGTATGCCTTCGTCACGGTTCCCGAGCTTGGGGCAAAGAAAGAGTAAGGCTTGCGCCACCGATTCGGTCAAGCCGCAACTCATCTCTCAGCAAAGGAGTGCTTACCGCATGCATACGATCAAGAGAATGAAGCTGCTCACCGCAGCGGCCGCCGGTCTGCTTGCGCTGACCGCCTGCCAATCCGGCGCGCCGTCCGCATCGTCCGGGACGTCCAAACCGCCCGAAGCCGCGGCGCCATCGCAGCAGCCGGGAGCGGCGACAACGCCCGAAGCCCCGGCCAAGCCTGCACCGTCTTCTCCCGCAGCACCTTCGAACGCGGAGCCTGACCCCGCGTCTGTCGAAACGCAGCTCAAGGATATGCTGGTCCACGCGCGCAAAGGTCAGGTGAAAGGCAGCGACTTCGCCGCACACACGGGTCTGATCGACGAAGTCGAGAAAAAATGGGGCAAGGCGGATCAGATCGATTCGGCCGGCAAAGGGTTGTACGCCACCTACAAGAAACGCGGCATCACGTTCGGCTTCAACAAAGGCGAGCTGATCTTCGATGTCCGCTCCTACGATCCGGAGCTTCACAAGCTGACGCTGCCCGCTATCGAGAAGACGCTCGGCAAACCGAAGGAGACGGCGAAGAACGGCAACGATCAGATCTACGTTTTTCAAGCAAGCGAGCAGTTTGAGCTGAAATTCGTCATTCCGGCTGCCACCGGCAAGGTCGACCATATTTCCGTTTTCAGTCCGCAGGACGCGAAAAACAATATGGCCGGATAAGCGGCGCGCTGGAAGCGGTCGACGTTTCGCCAACTGCATTTTGCCCCTTTCTTTCATCGGACGATCGCAGTACACTGGGTAAGAGAAGGTACGGGCCAGGGCCGTTTGGCAGGTTCGATCCCGTTCCGATTGAACCGTAATGTCGGGGAGATCGTCTAAAATTAGAGGTGGCAGCTTTGGAATCGAATGTCAATTTTGACTATTTGAAATACCTGTCCGCGAGCTCCGACAAGAAAGCCATTTTGAACGAGCTGATGAACGCGTACGGGAAAGATGTATGGAATTACGCCTACAGCATCACACGAAAGTGGGATCAGGCTGACGATATAACCCAAGAGGTTTTCATCAAAGTTTATCGCAATTTGAGCACGTTCCGCAGCGAATCCTCGGTGAAGACGTGGCTGCTCGCCATCACCCGCAACATGACGCTCGATTACCGCAAGTCGGCCTTCTACCGCAAAGTGACGCTGGTCGACTTCATCGCCTCTCGCGGGGAGTGCGAGCAGGCCGCTTCTACGGAACACGAGGTGCTTAGCAAAATGGCCGTGAACGAGATGTGGGATTTGGTACTGAAGCTGCCCGTCAAATACCGCGAGGTGCTGATCCTGTACGCTCACCATCAGCTGTCTATGAAAGAGATGGCGGAGGTGCTCGGCGTAAGCGAAGGAACGATTAAATCGAGGCTGTTCCACGCACGGGGGAAAATATCGAAGATGAAGGAGAGTCGAAGCCTTGGATCCGATGGATAACGAGCTCAAGAAAGAATTGGCCCACGGACCGTTCCGCCAAAACGGGTTCAACGACAGCTTGCGCAAGCGCATCGAAGAACGCATCGATAACCACGTCGCCGTTCGCAGGCCTCGCAGGTGGAGTGCCTGGAGTGCCGGCGTTTCAGCCGTGCTGGCATCGGCTCTCGTATTCTTGTTCGTTACGGACAGCCGCCCTCTCCCGCTCATGCAGCAGGAAGCTGCGGAGAAGCCGGAGATGCAGCAGCCCGCCGCAGCCGCTCCCGCGCCTCACGGCCCGGATTGGGAAGCCTCCGTCCGGTCGGCGCTGTTGATCGGCCTGCGCTCCGATGCGCCCGCAGCGCAAAACCCTCAGGCTCCCAGCACGTACCGCACCGTTCTTATCGCACCGGACCGGAACCGGTTGCAAAAGACGGCGGAAGGCGAAGGCATTCTAATGCCGTATAAACTTGATTTCTGGAAAATCGAGAATGAGCCGAAAGCAAACAGCTCGCAGGAAGCGCATACGCTGACAGCCCATTTGGCCTCGGCCAAGCCGAAGACAGGCAACAGCGCTGACCGTGGAAACCCGGCGCGAACTGTCGTCCGGTCGGAGAAGCTGATGTTCGCTGGCAACCGCTACGTTGCCGTGGCGCAAACGACGGCAGGTAAAAGCGGCTCAGCCCCCTCCCCGGCGCAGCAGGACTATGTCTGGGTGAAGGAGCTGGAGCAGATCGCCCCGGGTCGGCGGGCGCCCGCTCCGCTATCGGAGCCGCATGTCACGCTGAGCAGCGTATTCGCCGCTGCAGCCGTCCCCGTGCTGAAGGAGTTGAAGCCTGCGCCGCCGGCAGGTTCGGGACACGCGGAGCCCACCGCAGCCGATCTTTCCGGCGAGAGCTGGACCATCGCCCGCAAGCAAGGGAAATGGACGGCGCAGCTCGCTTCGTACGACGGCCCGGCAAACAGCGCAGCGGAAGGCACGGCGTACCACTTGCGGGAAGTGCCGCTGGCACTGCCCCAATCAGTCGTTTCCCACGACGAGCTGGCTGTTCCCTGGCGCGATATCGTGCGGGTGCAGCCGGGCGCGGTGGATGCCTTCTCCTCCCCGAACCACGACATGGTCGCCGTCGTCACCGAGCAAAATATTATCATCTACCCGTATGCGGATCAGTGGATTCCGATCCCTCTCATGACGCTGCCGCTTCAACCGAAGGAATCGGTCGTCATGATTCAATGGGCCATGGGATCTTACGTCGAGCTGTGGAAGCGGCAGGTGAAAACTTACTTGCAACCGCAGTAAGTGAATCAAGAAGCATCGGTCGCGCTCGACTAGCGTCCTTTACGAAAGCAAGTCCGGTCTCCGGAGGCATCATGCCCCGGGAACCGGACTTGCTGCGTTATATCGACTTATTCCCAATCGATCGGAATTTTTATTTTCACCGGTTCTTTAGGCTCTTGGCTGTATTCATTAACGACCAATTCAAATTTAAACCGGGACGAAGGAAGCTTCGGGTATTCCACCTTGTAGGCGAACGAATCTCTTGAAGTCCGAACATCATTTTTTTGGGATGTGAAACGCTCACCCGACGAATCTTCCAAAATAAGAAAAGGTTTCTGATTCGCGGCATCGCTGGCTTCGTAATAGACCACCGTAGAGTCCTCCAGAAATTGGACATCGGTAATGGTCACCGTTCCTCCCCGAGCTCCCTTTAACGTGACCGGCAAGCTTCCGGGACCCGTATAGTCGGCATATTCCTCCCTCTGCCGCAGCGTATTCAAAGGCTCGTTAGTCGCATCGCCGACCACCAAAATAACATAAGGAGGCTTCGGATTCACCTCAGAAGGAAGGCCAAAGTTTCTGCGTACCTCTCCCTTTCCTCCCATCCCACCGGCATTATCGAAGCGAGTTTCCAGATCGTCCTCCAGAAGAAAAGACAACTCTTCATCTGTCTCGATAACAAGTTGGGTTCCAACCGGAGTAAAGGTAATTTGATTGACTATAAACTTCTTGTGCTCATAAGTGCCGGCAGTTTGAGGCCGAACGATTTTGGTTAGCGGTTTGGCTTTGCTCAGCGATATCGGAACCGTAACATCCCAATTCCCGTCCGTCGTCCCGATTCGCCGGATCTCGATATGAAGCCGCGCATTCTCCGGTAGCGGTTCGGTATTGAACACCGTCGTCCCGATAAAGGTATGATCACCGGTAATTGTAAATGCATGTGTACCTATCATCGTGGGGTGAGCATCTTTAAATTTGTAATTGTAATACACGGCGGCATCTTCTTCCTTAATCTTCTGCTTTTTGGGATAATCCACTTGATAATTGACTACGAATTGAATTCCGTCGTAGAACACCTCGGCAACGGTAAGCCGAATATCCTGATCGGTAACCGACACGTCAGTTGTCGTACCAAGATTTTGCTTCTCAATCTGATATAGCCCGCTGTCGATACCGCCTCGTACATTTTTATAGAACAAATCGATAAAAAATACTTTTTGCAGAGCAGCGCCTATGCTTGGGGAGTACAGGCCGATTCCCGTCAGCAAAATCGCGCAAACAATAACCGCATACCCTAGGATCATCCCCTTTTTCCGCAGCGTCATGCTCCCCTTGCCTGACGGCCGGCTTTTCCCGACGGAACGCTTGTGAAGCTCCCACAGCTCCTCAAACGTAAAGGAGGGCCCTAGCTGCTTCAAACGGCTTTGCACGGCCTCCGACGATTCCGTGGACCAATCCTTCTCTTTTCCCTTCTTATCGGTCTGCAGAGTCATTTAAGCCCCTCCTTGATCGACGTCAGTTGATAGCTCTCGGCCTCGTCGTTCCTTAGCTGTTCAAGCGCCGCATGCAGCCTTGACTTGCATGTTCCCAAACGAATGTTCAATAAGGCGGCGGTCTCCTGCAAAGACAACCCGACATAGTAAACCAAAATGAGGACCTCTCTTCTTTTCGGAGACAAGCGGTTCACCACCTGCCATAGTTCATGCTCGCTTTCGCTTTTTAGGATCAGATCCTCTACGGAATCCGTCCCGGCTTCAACCGGCAGTTGACCGAAAAAAGTAAGCCACCGCTGCTTGCGAAGCGTGCTCCGCACCATATTTAACGTGATCCGGTACAGCCACGGACGCAAAGGCTTGGCGGGATCGTATAAATGAAATTTCCGGTAAGCGCGCAAAAAGGTTTCCTGCGTAATGTCGTCGGCCAGCATGGCAGACTTGGTCATCATGAGGGCAATCCCGTAGACGTAGGGAGAATGTTCTTCAAACCAGGCCCGCGATTGCTCTTCCGAGATCAAATATTCCTTCAATGAACGATCCTCCGGTTCCCGTATTCACAGTAAATACGCTTTGAAAACGGAAATAGTTCGATCAAGCGCAGATGTAACTTTTTTGTTACAAAATCCGCCTCTTTTCGCTATAAGATGAAGTCCTACGCGCTAACGAAAGAGGGAAAAATGATGCCATCACCGATCGAAGGAAAAAGCCGGTACATGCCCGGAATCGACGGCCTGCGGGCTTTGGCCGTACTGGCCGTCATCGCTTATCACCTTCACCCCAGGTGGGCGCCCGGCGGGCTGCTCGGTGTCGGGATATTTTTCGTCCTGTCCGGTTATCTGATTACGGATTTGTTGATCGCCGAATGGCGAAGAGAGGGACGGCTAAATCTAAAAAGCTTCTGGCTGCGGCGCTTCCGGCGGTTGCTTCCGGCCATACTAGTCCTGCTCTCGGCGGTTGCGGCGTGGATATGGCTGGTCGACCGCTCCCGGCTGCCGGCGCTTCAGGGAGACTTCTTGGCGGCGCTCACCTATATCAGCAACTGGTGGCTGGTGTATCGCGAGGTGTCTTATTTCGAAAGCTTTGGCCCCCCTTCCCCGCTCGGTCATTTCTGGTCGCTCGCGGTGGAGGAGCAATTTTATTTGCTGTGGCCCTTGCTGTTGGCGCTTGGCCTGCGCTTGCAGCCCCGGCGGGGCTGGCTTACCGGAGCCATGCTGCTTGGCGCAGCCGCTTCGGCAGCCGCCATGGCGCTGCTATACGAACCCGGCGCCGATCCGAGCCGGATTTATTACGGAACCGATACGAGAGCCTTCGGCTTGCTGATCGGTGCCGCGCTCGCGGTCGTCTGGCCGAGCGGAAAGCTCTCCGCCGGCACATCCGTCCGCGTCAGGCGGATCGTGGATTGGGCCGGGACGGCTGGTCTGTTTGCCGTTCTGCTGATGGTCGTCCGAAGCAGCCAGTACGACGCCTTCTTATATCAGGGCGGATTCGTACTGTTGTCTCTGGCGGTGGCAGTTACGGTAACGGCGCTTGCCCACCCGTCCAGCCAACTCGGGCGCATCTTGGGCTGCCGTCCGCTGCGCTGGCTCGGCGTACGCTCGTACGGCATTTATTTGTGGCATTATCCTGTGATCGTCCTGACCAGTCCGGCAGGCGGCGACGGAATCAGCTTGACGAGCGCCGCCCTGCAGTTGACCGCTACCATCGGACTTGCGGCTTTATCTTGGAAATTCGTTGAGGAGCCTATTCGCAGAGGAGGAATGAAAGCTTGGGGAGCGCAGCTGCTCGGCTGGTACCGGAAACGGCTCCCGCAGCCGGGCATGCGCTGGGTCGTGTCGGCGCTGCTCATCTTGTTCTTCTGCGTCTCCTGCCTGGGGGGGAGCCCGCAGCCGCCTGTTGCTACCAATGCCTTGGCAGAGGGAAGCGAAGGGATCGCTGCGCCGGCACCGACACCCCAACCGGATCAAGGAAACGGGACGGGCACGGTGACGGAAGCGTCGGGTCCGGAAACGAAAGAAACCGCCGAGGTCGTCGCTGAAACCGCCCCTCCCGTCGCCCCGGGGGCAGGGATCACCGCGATCGGCGATTCGGTTCTGCTAGGCACCGCTGCGCAGCTGGAGAAGCAGCTGCCCGGTATCGTCATCGACGGCAAGGTCGGAAGACAATTGGCCCAAGCGCAGGAGGTCGTCGACCGGCTCCGGTCGAAAGGAAAGCTCGGTTCCCGGATCATCATCGAGCTGGGCACAAACGGTGCGTTCTCCAAGAAGCAGCTGGAATCGCTGCTGCACTCCCTTGCCGATGCGGAGCAGATCGTGCTGGTGAATACGCGCGTTCCCCGTCCATGGGAGGGAACGGTGAACGACATGCTGAAAGAAACCTCCGGCCGCTTCGCCAATACGACGCTTGTGGATTGGCATGCCGCAAGCGAGGGCAAAGCTTCCTTTTTCGCCTCCGATGGCGTCCATTTGAACGCCGCAGGCTCCGAATATTACGCTTCGCTTCTGGCAAAGGCGGTGCGCAAGCCTCAAGCACCCAAATGACGCACCGAGCCAGAGGCCGGACGGGTAGCGGCCGACGTATTTTTACGCAAACTAAGAAAACCACCGTGTCAGGAAGTCAACCTGAAGACGGTGGTTTCTGCGTCAAATAAAAGCCGATTCACCTTGGGAGTTTCGAAAAGAATTTGGCGCGACAGAAGCTATTGAACGTCAGCCTGTATCCACACTCTTCCCATCCACGTGTCGATCGAGTACCATCCGTTCCACTGCTCTTGCGCTTGTACCTTTTGAGGCGTAAGTCCGCCGACGGGAGCTTCGTCCAAAGGGCTTCGATACATCGCCGCTTCCTTTGTAAGCTCAAGAATCCGATCCGTTTTCTGCACCTCAATCGGCTTTTGACCGGCATCCACCCATTTGTCACCCGCCCAGGTGGTCACTCTGCGCCAGTTGCCCCATACCGCGGAGGTTTGCACCGTTTGCGGCGTCAGCGATAGCGCCGTGCGGATCATTTTACCATTCCGCGATTCGTACAGCCGGGCGGTTTCCGGCAAATAAATCCGCCCCTGCTGTTCCCGCTCCGTTCCTTCTGCCTGCGGAGCCATAAAGCTATTGATTCCATTCACAACCCCCTGCGTCAATTGATCCAAATAGCCGGCATCCGATAATTTCTCATCTTCCTCCGGGTTGGTCATGAACCCCATTTCCACCAAAATGGTCGGCACCTCCGACCAGTTGAATCCGGACAAGTCGGACCGCGGCACAATACCTCGGGAAGCCGCTCCCGTAGCAGTCAGCACTTCGTTCAATACGTCCTGAGCGGCCTCTTTGCTTTTGGCGAATATCGGTTGGCTCCACTCGCTCCATGCAGGATAAAGCAAGGAAATGCCTTTCGTCTTCGAAGAACCGTCCCCGTCGGCATGGACGCGAACCGCCAAATCGGCGCGCGCCTGATTGCACATGGCCGCTCTATCTTTATTGGAGAGGTCCACTTCATGCGTGTCACGGGTCATGCGTACTTGATAACCGAGGGCTTCCAGCTTTGCTTTCATCAGCAGGGATGCCTCCAAGGTTACGACATATTCCGGCTTTTTCGTTTTAACGCCCCGGGTCCCCGAAGTTACCTTGGCCTTCATTTCCTTTGCCCCGGGACCTACGGGCTCAAGCCCGTTGTTCCCAGAAAGCTGATGACCGGGATCCAGACAAATGACCGGTTCGTTAGAATTTTTGGCTTCAGCACCGGCCGCCGGAGCAATGGACGCACTCAGCAATAAACCCGTTATAACGACAATAAACCCTAATCGGCGTGTCATTGAAGCTTCACCCTTTCGCTTGCGCTGCATTTTATGAATCATGTTCATTGCGCTTCCGTCCGTTTTTTATACGGTGTCCAGAAGTCTCCTCCCCAAGTATGGATCAAGACCCAATCATTCCACTGTTCCAGCGTACCGACCTTTTGAGGCGTCAGCATGCCTGCCGGTTCCTGATTCTCCGCACCGGGACGTTTGAATAAAGGTGTTGTGTCCTGCAACTCGATTTCTTGGACGAACTTCTCGGTATGCCCTTGAAGGTAAGATGTCTTATTGAGATGTACCCACTTCGTGCCCAGCCAGGTCGATATCCGGAACCAATCCCCCACACGAGCATCCGACACGACCGGTCCGGCGGGAGTCTCACCCCCTGTAGGAAAAGATTCGTTAGGACGGTTATACAGCTTGACCGATTCAAGCAGCTGGAGCTTATTCTCCACCGTCTCGATAGGATAGCGTTTTCGCGACAGCTTATAGCCTTCCGAAGCCAAGTACAAGCCCATCGTCTGATTTTCCGCCCAAATGTCGGTAAACGTCCAGAGAGGCAGTGCCGTTTCCTCATGATACGGCCCCAATTCAGCGGTAAATCCGGGGCGTCCGAATTGAGCGATAAACCAGTCCGTAAATCCTCCCCCGGACGGATAATCCTCCGGCTTGACCAAGCTATATCCTGTCATACCACTTAGGGTTGCAGCCATTTTCCGGTCCCGCTCCATGTTCTCCGGCTTGGTATGAAAATGCCAATACAGAACGCGCCCGGAAGTATGATACGATAAGGCAATTTCCGGATCGGCGTCATAGGTAAACCGGATCATGCTTTGCGCTTCCGCCGTTTCCGCAGGCTCCGAGCCCTTGTAATTTTTATACATCGGATATTTGGTCGAGTAACGAATTCCGGTCCATTCCGCGGGATACTGCCGGTTAATGTCTATCCCTTGCGCATTGGCTTTCCATCGGCTGAAATCGGAGCTGCCGCCATTCATGCTTAACAGTCCGGACTTCGCGCCTTCGGGAAAGGCATCGAGTCCCATTTGTTGAAGCGTCACACCGTCCGGGTTTACCATCGGAACAAACCAAATCGAGCAGTGATCCAACAACTCCCGAACCACATATTCGCCATATTTCATATTGTGCTCGTAAGCATAAGCATAGCGGTCGATCATATATAAAATGAGATTCGTTCCCATCCACTCTCTGGCGTGCTGAGACCCGTCAATCAGAACAGATGCTTCGCCTTTGCCCAGCTTGACCGCTATAATCTCCTTACCGTACGCGGTTTTGCCGATCGGCTTGACTTGAATGAGCTCCGGATAAGCTTCCGCCAGCTTACGGATATGCTCTGACATTAAATCGTACGTGTAGGTTTGGTAAGGGCTTGCAATTTCTTTGTTGACCGCCGGCTTCTCATCCGCAAAAGCGCTCTCATTTCCCAAATAGCCGGTAGCAACGAAGAGCGCCATGACAGCTGCCGCTATCGTTGTTTTTTTCCGTTTTGAATGCAAACTCATCTCACCTGTCCCATTTCTATAGTCTCATATTAGGACTTATTAACTATTCATAGCTAGTTCATTATAATAGATTTACAACATAAAATATATATTTTTTAGGTAAATTTCGACAATTTTCGATTTCATTTGCGTAACAAAAAAAGGGTTGAGGACAAAAGCCTCAACTCTCTTTTGTGTCCGACCATAGTCAGATGAAACAGATTATGATAAAATAAAAAACATCAAGTTTCATTATGCAATACTAAGTTTCATCAAATGAAACAAAAGGAGAGATGACGATGGATCGGGATCGGAGTGTTAAAGCGCGTGTTCAGGAGCAATTCGGCAAGCATGCGGAGAAATATGTCGCAAGCGAGGGACACGCGCAAGGAGACGACCTTGAGGTAATGCTTCAATGGCTCGATCCCCGGCCCGAGTGGCAGGCGCTCGATATCGCGACCGGCGGAGGCCATGCGGCCGGGAAGCTTTCTCCCCACGTCCGGCACATTGTCGCGACCGATTTGACCCGTCCTATGCTCGCCGCGGCGGCTGCTCACCTTGCGGGCCGGGGATACGATAACATTCTGTATACTGTTGCGGATGCGGAGCAACTACCGTTCCTGGACGCCGCGTTCGATGCGGTCACCTGCCGGATCGCTGCGCATCATTTCCCCAATCCCGCGCTCTTCATGCAGGAAGCGGCGCGCGTGCTGAAGCCCGGCGGACGATTCGTGTTCATCGACAACGTCGCCCCGGAGGACGATGCCTTGGCCGCCTTCATGAACCGCTTCGAGGGCTTGCGCGACCCGAGCCACGTCCGCTGCTTGCCGGTCCGCGAATGGAAGGTGCTGGCCGAAGCGTCCGGATTGCGCGTCGTTCACGAGCAAATGGGCCGGAAGCGGCACGCTTTTCCGTCCTGGGTGCGGCGGACCGCCGATACGGAGGAGCAGGCGCGGCAGGTCGAGCAGTTTATCCTTGGCGGCCCGGCTTCCGGCCGCGAATACTTTTCCGTGCAGGCCGACGAAGGCACCGACGGGGCGCTGCAATCGCTGCAAATCGACGATTGGCGCGTCCTTCTGGAGAAACCTGCACAGCCGTAACGTCCGGCAGACAGGCCGTGCCCAAAAGAAGCCCCGGCGCCCGCGTCCCCCTTCTCCAAGCATATGCGGCTTGGACAACTGAGGAAGGCGGAGGCCGGGGCCTCTCTTTTTCAAGCTTACAACCATTCCGGTCCCGCTAAGCGGGGTCCGGCTTTCCCGAGCCGCCGCCGGGGGCACCATACGTCACATGGCTTTCGAACGACGGATTCAGCGGCACGATCATGATGTGCGTCTGCCCCGGCCGGAATGCAGCTTCGCGGCCCTGCTCGTAATAGCGGACCGGATCGTTCGCCTGATCCCGCCTCCACTCCAGCGATTTCACCTTGCCCTGCTGGAACAGCAGCGCCGGACCTTTGCCGGTCAGCCGGACGTCGAGCCGGCCTTCCTTATCCAGCACCTTGTGATCGGTGCCCATCACGACCACATTGGAAGCGCTCAGCGGCTGATCGTTGTTCAGATCGGTATGCTTGCTGCCGTTGATCGACCGTTGGTACTTGCCACTTGCCGCGTCATACTCGTATGAGACGACATAGCTTTTCCACAAAAAGGTAACGTCCACCTTGGGAGCATCCTGCGCCGCCGTCCCCATCGTCCCGACCGCTTCCGTTTCGTTTTTCGCAAAAGCGTACACCGGTCCCGTCGGACCTTGCTCGTCCAGCCCCCGCTTTTGCGCGCCCGCGCGGATGTTCTCCAGATTCGTATACAGGTTGTGTGGAGCTTTCCGCGACTTCTCCCGCCAAAAATAAGGCCCGGCATTCGTAATTTCGTCCAGGTCGGCGATCTTCTCTTTCTGCAGCTGCTCATAGGCATCCGGACTGCCGCCGGCATGCACTTGAATGGCCCCGAAGCTTTTGCCGATATCGATAAAATAAGGCCGAATGCTGCGCACCGGACCGATCGGCTCCGCGAACGCGCTGCTCTGGAACAGCGCCACGAGCCGCGTCACCTCGCCTTCGGCAAGTACCTCGAACAAGACATCCGCCTGTGTCAGCCCGCTTTGGGGCCGCGCCGCGGGATGATTGTTGATCATGACCATCACCGGCCGGGCTTCGCTGGGCTGCAGCAGCATCATCCCGGTCAGCGGCGCTTGGTAGGCCGGCAGCTGAACCGTTGGCGTTGGCGGCGGGTCCGCGACGGGCTTCTCCGGCTCGATCGGCGCAGCGACGGGCTTGTCCGGCTGCCCGCCGCCCGTCAGGCTGCAGCCCGCCGCCGTCATGGCGAGGCAGCCCGCCAACAGCGCGAGCCTCCCCCGCCGCCAGAACCGGCTCCATCTTCTCCATCCTCTTCGTTTCATACACGTCACCTCATCTGCATGTCCTCTAGTAATCTATATTCTAGCGAGACTTGATTTAGAAGCGATTTCGCGCAAAAAGACGAAAAATGAGCGCTTTTCATTATATTTAACGCGTTCTCATCCCAAAGGTTTCCAACGTCATCCGAATCTCCAAACCATTCGCAGCAGGGAAAAAGGAAAAACTGTCGAAAATAACCATTTGAGATGCCGCCGTTGTCCGAAATCGTAACGACCGGTTGGATCAAAAGATTATGTTTGCGGTTCGCTTGTCCATCGCCATCAGGAGGTGTCTTATGATTGAAGTTCTTCCCCTGCTGCTGAACACCTTTATTATTATTCTATCTATCTTTTTTTATCAAATCGTTTGTCTCGATAAGGACAGACCGGAGCGCACCAACCGATGGTTCCTGCTCCTGTTCTCCACCGTAGCGATGGTGATGTGCATGGCTTTTCCGATCCACTTGTTTTCCGGGCATATTTTCGACTTGCGCTATGTGCCGATTCTGCTTTGTTATTTGTACGGGGGCCACCGCAATCTGCTTTATATCTCCATCGCTTATCTCGCCTTCCGGTCGCTGCTCGGCGGAGAAGGCATGGTGACATCGGTGATCGTCTATGCGATTGTGTTTCCACTGATGATCATCTTCGGTCCCTTCCGGCCCGCCCAGCGCAAACTCAAGCGCGTACTCCACGGCACCGCTTTAACCGTCGTCTGGGCACTTATAGCCGTCCTGTTCTCCAACTTACGCGCCGGAAGGGAAGACCTTCTCTTCAATTGGTTTCCGATATACTTAATCCTTGTCACAACATGCACCATGGCGATGTCGCTTTTCATTCTGGAGGGAATTTGTGAAAAAATGAAGCTGCGCAAAGAAGTGGAACGCGCGGAGAAAATGTATCTTGTCGGAGAGCTCGCCGCCTCGTTTGCCCATGAAATCCGCAATCCGCTCACCGTTGTAAGTGGCTTTTTGCAATTGATGGAAAAAAATCAGATTGCGGAAGAAGCCAAGCCCGATTACTTGCGTGTGATGATTACCGAATTGGAGCGAGCCCAAGCGATCATCTCGGATTATTTGGCGATTGCCAAGCCGAAGACCGATTCGATCCAGCTTATCCAGGTAGAGCCGCTGCTAAGGCAAATCATTGAATTGATGTCCCCTTACGCGCTCATGAATACGGTCAGCATCGCCAGCTCCATCGAGCAGGGTCTTCAGCTCAAGGCCGATGCTTCGCGGCTCAGCCAGTCGCTGATCAACATTGTCAAGAACGGCATTGAAGCGATGCCGGATGGAGGAACCTTGGAAATCAAAGCGCATCGGAAACAGAGCAAGCTGTTGATTGAAATATCGGATCAAGGCGTCGGCATGACCCCGGCGGAGATCGACCGACTCGGCACCCCGTTTTATACGACCAAAGAAAAAGGCACCGGGATCGGTACTATGGTCGCTCTCGGCATTATCGGAAGCTTGGGCGGCCGCACCGAAGTGCACAGCGAGAAGGGAGCCGGAACGACCTTCGCGATCATTTTGCCCCTTCAGTCGGACTCGATATCAGAATGAGCAGTAGGCTTGCGAACGGTCGATCAAGCGCGAACGCTCGAAGGCGGCGCCTTCATGAGCATGTCCCGCCGACGGGTTAAGCAGCTGCGCGGTCAAATCGGCCAGAGCGACTTCCGCGATGTCCGTGCGCACCGGTCCCCACGCCGCGGCATGACTCCGAACGTAGCTGACGGCTTCGCAAATGGACAGCCCCTTCAGCTTCAGAAAGACCGAAGTCCATCGCACGATATCTGTGTACGGCTGCGTGTTCGGCACGACGTATTCCGTCCATCCGTTCATGCCGTGGCAGGACAGCTTCAGCAGCCCGCAGTTGCAATCGCGGCAATTGCCCGCGATGCGCGCCTCAATCAGCCGGCAGTCGAACCGGTATACCTCGATAAGCCCGATCCGGCTCGTCGACAAGACACCTTCGTTAACTTCAGGCAGGGGATCGCTTAATTTCAACATGAACAATTTCTCCTTTTTTTTAATTAAAATGGTATATTTTAGCGAAATAAAAAAGACAAAAAGAAGCCCAAGAGCAGAGAAACTCTACTCTCGGGCTTCTGTCACAGGAAATCACACAGGATGCAGAGGCACGATCGTCGTTCTCTCTCAATCCGCTTACGAGGTTAGCTGTCGGATTCGGGCTTGAGAGTGCCCTACCCTTGCACTTGCAAAACAAGCGCGAAAGGATTCACCCCATGAAACCGTCCTTCCTATCGGCGGTTTCGATTGGTTCCCCCGCTTCCCGGTTCGGGAATTCAGCGTTTGTTGGAATATCAAGTTGTTGACATGAATCATACGCCGGTTGCGGCGCAAAGTAAAATCCGAAACCGCACGCTATTTTTGATCTTTTCGCTTTTTTTCCATGTGGAAACGGATTCATATGGGTCCGGCATTGATTATCGATACAAAAGCTGCACGATTCGTCGCTTTTCATCATTTTCAAGAAAATCGAAGAAATACAGAGATTCATGCAGAATAACGAAGATCGGCCTCACTTTTTTTCTTCCAAATATATCCTAAGGCCGAATATGCGCCGCGGCGTTTCTTTACACCGGCTAAATCGCAGGCGTATGATACGACTCAAGTTGATTCGAAAATCCAATCACATCGCTTAATTTCCTTAACAGGAAAGCGGGGGAACCAAAACAAGCGATGAGGCGCACACCGAGAGCCGTGCCGCCCCATCACATTGGGGTGAATCTTGATCGCGCATGCCGCACATGCGCCAAGTAGGGCGACTCTCACCGCCCGAACCCGTCAGCTAACCTCGTCAGCGTAGTCGAGAGAGGCATCGCTATTCACGCGCAAGACACGGCTTGTTTCCGTGCCTTAGAAGGCTGCAGCGGAGCTCTTCTACTCCCGCAGGCTTCTTTCGTATTGCCTTCTCTCCTCATATCCCTTAGGAGGAGAAAACGATGGAACAGGAACAGCAATATATTTTGGTATCCGCCCCCAACAAACCCGGCGAAGCGTTTATCCGGCGGCTCAAATTCGGCAGCATTCCGTTTGCGGTCATCGTCAACAACAAAGCCGAACAGACCCGGCTGCAGGAGCTTGGGGTCGAGCGAATTGTGATGGTGGATACGAACGAGGAGAATACGTGGCTCATCCCCGAATGGCCAATCGGAAAAATATTTTTGTTCGAGAACAGCCTGACCCTGTGCTGCCGCTATATCCGCATATGCCGCCCTTGGACCTCGGAACCGCTGTATGTCATTACGCAATCGAACCATCCGCGCATGATTTATAAAGGACTCGGCGCCAACTACGTGATTCATACGAACAGCGGCGAAGTATCCTTTCTGATCCATTCGGCGCACGAATAGGCTAACTGAACATCCACGCGCCTAGACTAAGCGTCCCGTACTGATACTTCTGGTACAGCAGCTTCGCCCGTCGGCTGCGGTCCGCCGTGCCCATCGCGATCAGCAGAGGCGCGAAGTGCTCTGCCGTCGGCACAGCCAAGGAAGCATGCGGCGCCCGCCGCTCATAATCGAACAAGGCATCCGAGTCCCACACCGTAATCCGGTCGTACAGCCAAGCGTCGAATTGCTTCGCCCACAGCTCGGCGGCATCGTCCTGCCAATGCAGCGTGCCGGGATGATGCACCGTCCCGCCGCTGCCGACGATCATGATCCCCTCGCTGCGCAGAGCTTGCAGTGCACGGCCGATCCGGTACTGCTCTTCCGGCACCAGCAGCGGATTCACGGACAAATGGACGACGGGCACGTCCGCCGCGGGGTGCATAAGCGAGAGCAGTGTCCATACGCCGTGATCGAGTCCCCGGGTATCGTCCAGAGCGAAGGCGATCCCTTCGGCATAGAGCAGCCGCCCAATGCCCATGGCAAGCAGAATGTTCCCTTTCGCAGGGTACGAAATGCCGTACAGCTTCTCCGGAAACCCGAAAAAATCGTGCAGCGTATCCGGTTCGGCCGCCGCACCGATCGTCTGGACTTCGCTTTCCCAATGGGCGCTGAATACGACAATCCCTGCGGGCTTCGGCAGCTGCGCCCCGAGCGATCTCAAGAAACGGGAATAGCTATGCGGCTCCGTCACAAGTGTCGGCAGGCCATGAGCGAGAAAAAAGGACGGGTACATTCGCGCATCATTCTCCTTTTCGAGATCCATTATATCGTATTCATCCGCTGACGGAGAGGCACCAATCCACTTCAGCTCCAGAGCTCGATCCGGCTGGTCGATACGGCAATCGCCCCGGCGTTGAACAGAACGGGCAGCTCCTCCTTCTTTTCGACGAATCCGCCCAAAATGATATCGAGCCCCGTTTCATTTTTGATCAAATTCAATTTGGGATAAGAGAAGCTCGGTAAAATCTCGATATAGTCCGGCTTCACCTGAGCGGCCGAATTAATAATCGTGCGGATCGAGTGGGAGTCGATAATGAAGCCGCGCTGAATGGCGCTCAGCCCGTATTTTTTGGCGTGAAGCAGGCAGGATGTCCGGGTACTGATGATCCCGTCGATTTTAATCACCTTGGATAAAAAATGAATCGATGCCTCGTCGTCTTTAATCCCCTTCACCATCTCCAGGTGAAGGTATATTTTTTTGTTCGCTTGCTTGACCGCCCCTACGATGTTTTGTAATTGGATTAATTCTCCTTCCAGCAAAAAAATGACCTCGTGCGGCGAAGCGAGCGCCTTCTCCAATTCTTTGAATCCCCGGACAGCGGGAATCATGGTGTTCGGCTTCAACATAAAATCCTCCTTCGATAAAAATAGGCATTTTCTTCTAGCGCATACGTTTCGATCCTTTTTAACATACCCCGTCGGGAATCGGAAAACAAGCGAAACCGTGCTGCCGCCCTTCTTCGGAAGAAGGGTACGACAGCACGGCCCGGTCACTGCTTATTCTTCGTCTTTCTCCCACAGCATCGTACGATCTACGGCTTTTTTCCAGCCCCGGTACAATTTCGCCCGGGTCGGTTCGTCGATGCCTGGCTCGAATATGGTATCCGAACCGGCGCGCGACGCGATTTCCGCTTTATCCCAAAAGCCGACGGCGATTCCCGCCATGTAAGCGGCGCCAAGTGCAGTCGTTTCGGTAATTTGCGGTCTTTGTACGGCAACCCCGAGAATGTCCGCCTGGAATTGCATCAGCAAGTTGTTTGCGGTCGCCCCGCCGTCGACCCGCAGCGATTGCAGCTTCAAGCCGGAATCGATCTCCATCGCCCCCAATACGTCTTTCGTTTGGTAGGCTAGCGAATTTAGCGTAGCCCGGATGAGATGCTCCTTCTTCGTTCCGCGCGTCAAGCCGAAAATCGCGCCTCTGGCGTACATATCCCAATAAGGCGCCCCGAGTCCCGCGAAGGCCGGCACGACATAGACGCCGTCGGTGTCCTTAACTTTGCCCGCATAGTACTCGGAATCGGACGCCGAGTCGAACAGCTTCAGCCCGTCGCGCAGCCACTGAACCGCCGCGCCGGCGATAAAGATGCTTCCTTCGAGCGCGTATTCCACCTTGCCGTCCATGCCCCAGGCGATCGTCGTCAGCAGCCCGGATTTCGATTCGACGGCCTTCGTGCCGGTATTCATCAGCATGAAGCAGCCGGTGCCGTACGTGTTCTTCGCCATCCCCGATTCGAAGCACGTTTGTCCGAACAGCGCCGCATGCTGGTCCCCCGCCACACCCGCAATCGGGATTTCCGCACCTCCGAACGTATGCGGATCGGTGGAGCCGTATACGTCTACCGACGGCTTGACCTCCGGCAGCATCGAATGCGGAATGTCCAGCTCTTGCAGCAGCTTTTCGTCCCAGCAGAGCTGTTTGATATTATAAAGCATCGTGCGGGAAGCATTCGTGTAATCCGTCGCATGCACTTTCCCCCGCGTCAAATTCCAGATGAGCCAAGTGTCGACGGTGCCGAACAGCAGCTCTCCACGGTTCGCCTTCTCCCTCGCCCCTTCGACGTGGTCCAGCATCCACTTGATTTTCGTTCCGGAGAAGTAAGCGTCTACAACGAGCCCCGTGTTCTCCCGGATGTAAGGCTCCAAGCCTCTCTCCTTCAGCTCGTCGCAAAGCTCGGCGGTTCTGCGATCCTGCCAGACGATGGCGTTGTGAATCGGCCTTCCCGTATTTTTGTCCCAGATGACCGCCGTCTCCCGCTGGTTGGTAATCCCGATCGAGGCTATTTCCTGCGGGCGTACGCCTACCTTTTCCAGCACCTCGCGCGCAACGCCGCTTTGCGTTCCCCAAATTTCCATCGCGTCATGCTCGACCCAGCCAGCTTTGGGATAAATTTGCGTAAATTCTTTTTGAGCGGAGCCGACGATGCTGCCGTTACGATCGAACAAAATGGCGCGCGAGCTGGTCGTTCCTTGATCAAGCGCAAGCACATATTTTTTATCCATGATGATACCCTCCCGTATAGTTAAAATGTTGGATATACATGTAGCCTATGCGTCAGCTTCCGAAAACCGCATAATAAAATAGCGTTCCGAGCGAGCCGCCGACCAGCGGACCGACAATCGGAATCCAGGCATAGCCCCAGTCCGAAGAGCCCTTCTTCCCGAGCGGCAGCACCGCATGCGCGATGCGCGGACCCAGATCGCGGGCCGGATTCATCGCATAGCCGGTCGTTCCTCCGAACGAAAGCCCGACGCCGACCAGCAGGAAACCAACGACAAACGGGTTCAAGCCGTCCGTAAATTTGTTAGCGCCAATCGCCAAAATGCAGACAAACAGGATAAACGTAGCCAGCACTTCGCTGATCAGGTTCGCGAACGGGCTGCGGATGGCAGGTCCTGTCGCGAAAGTTCCGAGCTTCGCCCCGGTATCCTCGGTCGCTTTCCAGTGCGGCAAGTACTGCAGCCATACGAGACAAGCTCCCAGAAACGCCCCGATGAATTGCGCGGCAATGTAAGACGGAACCTTCTCCCAAGGGAATTGTCCGGCCATGGCCAGCCCGATGGTAAAGGCGGGATTCAAGTGCGCGCCGCTGATCCGGCCGACCACAAAAATCGCAATGGCAAGCGCGAGCCCCCAGCCCATCGCAATGACAATCCAGCCCGAGTTCTGCGCTTTGGATTTGTTCAGACTCACTCCGGCGCATACCCCATCGCCGAATAAAATTAAAAGCATCGTCCCCAGCAATTCCCCCATAAACGGAGTCATCGGCCTACCTCCTGGCATTATGTTTTGTTTTGTAAACCCTTTCAAACATGTGCTTTAAAGAAAGACTTCCCCACTTAATTGATCATAGATCAATATGTTTTGCACCCGAGCCCTTGCATGAAGAGCCCCTCCTTTCCAGGATAAGACAAAAAACAGCCATGATCCGAAATGTGGAAAGCTCCACTTTGGACGATGGCTGTTCTCATCTTCTCACAGCAAAACTGTTTACTTGTGATTTTCATTATAGTATATGCGCATCGTTTCGTAAACCCTGTATCCCCCAAATTCCAATTATTTGAATGATACGCCAATTGCATCCTAGACCATCCGTATCTTGTTAAAGAAAATCGGTTGTTACCGTTATCCTCCGTGTTTGTGATACGATAGATTGCAAAAGAAGCAGGACAGGAGGCATGACATGCGCAAGCTCGTATTTTTCCTGGGTCCCGCCGGCGCGGGCAAGACGACCTTGGCCAAAGCCTTGGTCCGCAGACGCCATGCGGCTTTGTTTGATATGGACACCTTATCCCGGCCCGCATCGGAGGCGATTATGACCCTCTCCGGGCTTGACCCGAATGACCGCGATTCCGACGTTTACAAAATACGCTGCCGGGATCTGGGCTACCGCATCACGATGGACGCCGCCCTGGAAAACGTGGACCTCGGCATGAATGCCTTCGTCATCGGCCCGTTTACCCGTGAGCTCGAAGATCCGGTATGGCCGGAGAAGGAACTGCTGCGGATCGGCGCGTCGCTGCGCGATGTGGACGTCAAAGCGATCCTCGTATCGCTTCCCGGCGAAGAGCATTACCGCGAGCGCATTCGAGGTCGAGGCTTGGCCCTGGATGCATGGAAGCTGGAGAACTGGAGCGATTTCAGCCGCTCCCTTGCGGTTCGGGAAATCCGCTGGAAGCTGCCGGCCTCATCGATTCTCTCGTTCGATAACGCGGGCCCCCTCTCGGAAGAGAAGCTGCGGCAGGTCGAGCGATTTATTTACGGCGACGAATCGGAAGACTAAAGCGCAGCGCTAGCCTAAAGCAAAAGGCCCCTCATTTCCGAAGGGGCCTTTTTATCGCTATCATTACAGCTGCGCTTGTACCCAAGCTTCCAGCTCCGTCAGCGGACGGAGACCTACTTGCGTACCGACCTCGACGCCGTTTTTGAACAGCTTCAGCGTCGGAATGCTCATCACGCCGTATTGTCCGGCCGTTTCCGGATTGTCGTCTACGTTTACCTTCGCGATCTTCAATGTATCGCCGAGCTTGCCATTCAGTTCTTCAAGTACCGGGGCGATCATTTTGCAGGGGCCGCACCAAGGCGCCCAGAAATCGACCAGCACGACACCTTCTTGGATCGCATCCTTAAATTCCGCATCTTTCACATTGACAATAGCCATCTCAACCACTCCTTAGTTTAATTTTTAAGTTTAACGCAGGTTTTCCAGATTGAATCTGAACGGAAACCGGGAAGCCGGAGCCTTCCACCCGCTCGGTCCGGGAGGACTCGGCTTCCGCTCTCCCGCCGCTTGCGCGGACGCCGAGGGCAGCATGGCGCTCAATTCTTCAAACCATGCCTGATCCCGGGTTTGCAGCGCCAGCTCGATCAAATCGTGCAGCGCCGCTTCATCCGCGGACAGCCCGTCGGGCTCGGGCAGCCGGGTTACTTTCGACTGCCGGGCCTCCGTCACAAAGCCTACCGCTTCGGTGCGGTCGCATTGCGTAATCCGAACCCGCAGCGCGCCATTTCCGTCCGTCCATTCGACATATCCGATAAACCTTTCGTCCTTCCAGGAAGTCCCGCTAACCCAATCGCCTTCCCGAATCAGCCCATGATTTGCAGCCGCCATGTTGATCACCCTCCCTTTTTAACACCATTAAACGGTTATGAAGTCTCTGAAACGACTGAAACTATTTTGATAACAGTTGCGTTAAAAAAAATTAGCTCTTTCTCTGCTGCTTCGCGAGGACGCGTTCCAGTACGTCTTGAATCGTCAGCCGCTGGAGGTACATTAGCATCTGCTCCTCTGCTTCCGTGAATATATGATCCATCACCTCGGTCATATTGCACGCGACGAGGCAGTCTTCCTCCACATTCCCCGAGCACCAGGACGGCTTGATCGAACCGAACGACGTGGCGCGGTAAATCTCGGCAAGCGTGACCTCGTCCGGACGGCAGTTTAACGCAAATCCTCCGCCGCTGCCTTCCTTGGTCGTCACGTACCCCTGCTTGCGCAGACAGCCCATCACCTTGCGTACACGGGCCGGATGCGTATCCACATTGTGGGCGATCATATCGCTGGTGGCCATATGATCCGGCCGATAGGCGAGCAGCACGAGGCTGTGGACGGCAATCGTAAATTCGCTGTTCACCGGGCGGCTCCCTTCTCTCCGTTCGCTTACTGTAATTATAATAATAACAGTTACTTTTGTCAAATCCGCTTATGCCCCGTTCTGAACGACAAAACAGAGCCGTCCCATCATCCCGAGAGCCGGCTCTGTTCCGCATTTGCCCAATTATTGATAGAAGTTGCTGCGGGCGAAGTTTTGATTTTGCTGTGCTTGAAAGCTCGCCTGATTCAAGTGTACGAGCGTCTGCTCCAGCTGATTGCAGATTTGCGCCATTTGCTGCATTTGCTGTACTGCCGTCTGGTGGCCTTGCAGCGCCGTTTGGATCACTTGCACCGCATGCTGCTCGCGCTGCGACAAAATTTGCAGCTGCTGCGCATTTTGCTGCTCTTGCTGGAGCAGCTGCTGATAATTCGCGCTCGCTTGATCCGTTTGCTGGATCAATTGTTGAATCATTTGCTGGCAATGGTTCAATTGCTGAGTAGCGTTGAACATGGACGAAATTCCTCCTTGGCATGCTTTCTGGAAATCGTTGGCTTCTCATTTAGCCCATTTTAGTATGCATGCTCCCTTTCGTCCTTATTCATCCCTACGCAAAAAATTTTTTGCCGCTCCCAACCTCGCTTACAGCGTCCATTCCTCCGACAACTGTACGTACAGCTCGATCAAAAAAGCCGTCGATTGGGCCACATACAGCTCCCGTTCCAGCTCCAGCTTGGTTCCGAGCCGCTCGGCTACCTGCCAGGAGAGCTCCTCGCGCTTGAACTTATCCAGCGAGGGAAGGCGTTCCACGAACGTGGACAGCAGCAGCCAATCCTCCCGCTCGATCCGCTTGCGGAACGCTTCGGACAGCTTCAGCTCATACGTCAGGCGAATGCGATTCTTGTCCAGCCACTTCTGAGTCCGCTTGCGAAGAGCAAGCCGCTCATGCTGCATATCCCGGATGACGAGCGTGCCTGCGGCCAGGTCGCCGATCCGTTTGTCCATCGGATGGAAGAACATCCACAGCATGCCGACAAAGTAAAAGGATGGCAGGAAATCGATCAGCCGGAAAAAATTGCGGATGATGGCCGACAACAGCGTTACCGGCTGGCCGTTCTCTTGAATGACGCGCAGGCCCAGCCATTTTTTGCCGAACGTATGCCCGCCCATATAATATTCTGCCAACGCGTAGTAGCCGCCGATTAATAAAAAGCTGAGCACGATCAGGAAAGCAGCGGCATATTCCCCAAGCGCATCGTCCAAGCCGATGTCCAGCAGCATCAGGATCAAACCGATCAGCAGGCTGATTGCCCCGAAAGCTGCCAGCAGCAGTAGATTGTCTATAAGCTGAGCGGCCGTCCGGCTGCCGATGCCCGCCGTCCGAAACTGGAGCCGGACATGCTCCGGCGTCACGATTGACGCTTCCCTGATATGAACTTCGTTCATTTCCCCGCTCCTCCTTTCCATTTTTGTGGTAATATTGAACTATTCGAGAGACGGAAGGAGATCGTTCGCACCCATGAACATCCAGCGCTTTATCCGCGAGCACAAGCCCGTATGGACCGAGCTTGACGGACTGCTGACCCTATTCGAGAAAAAGCGCCGCACGGTACAGGCCCCGCAGGTCGACCGGCTGACCTTCTTGTACCGGACGGCCTCCGCACATCTGGCCTACGCGCAAACGTACTACCCCGGCGACGAGATCGGGCTTTACCTCAATCAGCTCGTAGCGCGGGCGCACCATGCCCTGCATGCCGAACAGTGGAAAACGTCCCATCGGCTCGGCGATTTTTTCAAGCGCCGGTTTATCGGCTACGTGCTGGAACGCAAACGGTTCATTGCGCTTGCGTTTCTGCTGTTTATGGTCGGAGCGCTGTCCGGCTTCGCGGCCGTCTGGCAGGACCCGCTGAACCTGTACGCACTCGTATCCCCCGAGATGGCCGACGGCATCAATCCCGAAGCGGTGGGCAAAAACCACGGCGAAGTGCAAAGCGCCGTCATGTCCACGTCCATCATGACCAACAACATCCGTGTCGCCGTTCTTGCGTTTGTGAGCGGCATCACCTTCGGGCTGCTGACGGTCTACGTGCTGTCCTACAACGGCATCCTGATCGGCGCGCTAACCGCCGTCTTTTGGCAATCCGGCAAAAGCTACGTGTTCTGGGCGTACATTTTGCCGCACGGCGTCATCGAGCTGACCGCCATCTTCATTGCCGGGGGCTCCGGCTTGTATATGGGCTACCGGATGATTAACCCCGGACCGTATACGCGAAAATATATGTTTCTGCGCTCCGTCAAGGAATCGGCGCTCCTGATGGTCGGCACGATTCCGCTGTTCGTTATCGCCGGGATTATCGAAGGCTATATTACGCCATCCGGGTTGTCTCTGGAAACGAAGTACATCGTCGCGGGCGCCACACTGATTGCTCTGGCACTGTATGTCGCTTACGGACGTTTGAATGAACGCAAGCATACGCAGCTTATAGCCGAAGACACTGTCCCAAGGGACGAAGCCGGAACGAGGACGGCGGACCTCTTCTCCTCCCCGGCCTCTATATCGAATCGTTCGATTTAAGGTCCAGATACCGGTTAACCGCCGTCCAAGCCAGCTGCCCGACGGGAACGTCCACGATGTCGATCCCGCCGGCGGCCATCTCCGCAGCAACCGTTTGCCGGTCGACGGTGAACTTGTGCGCCACGCTTTTTACATAAGCTTGGCGCCTACCTGCCGTCTCGGCCGACGCCCACCGCTGCAGCACTTCATCCCGCAGCCCGAGCAGCAAGATCCGGTGTTGCCGCTTCAGCCGCATCAGCAGCGGACGCAGCCCCTCCTCGAACATATAATTGTCCATATCGGAGAACAGGACGGTCAGGCTCCGTTTCTTTTGCACGCGCAGCAAATGCTGCAGGGCCGTACTGTAACTGGCTTCCACAAAGTCGCTCTGCAGGTTGTAGACTGCCGCCGTCAGCGTCTGCAGATGGAGAAGTCCGCTGTCCGGCGGCACATACGCCTTCACCCGGTTCGAGAAGGCGAGCAGTCCTACCTTATCCCCCTGCTTGAGCGCTACGGCGGCAAGCGCCAGCGCCGCTTCGAGCGACACGTCCAGCTTGGTCCGGCCGTCCAGCTCGATCCCCATCATGCGTCCGCAGTCCAGCAGGATGGTGACGACCTTGCCCCGTTCCGGGCGGAATACGTTCGTCATCAGCGTACGGGACCGCGCCGACGCTCTCCAGTTGACGAACCGCGGGTCGTCATCGGGGACGTATTCGCGAATCGCGTGAAACTCCGAGCCGGACCGCTCCTTCCGGTAAATCCGCCTTCCTTCCAGCGTCAGCTGATTTTGCATCGAAGATAAAATGCCGCGAACCCCCGACATATCGGGATAAATGCGGATCGTCTGCTCCAGCTCCAGACGCGCCTGCTTCTCCCACAGCCCGATCCGCCCTCTCAGCCGGAGCCATACCGAGCGAAAATGATATTCTCCCCGCTCGCGGCCCAGCGTCCTGTAGCGGATTTCCGCCGCCTTCCCTCCCCAGGCCGTCGTCAGCGGCTCTCCCGGCGTAACGAACGTCTGCGGCAGGTCGTCGGCCATCGTCAGCCTCAAGGATACCGGCTGCGGGGCTTCCGCGCGCACCGTCACCTCGAACGGGCTGCCGATATCGGCCTGCCCGGGGAGGCTGCGGCTGACGCGCAAGCTGCGCCGCCTGGGGAGCAGCGACAGATCGAGCACGCTCAGGCCGAGCAGCACGCCGCAGACAAGCCACTGCACAGCGGCTCCAGCCCCGCTCCCGGCGGCATAACCCACGCCTACAAGAACCGCCCCCGCGCCTGTCAGCAGGGCCATGCGCGGCGTCGGCACGATCAGACGCTTCTCAAGCGCGTCAACGAGGGACCGGAATCGTGGCCAGCGTTTCCTGGATGAAGTGGTCACCGGTCTCTCCCTCCAATTCAACCTGCGGCGTTAGCAGCAGACGGTGCCGCAGCGCCGGAACGGCTACGGTCTTAATATCGTCCGGCGTGACGAAGCTGCGCCCGTCCAGCAGCGCCCAGGCACGGGCCGCTGTCATAAGCGCAATCCCCGCCCGCGGGCTCGCCCCGAGCAGGAGCCGCTTGTCTTCGCGGGTTTTGCGGATGATCACGGCAATATATTCGACCAGACTGTCCTGCACGACTACCTCTTGCATCTCCGTACGAAGCTGCTTCAACCGGTCCAGCGAGAACGCGGCGTTCTCCTTCCTCTCCGCAGCGGCGAAGAAAGGAACGTGTTCTTTTAAAATCGCAAGCTCCGATTCCAAATTCGGATACGATACGGTCAGCTTGAATAAAAAGCGGTCCAATTGCGCTTCAGGCAGTGGATACGTGCCTTCGTACTCCACCGGGTTCTGCGTCGCGACGACGAAGAACGGATCGGGCAGACGGTACGTCGTACCCTGAATCGTCACCTGCCGCTCCTCCATCGCTTCCAGCAGAGCGGCTTGCGTTTTCGGAGGCGTACGGTTAATTTCGTCGGCCAGCAGCAGGTTCGTAAAGACCGGACCGCGGACCGTCTGGAATTCGTTGTCTTTCATATTGAAAATCACGCTGCCGGTAATGTCGCTCGGCATCATGTCCGGCGTGAACTGCACCCGGCTGAACGAACCGTCCGTCAATTCGGCAAGCGTGCGTACCATTTTCGTTTTTCCAAGCCCGGGAACTCCTTCCAGCAACACATGCCCCCCGGCCAAAAAAGCGGTCAGCAGCAGACGAATATTGTGCCGCTGTCCGATCACGCTCTTCTCCATCTGTTCCAGCAACTGCTGCAATCGGCTCACTCCCTCTCCAGTCTACGGATCACGCCATCGGCCATCCGGCTGTCTTTCTCGAACTGCTTCGGCGAATAGCTCGCCACTTCCTCGGCGGCCTGCCAGCTTCGCATCACCGCCGCAAGCTGCTCCAGCTCCCCCTTGCTCAAGTGCGGCTTGGCGGCCGCAAGCACCTGCGTTACGGTCGCATCGAGGCGTACGCCCCATCGCTCGCGCATGAGCCCGCGGATATATCTCGCTTGGTGTGCCAGCGCTTCCCGCGCCAGCTCGCGGCGCTCGTACCACCCTGCGGCGGCGAGCAGCGTCTCGTCCCCGCGCCGCACCATCCATGCGCGCGGCGTATAAGCCGGCCCGAAGCGTACGCCCTTCATCCAGAGCCACAGCAGCGCTCCGAGCGTCAGCTGCAGCAGCACCGCGAGCAGCCAGCCGGGATATACCGCAAGCAGGCCCGGCTTTTCGTAAAGCCCGTGATGATACTCGTCGAACCATAGCCCCCCGGTATCCGGGCTTGTCTGTATGTACGGCCGGATCAGCTCAAAATGCGAATACTCCAAAATGCGGTCGTTCCTCATCCACTCCGGGACGAGAAGCAGCGTCATGCTGCCCTGCCCGACTTCCGTGCGTCCCGCAATAATGCCGCGCTCATCCTTCAGCAGCGGTTTCATGCCCGGCGCTTCCTTCAGGCGGTAAGCGGATGCCACCTTCCCGCTGAGCCCAGTTCCCAACTGACCTGTCAAGTCGGTGATCGCCACAGCGCCGGAACCACCTTCCCCCGTCTTCGTAAGGGAGAATCCATCCATTTCTGCCGGCGCGTCATGAAACAGCACGAGCTCATTGCCCCCGCTTACCCACGTGCGGATCTCTTCCCATTCCTTGGCCCCCAGCGTATACGGTTGAATGACGATCAGCTTATGACGCCCCCCGCTTGGCAGAGACCGCCAAGGCTGTTTCCAGGCTTTGACGGGTGCGCCCTGCTCCTTCAGCATCGTAAATACCGCTTTGGTACCGTCGCGGTCGGCAGAAGTCGACAGATACGGAGGAAGATCCGGCAGATCAGGCTTGACCAGAACGTATCCGAACAGCAGAAAGGCGACGATGCTGACCGCCAAAGCGATCTGCAGCTTGTTCCGCTTAAACATAACCCGCCTCCTCCCGCCGGTACGGCGCCAACAGCTCGGTCATCCGTCCGTATTCGTGCGCTCCCGCCGTACCGCCTCCGTAATAGACGAGCTCGAACAAAGAAGCGGCCTGCTTGAACGACTCGACCGCCCCCGGCTGCCGCTCGTACAGCTCCTCCGCATATTCGCGGTTCGTCTTCCACCGCTCCGCTCGCACCCATTCGCGTTCGTCCATCAGCAGAAGCATCGCCAGAAACGTCCGGCGTACCGCCTCCGGATAATCGCCCTCCGCTGCACATTGCTCCGCTTCCCGGAGCAATGCGGCGAAGGAGCGGTCCAGCTCCGCAGCACTGCGGAACACGCTGCGCCGTCGGCTGCGGCGAAGAAGGATCAGGCCGCGCACAAGCCAGACGATGGCCGCCACAAGGACGGCAAGCAGCAGACCGAGCAGGACGTAGGCGAGCACCTTCGGAGTGCCGGGCGGAACGGACATGTCCGGGAACAAGTCCATCACCTTTCGCCACATCCGCTCCAGCCACTCGATGACGGGATTCCGTCCGTCGCCTCGCAAATACGCCGTGTATTCGTCGCGTTCCAGAATGCTTTCCAGCTGTTTTTTTTCCGCTTTCCAATCGTCGCTATTCATCTTTCTTTTCCGGCTCCTTCGAACCGTTGGCATCGGCCGACTCGCGTTCCGGCGACGGGTCCTCGGGACTTCCGTTTTCCCGTCCGGCAGGCGTAGTCAAGTCCGGAGCGCGGACGGCTTCCCCGGCAGATCCGACTCGGTCCTGCACAGCTCCGCTCGTGTGCCCTGCTGCCGCCTCTCGCGCCGCTTCGTCCGCAGTGTGCCCTGCCCCGGCTTCCGCAGCATAGGCAGAGCCGCCGGCTTGCACGGAACCGGACGCATATCCCATTTCTCCCGACTGGCCGTTGTATGACCCGTACGACTGACCGGCGGCAAGCATCTGCTCCAGATCAGCCCCCTCATTGCGCACCCGCAAATCGAAGTACGTCACCGCATAAGGGATCATATAGATCGGCGTGATCAGCAGCGTCAGCACAATGTAAATCAATTGGCCGAGCAGAGACAATTTGAATACCGCGATCAGAAGCGCATAGGCCCCCATCATAAAGACGCCGTAAATAATCGACAGGACGAGGTAAATGCCGAATATACGCCAAAAGTTCCCTTTGGTCAGCCTCCAACTTCGGCTTAGCGACGAACGGGCGCCCTCCAGCGCCACGACCGGCAAATAAAAGCCGAAACGGATAGCGAAAAAGCCGATCCCTGCCATCACCAGCAGCGCAACCAGCAAATACATACCGACCAGCAAAACAACCAGCACGATGCTGCTGCCGAACGGATCGGAACCCAGTTCGGAAATGCCGGCGCCGATGCCGATCGTTACCGCGGCGACAATAATAACCCCGAACACGACAGCAGTAGAGATCGCCATATATACGCCCATGAGAATCAATCCGAACAGCAGCGTATTTCCTACCATCGGCCAATAACGGGAAAACGAGCTTCTCAACAGCTCTTTGAAGCCCACGGAAGCTCCATCGGCGGCGGCGCGGACCAGATGAAGCTGTGACGAGATCGCTGCCGGAAATACGGCCAGCATGTATAATGGCATCAGCAAGAACGAAAACAACAGCAACCCTATACGCAGTTCGTCGCCCGATCCGCTGGCTTCGGCGAAGCGGTCTATCGAATCGGCAATCGTTTCCCCGGATTCCGGAAGGAGCGAAACGCTGCTCACATCGAAGAGCACCAGGTTTTGCAAAAGATAAAGCGGGCCGAAAAACAGCAGCATCAGCAAGAACGTCACCGTAAAATGCTTGCGGTAGATCTGAAAGCTCCTGTCCAAAATCGCACCGATCCCCATCGGCCTTTCAAATGAAATCATTGATCGCTCCTCCTGCCCCACATATTCGACATCATTATACACGAACTTCCAAGGGGATAGCACCAATAAATTACAGAATGCAAAAAAGCCGGCCGTCTGATTCGACGGCCGGTCCGGGTGCTGCTATGGGTGTTTAAGGCTTCACGTCATACATTTTGTACAAGCCGTCCAACATCAGGTTGGCAGCTTTGACGCCGCCCGCCGTATTCCAAATGACATCGTCCACTTTGAACACTTTATTGTTTTTGACGACCTTCAAGTTTTTCCAGAGCGGATCGTTCATCCATTCTTCTTCCTGCTTGGTTCCTTTGCCGTCGCCGGTCTCATAGGTGAAATAGATGACCCGGTCGGCGGCTTCCAGCTCCGTCAGCCGTTCTTTCGTAATGTCCTCGAACGCCTTCTCGTCGTTCTTGGCATCGGAGCGGGCAATGCCGATTTGCTTAAAGATAACGCCGGTAAACATATTGCCGTAGTAGTAACGGGTTTTGCCGCCCATGAAGCGGACGACGGCCACTTTCTCGCTCAACTTGCTGCCGGCTTTTTGCTTGAAGTCCTCGATCCGCTTATCGAATGCGGCGATGATCTTCTCGCCCTCGGCTTTTTTGTTCAGTGCGTCCGCATACAGCTTGAAGTTGTCTTTCCATTCGCCGCGCAGTGTTTCCGAATAGACGGTCGGCGCGATGGCTTTGAGCTGGTCGTAAATTTTTTCGTGGCGCATTTTGTTGCCGATGATGAGATCGGGCTTGAGCGATGCGATCAGCTCCAGGTTCGGCTGCTGCTCGCCGCCGACCACTTTGACGCCTTCCATATCGGCTTTGATATGATCGAACCACGGATTGCCGGTGTACGATTGCACCGCGCCGATCGGCTTCACGCCGAGCGCAAGCAGCGCCTCCGTCCCTTCGTTGGTCAAAATGACGACCTTCTGCGGGTTTGCCGGAACCTCGGTTTCGCGCATGGCATGCTTGACTTTGCGCTTACCGTCCGCTTGGGCCGGTGCCGCAGCTTCTCCGGATTTGGCACCCGACTGCGCTGCGGGCTTCTCACCGCAGGCCGTCAGCCAGACGGACAATAATAAGACGACGGCAAGCAGCGCCGCCGGTTTTAGACGAAATGACCGGTTAAGGGAAAACATATGCGACCTCCTGATCTCTGGTTGTTCTTGATGTCTTCATTATAATTGCGAATGCCATAAATAATTGATAATCATTATCATTTACTTGGTTAATATTACTGAGCAGCGGCTTGCTTGTCAACTATTTTATGATAACGATTCTCAGATTCATTGACAGTTGATAATGGTTCTCATACAATGAAATAAAGCGTTTATACTATAGGTTAAGACAGGAAGCAGGCTATTTTTTTATGCACAATCCACTTCATCGTCGCTCTTCCAAAATCATCGGCCTGATCGCAGCGCTCGTACTGCTCGCTCTGGCTATGGCGGCCAGCGTCATGTTCGGCCTTAACTATTATTCATGGGATCGCGTTATCGCGTCCTATACGCAGTTCGACGGCTCCAACGAGCATATTATTATCCAGACGGCGCGCGTGCCCCGGGCATTTATCGCCGCCGCAGTCGGCGCAAGCCTCGCCGTAGCCGGTGCGCTGATGCAAGCCATTACCCGCAATCCGCTCGCATCGCCGAGTATTTTCGGCGTCAATGCCGGAGCGGCGTTTGCCATTGTTTTATCCGTTGCCCTGTTCGACGTTTCGGGCATGACCCGGTATACCTGGATCGCGTTTCTGGGGGCGGCCGTTAGCGCCGGGGGCGTCTACTTTCTCGGTTCGATCGGGCGCGACGGCCTGACCCCGATCAAGATTACGCTCGCCGGGTCGGCCGTCACCGCCTTCTTCGCGTCGCTGACCCAAGGCATCCTGCTCGGCAGCGGCAAAGCGTTCGATCAAGTGCTGTTCTGGCTCGTCGGCTCGGTGGCCGGACGGACAATGGAGATGCTTAACGCGGTTCTTCCTTATATGCTCGCGGCCTTGGTAGGAGCCCTGCTCCTCTCGCCGCAAATCAACGTGCTCGCCATGGGCGAGGACGTCGCCAAAGGGCTCGGCCAACGTACCCTGCTTGTCAAAGCCGCGGCGGCCGTCGTCATCGTACTGCTTGCCGGCGGCGCCGTATCCGTAGCGGGACCGGTCGTATTCGTCGGCATCATCGTGCCGCATATCGTCCGCTATCTGGTAGGCATCGACCACCGCTGGCTCATTCCTTACTGCGCCGTGCTCGGTGCGCTGCTGCTGGTTAGCGCCGACGTCGGGGCGCGGTTCATCGCCATGCCGAAGGAAGTTCCCGTCGGTGTCACGACCGCCCTGATTGGCGTCCCCTTCTTCGTGTATATCGCGCGCAAAGGAGGGCAGCTGTCATGAGCCGTCAATCCAGCCGGTACTTTGTCGTCCGCGGAAAAGCTTTCTCGTATCTTGTCAGCAAAAGAGCGCTGGCCGTCACGTTATTGCTGCTGTTTGTCGCGATTGCCGTCATGATTCTCAGCACCGGCATCGGCAGCGTCTACATTCCGCCGGGCGAAGTCGTCCGTTCGGTCTTCGGCTTCGGAGACGATTCCAGCGAGATGATCGTCCGCTCGCTTCGACTGCCGCGCATTCTGATGGCCGTGCTCATCGGAGCGTCGCTCGCGGTGGCCGGGGCCATTCTGCAAGGCGTCGTGCGCAACTCGCTGGCTTCGCCCGATACGGTCGGCATGACCGGGGGCGGAACGCTCGGGGCCGTCTCGTTCTTTTTCTTTTTCTCGGACAAAATTACGATTCATCTGCTGCCGGTATTCGCCATCGCCGGGGCCTTCATTGCTACGTTCGTCGTCTATGCCCTTTCGTGGAAAGGAGACGGCGTGACCCCGCTCCGGCTCGTGCTGATCGGCATCGGCTTCGCGGCGGCTATGAGCTCGATCTCGTATATGATGTTAATTTCCGGTCCCGTCGTTCTGGCGAACCAATCGCTTACGTTCATGACCGGAAGCATTTACGGCGTATCTTGGGAGAAGTCCGTCACGCCGCTGCTGCCTTGGTTTATTGTGCTGCTGCCGCTGATTATTATCTATTCGCGGCATGTCAACATCCAGGAGCTTGGCGAAGAAGTCGCCCGCAGTGTAGGCAGCGCCGTCCAGCGCCAGCGGTTCCTACTTCTGCTGCTCAGCGTTGCTTTGGGCGGAGCCGCCGTAGCGTTCGGTGGAGCGATCGGCTTCATCGGCTTGATGGCGCCGCATATGGCCCGCAAGCTCGTCGGCCCGGCCTTCGGCGCGCTGGTGCCGGTATCGGCGCTCATCGGAGCGATCGTGCTGCTGCTGTCCGACCTCGCCGGCCGGACGCTGTTTGCACCGCTCGATATTCCTGCCGGCGTATTCACCGCTTGCATCGGCGCGCCGTTCTTCGTCTATTTGCTGTACCGCAGCCGCAACCGTTAACTAGGTTAATAACCAGTCGATATCGATGCGAAGCCTTGAACACGGACACCATGTAAAACAGAGAAGCCCGGCCTATGCCAAGCGGAACGGGGAGTCGTCCTACACTGTCGACAACGTTCCGTCTGTGTCATGTCTGCTTATCGCCGGGCTCTGAGACCGAAGGAGAAGATTTTATGACTGCCATCCAATCGAACGACCTGTGCCTCTGTTATGGGGATACGTGCATTTTTCAAGAGCTGAACATCAAAATCCCAAAAGGAAAAATAACGGTGTTTATCGGCGGCAACGGCTGCGGCAAATCGACGCTGCTCCGCTCTCTGGCCCGGCTGCTCAAGCCGCAGAGCGGACAAGTGGTGCTCGACGGCAGCAACATTGCGACGATGTCCACCAAGGAAGTCGCCAGACGCATGGCGATTCTTCCGCAAGGCCCCGCGGCTCCGGAAGGCTTGACGGTACTGCAGCTAGTCAAGCAGGGCCGCTACCCGTATCAAAGCTGGCTCCAGCAGTGGTCCAAGGAAGACGAAGCCATGGTACAGCGCGCGCTTGAGTTGACGCATATGAAGCCGCTCGCCGAGCGTACGGTCGATTCCTTGTCCGGCGGCCAGCGGCAGCGGGCCTGGATCGCCATGACGCTGGCGCAAGGCACGCCGACGATCTTGCTTGACGAACCGACGACGTACCTCGATCTGGCGCACCAAATCGAAGTACTCGATCTGCTGTACGAGCTGAACGAAAGCGAGCAGCGCACCATCGTCATGGTGCTTCATGACATTAACCTTGCCTGTCGCTATGCACATAACATCGTAGCTATCAAAGACCGTAAAGTATGGGCCGAAGGACAGCCGCAGGATATCGTCAACGAAGACTTGATCCGCAGCGTGTTCGAGCTGGAATCACGAATCGTCGAGGACCCGCTGTTCGGCACGCCGATGGTTGTTCCTTTCGGCAGAGGCAAGCAGCCTCTGGCAGCCCAAGCGGCGACTCCGAAGCTCGCGGTTGCCGGGAAATAATAAAGATACCGAATAAGCGCCTCTCCTTTAAAGGAGTCAGGCGCTTTATTTTTCCGCGGTTAGGGAACACTAATTCGAAAATGGACTGGGAGGAATAGCCTTGCGCGCTTTTTCCTATTACGTGCATAACTATTGGCTGTCGGGGATATTGGTAGTCGGAGCGATATGGGCTGTTTTTTACGTTTATCGAAATTGGGACAAAATCATGATTAAAGGTAGCGGACGCAAGTAGCAGGTAAGGCTTCGCCGCACGCAAAAAAAACGGGGCAAAGGAACGTTTCCTTTACCCCGGTTCGCATTTACACGAGCGCTTTCTTCGCAATGTCCGTACGATTGTGCTTGCCTTGGAATCGAATGCGATCGGCATCCGCATACGCTTTGGCGCGGGCCTCGGCAATATCGCGGCCAAGCGCGGTCACGCCCAACACGCGGCCGCCGTTGGTCACAATTGCGCCGTCCTTGACGGCCGTTCCCGCGTGGAATACGATCGACTCTTGCACGTCCTCCAAGCCTTCGATCGGAAGTCCTTTCGGATACGAAGCCGGATAGCCTTCAGACGCCAAAATGACGCAAACGGCCGCTTCCTCGCTCCATTCAATCTCCATCTGATCCAGCCTTCCGTTGACCGCAGCAAGGAAAATATCCAGCAAATCGGTTTTCAGCCGCGGCAGCACGACCTGTGTCTCGGGGTCGCCGAAGCGGGCGTTAAACTCGATGGTCTTCGGTCCGTTCGGCGTCAGCATCAGGCCTGCGAACAGTACGCCGCGGAACGGCCGCCCTTCGGCGACCATCGCTTTGGCCGTCGGCTTAATGATCGTCTCGATCGACTCGTCGATCACGGCTTGCGGGATGTGCGGCAGCGGGCTGTAGGTGCCCATACCGCCGGTGTTTGGTCCCTTGTCGTTATCGTAGACGGCCTTATGGTCCTGTGCAGGCACCATCGGGCACACCGTTTCGCCGTCGACGAACGAGAGAATCGACATTTCCTGGCCGGTGAGGAATTCCTCGATCACGACTTGGTTGCCGGATTCGCCGAATACCTTGGCAACCATGATGTCGTGCAGCGCTTTTTCCGCTTCATCCAGCGTCTGCGCCACGACGACCCCTTTGCCTGCCGCGAGGCCGTCCGCTTTAATGACGATCGGCGCTTGCTGCCGGCGCAAATAAGCGACCGCGTCCTCGTACCGCTCGAACGACTCATAAGCGGCCGTCGGGATGTTATATTTTCTCAGCAGCTGCTTGGTGAATACTTTGCTGCCTTCGATAATCGCCGCATTTTGACGGGGTCCGAATACGGTCAGACCTTTCGCTTCCAAATGATCGACGATGCCTTCGGATAGCGGATCGTCCGGACCGATGACGACCAGATCGATCGTATGGTCGATCGCAAACTGCGCAATTTCCTCAAATTGGTTCACTTGAATCGCGACGCATTCGGCAACCGACGCGATGCCCCCGTTCCCCGGCGCACAGTACAGTTCCGTGACCTTGGGGCTTTTCTTCAGCGCCCAGCATATCGCATGCTCGCGGCCGCCGCCACCTACAACCAGTATCCGCACGTTGAGGCTCCTCCTATTCTTTGTTGACGATCAGCAGCTCGGTCTCTCCGCTTTCGATCTGAATCGTTTTGACGAGCAGCGAGATACGGTTCTCGTCATTCAGCGCCTGCCAGTAGGCATCCGCGATTAGCCAGATGTCGTCGCTGGCAATCGGTACAAGTGCCGGTTCGCCCTGGAACGAAGGCAGCGGGTTCCCGTCGCCGGCGTATGTGTGGATGCAGTGGCCGTAGCCCGGCAACGCCTTCTCGTACGTATACGTATGACGAAGGGTCTGATCCTCCGTGTTGCCACTCGATTTTAGGATCGACAGCTTATAGGCAAACTGTCCGTCGTTCACATCGATCAACCCGCTGATTCGCGGCGTAAAATTCGGCGCATCCGGCTCGTACGTCCGGGTGGCCAGCGCGGCTTCGAACGTGCTGCCGGAAAGCAGCGCCTCGTGAATCGTATCGGTCTGATCGCCGTTCGTGACGATATGCGCGCCGTTCGCGTGCTTTACCGGGTAGTAAATGATGAGCGACGGATCGGTGAGCTTCGCCGGGTCCTTCGCTTCGGTGCGGACAAATCCGTTGGCCTCTTGGATAAATACGCGATTGCGGCTGTTCTCGCTGCGCCCCATGATCCAGTACACCTGCACAAGTCGGGTGCCGTCCGGCGTCTGGCCGATCACGATGCCGCGGCCCGGGTACACATTTTGCCGCAAACTTTGAAAATATTGCTCCGCTTGCGCGGCTCTATTCGTCGACACTTGAGTATTCCTCCTCAGAGCATTTGTGAAAGCAATGCTCGCTTCGTAAGCATAAGCTTGGACAGTGCTGTGCAATGCCTGCTTCGTTTCTTAATGGTGGAACAAACGGACTCCCGAATAAGCCATCACCATGCCGTAATCGTTGGCCGCTTTCACGACTTCTTCGTCGCGCATCGAGCTGCCTGCCTGCACGACGTACTTGACGCCGCTGCGGCTGGCACGGTCCAGATTGTCGCGGAACGGCAGGAAGGCGTCGGAGCCGTAAGAAACGCCCCGCAGCTTGCTCAGCCATTCGCGTTTCTCTTCGCGCGTCAGACGTGCCGGCACTTGCTCGAAGCAAGCTTCCCAAGCCGCCTGCTCCACCGGCGTCAGCTCTTCTTCCAGCCACAGATCGATGGCGTTGTTTTGCTCCGCGCGGGAAAGCCCTTGACGGAAGGCCATGTTCAGCGCCGTCGGATGCTGGCGAAGGAACCAGCGGTCCGCTTTGTCACCCGCCAGACGGGTACAGTGAATGCGCGATTGCTGACCGGCGCCGATTCCGATCGTTTGGCCGTCCAGCGTGTAGCAGATCGAGTTGGATTGCGTATATTTCAGCGTAACGAGCGCAATGAGAAGATCGCGCTTCGCGTTCTCCGGAAGCTCTTTGTTGTTCGTCACGATGCGTTCCAGCGCCGTTTCGTCGATGACGGCATCGTTGCGCTCCTGCTGCAGCGTCATGCCGAGCAGCGTACGGGTTTCGACCGGATTCGGAACGAAATCCGGATCGATTTGGAGAATCAGGTAGCCGCCGTTTTTCTTGGCGCGGAGAATCTCCAGCGCTTCATCGGTATATCCCGGGGCCACGACCAAGTCGGACACCTCCCGCTTCAACAGCTGCGCCGTCGAGGCGTCCACAATATCGCTGAGCGCAGCGGCATCGCCGAATGAGGACATGCGGTCGGCGCCACGTGCCCGTGCATAAGCGGTCGCGAGCGGCGACAGCTCCAAGCCTTCCACGAAGTAAGCTTTCTTCAGCTCGGGCGTCAGCGGCGCAGCTACGGCTGCTCCGGCCGGGCTTACATGCTTGAACGAGGCGGCAGCAGGCAGCCCCGTTGCGCGGCGCAGCTCCCGTGCGAGCTGGAAGCCGTTAAAAGCGTCCAGCAGATTGATGAAGCCGGGATCACCGTTCACTACCTTAATCGGCAGCGTCCCTTCTCCGATCAGCTTCGCCTGCTTTTGATGCGGGTTCATTCCGTAACGGAGCTCCAATACTTCCGTTTGATTCGTCGTTTGGCTCATGGTGCGGTCCCGTCCTCCTTAGGTTTATTGGCAGCATCCTCCAAGCGGATGCTTCCCATGGCAATCGCCTGTATCACTTCGGGGTACAATCGGTGTTCGATGCGGTGGATTCGTTCGGAGACGGAAGCCTCCGTATCGCCAGGTTCAATGTCTAGGGCGTGCTGCGCCAAAATCGGTCCGCTGTCGAGGCCCCCGTCGACAAGATGAACGGTCACGCCGATCACCTTGACCCCGTGCCGCAGCGCCTGCCCTACGGCATCGAGACCCGGGAACGATGGCAGCAGCGAAGGGTGAATATTCAGCATGCGTCCCCAATACGCGTCTACCAGTACTTTGGTCACAATGCGCATATACCCTGCGAGAACGACAAGTTCGACTTGCTTTTGCTGTAACATTGTCAAAATTTCCCGCTCATACGTTTCGCGCGAATCGTAGTCCTTCGGACGAAACGTATGAACAGGCACGTCGATCTGCTTGGCCCGTTCGACTACCCCTGCATTCGGCCGGTCACAGACCAAAAGCTCGATGCGCGCATCGAGCCGGCCTGCTTTTGCCGCATCCGCTATCGCTTGGAAGTTGCTTCCGCTGCCCGAGGCGAAGACGGCAATACGCAACGGTTCGGTTCTCATACGACCGCCCCGGTAAATGTAACTATACGCTCCCCTGCCGTTACGCGGCCGAGTGTATAGGCTTTCTCACCATGCTGCGCGAATAGCTCGGCAGCCCGTGCAGCCTGCTCTTCCGCCACGATGACGACCATGCCGATCCCCATGTTGAACGTCCGGAACATATCGTTGTTGCTGATGCCGCCTTCCCGCTGCATCAATTGAAAAATCGGCAAAATCGGCCAGGAGCCGTAATCGATCTCAACGTTAACGCCTTCCGGCAGTACACGCGGAATGTTCTCCAGGAAGCCGCCTCCGGTAATGTGCGCCATTCCTTTAATCGATACCTCTTCGAGCACCGCCAGCACCGGCTTGACGTAAAGCTTCGTCGGTACGAGCAGCGTATCGCCCAGACGGCCGCCCAGCTCGTCGATCGTATCGTGCAAGCTGTAACCCTTGTCTTCCAGCAGCAGCTTCCGAACGAGCGAGAAGCCGTTGCTGTGGACGCCGCTCGATGCGAGCCCCAGAACCACATCGCCGGGACGAATCGTGGAGCCGTCGATAATTTTCTTCTTGTCGACGATGCCGACCGTAAAGCCCGCGATATCGTACTCACCTTCGCCGTACATCCCCGGCATTTCCGCGGTTTCGCCGCCGATCAGCGCACAGCCCGACTGCACGCAGCCGTCGCTGATACCTTTAACGATCGCTTCGATTTTTTCCGGAATGACCTTGTCGCAGGCAAGATAATCGAGGAAAAAGAGCGGTTCCGCGCCCTGCACGACAATATCGTTCACGCACATCGCCACGGCATCGATGCCGATGGTATCGTGCTTGTCCATCGCAAAAGCGATTTTCAGCTTCGTGCCGACACCGTCCGTGCCGGAAACGAGCACCGGCTCTTCGTACTTGTCTTTGTTCAGGCCGAACAGCGCGCCGAAGCCGCCGAGATCTGTCAGCACTTCCGGACGGAAGGTCGTCTTGACGTGCTTCTTCATGCGCTCTACCGCTTCGTTGCCGGCCGCGATATCGACACCGGCTTGTTTGTATGCATCGGACACTTGGATTGTTCCTCCCCAAAAGTGGTTGGCTGCGCTTGTTCCGGCTCCAGTTCGTGCTGTCTGCCTGCGGCCGCTCTTGAAAACGGGTTATCTTCATTGATATTCGCAGTGGAAATAACCCGTTTTCAAAGGCGGCACGTGGACTCTCCGGCAGACACACGAACCTCCGCCTAAGCGCTCCGTCAAAAAATTTTGCGCAGGAAAATCTGCGCTATCGTAAAAAGGCGGTCCGGGCAGCCCGGGACCGCCGGGTTAGGTCAAAAACATGCTTGCGGCGTTGCCGCCTAATCGCAGCCGCAGCCAAGAGCGGCTTCGTCGGGCACCGGCGTCGGATAGCGGTTGTCGAAGCAGGCCGTACACAGCCCGCGGTTGACTTCCACGTTCGGACGGCCAATAGCCGTGAGCAGTCCATCTTTGCTGAGAAAATGCAGCGAATCGGCGTTGATCGCCTCGCGGATCTCCTCCACCGATTTGACCGCGGCGATCAGCTCTTTGCGGCTCGGCGTGTCGATACCGTAGAAGCACGGGTTCGCAAACGGCGGCGAGCTGATCCGCACGTGCACTTCCTTCGCGCCTGCCTCGCGCAGCAGGTTGACGATGCGCAGCGAGGTTGTGCCGCGCACGATGGAGTCGTCGATCATGACGACGCGTTTGCCTTCGACGATACTGCGCACCGCCGACAGCTTCATCTTGACGCCCTGCTCGCGCAGCTCCTGACTCGGCTGGATGAACGTCCGGCCGGTGTAGCGGTTTTTGATCAGGCCGAGCTCATACGGAATGCCCGTTTGCTCCGCGTAGCCGATCGCGGCGGAAATGCTGGAATCCGGCACCCCGGTGACAATGTCGGCGTCGACGAACGCTTCGATCGCCAGCTGGCGTCCCATCCGCTTGCGCGCGGAATGGATGTTCGTCTCGTCGATGTCGCTGTCCGGCCGGGCAAAATAAATGTATTCCATCGCGCAGATCGCACGCTGCTTGATCGGCGAGAACCGGTCTTCCGTCACCGCGCCGGTTTTGAAGTCCAGCACCAGCAGCTCGCCCGGCTCGACGTCGCGGTAATACTTGCCGCCGACCGTGTCGAACGCACAGGATTCGGAAGCAAACAGCCACGCGTTGCCAAGACGGCCGATCACAAAAGGCCTCAAGCCGTGCGGGTCCCGCGCGACGATCAGCTTGTCCTTCGTCAAAAACATAAACGCATACGCGCCCTCCACCCGGAGCAGCGTCTCCTTCACGGCGGAGACGATATCGTTCTGCTTCGACCGGGCGATCAAGTGCGCTACGACTTCCGTATCGCTGGTCGTTTGGAAAATCGACCCTTCTTTTTCCAGCTGCTCCTTAATTTGCGGCGCATTGGTCAAGTTGCCGTTCGTAGCAATCGCCAGATCGCCGCCACGGTATTTGAACACGAGCGGCTGCGCATTGGCCAGCTTGCTTTCGCCTGACGTCGAATAACGCACATGTCCGATCGAAGCGCTCCCGGTCATGGGGGCGAGGTTGTCGTTGTTGAACACTTCCTTCACAAGCCCCATGCCGCGATGATAATGAAACGACTCGCCGTTCGCTACGCAGATGCCCGCGCTTTCCTGCCCGCGGTGCTGCAGCGCATGGAGGCCGTAGTACGAGAGCGAAGCGGCTTCGGAATGCCCGAATACGCCGAAAACTCCGCACTCTTCCCCCAGCTTGTCCATAAAGCTGTCTTGGCCGGTATGGCCTTCGTTATAGTAGCGTCCGGTCCAGAGCGGCGTAGCCTCTCCGGATGCCGAACGAACGATTTTCGCTGCCTCTTGTCCCTGTCCGCCGATCAGCTGTTCATCAGACATGGAATCGCATCCTTCCAAACCTTTTCTAGTTCCGTCACAGATGCATCAATAACCGGTTTTCCATTGACTTGAAGCTGCAGCGAGCTGCCGCCGACCGTACCTAGCGTTTGCACCGGCACGCCGCGCTCTATCAGAAGCTTTTGCAGCGCTTCGGCTTTGTCCGGAGCGGCACTAAGCAGAAGGCGGGATTGGCTCTCGCTGAACAGCGCGATATCCGGGCGCAGCTCCGAAGCGAAGTTCGCTTTCGCACCGAGACGGCCGCTCATGCAGCTCTCGGCCAGCGCGACGGCCAGTCCGCCTTCGGACAGATCGTGCGCGGATGCGACAAGCCCTTGCTGAATCGCCGACAGCACGGCATCCAGCAGCGCTTTTTCCACGTCCAAATCGATTTGCGGCGGACGGCCTTCCGTGACGCCGTGTACGACATATTGGAACTCGCTGCCGCCCAGCTCCGCCTTCGTCTCGCCCAGCAGCAGGATCACGTCGCCTTCACGCTTAAAGCCCTGCGTCGTAATATGGTCGGTGTCATGCACCAAGCCGACCATCCCGACGACCGGCGTCGGATAAATCGCGCCTTTGGCGTTCTCGTTGTACAAGCTGACGTTGCCACCAATGACCGGCGTATTCAGCTTGCGGCAAGCTTCGGCCATGCCGTCGACCGATTTCTCCAGCTGCCAGAAAATTTCCGGCTTCTCCGGGCTGCCGAAGTTCAGGTTGTCCGTAATCGCCAGCGGCTCCGCGCCGGAGCAGACGTTGTTGCGCGCTGCTTCCGCAACGGCGATGCGGCCGCCGACTTCCGGATCGAGATATACAAAGCGTCCGTTGCAATCCGTGGACATGGACAGCGCCTTGCGGGAGCCGCGGATCGTTACGACTGCCGCGTCGGAACCCGGCTGAACCGCCGTGCTGGTACGTACCATATAATCGTATTGGTTATAAATCCATTCTTTGTTCGCTACCGTAGGGGAAGCCAGCACCTGCTTGAGCGCGCCGTTCAAATCCGTCACTTCCGGGTAACGAAGCGTATCGATCTTGCCGTTCTCTTCATAATAAGCCGGTACCGCGGAAGGCTTGTGATACATCGGGCAATCGTCTACGAGCGCTTTGACCGGCATGTCGCCGACCAGTTCGCCTTTATGATACAGCTTCAGGTTGCCGTCGTCGGTCACTTTGCCCACCTTCGCGCAGTGCAGCCCCCAACGCTCGAAAATCGCTTTCGCCTGAGCCTCATGCTCCGGCTTCACGACGAACAGCATCCGCTCCTGCGACTCCGACAGCATCATTTCGTAAGGCGTCATGCCTTCCTCGCGCTGCGGCACCTCGTCCAGATACAGCTCCATGCCGTTGCCGGCCTTGCTCGCCATCTCCGAGCTGGAGCAGGTCAAGCCTGCGGCACCCATATCCTGAATGCCGATGACGATGCCGGAGTTGATCAGCTCCAGGCACGCTTCCAGCACGAGCTTCTCCATGAACGGATCGCCGACCTGAACTGCGGAACGCTTCGCTTCGGACTCCGCCGTCAAATCTTCGGAAGCGAACGTCGCGCCGTGAATGCCGTCGCGTCCCGTCGCCGGTCCGACGTAGAAGACCGGGTTGCCAACACCTTTGGCGACGCCCTTTTGGATCTTGTCGTGATCGATCAGACCGACGCACATCGCATTGACGAGCGGGTTGCCTTCATAGCTCTCGTCGAACATGACTTCGCCGCCGACCGTCGGGATGCCGATACAGTTCCCGTACCCGGCAATACCCGAAACGACGTGTTCGAACAAATATTTGACGCGCTCATTGGTAAGACGACCGAAGCGCAAGCTGTTCAATACCGCCACCGGTCTTGCGCCCATCGAGAAAATGTCGCGGATAATGCCGCCGACTCCCGTCGCCGCGCCTTGGTATGGCTCGACCGCCGAAGGGTGGTTATGGCTTTCGATTTTGAACACAACCGCTTGGTTGTCACCGATATCAACGATGCCCGCGCCTTCGCCCGGTCCCATCAGGACGCGGGGTCCGCTTGTCGGGAATTTGCGGAGAACCGCTTTCGAATTTTTATAGGAACAGTGCTCGGACCACATGACGCTGAATACGCCGATCTCGACGTAGTTCGGCTTCCGGCCCAAAAACCCGCAAATTTTGTCATATTCCGCATCCGATACGCCGAACTGCTTATAAATCTGCTGCTCGGCAATTTGCTCTGCCGTTGGTTCCTTAGCCGATAGCTGCTGCGCCATGCTTCTCCCTCCAGGTGCTCAAAATCGATGTAAACATCTTCCGTCCGTCCGCCGAGCCGAGCAGTTCGTGTACCGCCCGCTCCGGATGCGGCATCATGCCCAGCACGTTGCCCGCCCGGTTGCAAATGCCGGCAATATCGTCGACCGAGCCGTTCGGATTGTTGCCCGCTTCGTAACGGAACACGATCTGGTTATTCGCTTTCAGCTCCGCCAGCGTCGCCTCGTCACAATAATAGTTGCCTTCGCCGTGGGCGATCGGAATGTTGATCAGCTCGCCCTTCGCATAGTCCGAAGTAAACGGCGTGTTCGTATTTTCTACCTGCAGCATCGCTGCGTGGCAGCGGAATTTGAGCGACCGGTTACGCAGCATCCCCCCTGGCAGCAGACCTGATTCCAGCAAAATCTGGAATCCATTGCAAATGCCCAGGATGTATTTTCCTTCCTCCGCCGCTTTCACCAAAGCGCTCATCACCGGAGCAAAACGGGCAATCGCGCCGCAGCGCAGGTAGTCGCCGTACGAGAAGCCGCCGGGAATAAGAATGCAATCATATTTCGATAAGTCCGTTTCCGTATGCCATACGTAATCCACTGGCTGTCCGATCGTATCCTCTACCGCCTTGTAGCAGTCGATATCGCAGTTGGAGCCGGGGAATACCAACACCGCGAAATTCATCACGCGCGCCTCCTTTTGATTAACCCTGTACCAGCTCGAAACGGTAATCCTCGATTACGGTGTTCGCGAGCAGCTTCTCGCACATCGCTTTCAACCGTTCTTCCGCCGCAGCCCGGTCGTTTGTGTTCAGTTCCACTTCCAAATATTTACCGATTCTCACCTTCTCCACTTCATCGAAGCCCATCGAGTGGAGCGCGCCCTGTACGGCGGTTCCTTGCACATCCAGAACGCTTTGCTTAATCGTTACGTATACCGTTGCTTTGAACATTAGGAAAAGTACCTCCCACATTAAGTTAATCATTTTGGGCCTATCCTGAAGTGCATTATCCGCGGAGCGGCGGCTTACCGCCCCGGCAAGCCAGCTTACCCTTGCACCAAACGGTTATAGATATCGCGGTAACGCCGGGAAGTCTCCTCCACCACATGGGGTGGCAGCGGGTCCGGCTCGCTGTTTTTGTCCCAATCGGTGCCGGACAAATAGGTCCGGACCGGTTCTTTGTCCATGCCGTCGATCTCGATGTCGAGCTCGTACTTGCTTTTGTCCCAGAAGCGGGAGGAATCCGGCGTAAAAATTTCGTCAATCAAGATGATTTCGCCGTCAATAAGACCGAATTCGAACTTCGTATCCGCCAAAATAATGCCGCGCGCCTCGCAAAATTCCCGTGCAAACTCGTACAGCCGAATGCTAATCTCTTGAAGCTGCTGTGTCAGCTCCGCGCCGACCAGCTCGGTCATCCGCTCGATCGTGATGTCTTCGTCGTGGCCGACGTCGTTCTTCGCGGCAGGCGTGAAAATCGGCTGCGGAAACCGCTCGTTCTTGCGCATGCCCGCCGGCAGCTTGTGCCCGTTCACTTCGCCGGTTTTCTGGTACTGCCGCCAACCGCCGCCGGTAATATAGCCGCGCACGACGCATTCGATGTCGATCCGCTGCGCCTTTTTCGTGACCATGAACCGGTCCTTCATGATCTCGCGGTCCGTGACCAGCTCCCCGAGCCGGTCCACGTCGGCATGCACCAGATGATTCGGCTGGATGCCTACCGTCTGCTCGAACCAGAAGCGGCTGAGCGAATTCAGCACGTTGCCTTTATCCGATACCGCCGGGCTCAGCACCCAGTCGAACGCGGAGATGCGGTCGGTGACCGCGATCAGGTAGTGCTCGCCGAGATCGTACAGCTCCCGGACCTTGCCTTTGTAGAGCAGCGGCGCCTTCACATAAGGCTCGGCGCTCGAAATGGCCGTTGTCGTCGTTCCACTCATCGCTTCGTCAGGCCTCCCCCGTTTAGATCAGCTCAAGCCGAGACGCTTGAAAATCGTATCAACATGCTTCAAATGCCAGCTCGGATTGAACGCGTCCTCGATCTCTTCCAGGCTCAGATGCTCCCGGATCGCCGGCGTGTTCTCGATAATGTCGCGGAACGAGCGCTGCTCTTCCCAAGCCTGCATCGCGCGCGGCTGCACCGTGTCGTACGCTTGCTCGCGGCTGAAGCCTTTGTCGATCAGCTTCGTCATGACGCGGCCGGAGAACGGTACGCCGTACGTGCTCTGCATGTTGCGCTTCATGTTTTCCGGGAACACCGTCAGGTTCTTCACGATGTTGCCCAGGCGGTTCAGCATATAGTTGAGCAGGATCGTCGCATCCGGCAAAATGATCCGCTCGACCGAGGAGTGCGAGATATCGCGCTCATGCCACAGCGTCACGTTCTCGTAAGCGGAAACCATGTGGCCGCGGATGACCCGCGCCAGTCCGGAAATGCTTTCGCAGCCGATCGGATTGCGCTTGTGCGGCATCGCAGACGAACCTTTTTGCCCCTTGGCGAACGGCTCCTCCACCTCGCGGAATTCGCTCTTTTGCAGTCCGCGGATTTCTGTTGCGAATTTATCAAGCGAGGTCGCGATCAGCGCCAGCGTCGCCATGTACTCCGCGTGACGGTCGCGCTGCAGTGTCTGTGTGGAGATCGGCGCCGGCTTCGTGCCGAGCTTGCCGCACACAAATTCCTCGACGAACGGATCGATGTTCGCGTACGTGCCGACCGCGCCGGAAATTTTGCCGAACTGCACGCCGTCCGCCGCAAAGCGGAAACGGTCCAGGTTGCGCTTCATTTCCTCGTACCACAGCGCCATTTTCAGCCCAAACGTCGTCGGCTCGGCATGCACGCCGTGCGTCCGTCCCATCATCGGCGTATCTTTGTAAGCGACCGCCTTGTCCTTCAAAATCTCAATGAAGTTGAGCAGGTCCTTTTCCAAAATCGTGTTGGCCTGCTTCAGCAAGTAACCGAGCGCGGTATCGACCACGTCCGTAGAAGTCAAGCCGTAGTGCACCCATTTCCGCTCCGGTCCGACCGTCTCGGATACCGCACGCGTGAAGGCGATCACATCGTGGCGCGTCTCCTGCTCGATTTCGTAGATGCGGTCGATGTTGAAGCCCGCGTTTTTGCGCAACTCGACGACGTCTTCCTTCGGGATTACGCCCAGCTCCGCCCACGCTTCGCAGGAAAGAATCTCGACTTCGAGCCATGCCTTAAATTTGTTTTCTTCCGTCCAAATGCCGCCCATCTCAGGTCTCGTATAACGTTCGATCATGGTTTCTCCATCCTCCGCTTTTATCCGGTTAACAATACTCAATCCGAACCGTTCTTATTTATATAGCGTCCCATATTTTTGAAGCCTCTATCCAGCGAAAAGCCGCCTCATGCGACGTCGCGAGCAGATTCACATGGCCCATCTTGCGGCCGGCTTTGGCCTCCTGCTTCCCGTACAAATGCACCTTCGCCGTCACGCCCGGCACCTGCTCCGCTTCCGGCTTGGCGATCCAGTCCAGCAGCGGCTGCACATGCTCGCCCAGCACATTGACCATGACGACCGGCGTCATCAGCCCCGGGTCTCCAAGCGGCAGGTTCACGATCGCCCGCACATGCTGCTCGAACTGCGAAGTCCGGCACGCCTCCATCGTATAGTGGCCGGAGTTATGCGGACGCGGCGCCAATTCGTTGACGAATAGCTCTCCATCCGCGGTAAGGAACAGCTCGACGGCGATAAGGCCGATCACATCCAGCTCCTCGGCAATCCGCAGCGCCATCCGCTCCGCTTCCCGCTGCACCTCTTCCGGTACTCTCGCCGGTACGACGGACAAGTGCAGAATGTTGTTCACATGCACATTCTCCGCAGCGGGAAAAGCTTTAACCTCTCCGCGCGGGCTGCGGGCCGCAATGACCGACAGCTCCTTCGTGAAATGCACGAACTGCTCCAGCACCAGTTCCGTCCGGGCCCGGCTTAGCGTATCGTACGCCTCCTGCACTTCGTCCAGCGAGCGGATGACCCACTGCCCTTTGCCGTCGTACCCGCCCGTCGCCGTCTTCAGCACGCACGGCGTACCAAAGCGGCGGACCGCTTCGCGCAGTTCTTCCACGCTGCCGATTTCGGCATACGGCGCGACCTTGACGCCTGCGGCTTCAATCGCCCGCTTCTCGCGCAGCCGATGCTGTGTCGTGTACAGCAGCTTGCTGCCTTGCGGCACGTACGATTCGGCCATCAGCAGCTTGGTGACATCGGCGTCCACGTTCTCGAACTCGTACGTGATGACGTCGGCCAGCTCCGCAAGCTGCCGGGCGGCATCGACATCATGATAAGGCGCGACGATTTGCCGGTCGGCCACTTGGCCGCAAGGCGAATCCGGTGTCGGGTCCAGCGTCACGAACCGATACCCCATGCCGCTTCCCGCCAGAGCCATCATTCGCCCGAGCTGTCCCCCTCCAAGCACGCCGATCGCAGCGCCGGGGGGCAATACTTTCGATGGGTCGTACGTTCGGTTTTGTTCGGTCTGCCGCGTCATTCCAGCACGCTCTTTTCGATAACGGTTTGCGCGATCTTTTCGCGGCGTTCCGCGACTTTGCGCTGCAGCGCCGGATCGAAGGCTCCGAGCATTTGAGCGGCCAGCAGCCCTGCATTTGTCGCACCGGCATTGCCGATCGCCACGGTGCCGACCGGAATACCGCCCGGCATCTGGACGATGGACAGCAGCGAATCAAGGCCGTTCAGCGTCGATGACTTCACCGGCACGCCGATCACCGGCAGTACCGTCTTCGCCGCCACCATACCCGGCAAATGCGCCGCGCCGCCGGCTCCCGCAATAATGACCTTCAATCCGCGGTCCGCCGCCGATGCCGCATACTCGAACATCAGGTCGGGCGTCCGGTGAGCGGAGACGACTTTCTTTTCATAAGGCACTTCGAGCTCGTCCAGCACGTCGCAAGCATGCTTCATCGTTTCCCAGTCGGACTGGCTGCCCATAATGACTCCAACAAGAACAGACATTGGTAACCTCCGTGTCGGTCGCATCGATGTTTGACCCTATATTATAGAAGCAAAAAAAACAAAACGCCCATTGGATAGTACTGACAAGCGCAGTCTATCGGCAGGACGACAAGAATACTCCACAAGCGCAAGCTAAGGTCTGGCATGCTTATGCCGACCCCTGAAACTTCGCTCACTCGTAGTCCAAAAATTTAAGGTTTTCGGGTAGAAACTTTCGGGCCATATTCCCGACTTTATACGAGACTATTCGATTTTTTAAGGCTTTCATCCTCTTTAGTTTAACAGTCTTTAACACCGCATGTCAACTCTAAAAGACGAACATTATTTTGTTCAAAACAGAAATAGTTCGCATTTTCACTCAAGAATGCGTACGGCTTATCCTTGCTCCAAAATGTTCTTTTTTATGCGAATCAGCTCGTTCAGGCCGTCTTCCACTTCTTCTTTCGACAAGTTGCCCTGCTCCAGCGCCGCCGAATCCAAGCCCAGCCATCGTTCGTACATCCGAATGCCGAGTCCGAGCTGTTCGAGCCGCTCCTCCGTTTCCTGCGATCGCTCCAATTCGTCCAACATATGGAAAATCGCATCCTCCGCCCGACCGTATCGGCCGCCAGCTTCATAATAAGGAATAAGCACCTTCAGCAAGCTTGCAGACATAGGAGCCCGTCCAACCAAGGCAAGCGCGGACTCGATCCGATCTGCAAATTCCTCGCGCAGCTCTTCGCGCGCATCCAGCTCTCTGGCCGTCAGCAGAAGCTCCAGCGATTTGGACCCCGCCGCCCTAGCGGCCGCATCTTCTCCGGAGTCCGCGTACAAAGCCGCCTGGGCGTTGAGCATGTCCCCGCATACAAGCACTTTCCCTTGATCGACTTCACCGTCTTTGGACAGCAGAGCAAGCAGATCCTTGACCGACAGCGCATGGATCAGCTTCGAGCCGACGCCGAGCAGGTGCCGCATCGCCTGGTTCAGCAGTTCCATCGCTTCCCGCAGCTGCTGGTTCTGCCGAAGAAACATCACTTTATGCAGCACTTCCGCCGCCTGTTCGATCATCCGTAAAATATAATCCCGCTTATACATGGCGCTGCTCCTCTCTCGGGACCAAGACCGTCCTAAATTAGCTGATGCCCCCGAACACTCTTTTATTGTACCGCATTCCTACCCGGGAGGAAAAAGCTTCTGCTTTTTCCGGCAGCTACTGGATGATTTTATGTATTGATAACGGTAACAAGCCTGTGGTAAATTCTAAAAGCCGAATCGCACAGCAAATTTTGTGTACGTACGGGGGACGCAATACATGGGGTGAATGCCGCAGAACCGTGAGGTTCGAAGGCTAGGGAGCATACCTCTTCCCGAACCCGACAACTAACCTCGGAGGCTAACAGGAGGGAAAATAGAATATGAAATTCGGTTTAAAAAGCGTGCTTCTTGCATGCCTGTTCACACTGCCCGCGATACTGCCCGTCTGCGCTCCGGCTGCCTATGCCGATGAACCGGTGCGTCTGTCGGAGGATATCAAGCTTCAGGTGAACGACAAGCTGGTGCAGTTTCCGGATGCCCAGCCTTTTGTGGATGAGAATCACAAGCTTCAAGTTCCGGCGCGCGTCGTCGCGGACAAACTAGGCTACCAGGTCAATTGGGAGCCTGCCGGTTCCGAAATCAAAGTTACAATCAAGGACAATAAAAATACGCTTTCGCTGCAGACCGGCAATAAGTCGGTGACGGTTAACGGGCAGCATGAGAAAATCGAAAGCGCCGCGGAACTCGTCGACGGTCGCGTCTACGTGCCGGTCCGGCTGATCTCGGATTCGTTCGACATCCAGACGCAATGGGACAACCAGAACCGCATCGCGATACTCGGCGCCGACGGCAGCTATCACGCTCCCGCTTGGTATCGCCCAAGCCCAGCCGTTCAGACCGCTTCCCAAGCGCCCGCACCGGCTTACAGCAAAATGATCGAAGTCAAAGCGACAGCTTACACCGCTTCTCCTGGAGAGAACGGCGGATATGGTGGGGTCGATTATATGGGCAACTCTTTGAGTCTTGGAACGATCGCCGTAGATCCTTCGGTCATTCCGCTCGGTTCCAAGGTATTGATCAAAGGCTACTCCTATATGGGCCTGCCCGCTAACGGCTTGTATGCCACAGCGACAGATATCGGAGGCGCGATAAAAGGTAACAGGATCGACATCTTCCTTCCGGAAAACCGCGCTCAAGCCAAGCTCTTCGGTATGCAGAATGTGCAGGTTTACGTACTTAATCCATAATCAAGCTTGATTCTCATCCAAACGAAAAAGCAGTCGTCTCCCTTTAAAACGGGACGGCTGCTTTTTTCAATACATATACTCGGGGGAATAGTTGTTATCCAGGCTGTTCAACCAACCCAGCGTCATCAAGCCGCCAAGAATCTCACGGTTCCGCCCGTCCACCAGCAGCACGGTCAGGCCGTTGCGCGCTGCCGAGACGGCGGCCGCCACGCCTTCCGGATCGGTGCCGGTCACAATGACATCGTAGGCCTCTTTCATTTCGGAGACAGAGCTTACATGCAGCAGCGGCTTCATTTCGCCCGGCTTAGCGGTACTCTTGTGGCTAACGTACGACCATAGGCAGCCTCCGGCGATGAGAGCCAGCAGCAGGCCCAATCCTATCGCTATTCGAAAGCCGGTTTTTGTCCGATTCACCATCTCTAAGCCCACACTCCGTTTCGGCTTAATCTATTCACGTTGTATTGGACGCGCTGAATCGGCGGTTTGTTCCATAAAACCGTATTTTTTACAAAACCGAAGAAGTTCGATGCGCCATCCCATCCAGCGAGGCCGGTTCGCCGAATCCAAGCTTACGATAGTAACGCAGCAGCCGGCTTTTCTGTATAATAGAGTCAACGAACAAGCCGGAAGGAGGCATTATCTTATGGGGATATACGATAAAGATCCGTTCGTGAGAAGCATGGAGCTGTTGCGGGAGAACGTGCCGTCTTTCGCCAAATATCCGTTTCACCTCCCGGCTTTGCGCCAGTTGACCACCTTGCGCTTCCATCCCAAGGTCACCTACATCATCGGCGAGAACGGCATGGGCAAGTCCACGCTGCTCGAAGCCATCGCCGTTGCCTGGGGCTTCAATCCTGAAGGCGGCAGCTTGAACTTCAATTTCGCGACGCACGAATCCCACTCGGAGCTGCACCGGCATATCCGTTTGGTGCGCGGGATCGGCAAGCCGAGGGACGGCTTCTTCTTCCGGGCGGAAACCTACTACAACTTGGCGACCAATATCGATCAGTTGGATAGCGAGCCATTAGGCGGAGGTCGAATCATCGACTTCTACGGGGGCAAGTCACTGCACGAGCAGTCGCACGGCGAATCGTTTTTTGCGGCTTTCCTTCACCGATTCGGAGGCAATGGACTGTATATTCTGGACGAGCCGGAGGCGGCGTTGTCTCCCTTGAAACAAATGTCCATGCTCGCCCGCATCCACGCGCTGGTCAAAAAGAACTCACAGTTCATTATCTCGACGCATTCGCCCATTCTGATGGGCTATCCGGACGCGCTCGCTTATTATTTGACGCCGGATGGAATCGAGCACATAAATGTGGAAGAAACTGATCATTATATCATTATGAAGCAATTTCTGCATAACCGCGAACGCATGCTTAAGGAGCTTTTTGCCGACGAGGAGTAACGCAAAAAGAACAGGCCCGGCTCGTTCCGGTGCGCTGTTCTTCGTTTTTTCATTATTCAGGCTGCTAGACTAAACGGAACCTTCGTTCTTCTGCACGTCGAAGCGTTCCTCGCGGCGGTCAATCGGCCCTGGGCTTCCGGCAACCGGCGGATCGATCTGTACCGCCTGGTCGGTCGTCCGCGTCTGGTGCAGGTCGGTAGCCCCGGCCGCATGAGTGCCCAGATCCTCCAGTTCGGCGTTGCCAGTATTATCATTCACTTGGCTCATTCGAATTCCCTCCTTATCGTGAACTACCTGTAGTTTGCAGTTCCCATTGACATTTCATACCTGGAATGCGGTGTTCTTCGGCCGGAGGAAGAAAAAAACCGGCGACGCCCGAAGGCAATCGCCGGTTTCCTGAAACTTATTTTGCGAGATTTTGCAGCAGGCTTTGTCCCAATTGAACTTCTTTGTTGAACTCGTCTTGATATTCGTTGACGATATCCGTGCTGAAGCCTTTGGACTCCAGCTCACTTCTTACGTTGTCGATAATGGCGTTGAATTGGGCTGATTTTTCGTTAAACTTATTTTCTCCCTGCTGGTAAAGCCTTGCTCTTTCCTTGGAGTTTTTCGCCATCTTGGCTTGAATGGCGATCCCCATCAATTCCTGCTTGCTTTCATTGCGGAGATGGATGAGCTGTTGAGTCGCGTTTTTCGTGATTTCCTTGTACTCTTTATCCTTGTTGCCATTTCCGTTACCGTTACCGTTACCATTGCCGTTTCCATTTCCGTTTCCATTCCCATTGCCGTTACCGTTGCCATTTCCATTGCCGTTGCCGTTGCCGTTGCCGTTGCCGTTACCGTTTCCATTGCCGTTACCGTTGCCATTGCCTTTCCCATTGCCCTTACCGTTTTCCTTATCTTGCTTTTCTTTTTCTTGCTTCTCTTTTTCTTGCTTCTCTTTCTCCTGTTTTTCCTTCTCTTGCTTTTCTTTTTCCTGTTTTTCCTTCTCTAACCGTTCTTTCTCTTGCTTTTCTTTCTCTAACCGTTCCTTCGCCTGCTTCTCTTGCTCCTGCTTTTCCTTCTCCAGTCTTTCCTTTTCTTGCTTTTCCTTCTCCTTATCTTTCTTTGGCGGTTTTGGAGTGCCCCAGTTGCCAAAATTCGTCTCGAACCATTTGTCCAGATTGAACTGTTCTCCGAGGAACACGTTCAGATTGACCACGGTAGGTCCGTTGAAGTTAACTAGTGGCGACTGGTTCTCGAACGTAAGCGACGCCGCTTCGGCTTTCGGCGCAGACAGTACCGGTGTCGTCAAAGCTGCCGCGATCACGACCGCAAGAAACTTCGACAAGGTTTTCCTTTTGTTCATAGCTTTCTCTCCTTTAGTTTTACAAAGTTATGCAGAGCTCATTTTTTCTCCTGAAGAGACTCCTCGTAGCTTTTGCCCTTGCTTAAACCGTATTTCGAAGCAATCGCAATCAGCTCGTCGTACTCCTCTTCCGAAAGCTTTTCCAGGATCATGGCCTTGGCCTTCCTTTTTTCCTCCAAAGAAACGCCTTTATCAAACATATTTTGTAATTGTTTTAAATCATTTCCATTTAGTTTTTTAAGCAGTACGGTTGAGATTTTGACTTGCTCGGACAGCGAAATTTGATCCTGCACTTCCTTCGCCTTGCCTGCGGATATTTCCGCCTTATAGCCTGTGCTGCCCGACTTCGGGTCTGATGGCTTGCCGGCTGCCTGCGGAACCGTGGCCGGGGCCTGCGCCGACGTCTGAGTCTGCTCCGCTTTCCTCGACGGTGCCGGGGAATCGCCCGGCGCACGGACGGCATCCTGCCCGGAGGCAGGCTTCGAGGCTTGTGCCGGCTTCTGCTGCGGTACCGGAGGCTGCTCGGAGGCCGGAGCCTGATGCGCCGGTTCCGTCCGCTTCTCCGGATCGTTCACCGGACGGCTTTTCGCCGGCGCTTCTTCCGCCAGACTTGCAAGAGCCGCCATCATCCGTTCCTGCACCATATGAAGCGCCCAATACCCGCCGGCAAGCAGTAGCAATACAACCACCGTCCCGACTACTAAAACCTTTTTCATTCTCGCCTTCATGGAACCTCCCCTCTTCGTAGCGTACTGTTCCGTCTAATTTTGCGGAACATCGCCAGGCATAGGATGAGAACCACTAAACCAAGGAATCCGCCGATTGAATCCAATACAATATCCTGCATTGCGCTGGTACGCTCCACACTTCTCGCTTGATTCCACTCATCCGCCGAAGCTATGCCAATCACATAAATGATCGCAAGCAATATCTTGAAGCCAAGCTTCCATCGGGCTTGAATCAACGCGAACAAAGCACAAACTGCCAGCATCGCGTACATGAACAAATGCGCACCTTTTCGAAACAAAAACTCGACAAATTCAAACGGCTGTTTCTTGGCTACAATCGTAGAATGATGATAGTGAATGGTCATTTCAGGTACGACGCTAAGCATCCCCTCCTTCGTGAACCATTTATGTAAAATTGGCTGTATACTCTGCTCATGGAAAGACTGGGAAGAGAAGTGAAAAATAAGCAGCGTCCACAGCAACACAGGAACTAGGGAAAGGAGCTTAGTAATTGACCGGATGGGATTCACTCCTAGCCGTCAATACTGCCGGCCTGCCAACCGAATGGTAAACAAAGCCGTGTTCGTACATTTCCTGGAGCGAGAAGCAGTTGCGCCCGTCGATCATGAACGGATATTTCAGCAGCTTACGAACGGAAGCCAGATCCATGCCCGCAATTTCATCCCACTCGGTTAAAATCAGGCAGACGTCGCAATCCGTCACCGCCGCCTCGACGCTGTCGCAATAGGTCACCTCGGCAGGCAGCAGCGCCCGGGCGTTCGGAATGGCGATCGGATCGTACGCTTGCACGATAGCGCCTTTTTTCACCAGCTCGTCGATAATGACAAGCGACGGAGCGCAGCGCATATCGTCCGTATTCGGTTTAAAAGCAAGCCCGAGCACCGCAATCCGCCTTCCGGCATAGTCGCCGAACAAATCCTGCAGCTTCTTCAGCATCACGTACGGCTGTGCCTCGTTGGTCGAGATGACGGATTTCAGCAGCGTAAAATCATACCCGGCCTGATCGGCCATATGGGCGAGCGCAAACGTATCCTTCGGAAAGCAGGAGCCGCCGTAGCCGATACCGGCCTGCAAAAATTTCCCGCCGATCCGGCTGTCCATCCCCATGCCTTCCGACACTTGAGTTACATCGGCTCCGACCCGCTCGCACAGATTGGCGATGGCGTTGATAAACGAAATTTTCGTAGCCAGAAAGGCGTTCGCCGCATATTTGATCATTTCCGCACTTTGCAGGTCCGTAATGAAAATTTTCGTCTGCAGCGGTTCGTGCAGCTTCGCAATGACCTTGGCCGCCTTGTCGCTCGTCGCCCCGATTACCGCCCGATCCATGTTCATGCAATCCGCAATCGCCGAGCCTTCGCGCAGAAATTCAGGGTTAGACACGACGTCAAAATGAACGCGTTCATTGGCCCTATTGTTGGCGACGATCGTCCGGACAAGCTCCCCCGTACCGACCGGCACCGTACTTTTGTTGACGATAATTTTGTACGTGTTCAAGTGCTTGCCGATCGTTTTGGCCACTTCCTTCACATAGCGCATATCCGCTTCGCCGTTCTCCGCCATAGGCGTGCCGACCGCAATATAAATGATGTCGGAATCTTCGATGGCTTCGCCGATTTCGGAGGTGAAGAAGAGACGGTTTTCCGCCACGTTCTTCGCGACAAGCTCCTTTAAGCCCGGCTCGTAGATCGGAATCTCTCCGTTTTGCAGCATGGCGATTTTATCCTTGTTCACATCGCAGCAGATGATGCGGTTGCCCATTTCGGCAAAGCATGTTCCCGACACCAGACCGACATATCCCGTACCAATCACTGTTATATTGTGCATAAGCTTATTTCGCCACCTTACTGTAAAATGAAGGTTCACTTTCATACAGCGTCCGGATATAGTTCATCACGTCATTGCGCAGATCGTCGCGCTGCAGCGCGAAGTCCAACGTCGCTTTGATAAAGCCGAATTTGTCCCCTACGTCGTGCCGGGCCCCTTGGAAATTGTAGGCGATGACCGGTCTTTTCTCGTTCAATCGCTTCAGCGCGTCCGTCAGCTGGATTTCGCCGCCCGCACCGGCAGGAAGACTCTCCAAAATATCGAAAATGTCCGGCGTCAAAATGTACCGGCCCATGATGGCATAGTTGGAAGGCGCAGCTTTTTTCGAAGGCTTCTCGACCAGCGTCTCCAGGAAGAACACCTCCGGCTCGATCGACGATCCCCGGGGAGCGATGATCCCGTATTTGGACACGTCCTCGTCGTTCACCTTTTGCACACCGACCACCGAAGAAGAATACCGGGAATGCACGCGAATGAGCTGGCTCAGGCACGGCTCGCTGGACTGCACGATGTCGTCGCCTAGCAGAACGGCAAACGGCTCGTCGCCGACAAAGCTGCGCGCGCACCAGATCGCGTGACCGAGGCCCTTCGGCTCTTTTTGACGAATATAGTGGATATTCGCCATCTCGGATATCGCTTGAATTTGCTCAAGCTCCTTGTTCTTGCCCTTCTTCGACAGCGTTTCTTCCAGCTCGAACGACTTGTCGAAGTGATCTTCGATGGCCCGCTTTCCGCGTCCGCTAATAATCAGGATATCTTCGATCCCGGAGGCAATCGCCTCTTCGATAATGTATTGAATCGTCGGCTTGTCCACAATCGGCAGCATTTCCTTCGGTTGGGCTTTGGTAGCAGGCAGGAAGCGCGTTCCTAGTCCCGCTGCAGGAATGATCGCTTTACGCAATTTCATGAGTCATACCTCCGCATACGAGTGTTTTGACGATCTCAATCACTTTCGCTTGCTCGGTTTCGGTCAGGCTGGAGCCGGAAGGCAGGCAAATGCCCTGCTCGAACAGCCGGTCGGATACGCTATGCCCCTCCTGATGCGGATAATAGGCGCAGCCTTGGAACAGCGGTTGCAGATGCATCGGCTTCCATACCGGTCTGGACTCGATGTTCGCCTCCGCCAACGCCCGGATGATGTCCCCCGACGTCGTTACCGCAACTTGCGGATCGACAGTCAGTGTCGTCAGCCACCGGGTCGCTTGACCGAAGGACGCCTCCGGCATAAACTCGACGCCCTCCATGGAGCCCAGCGCTTCGGCATAGGCCGCAAAGATGGCGCGTCTCGTTTCGATTCGCTCCGGCAGCATATGAAGCTGACCGATGCCGATGCCGGCGAGCACGTTGCTCATCCGGTAGTTGAACCCGACCTCGCTGTGCTCGTAATGCGGTGCGGGGTCCCGGGCCTGGGTCGCCCAATATCTGGCCTTTTCCAAAGCTTCGAGGTCGTCCGACACCAGCATGCCTCCGCCGGAGGTGGTGATGATTTTGTTGCCGTTGAACGAGTAGACTCCGAACCTGCCCAGCGTTCCGCTCGCCCGCCCTTTGTACGTCGCGCCCAGCGATTCGGCGGCATCCTCGATGACGGGAACGCCGTATTGGTCGCATAAGTCAAGCAGCGGGTCCATGTCTGCGCTTTGCCCGTACAGATTGACGACAACGACCGCTTTCGGAAGCTTCCCGGCACGCTTGGCTGCGGACAGCGCGCGCTCCAACGCTTGCGGAGACATATTCCAGCTTTCCGGCTCGGAGTCGATGAAGACCGGCTCCGCCCCTTGATACACCACCGGATTTACGCTGGCGACAAACGTTAGGCTTGAGCAGAACACTGTATCCCCGGCGCCGACTCCGAGCAAGCGCAAAGCCAGATGGATGGCCGCCGTACCGGAGCTGAGAGCCAAAGCGCCGTCGGCTCCGACATACCCGGCAATCTCTTTCTCAAAGACATCGACGTTGGGCCCTAACGGCGCGATCCAGTTGGTGGCGAAAGCTTGCTGCACCCATTGTTGCTCTTCTTGCCCCATATGCGGGGGAGACAGGTAAATCCTTTGATTCAGCGACATTTCGCTACGCCCTCCTCTGAGCAAGCTGACCCGGTTGATCAGCGAATTTGATTGGTTTGGCGGGTACGCCTACAGCCGTGCATTGAGCCGGAATGTCGTCAATGGCAACCGCTCCCGCTCCGAGCGTGCTCCAGCTTCCTATCGTTAAACCTTCGATCACTTTCGCGCCAAGCCCGATATGCGTTCCGTCTCCTACCGTGACATCGCCGGCTAAGGCTGCGGAGGGAGAAATATGCACGAAGCTTCCGAGCGCGTTCTCGTGCTCGACGATGGCGCCGGTGTTGATGATGCACTGAGCGCCGATCCTGGCGCCATGATTGATGACGGCTCCCGGCATGACGACCGAACCGCCGCCGATCGTCACCCCGCTTCCAAGCGTCGCCCTCGGGTGAATCAATACCGCGTAGCGAGATTCGGGGTACCCGAGCCGTTCCATGACGGCCCGGCGGGTGCGATTGCTGCCGATGGCAATAAACAGCCGGCAATCGTCGTCCTGCAGCAGCTCCGCCATGTCAGCAACCGGCCCGTGAAGGATGCCGTCCTGCCTAAAGCTGTGCGTATACTTGTCATCGCCGATTCCGGCCAGTTCATAGTCCCCCTGGGCCCGCATCACATCGAGGACGACCTTTCCATGACCGCCTCCGCCGATCAGGACGAGCTTCTTCATGCTAGAATCCCTCCGCCTTCCGGTTACCCGTAAATTTGCTCGTCGTGGCATGTCCCGCCTGTTGAACGCCGTCGGCACGGAATACTTTTTTCACCGTCATCCATAAAATTTTCGCATCCAGCATCAACGACGGGTGGTCGGTATACCATACGTCCAGCGCGAATTTCTCTTCCCAGGAGATCGCGTTTCTTCCGTTCACCTGAGCCCAGCCGGTAATGCCCGGACGGACCCAATGCCGCTTCTGCTGCTCCTCCGTATATAACGGCAAATATTCCATCAGGAGCGGCCTTGGCCCGATTAGACTCATATCTCCGCGCAGCACGTTGAACAGCTGAGGCAGCTCGTCCATACTTGTTTTGCGCAGCAGCTTGCCGAAGGTGGTCAGCCGTTCGGAGTCCGGCAGCAGCTCGCCCTTGCTGTCCTTGCGGTCGTTCATCGTGCGGAACTTGTACACGTGGAACGGCTTGCCATGAAGCCCGGGACGCTGCTGCCGAAACAGCACCGGCGAGCCCAGGTTCAGGCGGACCAGCAGGGCGACAAGAACGAACAAGGGAGCGAACGCGATGACCGCCGTCAGAGCAGCGGTGAAATCGAGCACGCGCTTGATGCGCTGCACGGATTTTCGTTTACGGCCCGTTTTCTTCTGCTCGATTTCCCCATACATGCGGTGCAGCCGAACAACGACCGCCTGCTCCGTAAATTCGCGCTCGATCACGCTGCGCGCTTCACTGCCGAATTGCTTCAGTAGCTCGTCGCTTGTGAGCAGCTTGTGCAGAGCGTCGGCAAACGGCTCGGGCTGCTTATAAGGGACCAAAAATCCCGTCTCGTTATGCTTCACCAGCTCTCTCGTGCCGAGAACGTCGCTGCCTACCGCCGGCTTGGAGAAAGCCATCGCTTCCATCAGAAAGCGGGGGATGCCTTCCTTCTCGGACGTGAGCACGACGATATCCGCCAGCTTGATCCAAGGGTAAATATAGCTCTGATGCCCAATCAGCCTCACTTCCTCCTCGAGGCCCAGCTCCATGATCTTCCTTCGGATTTCCGCTTCGAGCGGACCTTTTCCGGCCAGGACGCAGCAGAAATCATCTCCGTGCTTGTCTTTTAACAGACGAAGCGATTCCAGCAAGAAGGCATGATCTTTCACGGGCTCAAGCCGGGCCGCCATCAGGATGATTTTCTTTCCTTCGGGAATGAGCGCTTCCTGCCGCACCCGGTCCAACTCGGCCTGATCGATGCGGTAGCGGAACTCGTCCAGCCGGTTCAAGTCGACGCCGTTCCCTTCGTAGTAGACCGGCTTGCCCGGCGCCAGCTCCCGCAGCTTCTCCATATCCTCGCGGTTTTGCGAGGAAAGCGCGTCGCAGAACCGCGCGCCCAGCCTCTCAAGGCTGCGGTAGATGAAGCTGGCTACCCATTTCTGTCCGTCGAAAAACGGCAGTCCGTGGCTCGTATGCAGGATCATCGGCGTTCGGGCCAGCCACCCGGCCACCCGGCCGATCAGTCCGGCCTTCGCCGTATGCGTATGAACGATATCGAACCGCTCGCGACGAAGCAGTGAACGCATCTGTAGGATCGAGCGAAGATCGTCCAAAACATGAATTTTCCGGTTCATCGGCACGAAATGGAGCTTCAGGCGGTATCGTTTCATGAACTCCTCGTCATAACCGTCGGGAGACGAAATCAGATGAACCTCATATTCCGCCTTCTGCAGCACCGCCATCTTGTCCGCCAAAATTTTATGGGAGATGGCGCTTGTGCAAATATGAGCTACCTTCTTCATACGGTTACCTCGCGATAATATTGGCAGTACCAATTGGTAAACGCCTTAATTCCGGTCTCGATGCTAATCTTGGGCGTGAAGCCGACTTCGCGCACCAGCTCGTCGATATCGGCATACGTCGCCTGCACGTCGCCGGGCTGCATCGGCTTGAATTCGATCACCGCCTCTTTGCCGAGACATTCCTCGATCGTATGAATGAACTTCATCAAAGGAATAGGCCGGTTGTTGCCGATATTATAAATTTTATAGGGCGCGTACGAGGAGGACGGGTCCGGCTCCATCCGGTTCCAGTTATCGTTGTGCACCGGAGGACGGAAGAGCAGGCGCACGATGCCTTGCACGATATCGTCGATATAGGTGAAATCGCGCATCATTTGGCCTTCGTTAAACACTTGAATCGGCTTGCCCTCCATGATCGCCTTCGTGAACGAGAAATACGCCATGTCCGGTCTGCCCCAAGGCCCGTACACCGTGAAGAAACGCAAGCCTGTCGTCGGCAGCCCGTACAGGTGACTGTACGTATGGGCCATCAGCTCGTTCGCTTTTTTCGTGGCCGCATACAGGCTCACCGGATGATTGACCGCATCGGTCACGGAGAACGGCATTTTCACATTCGCTCCGTAGACCGAGCTGGAGGAGGCATAGATGAGATGCGGAATGCGATGCTTGCGGGAGCTCTCCAGCATATGCATGAAGCCGGTGATGTTGGAGTCGATGTACGCCCCCGGATTGACCATGGAATACCGCACGCCGGCTTGGGCTGCAAGATGAACGACCGCCGCAAAATCATGGGAAGCGAACAACGCATCGAGCGACTTCTGGTCGTGCAGGTCGAAGTTGTAATGAGCATAAGCGTCATATTCGAGCAGCCCTTTTAACCGGTCCTCCTTCAGCCTGACGTCGTAATAGTCGTTTAAGCAGTCGACTCCCACCACCGAGAAGCCTTCCTGAAGCAGCCTCACCGATAGATGATACCCGATAAAACCTGCGGATCCGGTGACTAAAATTTTCATCGCTGCGTCTTCCCTTCTTTCACGAATTGAGAAAACTTTTCCCAAAATTCTTGCCGTTCCTGATCCAGCTGGTTTTTCGTATAGTTCCCCGCTTTCCGATAGTTGGCTTGCGCTTGTTCGCTCATCCAACGCGTGTCGGAGATATATTGCTCGATTAGCCGGGCCAGATGCTTGTCATTGCCGGGCTTATGCAGATACCGCGGATCGATAAGCTCCGGAATGCCCCCGGCTGTCGACCCGATGACTGGACATCCCCGGCTCATCGCCTCGACCGTCGCTCTCGGCAAGCCTTCCTGGAAGCTCGGCTGCAAGTAAAGATCCACTTGATCCAGCCATTCGAATACGGCATCGCCACTCTGCAGAACGCCGTCGAACCGCACCTGTCCCTGCAAGCCGAATTTGGCTGCCAGCGCTTCCCACGGCTCCTTGTCGCCTCCGCCGAGCACCCGGAACTCAAAGGCCGGCAGCTTCGGCTTCACCCGGGCCAACGCCTCCAGCGCCGTCGCAATGCCTTTCGTTTTGCCGTTCAGATTGCCGATCAGCCCCAGGATAACAGGCTTCCCTCCGGCCTCGATTTTGCGGAGCCGGCGGTCCAGCACCTCGGGGCACAGATCCGGAATTTCCACATCCGAGCAGCCTTCGGTATATCCGCTCGTATTCGGATACCGGTGCTGCAGGAATTGCTTCGTCACGTAGATCGCAAACGGCGCTTCCTTCACCTGTGCTTTCGTCTTCAGCGTCGCAATAGGTGCATACGCCTTCCCTTGCAGATTGCCGTAATTCCACAGCGCATCCCAAGCGCAGGCAACCATTTCCACGGCAAAAGGCTTCTTGAGCTTCTTGGCGATCGCCACCGCTTCCGAGCCGATTTCGCTTGGTAGCCGGGCGATCACCGCATCCGACTGCGCGATCGATTCGGTCAGTACGCGCTCGATATAGCCTTTTTTCGTCAGTTTGTTCACCGGATTGCTGAGGGAAGGCAGCACGACAAATTCCACATTTTTGCCGCTCGACAAGCTTTTATTCACAATTTCCGTTTCCGAAGATATTTTTTTTGCCCGGGACGCCACCGTAATTTCGTCAAATACGGTCAAATACCGTTCCCACACCGAGTAGGGGAGCTTTCCGCTGGAAAAAAATTTCCCGGAATCGTTAAAGTAAAACGTATGGTCATGCGCCCATAATACCTTCATGGTCCTCGACCCTCTCAGATAGATTTAATAGGTTTTGCCGGGACTCCGCCGACAACGGTATGCGGGGGCACCGGCTTGGTCACGACCGCTCCGGCGGCCACCACCGCCCTGCTGCCGATGTCCACGCCCGCCAGAATGCGGCATCCGCAGCCGATCCAGACGTCCGATTGAATCGTGATCGGCGCGTATTTGACCGGGTTGTCGCGAATCGGCATGGCGGCGTCATCCCAAGCGTGCTCGAATGAAATCATCGAGGTCTGGTGCGCGATCGATACGTCGTTATCGATCGTAATGCCGCCCCCCGCATCCAGATAACACTGTTTATGTATGCTTACATTGCTACCGATGGAGAGCTTCTCCCATTGCTTAATCTCAACGGACCGGCCGACGAATACGTTATCGCCGCACTTTGGAATCAACCGTTTGAGAAGGCAGTAGCGCGTTGCGAGCCCCAAAGGCTCCGGCAGCAGGTCGGTCGCGTGCCACGTGCTCTTGAGCAGAGGCTTCGGTATGATCGAGAACAGCGCCGTTAGCAGGTTCAGAAATCCTTTGTAGCGATGAAATTTGTCCCTTCCTCGGATGGCAAGCCTCTCCTTTCTTGGATTGCGCTGCTTTGGGCCTGAATAACCACGCGAGCGTATACGCGTTCATCATGTAGAGAATGGGCACGACAGGCACCTTTTTCCGGACCATGTTATCCCCGATCGTCCCTACCCCGTACTCCAGATTCCGCTCGGTCACGGTAACGAAGCCGACCAACACTAGCGTGCAACCGAAGGTGAACAGCAGAATAAGGCACATCGCAAAAAACGAACGCGTCTCCTTATGACGCAAGAACACGATCATGGACAGTCCGAAGGAAATCATCATATAGACCGCCTCCGCCGTACGCATCACAAACTCCATATCCCAATTGAGCGCTTTGAACGGATTCGGAGAGATGAACAGAAAGACCGTCAACATGAAGGAATTCAGAAGCCCGGTCGGCCCCACCTTCAAGAACACCACGCCTAGTGCGCCGATGAGCATGAGCAAGGCGATCTTGAAGTTTCGGCGGAACAGCAAGTAAAAGGATAAAATATAGACGATCGAATAATCTCTGAGCATGGACGTATAGAAGAAGACGATGATGAACAAAAGGTATCGACGGTTTAATAAAAGCTGGGTGCACAGCAGCCCCAGGAAGGCGCACGTGATGTCCTTGCCGAACACGGAAGACATATACATCAGCGCCGGACTTGCGAGCAGCCCGATAATCAGCACCGCGTTATACGTTCGTTTGCCTGCCTCCGAAAGCTCGTACGTGAAAAACTTGTCGTTCAGCCGGTACGTCATATTGCAGCACAGAACGAGCAAAAAGGCATTAAACGTAACGATGACAAGGGGATCGGCCAAATCCAGAAATTTATAAAACGGCATGTACAGCAGCCCGAACACCGGATACGCCGAAGAATGCAGCCAATTGGTCGTAATGTGCTCCGTCGCATAACGGACAAAGTCGTCTAACTGCGGATAAAACGTCACCTGCCGGAAATAGCCTCTGGCATCCGGACCGAATAAAGGGTCCGTCGTCAGGGCGTAGATCCATTTCCCGATCAGCAGCACCATAAGTCCGATGTAGAGCACGACCGGTTGATTCGGCCACTTCAACATGACGAAAAAGGGAAGCAGCAATATAAAGAAAAAGACAAGCCCGACATCGAGATTCCACTGGTAAACCCATTTGGTCGTCAGCATCAACAGGACGGCGTACATCCAGAGCAGCATCGTTTGCACCAAGGGGTTATCCCTTGCAGGCGGCAGGTCAACCTTCCGCTCAAGCATGATAAATGTTCTCCAGCCGCCGGATGCTCTCGCGGATATCGTAGCCGTACTTTTTCAAGAAACGATGCCTCGTCGGCCAATCCGGTGCGGCCGAACGTCCCAGTATTTCCGTAATCTTGTCGACCCATACCTCGGGCTGCAGCTTAAGATGCTCCACCATGCCGAAGCTCAGGTCGGCTTCATCCGGCACATGCTCCGATACGAGGCTGGGCACGCCGCCGGCCTGAGCTTCGATGACGACAATGCCCAAGCCTTCGAATAGCGACGGCAGCAGGAACACATCGAAAGCGCCGATAATTTCCGGAATATCTTTGCGGGCTCCCAGGAAACGGACCTGTCGCCGGATGCCCATCGTTTCGGCAAGCCGCTCCATCTCCTCGCGCAATCTCCCGTCTCCGACCAGCACGAGCTGCGCCTCGGGGATCTCTTTAACCAGTAAAGAAAAGGTCTCCAGTAGAAAACGGTGATTCTTCTCTTCGCTGAACCGGCCGATATGCCCCACAACCGGAATCGACGGGTCGGTCACGCCGATCCGCTGCCTGAGCCCGCTCCGATCCGTTGGCAGCTGCTCGTATGGCAGCAGATTGATCGCATTGGGAAGCAGTTCCGTGCGGGTATCTTTCCAGCAGCGGGCCCCGAAGAGCGATTCGCATGCCGGCCTGGAGCAGCCGATCAGATGCGTGCTATGCTTTAAAATCAGCGATTTCATGTAATGGCGGTACAAGGTGCGGAACAGCGTCGTCCGCTGTTCGGCATTCACTGTATGACTGTGGCACACGCGAACCGGAACGCCGATCTCCTTGGCCAGCTTCAGCACATACCCGCTGAATTGGAAAATATGGCTGTGAATGGCGGCATAGGGACCATTTTCTCTCACGTTATGCAGGAATTGCTCTCGGAACGGGCCAAGCCCTTTCCGGGGATGCGGCTGCAGCAAGATTTTCCCGCCAAGCTCGCGAATCTCGCGGTCGTAGAACCCTTCGCCTTCCAACTGGACCGCGAAATGAAACTCGAACCGCTCCCGGTCGATGTTCCTGTAAATGTTCATCAGCAGTGTCTCGACACCGCCGGGATCCATTTTTCCGACAACATGCAATATTTTAATCGCGCTCATCTTACCCTCCCGGATGACTGTATCCTTTGGCTACGATTTGCTTCCGATACGTCCCGGCATCCACACGCCGGTCACGATCTGCATGGATCGCTTGACCTTGAACATCATGCTGAAATAGCAGAACGCCGTCGACAGCAAGTTCGCCAAGGCCGCACCGATCATGCCGAGGCTCGGAATCAGCAGCAGATTAAACGCCACATTCAGAACGGTAGAAATCATCAAGATCCGGCTGGACGCGCGCTGCTGCCCGGTCATTGTCATGACCGTTCCGGATTGCCCGCAATACGAATGAACGAGATGGCTCAGCGACAGCAGAATGAGTGCGGTCGTACCGGCTTTGAATTCTTCTCCGAACAATCCCAGAATCCATTGGCCCAGCAGCAGAATCGTCAGGAACACCAGACCGGCGAAGGCGAACCCCGATCGGCCGGACAGTGTGCATACCTTTTGCATCTGCTTCAAATCGCCCTTGGCATAGGACTCCGAAATCATCGGGGCCGCAATCATATTGATCGACGTGATCGCAAACGAAACCATCGTTGCGATCCGCACGGCCGCCGAGAAAATACCGGACTCGCTCGTGCCGTGCATCATGCCGATCATGACGACGCTAAGCTGTCCCAGAATCAGATACATGCCCGAATTCACCATCAAGGTCAGCGATTCCGACAGCCAATGCTTCGTTTGAAACCGGTGCGAATGCCCTTTCGTATGCGGCGTCAGCTTACGATTAAGCACCCAGGCCCCGAACAGATACGACAGCAGCATCGACCCGACGAAGATGACCATCGCTTCGAAAGCGCCGGCTTTGACGTGAAATAGGATCGTGTAAGCATATAAAATGACGATGCAGAATACGGGACGCAGCACCTTTTCCGGCAGTTGGGCAACCAGCACTTCCTTCAGCGCCAGCAGCGAGCTTTGCCTTAAAGTCGCCGTCGCCATCAAAGGAATGATCAGCAAGGCGGTCAAAAAGGTGTAATAGAACTCGCCTCCGCTGTTCCTGTACATCACGTAAATGACAATTCCGCTACTTCCCATCAGCATTAGCGACACAAGCAAGGTCAGCTGGTTCGCCCGGCGCAGCAAGCCTTTGACTTCGCCCCACAGCTGGTCCGCCTTGTAAGAAGATACGAACCTAACGATCGCCGTATCGAAGCCAAGGTTGGCGGGAAAAGCTACGAAGGTGATGACCGTCATCACAAAAGCGTAATATCCGTAGCTGACGACTCCGAGCAGCCTGGCCAGCACGACCTGCATCAACACGGCAAGCCCGACGCCGGCCACATTCATCATGAACGAGATGGAGCCGCTTTTCGCAAGAATTCGGGAAACGTTCGTTTCCGTCCGATGTAACGTCGTCTGTTTCATACATACCTTCTTCTTCAGTTAGTCTGAATCCCGGGAACGGTCTGGTCGTTTCCGGACCGGTTAGGAAACGTTGCTGTACGTAGGCACCAGATGCTTGAGCACCTCGCGAATTTCCTGCTGCCCTTTGCCCAGCACTCTCTCCAGCTTGCGGATCTCGAATTCCAGCTCCGTCCGGTTGATGTTCATCGGCTTGCCAATGAAGATCCGGTCATGCATCGTCGAGGTGATGCCTTCTTCGTTCGTTAACAGTTCCTCGTACAATTTCTCGCCTTCCCGCATGCCTGTAAACTCGATATTGATGTCGACATTCGGCTCGAAGCCGGACAAGCGGATCAAGTCGGCCGCCAGATCGTAAATTTTCACGGGCGCGCCCATGTCCAGAATGAATACCTCGCCGCCCTTGGCAAAGGCGCCCGCCTGAATGACAAGCTGAACCGCCTCGGGGATCGTCATGAAGTAGCGCACCATCTCCGGATGGGTGACCGTCACCGGACCGCCTCGCTGAATCTGATCTTTAAACCGGGGAATGACGCTGCCCCGGGAGCCCAGCACGTTGCCGAAGCGGACGGCGACGAACTTCGTTTGGCTCTGCTTGTCCAAGCTTTGAATGAACATTTCGGCGATCCGCTTCGTCGTCCCCATCACGCTCGTCGGATTGACCGCCTTGTCCGTGGAGATTAAGACGAACCGCTCCGCCTGGAACTGATCGGCGCACTCGGCGACATTTTTCGTACCGAATACGTTATTCTTGACCGCCTCGGAAGGATTCCGCTCCATCAACGGCACATGCTTATGAGCTGCCGCATGGAAAACCACCTGCGGGCGATATTGGCTGAACATCTCCTCCAGCCTCGTCCGGTCCTGCACGTCGGCAATGACCGTCTCCAATTCGAGCTCTGGCGCAAGCCGGCGCATTTCCATCTCAATCGTATAAATGCTGTTTTCACCATGTCCCAGCAGCAGCAGCTTCCGAGGGCGGAAAGGGGCAATCTGTCGGCACAGCTCCGAACCGATCGAGCCGCCGGCGCCCGTAACGAGGACGATCTTGTCTTCCACGTAATTGGCGATGCCGTCCAAATCCGTCTTGATCGGATCTCTGCCGAGCAAATCCTCCACCTGCACGTCGCGCACTTGGTTTAAGGTTGTTTTGCCTGCGATAATTTCCTGCAGATGAGGAATAATTTTCAGCCGGGCTTTCGTTTGCTTGCAAATGTTAATAATGTCCGTGATTTGCGTCTTGGATACCGAAGGCATCGCAATAATGACCTCGTCGATGCCGTGTTTTTCGACAATCGCCGGAATCTGTTCACGACCGCCCAGTACAGAGAGACCGTACACTTGAAGCTTTTGCTTATAAGGATCGTCATCGACGAATGCGAACGGCATCGTATCGTAAGCCTCGTTGCTCTTCAGCTCCTTGGCAAACAGCATTCCGCAGCTTCCGGCTCCGACGATGAGCGCCTTCTTCGGTTCGTCGGCCCCTTGTCGCTTGCTTCCGAACTTGTCGCAGAACACTCTCCATACGAACCTGCTGCCGCCGAGCAGCAGCAACATCGTTTCGGCGGTATGCAGGGCTATCGTGAACGAAACCGGGTGGGCCGAGATCGCATTTGTCGCCAAGTAAGATACCAAGCTGCTGACCGCCACCGTTTTCGTCATCGAAATCAGCTCGCCGACACTCGCATACTGCCAGATCCGGTTGTACAGCTTGAAGAGAAACATAAACGCCGTGCTCACGATGCAAGAAATCGTCCCATACAGCAGCCACAGCTGCATCTGATCGGCGGGAATGGCGTTTTTATACGAGAAGTAAAAGGCAAAGTAGACGCTAAGCCATACCATACCGAGATCGATTGCTACCAAAATTCCCGTTCTTTTGGAATAATTCATCGTTCTTCCTCCCACAGGTTTTATTCGTTGCCATAGTAATAATAGGCATTGCCGGATGGCCGGGCTATTCGGTTTAGTACGACGCCCAGGAGGTTAGCCTGCACGAACTCCAGCGAATTTTTGGCTTTCTGCACCAAGTCCCGTTTGACTTTCCCGGAATCGACCACGAGAATGACGCCGTCGCATTTGGTTGCTATAATTTGCGCGTCGCTGACCGCAAGCACCGGAGGCGTATCGAGCAGCACGATATCATAACGCTGCTGGAGCTCCTCGAGCAGCCCGGTCATTTTCTGCGAAGCGAGAATCTCCGACGGATTTGGAGGAATGGAACCCGAGGTCATCACTTCCAGGTTCGGGATATCCGTTACTTTGACGGCCATCTCAAGCGTACATTGAGAGGTAAGCACATCCGTCAGTCCGTACCGGTTGGATAGATGGAACGTATGATGCGCCGTCGGCTTGCGCAGGTCGGCATCGATCAGCAGTACCTTCCTATTCGATTGGGCGTATACAACAGCCAGGTTATTAATTGTCGTCGATTTCCCCTCCATCGGGCTGGAAGACGTCACCATCAACGTCCGGCACAGCCGGTCGACGGATGAGAACTGGATATTCGTACGCAGCGTCCGATACGACTCGGAGACGGGCGATTTGGGATGGCTGTGCGCAATGACGGGACGCCGCTTAGCGGACTTGGACATTCGGTAGTTCACCGACCTTTCGCTCGGAAGACAAGGAGCCTTTATTCGTTTCCAGGTCCTGTTCGTCGATTTGGGTAATTAAAGCAAGCGTCGGCAAGCCCAGATAACGTTGGACGTCCTCTTCCGTTTTGATCGTATCGTCCATATATTCCAGCAAAAAGGCGAGCCCGATAGAAAGCATGAGCGAAGCTAGAAAACCAATCGCAATATTCAATACCGGGTCCGGCTTTACGGGCAAGGACTGCTTGGCCGGATCGGCCTGGTTCAGCAAAATCACGTTATCGACCTTCATGATTTTCGGAATTTGGCTTTGAAACACCTGGAACACGGCATTGACGATATGAGCCGCCTTCTCGTAGGACGAATCTTGAATCGAGATGGTGAGCACTTGGGTCTCGTTCACCGAGCTCAGCTTGATCTTGCTGATCAACTGCTCGGAGGTCATGCCGAACTCAGGATGCTCCTTCGTGACAATGTCCATGATGGCCGGGGTCTTAATAATTTCCTTGTACGTCGTAACAAGCGAAATATTCGTATTTACGGAATTTAAGTCCAATTTCACAAAACCGGCTTGATCGGGCGACGAGTTAATAATCAGCTTTGTCGAAGCTTCGTACACGGGCTTCATGAAAAAATAGCTCACGATACCGGCAGCCGTACAACTAACTGCGACGACGAGAACAATCAGCCATAGACGTTTGCGCAATATGCTCATCACCGCTTTTAAATCGAAATCCATGGTCACGTTATACAGATCCTCGCTTTCGTTTGATGTGATTTTTTCGATTGTTCTTTATAACGAACGATTCCTCCTAAAAAAAAGCGGTAGTTGGATAAAGAAAAAGCTCCTGCGAACTTGCCGAACCGGTCTCCAAATCTCAAAGCTCCGGTCCTTGAGCAATGATTCCGCATTATGCTGGTAATACTTCACGTAATCACCTCCGAGCATTTCAGTCACGATGCCGTAGGCCCGCTGCAAATGAAACGGGCGGCGAATGGCATCATGTGCATCCGACGCGATAAAATGCACCAGATTTCTTCGGCATAGCTCTAAAGCAACCGAACGGACCTGGGGGCCGAAATAACCCGTTATGGAATGGGAAGTCACTTGCGCCAGAGCACCATGTTCAATCAGCTTCAGCAGCTTGTCCGGCTGCTCCGCGATTTCCTTATTGCGTTCCGGATGGGCGATAACCGCCGTCAAGTTTCGAATCGAAAGTTCGTGAAGGATCTCCTCGACCCGTTCGGGAAGCTTGGACGACGGGAATTCGATCAAGATGTAGGTCGAACCGTTCAGAGTCAACAATTGATTGGCATAAAAATCGTCAAGCCACTGCGGGTGAGTATGAATCTCTTGACCGCTGCAAATCGTTAAAGGGATCTGGTGCCGCACGAGCTGTTCCTGAAAAAACGACACCGCCGTTTCGACAGTTTGTGCAGGATTACAGTAGCTGCCCTTTCGATGATGGGGCGTGGCGATAATCGTCGAAATCCCTTCTTGAACAGCCAAGCGAGCGAGCTCAAGCGACTGCTCCAAGCTGGCAGGACCATCATCCAAACCATGAAGAACGTGACTATGTATGTCGATCAATGTCTGCTTCCTCCCGCTTATCCCGACTATGATAAATTATGGCACATTTTCAAAGCGAACGATGAGGGAACAGAGTTGTGTATTTGATTAGTTAAAAATGATTATTTTTCAATTATGGATACAGGATTTAACAGGCTCTTAATGTAATAAATGATACAATTTAAAAAAGCTTTTACCCATTAAATGTAACCTATTGTATAAACTTTATTTAATATATACATAAATTTACATTCATAGTTTTTTAAAGAATGAAAGCGTTTTTGTTTTTCATGAAAATGGAGAAAAGCTCTTTCATCAAAAGGCCTCGCGAGGATTTTTAAAAAAATATGACCCCCACCCTTTTGGGTATATTTGGAATACAAAATTTGGTCGATTTTGGGACTTTAGATTGACTACAGGTAAAAACACCCAATAGCTTGAGTAATTTGGAAAAACATAAGCCTAGGCGCTCCTCCCTGCAAAACGAACTATGTCTGGGTCATTGAACACATTTTTTGCTGCCCTTAAGGCCCAGAAATAGGAAGGACACCCAGCTCTTGAATGCCGGATGCCCTTGATTTTCAGTTTAAAGCTTGCGCCAAACGAATAAGCAAATCTCCTAGCTCTGCCGGGATTTTTTTTCCCTTTAATGCCGAAACTTCATGGATATAGGCGTGAATTTGCTTGTGCTCCAGCTTTTTCACCAGCGCATTGACTACGCCATGACCACCTGGTCCTGTCACCAATTGGCGCGTCACGTTCGCAAGGCTCCCATAGGTAACCTGTACCGTATACGTTGCGGAGGTGACCGTCGTATGGCCTGCCTGATCCTGGGCCGTGGCCGTCACAGTGCCTGTTCCAAGCGGGAGCTTATATCCCGGCTGATCGACAAGCGGCCCGCCGCAAGAGCTGTACACGACGCCGGAAACCGTATCCGTGGCCGTACAAACGACCAATACCCGTTGATCGACCGTATACTCGCCTGCACCGGTCCACTGTACAACCGGCGGCGTTTTGTCGATGGAGACGACAACCGATTGCGGCGGCTCTGTATTGCCTGCTTTATCGGTGGAGCGGAAGGACACCGTGTGCGATCCTTCCTTGTTGATGAGCAGCGGGTCCCGGTAAAGCTGCCACTGGCTTCCGCCGTTCAGGCTGTATTCCGTCCGTTCGACGCCCGACTGTTCGTCTACTGCCGTCAGCTTTAGCGTCACGTCGGATATAAACCAGCCGCCTCTCCGTTCCCCTTCCAGCTTCGCCGTCGTAACAGGCGCTTCCCGGTCCGTCTCGTTGGCCACCGTTATTTTATTGCTCGCTGCGCTCTCGTTATGCAATCTGTCGCTGGCCGTGACCACGTAAGTATACGTTTTTCCGTCAGCCGCTATCGGATCTACGATCTTCTGCACGGTGACATTTCCAACTTTGCGTACCGTTGCGACAATTGCCTCGGGATGCTCCAGTCCGGGGACTTCCTTCCCCTCAAAGCGGTAAACCACATAATAGGCCTCATCCCGTGAACCGCTGCCTTCCCAGCTCAGCTCCACTCCGCCCTCTTGGCGTACCGCAGCTAGCAGAACCGGCGTCGCAGGCGCCTGCGCATCCAACCAAGGCATAGCGGGTATAAGCGCCCGATGCGGGTACAAGTCTTGCTTCAGCCGGTTTCCGAACCCGAGCGGGTTGGCAAGCAAATCTTTGGCCGAGAAAAACATACTGCCGCGGATCGTTTCAAAGTTGCGGTTAAATACAAGCTGGTTAGGCAGTTCGTCCGGCTTCTGCCAAGCCGGGTCCGCCGAGCCGATCCGGTAAGGCGCCTGCCCGATGTACAGGTGTACGTTCTTCCCTTGCGTTTCCTTGGTCCACCAATCGATCAGCTTCTCGTAGGCGGCCGGCGAGTAACCGAAGTTCCAATAAATTTGCGGAGCAATATAGTCCAGCCAGCCTTGCTGTATCCAAGTTCTTGTATCCGCATACAAATCGTCATAGTTCCGCAAGCCGTTCGTGTCGGAGCCTGTCGGATCATCCGCTTTATTTCTCCATATTCCAAAAGGACTTATGCCGAATTTGACATGACTTTTTTCACGGTGGATTGCCGAGCTCAACTGCTGTACAAGCCCATTGACATTGTTTCTCCGCCAATCGGCCTTATTGCCGAATTGTCCGCCGTATTGTCGATACGTGTCTTCATCGGGAAAATCGACGCCGGCTGTAGGATATGGATAAAAATAGTCATCCATATGAACTCCGTCGATGTCGTAGTTTTTCACCACCTCAAGCACGCTTCCGATCACAAAATCTTTCACCGCCGGAATCCCGGGGTTATACAACAGCCTTCCTCCGTAGGCGACGACCCAATCCGGATGCTGCCGGGCCGGATGGTCCGCCACCAGTTTATCGATCTGGTCCTGCATGCTGATCCGGTAAGGATTGAACCAGGCATGAAACTCCAAGTTCCGCTTATGAGCTTCCTCAACCATAAAAGCCAAAGGATCATATCCGGGATTTTTACCTTGAACGCCGGTCAGCCATTCCGACCACGGCCCATAATTCGACGGATAGAACGCATCGGCCGTCGGCTTCACCTGTACGATCACGGCGTTCATTCCAAGGGCTTGAAGCTCATCCAGCATCTGAGCAAAATCGCGCTTCTGCTCCTCTGGCGTCACGACTCCTTTTTTCGGCCAGTCGATATTTTCCACCGAGGCAATCCAAGCGGCTCTCAGCTCACGTTTCGGCATAGCGGCCGGTTGGTTGACGATGAGCATTTTATCGCTGGATTTTCCCCCGTAGCTGGCCGTAATTCGCGTGGCTCCTATTTTCAATGCCGATATGTTACCGTTCGAATCAATCCGCGCTACCTCGGGATTGCTGTTCTTATAGGCCGAATTTCCTGTAACGTCGACCGGTTCGTTCATCAAGGAGTAGGTAGCACTTACTTTGGCTTGCTGCGTTTGTCCTACGTTCATCGCCTTGATTTCGGCCAGCTCAATTTTTTGCAAAATAGGCGTCGGCTTTTTCACCGTAAGCGTGTAGCTCGAGGTCTGGCCGCCGAAGCTCGCCGTAATGACAACTTCCCCGTCCTTCATCGCCTTGAGCTTCCCGGTCGTGTCGATTGCTGCCACCTCAGGATTGCTGCTTAGGTAGGAAACGCCGCTGACGATCTCTATTGGCTCGCTATTGGATGGATACGCGGCAAATACTTTAACCGTATCGCTATCGCCAACCGTCAACGTGCCGGATGCCGATAGCTCAATGCTTCGCGGCATCGAAGCCTCCGCGGTCACTGTTAGGGAGAATAGAGCTTGTGGCGCGTTAGCCGCTGTGACCGAGATCGTCGTCGTCCCGGGCTGCAGCGCCTTGACTAGGCCAGACTCGTTGATCGTCGCTATGGTTGGATCGCTGCTCGCATAAACGACCCCACCCGTGACTTCCACCGGCTCCGTACTCCCGCTGTACGTTCCGTACACCTTAGCCTGCATGCTATCTCCACTTTTCATCGGTGTCAGGCCGCGCAAATCCAGCGCATACATATTTAAATCGGCATAAAAAGCGCTCAGCCGGTCAAAATACAAGGTGCCTCCGTTTTTATTATTGTCGTTCGTTTCGACGATATAGATTTGGGTTAGCTTCATAGGCAGCTGCATACCCGCAGGAACAGATGCCGTGACGTATTTCCAGCCGGTCCAGCTTAACCCGCCGCTTCCCGTAAAATCGGTTGTTATCTTTTTACCGGAAGCATCTTGAAGCTGGGCACGCAGCCAGTGATTGTTTCCGTCCCCGTATACCCACACGCCGAGCATTTGTGGGGACCCTTCCAGCGTGCGCCCGGCTGAGCCATCAGCATCTTTAAAATTAATATAGGCCGCAGAGGTGCCAAGAGTCCCGGTAAAATCATAAGCGAGCGCCCCGGAGCGGTATCCGTTTCTTACGGGGCCTGGTCTTCCGGACATCGTCAAGGTGACCGCATTCGCCCTGGCCGAAGAGGCATAAAGGTTTGCCCCATTCTCGAAATCCTCAATCGATATGGAGGAACTGGTCGTCAGAGATCCAGCTCCGTTCTTTTCTTCCGCATAAGCAAAATTAGTATCCCCATGTACCGCAGGAAACATCATATTAACGAGCAACAAAATAATTATGTAAGCGATTCCATTTTTACTTAAGCCTTTACCTTTCATCGAATCCCCTCCGCAGCCTGATAATGAATCAAATTTCCTTACCATTGCCGAATTCCTTCTCGATCAGCTCGCATCCCTCCCCTTTATATGTTATGTACGTGTCAAGTTTTGGAAACAAAAATAACTTCCACATAATGACAAACGCTCAATCACAACTCATTATAGACGCTCGGAAATATAATTTCAACAAATTTATTTGTCGTAAAATTTTATTTCGAGGCACATAAAACGTGCTTTCGACAATTTTCTGCTACGGCTAAAAGAAAACACAAAAAAAGAACCCCAGCTGAGGTTCTTCTTCTGTGCTTGGCGACGTCCTACTCTCCCAGGACCCTGCGGTCCAAGTACCATCGGCGCTGGAAGGCTTAACGGTCGTGTTCGGGATGGGTACGCGTGGTTCCCTTCCGCCATCATCACCAAACGGATATCGATGTTTCTGCCACGAAACA
>NZ_JNVM01000020.1 GCF_000722545.1 Paenibacillus tyrphae
GATAGTCCGGGTCCAGCGGTACATACGCGCCGCCCGCTTTCCACACGGCCAACACGGCGACGAGCAAGTCCGTCGAACGGTCGGCCAGAATGCCGACGATCGACTCGCGCCCGATTCCGCGGGCTTGCAGCGTCCGGGCCAGCCGGTTCGCCCGCTCGTTCAGCTCGCGGTACGTCAGCTGCTCTCCGGCATACACGACCGCCGTCTGCTCCGGCACAAGCTCCGCCTGCGCCTCGAAGCATGCGTTGAACGTTTGCTCCGGCGCGTAGCCTTTCTCTACGCCTACGCTGCCGAAGCCGTCCACCAGCACCGCCCGCTCTTCCGGCATAACCAGCTCCAGCTCGTTTACCTGTGCGTCTGGGTTGCTTATCGCCTGTTCCAGCACGCGGACGAGATGGCCCCGCATCCGTTCCAGCGTCGAACGATCGAACGCCAGCGCGTTGTATTCGAAGTGAATGCCCAGATTGTCCCCCGGAATCACCGTAATGTTGAACGGATAGTTCGTTTGCTCGGACATCGCGACACCCGCAATCGCGAAGCTCTCTGCCCCACGGCTGCCCATTTGCTCCATCCGCTGCTCGACCGGATAGTTTTCGAACACGATAATATGGTTGACTAAATCCTGCTTCTGCTCGGTCAAAGCTTGAATTTCATAGAGCGGATACGTTTCGTAAGCGCGGGAAGCCAGCGCCTGCTCCTGCGTGCTCCGCAGCAATTCCGCAAACGTCGTTTCCGCTGCGCAGCGAATCCGCACCGGGATCGTGTTGATGAACAGCCCGATCATCCGGTCGACGCCCGGAATGTCGTCCGGACGACCCGACACGACGCTGCCGAAAACGACGTCCCCGTTGTTGTTGTATTTTTGCAGCACGACGCCCCAAGCCGCCTGCAGCAGCGTGTTCATCGTCACCTGATGCTGCTTCGCCGTGCGCTGCATTTGCTCCGTCAGACCTTTGCCAAGCTGGAACGACAGCTTCTGCGCGTCATACCGTTCCGCCTTGCGCTCCTGCGGCAGCAGCGTCTGATGCTCGAAGCCGGCCAAATAGCCGCTCCAATAGCGGGCCGCTTCCTCGCCGTCCTGACGCTCCAGCCACTCGATATAACGGCTGTACGGGACAACTTGAGCAAGCTCAGGTTGCCGCTTCTCCAGCAGCGCGAAGTAAGTGCCGAACACTTCATTCGTCACCAAAGCAAGGCACCAGCCGTCCATCACGATATGATGGAAGCTCCAGACAAAACGGTACGCCGAGTCGCCCGTTTGCAGCACGGATACGCGCATCAGCGCGTCTTCGCTCAAATCGAAGCCGCTGGCTTTATCCTCCTCAAGGAAAGCCGCGACATACGCCTGACGCTCCGCTTCCTCCATGCCTCGCAAATCCTCGTAACGGAAGCCCGCCTGTTTGCTCCGGTAAACGACCTGCAAAGGCTGTTCATGCCAGCCGCTGTAAAAATTCGTCCGGAACATGGGGTATCTTTCCACCAGCAGCCCCAGACTCTTCTCGAATAGGCCGACATGGAAGCTTCCTTCCAGATCGAATGTCGCCTGCTCAAAATAAGCCCCCGAATGCGGCTCCAGCAGGCTGTGGAACAGCATCCCTTTTTGCATCGGCGTGAGCGCGTACACGTTCTCCAGCTCGCCGGCAGAGCGGGTGCGTTCGACAAGCGCATCCAGTTCTTCCACCGTCAGCTCTTTAAGCAGGACGTCGCTTGGCGTCAGCTCCGGCCGCTCTTTGGCCGCGCAGTGGGCGATCACCTCGCGCAAGCACGCCTCCAGCAGCCCGGCCAGCTGCTCCATCGTTTCCTTGCGGTACGTTTTGCCGCTGTAGCCGATGGACAGCCGCAGCTCGCCGTCCGTGACCATGCCGTTAATATCCAGCTCATATCTTCTGGCCAGGCTTCCGCTGACAGCCGCTCCGCTCGAATAAGGCGACAAGCGGAACGCATTGCCTTGCAAATCCTGGTCAAACTGCCCCAAATAGTTAAAGCTGATTTGCGGCTCGATCTCGAATTCCTTATTCCCCCACGAATCAGAAGCGGAGGATAAATATCTCAAAATGCCGTAGCCGACCCCTTTGTTCGGGATGTGCCGCAGCCCTTCCTTCACCCGCTTGATCCGTCGGGACACGTCCTTCTCTGCGCCCAGCTCCAGTACAACCGGGAATTGGCTCGTAAACCAGCCGACGGTGCGCGTAATGTCCAGCTCCGGCAGGATCGCTTCCCGGCCATGTCCCTCCAGATTGACAAGCACCCGCTCCATCCCGGTCCACTCGTGAACCGCCATACCCAGCGCCGTCAGCAGCAGATCGTTCACTTCCGTGTTATACGCACGCGACGCCTGCTTCAGAAGCTGCTCCGTCTCCTGCGTCGTCCATACCGCCGTAACGGCTTCCCCGTCCTCGACCTTCGCCTGATCCTGCGCGTAATCTTTCGGCAGCGCGCCATAATCGGCTTCCGTGATCTGCCGCCAATATGCCCGTTCGCGCTCGATGGCCGTACCGCTCGCATAGTGCGACAACTGTTCCGCCCAGACCTGGAACGAATCCGTTTTGTGCGGGAGACGAACCGTTTCTCCCTTCAACGCCTGTTCGTAGCTTGTTGCCAAATCTTCGAGCAAAATACGCCATGACACTCCGTCTACCACCAAATGGTGAATGGCGATCAACAGATGATCTCCATCCGTGTTGCGGAACAGCCCCAGTTTGACTAAAGGTCCGGCGCTCAGGTCGATGCCGCTTTGAATCTCGTTCGCTTTCGCTTCAATGGCCGCTGCACAATCCGTTTCGCCCGTAAAATCCGCGATGTCCAGCGTAAACGACTCGCCCTCGCCGACGCCTCGGTTCCATGCCTCGTAGCCGTCGCTTGCCGTCCGACGGTAAACGGTGCGCAATGCGTCGTGATGCTGGACGATGTGGCGCATTGCCTGACGCAGCGCCGCTTCGTCGAAGCCCGCTTCCCGATGAAGCAGCAGCGCCTGGTTATAATGATGCGGTTCAGCCGGCTTCTGCTCGAAGTACCAGCGCTGAATCGGCGTCAGCTTCACGCCGCCCGCGACTTCCCCTTGGTCGGCGATGCGGTCGACAGCTTGCACATGACCCCCCAGCTCGGCCACGGTCGGATATTGGAACAGCTCTCGCATTTCGATCTTATAGCCGGCCTGAAGCATTCTCGAAGACACCTGAATCGCCTTGATCGAGTCGCCGCCCAACTCAAAGAAATTGTCCAGCACCCCAATGGCTTCGACTCCCAAAACCGCCTGCCATACCGATGCCAGCGCTTGCTCCACGGCAGTCCGCGGGGCCACGTATTCCGTTCCCGTCTGCACGTTTCCTTCCGGCGCAGGCAGCGCCCGGCGATCCACTTTGCCGTTCGGCGTCAGCGGAATCCGCTCCACCTGCACGAAGTACGACGGCACCATGTACCCCGGCAGCTCCTGTGACAGCGCGCTTCGAACCTCACTTGCCATCAATTCATTCTCCGCCGTAAAGTACGCGCACAGCTGCTTCTGCCCCTGCTCGTCCTCCCGCGCGATCACGACCGCTTCCCGCACGCCTTCCACGCGCAGCAGCTGCGCTTCCACCTCGCCCAGCTCGATCCGGTAGCCCCGGATTTTCACCTGCTCGTCGATCCGCCCTTTGTATTCCAGCGTCCCGTCCGCACGCCAGCGCACCAAGTCTCCCGTCCGGTAACAGCGCTCTCCTTCGCGCACCGGGCTGGCGGTAAACTTCTCCGCCGTCAGCTCCGGGCGGTTCAAGTAGCCTCGCGCCACCCCGTCCCCGCCGACGATCAGCTCGCCCCACGCTCCGACCGGCTGCAGCTTCATCCCGCGGTCGACCACATAAGCCGTCGAATTCGCAATCGGACGGCCGATCGGCACCGCTTCCGTCTGCTCCCCTGCAATTGCATGCGTCGTCGAGAACGTCGTATTTTCCGTCGGACCGTAGCCGTTGACCAGACGCAGCCCCGGGTTGTCCCGCACCACCCGGTTGATGTGCGGTACCGACAATACGTCCCCGCCCACGAGCAGCGTGTTCATGTCTCCAAACAGACGGCTGTTCTGCTGCGTCAGCTGGTTGAACAACGGTGCAGTCAGCCACATCGTTGTGATGCCGTACTGCCGGATCGCTTCCTCCAAACGGGCCGCGTTCAAAATAACGTCGCTGCTGACCAAATACAGCTGCCCGCCGTTCAGCAGTGCTCCCCATATTTCGAACGTTGACGCGTCGAACACAACGGCCCCCGTCTGCAATATGCGCGTCGTTTCGTCCAACCGAACGTAATTCGTATTTTTTACTAATCGGACCACGTTGCGGTGCTCGACCATGACGCCCTTCGGCTTGCCCGTCGTTCCTGACGTATAGATCACATAAGCCAAGTCGTCCGCTCTGCTCACCGGCTCCAGATTTGAAGCGTCGTCGTGGTAAGCCCCGGCATCGCTCAGGTCGACGACCGTTCCCGCAAAGTCCGCACGCACCAGATCCCGGCGCTGCGTCAGCAGCAGCTTGGCGCCCGAATCGTCCAGCAGGTAGCGGACGCGCTCCTCCGGGTAGTCCGGATCGACCGGAACATACGCGCCTCCGGCCTTCAAAATCGCCAGCACCCCAACTACCATCTCGACGGAACGCTCGGCCAATATCGCAACCGGCTCGTCGCGCTTCACCCCTGCAGCCAGCAGCGTCCGTGCCAGACGGTTCGCCCGCTCGTTCAGCTCACGGTAGGTCAGCTTTGTGTCCTCGTACACGACCGCCGTCTGCCCCGGCGTCCGCTCCGCTTGCGCTTCAAACAGCGCGCCGATGCTCTGCTCCCTCGGATAGTCCGCCGTCGTAGCGTTAAATACGTTGACAATCTTGTCGCGCTCCTCAGCATCAATAAGCGATAAATCGACTATTTTTTGGGTCGGGCTCTCGATCATATGTTCAGCCACGCAAAGGAACTGCCGGATCAGTTGCGCGACTTCCTTTTCATCAAACAGTTCAATACGGTAATCCAGATACAGGACGAGCTTTCCGTCGTCCAGCATTTCGACCATATGAATATCGAAGTCGTTCACGATATCCCCGCAAAAATCGTTGTCCACCTGCATGACCGAATCGCCGAACGGGGCGAAGCTCAAAGTACGGTATTGGATAGATGCCCCGAATAAGCGCTGAATATCTTGGCTGCGCCGGGCTTCCCGCAGGTCCTGAACGATTTTGTTGTAAGGATAGCGCTGATGACGCAGGATCGACGCCTGCTCTTTCGCTACGGTTTGCAGGAACGCCAGCAGCTCGGACTCGGGCTCCATCCGAACTCGGGTCGCGACCGTGCTGACGAACATGCCGAGCGTATCTTTTTCTTTCTTCGACGTCCGATTCGCATATAGCGTTCCGATCGGAATATCCTGCTCCTGCGTCATTTTGTACATGTAGATAGACAAAGCGGTCAAGAAAAACGTGAACAGACCGATTCCGTTTTGTTCGCTAAACGCTTTTATCCCTTGATAAAGCCCGTCGTTCAGCACAACGCTTTCCCGTCTGGCGGCTGTGCCGAGCGTCAACGGATTGTAGGATTTCAGCCCGAGCGTCTCCGGGAATTCGCCGAATTTGCCCATCCAATACGTCTTGTCTTTCTGATAGCGGTCCGATTGCTCGTACTCCTGCTCCACCTGAATAAAATCGAGATAGGAAGGCGTATTTTTCCCCGCGTCGGCCGGAGTCTTTCCGCTCGTAAGCTGGGAATAATGCTCGCTGATTTGGTTGATAGCCTGATTCATGGACACGCCGTCGGTGACGATGTGATGCATTTTAAAATTGAACCACGTTTCTTCCTCGCCGATCCGAACAATAACGAACCGGTACAAATCCGAATCCAGCAGCTCGAACGGCACCAGATTATGGCGACGCACCCATTCCTCCGCCTGCGCCAAGTCCAGGTCGAGGCATTCGATCTCCTGATCGGCATGCGGCCTCACATATTGACGGGGAACCCCGTTATCCGACACGACGCGAATCCGAAACGAATCGTTCCGGGCAATCACTTGGTTGATGGCTTGCTTCAAGACGTTGACCTGCACATGGCCTCTTATTTTAACCGTCCCGATGATGGTGGACGTATTGCGGTGCGGATAAAGCAATTCCGTATACCAAATCCGCTGCTGAGGCTGCGTTAACGAATAAAACTGGATCGTATTTCCGCTCATAAGTCTCTCCCCTTGTAAAAATATTTGGAAAAGATATCCTATAAAACGCCAGTCTCCCTACCGAACCGCCTGCCGTATCGCAGCCGGCGGACATCAGGCCGGTTGTCCAGCCCGGTCCGCGCGGAACTGCAGATGGTACAGTTCGGCATAGTGCCCCCCTTCGGCGAGCAATTGCTCGTGAGTTCCCTTCTCTTTCACCTCGCCATCGGCAATGACGCAAATGGCGTCCGCCTGCTCCACCGTGGACAGCCGATGGGCGATGACGAGAGTCGTCCGCCCCAGCATGAGCGCCTGAACCGCCTGCTGCACTTCATGCTCCGATTCGGCATCCAGCGCCGACGTCGCTTCGTCGAGCAGCAATATCGGCGCGTTCTTCAGCACCGCCCGGGCAATAGCAAGGCGCTGGCGCTGGCCGCCGGACAGATTGACGCCCCGCTCCCCGAGGACGGTATCATAGCCGCCCGGCAGCTCCGTAATGAACGAATGGGCATACGCCGCCTTGGCTGCGGCCTCCACTTCCTCCATCGAGGCTCCGGGAGAGCCGAACCGAATATTGTCGGCGACGGTGCCGTGAAATAGCGTCGACTCCTGCGGGACGTAAGCCATGAAGTCCCGGATCTCCGCCAGCGTATAGTGCCCCGCCGACTTCCCCCGGATCTTCACCGTTCCCTCATCCGGAGGGTAGAAGCCGAGCAGCAGCTTCATGACGGTGCTTTTACCGCCTCCGCTCGGACCGACGAGCGCCGTCATCCGTCCTTCCTCCACCGTCAGGTTAAGCCGTCGCAAAACCGCGCGGGACGAATCGTAGCCGAATGAGACGCTGCTTAATTCCAAGGCCGCTTGCGGCGAAGCTGCGATTGGCGCCTGATCGGGCGCTGCAAACGTTTCGGAAAAACGCTCCGGTTCCCCGGGTTCATCCAAAATCTCACGAATCCGGGTCAGGCTCGCAAACGAATTTTGCATCAGCGAGACGGCCGAGCCGAGCTGAAGAAAAACTGCTGAAATGCCGGTTTGCAGCTGTACGATTTGCCCAAGCGTACCAAGCTCCATCTGCTTCCAGGAGACCATCAGGAGACCGATCACAAGCACACCTCCCAAGGTCATAAACTCGATGAAGAAATTGCACGCATCCTGCAGGCCGAGATGGCGGCCCTGCTTGATTCCGGTCTCGCTTACCCCGTCGCTCGCTTCGCTGCACAAACGGCCGACCTTCCCTTTCAAAGCGAACAGCTTGACCACCTGAAGGCCGGTCAGCAGATCGCTGAGCCGTTCCGTGAACCGTGCCGTCTGCTCCTGCAGCCGTCCGCTGATCGTTCGCATCCTCCCCGCGAACCTGGCATTCAGCCAGGCTGACAGCAGGGTAAGTCCGAATGTGACTAGGGCAAAGCGCCAGTCCAGCGCAAGCAGGATCACGATCGAGCTGACGAACATGGTGATTTCCAAAATGATGGATCGCATATATTCCGTATATGCCCTCTCCAGCGTCTGCACGTCGTTGGTCATCCGGGAAATCAGATCGCCGGAGTGACGGCTTTCCGCCGCCCGGAAAGGCAGCCGGCCGATATGCGCGAACAATTGCACGCGGATGTCCGCCAAAGTCAATTTCACGCAGCGGTGGTACGCATAGCTGCATAAAGGCGATACAATGCTCAGCGCCAAAAACGTGCCGCACACCAGATAAACCGCCCGGTAAAGCTCCGCCGTATCCCGGTTGACCACAAAATCAAGCAAGTAACGGAGCACAAAAGATAATAAAATCGGGACGCTTGCGTTGGTGAGGCTGTTGCCGAACAAACCGATGTAGTACAGCTTGCTTCGCGGCTTCATAAATGACATTAATTTCCTAAAATCATCGAACCCCTGCTTGAAGGCCACGCTCTCCCCTCCTTGCCGCCTGCGAACGGTCAAGCCCGCCGGTATCCTCGTCCTCCGCAGCTGCAAACTGCTGAACGTATAATTTGCTGTACACTCCGTTATGTCTCAGCAGCTCGTCGTGCGTCCCGCTCTCCGCGATCCTTCCCTGATCCAGCACGAGAATACGGTCGGCCTGCCGGACGGTCGACAATCGATGGGCGATGACGAGCACGGTACGGCCTCCCATCATGCTTTTCAGCGCACTCTGCACAAGCGCTTCGGAGTGGCTGTCGAGCGCCGAGGTAGGCTCGTCCAGCAGCAGCAGGGGAGTGTCCTTCAGGAACGCCCTGGCGATGGAAATCCGCTGCTTTTGCCCGCCGGACAGACCGCCTCCCCGTTCGCCAAGCGGCGTCTCATAGCCTTGCGGCAGCTGCATTATGAATTCATGCGCATGAGCGGCTTTCGCTGCCTCGACGATTTCCTCGCGGGTGGCGTCTGTGCGCCCGTAACCGATATTTTCGGCAATCGTGGCCGGAAACAAATACGATTCTTGAGACACCAGCGATAGACGGGCACGCAGCTCGGCCGGATCCCAATCGGACAGCGGACGGCCGAACACTTCGATTATGCCGCCTTCCGGCTCAGGCTCGTAAAATCCGCATAGCAGCTTAAAAAGAGTGCTTTTGCCGCCTCCGCTGCCGCCGACGATCGCTACCGTTTCGCCTTCGTTCACTTGAAAGCTGATCCGGTCCAGCACCTTCGTTTCGCCGTCGTAGGAGAATGTCACCGCCTCGAACCGGACCGGAGCGGCAGTAGGACGGACCGGCAGGTTCATTTGCCCTTTCCGCTCCGTCGGCCAATCCAGCGCCTCGAACAGATGCTGGGCGGCTCCCGCAGCTTCTTTGACTTGCGAGATCATCGTCGGGAGCATCGAAATCGGCTGCAGAACGAACGTAATGAGATAGAGGAACAGGACGATCCCGCCTGCGCTCAGCTCCCCTTGCGCGATCAAATAACCGCCATAGGCTATGACCAGAATAATGGGCGTGGAGAAGAGCGCGACGCCTATCGGCGTGATCGCCGCATATCGCTTTTCCATGCGCAAGCCTTGCCTGATCACCTCATCCATGATCAGCGTATATTTTTTCAAAAAAGCCGCCTGCATGTTGAACGCTTTGACGATGGCAATTCCGCCGATCGCGTCTTGGGCCACGACATTGAGCTCGCTGATCTTTTCCTGAAGCTGCGCCGAGTACGATTGAATCGGCTTGTTCAGCAAAGCGGCCAAGACGATGCCGAGCGGCATCAGCACCAGACTGGACAGCACCAGCTTCCAGCTCGTGAGCAAGAGCAAGGTCAGAGCGCCTATAAAAACAACCGGCAGATAAAAGAGGTTGGCGAAATGCTGGATGAAGAAGTTCTGCAGCACGGCGGTATTGTTCGTCAGCCGGGAGACAAGATCTCCCGTAAAGCGGCGCTCCACGCTCGACATCGCCAGATCGCCGAACCGGTCCACCAGCTCGTTTCGCAAATCCTTTAACGCGCTGACGCTAAATTTCGCCGAAGCGTATTTGATCATAAATTTGCACGGCATTCCGACCAGTACCATCCCAAGGACCATAAAAATCATAGCGACGGGCGAACCGAACGTTTCCTCGGCCAACCGTTCGATAGCTTTGCCTAACACGATGTCGATGGCGGCCACACAGAGGGAAGCGAACACTGTGAGCGCGACCCATGGAAAATAAGGTTTGACATAGCGGGCCAATCTGGAAAAAGCGGGGTTTCGTTTGGACAAAAGGGAGCCTCCTATCATGGGAACGGCTTTCGACGGCTTAGCAGCTGTTAAACCGCCAATCACGTCGTGCCTGTCCATAGTCATTGCAGATAGCCGAGGAGCCTTGAATTCAAAAGCTTCAACATGCGGTTATCATCCCTATCTCCTTTCGCATGGCAGGTTGATCTGGATTTCTCTTCCACCCTTTCGATAAACGTCACGTTTCAGTGAACCTTTGCAACTAAACACATATTATTCCGATAAAATTTATGAAGTATATAGGAGAGGTTGTCCCACAATAAAAGGGGTGATCTTCCGGCTTAACCTAAACTATTGACATGGACCATGTCCTGCCGGAAAACAGCCGGTTTCTTTGACGCCGACAATACGTGCATAATGCTGTCAATAACCTCCGCCTCCTGCTCATGGAGAAAGAAGTGATTGCCCTCGAACAGCTGCAGCTTGAATTCGCTGCTTGTTTGCTCCTGCCAAGCACGCAGCGAGTCTATGCTCACATCATGGTCTTGTGCCCCTCCAAAAACGGTAATCGGGCAGCTCAGCAGCTCTTCCGGATGATAAACGTACGTTTCGCAAACGGCGAAATCCGAGCGCAGTCGAGGCATAACAATTTGCATTAATTCGTCATTGTCCAAAATCTCTTCCGGTGTTCCCTTGATGAGCCGAAGCTCATCCTTAAATTGGTCGTCTGGCAGATGATGAAGTATTTTTTTTCTAGAGGTATGGTGCGGTGCGGCTTTTCCTGATGCGAAGAAGTGTGTAGGCAATACCTGATGTTCCCGGTACAGCTTCCGGGCCGTTTCAAAAGCAATCAGCGCCCCCATGCTGTGACCGAAAAAAGCAAACGGAGAGTGTAGGAATGGCGTCATTTCCGAAACAAGCGAGTGCACGATATCCGGAAGAGCGTTTAGCGGGCTCTCCAGTGCCCTGCTTTCCCGACCGGGGAGCTGCACAGGGCATACTTTAATCTCTGGCGGAAACTTTCGTTTCCAGTTGCCGAATACCGACGCTCCGCCACCCGCATATGGAAAGCAGAATAAACGAATTTGCATACGCGAACTGGCCTCGGCATTCAGAAACCAAGAAGGCGTTCGTGAAATCATGTCTATCCCCCCTCTATGTGTTGTCGAAGAGTGAATCCCATTCTCTGCTAATTATATACAAATATTAGGACCCATTGGCATGAGACATATTTCCTAATTTTAGGAAAGGGTAAATAAGGAAAGAAAAATATGTATTTTTACTCATTTATATAATAATATTATATTTATTTGTTTATTTTTACTTTTATTTACATTTAATAGATCGGCTTATTCATTTTACAATTCATTCATTTTAATTCTAAAGAAACGGTAAACTGACGCCAATTTCATTAAGACCAATCTAAAAAAGTCCGGTTTCCTCAGACTCCCCATGTCATCTTTATTCACAGCCGTTTTGTTAAAATTTACGAAACTTAAAGAAATAAAACGAAGATTCCGTTAACACAAAACGATCTCCGGCAGTGCGTCGAAAAAATACGCTTGTCGGATCATGTCAAGCTCACATTCCCGATACAGGGACTTAAGACCTATATGCCTGTTCACAAAGTTCAAACATGCTTTTTGTGCATTGTGCAAGGTTCGAAAAATGAAAAACACCCGACAGGTGTTTTCCCGCATTCGATATGCGAACGAAGGAGAACAACGTCAGGTGTTCTGTTTAACGTCATGCTGCAAACGGTACTGCATCGGCGTGGTGCCGAGCTTTTTCTTAAATACGTAATGCAAATAGTTGGCGCTGGAGAAGCCGTTCTGAAACGCAATCTGATCGATCGTAAGCTCGCTCTCGGCCAATTCCTTGCAGATTTGCGCGAGCCTCACATGCTCGATGTATTCGCTGAACGTGCCTCCCGTTTGCTCGCGAAAAATGCGCTGCAGCTGTCTCGGGCTGACCTGCACCCGCTCCGCCACTACCTCCAGCGTTAACGGCGCCATGTAGTTGTCCTTGATGAACTGGGCGGCAAGCTGGTACCGGTAGTTTTTCATATCGCGGGACGGCAGGTCCCGCTGCGGCGTATCGTCGTAGGCGCGCGTCATCCGCAGCAGCACCTGAATGATCGATTGCTTGATCACCGTCAGGACGCCCGGCTGATTTTCGTACCAGGCCCGGTATGCGGTCATAAAGCATTCCATCGCCTTGTATTTGTCGGCCATCGGCCGCGGAGGCAGCTGCTCCAAGCGGCGGATGCACGATTCCGCTTCCGCCTGCTCCCAGCGGGCTCCCCACGCCTCCGAGTCTGCCGTCTCTTCCGCTTCCAGCTTCTGAATGTCGATATGCAGACACAGCTCATCCATCGCCTCGAAGGCGTCCGCCTCCTGATAATGCAGGAGACCGGGACCGGTCAAATACATCTGGCCTTCCTGCAGCGAATACGGCTCGCTGCCGAGAATGACCTTCCCTTTGCCGCGCGGGATAAAATGAAACTCAAAGTCCGAATGCTTATGAAAATGAACGATCCGGCCCGGAGCAAAGCTGGTGTGGTGAAAATTCAGCATGCGAATGCCGTAATGGCCCCATTTGAACTCCACCTCCAGCCGGTCAAGCGCCGTCGGGTTTTCCAGCATCAGCTCGAACGGATACGGCCTCGCGCCGATTCGGGACTGACCGTTCATGGCTGCAAATCGCTAAGCTTGCAGGCCGCTCCGGAACGTGCGGACAAGTTCGATGCTTCCATTAACCGCGTCAGGTCAAGCGCAAGCCCGATATTTTCCTCCGCCGTCGTCCCCCGCTGAATGTGGGTTACCCACTGATGAAACGCCGACAGGCGACCGGCCGAAAGCTCCTGCACGCGCCATTCCTCGTCCGACGCTGCCCCGTCCTTCGCTGTGCGCACGAGCAAACGGTTGTCGTGCGTCGAATAGAGCAAGCTGCCTTCCGTGCCGTGTACTTCAATAACGAACGGCGAGTGCCGGTTGACGAAGCCCGCCTCCACAATGGCAAGCGCTCCGCTGGCATAACGCAGCACGGACACCGCATTGTCCTCGACTTCTCTGCCGGTGACGAAGCCGTAGTTGGCCGTTACACTCTCCGGCATGCCGAGGAACAAGCGGGCCAAATACATCGGATGGCAACCGAGGTCGATCATCGCGCCGCCGCCGCATTGCTCGGCATTGTAGAAGTGTGCGGGAAGCCAGCCGTTCGCCGAATGGTCGTTCGGAATCGCGCCGTTATGAGACAGCCGCGTGCGGACGAGCGTCACCTCGCCAAGCAGCCCTCGGTTCAGCACGTCCTGTAGGGCCAGCGTATAGCCTTCGTTCAATCGCGGAAGCGACACCGTTAATTTGACGCCGGCCTTGCGGACCGCCTCCATAATTTCGTTGCTTTCCTTCAGCGTCGGCGCAACGACTTTTTCCGTAAAAATATGTTTGCCCGCTTGCGCCGCAGCCACCATCACATCCCGGTGCAGGTTGGTCGGCGTATCGACAATCACCGCATCGATATCGGGCTGGGCGAGGAGCTCATCCAGCTTGTCGTAAAACCGGACGCCCCGCGCCTCCGCTTCCCGGCGTCCGCGCTCCGGCAGCTCATCCCATACGGCCACAATTTCCGTATCCGGATGCTCCGTCGCCTGCTTCGCGTAATCGGCGGCATGCACATGCCAAAAGCTGAGCATCGCTACTCTGATCATCGTTCCCATCCTTCCTTCCGGCGCTTAGTCGAAGTATACGGCTTTGCCCGTTTGCGCCGATTCGTAGATCGCTTCGAGAATTTCGGACACGACGCAAGCCTGCTCCGGCGTAACGACCGGCTGCTTGTCGTGCAGGATCGCATCGATCCACAGACGCATTTCCGTATCCGGCGCGCTCTCGCTCTGCCCGTCGTAGAAATCGACACCGCCGCTGCCGAGCTCGATCTTGTTCATGTACAAGCGGCTCAGCTTCTCGCCGTTCAGCCGGAGGCCGTCCTCCATATCTGCGCCGCCCTCCGTTCCGCACAAGGTGCTCTTCGCTTCCTTCACATCGAGCGTATTGAGCGCCCAGCTCGATTCCAGCATGATGGTCGCGCCGTTCTTCATCACGATCATGCCGAAGGCCGAATCCTCCACCGTAAACTTCTTCGGGTCCCACGGCCCCCAAGCATTGGCAGCGTTTTCTTTCCCCGATAATTTATGGAACGCCGTTCCAAGAACGGCCTTAGGTTCGTAGTTGTCCATCAGCCAAAGCGTCAGGTCGAGGGCATGCGTGCCAATATCGATCAGCGGCCCTCCGCCTTGCTTCTCCTCGTCCAGGAAGACGCCCCAAGTCGGCACGGCGCGGCGGCGAATGGCATGCGCTTTCGCATAGTAGATGTCGCCAAGCTCGCCTTCCTCGCAAATGCGTTTCAAGTAAAGGCTGTCCGCCCGGAACCGGTTGTTGTAGCCGATCGTCAGCTTCTTGCCTGTCCGCTCGGCCGCCTCGACCATCCGGCGCGCATCGACTGCCGTTTTGGCCATCGGCTTCTCGCACATCACATGCTTGCCCGCTTCCAGTGCCGCAATCGTAATCTCTGCATGGGAATCGTTCGGTGTACACACGTGAACGACGTCGATCGACGCATCCTGCAGCAGCGTTTTATAATCTTCATAGACCTTCGACTCCGCACTGCCGTACTTCGCTTTCGCTTCCTCGGCCCGATCGGAAATAATATCACAAAATGCGACAAGTTCAACTTGCTCCAAACGAGACAGACTCGGCAAATGCTTTCCGTTCGCGATGCCGCCGCATCCGATAATGGCTATTTTGAGCTTCTGGGACACTTGATACGCCTCCTATTTTTGTACGACATGCCTTCATAGTAGCATGATTGCGGCGGCGATGAAATTGCAAATTGACGACAGGAAAAAGTAAGATATCACGACATCGTTAAAAATACAGAGCAACTATTTTATTATCGGGAAGCCTCCTGCAAAAACAGTCCGATCCGGCGGACCGCTTCCCGCAGCCGCTCCTCTTCCTGAACGAGAGCGACGCGGACGTAGCCTTCGCCTTCCTTGCCGAACGCGTCGCCCGGAATAACGACGACTCCCGCAGAATACAGCATTTCCCGGGAAATCTGTCGAGACGTCCAGCCTTCCGGGATCGGCGCCCAGATGAACATCGTCGCCTTCGGCTTCGGAATGCTCCAGCCCGCTTCGTTCAGCCCTTCGATCACAATATCCCGCCGCCGTTCATACAGCGCTGCGACCGATCGGCTCCCCGGCATCATATCTTCCTCCAGCGCTGCGATGCCGGCCTGCTGCACCGCCAAAAACACGCCGTAGTCGATATTGGACTTCAGCACGCGCAGAGCGCGGACCGCGTCACGCTGTCCGACCATAAAAGCGATGCGGCAGCCGGCCATATTGAAGCTTTTCGACAAGGAATGGAACTCGACGGCGATGTCCTTCGCTCCCTCGACTTCCAGGATGCTGGGCGGCTTGAAGCCGTCAAACGACATCTCGGAATAGGCAAGGTCGTGCACCAGCAGCAGCTCGTGCTCGCGGGCATATTCCACCAACCGCTCGAAGAACGCCAAGTCGGCCACTGCCGACAGCGGATTGCTCGGATAGTTCAAGAGCATGAATTTCGCTTGCCGCGCCACTTCCTTCGGGATATCCTCCAGCTTCGGCAAAAAATCGTTATCGGCGCGCAGCGGCATATAGTAAGGCTGCACCCCGGCCAGCACCAGACTCGCGGAATAAATCGGATAGCCCGGATCGGGAACCATCACGACATCGCCAGGGTCCGTCACTGCCATCGCCAAGTGCGCGAGGCCATCCTGTGAGCCCATCAGCGTGACGATTTCATTCTCCGGATCGAGCGTAACCCCGAACCGGTGGGCGTACCAGCGGGCGACCGTTTGCCGGAATTGTGCGCTCCCCTCCGATGTCGGATACCCGTATAAGCCCGGATCGTTCACCGCGCGCGTCAGCGCTTCCATGACACGGGCGGACGGCGCCCGGTCCGGGCTCCCGATGCCGAGGTCGATCACATCGACGCCGCGCGCCATCACTTCCTTCTTCCACGCCGCCATCTCAGAAAAAATAGCCGAACCCAGTTCGGCCAATCGTTTCGATTCCCATCGTTTCATCTATGCGCTACCTCGTTTTCCTTCCGAACGCCGATTCGGAATGTTGATTACACCTTCAATCCCGTTACCTCATGCACGTACCACATCATGCCGATGAGAAACGCCGCAAGCAGCGCATACGCCGTCCCGAACTTCCACCGCGCCGCCGTAGGAACTTCATAGTATTTGTCATTTTCGTATAGACGGTAATCGATCTGGCAGTGGATCATTAGATGCAGACCGTCTTCTTTCCGGAGATGCTCTATCCGGGTCACGTGGGCACGCTTGATGATTCCTTGATGCATGAGCGGCACCGTTCCTTGAAAATGAAGGCCTTCCCAGAGGACGTTGACATACTGCTGCCCGTCCAAATCCGAGAACGTGACAAAAGGCAGCTCCCGCTTATGCTCCGGGCCGGGAATCATATAGCCCAGCGCCAGCAGCGGCTCGGCCGCCACCAGAAAGCTTGCGTTGACGTACCGCTCCTCGCCTTGCTTGCGGTGTTTGACGAATTTTTTGTACAGGTCGTAGGCGAACATTGCCCAAATGATGAAGAACAAATACGAGCGCAGGTATATAATTACAACCAAACCTCCGACCAAGCCGACCAGCCAAAGCCAGCGCGTTACCGCCGTCACGATCCGTCCTCCGTCAAGCGGATGAATCGGCAGCAGGTTGATCAGATTGAGAAAGAAGCCGACATAAGCAATTGAATAAAGCAGTTTACTATACTCCGGGTTATCCAGCGCATAGGCTGCGCCGAACACGGCCAAGGCGCCGATCGTTCCGAGCACAGGTCCCCCTAAAGCGACATACGCTTCCGTCACCGCATCCCTGGGATTCCGCTTCATCGTGATCAGCGCGCCCAGAAACGGGATAAACACCGGGGCCGTCACTGGCAGCCCTTTTTGCTTGGCGGCAATGACGTGACCGAGCTCGTGGATGAGCAGCAGCAGGACCAGGCCGATCGCGAACTGCCACGGAAACACGATCGCATACGCACCGACGGTCACCGCCATCGAGATGATCGCTCCCCCGAATTTACCGAGCTTCAGCAGCGGCAGCAGCGTTTTCAGCTGCGTCAGAATGAAGGTCGCAGCTGCGCCGATATACCAAAGCGGATTTTGTTTTTTCGGTTTAGGTCTTTGCTGCAACAAGACTCACGCTCCTTAGACAAACCTTACGATTCGTTCCCCCAATTTTCCTCGTACAGCTCCGGCTTGAAGCCGACCGTCACCCGCTTCCCGTCCGTCGCGACCGGCCGCTTGATCAGCTTACCGTTCGATGCGAGCAGCTTCATTTTCTCCTCGTCGTTCAGCTGCGGCAGCTTGTCCTTGAGCTGCATTTCCTTATACACCTCGCCGGAGACGTTAAACCACTTTTTGATGTCCAGCCCGCTTTGCGGGATCAACGTCCGAAGCTCCTCCACGGTCGGCGGCTGCTCCATGATGTGGATCGCCTCGACTTCCCATCCGTGCTCTTTGAGCCATTTCAACGCGCTCCGACAGGTGCTGCAAGCAGGGTATTGAAAAACTTTGATCGTCTTGCTCTTACTCATGATTTCTCTCATCCTTATCCTATCCTGAAATGGTTAACTATGACATGAATTCATTATACCGATGAATCGGCGGGTCCTGCAAATCGCCGCCGGCGCGGCTAAAGGTTGAAAAAGGGCGGCGAAGCGCAGATAATGGAAAAGAGTCCCACAGAAGGAGCTTAGCCATGATTTATGTTCTTAAACTCATTTACAGTTTCTTGATGCCTCCCGGCTGCTTCGTTCCGCTGCTGCTCCTGATCGGATGGTGGCTTTACGCCCGCGTCCGCCGCTCGGCCGGCATCGTCCTGTTCGCCTCGGCCTGCCTCGTCTATCTGCTCTCAATCCCGCTTGTCGGCGAAAAAGCGCTGCAATCGATTGAAAATCGTTATTCGCCACCTGCCGTCCTGCAGGGTGACGTCTACGTCATGCTGACCGGCGGAGCCGTGTCGGGGACCCCGGACGTAAGCGGTACCGGCCACTTGAGCGGCAGCACGCTGCATCGTGTCGTCTCCGTGGCCGAGCTGTACGCCGCCAAGCCGCTGCCCATCATCGTCTCGGGCGGGCAGGTGTACGCCGATACGGCCAACGAGGGCCGGTTGGCCCGCAGCAAGCTTATCGCGCTGGGCGTTCCGGCCGAAGCGATCCGGCTGGACGACAAGAGCCGGACGACTCAAGAGAATGCGCAATACTCGAAGCAGCTGCTGGACAAAGGCGGCTGGAAGCGGCCGATTCTGGTGACGTCGGCTTTTCATATGCCGCGCTCGGTGAAGCATTTTGCCGCCCAGCACGTTCAGGTCGTTCCGTATCCGGTCGATTACAAGATCAGCCGCGGTACAGGCTGGACAGGGAGACTATGGATTCCGACCTCTGCGGCCATGGATGATCTGAGCCTCACGCTGAAAGAGTATTTGGGGCTGCTTCAGAAATGAACGAAAGCAAAAAATCCGCTCGTTTCCCCGAACGTATCTCGGGAACGGCGGATTTTTTATGCTTATTGTGCAGCTTCCGACTGCTCCAATTGCTTGATGCAGCGCTCCATATCCGCCGGCAGCGGCGCGTGAAATTCCATCCGCTGCCGCGTGACCGGATGCGTCAGCCCAAGCGTGCAGGCGTGCAACGCTTGACGCTCCATCCCATAGTCAGATGCGGGCGAAGCCGCTTGACAGACGCTTGGCGCCGCCTGCTGCTGCGTTGCGCTGCGGTCGGCATCGGTTATGCCCTCGGATAATGGCTTCAAAGCACCATGCCGCTGCTGCACACCGCCGGCTTCCGGAATACGTCCCTCCGCAGCCGCCTTATCCACCTCGTCCGCCGTTCCGCCGGGACCGTACATTTTATCGCCGAGCAGCGGATGACCGAGATGCCGCATATGCACGCGGATCTGGTGCGTCCGCCCCGTCTCAAGCCACAAGCGCACGAGCGTCGCTTCGCGAAACCTCCGCTCCACGCGGTAATGCGTGACCGCCGGATAGCCGGTCGGTGTGACGATGCGGACATGCGGCGCAAGCGGGTTGCGGTCGATCGGCGCGTCGACCGTCCCTTCGTCGCTGCCGATCACGCCGTGCACGAGCGCGACGTATTCTTTCTTCAGCCCGTGCGCCTGCATTTCCTCCGAAATTTGCTGATGCACGTAAGGATTTTTGGCGACGGCCAGCACCCCGGACGTCTCCTGATCAAGCCGGTGCACGGGGCGGAAGCGGAAGCTCACGCCCTTTTCCCGCCAGTAATGAACGACGCCGTTCGCCAGCGTATCCGTGTAATGTCCGTGCGTCGGATGCACGATCATCCCAGCCTCCTTGTTCAGCACCAGCAGGTCGTCGTCCTCATACAAAATGTCGATCGGAAGCGGCTGCGGCAAAATATCGTCCGACGCTTCCGTCTCCATCCGCGCGGCGACCCGGTCTCCGGCGCGCACCTTCACATCGATATATTTGCGTTCCCCGTTAACCGTAATGCCCTGCTCCGTCAGCTTCAGCCGCGAGAGGAGCTTGCGGGATACGCCCATTCGTTTTTGTAAAATCGTCCTCAGCACCATGCCGTCATCTTCTGCCGGGACGATATATTCCAGCGGTTTATAATAGCTCATGACTTGCGTCTGAACACCTCGGCGCTCCGAATATATTCCACGTCGCCGTTGCCGGCCCGATGATTGGCCACCCGGGCGATCGTAAAGAACAAATCCGACAGCCGATTCAAATAACGACGCACCTCTTCGTTGATCGGCTGCGTGCGCGCGAGCGTGACGACCCGGCGTTCGGCGCGGCGGCATACCGTCCGGCATACGTGCAGCGCCGACGACGCCTGACTCCCTCCCGGAAGGATAAAACGCTGGATATCCGGCGTCTCCGCATCGTATTTGTCGATCCACGTCTCCAGCCGGTCCACCATCTCGGCCGTCACCTTATACGGCCGCAGCTCCTGCTTCAGCAGCGCCAGATCGGAGCCGCAGTCGAACGTTTCATGCTGGATTTGCAGCAGATCGGCTAGCAGATCCGCATCGCGTTCCGCATCCAGAAGTCCCATCGCCTGGCCGATAAAGCAATTCAACTCGTCGACCGTGCCATACGCCTCGACGCGGACGTCGTCCTTATCTACGCGCCCTCCGATCACCCCGGTTTTCCCGGCATCGCCCGTTCTCGTATAAATTTTCACTGGAATCCCTCCCGGCCTTTATTCCACCCTATCATCTCATACAATCGTTCCATATCCAAGTGCTCCCGCACATGGGCTGCGAGCCGGTCAAAGGCCGCCTCCCGGCGCTCCTGAAAGCGCAGCTCCGCCGGCAGCGGCCCCAGCCCTTTCGCTGCGCGAATCCGGTTCAGCCACGCGCGGCGGAAATCATCGTTATGCAAAATGCCATGCACATACGTGCCCCACAGCCGTCCGTCCGCACAGACCGCGCCGTCTGGCGTCGAACCGGATTCGACGGGCCCGGAATCGGGATGCGATAACTCGAACGGGTGGTCGATGGGCCGCAAGAACGAAGTCACGCCCATGTGAATCTCATAGCCTTGGATTTCAAACTCCTGCTCGGGACCGGCATACAGCCGTGTCGTACCTGCGGCTCTTACAGTCCGTTTCTCCGCACCAAATACGGTTTGCGTCGGGAATAAGCCGAGTCCGTCGAGCACCGGCTGGTCTGATTCGACCGCATTCGGATCGAGCAGCTTTTCCCCCAGCATCTGATATCCCGCGCAGATGCCCGTGACCCATCCGCCGCTTTTAGCAAAATCAAGCAGCTTACGGTCAAGCCCGCAGTCGCGAAGGTATAAAAGATCGTCGACGGTATTTTTGCTACCCGGCACGATCACCGCATCCGGGGACCCGAACGTCTCCGCCGAATCCACAAAACGGAGCCGGACATCGCGCTCGTATTCCAACGGATCGATATCCGTAAAATTGGACAGGCGCGGCAGCCGGATGACGGCGATATCGAGCATATCTTCGGACAGCGACGTATCCGTGCGACCTAGTTCGCCCTCCGCCAGCTTGCGATCGAGCGAAGCCGAATCCTCGTCCTCCAGCCCAAGCTGCGGCAAATAAGGAATAACGCCAAGCACCGGCTTGCCCGTCCGCTTCTCCAGCCATTCGATCCCCGGCGTAAGCAGCGTAACGTCGCCCCGGAACTTGTTGATGATAAAGCCCTTCACCCGGCCGCGCTCCTCCGGCGACAAAATGTCCAGTGTCCCGACGAGGGAAGCGAACACGCCCCCGCGGTCGATATCCGCCACAAGCAGCACCGGGGCGTCCGCCCATCCGGCCAGCCGCATGTTGACGATATCCCGGTCTTTCAGATTCACCTCGGCTGGGCTGCCTGCCCCTTCGATCACGACCGCGTCATACGTTTGCCGCAGTCGGACGAGCGCTTCCTTCACCACCGCTTCGGCTTCCGGCAAGTATTTCTCCCGGTAAGTACGCGCATCCAGGTCACGGTAAGGCTTGCCGTGGACAACCACTTGCGAGACCATGTCTTTTTTGGGCTTGAGCAAAATCGGGTTCATGTCCGTCGTGGCCGGAATCCGGCAGGCGTCCGCCTGCATTCCCTGCGCCCGGCCGATTTCTTTGCCGTCCGGCGTCACGTAGGAGTTGAGCGACATGTTTTGCGATTTGAACGGCGCCACGCGCAAGCCGTCCTGCAGCAGAATGCGGCACAATGCCGTCGTCAGCAAGCTTTTGCCGACATCGGAGGCGGTTCCCTGCAGCATGAAGGTCGGAGCGAGCTTCAGTGATGCGGAATCGGGTACGACCCCACCGCTGCTCTGCGAGCCTCCCAGCCTCCGGGCTGCTGCGGCTTCTTCGCCCGCCGTCGTGCGCTCTCGCGCTTCGAGCAGTTCGGCAATCGACTGCCTAAGGCCGTCCAACAGCGCTTCGTTCTGCTCCCTCAGCTTGACCGCCACCCGGCAATACGTTTCGTCCAGCCCGGGAAACAGCGAAGCGTCCCGGATCAAAATGCCCCGCCGCCCCATCGCCGCTTGCAGCGCCCGGACATTGAGTCCCAGCGGCCGCAGCGAAAACAGCACAAAATTCACATCGCTCTCATACACGGTCAGGCCGAGCGATTGCAGCCCGGCGCGCAAGCGCTCCTTCTCTTCCTTCACCCACACCAGCGTCCTACGCGCAAACTCCCGCTCCTCCAGGACGGCCGAGCCGATCCATTGAGATAAAGCGTTTACGCTCCACGGCACCTGCAGCCGCTTCATTTCGCGGATTTGCTCCGGATGCGCCACTACGTACCCGAGACGAAGTCCGGGAATCGAATAAAACTTCGTCATTGAGCGGATGACGGTCAAGTTGGGGCTCTGCGCCGCAGCGCGGACCAGCGTCAGCTCCTCCTCCCGCGGACAAAAATCAAGAAACGCCTCGTCGACGATGGCCGGAATCTGTCCGTCGGCCAACGCCCGCACCACGTCATCCGGCAGCAGACGCCCGGTCGGATTATTCGGATGCCCGAGAAACAGCAGATCGCACCGGCCCGCAGCTCCTTGCACGTCGGACAAACGAAGTGCAAAGCCGTTCGCTTCATCAAGCGAGATGTCGACGATACGCCCTCCGATTTTTTCCACAGCTTCCTCGTATTCGGCAAAAGACGGACGGACCAGTCCCGTCACCCGGGGACGGCGCACCCGGACGGCCAAATCGATCAGCTCCGCGGCCCCGTTGCCGACGAGCACGCATTCGACCGGAACGCCGTGCTTGGCCGCCAGCTTGCCGGTCAGCTCCCGCACCGCTGGGTCCGGATAATGGACGACCTCCTGCCATTGCTCAGCCAAAATGCGTCCTACCGCCTCAGGCGGCCCGAGCGGGTTCATGTTCGAGCTAAAATCGACAAACCGCTCCCGCGGCTTGCCGAAAGCTTCCGCGGCCGTCCACAAATCGCCGCCGTGTCCGTATCGTTCCAGCATCGCAACCTCTCCTATCCCTTAATCAACACAAGCACGAGCAGCAGAGCCGCTTCCAGCAGTTCGTTCATCGCGCCGTACGTATCGCCCGTCAGGCCGCCCAATTTCCGGTGAATTGAAACGCTCATCAGAACACCTGCTCCCATCGTCACGGCGAGCAGAATAACAACTATTCCTACCATATGCCAAAACGGCAGCGGAAGCCCTCCGAACGCTTCTCCCGCCGCGACAACGCATAACGACAGCAGCAGCGCCACAAGCCCCGAGCCCGCGGCATGCCCAGCTCCGACACCGCGAAAAAAGCCGCCCATTCCGCTCCCCGCCTGCCGCGCATACGGCCAACAGGCTATCGCGATGACCATGTACCACCGACTCCAGAGCGGAACCAGCACCAAGAGGAGCCACAGAGTCCCCTGGCCGCCTGCTGCCGCAGCAGGCAGCAGCTCCGTCAGCAGCGACCATTTCAGCAGCAGCACCAGCACGGCGGCGATGACGCCCATGGCGCCAACCCGGCTGTCCTTCATGATTTCCAACATTCTCTCCCGCGAGCGATGGCTCAAAATGCCGTCGGCCGTATCCATCAGACCGTCGAGATGCAGCGCCCCGGTGAGCATCACCCAGATCCCGAGCAGCAGGGCGGCTCCCGGCAGCGGAGGCAGCACGCTGGTTAGCAGCAGACCGGCAGCGGCTGTGATCAGTCCTAGCACCAAGCCGACGAATGGATAAAAAACGACGCTCCGCCGAAACAAAGCGTCGTTATAGTCCAGGTTCACCGGTACGGGCAATCGGGTTAAAAATTGAAACGCAGCCGCGCAGGCTTCGCCCCAAAGCCGCATCAAATGAATAAAAGCGCGCACAGCAATCCCCCCGCAATGACGTAACTGACGCCGTACAGCATGCGCACGGTCCGCTTAATATCTTCCCGCGTGCGCTCCCGCAGCGGCCAGCCCATCCGGGCCCGCTCGCTTGTCCGGCCGTGGTACACGTTCACGCCCCCAAGCTCGATGCCGAGCGCACCGGCCACCGCCGACTCCGGAATCCCGCTGTTCGGACTCGGATGCAGCCGGGCAAACGTCAGGACAGCTTTTGCAGCGCGAACGGCAGCCAGTCCGGGACTTGCAAGCGCAACCAAGATGAGCAGTCCTCCGGTTAGCCGTGCCGGAATCCAGTTGAGCACATCGTCGAACCGGGCCGAAGCCCAGCCAAAGTGCAGATATTTCTCATTTTTGTAGCCCACCATCGAGTCCAGCGTATTCGCCGCGCGGTATAACATCGCCAGCGGAGCTCCGCCGAGCAAAGCAAAGAAGATCGGCGATACGACGCCGTCCACGATATTTTCAGCCACCGTCTCTACGGCCGCCCGCGTAATCCCAGGCTCGTCCAGCTGTGTCGTATCCCGTCCGACGATATAGCCGACATATTTGCGCGCTTCATCCAGACGCCCTTCGGCCAGCGGGCGGTATACCGCCATAGCTGCATCCTTCAGTCCTTTGATGGCGATCGTGGTCGAAATGAACCATGTGTTCACCGCATAGCCGAGCCACGGATGCACCATCGACGCAGCCCAGACGATGAAATACATCGCGCCGAACGCCAAGCCTACCGTCGATGCGGTAAGTGCAATGCCGCGCCAGCGTACGGCCCATTTGCCGTGAACGCCGGCCGATTGCGCCCCCTCCGGCCACAGCCGCTTTTCCACGGCGGAAATCCACCGCCCGATCCAGATGACGGGATGCGTCAGCCAGCGCCATGACGGATCGCCGAGCACCCAATCGATTACGATGGCGGCCAGTACCATGATTAGCGTTTCACTCATACTTTGGTGGGTGTATCTCTTTGTTCGCTCCGCTTGACTTCGTCAAAAGTCGCTCTCAAAGAGATACACCTCCTCCCTATAAAAGACTAAAAAGCTTGACGCGCCGCCTTGCAGGGCGCTTAATTTTTTATGCGCTGCCGGCGGCGGGCATGGAGCCGGGCATGATTCTTGGTTCGCTCCGTTGACTTCGTCAAAAGTCGCTCCCAAAAAAACGCACCCGCTCGCCCCCAAGACCTAAAAACTATAAATAAAACCGCGGGCTATAGCTTAAAAGCCATGCTCTTAAGTTCAAGAGGAATACCGGAGGCGACAAGGAATACCTGATCGGCCTCGCGGGCAAGACGTTGATTCATCCGGCCGGACAAATCGCGGAAAATGCGGCCGAGCTTGTATTCCGGTACAAGCCCGGCCCCGACTTCGTTCGTCACGAGAACGGTCGACTGCTTCGCCGCCGCAAAGACGGCAGCCAGGCTATCGATCTTCGCTTCGAGCTGCGCTTCCGCATCCGACTCCTGTTCCAGCCGCAGCAGCCAGTTCGACAGCCAGAGCGTCAGGCAATCAACCAGCACGACCGGTGCCGACGAGCGTTCGAGCAGCTCCGCCAAGGCGAAGGGCTCCTCAGCCGTCGTCCAGCGGAAGCCGCGCTCGCTGCGCGATTGGCGGTGCAGGTCGATGCGCCGCCGCATTTCGTCGTCATACGCTTGCGCGGTGGCGACGTATAAGCCCTCGTGGCCCAGCACCGCCGCGTACTTCTCGGCGAACCCGCTTTTGCCGCTTCGCGCCCCTCCGGTTACAAGCACTTTCATCGGCGCGTTTCCTTCCCGTTGACCGGCATTCATACGCCTGCCCGTTCCGATGCGCCCGAAATTCCGGCATCTGCGAAGGTCGCCATCTCCTTCATAATGCGGACCGCCGCTTCGATCATCGGGAAAGCCAGCACCGCGCCGGTGCCTTCGCCCAGCCGCATATCCATGCGAAGCATCGGCGTCAAGCCGATCTCTGTGAGCAGGCGCTCATGGCCCTGCTCCTGCGAGAGATGCGACGCGATCATATACGACACGCTGAGCGGGGCCAGCCTTGCCGCAACCAAGGCCGCGGCCGACGAGATGAAGCCGTCGATGACGACGGGGATGCGGCTCTGCGCCGCACCGAGAATAAGGCCGACCAGTCCGGCGATCTCAAGGCCGCCTACCTTGGCAAGCGCATCGAGCGGATCGGCAGCTTCCGGCCGGTTCGTTTCAATCGCCTGGCGAATGACCGCCTGCTTGTGCCGCAGCCGCTCGTCGTCGATTCCGGTTCCGCGTCCTGCCGCAGCGGCGGGATCAGTCGCTCCGAGCACGGCCAAAAGCGCCGAGCTGGCCGTCGTATTGCCGATGCCCATCTCGCCCGTAGCGAGCAGCCGATAGCCTTCGCCCGCCAGCTCCTGGGCCAATTCCACGCCGACCATAATTGCAGCTTCCGCCTCCGTCCGAGTCATCGCCGGGCCTTTCGCCATGTTGGCCGTTCCCATACGAATCTTGCGCGAACGCAGCAGCGGATGCGACAGCTCGGCGTTGACGCCGATGTCCACGCAAACGACATCCGCACCGGCCTGCCTTGAGAGCACATTGACGGCCGCTCCGCCGTTCAGGAAATTGAGCACCATCTGCGGCGTCACCTCCGCCGGAAAGGCGCTAACCCCTTCCTCGCATACGCCATGATCTCCCGCCATCACGACGACGGCTTTTCGCGTCAGCTCCGGCATCACCTCGCCGCGAATGCCTGCGAGCTGCTTCGCGATTTCCTCCAGCCGACCGAGGCTGCCCGGCGGCTTGGTCAATTGGTCCAGCCTGCGGGCAGCCTCTTCGATGATCTCCGCATCAAGCGGGCGAATGTCCGATAATACTTGTTGTAACCGGCTTTGATCCGACACGGTCATTCCCCTTTTCCAAGCAAAATTTGCGGTACTCCGCTGTCCGGGTGTCGAAGCACGTACGGACGCGTGCCGTATACGTTCTCCAAAAGATCGGCGCGCAGCACTTCCTCCGGCGTACCGATTCCGGCTGCCTCGCCGTTATAAAGCAGCATAAGCCGATCGCAATACTGCGCGGCCAAGTTCAAATCGTGCAGCACCGAAATGACGGTCATCCCGCATTCCTGCTGCCATTGACGGACCTTGTCCATCAGGTCCACCTGGTACCCGATATCCAAAAAGGTCGTCGGTTCGTCCAGCAGCAGCAGCTTCGGCTCCTGGGCCATCGCTTTGCCCAGCGCCACCCGCTGCCGCTCGCCGCCGCTCAGCCCGTCGACCGTACGCTCCTCCAAGGGTCGGAGCTTCAGCCAATCGAAAATTCGCTCGATTAAGGCTGCGGAATCCCCGGGCTCGTCCCCCAACCAGTTTTGGTATGGGTAACGACCCATCTCGACGATTTCGCGCACCGTGAACCCGAGCGGGGGCAGCGCATCCTGATGCAGGACGGCGAGCTGCCGGGCCAGCTCTTTGCGGGAGACGGCTTCCACCGGACGGCCGTCCAGCTTCACCGTTCCGGCGTCAGCACGCTCGGCGCCGGATATCATATGCAGCAGCGTTGACTTCCCGCTGCCATTTGGGCCAAGAATGCCGAACCATTCGCCCGGCTCCACCGAGAAGCCGATTTGTCGAAGCACCGGCCTGCCGCCGAACGCCTTGGCTGCCTGCTCCACTTCCACCCGTATCACCCGCTTGGCCCCCTTTCCAGCAGTCCTATACTATGCGGAGCGCCGTATGAACAGATTTCCTCCGGTCCCCGTTTGATTACCCTTGATTTCAAACGCAGCGGCTCCGGCTTTATCCTTCCCGAATCGCCCGCTTCCGCCGCCGCAGCAAATAAGCGAAGAAGGGTGCTCCCATAAAAGCCGTGACGACGCCGAGCGGAATTTCCGTCGGACTAAGCAGCGTCCGAGCAAGCGTATCCGCCCAAACGACATAGATGGCGCCTCCGATGAGCGACAGCGGCAGCAGAAGACGGTAGTCCGGACCGACCAGCAAACGCAGCAGATGCGGCACGAGCAGGCCGACAAAAGCAATGACGCCGGACACCGATACCGCAGCCGCCGTAATCAAAGTAGAGGCGATCAAGACGACGAGCTTCGTCCGTTCCACGTGAACGCCCAAATGGGCTGCCTGCCGCTCGCCGAGAGCAAACAGATTCATGGCCCTTCCGAATCCAAGCAATATCGCCGCTCCGACGGCCAGATAAGGAAGCAGTATAAGCGAATAAGACCATCCCCGAAGCGCCAGGCTGCCCATCATCCAAAATACGATTTCGTTGATGACCTGCTTGGACATCGAGACCATCAGCGAAACGAACGAACCGAGAAACGCCTGCATCACGACGCCGGACAAAATGACCGTTTCCATCCGCAGCTTGCCTTCCGTCCGGGCCAACAGCAGCACCGCGCCCAGCGTAAGCGCCCCGGTCGCGAACGCGACAACCGGCACGCTCCATTCCCCGAGCAGCGAAAACTGCAGCCCGAACAAAATCAGGAAGGAGGCTCCGACGGATGCACCCGACGAGACGCCGAGCGTATACGGATCGGCAAGCGGATTGCGCAGCACGCCTTGAAATGCCGCGCCAGCCAGCCCGAGCGCCGCCCCGACCAGCAGTCCGAGCGCCACCCTGGGCAGCCGCACCTTCCATATAATTTGCTCCGACGCCACGCTCCAAGTCTCGGGGATGCGCTCGCCGAGCCATGGAAGCTGGTGCAGGAGAATCCCCCATACGTGCCCGAACGGCACGCGAACCGAACCGACGGACAAGGCAGCCGTCGCGGACAGCAGAAGCAGGACAATAGCGCCTCCGCCCCATATCCACAGCTTGCGCTTCATTTATTTCACCAGATCCGGATAAATCCCTTTGGCGATCTCGACGAGCCCGGCCGTAATGCGCGGCCCCGGACGGCTGATCAAATCTTTGTCGACACCGACCAGCTTGCCGGACCGGACCGCTTCGATTTTGTCCCAGCCGCTGCGTTCGCGGATCAGTTGGTCCATCGGCTTTTTCGACTTGTCGTCAATAATTCCATTGGGGTAGATGATCACCTGCGGATTATCCGCGATGACTTTCTCTTCGCTGATTTGGACATAACCTTTCTCGCTGCCAGCTACGTTGATCCCGCCGGACAGCGTGATCAATTCGTCGATAAATTCGCCTTTGCCGACCGTCCAGCCCGGGGAAAACTCGATGAACACCTTTTTCTTCTGCTCCGGCTTCAACTCCTTCACGGCATCCGCGACCTTCTGACGGTCGGCTTTCATCGAATCGACGAGCTTTTGCGCCTGCTCTTGACGGTCGAAGATTTGCCCCATCATCAGAAGGTTGTTCATCACGTCGTCCAACGTTTTCGGCTCGACCTTGAACATGTTAATTTTCAGCTCGCGAAGCTTGTCGACCACCTGCGTCTTCATCGATACCCCGGTCATGACCAGATCCGCATTAGCCCCGATCAGCGCTTCTTCATTCGGCTTGACGATGCTGCCCATCTTCGGCTTCGATTTCGCCTCCGCAGGGTAATCGCAGAAGTCCGATACGCCGACCACCTTATCTCCGAGACCCAGAGCGAAGAGCGCTTCCGTTTCGCTCGGCGAGGTGGACGCGATTCGCTCCGGCGCCTTCTCAAACACGAACTCCTTGCCCGTAGCATCCTTCACCTTCAAAGGATACGACGTTCGCTTGGCGGACGCCGCCGCTCCATCCTGCTTCGTGCCGTCGGCCTTCGGCGGATTGGCAAGCTCTCCCTGCCCCGGTGTCTTCACCGCGCTTCCGCAGCCGGCCAGCGATGCGGCCAGCGCCAAGCTCAAGATCGCAGCTAACCATGTTTTACGCAAACTCTTGGTGGTAAGTTTAGCTTTCATCTTCTTTATCTCCTCTGGATATATGGTATAGTTTGTTTTCGCCTAAAACGAAAAAGGCCCCTCACCCCGGGAGCATCTCCGGGGCGAAGAGCACAAACGGGCCGCCGGCCGCGATCCGCCTGTCCAAAGACGGCGCACCGCCGGCCGGCTGCCCGATTCCGCTCCTTTTCCTCGAAGGACGCTTCGCTTGCCGTTCGGGCAGGTTTCCTGGCTTACAGGCTTCCTTCCGGAGCCCTCCCGCCTTCCCGCTTTACATCAAGCAGTGGCTTACCGGAGAGCATTCGCCTGTTCACAGTGGCGGGACCGCGCCGGATTCGCACCGGCTTCCCTTTTAACTTGCAAGCTTCCATCCGCCGCAAGCACCCGAACCGCTATTCGATTATTCGTCCGCCGTCGGCTCCCGCATAGAGCCAGCCTTACGAACCGTTACTTCTGCGCAATGATTTTTAATACTTGCTTTGCTTTCTCCAGGTCCGGAGCACTCTGCGGAATGAACGCGAACAAATCCTTACCGTTCAATTGAAGCTCCGTGAACCAAAGGGACTTCTCCATCGGGATGCCGTACAGATGCTTCTCCTTCTTGTCGCCTACGGGAATTTCCATAACGCCTTCGGGGAAATCCTCCGGCTTCGCCACATCGTCGAGCGACACGTAACCGCCCTGCTGCGCCATGCCCTTGAACTGCTCCGCCGGTATAATCAACACCCCATGCCCTCCGGCGGCGATTTCAACCATCATCTTCTCAAGCGAAAACAACGGCGACGTCACGACTTGCACGGTAGGCGTCTGTCCGATTTTGCTCTGCAACGACGCTTGAAGCTTTTCCCCGATTTCCGTCGGAATGCCGCTCTTCCCCATTAAAAACACCGTCACGTCCGCCTTCGGTCCTCCGCAGCCCGCAAGCACGAAGATCAGCAGCAGACCGAGAAGCCATCTTCTTCTCATCGTCCCTTTGTCTCCCCCTCTATCCGTGCCGCCGGAAGCCCGTCTCCGCGGCTCTCTATCCTTGTATCTTACCATGACGGGGCTGCGCTTTCAAAACTTTTTCGACAAAGCAAAAAGGGACCGCTCAACGACGGTCCCCTTTAGGGCGATTCATATATTCATTGATTTTAATATCCAGCTGCATGCTGATTTCGACAACTTCCGGGGATGTGAGGCTGTTCCCGTTCTGTACAAGCTGTTCCAGCTGACGCCGGAGCTTGTAGATGTCATCTTCCAACGAAACGGCGGCTGAGGCCTGTTTTCTTTTCCCAAAAGTCCACTTGGCCTTGTGCTCGCTGTCGCGAATCCAGCCGACGTTCAAATATTGCCGAAGCTGATATTCCGGAAAAGCCATCCCTCATCCCTCCCACCGGGTCGTCGTCATCAGACCTAAGCTGACAAGTTTTTATAGGTAAGTCATAGATTTAAACCTTTTATACCTATAAGATACCAGTTTTTGGGGGATTTGAAAATGATTTATTTTGACGAAATTACAACTTTTTTATGAAATTTCCAATCCTGTCGATTGCTTCTGTCAATTGATTGACCGATGTCGCATACGAGCAGCGGATAAAGCCCTCGCCGCCAAGACCGAACACTTGCCCGGGCACCGCCGCGACCTTGGCCTCGAACAGCAGCCGCTGCGCGAATTCCTCCGAAGTAAGTCCCGTGGACTGGATGGAAGGGAAAGCGTAGAACGCGCCCTGAGGCTCATGGCACGGCAGGCCGATCTCTCGGAAGCCATGGACGACCAAACGTCTCCGCTGGTTGTAGGATTCGACCATCTTATCCTTCTCCTCCATCCCGTTCGTGAGCGCTTCGAGCGCAGCCACTTGCGCCATGGACGGAGCGCACATGACCGTATACTGATGGATTTTCAGCATCGCCGAAATGAGATCCTGATGCCCGCAAGCATACCCCATCCGCCATCCAGTCATGGCGAACGCTTTGGAGAAGCCGCTCACGAGAATCGTGCGGTCTCGCATACCCGGCATCGACGCGAAGCTGACATGCTTTTGCTCGTAGGTGAGCTCGGCATAGATTTCGTCGGAAATGACGATCAGGTCGTTCTCTTCAACAATTTTCGCAATCGGCAGCCAGTCCTCGTACGTCATGATGCCGCCGGTCGGGTTGCTCGGGTAACACAAAATGAGCACCTTCGAGCGGGGCGTAATGACCGCTTTCAGCGCTTCCGGCTTCAGCTTGAACTGGTCCTTGGCGAACGTTTCGATCCCGACAGGAATGCCGCCGCCAATCCGCGCGATCGGACTGTAGGAAATGTAAGTCGGTTCCGGAATGAGAATTTCGTCTCCCGGGGCGATCAAAGCCCGCAGCGCAAGATCGATGGCCTCGCTGCCTCCGACCGTCACCATCACTTCGTCAGACGGCTCGTAGAGCAGTTGGAACGATTCGTACAAGTACTCCGCGATCGCCTCGCGCAGCTCGAGCAGGCCGGCGTTGGGCGTATATTTCGTATTGCCGCGCTCTAAGGAGTAAACGCACGATTCCCGGACATGCCAAGGCGTGTGAAAATCAGGCTCCCCGACGCCAAGAGAAATAATATCCTTGCTCCCGCTTACCAAGTCAAAAAACTTGCGAATCCCCGAAGGCGGAATTTCCTGCACGAGCGGCGCTAAATATCCGCGCATTGACTTGACCTGCTGTACCTGTTTTGACTCAATCATTGCTTTTCAGCGTCCTTTACGGCGAGATTAAAAGACGGCGGTCATCCTCATGATCTTCAAAGACGATTCCGTCTTGTTTATATTTTTTAAGAATGAAATGCGTTTTGGTCGAAAGCACCCGGTCGATCGGAGACAGCTTGTTGGAGACGAACGACGCCACTTCCTTCAGCGTCTTCCCTTCGATTTCCACCAGCAGATCGTAGGCCCCCGACATCAAATAAACCGATTTGACTTCCGGATATAAGTAAATGCGCTCGGCGATCGCATCGAAGCCCCGTCCTCGCTCCGGCGTAATCTGCACTTCGATCAAGGCGGTGACCTTCTCGTTGTCCACCTTCGCCCAGTTGACGACCGTCGCATATTTGACGATAACGTTCGCTTCCTCCAGCTCGCGGATGGCTTCCGCCACTTCGGCTTCGGATGCCCCCAGCATAGTCGCAATCAGAGCCGGCGTACGTCTCGCGTCTTCCTTCAGCAGCTCGATGATTTTCATTTTGAATTGTTCCAATGACAACGCCCTCCTACTAGTTATACGAAGCAAACGGCCTCACCCGGCGAATCCACCGTGAGCCGGGAAGCCTGCGGGGTCGCAGCCTCGCAACGAGTGCCGGAACCGATGGCTTATTACTCCATATTACACCTGTCAGCCACGCTTTGGCAAAGTAAAATTATATGGCTCGCCTTTCGGTGACCACGGGAACACTCTTCTCATGCATAGCAAAAAACCTCCGAACGCTCGGAGGTTGATAACAGCTTATGACAAGCCCATATCAGCAATGGCAATGACTCGGTACCGGGGAAACGGCCAGCAGTTTGCGCATGTAGGCTTCGATTTCCCGCCGTTCATAGCCGGGCCTGATTTTGCATTCGAACGCTTGCTGTCCGATGTCGTCGCTTACCAGCCGCCCGAGGCCGACCAGCACGCCTTGATCGTAGGCCGCGATGACAGGTCCCCCGTCGCATAAAGCCTCGTAAGCCAGCGGCCGGCGCTCGCCGGTCCGTTCGGACACGGAGTCGATCAACTGCTGAAACTGCGCTTCGCCCGGAAGCTCGTTATGCAGCGCGATTTTCATCCTTGGTTCCCTCTCTTCCATACTGCTTTTCAATGTCGAGATTGTTCTCTATTGATTATTATACATTTAAATGAATATTTATTCAATACATCCGACGGAGTTTACAAATAAAATAGGCCTGCCCTTATCGGACAAGCCCGTCTTCCCTACGGATCAAAAGATTCCCATACTCAAATAGCGCTCCCCGGTATCCGGCGCAATGCACAGCACACGCTTGCCGCGGCCGAGCTTTCGGGCGATTTGAAGCCCCGTCCACACCGATGCTCCGGCGGACGGGCCGACCAGAATGCCTTCGAGACGCGCCAGATCCCGCGTCGTTCGCAGCGCATCCTCGTCGGATACTTGGACGATTTCGTCATAGACGCCGGTGTTCAAAATTTTCGGCACGAAGCCGGGGCTCGTGCCGACAAGCTTATGCGGTCCCGGCTCGCCACCCGACAGAACCGGAGAGCCTTGCGGCTCGACGACGTAAATTTGCACTCCCGGAAGCTTCTCGCGAAGCACTTCGCCCGTACCTGTAATCGTGCCGCCCGTACCGGCGGTCGCCACAAACGCATCGAGCCGCCCTTCCATCTGCTCGATGATCTCCAGCGCCGTCGTCGTCCGGTGAATGTCCGGATTCGCCTTATTCTCGAACTGCTGCGGGATGAAGCTGTTCGGAATTTGGGCCTGCAGCTCCACCGCCTTGCGGATCGCTCCGGGCATCCGCTGCTCCGCGGGCGTCAAGACAACCTCCGCTCCGTACGCTTTCAGCAGGTTGATCCGCTCTTTCGTCATGTTGTCTGGCATGACCAGAATCGCCTTATAGCCCTTGGCCGCGGCGTTCATCGCCAGGCCGATCCCGGTATTGCCGCTGGTCGGCTCGATAATCGTCGCGCCCGGGCCGATCAGGCCGTCCTTCTCCGCCTGCGCGATCAGGTTGAACGCCGCGCGGTCCTTGACGCTTCCGCTCGGGTTGAAATATTCTAGCTTCACATACAGCTCCGCATCGTTTTCCTCAACGAGCCTGCGGACCCGTACGGCCGGCGTATCGCCGATCAGCTCCGTAATGCTGTTTACCATTTTTCCGGTAGTACGTCTCATGCTGCCTGCCGCTCCCTTCCCTATCCCTCTTATTTTATCGGGAAGGTATGGTTTTAGCAAGGCTAACGGGAGTTCACGCCACCTCCGCTTTGCGCATCCAATACCATACGGCGAGCGGCGAGCTGCCGATGCCAAGCAGCAGCCAGTTCATGGCGGCAGGCGACTGCGTAAACGAAACGACGGCAATAAACACAGCGGTGCCGAGCAATCTGCCCGTATTCAGCGCCAGCTCCCGCATGACGATATACTCCTCCCGCTTCTTCACGCTCTCCTCTTCCCGCCCGATGAGATCGAAGACGATGGAGGTCATGGGAATACCGTACAGCGGGTAAAAAACGGCCGCGCCCACCCCGAACAGCAGCAGCGTGACGAAATTGACTTTCCAAAAAAACGGCAAAATGACAAGCACCAGCATCACCGCGCCGAGCAGCATCGCTTTCCCCCGAAATCGGGGCTTGAGCAGCTTGCCCGCCACCAAAAAACTAAGCAGCGCTACCGCGGAAGTGACGAGCGAGAAATTGCCCAGCGACATCTCGCTTCCCGTATGAACATACACCAGCAGCCCGATCATGAAGCCGAATACGCCCTCCCGGACGCCTTGGGCCGCCAGCGCGAGCCCGACCTTGCGCCAAGCCGTATCCTGATATCTTAAGCACCGCCAAGCGAGAAACCATTCATAGGTCCCTGACATCTTGCGCTTTTTCAGGAAAAAGCTGAAAATAACCCCGACCACAAAAACGATAAGCGACATGGTAAAAATGAGCCGATAGCCCGTCGCCGCATGCATCCGGACGATCAAATAACCGGAAATCCAAGGGGCGATCATCCCGGCGCCCGATCCGAGCAGGCCCGCCCATCCGTTGAACCGATCGCGGTCGTCCGGACCCGTCACCTCGAAGTAGACGACGTTGAACGCAAGCCAGAACAAGCCCGATGACAGGCCCTGTACAGCTCCGAGCAGCACGAAATAGTCTGCCGCTTTCCCTCCGAACCAAAGCACCAGCAAGTAAAAGACAGCCGCAACCGCAACCCCCGTGCGCAAGCAGTTCATTTTGTTGTGCTCTTTGACCCATTTGCCCGCAATCCAGAACGTTAGCGCCATCGTCAAATGATGAATGAGCGAAAACCAGCCGATAACCGCAAAATCATGCTTCGCTTTCCATAGATACACATTGACGAACGTGCCCGACAGGGCGTTGGCCACGGCAAACAAGCCGTTCACCGTCAGCAGAAGCCGGGATTGCCCCGACAACGGGCCGCCTTTTTTCTTCTTCGGCTTTCCGCCAGCCGGGCCTGCCTGCTCTATGTCCCGCCAACTGTGCTCCCCCGCACGATCCTTGCCTCGCACCCAATCGTGCGGAAAATGTTTAGCTCCGGAATGCATGCTCTCACCTTGTATCCGTAATGTCTTAGTTAAGCTTCCCTGTTCGGCGGAAATCATGAATGAAGGCCAAAAAAAGGAACCCGGAAGCCGGCAAACGCCTGCTCCGAATTCCTTTTTTTAGTAGGTCTTATTTCTTCGTTCCATGGTCCCGAAGCTGCTCCACCAACGCGAGCCGGTCCGTTTCCGTCAACTGCCTCTCGACTTTGAAGCAGGACGGGCACAAGTAAACCTGAACGCCGAATGACGCTTGCAGCAGCGGCTTGCCAAGCGCCGGATGCACGAACGGAACAAAAGCCTCCGAGGCCGGTTCGGTGCCGGCCAACAGCATAAAGCTGTGGCAGGAAGAGCATTCCGGCGCTTCCTCTTGGCTGTCCAGCAGCTGCTGAACGCCTTCTCCGTAGTCGTCTGCCAGCTGTAGCTCCTTGTCCGACAGCTCCAAGTCGTTATCCAGTTCTTCTTCCTCATCGTCATATTGAATGCCCGAATCGGAACTCTCCACCTGCAGATTAATGCTCCGGTAATCGCCCAGCTCGTTGAAGCAGTGCGGACATTCCTCTTCCGGACCGATTTCCGGGTCCCACACGATCTCCGTATGGCACCACGGGCAAACCTGATTCTCTGATTGCGACAAACGCGTCATCCCCCTTAGCGGCGGCGGGTGAAGGTCTGATTTACGCCTTCACGCTATGCAAATTTAATAAAATAGTAAACGCCCGCGCCCAAAAAAACAAGCGCAAGCGCAAATAAGGTGCCCCATAAATATTTCACAAGGAATCTTCCTCCTCCGGTCTTGAAGAACGATCCGATTCTGGCCGGCCCTCTTCGCCGGCCCCCGGCATCAGGTCACGCTAGCGCCGATAACATAGGACAACGATACCGAAATCACCATGGATAGAAAACCTACGGCCCGGTTGTCCTTCTGGATTTGCTCGTCGATTTTGAAATACGGCGTCATAAATTCAAAAATAAAATAAGCCGCCAGCAGCAGTAAAAAGCCGTACCCTGCCCAAATCAACGAATGCAGCACCGAATCGTTATTCAAGATCGCAAAACGGAACAGGTTGCATATCCCGAATATTTTGCCCCCGGTTGCCATCGCTACCGACAAGTTGCCGTTCTTGATCTCGTCCCAATCCTTATACTTGGTGACAAGCTCGAAAATCGCCAAAAAGACAATCAGCGCCAGCACGGCGATCGAAAAAAACGCCAGCGTCTCAACATAAGGGTTGCTCAACAAAAAATCTACCTCTTTATCCGCCATATCGACTCGCCCTGCCTTTCGCCTCAATCAAGTTGAGTTTTTAACACTGAAGAGACTGAAGGCGCTGAGCCTTCAGTCTCCTTATGTTGCTTACTCCGCTTGCTTCTTGGCCGCCAGCTTCGCACGAAGCGCTGCCAGTTCATCGTCGACGCCGTCGCTTTTGCTGAGCGCTTCGAACTCGTCGTCGAGGCTTTTGCCTTTGGAATGCAGCTCGTTGCTCGCTTCGGCTTCCGCTTCAAGCTGCATTACTTTTTGGCTCATCCGGTCGAAGCCTTTTGCCGCATTGTCTGTACCGAAGCCGGTCATCGCTTGGTTGATCTGTTTTTGGGCTTTGGCTGCTTCCGCACGGGCTACCAAAATGTCCTTTTTGTTCTTCATTTTGCTGAATTCGTCTTTCATCTCGGACAATTGGTTGCGCAGACGGTCGGCGTTGGCTTTCGCCGTATCGTATTGCTGCTTCATTTCGTCGAAGCGCAATTGATGCTCTTTCTTGTCCTGCAGCGCGCGGCGGGCCAAATCCTCGTTGCCGGATTCCAGCGCCTTGAGCGCTTGCTCCTCGCGTTTTTGAACCATTTCTTGCGCTTCCTCGTACTGCTGCTTGAACTTCTTCTCGATCGCGATTTGCTTGGCAACTGCCGACTCGGCTTCCAAAATATCTTCTTCCATATCCCGAAGGAATTGATTGAGCATTTTTACCGGGTCTTCCGCTTTGTCCAGAAGATCGTTAATCGAAGCCATCGTCATATCACGCAGTCTTTTAAAAATTCCCATGTTAAAATTCCTCCTGTACGTTTGTTTAAAATATCGCTTCAGCCTGCAGAGCTTCACAAACATCGATGCTTACACTCGTATATACGGAAGATGCGGGCCGGAGTTTCAATTGTCGAAAAAATTTTTTCGAGATAAGTGCGGGCCCGCTTCGACCGGAAGGAAGAGCGGGCTTTTTCTATTTCAGCTCGGCTACCGTAACCCCTGCGCCGCCTTCATTGTAAGCTCCCATCCGGAAGCTTTTGACGTGCTTATGCTTGCGCAAAAACTCTTGAATACCGGTCCGCAGCACGCCAGTGCCTTTGCCGTGAATGATGAACACTTGGCCGAAATTGGCCAAGTACGATTCGTCCAGGAAGCGGTCCACTTCGATGATCGCTTCTTCCACATTGGCCCCGCGCAAGTCCAGCTCCATCTTGGCGTTCTCGTCGCGCGTCCGCTTCAGGCTGGAAGTTGCCTGCTGCTGCGGCTTCTTCTGGGCGGAGGCTTGCTTCAGCAGCTCCAGGTCCGCTTTGTTCACTTTCATCTTAAGAATGCCGAGCTGCACGGTCACTTCCGTCTCGCTCACCAGCTCGACCACATGTCCCCGCTGGCCGAGATTCGTCACCAGCACTTCGTCGCCCGGCTCGATACGGTCGGCTTTTTTGCGCGGCGTACCGGCCTTGGACTTGCTTCGGAGCTCGGGAGCGGCATCGTTCATCCGCCGTTTCAGCTCGCTGAGCTTGTGATCCTTCACTCCGCCCGCTTCCTCGCGCTGGATTCTGCGAAGCTCGGTGATGATCTCGTCGGCTTCGCGGCGGGCTTTCGCCACCGCCTCCTGCGCCTCGCATTCCGCACGCTCGAACAGCTTATCCTTCTGCTCCTCGAAGCGCCGGCGTTCGGCGGCAAGCTGCTCACGCAGCGTTTCGACTTCGCGACGGTTGCGCTCCGCCGATTCGCGCTCAGCCTCGGCCTGCAGCCGGTTCTCTTCAAGCGTGGCGATCATCGATTCAACGCGCTGATCCTCCTCGCCGACCTGGCCGCGGGCATGGTCGATGATGGTCTTAGCCAGACCAAGGCGCTCCGCAATCGCGAACGCGTTGCTTCGTCCGGGAACGCCTACAAGCAGCCGATACGTCGGACGCAGCGTTTGCACGTCGAACTCCATGCTGGCGTTGATGACGCCCTGCCGGTCGAAGGCATACGCCTTCAGCTCGCTGTAGTGCGTCGTCGCAACGATGCGGCAGCCCATCCGGTGCATATACTCCAAGATCGATATCGCCAGCGCCGAGCCTTCCGCAGGATCGGTTCCGGCTCCAAGCTCATCGAGCAGCACAAGGCTCTTGGGCGTCATTTCTTTGAGAATCCGGATGATATTGGTCATATGGCTGGAGAACGTACTGAGGTTCTGCTCGATGCTTTGCTCGTCCCCGATATCCGCATAGATCGCATCGAACACGCAAAGCTGGCTGCCCTCCTCGGCCGGAACGAACAGACCCGCCATCGCCATGAGCGACAGTAGTCCGATCGTCTTAAGCGAAACGGTCTTGCCGCCCGTATTCGGTCCGGTCACAATGATCGTCGAATAGCGGTTGCCCAGCTCCACGTCAAGAGGAACGACCTTTTCCGCGGGAATGAGCGGATGCCGTCCACGCTTGAGCTTGATAAAGCCGCGGTCGTTGAGCAGCGGCAGCGTCGCTTTCATCTCGCGCGCGACGCCCGCTTTGGCGAAAATAAAGTCAAGTTCGGTCAACGCCTCTACGTTGACAAGCAGCGTATCCGCGCTATCCGCTACGAGGGCAGACAGCATGCGGAGAATTTTCTCGACTTCCGCCTCTTCCTTCAGCTTTAATTCACGTACGCGGTTGTTCATTTGCACAACCGCTTCCGGCTCGATAAACAGCGTCGCCCCGGAAGCCGATTGATCGTGAATCATGCCGCCGAAATGACCGCGGTATTCCTGTTTTACGGGTATGACGTACCGGTCTCCCCGGATCGTTACGAGATTGTCCTGCAGCATCTTTTGAATGGACGGTGTGCGCACCATTTGTTCCAACCGCTCGCGGGCTTTCGATTCGCTCGACCGCAGCTCTTGACGGATTTTCAGCAACTCCGGGCTTGCAGTATCCATAACTTGCGCGTTCTCGTCAACGCACCTGCGAATCCGCTCTTCCAAATCCTTATGGTCCGTCATCGGCTCAAGCAGTTCAAGCAGCAGCGGAATGCTGTAATCTTCATTCGTCGCTTCCAGAAACCTGCGCAGCCGGCGGCCACCTTGACTCGTCATCGCAATATCCAACAGCTCGACCGGGTTCAGCATGCCGCCGATCCGCGCCCGATGGACCGCAGCGCGGATGTCGCGGATGCCGCCGAACGGCGCGCCGCCCTTCAAGCGGTCCACGTTGACCGCTTCGTCGGTCGCCTGAAGCCTACGCTTCACTTCATGAAAGTCGCCGCTCGGTTCAAGCTCTTCCACCCGGCCTTTGCCGAGCGATGTCGCCGCATGATTCGCGCAGCGCTCGAGCACCGTCCGGAAATCCATCGTCGCCAATATTTTTTGATTGTATGATGTCTTGTTCGTATTCATCGCTTTTGTTTTAGAAACCTGCCTTTCTTACCGGAAAAACCTCTCCATTGCTATTATATCCAAGTCCGGGTAGTAAAGCTAATGAATTTCCGCTAAGGATTGCCATTCATAAAGCCGAAGACTTGGGAAAACCTATAAGGTGCACCGAAAGCGTTTGACGAATACCGCAAAGACACGAAGGAGGAACTGTACGATGCACTTGCTTGGACATCTTGTCAGGTTTATCGTTTCCGCCTTAATGCTGCTGATTGTCAGTTGGATCGTTCCCGGCTTTAGGGTCGGAGGCTTCTGGAGCGCCTTTTTCCTGGCCTTGGTTATCGCGATCGCGGCATGGGTCATTGAAGGAATCTTCGGCAGAAAGATCACTCCGTTCGGCCGGGGGATTGTCGGTTTTCTAACAAGCGCGCTGATCATCTGGCTCGCCCAGTTTATCGTCAGCGGCGTATCGACAAGCATTATCGGTGCAATTTTGGCTGCCTTGGTTATCGGAATCATCGACCTGTTCATTCCGGTGAAAACACCGTTTGAGCAGGGCCGTTCCGGTCGTGAGAACGCCAAGTAAGCGAGTCGGCCGCAGGCATAAGCGTCTGCGGCCGATTTCTTCGTCTTCACGGAATATGGTCATATAAATAACGAGTAAATCAAATAACACGCCGTCCCCCAAATCATCAGAGCCGATACCCGATTCAACCAAGCGTGGAACCGCCCGGAAGTATCCAGCTTTCCGGTGATCCGACCGACGCTTGCCATCCCGATAAACCACAGCCACGATACGACGATGGCCGCAGCGGTAAACCCGACTTTGTCCGCTCCCGCATAGTTCAGCGAGCTCGTTCCGATGACACCGACGGTATCGAGGATCGCATGCGGATTAAGCAGCGAGATGGATGCCGTAAAGGCGATTTGCTTCGAAATTCGGAATGATTCGGGCGAGCTTTGAACGGATGGTCCCGAAGCCGAAGCGGCTTTCCAAGCGTTCCAGCCCAAATAGAGCAAAAATGCGGCGCCCGCGATAAGCAGCACCGTCTTGACCCAAGCAAACGCCAAAATGACGACGGAAACCCCTAAAACGGCAGCCAAAATCAGAATCGTGTCGCACAGAGCCGCTGTGACCGAAGCAGAAAGTGCAAGGACAAACCTCCGCTGAACAACCCCTTGCTGGAAAATGAACAGGTTTTGTACCCCCAATGGGAGGATTAATCCCAAAGCTAAAACAAATCCGTGCAGTACCGCTTGCATGCCCTCTCTCCTCCTGAAGCTGTCTGATTAAATGGTCTTCATCCATCATACCTCCCCCGGCGGAAAAGTCTTCAACCAAACGGTTGGTCGAGTACCCAACCAAAACAATCTTTGCTACAATTGGAGTAACCGACTTTATACGGAGGGATGGCCGCTCATGTACCGCATCGACTGGCAGCCGGACGAGAATTCGCCGCTGCCGCTCTATTTGCAAATCAAAACCTATATGAAACGCAAAATCGAAAACGGCGAATGGCCGGTCGGCAGCCGCATCCCGACACAGCGACAATTGGCCGAGGCGCTTGGCGTCAACCGCTCCACAGTCGTTACGGCGCTTCAGGAGTTGATCGCCGACGGACTGCTTGAAGGCGACGGTCGCCGCGGCACGAAGGTGGTGAACAATCCGTGGTCCCTGCTGACCTCGCGCACCCCGCCCGACTGGGATTCGTATGTCCAGGCCGGCTGGCACCGGCCGAATCTGCCGACCATCCAAACGATCAATGAAACGGAATTTCAAGCCGGGATGATCCGTTTAAGCACGGGGGAGCCGTCTCCGTCGCTGTATCCGCAGCCGCTGCTCGGGGAGGTATTCGGCCGCCTTGCCTCCCGCATTCACACGCTCGGCTACGAAGAGCCGCGCGGACTGCTGCCGCTGCGGGAGCAGCTAAGCCGCCACCTACAAGCGCACGGCATCGCTGCTTCTCCGGCCTCCATCCTGATCGTCTCGGGAGCGCTGCAAGCCCTGCAGCTTATTTCCCTCGGACTCGTCAAGCCAGGAGCCACCATGATCGCGGAGAGCCCCTCCTACCTGCATTCCCTGCATGTATTTCACTCCACCGGGGTCCGATTAGCGGGGCTGGAGATGGATTCGGAGGGCATTCGCATCCGCGGTTTGACCGAACTGAAGCCCCAGCCGAACCGGATGCTGTATACGATTCCGTCCTTCCACAACCCGACGGGCATCGTCATGTCGGAGCGACGGCGCGTTGAGCTGCTGCGGGAATGCGAGCGGCTGCAGCTGCCGGTAATCGAGGATGACGTCTATCGCGAGCTGTGGCTGGACACCACGCCGCCTCTACCCTTGAAAGCACGCGATCCGAGCGGCCTCGTCCTTTACTTGGGAAGCGTCTCCAAAACGGTCGGCCCGGGCCTGCGTACCGGCTGGATCGTCGGACCGGAGCCGGTTATCCGGCGGCTTGCGGATCTCAAAATGCAGACTGATTACGGGTCAAGCTCGATTTCCCAATGGGCGCTGACAGAATGGTTCGAACGCGGCTTTCATGAGGAGCATTTAAGCCGGGTGCGTATCGTATTAAGGCAAAGACGCGACGATGTGTTGGACATGCTGCAGAAGCATTTGTCGGGGCTTGCGGTATGGCATGTGCCTACGGGCGGCTTTTACATTTGGCTGCGAATCGTGCCTCCCGTCTCCATGAATGCGCTATTTACGCGTGCGCTTCAGGAGGGCATCTTGTTCAACCCCGGAACGGTGTACGACTCGCTCGGCGGCCCTTACATCCGGCTCTCTTATTCCTTCGAATCGGCGGAACGCCTGAATTTTGGCCTTGGGAAGCTTGCCGGACTGATCCGGGAACTGAATTCCCAACCAAGGTAAGGTTCGACGAGAAATGACACGATGTTTTCATATTGTTGTCACCGCTCCGACACAGCCAGAAGGCCGGCGGTTGCTGTATCATGGGGTAAGAAAAATATTCCATGATGGTTGTGAAAGGGGACTTACCGGATGAAAAAATGGATCGTCAGTATGGCAGCAGTCGGGATGATTTTCGCCTTGTCCGCGTGCGGAGCCAAAGAAACCCCGAAAGCGGAGCCGGCCAACGGCAATCCGGCGGCTCAGCAGGTAAAATTGGTAGCCACGAACTTCCAGTTCGATCAGAAAGAATATAAAGTGAAAAAAGGCGAGGACGTTACGTTTTCGCTGGAAAACAAACAGGGCTTGCATGCCGTGCAAATCAGCGGCGTAAACGTCGGTTTGGACAATAACAACAAGACCAAAACGGTAAAAATCGACAAGGCCGGCACATACGATATCGTCTGCTCGGTTCCTTGCGGCCAAGGCCATGCTACAATGAAATCCACACTTATCGTGGAATAAGGGATAGCCTGACAGCAAATAATTCCAAAGCGGCTCCGTTTGTCCTGCAGGATGGACGGGGCCGTTTATAATTTAAAGTATAAAAAAGGGCCTGCTCCGTGGCTTGGTTTCCAAGCGCGAAGCAAGCCTTTTTTCAGTTATTCCATTCTGCGGTTTCAGGATTCCCCCGCTTTGACCCGGCCGCTGCGGTTGTTCCAGAGCTTCTGCAGCTTATCGGTCAAAATCGGCGTATGCTCTAGGACGTACGGTGTCAGCATGGAGTGTTTGAGCTGATTCTGCGCGCCGTCGTTCGGGATGACCGTCATGACATGGACGGCGATCACTGCGATGACCGCCGCTTCGGCAAAGCCAAGCGCCGCACCGCTCCATTGGTTGACCTGCTTGAGTCCCGGCGCCGCCGCCAGCCAGTTCAGCAGCCGCCCACCGATGCTGAACGCGATTTTGACCCCGAAGAACAATAGTGCAAACGCCAATGCATTATACACGTAAGTGTCCAGCTTCATGCCTTTGGCCAAAAATTCATACTTCTGGTACGTTTCATGCCCAGATAGCGCAAGCGTACTGCCCACCAGCGGCGCCACATCGTCATAAAAGAAAAAAGCGATTAAGTACGCGGCCACGAGACCGACGACCGATACCAGTCGGCCAATAAAGCCGCGCGCGAACCCTAGAACCGTTCCGACGGCGAGCACCGCCAGAACGGTGTAATCCAATCCGTTCATTCGCTATTCCTTCTCCACGAGCTCGATCCATTCGTTATATTCGATCTGGAGCTTCTCGTACTCGGATTTCAAGTTCTGCAATTCCTCGAATACTTGCTCCGCCTTATCCTGATGCTGCCCGTATTCGGCCTGCAGCGCTTTGTGCAGTTTCATCTGCTCGGTGAGCTGCTCTTGAAGCTCATTGTACAGCTCGACCTGAAGCTCTAGCTCGTCCTTTTGCTCCGCCAGCTCGATCCGCAGTTGAGCTCCCTGCGCCGCTTGCTCGGACAGCTCGGCGATTCTCGCTTCCTGCGCAGCCAACCGCTGCTCTAGCGTCTCCCGCTTGCTCTGTGCCGTTTGCTGCCGATCCTCAAGCGCGGCACACTGCTCCTGCAGGGCACGGCTCAGCTCTTCAGCTGCTTCGCGTCCCTGACGCAGCTCGGCAAGTTCGCGTTCGCGCTCGCCGAGAAGGCGCTGGAATTCCGCGTGACGCGCCTCCTGTGCAGCCGCCGCTTCGCGCAGACCCGCTTCTTGCTCGGCCAAGCGCCGCGCCAACTCGTCATGCTGCCCTTGCAGCTCGTCATAGAGCTCCTGATGCAGGCCAATCTCTTCCTCCTGCTCACGGAGCTTAGCGCGCAGCTCGTCGACCTGCGCCGCCTGCGTCTCGCTGCGCTGCTCCCGTTCGCTAAGCTGCTGTCCGAGCTGCGCGATGCGCGCCGCCAAGGTAGCCGCTTCTTCGTCGAACCGCTTCTTCGCTTCAGCCAGCTCGCTTTCCCGCCTCCGCTCCAGCGCTTCCAGCTGTCGCCGCTGCTCTTCTTCGCGGGCCGCCAGCCGGGCGCCGCTCTCGGCTGCCCGTGCCTCCAGCTCCGCCTGACGGTGCTCTGCTTCGGTAAGCTCTGCGGCGCGCTCTTGCTCCAGCGTCTCCAGCTTGCGCTGCAGCTCCGCTTCTTGGGCACCGCTGCGCTCCCGTAAAGCGGCCAGCTCGCCTTCGAGCTCGTTGTACAGCTCCTGCTGCAGCGAAAGCTCGTCTTCCTGCTCGCGCCGCTTTCCGTGCAGGGCTTCCAGCTCCGTCTGTAGGCCGTCGCCGCGCTGCAACTGCTCGCGCGTCTTCTCCAGTTGCTCGCCAAGCTGCACCTCAAGGCGGCGCTTCTGCTCCTTCAGCTCCGCTTCGCGAGCCGCTAGACGCTCGGCGTAGCTCGCTTCCGCTTCGTGCATCTGCTCCGCCAGCATCGCCTTTGCCGCAACTACAGCCTCACGGCTGCGCTCCCGCTCGGCCGCAAGCTGCCGCTCCAGCTCCGCTTGCTGCGCTTTCGCCGCGGACGCTTGCGCTTCCGCTTCGCGCGCCTGCTCCGCCAGCATCGCCTCCGCTGCGGCTGCTTCATCGCGGCTTCGCTCCCGCTCGGCCGCGAGCTGCCGCTCCAGCTCCGCTTGCTGCGCTTTCGCCGCTGCCGCCTGCGCTTCCGCTTCGCGCGCCTGCTCCGCCAGCATCGCCTCCGCTGCGGCTGCTTCCTCGCGGCTGCGCTCCCGCTCGGCCGCGAGCTGCCGCTCCAGCTCCGCTTGCTGCGCTTTCGCCGCTGCCGCCTGCGCCTCCGCTTCGCGCGCCTGCTCCGCCAGCATCGCCTCCGCTGCCGCTGCTTCCTCGCGGGTGCGCTCCCGCTCGGCAGTGAGCTGCCGCTCCAGCTCCGCTTGCTGCGCTTTCGCCGCGGCCGCCTGCGCTTCCGCTTCGCGCGCCTGCTCCGCCAGCACCGCCTCTGCCGCGGCTGCCTCCTCGCGGCTGCGCTCACGCTCGGCTGCGAGCTGCCGCTCCAGCTCCGCTTGCTGCGCTGCGGCCGCGGCCGCTTCCTCGCGGCTGCGCTCCCGCTCGGCCGCGAGCTGCCGCTCCAGCTCCGCTTTCGCCGCGGCCGCCTGCGCTTCCGCTTCGCGCGCCTGCTCCGCCAGCATCGCCTCCGCTGCCGCTGCTTCCTCGCGGCTCCGCTCCCGCTCGGCTGCGAGCTGCCGCTCCAGCTCCGCTTTCGCCGCGGCCGCCTGCGCTTCCGCTTCGCGCGCCTGCTCCACCAGCATCGCTTCGGCCGCAGTTGCCTCCTCACGGCTGCGCTCACGCTCAGCTGCGAGCTGTCGCTCCAGCTCCGCTTGCTGCGCTTTCGCCGCGGCCGTCTGCGCCTCCGCTTCGCGCGCCTGCTCCGCCAGCAGCGCCTCGGCCGCGGCTGCCTCCTCGCGGCTGCGCTCCCGCTCGGCTGCGAGCTGCCGCTCCAGCTCCGCTTGCTGCGCTTTCGCCGCGGCCGCCTGCGCCTCCGCTTCACGCGCCTGCTCCGCCAGCAGCGCCTCCGCCGCGGTTGCTTCCTCCCGGCTGCGCTCACGCTCAGCCGCCAGCAGCCGCTCCAGCTCCGCTTGCTGCGCTTTCGCCGCGGCCGCCTGCACCTCCGCTTCATGCGCCTGCTCCGCCAGCAGTGCCTCCGCCACGGCTACTTCCTCGCGGCTGCGCTCCCGCTCGGCCGCGAGCTGCCGCTCCAACTCCGCTTGCTGCGCTGCTGCCGCGACCGCCTGCGCTTCCGCTTCGCGCGCCTGCTCCGCTAGCTTCGCCTCTGCTGCGGCCGCTTGCTCCTGAAGCTCGCGTTCCTTCGCTTCGCTCAGCTCCTGCAGCTCGTTATAAAGCGCCACCTGCAGCTCGATCTCCTGCTGCTGGCCAGAAAGCTGCTCCTGCAGCCCGTCGAGCTGGTCGCTCAGCTCGGCGTACTGCTGTTCCCGCTCCGCGAGCCGTTTCGCCGCATCGCCGCGCGCCTGCTCGGTCGCCTGCAGCCGCTGCTCCAACTCGCTTGCGCGCTTCTCCTGCGCCGTCAGCCGCTCCCGCATCTGACGCTCCGCCTCCGCCTGCTTGCTCAGCTGCGTTTCCTGCGAAGCGATTTTCGCCCGCAGGCCGTCCCGCTCCTTGACCTGCTCAGCCGCCCGGCGCTCAAGCTCCTGCTTCGCCTGCTCCAGTTCCTGGATCCGCTGTCCGCGGCGTTCCGCTTCCTGCGCTTCAGCTGCGCAGCGCCCCTCGAACTCGCGGGCCCGCTCCAGCGTCTCGGCCAGCTTGCGCTCCAGTTCGCCGCTCAGCTCCAGTTGGCCGGTCAATCGTTCCCGGCTCTCGGCGAGCTCGCTATCGAGCGTGGACAAACGCTCGCGAAGCGGTTCCAGCTCGGCCCGCAGCGCTGCCGCCTCCGCTTCGGCGCGCTCCCGCGAAGCCTGCTGCTCCCCGCGCTCCGCTTCGAGCTTGGCCAGCCGCTCACGCTCCGTCTCCAGCTCCTGCTGAAGCTGCGCATGGCGCTCGCTTAACCGTTCCAGCTCTTCACTCGCCTGCTCGAGCTGCCGCTGACGTTCCATTACCGATTCAAAATCCTGACGCATCCGGCTCCATTCGTCCGCCATATTGACGGCTGCGAGCACCGCGATTTTAGGCAAATCAAGCCGCGGGCTGCTATCCGCGATCTTGTGCATTTGATCGTTCACCAGAGTGGCCACTTGCTTTATATAGGAAGGGCTGGATTTTGAAACCAGCTTGTACTGAGTACCATAAATATCGACGGTCATCCGAACTTTCTCTTCACCGCTCATGCGCCTTGCTCCCCTTTCCGAAACACAAAAAAAGATTCTCCGTATCCTATAGACTTCGATACGGAGAATCGCTTTTCCTGCTGTCTTTTTCAGACTTTTGCCGGACAAAAGACAAGGGAATTATTTCCTGAGCTCGGCGCCGAACCCTTCCTCAAGGGCCGCTACGACACGGCCGTGCAGCTCGCTGACCTCTTCATCCGTCAACGTCCGCTCCAGAGTGCGGTAGACCAGCGAAATGGCCACGCTCTTCTTATCCGCGCCAAGCCGCTCGCCGGTGTAAATGTCGAACACCTGGATCGATTCAAGCAGGCTGCCTGCAGTTTCCCGCGCTTTGGCGAGCAGATCGCCGACAGGAACGCTGCGGTCCACGACAAGCGCCATATCCCGGCCGATTGCCGGGAAACGAGGCAGCGGACGGTAGGCAAAGCTTTCGCTTGCCAATTGCGCGAGCGTATCCAGCTCGACTTCGAGGACATACGTGTCCACGAGGTCCTTTTGCTGCTGAAGCGCCGGGTGAAGCTGGCCGATCGTTCCGATGGCCCGGCTGCCGTTCGGCGTTTCGACAACGATCCGCGCCGTCCGTCCCGGATGGAAGCCTTCCGGCTGGGCGGCCTCGTACCGGACGCCGTCGATTCCGAGATAAGACACTACCCCTTCGAAAATACCCTTCAAATCGTAAAAGTCGACATCGGCCGGCTTGCCGGTCCAATGCAGCTCGCTTCGTTTGCCGGTCATGAGGATGGCAAGCTGCAGCTTTTCTTCCGGTAGACGGCTCAGCTGCGTATCTTCGGTAACGAATACGCGGCCGATTTCGAACACGGCGACGTCGTCCTGATTCCGGTTCCGGTTATATACCGCCACATCGAGCAAATGCGGGATCAGGCTCGTGCGCAGCACGCTGCGGTCTTCGCTCATCGGCATCGCCAGAGCAATCGGCTTCGCGTCCGGGTAATCGCCCGCATACTGGCGGATTTGCTCGGGATGCGTGAACGTGTACGTAATCGCCTCATGCAGGCCGCTGCCCGTCAGCAGCGTCCGCGTCAAGCGGCGGATCGCCTGCTCCCGGGTAAGCGCGCCCGGCGTCGTGACCACGTTCATCAGCGTAGTCGGAATGTTGTCGTAGCCGTGCAGACGGGCCACTTCCTCGATCAGATCGACCGCGCGGGTAATATCACCGCGGCGGCTTGGCACATGCACCAGCAGTCCGTCCTGCTCCAGCGGCTCGACCGTGAAATTCAGCCGTTCGAAGATCGCTTTTACTTCTTCAACCGACAGCTCCGTGCCGAGATACCCATTGATGCGGCTTACGGTCAACTCGATTTGCACCGGCTTGCGCTCACCCGCTACCGCTTCGACAATGCCGAACGCCACTTGGCCACCGGCCAGCTCGGCGATGAGGGCCGCCGCACGGTTCAGCGCAGGAATGACCGCTTCCGGATTCGCTTCCTTCTCGAAGCGCAGCGACGCTTCCGAACGAAGTCCGAGCTGACGCGACGTTTTGCGGACCGAGGAACCGGCAAAATTGGCCGACTCCAGCAGGATGCGCGTCGTTCCGTCCGATACTTCAGAGTTCGCTCCGCCCATGACGCCCGCGATCGCGACCGGCTTCACCCCGTCGGTGATCAGCAGCATGTGCGGCTCCAAGTTCCGCTCCGCATCGTCCAGCGTCACGAGCTTCTCGCCTTCGCGGGCAAGCCGCACGTCGATATGGCCGTTATTCAGCTGATCCGCATCGAAAGCGTGCAGCGGCTGGCCGTATTCGAACATGACGAAGTTGGTCACATCCACGATGTTGTTGATCGGACGCACGCCAGCAGCCATCAGGCGGTTTTGCAGCCAAAGCGGCGACGGCCCGATTTTTACGCCTTCGATTAAACGCGCCGCGTAATGCGAGCATTGCTCTTTGGACGAAATTTCCACGGAAATCCGGTCAGCCGCTTTGACGGCTGCTGAGCTGTCGTTCAAGCCCGTTTCCGCATCTGGCAGCTTCACCTCGCGGCCCAGAATCGCCCCGATCTCGTAGGCTGCGCCCAGCATGCTGAGACAGTCGGAACGGTTCGGCGTCAGGTCGAAGTCCATCACTTCGTCGTTCAACGCAAGGACATCAAGGATGCTTGCGCCGACCTGCGTATCCTCCGGCAGCACCAGGATGCCTTCTTGAATTTCCTTCGGCAGCAGCTTATCGTTCAAGCCGAGCTCCTTGGCCGAGCAGATCATGCCTTGCGATTCTACTCCGCGCAGCTTGGCCCGCTTGATGACGAGACCGTCCGGCAGCTTTGCACCGACGATGGCGACAGGCACCTTTTGCCCTGCGGCTACGTTTTTAGCCCCGCACACGATTTGCAGATCCTCGCCTTGACCTACGTCGACGATACAGACGCTCAGTTTATCGGCGTCGGGATGCTTTTCGCGCGATTTGACGAAGCCGACAAACACCTGCGACACGCCTTTGTTGCGGCTTTCCACGATATCGACTTCAATGCCGCTGCGGGTCAGCTTCTCCGCCAGCTCGGCGGCTGAATAGCCACTGACATCCACATACTGCGACAACCATTGGTAAGATACTTTCATGATTTAGCCCACGCTCCTCTCGCTTACAAATGCACGAACTGCTTCAAGAAGCGCAGATCGTTCGTATAGAAATGCCGGATATCTTCAATGTCGTACTTCAGCATAGCAACCCGTTCGACGCCAAGGCCGAACGCAAAACCGCTGTATTCCTCCGGATCGTAACCGCCCATTTCGAGCACGCGAGGATGTACCATCCCTGCCCCCAAAATTTCGAGCCAGCCGGTTTGCTTGCATACCCGACAGCCGCTGCCTCCGCACATGGCACAGGTTACGTCCACTTCTACGCTCGGTTCAGTGAAAGGGAAAAAGCTCGGGCGCAGACGAATTTGCGTATTGGAGCCGAACAGCTCGCGCACGAATTGGAGCAGCGTTCCTTTCAGATCGCTCATCCGGATGTTCCGGTCGATAACCAGTCCCTCGATTTGCGTAAACATATGGGAATGGGTCGCGTCATCGTCGTCGCGGCGGTATACCTTGCCCGGACAAATGATTTTGACCGGCGCATGCCCTTTCATTTTCTCCATCGTACGAACCTGAACAGGCGACGTTTGGGTCCGCATCAGGATTTCGTCGGTAATGTAGAACGAATCCTGCATGTCGCGGGCCGGGTGGTTTTTTGGCAGGTTGAGCGCTTCGAAGTTGTAGTAATCCTGCTCCACCTCGGGACCTTCGGCTACCGTATAGCCCATCCCGATGAAAATGTCTTCGATCTCCTCGATCACTTTGCTGATCGGATGCACCGCGCCGCGCGCCGCCGGACGTCCCGGCAAAGTCACGTCGATCCGCTCCGCCGCAAGCCGGGCATTCGTCTCCGCCTCGTTGTATGCCGCCTGTTTCGCCTCAATGACTTCCTCAATCGCGCCGCGAACCTCGTTAGCCACCTGACCGATGACCGGACGCTCCTCCGCGCTCAAAGCTCCCATCCCGCGCAAAATTTCCGTCAGCGGGCCTTTTTTGCCCAAATACTTGATCCGAAGGTCGGCCAGCTGCTGCTGGTTTTCCACTTGGGCCAGCTCGCGCAGCGCTTCTTCCTTCAGTGTAAGCAATCGTTCTTTCATGCCTGCATTCCCTCCTTGTATGATTTCCGCCTGCGCCGTGTCCGCGAACGCAAAAAAGGCTCTTCCATCCCGGTAAGGGACGAAAAAGCCGTGGTACCACCCTTGTTCAGAAGACCGGCTAAGCTGCCTGAAATCTTCTTCCTTCATTGAACGTAACGGTTCGGGAACTTGCGTTCTGGACCGGTTCCTCCTACTTGCTGACGGGCCGGATGGACCGCACGGGTTCAAAGGACTGCTCGGGAGCGAACTTCGGCAGCCTGGTTCTTCGGACACGCTCTCAATCTCCGGCGTCTCCTCCCTGTCAAGAGGCACTGCTTACTTTTCTCCGTCAACGCATTTGGCAGTATTCAGTATATGAGAAGTATTATATGCAAACCGGCGGCCGAATGCAAGCGCAAACGGCGCAGTTCACAGCATGTTCATGCGGGAAGTAGGATGAAGAAAATGTTATGAACGATCCTCGATGGCGGAGATTTTCCCGTCTTGAAAAGCAAACCGCGAGGAGCCCCGTAATTTGATCGTCTCGCCGGCCTTCGGCCCGCCAGGGAGATCGGCAGCGAGCGTACCTTCATAGTCAATTTCAACTTCAGCCTGGTCCTCGTAAAAGCGGAAGGTCAGCACCTTTTGGCAGCGGCTCTCGAACAAAGCGGCCGATTGCACGGCCAAATTTCTGAACGCTTCGATTCCCACCGTCTCCGTCGTCACCTCGCCGTTCGATACGTTGCGAAACCGGACCTCCTCGTGCAAAAGCGATACCATGCCGTCCATATCAAAGGAATTGTAATACCGGATGTACGCGCGGATCATCGCTTCTTTTTGCTCGTTGTTCATGAAATAAGCCTCCTCTTCGATTGTGTATGAATTCGACCACGCAAAAAAGGCTTATCCATCCCGGTAAGGGACGAAAAAGCCGTGGTACCACCCTTGTTTCAGAAGACCGACTAAACCGCTGAAGTCTTCCTCTTCATTGAACGTAACGGTTCGGGAACTTGCGTTCGGACCGGTTCCTCCTACTTGCCGACGGGTCGGACGAACCGTTCAGTTTCAAAGGACTGCTCGGGAGCGAACTTCGGCAGCCTGGTTCTTCGGACACGCTCTCAATCTCCGGCGTCTCCTCCCTGTGAAGATGCACTGCTTACTTTTCTCCGTCAACGCATTTGGCGTATGGAATTAATGGGTATTATAAGCAATCGGCGGGAAAGCGGCAAGTGGGAAATCGTCCGGTCACAAAAAAAATCGCTGCCTCGTCTTAGGAGTGTAAGCAAACAAAAACAAAAACCGAAGGAGCGGATTTCCATGAAAGCAAGGATGAATCATTACGAAGTGAACCCGAAAGCGTATGAAACGATGCTTGGCCTGGAGAAATTTTCCACAAGCAGCGGGCTGGACCACACACTCTATGAGTTGATCAAAATTCGGGCGTCGCAGATCAACGGCTGCGCTTTTTGCCTGGATATGCATACGGAGGCGCTGCTGAAAGTGAGCGGCAACGAACGCCGAATTCATCTCATTAGCGTTTGGCGGGAATCGCCATTTTTCACGGAAGCGGAACGAGCAGCTCTTGAGCTGACGGAAGCCGTAACGCTGATCTCGGACGGCGGAGTGCCGCAAAGCTTGTATGAGCGGGTACGCGAGCATTTCGACGAGAAACAGTATGTCGCGCTGATTATGGCCATCGTAACGATCAACGGCTGGAACCGGCTTGCCATCTCCACCGGCATGTTCCCGGGCTGCCTCGATCCGCAGTCTGGTAAGTAAAATGGTTGTGGGGGAACGTCTGGGAACCTAAGGTTGTCTCGCTCCAAATCCGATGCTACGATGAGGTAGAGGCTAAGCGGAGGAGGAATCGCAAGATGGAGAAATTTATTCGGTTAAAGGTCGGGAGTCACCAGATCTTGCACGGATTTGATAAGGATAACCGGGAAATTGTGGAGACGGTCACCGTACAGGAGTATACGGATAAAATCGTCGCGGTGAACCGCATCAAGTCCGTCAGCGAAAAATATATTTTAACCGATTACGCGGACGGCCGGTACGTGTATTGGGAATACGAAGGTTCACTTGATGATATCGCCAAGCGTCTGGCTGACGCCGGAGTGTTGATCGGGTAGGTTCATAAAAGGATAGAGCAGCAGACCTGTTTCTGCCGCCTCTATCCTTTTTCTATTTTTTAGTATCCGTTCATCTGCAACAGCAGCGTCTTGATCTCGTATGGCTTGATGGCAAAATCAATCGCGCCCCCTGCCTGTCTCTCGCCTGCCGGGCGTTCCATCAGGTCCAGCTCCTGCCAAGTCTCGACCGGCAGATCGCTTGCCAGCTTCACCTCGCCCCGGATTCCGGCGAACTCATGCAGCCGCACGATGACGGCTTCGCGGTCTTCGGCCTTTTTGACCGCATCGATCATGACATGCCCCGATGCGGCACCAGACAAGGAAAGCAGCGACAAGGCGCTCCGCTCCGGCTTGCCGTATACGGCGGTCACCGGATTGTTCAGCGACCATGCCTCCTGCACGGTTCGGCCTTGATGCCATTCGCCTTCGTGAGGCAGCAGTGCGTATGTGAACCGATGCTCTCCTTGATCGGCATGCGGGTCCGGCACCATCGCCGATTTGATTAGCGACAAGCGGATGATGTTATCCTTGATGTCGTAGCCGTATTTGCAGTCGTTCAGCAGGCTGACGCCGTAATTGCGCTCGGACAGATCGGCCCACTGATGCCCGACCGTTTCAAAACGCGCATAATCCCAGCTCGTGTTCCAATGCGTCGGACGCTTTACGTTCCCGAATTGAATGTCGTAGGTCGCTTCGGTGGCGCGGATCTCGACCGGAAAAGCGACCTTGAGCAGCTTCCGCTGCTCGTGCCAATCGACGTTCGTCACGAAGTCGATCCGGCGGCTTGCCGCATACAAAATCATGTCCTGTGCAACGGTCGATTGCCGATACGTCCATTCGAAACGCACGACCACCCGGACGGCGCCGGTTTCCGTCACTTCGGCCCGTGTCAGAACGCTGACCGGCTCCATTTTTTCCCGATAAAAAATATCGATGTCCCAAGCCTCATGACGTCCCTTCGGTTTATCCTCGAACACTTGCAGCACGTTACCCGCTTGCCCCTGTGCCAGTACCTCGCGCTCGGCGGCCTTATCGTAAAGGCGCGTCAGCTGACCTTGTTCGTTCCATTCGATGTCATAGAACGGCGTGGACAGGCTGCTGGCCCCAATCTGAAAAGGCGAGCTTCCGGTTTCCGGCCTAGCCTCACTGACGACGCTTACCGCTTCAAACTGCAGGACAGTATAGCCCATGGACGGCAGACCGTCCCCATTTACGAGCCAATCGCCGCCCGATCGCTGGGATGCAAGCGTGCGGCCCTGAGCATCCCACCAGCAGCCCTGTTCCATACCGGGACGAGCCGTCAGGCGAACGGTATCGGCCCGCTCCCAAGACGCCCCGTTAAACAGCGTGACATAGCGGATGTTCGACACGCCGGGTTCGTCGGAGACTTGCTTGGCGGATTCCGGGGACGCCGATTCGAAAGCCGCCGCCAGCGTTCCGTTTACCGTTTCCGCAGGATGCCCGGCTGCCGATGTTCCGTCAGGGATCAATCCTTCGGCCGCCCGTATCCACGCCTCGCAGCCGATACCGAACGCTTCGGCGTATTCCTTCCGGCAGTCCTCATACACTTCGCCAATCGACGAACCGGGAATGATGTCGTGAAACTGGTTGCGTAAAATGATTTTCCAGCCTTCGTATAGACGGCTTTGCGGGTAGCTTGACCAACCTGCCCCGTGCAGCGCGGAGAGCACGATCAGCCACTCCGTTTCGCGGTACAGCAGCTCCAGCTTCCGGTTCGCCCGCTTATTGTAGGCTTGGCTCGTATAGGTCCCCCGATGAAGCTCCAAGTACAGCTCCCCGTCCCATGTGTGGACATACCGGTCAGTGGAGGCCATTTGCCCCTGAAGCTCGGCAAAATAGTCGTCAACCCGCCCCGTCGTGACATGCGGCAGCCCGGGCATCGACTCGAGCCGGCGGCGCATCTCCAGCATCTCGCGGTTTACGCCGCCTCCGCCGTCCCCATAGCCGTAAGACAGCAGCAGATGCCGGTTCAGCTCCTTGTCGCGGTAGCCTTCCCAGATCCCCTGCACGGAGTCGGGGGTAATGCTGCCGTTATACGTGTAATAGAAAGCTCCCTCATCGCCGCCCGGATCGGGCGTCGTGATGAAATGAGTCAGCACCTCGCTGCCGTCGATCCCCCGCCACTGGAACGTATCGTGCGGCATGCGGTTGTACTGGTTCCAGCTGATTTTCGTCGTCATGAACATGTCGATGCCGGACTTCTTCAATATTTGCGGCAGCGCCCAGCTGTAGCCAAACACGTCAGGCAGCCACAGGTAGCGGCATTCGACGCCGAACTGCTCCCGGAAAAAACGTGTGCCGTACAGCAGCTGGCGCACCAGCGATTCGCCCGACGTCAGGTTGCAGTCCGCTTCGAGCCACATCGCGCCGCCCGCTTCCCAGCGTCCTTCGGCGACCCGCTCGCGGATTTGCTCGTACAGCGCCGGGTAATCGGTTTGCAGGTATTCGTAAAGCTGCGGCTGCGTTTGCAAAAAGACGTAATCCGGGTATAGCTCCATCAGGCGAAGCACGGTAGAGAACGACCGCGCCGCCTTCTCGCGCGTATGCTTAAGCCGCCACAGCCAGGCGACGTCGATGTGCGTATGCCCGATGCAGCGGACCGTGATCGGATGATGCTTGGGGATAGCGTCCAGCTGCTGGCGCAGGAGATTGCGCGAGGCTTCGAGTGAGGCATAGAACGGCGCCGAGCCGGGAGACGACCAGTCGATGTGCAGGAAAGCCCGGTCGAGCGCCGACAGCAGCTCGTGGCGTTCCGGCTGGTGCTCGCCGAGCCGTTCGACGGTTTGAAGCACCGCGCGGGCGGTGTAAAACAAGTCGTCCGCCGCTTCGTCCAGCCAACACAGCTTCGCAAGACGGAGCCGATTCTCGATCGGAGCGGCGGGCCCGTAGCCGTTCAGTCCGGACCACAGCCGGAAGCGGAAGCGCACCGTGGTGCCTGCGGTGTCCGGCGGAAGGAACACTTCGCCATGGTTCGTATCCACCCCCTGATAAGGCTCCCCGTTCAAAAACAGCAGCGACTCAAAGCCGCTGTTGCCGCCCCCGCCCGTGCGGCCGAAATCGAAGCGGCCGAGTATTTTCTTGCCCGACCAAGCGGCAGGAATCTCCATGTCAAAGGCCAGCCACATATACAGATCGCGCCCCGTCCAACGATCGCCAATCTGCACGGGCTCCCATTCGCCTTCCTCCGGCGGATAGGCGGCGATTCTTCCCTCCGTGTCGAACCGCCGCGACATGGCGGCAACGTCTCGATCATCGCGATAGCGAAACCGGTCCAGCTCCTGAATGCGCGCCGTAAGCTTCTCTTCCGTCCATAACATGACCGATCATCCTCTCAGTACAAAATGAATGGTTAAAGCACGAAATAACACGTGTTATATTGCGACAAAAAAATATTATGTTAATCATCGCGTAGCGGCTGGCGCGGGAGTTACAAACTTTCCCGCGCCATCAGCTTGGCCGGCAGCCATATGCGGGCCGTATCGGTCCGTTCTCGCCGCTCCTCGATGTATTCGATCAGCCGATTTCCCGCAGCTTCGCCCATTTCCGCATAAGGCACCTCCACCGCGCTTAACGAGGGCACCAGCCCCGCATTCAGCCGTTCCGTATTGTCCGCAGCCATCACGAAGAAATCTTGACCGATGCGCATCCCCGACTCAAAAGCGGCGCGGTACAAAGACACCGCCGCACGCGACCAGTTCGTCAAGCAGCCAGGCGCTTCGGACCCGCTGCGCAGCAGCTCCCGCCACCAGCCGCTGTCCTCCGGCCATTCGGCCTGCGGCTTAATCTGGATGCGCGGCTCCATGCCCCGCTCCCGCATCCAACCGGCGTAAGCCTCCGTCCGCTTCCGGTCCCCCCAGTTCGGCCGATGCCCGGGGCCATTGTACAGCTCGACGTAGGTCAAAGGTTTGCCGAGCTTGCTCCACGCATAATCGAGCGCGGTCCGGATGCTTTGGACGTAGTCCATCTGAATGGAGGCTACCTCCGCGGTTTCCGGATACCCCTCCACCGACACGTAAGGAATGCGGTGGCGTTCGACTTGCTGCCGCCACTCGTCGTCCTGAAAACTCGTCGAGTCCTTGGTGACGATGCCGTCGATCCGGCGCTGCAGGAACAGCTCCATCAGGCCTTGCTGATCGGAGGCAAGCTGGGTGCCGCCGTACAGCAGGACGTGGTACCCTTGCTTGGCGCAAGCCTTTTGCAGTCCTTCCAGCATTTGCGCGAAAAGCGGATTGCGCAGATCGCCGCAAGCCGCAATGCAGCGGCTGCGTCCGGTACGCATCCCTTGGGCCTGCGCATCGACGACGTAATTCAGCTCCTCGATTGCCTGCAGGACGGCGCGCCGCTTCTCCTCGCTAACGCCAATCCCCGGCGTGCCGTTAAGCACCGCAGAGACGACGCTGCGGGAGACGCCGGCTTTTGCCGCCACGTCAAAGCTTGTTACGCGTTTCAAAACCGAATCCCCTCCTACGCTTAAAATAACACGTGTTATATTGGCAGTCAATGACATTTTTCAGCTTACCACCTTAGCTCCCCTTTTTAACTCGCAGATCTCTGTGGCAAGATACGGCTGTCGCAAATTCGTAACATGAGACGGTTGAAAACAGCTGGATTCTGAATTACTGTAAAAAAAGAAACCGTTTGGTCTCTTTTATTCGTCCTAATACAACGTAAAAAGCCATAATGTCGGTTAGCGCGGAAAAGGCCGGCCATTTTCCTGCATCGGGTTGATGCCATGCTGTACCGAAACAGTACCGACTCATCGGGGCTTTGAAGCATAAAAACAAGGGGGCTTTTCCAATGAACAGTACGCCAGAGGAAGAAAAGAATGATGCCAGAGAAGAGCGGCCAGAAAGGGAGAGTGAATCGATCAGCCGCCGCGATATGCTCAAGCTGACTACCATTGCCGGAACCGGCGTTGTGCTGGGCATGAGCGGGATGGCAACCCTAATGTCTCTTAAACGAGCCGATCCGGGCCCGGGCTCCGGCATGTCAGCGACGAAGCCTCAAGCAGGGGCGAGCGATGCGATCCCTTTTTATGGTCCGCAACAGGCCGGGATCGTCACCCCTCAGCAGTCGTACGTATGCTTCGCCGCATTCGATATTTTGCATCAGGATGCCGGGCAGCTATTGAAATTATTGCAAGAATGGTCCGCGGCCAGCGCCGTAATGACAGCAGGGAAGCCTCTGAGAGAAGGCGGAGACGTTACCTCGCCGCCGACGGATACCGGAGAAACGAAGGGGCTCTCCCCCTCGAATCTGACCCTCACGTTCGGGTTCGGGCCCACGTTGTTCCAGAGCAACGGCAAAGACCGCTTCGGCCTCGCCTCCGAGCAGCCGGCCGAGCTATCCGATATTCCGCCTATGCCCGGCGACCGGCTCGACCCGCAATGGTGCGGCGGAGATATCGGGGTACAAGCTTGCGCAGACGATCCGGGCGTCGCTTTCCATGCGATTCGCAACCTTGCCAAAGCCTCCAAGGGCACCGCGGGAATCCGGTGGGTTCAGAGCGGCTACATCGGAGCACCTGACGGGCAGACGCCGAGAAATCTTTTTGGATTCAAGGACGGCACGGCCAACCGCGAACTCGATTCAGACGCGGCGAGATCGCAGCACGTCTGGGTATCATCGTCCGACGCGCCCGCATGGATGGCGAACGGCACTTATTTGGTCGCACGCAAAATTCGCATGTTTCTGGAGCCGTGGGACCGGGCCACGCTGGCCGAGCAGGAGATCACCTTCGGCCGGCTGAAGGAGAGCGGCGCTCCTTTTGGCAAAAAGAACGAATTCGATCCTGCTCCGCTGAGCCAATTTCCGGCGAGCTCGCATGTGTGGCTGGCCCGCAGCGCGGGAACGAAAATGCTTCGCCGGGCTTATTCCTACGTCGAAGGGATCGACGCAGGGACAGGCGGGTGGGATGCCGGCCTCTTTTTTATCAGCTTTCAGCGGAGCGTCAAGCAGCAGTTCATACCCATGCTGTCCCTGCTTGCGAAGCTCGATGCGCTCAATAAATTCACTTCGCATGTGTCCAGCGCCGTATTCGCTTGTCCGCCCGGTGCGGGAGAAGGCGGATTTGTCGGCGAGACGCTGTTTCGCTCCGGAAATCGATAATATACATAACTATACGGGCCGCAGTAAACCTTAAGCTAGTCCAATTTTCCTTGAGAAATAGAGGTGAAGTTTCGTGCTTGTTCATGGGGTTTTATTGGGGTTGATGCTGCTTCTCGCCCCGGTCGCATCCTCCCTCCAAACGGATTCCTCTTCACAGACCGTATCCATTGACGAGCCGGGTCAAAAGGGTAACGTGACGTTATCGCCGGATGCGGCGGAAAAAGTCATTGCCGGTGAAGCAGAAGCTGTCATTGAAGCACTCAAGCATCAAGATATGAAACAGCTAAAGCGATACGTCCACCCTGAAAAAGGTATCCGGTTCTCCCCGTATGCTACGGTTGATGTAAAGCACGACTTGGTTTTTAAAGCCGGACAGCTTCCGGGGCTGCTTCAAGACAAGACTGTGAATACTTGGGGAACCTATGACGGCAGCGGCGCTCCGATCCAGCTGACGTTTCAAGACTATTACAAACGTTTCGTATACGACCGAGATTATGCGAAGCCGGAAAAAATCGGTTACAACGAGATCGTGAGGCAGGGTAACTCGGTCATTAACATTCGCGAGGCCTATCCGAATTCGATCTTTGTCGAGTACCATTTCAGCCGCGATGCGGACCATAACGAAATGGGCTGGAGCAGTCTGAGGCTCGTGTTCCAACAGCACGCTGAGGTTTGGTATTTGGTCGGCATCGTTCATGATCAATGGACGATTTAGCCATTTTGAAGCAATACACGCCAAAAAGGGCCAATAAACGCGTCGTGCGACCGACCGCCGATTAGCCCTCTTTTCTCATTCTACCGGCCGTACGCTTCGCAGCATTCCAGCCAGCGCGTCACGATACCGGGATTCGAAGCAAAATGCAAATGCGTGTAGCCGGCTACCGTCTGATGGAGCAGGCAGCCGTCCTTTTTCACGCCGCGCAGTCCCTTCGTCTCGTAAGCGTGGGGCAGCTCCGCCTGCGGCTCGTAGACCGAGTAATGGAACTCGTGCCCGCGGGCCGTCTCCCCTGCAGGCAGCAGAAAGTTGCCTTCCGCCCCTGTGACCTCCCGCAGTCCGAGCGCCGCCAGCTTGCTCTGCATCGTCACTTGACCCGGGACGAGGCCCAGCATCGGGTAGCTTCTCCCCTGCGTATCTCCGATCGCCCCGGTCAAATACATAAAGCCGCCGCATTCTGCCAGCGTCGGAAGCCCGCGCTCCACGGCGCTGCGGATCGAGTCCGTGACCTGCGTCTGGGCACTGAGCCGCTCGGCAAACTCCTCGGGGAATCCGCCGCCGATATACAAGCCCTGCACGTCTTCCGGCAGCGGTTCACCCGCCAGCGGCGAGAAATAGACAAGCTCCGCTCCGTACAACTCCAGCAGCTCCAAATTTTCCGGGTAATAAAAATGAAATGCGGCGTCCCGGGCAACCGCCATCCGTACGCCATAACGGCGGGACGGCTCGGCGAACAAGCGCGGCTGCGGGACGGCCGGAGGCTCGGACGCTTGCGCCAGCTCCAGCAGACGATCCATATCGACCGTCTGATCGATCCGGTCAGCCAGCGTTTCGAACAAGCCGCCAAGCTCCCCGCGCTCGATGGACGGCACCAGACCCAGATGCCGTTCGGGAACGGAAAGCGAGTCCTCCCGCTTCATGTATCCGATAACGGGAATGCCGCATTCCTGCTCGATCGCTTCCTTCACGATCCGGTAATGGCCGTCGCTGCCGACCTTGTTGGCGAATACGGCGGCGACGCGTGCGCGCGGTTCAAGGCACTGGAAGCCTTTGACGATGGCCGCGGCGCTGCGGGCCATGCTCTGGCAGTTGACGACGAGCAGGACGGGACAATCGAGCAGCAGGCTGATTTCCGCCGTGCTTCCCGTATTGGACAACGGATCTTTGCCGTCGTAAAATCCCATCACGCCTTCGATGATCGAAATGTCCGCATCCCGGGAAGACCGGGCGTAAATTTCCTTCACCGTGTCTGAGGTTAGCATCCAGCTGTCCAAATTGCGGGACGGTCTGCCCGTCACCGCCTTATGATAGGTCGGATCGATATAGTCCGGGCCGCATTTGAAGCCCTGCACCGTCATTCCCCGGCGGCGGAGTGCCGCCATGAGGCCGAGGGTGACGGTCGTTTTGCCCGCTCCGCTTCCCGTTCCGGCAACGACGAGGCTTCGGTGCGCTCTAGATTCGCTCATGAGGTTCATCGGCTCCTTTCCGCAGCAAAGCTGAAATTTCCGTTTTTATGCTTCCGAACAGCAGCAGCGTGCGCGTGGCTACTTCCCAAACGCCAGGAGGCCGACGGAAATCGTTACGTTGCCGCTTTTCTTCTTGGTCAGCGCCAGCCGCTCCGCGCCGGTGTAACGTTTGGCCGCAGGCTCGCTGACTCCGTAAGCGCCGGTGAACTTGAACACCGTGTCTGACGGCTCTTCCATCGGCATCTCGTTCAATTCGCCCGGCGTGTAGCATTCGAGGGGCCATCCGTATTTGGCACAGACGGCGAGCAGCCCCTCCTCGTCTTTTTTCAGATCGATCGTGCAGACCGCTTTGACGCTGTGGATCGAAAAGCGCAGCTCTTCGAGCGTCTCGCGGATCACCGCTTCGATCTCCTCTGCAGACGTTCCGCGGTTGCAGCCGATGCCGAGCGCGATCACCTTCGGCCGGTACAGCACGCCGTTGGCGAGAATCGCTTCCTCGTTGGCCTCCAGCAGCCGGTGCGTCACGACCAGCGCCGCCTGCGGCTTGTTCGCCAGTGCGCTCCGCACGTCGTCGTACACCCGGATCGTCTGCGGCAGCGGCGTGTCGTACAGCCACCAGTCCGGCTCGCCGGACTCTTGGACGACCGCGACGCGCTCTTCGTTGACGACGGAAGCGCTGACCGGCGTCAGCTTGTCGGCCGATTCCCACGTCCAGCCGAAGCGGCGGCCGAACAAATCGACGGCGATCGTCTTCTGCACGTCCGACGCGGTCGTCAGCACGGGTCTTGCGCCCAGCGCCGCCGCCACCTCGCGTGTCAGCTCGTTGGCTCCGCCCAGATGACCCGACAGCACGCTGATGACATGCTCCCCTTTGTCGTCGATGACGACGATGCCGGGGTCTTTCTTTTTATCCTCCAGCAGCGGCGCGATCATCCGGACTACCGCGCCGAGCGAGATGATGCAAATGATCCCCTTGTACGCCGGGAACAGCGCGGGAAACAGCAGCCGCACGCTGCCCTCGAACAATTGGATGCCTTTGGTCGCCTCGTCGCCTCGCGCGAATTTGGACATGTAATACACGTCGGCATGGGAAAACGTGCTCTGCAAACGCCTTGCCAGCTCCACGCCGTGCTTCGTAATGGCGACGACGGCGTAATCGCCGTTCAAGCGGACCGTCGGGATTATGCCTTCTTGCAGAACAACGGGCTGAGCCCCGCCTGTTGCGTCTGTGGGCGTGTTGCTTACCGCTCCTTTCGAAGCTGCGGCCGACGTTGCCTCCGTCCCCATAACGTCCCGCTCTCCGTCTCCGCCCTTCGCGCTCATCATTCCTTCACTCCTTTGCGGTAGCCGTGAGTGAACGTTTTATCGTACAGCTTGGAGCGGTATTCGTCCTTCTCGTGGATATTCGGGTCAAGTGCCCACCCGGCCAAAATCATCGCATGCGAGCGGATGCCGTTCGTCCGCATATCCTCGTCCAGCTTCTCCAGCGTCGTGCGGACGATCAATTGATCCGGCCACGTCGCCCGCTGCACGACCGCTACCGGCGTATCCAGGCTCCATCCGGCTTCGGTCAACTCGCGCACGACTTTTTTGGTCAGCGTCGCACTGAGGAACAGCGCGATCGTACAGTGATGCGACGCCAGCTCTTTCAACTGCTCGCGGTCCGGCACCGGGGTGCGTCCTTCGGCCCGCGTCAAAATCAGCGTCTGTGTCAGATCCGGGATCGTCAGCTCCGCTCCGACCGCGGCCGCGGACGCAAACACCGAGCTGACGCCCGGGATGATCTCGCAGGAGATGCCTTCTTTGGCGAGCAGCGCCTTTTGCTCCATAATCGCCCCGAACACGGCCGGATCGCCGGTATGCACCCGGGCGACGAGCTTGCCCGCTTTGACTCGGTCGGTCATGACCGCGACCATGTCCTCCAGGCTCATGCCAGCGCTTTGCAGCACCTCCGCCTCTGGCTTCGCCCGGGCAATCAACTCCTCATTGACGAGAGAGTCCGTATACAGCACGACGTCCGCTTCCTGCAGAATGCGCAGTCCTTTGACGGTAATCAAATCCGGGTCGCCGGGACCGGCTCCGATAATATAAATTTTCATCTATTTTCTCACCACCATCAGCGTCAAATATTCCAGCTCCCGTCCGGCCAGCTCCTCAATGTTGCGCCAGATCAGCTCCTCCGCAGAGGTTACCTTGGTCAAGACGGCCGCCTTGTCGACCAGCCCCAGATCGCGCAGCACGGTCAGCATCAGGTCGATGACCTTCGCTACCTTGATGAACACGACGCAGTCGTGCGTTTCAACCGCCCGGCGCATCGCATCGTAATCGTCGGTCGCCGGCACGACGGCCACCTGCTCGTCTCCGTCTGCCAGCGGCAGACCGAGCCTCGACGCAGCAGCAAGCACAGACGAAATCCCAGGTATGGATACGGCTTCCACCTCGGGATGACGCTCCTTCATGAGCCGCATCAGGTGAATGTAGGTGCTGTACAGCATCGGATCGCCTTCCGTGACGAACGCGACATTTTGCCCTTGGCTGAGATAGCCCCAAACCGTGTCGACCGTTTTGTTCCACTGCTTCTCCAGCGCTTCGCGGTCCTTCGTCATCGGGAAGGTCAGGCCGACCATTTCCTTCTCCCGGGTATCGACGTACAGCTCCGTAATCGCCAAAGCGTAGCTCTTGGCCCCGGATTTCTTTCGGGGGTAGGCGATTACCGGCGACTCCTTCAGCAGGCGGAACGCCTTCACCGTAATCAACTCGGGGTCCCCTGGTCCCACGCCCAATCCGTACAACGTGCCCAGCTTACTCATCCGTTCCATCCTCTCCTTTATCCGTCCGCTTCCGCGCCGCAATGATGTATACCGGATTCAAGCTTTCAAACCGCGTCATGTCCAAAATCGGCTTGCTGCGGCTCACCTGGGTCAGCGTAATGTCCGTCACGAACCCTTCCTCGGCAAAAGCTTCCGCCGCGGCGGACAAATTCTCGATCGTCACCGCGTTCAGCACGATCCGCCCTTCCGGCTTCAGCCGGGCACAGCACACGGCGAGCAGTTCGCGCAGTTCGCCGCCGCTGCCGCCGATAAAGACCGCGTCAGGATCGGGAAACTGATCCAGCCCTTGCGGCGCTTTGCCGTGCACGGCGGTAATGTCCGTACGGAATTTGCGGGCGTTCTCGTGAAAATTGTCCAGATCGCCCTCGTTCTTTTCGATGGCGTACACCGCGCCTTCCCGGCATAGCTTCGCCGCTTCGATCGCGACCGAACCCGTGCAGGTGCCGATATCCCAAACGACGCTGTTCCGCTTCAACTGCAGGGCCGCCAAGCTGAGCACTCGGACTTCCTTTTTCGTGATGAGCCCTTTGTCCGGCTTTCGCTGCGCAAACTCTCCATCCTCGATGCCCAGCGCCCAGCGCGGCGGTTCGGCGTCTTTGCTCATCCGCAGCACGACGACATTAAGTGGCGAAAAGTGCGTCTCGGCCATATCGGCCAGCTCCTGCAGCCCGAACCAGCCCGTCCGCTCGGCAGGTCCGCCGAGGTTTTCGCCGACGAACGCGTCGTACTCGGTCATGCCGTAATTGAGCAAATATCGTGCAATCGCCCCCGGCGTATTATGCTCGTCCGTGAGCAGCGCCACTTTTTTCGCGCCGTCGATCCGCTGCGCTAGCCCTTGTATGCTGCGTCCGTGTGCACTGACGACTACGGCGTCCTGCCAGCTCTCGCCGATCCGCGCAAAAGCAAGCTGCAGTGAGCTCACTTGCGGGTAAACCTCCACCCGCCCGGGCAGCTTGCCGGCCAAATAGCCTCCGATCCCGTAAAACAACGGATCGCCCGAAGCCAGCACCACCGCGTTCCGGGTTTCCGACCTCAGGCGCTCCGTCAGCTCGGACAGCCCGCTTTTGAGCACGACCTTTTCAGCGGCCGAATCAGCAAAAAAATGAAGCTGCCGCTCCCCGCCGATCAATAGCTCGGCTTGCCGAATCCGATCGAGATACGCCTGCGGCAAGCCTGCCGCTCCGTCGTCGCCAATCCCGATCACTGCGCTTTTTTCTCCCATGCATGTACCCCTTTCCTTCTCGCTCACCTGCCGGAGTCCACGTCCGGTCAATCGTAGCCCTCTCTGCAAAACAGACCCTTAAAGCTCGTTCGTCATGCTTTTGCGCCCCAACAGCGCACCCTTCATCGAAATGATCACCGTCTCGACTTCCAGCGGCGTCCGCAGCTTCGCTTCGGGTCCAAGCGCCCCCGCTTCCCGCAGCGACTCCCGGCAGCAGTGACCGGACATCACGTCGAAAAATGCGGTACAGCCCAGCGCCTGCATCTGATCGCCGACCTGCGCCGCCGTATTCGCTTCCAAAATTTCCTTGACGGCCGCCTCCGGCGCTCCCGCTTCCTCCGCCATGCGCGCCAGAAATCCGAAATCGACCGAGGCGCTCTTCGAATGAACCATCATGACGCCCTGCGCTACTTTGGAAAATTTACCCATCATGCCGACAAGGGTAATTTTGCTAATGCCCTGTCGCACACATTGCTGAATCGCAAAGCCGACGAAATCGCCCATCTCGACAAACGCTTCCTCCGGCAGCTCCGGATACAGCTCCATGCCGAACTTCTCGCTGCGTCCGCCGGTCGACAGCACCACGTGGCTGCAGCCGCCCTTCACCGCCACGCGGATCGCCTGCGCGACGCTCGCTTTGTAAGCGGCTGTCGAGAACGGCACCACAATGCCGCGCGTCCCCAAAATCGAGATACCACCAAGGATGCCAAGCCGGGCGTTGAGCGTCTTCTTCGCAATCTCCTCACCGTCCGGCACGGAGACGACCACGCGCACGCCGCGATGCAGCTCATAGCGGTTCAGCACCGCTTCGACGGCTTCGCGGATCATTTTCCGCGGCACCGGATTGATCGCCGCCTGTCCGACATCGACGGGCAGCCCCGGCTTCGTCACCCGACCGACTCCGACGCCGCCGTCGATCTCGATCCCCGGCGCTTCGCGCCAGAACACCTCGCTGATGATCCGCGCGCCGTGCGTGGCGTCCGGGTCGTCGCCGCCGTCTTTGATCACCTCGGCGGACGCCCAATCGGACGCATAAGCGCAGGCGACGATTTCGAACGTCACGTCCTGCCCGATCGGCAGGCGAATGGTCGCATGCGTCTGGGACTCCTGGACAATCAGCGCCTCGAGCGCCGCTTGAGCCGCCGCCGTCGCGCAGGCGCCCGTCGTATAGCCATGCCGGAGCGGCTTCGTTTCCTTTTCCCCGCCGTCCGCCATCGCGTTATCCCTGCCGTTCGGCGAGCAGCGACAGCGCGTTAACGGTCGCCACTGCGACCGGGCTGCCGCCCTTCCGCCCGATATTCGTAATAAACGGTACGTCCAGCTTCAGCAGCTCTTCCTTGGACTCCGCCGCCGATACGAAGCCGACCGGCACGCCGACGATCAGTCCCGGACGCGCCTCTCCTTCCTTGACAAGGCGAATAAGCTCCAACAGCGCCGTCGGCGCGTTGCCGATCGCATAAATCGCGCCGTCCGCTTCCCGCGCCGCTTTCCGTATGGAAATGATCGCACGGGTCGTGTTCAGCCGCTTCGCTTCCTCCATCACATCCGCGTCCGAAATGTATACCCGCACGTCGCCGCCATATTTGGCCAGCCGCGGCTTGCTGATACCGACCTGCACCATCTGCACGTCCGCCACGACCGGCTTGCCGCTGCGGATCGCTTCGATCCCGGCGCGGATCGCATCGGGATGGAACACCACGCTGCGCCCGAGTTCAAAATCCGCCGACGCGTGAATGACGCGCTGTACGACCTTGAACTGCTCTTCCGTGTAGTTGTGCTCGCCAAGCTCCTCCGTGATCATTTCGAAGCTTTTTTCCTCGATTTCCTGCGGTTGAACGGTAAGCGGTTTAAATTCCGTGCGAAAATCCATTAATCGCGCACCTCCTGAAATAATGCGTTTAACGCGTTCGTGACGCCTTCAAAATCCGAATATACTTCGCCGTACTCCAGCTGCGGCCGTCCGATGACGATCGTATCGATATCCATTTCGAGCGCCGCCGACAGCTTTTCCTCTACCGCGCCGACCTTACCGCTTTCCTTCGTGACGATGACGTTGACGCCGTAATGCTTGTACAGCGCCTGGTTCAGCTCTTTGGAAAAAGGCCCCTGCATCGCGATAATGTTCTTCTGCTCCAGGCCGAGCTGCTCGCATTTCTCCATATTGTCCTTGCGCGGCAGCATGCGCGCCACCAGCGTCGTGTCCGGCAATCCGATCAGCTTCTCGGCAAAAATTTGCAGCGTCTTGCTTCCCGTCGTCAGCATGATAACCCCGCGCTTCTGCGCCGCCAGCTCGGCCGCCTCTTCGTAATCGTCGACGAAAAACAGCCGCGGGTGCCCATCGTACGATCCGCGCTCGCGCTCGTAGCGGATGTAAGGCACTCCTGCCTGCTCGGCCGCCGCCATCGCATTGCGGGACGCTTCCTCCGCAAACGGATGGCTCGCATCGACCACCGCTTGGGCGCTGCGGCTGCGGATCAAGTCGGCCAAGCCGTGTGCGTCAAGTCGACCCATGCGCACCTCGAGCCCCGCGTCTTCGAGGCTCTTGGCCGCGCTCTCGGTCACGACGGTGGCGACGAGCGGATAGCCCGCCGCGCGGATGAGCTGCGCAAGCTCCCTAGCGTCGCTCGTCCCGGCCAGCACGACGATCATGACAGCACCTCTTTCGACGCAGCCGCCTCCGGCGATCCCGCAGGCTTCATACCGCCGCTTTCCGGCTGATGGTGCTCATGATCATGATCGTGGTTATGCGCGTGATCGTGATCATGGTGGTGATCATGGTCGTGATGATGATCATGGTCGTGATCGTGGTCATGATGGTGATGATGGTGATGATCGTGTCCATGCTCATGATCGTGGTGATGATGGTGGTCCAGATGCTCCATCGCTTCAAGACGGTATTGACACATATCGCAGTTCATCCGCGCTTCGCCTTGGAGCGCCTCTTGGGCCCGCTCCAGCAGAATCGTTTGCAGCGTCGGGTGGAACCCGAAGTATTCGGCCAGGATAAACGATTCATCCGGATACTTCTCCGCAAAAGCTTCCGTCATTTGCTCCATTCGCTTGATCAGTACGCCGGTGAACAAAAAGTAAGGCAGCAGGACGATCCGCTTCGCCCCAAGCCGGATACAGCGTTCGATTCCTTCGTCCACCAGCGGCGCCGTCACTCCGATAAACGCCGTCTCCACCCATTTTACCTTAAGCCGCTCCCAGAGCAGCCGTGAGATTTTGTATAAATCGCTGTTCGCATCCGCATCGCTGCTGCCGCGTCCGATGACCAGAAGCGCCGTATCGTCCGCCCCGGCCAAGCCGTCCACACCCGCTTCCGTCAGCCTGGAGATCAAAATGTCCAGCACCAGCTCGTGCACCCCAATCGGACGGCCGTACATAAACTGCACCGCCGGGTACCTCAATCTCGCTTCATCGATGGCTGCCGGAATATGCAGCTTGGCATGGCCAGCCGCAAACAGCGTAATCGGCACCACCGCGATCCGCGTGGCTCCCCTCGCTACGCATGTGGCGATGCCTTTTGAAATGGACGGCGCCTCGAATTCCAAGAAGCACGTCTCCACGATCGGCTCCCCGAGACGGCCTTCCACCGAACGGATAAACTCCCGGATCTCCTCGTTCCCTTCCGGGTCCCGGCTGCCGTGGCCAACAAACAATACTGCGTTCATGCGCTTCCTCCTCATTTTCATTGTTGCTTATCCCTTTTTAAACAGTTCCTTCATAAGGCGCGAAACCTCTAATCCCCACACACCGCATTTTCGATCTGAAACGCCGGCACTTCCTGATACCGGTAGCCTTCCAGCTCCTTGACGCGTTTATAAAATTTATGAAACCGCTCGTTCGGATGCCCGTCCACCGCATAACGCGCTACAATGCGCTCGATCGTTTCGACCAAACGCTCCGGCTCGATTCCTTCGGCGACCGGCTGCGCCACATGGGCGTTGCGTCCGACCGTTTTGCCCCCGAGGAACAAATCGAATTTCTCCCTACGGTACACGATTCCAATATCTTCCTTCACCGCGCCGTAGCAGGCCATGCCGCATCCGTTGAAGCCGATTTTGAGCTCCTTGGGTACGCGTATGCCTCCCAAACGACGATGCAGTTCTTCGGCGTACGGTACCGAATCGGCCTTATCCATATTACAAAAATCGCAAGCCTTGATCTGCGCGACATCGCCGACCGGAGCAAGCAGCAGTCCGGCAGCCCGAAGCCTTCCGGTTACGCTTTCCGGCTCCCACGTCGCAATGCGCACGAGCATCTGATGATGCGGCGTATATTCCATTGTCCCGTGCTCGCCAACGACTTCCGCAAGCAGCATGAGCTGCTGCGCCGTCAGCTTTTTCTCCGCAAGCCCCGGGCTTACGGCAAATTCCAGGATTTGCTCCTGCTTAAACAGGTAACCGCTCCGCTCGTCTTGAGCCGACTCGGGAACGCCCCGGTGCGCATCGACAAGCCGCAGCGCTTCCAGCGCAAGGGCCAACGGCGATTCGCCGTCCGTTCTCGCTCCGTAAGCCGGTCCGCCCAGCGGATCGAGCATCGAATCGACGACGTATGGGCCTTTCACGGACTCGCTCGATTCGTCTGAACGTGATTCGACTGCCAACGCTTTATTTTCCTCGCTCACGCTCTTGAACGCTTCATCCTGCTGCGCTTCCAGCGACCAAGGCTCCGCTTCCGTCTGCAGCCTTTCGTGCGGCCGGAGCGGCTGCACGTCGGCGTCCAGCGTATACTTGCGCTGGTAACCGCGCGGTGTGATCATCAGCCCGTCGTAAACGACCGTCGTCGAATTGCCAATGATGACCGTCGTCAGCATGCCGATGTCGTGCTCGAGCATTTTGCCAAGCGTCGTTATAACTACGTCTTGGCGCTCGCGATAGGCGCTTTTCACGATTCCGACCGGCGTATCCGGCGACCGGTACTGGAGCAGCACGCGCTGCGTCTCGACGATCTGCCGCGTGCGTCTGCCGCTACGCGGATTGTACAGCGCAATCACGAAATCGGCGGAAGCCGCCGCTTCTACCCGTCGAATGATGATCTCCCACGGCGTCAAATGGTCGCTCAAGCTGATCGTGCAGGCATCGTGCATAACCGGCGCGCCCAGCAGTGAAGCCACAGAGTTGATCGCCGAAATGCCGGGAACGACCTCCACTTCGACGCCTTCCTCACGCCGCCATCCTTTTTCCATCAATACTTCGTAAATGAGCCCGGCCATCCCGTACACGCCCGAATCACCGCTCGAGATAACCGCCACTCGTTTCCCGGCCTCGGCTTGACGTACCGCTTCCTGCGCCCGACTGACCTCCTCCGTCATCCCGGTGCGGACCACCTGCTGCTCGTTCAAAAGCCCCCGGATCAAATCCACATACGTGTTGTAGCCGATTACGACGTCGCTTTCCTGGATTGCTTCCCTTGCCCGTTTCGTAATATGATCGAAGCTGCCGGGGCCGAACCCGATGACTGACAATTTTCCCTTCATCTTATTGCCGCCTCCTGTCAAGTATGCTTCCTCACGGAGTACAAGGCTTCCGAGGCCTGTAACTGACGTACTCCCGCCGTCTGTCCATGCGATAAACCCTATTCAAAGAACTGGCGACTCATGCCGATTTCTTTTTCCAGAAACTGAGAGAGCAACAAAAAAAGCATCTCCCTTATCGGAAGATGCTTGTGCGAGTTTAGGTTGCTGAGACGAGTGTAGCCAGCATTGACTTGTGCGACGAGCGCCGCTGTGACGCCAGATCGCCAGCCTTGCTGCCTGTCCTGTACCGCTCCCGTACACCTCCCTATCCGCGTAGGTTTTGTGGTGACTTCGTTGCCGGCCGTCGTCGAACGAAACAGCCGCAACAGAGCGGGCAGGTCTCCTGACTTGCGTCTCGTTGCTTTTTCCGCAGCCTTCCCATTGACTTGGCAACAGTGGCGTACGCGATACGGAAAAAACTCCTCGCTTACAGTGGCGGGACCGTGCCGGATTCTCACCGGCTTCCCTTTTAAGCCGATTCCGCTTTCACGGACATCGACACCTGCTCTATATGATATGAAATTATTATAGAAAACTTTTGCTAGGAAACAGTGTAATGATAGCATGTTTCTCGCGCGCGTGTCTACCTTGCCGTTGTGTTTGGGAAGCGGCTTCGTCGTCGTCCTGCCATTGGATAGAAGCAATGTAAATGCATGTATGTGAGGTGCTGCGGGGGACTCTTGGAGGGGAGGCTTGTGGGGAGGCGTGAGTGAGCATTTCGATTCGGACTTGGACTTATTGCGCGGTCAAGATGAACGCAGTGAGCGGTACGCTTTCAGGAAGACGTCTAATCAAAAGTACCAAACCGTTCAACACCACTTCGGTTCCTGCCACAGTTTGCCCCCCTTTTTCTTACAGTTTTCGCCAAATCCACCTTGTCGTTCGCATCCCGTTCGCATTATAGTTATATCATCTCTTCTCCAGAAGGACGTGCTCCCATGGACGAAAATAAACTCGACTTGATTCTCTCCGAAATCGGTGGTCTGCGCTCAGAAGTTGGTAGCTTACGCTCGGAAATGAACGATATGAAGTTTGAAGTATCAGACATGAAATCAAAGATCCAAAGCGTGCGCTCCGAGTTCACTGAGAAGTTTCAGAAAGTAGACGACGAATTCCGCAAGGTTCATACTCGCTTCGATCACAATGAAAGCATGATCGGTCAATTGATTCATATGGTTGGCGAACAAAACAAAGCAAATAAAGAGATTCGAGCGGAACAAAATACCCTCGAGCATAGCGTCGACATTCTTAATCGCCGCCAGCTTCGTATGGAAGCCGATATCGAAGTGTTGAAGAAAAAGTAGTTATTTTGTTATAAAATAACCAAGTTACCTCTAAACTACATGTTTCCGGTTAGAGGTACTTTTTTTACTATATTTAAAACAAAAAAATCCCTACCAGCCGAAGCCGATAGGGATAGGTTTAGTCTATTTCGTTATGCATCCGATTATTGCAAAATCTGCCCGGAAGCTTTCCGAAGCTCATTTGCAAGCCAATGAATATAATCCGCTTGTTCTTGATGAGCGGAAGCCGCATTCGTGTCTCCTTGTTGTTCCGCCTCGCAGCGTTTTACCTCGGATTCCTTCCAAGCTGGACTCATCCATGTATCGATAATCGTATTGGCTACTCCTGCATCCAGCATCGCTTCGGCTGCCTCCTTATCATACTGTTCAAGCGAATAGTTCGCGATCAAACTGTTTAACTTTTTAGAGTAATCCGGATCGGTGGCATAGCCGCAAACGAGCAGCATCTCTACCTGTTCCTGCGGCGACTTGGCGCTTCGTACACGGTCGTACCGACTCCATTGAAAAAGCAAATCTTGATCCCGAAAGCAATCCTCAAGACAGTCATAGGCGCGCCAATGGGCTTGCACACCATCTACTCGAACGCCGTCATATACTTCCCACGTCTTGGTGCTTACCGATTTTCCTTTCCAAAACTCGTTGGGCCGGCCGCTGCCGACTTTATAACCAACGAGATTGTTCCACTCATGGATCTTGCCGCCGGTCTCTAGCAAAGCCTGAGCGATCCGAACCGAAGGGAAGATCCGAGAACCTTCCCTTCTCAGTTCCACAGCGACAGGTGCAACCGTAGCAATAAATTGCTCCCTTGTCAATGACTCTCCTCCTTCCCTTTGATCGCGGATATAACGTTGCTCAATGGCCCGAGAGGTACCCCGAGCTTTCCGCCATTCTCGACGATGCTTAGAAACTCAATGACGCTGTACGCGATAACAACGCCGTCGCCAATTACGCCGTTTGAGTTCAGGACCGATTTTTCGATCATGTACACGCAGCCGACCAAGATAATAATGTACGTCTTTCGAGCAAGCCCTGTGACTCCAATCCGACTGCTGAGCTCCTTCCTGACGTATCCCGCCATAAGTCCTGTCGCATAGTCCAACAGCATTAGTCCCAACAGAATGGTAAAGGCCAAGCCTAACCCACCAACGACCCATGAGAAAAAAGCTCCTACTGCTCCGAAGGCAGTTTTGAAAATCAATGGTTTGTCCATGTCAACCCCTCTTCCCCTTTTCGGGTATGAAAAATAACCCCGATTGCTCGGGGCCACGTATCGCATTTCTCAATCCGCCATTTTGAGAAGCAATCACATAAGATTTTATAGGCACATCAAGTATTAGAATGCAGACAAAGCCACATTTAATTTAGGTAATAACTTCATTTAACAATTCTCCATTACTGTCAAATGTTCTTGTATACGTGATAGTTTTAATTACGGTTATCCCATCTGAATCATAATAATACTGCTTTCTAATTGGATAATTCCCCTTCGAATCCACCGTACCAGACAGCTCGGATTTTGAATATAACGTATTAGATCCCTGTCTTTTATACTCAATTATTGTGTATTTCCCATTCGCGTCTTTTCCACTTCGATAAGTACTTAGGTTTTCAGGCTGATATCCGATAAAATCAACGACATCACTTGGAGCTACAGAAAAGCAACTTCTCCATAATGCACCGTCAAAGTAATAAGTCTCTGGGTAACTATTGACATAAGCATTATTACTACTTGGTGTTTTCTGGTTAAGACTTCTCCATGACATATCGTACACATATTTTGGATTGAAGGCTGACAAATTAGCTATCAGCTTTGCTTGGGATGCTGGACCTCCAGGTTGTTGTGAGGCATGATATACTTTTATACCAATAGCTTCTTCTGGAATCTTACCAGTCACATCTATACTTGCAGTTAAATATTTACCGTTTCCAATTCCTGAAGAATTGGGCAATCTAACTTCGACACCATCTGTCTCACCATACTCATTATAGGCAGTAAAAACAAATAAGGACTCTAACCCACCGTCATTCGCGCCAATAGTTGTTGAATTCACTAAGGAAACATTTGCTGAGTCCACTTGTGGTTTCTGTAAAAGGGTATTCGGTTTGCTATGAGTAACAAGCAAAAAATCGCCAGCGTTACACGAAATTGTCATATTATGTAAATCTTCAAAGTATTTAACTTTGTACCATTTTGCTAGCTTTTCTTTAACCCATGCGTTTCCATCATAAGTATAATTCCCTGATTTTACATACACCTCAGTTGAATTATTGTAAAACGATCTAGTTTTACCTGTGCCATAACCAATATCAGTTGTTTCCCACTGCCCACCTAACATTGGGCCAGAATTAATTTGATACCATGTCGTTCCGGAATCTAAACTACGAAGCACTGTAATTTTTTGTGCTCTTTCTAAATTTTTATCTCCGCTAAAATTAATAAAAACTGCTGCATTCGAATATCTATCTGACGTAATAGGTACATCAACATAGACTGGTTCGCTTTCTCCTTGATCGGTTACTACAACAACGGCATATTTTACATTTGGGACATTTAAGTTACCTACATTATCTATGCGATGAAAATAAGCTTTTATTGAGTCTGTGTTAAATGAAGCTTTATAAGAACTGGATACCCCTTCCACTTTAACCAGTGCTTTGTCTCCCGTTTTCATTCCTTTGATTGCATTCAATTGAGAAGGTGTTTCAACCAAATAATTCTGTGCAGGAGAATACCCAAGAACGGAAGTAAGCTTGGATTTTGTTACATCCTGAACCCAATTAGAGCCATCCCACCGAAAAATTGTCTCTACCGGTGGCTGTGATGTTGCATTGGAAGGAAGAAAAGGAAAAAAACTAAGAGAGCCGTTAAGTGCAATAGGATCGAAAAAATAATCACTGTTTGGAGTGACATCAATAAGACTAGATCCAGAAAAAGTGGCCCTTCTTGTATTTGCTCCATATTTAACATAGACCTGTATTTTTGAGATATTAGGCGGAATGGCAATTGTCATTTTTAACGTATATTTATCCGTAGGTACAGGGCTTCCAGCCTCAGGCACCTCAATGGGAATGCCCACGCCTGTACTAATACCGTTTGTAGTAATGCCCTCCACATACCAACTAGAAGACCCTGCTGGAACAGATGCAGGGCCATTATTTGTATAAAGGTTTGCAGTAATAATTTTTGGGGGATCAATTCTGTTAATATAATTTTTAACAAGAACCGAATCTCCAATTTGCCGATCAGAAACACTATCAAGATCTTCATTTGTTTCCACTATTCTCATCGGTCTAGATCCGCCTTGTCCATCTAGTCCCTTTTGAGCTATGCATACCCAGAAGTTTGTATCCGTCGGCAAATTTCCAGTTGAATCAGCAATACATTGATATGTGCTCCCTTGATAGATAACTTTATTCATGGGAACATAAGTGTGAGTCTTATCAAAAGCTTCCAACAATTTAAATGCATTATGATCGTTTACCCTTGCTGTCTCACTTGCTTGTCTGACTGTTTCTGCTTCTACTCTAGCAGCTTCTTGCGTTTTTCGCGTTAGTTCATTTGTTTGCCGTGTTTCTTCAGATAGTTCTCTTGCTTTCTCTTTATCCGTCCTTGAGGTTTCTGCATCTTTGCGTGTACTCTCACTACTGGCTCTAGTCGTCTCGGCCGAATTCCTTTTCAGCTCAGCCTCTATTCGAACAGTTTCTGCATTGGTTAGATTTTCGCTAGTTTCTGTTATCTTATGAATGGCCTCTTTTACTTTAACATTGGCATTATAATTAAAACGAGACATAGGTAACCCCCTCACCATCAATACCAGCGCCAATGTACGCTAAATTCACATTAGATACAGGCAATGTAACTGATTCACCAGCATCAAGCTCTATTGCATAATTTGTAGAAGTAAGTGAACTATTACCTATATAAATTTTTCCTGTATTTGTTTTTTTAGCGATTATGGTTACTTCTGTGCATTTTACGTCAGGTAATCTAACCTTTGTTCCCTTATTAGGTACATCTACGATTCCATGCTTAAAATTATTAGATCCAGTTATGGCAACATTTTGGCTGCCATCAGGATTGAAACTGATGGGTGTAACCCCATCAGCTCCAAAAATAACGACTGGAATATAGAAATTATTTCCGTCATTAGTTGGTCTCACAGCCCCTGCTCGTTCCCGATTGTCTGTAGGAAATGTAAATGGCATAGGTTCGTCATCCTTTCTATTGTGCTGTAAACGTAAGAGGTAACGTTATATGATTTTCAGGCTTGATTGTTTCAATCACTTGTCCTTTGGCAATAGCCCTTATTGCATCTTTTGTTTTTATTCGATACGGTGTTGCATTCGAATCCGCGACAGGAAGCAACTCAAAACACCCTATTGTATTATCTTTCAAAGCTATTCTTAATGCTGTTGACCCAAGTACACCAGAATTAATGTCGTAAATATTGAGTGCGACTATTTCTTGATTAATTCTTACATGGATTTCATCAATCTTCTTTTTAGTTACAAATTCTCGGTATGTGTACGCACTTTCATTCCCTGCCTTATCGTAATGAGTTACTGTGTAACGATATCTTGTTCCTTTTTTTAAGTTAAATACTGATTTTTCAATTACATTAATATCATTTGTAATCTCTACACCATTAAATAAATTTGGTGAACCGCCAACCCAAGATGTTCCTGTCCACTCGCCTAAATAGAAAAGAGTTCGAGCGTAACCTGAGGATGGCACAGGATCAGAAAAACGAAGCCATGTGAAAGTAGCTCTCGTCTCCTCATAAGTTACTGAAACATTCGGATCATTTGCGCGTTGAGTATCGACAAAGAATTTCACCTCATGCGGTCCGCTTTGATTACCCGCCTTATCCCGTAAATAAAAATGAACGATGTACTCACCATCGCCCGCATAAATCGGAACATCGAAGTAATAATCGCTTCCAGACTGTCCGGCAGCTTGAGGCCCAATAAAACTCATCCCAGATTTAACGTAGTAGGCTTCAACCGCTCCAACTCCGCTTAACGCATCACTCACACCATAAATCCAGGTACGACGTGTACCTCCAGTTTGGTTTGAATAGCTATAGCCTTGGACGCCTGTGATTTTGGGTGCAGAATTATCTCTTATTACATTGGCCCGAACCATTACAGGTTCATTCTGGGCTCTATCATAAGCTCGGAAATCTACTCCCCAATTTCCCTCGTAATCTAATGGAACGTCAATAAAGTAATTATTTGAGTTACCATCTCGAGTAGCATTAGCCAAAAAGTACCATGAACCATCAGGACGCACCACATGCACAGTAACCCGATCCACGCCGGATATTCCGTCAGTTACGTCAGCTGCCCACACTCTTGCGGAAGAACCCTGAGTATATTGAATACCAGATACGCTGCCGATTGTGGCTGGTGTCCTATCGACGAATGTCTTGATTTCACCAAGAAATCCGCTATTCCCCGCGTTATCGTAGGCATAGACATGGGTAGTATAAATGCCTTCATTGTTGTTATAGGCATTGATTGGAATGTCGCAGAACCAATTATCACTTCCGCCGTCTTTGATGCCATCTCGCCACTGGAAATCATATCCCGGCCCAGCGGTGGGAAATCTCACTACAGAGACACCGGACCAGTTGTCCTTTACATTATAGGCCCACACCCTGAATGTATTGTTCGGTTGTACATTCAGATGTTGTGTACCCGTTATACTTCCGGCTTCAGGCGGTTTAGTTTCAATACCAAACCATGGTACCCATGACCAAGGGCTTACAGCATCATATTGATCCCATGTACGAATTCGGTAATAATACTGATTGTCCCCAAAGTCATAAAACGTCCACTGGTTCGTAGCCGTTGTGTTTTTCCCTGAATCCATAACAATATTAGTAAATGCGCCACCGTCGCCAGCGCTGACTTGTATTTGCCAAGCCGTCTGGTGGTCTCCTCCGTCTGGATCGGAAAAAGTCCAGTTAAAGACTGGGTTCCGATTGTTGGTAATCGAACCATGGACCGGAGTTTGTAGACCGGGAGCATTTGGAGGATTATTTGGAGCATAGGTGACCCTTAGAATCGGAGGACTTCCACTCTCCCTAGTACGGAAAGATAACAGACCGTTTGCGCTGAACCATATGCCGACGCCTTTATCAAAAAACTGATTTAGGTTACTCCTAGCATAGTTTGTAACATCAAAGGAGTAATAATTACCTGGAAATGGATCGCCTGACCAAGGAGTACTTGATATTTCTCCTGAATGATTTGGAGCAAAGGAGGATTCTGTCCAATCAGAGATTAGAGGTCTGACTGATATTGTTCCAGTTGTTACTCCAGTAGTAATTCCAGCTCCAACTAAAAAAATTTCCGCTTTTGTTATTACATTTCCTTGTGGTATGGATATGTAGTTAAACGCCACCATTCCCACAGCAAAGCCACCATTAAATTCACCTATCTGCATTGTTGTACTTGTACCGCTAGAGCCAGAACCTCCTCGATAGCAGGCGTCTTTATAAGCAGATGAGTCTATATATGGCACGAGTAATTCCCCCTTTACAGATCGCTGCGAATCCACATACGGCCCATAGCTGGAGAATCCGGGTCTGATGTTCGGACCTCTACAACGAGCGGCTTCGTTTTATCTGCTCGGATTCCGTCCTTGACGCCTTGAAGCTCTTCATGTGCATCCATGACACCTTTTTCGATTCTGTTCATATCGTCTTCCGTAACAACCTCATCGTATTTCCAATCCGTTTTTCCGGTGTATGCCATGTTAAACCTCCTTAACCGTCATTGTATGCTTAATCACCGTATCGCTCGTAATCGGCACATACGCCTCGTTAGAGCTCACCACTTGCCCTTTGCTGCTTTTGAGCTCGATCAAAGTCACCTCAGCCACCGATCCGGCAGGAATCATATACTCCAGCTCCACGATGCCCGCTTCCACTTTTTTGATCCGGAACGTATCGATCTCATAGTTCCCGTTCAGCACCACTTTTGCAATTTGCGTATTCGTAAATTGAGCCAACTCGCTTATAAACGTTTTAGGAATCATTTCACCTGTACCTCCTTGCCACGATTGGCGAATGGGGTGCTGCCCAGCTTCCACGTCGTGGAAAGCCGGGTCATCCGGGTAAGCGGCGTTTTCCAAATGCGCTCCTCCAGCCCGACGCGATCGGCCAGAGAAGTCGCTTGGTTGTATACAAGGTTCGCCGGCTTAACGATTTGTACCGTATGCTCGATCTCCTTGAAATACGCCGCATCGGGTACACCCATCGTAATTTTCAAAATGAAATTTTGCCCATCCACTTCAACCTTCGCCACGCCCGGCCCGATGAGAGAATCCAACCGGCTTTGCAGGTAGCGGACGGTGAACGGCGGACGCGTGGAATAACGGTTAATCAACCGGTTGCGCCGGAACTCCAGCGTCTCCACTGCCGAGTCTGCACGAATACCGACCATATCCTCCCGCCGTTTGATCACCCATTCCTGCGCCGTAGTGACGAATTGGTTATCCAAAAACTGCCGGACCGCTTGGGCAATCGCCTCGATTTCCTCGTCCTCGGTTCGGTTCAGCTCTTTCATTTCCTTGATCTCATGAAAATGCTCCGGCAAATATTCCATCAGCTTAGGCATGCAGCGTCACCTTCCCCATCTGCGGGATTTTCTCCGTAGACAAAGTAATGTTCGCCGTCTGGCCATTCAAGCGGGTACCCTTCACATCGTTCACCCCGGATACGGTCAAAATACGCGCATCGATCTGGCTGATCCGGACGATCAGTTGCGATTCCTCCGCCCAGGTTTGCCGCAATCCGAGCAAATAGGACGAAATGGCTGCCTCAATCTCCCCCTGCACCTGCCCGACGGTCACACCGGCACCGAGCGTAATCGTCGTCTCCACGTCGATCTTCACGTTTTGAACGCCGCCAATCGTGACGGTATGGCCCATCGGAGCCAGCCCCCAGCCTTTGCCCTGGTTCACCGTAGGATCTATGGCCGTCTGCACTTCTTCGATCAAGGCAGCAGACGGCGGATTAAAATCGCTGCCCAACAAGGTACATTTGACCGTTCCGCCTCCCTGCCATGCCGGGAAGATTTTGACCCCGCCAACGCCGGGAATATTGCCGATCTTTTGTTTATAATCCGCCACGTTGCCCCCGAACGGCTTCTCCTTCTGTCCTTGGAAAAACCGCTTCCGAAGCACCTCGTCCGTCTCCTCGTCCTCTCCCGGGACAAGCACGTCAGCCAATTCAGCGCGGACAAGTCCGGCGATATAATCGATGGGCAGCAGCGCGCCGAAATAATGGTTTCCGGTGACGCCGGCCGTTTCGCATTCCAACTCGAACACGCCAGCCGCAATGCGGCGAACAACCGCATACCGCAGGTCTCCGGCCCCGAACCGGCTGCCGACAGGCACATCCGTCGGTGCGTCGGCATTCCCGTAAAATAGCCCCTTGCGGCGCGATTTGCTGGCCTTTTCACGTTCAACACCGAATTCGGCCGTCCGCCGTTCCAAAAATTCACCGCTCGACGTATCTGCAAGCGAAAGGTTCAAATTCGTATCCAGCTGAAAATACATCTCCGTCAGCTCCAAAGCGGCCGGCGCAAGGGCGTCATAGATGATGCTGCCCTCCCGCTTGTCCACGTCTGCCGGCACACGGGAAAGCATCCGGTTCAGAATCGTTTGAAACGTCTGATGTTCATACACCCGCTCCCACTCCTTTCGTCATCTCAAAACTGCCGTATTGCGATACGACGGTGAACGAAGCCGAAGCTTCGTCCCCCATAACCGTGATCCGCATGTCCTGCACATCCCGAATCCGATCGTCCTGCATAAGCGCCGCCCGGATGCGCCGGTGGAGCTCCGCCTGCACGAAAGCAGGCTCTCGTCCAAGCAATCCGGCGAACTCGCGGCCATAGTTGCCGCTATAGATCAAATGCTCAAAACGCTCTGTCTCCAAAATGAGCTGCGCAGCCTGCTTGACCGCGTCCAGCCCGTCGGTCATACCGACGATCCGGTTCGTCGCATTATCCAACCGGTAAGTCCGGCTGGGAAGCTGCGCAACTTCCACGTTCCGGTTGTTTCCCAGCACACCGCCTTGCGGAATCATGCCGTCACCACCCGATCTACAATGACATACTGCTCCCCGCCCTGCATGCGAAGCAAAATGACAGTGTTACCCGTTTTCAGGCCTTCCCGGATGACGATCTCCTGTCCCCCCACCGTCACCCGGTAATCCGTCAGCTGTTCCGGAACAACTAAAAAGTCCTCCGTCAGCGTAAACCGTTGGTCAATGGTTACACTCAGAGGACTTTCGCTTGCTACCGTTCCGTACAATACGGATACCGGATTGCCCGCCTCGACGGCATCGAGACCGGCTTGTTTGATAAGATTTAAGAGTCCCATTCCTACCTCTCCCCAATGCGAATGTCGATCAATTCCAAGCTCATCGTATGCTCGACACTGCCGTCAAATTTATGCGTGCATTCATTGACCAAAAAGCGTTGGTTCAATCCCAGCTCTTCCATGTTAATGGAAACGTAGCAGCCGGCTCGCACGCGGATATCCCCAAGAGCGTCGATCGAAAACGACCTTTGCTCGCGGTTTTTCAGCTGGATCAGATTGTCCAGCATTTCTTTGACTTTTTCGACGCTCACCTTTTCGTCGACGGTCTGGTAATGCTGAAGCAGCCCCCATTTGGCGATGGCTCGGCTGTCTTGAACAATGTACAGCTCTCTCTTTCCGGATTCTTTATTGTCCCGGACGATCTTGATCTTGTTGCTGGTTTTGTCGAGAGAGCGTTTCTGCTTGTAATCGTAAACAAGGCTCGTATCCCCAAGCGAAAAATCCAGTGCCATAGTTTCGGCATCACGAAGCGTCAACTCCCCGAAATCGTCGAAGAGGACGTAAATTTTTTTCGTGGCGATTAACGTCTTGTCAAGCGCTTTGAAAATGATATCAAGCAATTTCGTATTATTTTCGCTAAGCCCCGGAATGACATGCTTTGTATCGTCCAGCTTCCCGAGCTTCAGCCCAAAGTCTTTGCCGATACGTTCCACCACTTGCGTTGCCGTTACATTCGAGAGCACGTAAGAGTCATTTGCAAGCAAATAGCGCATTTGATCGTAGGCCGTAATCTGTACGGTTTCCTCTCTCCCGCTTTCGATGGAGAAAATATAGCCGTAAAACACATTGCGGCCGTCTTGTCTAACCCGAACAATGTCGCCGAGGTTGTACTTGAATTCTTTCGATTCGTAGAAACCGCCCTTGATCAAGGTCATTTCAAAGCTTGAAGCCTGTCCGACCCGGGCGGTTTTAAATGTCGCTTCGGAGACGATCCCCGAAAGGTCCCATAGGAAGCCGTCCTTGTTATCGATTTCGATCTGGAGCATGACGGTCCCCCTTTACTTTGGCAGCAGTTTCAGTACCGTGCCGTTTCGGATACCTTCTACCTCTGAATCGGAAATCCCATTCAATTCTTGGATTTCGCGGGCACGCGCACTGTCGCCGTAGTACTTTGTAGATATTTTCGTAAGACTGTCCCCGTCTTGGAAGATGTGCGTCTCCGGCATGACCCCTTCGTTCGGACGAGCAGGCTGCTGCTGAACGAGAACGGTCTCCCCTTTGGCATTCACAACAGGCTGAACATTTCTGGCTGAGTAAAAGACGTATTCCTTAAGCGACAGCGTATATTCGATATCACCTGGGGAACCGGCAACTTCCTTCCATTCGAACTTTTCGATCGAGGCCGGAAAGTTAAGATCTCGATCGCTGGCGTTATCTAGTTTTCCATCTTCGCGACCACGACGAACGATATACATAAAACGAATGGGATGCTTGGTTTCCATCCATTTGCGGATATCTTTCACGTATTTCATCGGGTCATGAATCCCATCGCTAAGATACAGATACTTCGGATTCGGAGTCAGCTCCGGAATTCCCTGTACAATAAACGGATAGTTATGCGATTTTGAGGGAAAGAAGCTGCTGAAGCTGACCGTTTTCAGCCTCGGGCTCTGAATGACATTAATTTCGCCCGCGCGCGTCTCCTCTGTCCCCCCACCTTTGCCGACAATGTTGTACGTCTTCCCTTGACCTTCTTCCGAAATTTCGATCGATTCCGGGTTGACCGGCAGCCTCCAACCCTCGGCCTGGTTATTAAAACTCAAATAAATAAAATAATGGTCTTCCATCACGCGTACACCCCTTGAGCGGAATTTGCGATTTCGCGCGACATCACTTCTTCGATGCGCCGGATCATTTCGTTCGCATCAGTCGGCTGGTGAATATCCCCTGTGGTCACCTGTACGGTCGGTGTCAGCGTCACAAAGTTTTGGATGCTCTGAATTTCAGCCAAATCCCGCATGACCTCCAAGTCTTCGCTGGAAATATCGACCGTATTATCGATTTGGCCGATCGAGTTCACGTGGTTGAGATTAGGAAGCTCGGAGCCAGGCTGTTTGCCAGCAGGGAAGTTTTTCGGTACATTAGTCCACTTTTTTACTCGTTCTTTGATGTCATTGGTCTTGTCATCAGGATTACCTACAACAGGTGGCATGATTGCATTCATAAACTTTTGACCTTCGCCAATTGCATCGAAAGTGCTCTTTTGCCCCATGCGGCGATTAGAATAATCGACCACATCTTTGTCCGTCTTCGGCTTTAATTTTTCAACCTCCACTTTGAATGTAGGGATAGGAGGAATTTCAGTCCCTGCAAAATCATTAAATTTCTCAATTAACCAATTTACCCCTTTGACGCAGTCATTAATAAAGTTACTGAAATATTCGTGTAAACTTAGAAATATATCGTAAAACAATTTTTGAAGCGCATACGCCGGATCGGTGAGAACATTCGCAAAAAACTCAGCAAAGGCGACCAAAATATTCCAATAAACTGCAAAAAAGTTGTTAATGGATGCCTCCAAGCTCATAAATAACCCAATTACAAAGCCTATAACTTCACTCGTTGTAATCCCAAAATAATTTAAAATTTCAAGAAGTATTACAATAGCTGCAATGACCAAAAATACAGGCCATAGAGCGGCAAACCATTGCACTAGCCATATGCCCGCTAGCACCAATAAAACGATACCAAGAGCTACCAGTATATTTTGAACAAGGCCAAAATTATTAACGAGAAACTGCACTACAGTCGACGTTATGTCAGCAATTACAAAAAGGCCGGCTCGAATACCTTCAATGAAAGACTGAAATTTTTGGGATTTGAAAGCTTCGTTAATCTTTTCGCTCAATTTACCAAACGCCTGAAAAGCAGCTTGACCCATTTCAGCAAAAGCATTCTTAACATTAGTTACCAACGTTCCAACTTGTTCCGTCGGACTATTAATCATAATTTCATAAGCTTTTTGACCCATATTGTTCTGTTCGAGCAGCTTGTCGAAAGCGGAAACGAATCCTTCAATGTCGCCTTTATCTGCTAATTCATCAAGCTTCAGCTCATTTACCTGGTTTTGACTCATCCCAAAACGTTTTGCCAAAGCAGCCATAGAAGCCGTATCCCCACTCAATGCCTCTTTTACTGCCAATCCGTTAGCCTGCAAACCTTGGTTCTGGGGATCGAATGTCGCCAGTCGATGAGCAATGTTGTTCAGCTTGCTGATCTGGTCCGCGTTCTGCGCAACAGGCATGAACGTTAATGCACTGGACAAATACTCGTTGACATCGACCCCTAACCCTAGCGCTTCTGCTTTGTAGAATTCAAACATGGATTCGCCAAACTTATCGTTTTTCTTATCGCCTCCCGCACGTTCAATGAACATGTCTTTTCGCTTTTGCTGCTCCATAGCCCCTCCAATGGTAGCCTGAAACAGCTTCTGCCCATTCTCGGATAGCAATGAACCAAAAGCAGATCCAAATTTTTGGAATGAGCTTTTCGCATTTTGTGCTGCCGTATTTGAGGCTCTTTGTGGCCCCGCATTCGCTGTTCCTTGAGCTGCCGCGGCCGTTCCTCGTAATCCTCGAAACCATTGTCCCACATTCGGTAGTCTAATTTTCTGTAAGGCTGTTGAAATATAGTTTCTTAACTTACCAAAGCCCGTCGATATCGCCAAAATTACTTGTTTAGACTTTTGCAGCCCGGCTGTAAAAGCATTGAACAACACTTGCTTTATTGCCTCTGCGGCTCGGGCTATCGGTTTTAAATTAAGAGAAGGCAATTTGAATTGCTTTATATTCTGAAATGCTTTATTAACCTTTTCTCCCATATTGCGGAACATTCCGGATATTTTTCCTGGCGATCGCTGAAGCTGTTGAAGTGCTGACAAATTGCCGGAGACATTAATCGTTACGTTAATGACGATCCGGACCATCGAAGACGGAATGTTGAGGGACGGCAATCGAATCTGACGTAATTTTTGAATAATATTCTTCTTCAGATTAGTCACCCATGCACTCGCAGCTTCGGACACTCGTTGAAATTGCAGAAAGGCCATTGTGCTTATACGCAATATGCCTGTCCGAGCGGATTGCACTAACTTTGGAACCTGTCCAAACGCCGTTGCCGTACGTTCAAAAATTTTGAGACCAAAATTCACATCCACTACCTCCTTTCTACAACCTGAAAAGAAGCGCCTCCTAAGAGACGCTTCTCATAGCCCTTTTTTAGCGCGGGCGCGCTTTTCCTTTTCCACCCGCACGTCGATCATGGCGTAGATCGCGGCCCTTTCGTGCCGCGACATCGCCATGAGATCCTGCGGTAAAATGTGAAGCTCATGGAGGGCATAGTAGGCATAATTCGCCTCGCCTGCGCCCTCGTTGATCAGTTTTTTACTTCATCAACCAGCTCGTTCATATCCTTGTCGAAGCCGTTGAGCTCCTGCACTTTTTGAAGCAGGTTTGCGTACTCCCCGGGGAGCAGCATTTTGCGCAGCAGCGACTCGGCGCCGAGCACGCCGTACGATTGCTGCAATTCCGCATCCTTGAGGTTCGGGAAAACGACGCTGTTCACGGCCAGCTTGGCGATATACTCGTTCTGGTCGACTTCAGTGGTATAGCTGCCGCCTTTGCCTTTGACGCGCTTCGTTACGGCTTTACGCACCGCCTCGTTTTCATCCTCCGTCATGCTGCGGAGACGCCAAGGCACCGGAACGCCCTCCCGGTCCTTAAATCGTTCGGAAATAATGACTTCCTCAATTGTGTTGGCTTCTGCATTTTGGGCAAAAAATACGCTTAAATCGCTCATGTATCATGTCCTCCTGTTAATATGATTAGTTCATGGAAGGGGCTTTGAAACGATCTTTAATTTCAATACCGTCGAAGGTGAAGGAAATTTCCTCCTCCAACGTGTCACTTCCGGTATCGAGAGACGCCATAATGACACTGTCCAGGTTGACATTTTTAATAATAACGGTTTGCATTCCAACGGAAGAGGAAGGGTCCTCGTTCGTTACCGTAATATCGAAATAAGTATCCTTGCCGCTGACCATATATTCATTCATCAGGTCGCGGAAAAGCGTCGTGATATAGTAAATCGTCATGCTGCCGGTACCCTTCCAACCTTTTGCCTTGCTTTGCGTTCCCCGGCGACCGAGCGCCTTGATTTCGGCCTTTTCCTTCTCGACCTTGGCTTCCAGCTTTTTAACGTAGAACATTTCTTCCTTGTTTCCGTTGATCGTTGCGTAAGCACGGCCTTCCTGACCGCTAATCGTATCGCGAGCGTGTAACACTTTTTGATCTGCCATGTTACTTCACCGTCACTTTCATGTAGATTTTTTCGATCGAATCCACCGGCTGGACGTGCAATTCCACATACACGCTGTCCGCGTCCTGGCCTTGAATGACATTCACATCGGTTTGCGAATTGAAATTTTGGATGGCCGCATTCGCCTGCAGCGATCTCAGGTAAGTGACGACCTCGTTCCACAGCAAATTGCGCCCGTCGTGGTCGTTGCTCACCTTACCGATATAGAATGTCTCGAAAATCCGCTTAATATCGTTGGCAATGCCGTCGAGCACGCGGATTACGCGGTTTTTGGAGAACGCCTTGCCCTTGGTCGGCAGGAAGCTTTTGAACGTGTTCAGGTCCTGCTCAATAATGGCACGGCCTTTGTTTTGCACAAACACAACCTCGCCGCCGCGCAGCGCGGATTCGATTTGGGAGTTCGTGTAACGGATGTCCACGTCCACCGCATCGTCGTACGCTTGGTACGTCAGCGATTGGTTCACCTGCGCCCCGGCTGTAGCCGCAGCTACCCATACCGTCGCTTTCACTGCATCCAGAACGGTGCCGTCCGTCAGCACGACGCCGTTTTTGACGCTGATGATGCCTTCAAAATCGGCTGCCGGATAGTTTTCCAGCACGGCCTGCACCTTCTTGCCTTCGGTGTCTCGAAGCCGCTTCACGAATGCCGTGTACACGGATTTCAACGTAGCGTCGCCGGATGCGAGCGCCATCGTTTGGAAGTCGAACACTTCGATCGCCCCGAGGTAATCGGTATGGTCCTGGTTCGTCACAGTGCCGTCAGCACCGCCGGTGAGCGAAGCGCCCGCCGTTGCCGTCAAGTCGCCCGTGCCGCTAAATACGACCCAATCGTTCGCCTTCAGCCCGGCGATATTGGCCACCGTCTGGGAATCGACGGCTTGGCCGGCCAGCAGCGTCTTCACGTCGAATTTCGTATTGTCGTCGATATTCGCTTGAACGACGACCGACAAATCGTTGCCGCGCACGCCACCGTGCTTGGCCGTTACCTTCAGCGCGCCGACCGTTGCGGCCGCCTTCGTCCCTGCATTCAAACGGTACAGCAGCACCATTTTCGCGCGCTTCAAAGCCTCCCGAACCAGCAGCAGCTGAGGCGCTGCGATATCGTAGCCGAGCAGCGTCTTCACATCGTCTCCTGCGCTGATGGTCAGCACCTTTTTCGCTTCGCCCCAGCCGAGCGGCAGCGCCATCGTCATAATCCCGCGATCGCCGGCTGCACCGGCCGGTTTTCCTTCACCTACGAAATTGATGTACACCCCTGGGCGTACTTTGTTTTGAGTTGTCCATGTTCCGCCTGCCATCTACTCCACCGCCTTTTTCAAATATTGTTCGATTTGTTGTTTGACCTGATCGGTCGTATACGTTTCCTCGTCTTGCAGCAGAGCGTTCAGCAAATCTTTTTGCTGCCCCGTAAACAGCTGCGATTCCAAAAACTGCTGCTTCGTAAAAGCCGGCAAGCTCTCCTGCGCCACAGTCGTTTCTTCCTTCATGGCTGCCGCTTTCGACGTCCCTTTTTTAATCATGTCGGATATGTTCCTCCTGTACTAAATTTCGCATCGTTGGCACGGCCTCTTTGGGCCGCATTACATGAACCTCGAAGCTCACGTAAAAATGAAGCACGTTGTCTGCCAAAGTGTAACGCATGCCTGAGCTGCGATACGTATGACCTTCCCACGGGATCAGCTCAAGCCGCTCGTACAACGTATCCCGGACCGTCTCGCAATCTCGGATCAACTGCGGACTGCCCGGAACCGGAAAGTAGGCGATGTCGAACGTCCCCGTCCGGATATACCGGCGGTTCATTACGTGCTTCTGCGCACCTTCCGTTTGCCGAACAAAAAAAGCAGGCTTCGTAAAGTCCTGCTCGACTTGTTCCGTATAGACGCTCGCGGCCGGAAACAATTCCTTGAGCCGTTTCGCGATCCCCTGCTTAATTTCTTCCACGTTCACCACCCCGATAGAAGCCGGATAAAAGCTTCATGAATTGCCGCAGCTTGCGTTTCCGCCTGGCAGCGGCTTACACCTCAAAGGGTGCTCCGGAAATCGCCTGCTCGAACTGTACCATCCAGTTTGCGCAACCGCTCCATATCCTCCCTCCCCCTGAAGCCTAATCTTGTGCGGCGGAGCGAATGCAAAAAGAGCCGCATCGCTGCGACTCTTTCGTTCGTGTTCCCCTTAGCACAATTATCTTACATTAACATCATAGCACGGGAAAACCTCACTTCGTTACAAAGGTTGTCCATAGTTATTCCAATGCTTTTGCAGACGAATTCCAACGTTTTTCCACCAAGCCTATCTTTCTCAACTCAGCCCACAGCCTCGATACTTTCTACCTCCGCATACAGCTCCTCCGCGGCATTCCGCACTTCCTCACGCACCGAATCGCAAAGCCGGCGAATCTCTTCCTTATATAGAAGCAAAATTTGTGCCGTATAGTAAACGAAGCTGTAAAATGCCTGATCGGAGACGGGATCGTCCTCCCAACGTTCCTCGTCCTCTTCTTCGTCTTCCGGCCAAAGCTCATTTTCATGAAGCAGATCGGTGATGGACGAGAACGGTTCCATGTCCACAACATGGCCTAGCGTATCTGCGCACGCAACCGCAATGGGCTGGCACATGTTCAGAATCGCGACGATAAGCACAATCAAACGCTCGCGCTCCTGCTCGCTTAATTCCTGCTTCGCGGAGTCGTTCGCAGCTTCGCCAAGCATCCTCATCGCAAAAATGACGCCGAACGGCGTAGCGTGCCACAGCGTGCTTTGATGCTCAAGCTCCTCAGCCAATCGCCCGGCGGCATTGTCCATTGCCTCCATATCTCCGTAAGCCATCGCATGAAACCATTGCGGGACCGCCGCTGCCCGTCCGTAGGAGGAGATCAGGCGCTGCCACGGAATCTCTTCCATTTTTACGTTTTTGATAAATGCCAAATCCTGCTGAAGCATCGGTTTCTCCCCATTTCCTCTTTATTGAAAATTAGCTTCATTATAGCACAAGCGAAGCCTGCCGAACTGGTCAAGCAGACCCATAAACGCAAAAAAGAGCCGCAGACCGCTGCGACTCTAGCTAATCAATATTCCGTATTCCTTTAATGCTTTGCGTCTCCATCCATAGAAGGTGGATAAGGAGATGCCCAGATCGCAAGCGATGTCATGCGGCTCGTTTCCATCCACATACAGCAATTTGAGCACTTGCGCGTATTCGTGTTTAAAATCGTCCAGAGCATCCATGGCTTGCTCCATCTGCTCTTTTTGCCGTCCCAGCTCCTCCAACTCGCTTACCCGCGCCAATATCCCCTGATAACCGTCCGACGTACCCAGTTGCCCTTCCAATAGCGCTTTGATTTTCGCCTCCGTGCTTCGAAGCGCTTCTTGGTCTGCCCCGGATGTCGCCAGCTTCCGCCATTGCCGGTGCAGGTCTTGCAGCTGACCGTCCTGAACAATCGTGCCGAGCCGCATCCCGCCGCTGACAGGGTATTTCTCAAGCATCTTGATTCGTCCGACAAGCCGTTTATATCCGCGAAGCTGATCTATAGCCATTTTTTCGTAGTTTTGTTCGAGATTAAGCATCATCATTCCGGTTTGTTCCCCTCTCGTCATTCTCTGGAAGCATGTCCGATCGAACTTACAGCTTAAACTTGCAGCACCGTTCACCCGAGCTTTTCCGCCGCGTGGAGCAGCTCGTCAAAATATTTCGTCGGAACGTCCGGCAGCCGTTCGGCGCCGTAATGCCGGAGGAGCGCCCGAATTTCACATTGACGTCCGGCTTGAACGAGCCCGGCAAACTTCGTCCGGATCATCTCCAAAGTTACCGGTTGACGCGGTTCCCAAGGCTCTGCTTGCCCACTGTAAACCTGCTCCGCCTTGTTGCTCTTTGCCGTTTTTGCGGCAATCTGCCGCCGCTCCTTTACAAGGTTAGCCGGTTGAGCCGCGTTTGCAGATTCGAGGTTTTGGACGTAATTCGTCATATTCGAGCGCCTCCATTCGTTAGCATATCGTTCGTTTTACAAAACTAAGAATAAGCTATTAGCTTCAAAATGACAACCAGTTAATTTAATCATATAGATTAATTATCGCATAAAAACATCCAAAAAACAAACCATTTGCTTAATTTTTCTCCCAATTTCTTCATTTTCTGTTTTTCCAAGCTTGATTATTAAGCTAAAAGCTGATATAATGGAAACAAATGTTCTTCTATTAAAAAGCCAGTTCAGAAAAGGTGAAATGTCTTATGGGGAATCGGGTGCGGGACATTCGAAAAGCACGGAATATGGCGGGGACCGTTGTCGCCGAGCTGTTGAACATTACGCCTCAATATTATTACGAGATCGAAAGGGGAAAAAAACGGCTGAGCGCCGATATGGCCGGCAAGCTCGCCGCCTATTTTCAAGTAACGACGGACTATCTTCTCGGCTTGTCCGACGAGCCTTCACCGAACGTATCGGCCATGGAGGAGAAGCGGGACGCGTCTTCCTTGACACCCAAAGAAGAGAAGGACATCGCCCGGGATCTCGAACGAATGCTCAGCGATCTCGAGTCCGACGAAGCACTTGCCTTTCATGGCGAAACCTTGGATGAGGAGAGTAAAGAATTGCTGCGAATATCGCTAGAGAATTCCATGCGGCTTGCCAAGCAGTTAGCGAAACAGAAGTTTACCCCGAACAAATATCGAAAATAAAATCGGTACGGGGGTAGATAAGCAGATGCGAAATTCGAAACAAGCAGCCTTGCGACTGATTAAAAAGTACGGAACGAACAACCCTTTCAAAATCGCATCTCAGAAAAACATCCATGTTCTCTTTGAGCCACTCGGCAACATTCTCGGCTACTTCAGCACGTACAAACGAATCCGCTGCATCCATATCAACCAAGGCTTGGATAAATCCGGCCAGCACTTTACGTGCGCGCATGAGCTCGGGCACGTGATCCTTCACCCCAAAGTGAATACGCCCTTCCTTCGCAGGAACACGCTCGTTTCGATCGACCGGATCGAGAGCGAAGCCAATCAGTTCGCCGTCGAGCTGCTGATGCCCGACGAGCTCATCCTGGGCGGCATGACGATCTACGAGGCGGCGGCAGCAAGCGGCGTGCCGCAGGAAGTAGCGCATTTAAAGAGTCTCCCGAAGCGGCAGCGCAGTATCTGGAAAAGCGAAGATACGTATTTTACTATCTAATTAGCGTAAGTAAAACACAGAGCCGGTGGTCCTTAGCGTAGGAAACACCGGCTTTTTTTCGGTATATTTCCCCATGAGAGCCGCATATAGAAAAATAGACCGCCTCCCACGAGAGAGAACGGCCTATTTGCTGCCTGCTTATTCTGCTATGTCAGCTCGAACCCGCAATCCACTTCCAAAAATAAAGCCATTTCGTACATCGCCGCAAGCCGGTTTCGGTCGTACGTATCTTTGGACATGCTCAGCCTGCCGCATACCTGCGTATCCGTCGGCGTATTTTGCCGCATATACCGCGTTTCGATGATCGACCGCTGCTTCTCCGGCAGCAGGCTCAGCGCGATTTCCACGGTATCGCACACGTAACTGCGGTGCATTTGCTCGTTTACGTTGTACACGGCGATCTGCGCAGTAGGATCGCTTACCGCATTCGTCGCCCCATGGTATCGCGGGTCGTAGCTGGCGGTAACCCGGGCTTCGCGGCGTTCGAAGCTGCTGTATTTGTAGCTTCGGTACAGAGCCAGCCGTTCTTCCATAGCTGCGCGGACGGCTTTTTTTTGCATAAGCGTGAGCGTATCGTTCATAGCGACCACCTTTCGATTCACCCGAATGGTTATTCTTGCAGCGGGCAAGCAACTGCGGGCTGCTGTTCATCTTTTCTTGTTTGGTGTTAGTAACATTATCACACATTCTTGCTATTAACAACAATATTACAAACAATATTTACTAATAGCAAGTAAAAGTGTATAATAGAAGAACAAGAAAGGATGTGCGCGGATGAACGTTCAGCAGTTCGGAGCCTATTTAAAAAGCCTAAGAGAAGCCAAAGGGCTGACGCTTACCCAATTGGGCGATCGGATCGGCTACTCGAACCCTTATTTGTCCCAGATCGAAACAGGCAAGAAAAAAAACATGCCCTCGCCCGGACTGCTGGAAAAGCTGGTCGAGCCGCTCGGCGTCGAGTATGCCGACCTGATGGCTGCTGCCGGTTATCGGAAGCTTGCCGACACCCACAAGTACCGGCAGGCGTTCCAGGACCTGCTCGATATTCTCGGTATTGACCTCGACGGGATCGTTCAAGCCCTTCCCATCATTCCCCGGGCGGCCATCAAACGATTGGAGCAGGATTATCGGCCGTTCTTTGGCGACGATTTCGAGATTACGCCGGACACGCTACAAGCATTGCTTCAGCAAGATCCGCCGAAGGTCGAAATTTACAAGCTGATCGGCCAATTGGAAAGCATGGCGGAGCAGTTCCGAACAATAGGAGCGGACGCGGAAAAAACCGATACCCAGACGCTTGAGCATCTGTACGATATCGGCAAATCGCTCCAATATATTGACGGCCTCCAATACAACGGCCACTTGCTTACCGATCAAGACCGGCAGCGCATTCTCGGGATGCTCAAGCTGCTGTTCCCTCAATACGAGGAGCAGTCCAACGATTGAGAAATGGCGTTACTGATGTTCGCTCTCCAACAAAGCCCCTTTTTTCCGAAGCTGCAGTTGCACGAAACCGTACGCGGATGAAACGAGAAGCACACAGCCGGAGACGATGTAAACCAAACGAACGCCGATAACGTCTGTTACGATTCCGATCACGGCAATGGAGAGCATCGAGATGAGCTGGACCAAGGTAGACCGGGCTGCCGACACTTTAAGCAAGGTATGCTCGTTCGAGCTATTTTGAATCATCGACTCTTGCGCCAGATCGCGGATTTGATAAGCCGGCCCCATCAACAGGACGAGCAGCAGCGCCAGCATGCTGTTCGATACAAAGCCGTACAGCAGCGTCAGCAGCCCGAACAGAGACGCTCCCAGCAGCATACTTGCCGTTAACCTTCCCCGCATCCGACGGGAAAGCCGAAGGACGATCAAGCCGCCGACGATGGTACCTAAATAGTAACCGCCGTTAATGTACCCCCACCAAGCTTCACCTTCGTGCAGAGCCTCTTTGACAAAAGTTAACGTGACGGCTCCGATCCAGATCGTGCCGACCCAAGATTCGATTAGATCCATCATGACAAGGACGCGCAGTCCTTCATGCCTGTAAAGAATTTTCCAGCCTGCCGTTAATCCGGCAACAAATCCTTGTTCGGTTTGAAGCCCTGCCAGTTCATGCTTCTTCCCGTGCCGCTTCAACAGGAACATGCATCCGATCGATACGACGAGCAGCGCAAAAGTAATCCCAAGCGCGGCGCCTTGGCCCAAAACAGACAGTAGTACGCCCCCCAGACTCCACCCGGCAAATTGGAACGTTTGGTCCACCGTCGACAGCAAGCCGATCGCTCTCACCCGCTCCTTCTCGGGCACGACGGCCCGGAGCAACGAGCTTTTCACAGGCGAGAACCAGCCATTGAAAAAAGAAATGATCGCGAGCAGCACCATGATGACAATCAAGCTCAAGGCGGAAACGTCCTGCGTCAGCATCAGCGCAAGAAGCAGGAGAATTACCAGCTGCGTCGTTTGCGAAAAGATTAGCAGCGCGGGTAGCCGAAACCGGTCGGAAAACGACGGCAAAACAACGCCGCTGACCATTCGTGAAATGGCGCTGATTAGCGTCACGGCAGCAGACAAAGCCGTCGAACCGGTCTGCGCATACAGATGCATGACCACAACCATCGTATAGAGCGCAAAGCCAAGATTTGTTGCCGTTTGGCTGACCAATAAAGCGTAAAATGAACGGTTCAAGCGCAATCCCCCGCAGAATAACATACTTTTTATACTTATATGTATGTTAAGTGTGCAGGATTTATTATATAGGCGTCGGCTTGAGGAAGCAATACAATTTGGTGCAAAGCTGACTTGAGCACTCCGCCAAAGGACCGCACAAAAAGAAACAGACCACTCCTAGTAACGAGGTGATCTGTCCCGCATACAATAACTGCTTGATTTTTCTCCAGTACTGTGCGATAATTCCAATACAACTTCCTGCGGGTGTAGTTCAATGGTAGAACTCCAGCTTCCCAAGCTGGTGGCGTGGGTTCGATTCCCATCACCCGCTTACAAGAAAAACCCTTGAAAATTCAAGGGTTTTTCTTATTTTGCAAAATTACCTTCATCCCCACCCCGCTACTTAATCTCCCCGAACTGATCGAACGGGTAGTAACGGAACAGCGCCTTGCCGACAAGCTTGCTTTTGTTCACGAACGGCGTCGGCCATAGATGCGAATCCAGACTGTCGTTGCGGTTATCGCCAAGGAACAAATATTTCCCTTCCGGCACTTGAACCGGGCCAAACTGGTATTTCATCGGCTCCTTCACATATGGCTCGTCCACCTTCTCGCCATTGCGATACAGCGCGCCGTCCTTCACTTCAATCGTATCGCCCGGCAATCCGATCAGCCGTTTGATGTAGCGTTTGTCTTCTTCTCCCTTGAGCGGCGGATAAAAGACAACGATGTCTCCGAACTTAAAATCGGTTAGTGCGACCATCTTTTCCACAAACACTTTATCGTCGAGCTGAATGGTTGGCAGCATCGAACCGGTCGGCACCTTCATCCCCTGTGCTACGTACGTGTTGAACGAAAAGCTGATGATGACGGCCAAGCCAAGCGGCGCTATCCATTCCTTCGCCCATCGCATCATTCGGTTCAAGAGCTTCTCCCTCGCCTTCTCAACGTCGTTTCTCTTAACTATACCGGATACGGAGGGAAGGAGTATTAAAATAACCTTAAAATGAGAAACCGCCGACCGTTGGCCGTACATTTGAAGCAAGCTAACGAATTAGGTACAATCAGGGGGAAGTGCAAAATCATTCGCTTGAGGAGGGAATTATCGATGAAATACCGGAAGCTGGGCAAAACAAACATGAAGGTGTCCGTCATCGGCGTCGGCACATGGCAGTTCGGCGGAGAATGGGGCAAGCCGTTTACCCAGGAGGAAGCGGATGCGATTCTGGACGAAGCCAAAGCGTGCGGCATCAACCTGATCGACACCGCGGAATGCTACGGGGACCATACGTCCGAATCGCTCATCGGAAGCTACATTTCCCGGGGCCGGCGCGAAGACTGGGTCATTGCCACCAAGTTCGGGCATAAATTTCACGCCCATCTAGACCGGAGTCAGGAATGGTCGCCGCAAGCAGTGCTGGCACAGCTCGATGCCTCGCTCAAAGCGCTCCGGACGGACTACATAGATCTTTATCAGTTTCATTCGGGCACAGATGAAGCCTTCGATCAGGACGAGCTGTGGACCTTGCTGGATAAACAAGTACAGGCGGGAAAAATACGGCACCTCGGCACGTCCATCGGCAGCAACGACAACCTCCATCAGACGGACGCCTCAGAGCGCGTGAACTCGAAAGTGATTCAAGTCGTTTACAACCGACTCGACCGCAAGCCCGAGGAGCGAGTCTTCCCGTCCTGCGAGCGTCAAGGACTCGGCGTGCTGGCGCGCGTGCCGCTGGCCAGCGGCTACCTGAGCGGCAAATACAATCCCGGCGCCTCGTTCGCGGAGAACGACGTCCGCCATCGGCACGACCAGGAGCAAACGCGGCTGAAGCTGGAGGAAGTAAAGCGCATCCGCGAGCACGAAGTGCCGGAGGGCATGGATATGGCGACGTGGGCGCTGGCTTGGTGCCTGAAGCATCCTGCGGTCAGCGCGGTGATCCCGGGCTGCAAAAGCCGCCAGCAAGTCATCTCCAACGCTGCTGCCGCGAGGTATGTCGGCGAAGGTCACCCGCAGGCTTGGCAGGAAGCGAACGCCTGAGCACCCGAGCCGGTCGCTCCACGCCTCCCAGAAGTCCCCGCCTCCAAAAAATAAACAAGCGTTCCGGCCCTCGTATTGGACGAGGCTGGAACGCTTCTTTGTTTCCGTCAAGCGGGAGGCCGCAGCATCAAATCGGTAAATTCGTGTGCCGGAACCGGCTTGCTGTAAATATAGCCTTGAATTTCCCTGCATTTGATATCGAGCAGGAAGGAGAGCTGCTCCTCCGTCTCGACCCCTTCGGCAATCACGTTCAGCTTTAGGCTGAGCGCCATAGCCATAATCGCTTGGACGATGGCAGCATCGTCGGGATCGACCGTAATGTCGCGGACGAACTGCTGTGCAATTTTGAGCTTGTCGATCGGAAACTTCTTGAGATAATTGAGGGACGAATAGCCGGTGCCGAAATCGTCCATTGAGATATGTACACCGAGCTCGCGCAAGGTTTGCAGCTTTTGAATGACTTGATCCACATGGTACATCGCAATACCTTCGGTAATTTCCAGCTCCAAATACCGCGGCTCCAGCCCGCTTTCCTGCAGCGCATCGAGAACGACTTGGACGAAATCGTGCTGGTGAAACTGAATCGGGGAGATGTTCACCGCCATCTTCAGCGGCGGATACCCGGCGAGCTGCCATGCCTTGTTCTGCTTACAGGCCGTGCGCAGTACCCATTGTCCGATCGGAATGATCAATCCCGTCTCTTCGGCCAGCGGAATAAATTCACCCGGCGAGATAAAGCCAAGCCGCGGATGATTCCAACGGATCAGCGCTTCCATTCCGTTCATGCGGGACGTGAAAATATCGACCTGCGGCTGGTAATACAGGACGAACTCCTCCTGCTCCAGCGCTTTGTTCAGCCACTCTTCCATCACCAGCTTCTGAATGACCGTATCGTTCATCTCGGCCTTGTAGAACTGGTAGCCATTTTTCCCGAGCTCCTTGGCCCGGTACATGGCTGTATCGGCATTTTTCATGAGCGTAATGGGATCTTCCCCGTCCTGCGGATACATCGCGATTCCGATACTGCACCCCACACGAAGCTCGTGGCCATCTATCGCAAAGGGCTGGCTGAGCAGATGAATAATTTTATTTGCCATCTTCTCGGCATCTTCCGACTGTGACGCATCCTTGATCAGCACGGTGAATTCGTCCCCGCCCTGCCGCGATACGCTATCGTCTGCCTGCAGCCCGCTTTTGAGCCGCTCCGCCGCCTCCGTCAACAGAAGGTCGCCGAACGCATGGCCGAACGTATCGTTGACGTTCTTAAACCGGTCCAGATCGATGAACATGACGGACAGCTTGCTCCCCGACAGCTTTGCCGCCTGAATCGACATGCCGACGGTTTGTTGGAACTTCTGGCGGTTCGGCAGCCCGGTCAGCATATCGTGATAGGCGAGGTACGTAAGCTGCCGTACCGTAAACTCCCGGTTGCGCATATCCGTCAGCACAAAGTAAAGGATCGGCGTCATGAGCAGAGCGAGACCCGCCAAATCAGCCGTTGTTCCCATCCAGTCGACGGTTTGCCCGGATGAATAGCGCACCGCCGATTCTACAATCTCTGCGAAAGCCATAATAACGATGGCCGGGACCAGCGCCCGAATCGGCTTGACGCTGTTTTTCCGAACGGACGCATTCAGGATCGGGGCGACCAACAGCACGATCAAGCCCGATGTCATGAAGTCCAACGGGTCATTAGGCACACCAAACAACTGTTTGAGCGAAAGCAGTACGATTTCCGCACCGGCCATGACGCACCACAGATGCAGAAGCGCACCGTGTCGGTACAGTTTATGCCGCCATTCCCGCAGCAGACCCAAACCTACAGGACTCCGGTTTTTTGCCATGTCGATCCTCTGCTTCCTCTGATGAAGGGTTTTCTTTTATTCTAATTCCCCAGAACCAAAAGAACAAGAGAATTTTAGTTATAAAGACCCATGATAATCGACATAAAACGATAATATTCAACATGATCTTGTTTGAAATTCCGATCAATAAACTTGGAACGTATGTTCATATACCGTTTCGTCGTCATTGCTGTCCATAACCCGTACCTCCAGCTTCCAATGGCCGGGATAAGGCAAATAAGCTCCGCGCGCTTTGTACGTATGTCTTTTTAACCCGAACGACTCCTCGAAGCTCACATCCTCCGTATATTCGACAGGCACCAAGAGCGGCGCAATTTCCGGATTGTCCGTCGCCTGCAGCTTCATGATCACCTGCTTCGGTTTGCCGAGCTTTTCGGGCAGCCACACTTTTACGGCAAAATCGTTGACGCCCGGCACGTTCGGACTGATCTGCGCGGTCATATGAACCTTCTCGCCCATTACATGCCAGTTCATCGGTTCATTGGCCGGAAGCGGGGTTAAATAAGTAAATACACCGACGACGCCGACTATAAGCGTCATCAGCACGGCATCGACGCCAAGCAGGCGGCCTGCCCCCCGTTCGCTGCTTTTACGGAACAAGAAGCGGATCAGTGCCGCAGTCACGACGACCAGTAGCACGAGCCCGGTTTTCGCCAGAAGCAGCTTGCCCCACCCTGTCTCCACGATATACCGTACGTCCGGGAGAAAAATGAACACGGTCAGCACGCCGGAGACGGTCAATAGCAAGATGCTGATTAGCGCTGCCGTAGAGAAGCGCGGAAGGAACCGTTTGCCCAGCTCCTTATCCGTCCGCCACAAGACGAACAGCATCAGTAAGCCTCCTACCCATACCGAGGAGGCAGCCAGATGAAGCCAGTCCAGAACGAGCGTTTCGCTTTTCGGTTCGAAAGCGGCCGCATGCCCGAGGAGACTTTTGGCAAACCAGACGAGCGCAAGCCAGATATAGTCGAGAAAGACGCTACGGTGCAGGACAATAAAGGACAGCAGCGCCAGCAGCAGGCCTCCGAGCCAGGCGTAGCCGACCGTCGTTTGGGTGAACAAACGCAGCAGCCCTTCCGCTCCACCATCGCCGATCAGATCGCCCATATGCGCCCACATGAACAAAATATACGCGATCAAATAGAGCTGCTGCAGCCGTTCCGCCCACTGCCTTAGCCGGACGCGGGACGGATCTGTTTTTTCTCCGGGAGCGAACCAGCGCAGCCAGAGCAGCCAGCCCGTGAAACCGAGCAAAGCCAAATAAAACAAAATACGTGAGCCGAACTGCAGTACATCCTTCACTCCAAACGTACTCATCGGACCGTCGTGCCGGTGCAAATGCTCAATCGCGGGCGCGCTGCCGCTGACGCCCGACGGCTGGTCCAAACTTTGGCCGACCGCGAACAAATAAGTGCCGTCCACAGGATGCCCGTCCGCCGAGATGACGTGATAAGTCACCACATAGATACCTTTGGCCAGTCCGGGCAAATCTAGGGTCAACGTTGTGCGGGTATCGTTTATCACGGCCGCTTTGTCCGTCACCTTGCGCTTGCTGCCGTCGTAAACCCTTAGATAGTACAGCCCCTCCTCCAGACGCTCGTTAAACGTCAAGACCACCTGCTCCGGCGGCTGCTTCAGCTCCGCGCCGCTTGCCGGAATCGTCTGCACAAGGGAGGCGTGCGCCCCGGCTGGAGCCGCGGACCCAAACAGGTACATGAAGCCGAAGCCGACGATTAGCAGCCATAAGGCGAGCCTCCTGTACGTCCCTCCCCAATTCCCTCTCCATTCCATTCGTTACTCCTCCTATCGTTCACCGGAGACCCGGTGTCATCATCCCATGACCTCAATTTTATCAGCAAAAAAAGGCAGGTTTCCCATAGCCCATAGTAAATGTAGCATAAAACGCAATAACAAACCAAATTCGGCGTTTTTTCGCGGTTTTCTCCTAATCAATTGGCGATTCTCGGCCGAAATAATAGATTGACAGCGAAGCGACGATGCGGTAAATTCATGATATTGCTTTGCAAAAACAACTACATATTGTAGGTTCAAGAATCAAGAACTACGACATATTGTGGAAACTCGTTAGGGCACCGCTACGGTAATGAAGCCGTACCCGCACGGTTCGTCAGGCCCGATCGACGGCGAACCGGCAGAACGACAGGAATACGCTTCAGAAGCAGATACCCTGCGCGTTACCAGACATTTAACGCTTCATACGAAGCGTTAGTGGCATGCGTCTGCCTGCAAGGTGGCGGCATGCTTTTTCTTTGAACATTCCAGAGGAGCTGAATACATGATCATCGTAAAACGGGACGGCACGAAAGAAGAACTCGTGTTCGCAAAAATGAAAAAAGTCATCGACTTCGCGTGCGAAGCTTATCCGGAATGCGATCCCTTGGAGCTGGAAACCGCTCTGCTCCCCTTGTTCCGCAACGGGATTACAACCCAGGAAATCCAGCGCCTGCTCATTCAGGTGGCCGTGGAAAAAACAAGCGTCGAGCAGCCGAACTGGCAGTACGTCGCCGCCAAGCTGCTTTCATACGATCTTTATAAGGAAGCCCGTTTAAACCGCAAATACGGCCATTTCGGCTACGGCGATCTGTATTCGCTGATCACCTATTTGACCGATATGGGCTTGTACGGCAAATACATTCTGGAGCACTATAGCCGGGAAGAAATTCAGGAGCTCGGCGCTTATATCAGGCCGGAGCGCGATTACTTGCTGAACTACATCGGCCTCAAAACGCTCGCCGACCGCTATTTGATCAAGGGACTGGACAAAGAAGTGCTGGAGCTGCCGCAGGAGCTGTTCATGGGTGTTGCCATGCACTTGGCCATGCAGGAAACCGATAAGCTGCATTGGGCGAAGCAGTTCTACGACGTGCTCAGCAATCTGGAGATGACGGTAGCGACGCCGACGCTGGCGAACGCCCGCAAGCCGCTGCATCAGCTTTCCAGCTGTTTTATCGATACGGTGCCGGACAACCTGTGGGGCATCTACAACGTAGACCAAAGCTTCGCGCAGGTATCCAAGCACGGCGGCGGCATGGGCATCTATGTCGGCAAAGTGCGCAGCCGCGGCTCCAACATCCGCGGATTCAAGGGCGTCGCCGGCGGCGTCGTGCCATGGATCAAGAACTACAACAATACGGCCATCGCCGTCGACCAGTTGGGTGTCCGTTCCGGAGCCGTCGCCGTCTATCTTGACGTGTGGCATAAGGATATTTTGGACTTCCTGAACCTCAAGACAAACAACGGTGATGACCGGATGAAGGCCCACGACATTTTCCCGGGCGTCTGCATTCCCGATCTGTTCATGAAAACGGTCGAGGAGCGCGGCACATGGTACTTGTTCGATCCGCACGAAGTGCGCAAGATCAAGGGCTACTCGATCGAGGATTCGTGGGGCGAGGAATTCGAAAGCCGCTACTGGGATTGCGTGAACGACGACAAAATTTCGAAGGACGAAATTCCGGCCATCGATATCATGAAGCGCGTCCTGACCAGTTCGTTCGAAACCGGCACGCCGTTCGTATTCTTCCGCGATACGGTCAACCGCGCCAACCCGAACAAGCATAAAGGCATGATTTACTGCTCGAACCTGTGTACCGAAATTTGCCAAAACATGAGCGCCACCGAGGTGATCCAGACGGAGCACGAGGACGGCATCATTACGACGAAGGTAAAAAGTGGTGATTTTGTCGTCTGCAACCTCTCGTCGACCAACCTTGGCCGCGTCTATACGAAGGAAGACATCGAGCGCGTCGTCACGACGCAAATGCGGATGATGGACAACGTTATCGACCTGAACTACTATCCGATTCCGCAAGCGGAAATTACGAATAAAAAGTACCGCGCGGTCGGCCTCGGCTCCAGCGGCTACCATCAAATGCTGGCTCAGCTCAAAATTCAATGGGAATCCGACGAGCACGTGCAAAAAGCCGACGAAGTATACGAGTGGATGAACTACTACGCCATCAAAGCTTCGATGGAAATCGCCAAAGAAAAAGGCGCCTACCCCGTATTCGAGGGCAGCGAATGGCAGACCGGCGAATACTTCGAAGCCCGCGGCTACAACAGCCCGGAATGGCTCGAATTGAAGGAACAAGTCGCGAAACACGGCGTCCGCAACGGCTGGATGTTCGCCATCGCACCGACGGCATCCACTTCGCTCATCGCAGGTTCGACGGCCGGGATCGACCCGATCTTCAACAAGTTTTTCGTCGAAGAGAAGAAGAATGCCGTCATCCCGCAAACCGCGCCGAACCTGAACCCGGAGACGATGTGGTTCTACAAGGAAGCGCACCGGATCGATCAGCACTGGAGCATCCGCGCCGCCGGCGCCCGTCAGCGCCACATCGACCAATCGCAATCGTTCAACCTGTACATCACACCGGAGCTGTCCGCCCGCGAGTTTCTGGAAATGTACATCGCCGCTTGGAAGCACGGCCTGAAAACCGTCTACTACTGCCGTAACAAAAGCCTCGAAGTCGAGGATTGCGTAAGCTGCAGCGCGTAAATATTTCCACAAGCCAATCCGTTAGGGCCGGGCGCGCTTGAGCGCCCCTCCCCAACGAGAAAGCCCGGAGTTCGCGGGCGGCAGCGAAGCGCGCCACCCAATGAACTCCAACGCTCTAAACGTAAAGCGTGTACATAAGACTCTTTGCATCTGCAAAGAGTCTTATGTACGAAAGCGATCCACCATCAAACATACATCTCCTGCACGTTGTCGAACCTACGACAGCTTCGGGGGTCCAGGGGGCAGGGTCCCCTGGGGTCCCCCTTGCAGGGGGATTTAGGGGGTAAAGTCAACCTATGGAGCTTCAAAAGAAAAAGCTGTTTAACGAGCACGGCGACCGGGATTGGGGCAAGCGCCGCATGATCGGCGGCAACACGACGAACCTGATCGAGCTGAACAACGTCAAATACGACTGGGCAACCAAGATGTACCGCACGATGATGAACAACTTCTGGATTCCCGAGGAAATCCCGCTCGCGCAGGATGCGAAGGACTACAAATTCCTATCGCCCGTGGAACGCCAAAGCTACGACAAAATCATCAGCTTCCTGATCTTTCTCGACTCGCTGCAAACGGCCAACCTGCCGAACATCAACGAGTACATCACGGCTCCGGAGGTCAACCTGTGCCTGACGGTGCAGACGTTCCAGGAAGCCGTACACAGCCAGAGCTATTCGTACATTCTCGACAGCGTCTGCTCGGCAGAAGTGCGCGACGACATCTATAACCAATGGCGCGAGGACAAGCATCTGCTGCGCCGCAACCGGTTCATCACCGACCTGTATGAACGGTTCATCGAGACGCCTTCCACGGAAAACCTGATGCGTACCATCATGGCCAACTACATTCTCGAAGGCATTTATTTTTACAGCGGCTTCAGCTTCTTCTACGCGCTCGGACGCCAAGGCAAGATGCTAGGAACCGTCTCGGAGATCAAGTACATTCAGCGCGACGAGCTGACGCATCTGGCGCTGTTCCAGAACATTTTCCGCGAAATCCGCAAGGAAAATCCGGAGCTGTTCACGGACGAGCTGATTGAAGATCTGCGCCAAATGATGAAAACGGCCGTCCAGCACGAGATCGAGTGGGGCCAATACATCACGAACAACAACATTCACGGCCTGAGCAACGACATCATCGACCAGTACATCAAATATTTATCCAACGAGCGCCTGCGCAAGCTGGGCCTGGAAATTTTGTACCCGGAAGTCGTCGAGCATCCGATGAAATGGGTCGAGACGTTCAGCAACATGAACAGCATGAAGACGGACTTTTTCGAGCAAAAAGTGACCAACTACAGCAAATCGTCCAACCTGAACTGGGACGACCTGTAAGTCGGATCCCCAACGCGCTTACCTGATTAACGAAAGCATCCCGCTTCCTTTGCCTTGACGGCAGCGAAGCGGGATGCTTTTTCATATAATCGTCTTCTTTATAAAGAAGACATATGCTTTTTTCGTTCCGTTTGCAGCTCGTGGCAGATCGTCTCCAGCTCCTTCGCGAGCCGCGTAAGCCCTTCCGTCGAAGCGGTGATCGACTCCATCGCCGACAGCTGCTCCTGCGACGAGGAGAGCACATGATTCGCCCCTGCCGCACTGTCGTCGGAAATGCGCGCCACTTCGTTCAAGGCCGCCGTCACCTGCTCCGATCCCGCCGACATTTGCTGGGCAGCCGCCGAAATATCCTGGATTTGATCGCATACTTTTTTCGCTTCGTCGACAATGAGTCGGAATACGTCCCCGGCTTCGTTCACCGCCGTATGGCTCGTTTCGACCTGACCGGCGCTTGCGCGCATCACCGATACCGCCGATACCGTCGCCTGCTGAATCTCTTCGATCAGCTGCGTGATTTCACCCGCCGACGCTTCGGCTTGCTCCGCGAGCTTCCGGACCTCGCGCGCCACCACGGCAAAGCCCGCTCCGTGCTCCCCTGCCCGGGCCGCTTCGATCGCTGCGTTCAGCGCAAGCAGGTTCGTTTGGGAAGCTACCCCGGAAATCAGCGTAGCGATCTCTCCGATTTCGACCGACTGCTTCTCCAACCGCTTTAAAGCTGCTGACACTTCCGTCGAGGAGCTTTTCAAAGCGCCGAGCTGCGATACCGCATGGCCGATCGTATCGTTGCCTTTCTCCGCTTCCTCCACCATGCTGAGCGACGCCTCCGAGACGGTCGCCGACGATTCGGCTACACGCTGTATGCCGATGGACATCTCTTCCATCGCCCGCGCACTGTCTTTGCTGGTTTGCGCCTGCTCTTCCGTTCCCGACGCCATGTTTTCCATGGAGCTCATGATCCGGCGGTTCGCCAGCAGCGTCTGCTCGGTATTCTCATTGAGCCGTCCCACATAATCGACGAGCTGCTCGGAGCTGTCCGTCAGCTTGTTTAGAATGTTACCGAGCAGCTTCTGCTTCTCCTGCTTGTCCGCTTCGAGCAAGGCCACGGTTGCTTTTTTCTTCGTAATTTGCCATACGGTCGTTCCGGAAGTTAACAGAAGGAACACGGCATGGATCGCCAGCATCTCGATGCCGTACCCGTCCTCGCCGAACACAAGCGCCGAATACAGCCAGTAGGCGGCGAGGTATTGCAGGGCGAACAAAGCCGTCATCAGCCAAATCAACTTCGTATCTTCATAAAAGGCCATCAGGGCAATAACCATGAAGATTGAGAAATAAAATTCGACCATCCCGCCCGATCCGACGATCATCGCCATACTCGTGAATGTCATGGACAGCGCATTGAACAACGGAACGTAACGTTGATGCCCCCGCCAAAATAATAGCCCAGCGACGATTAGCAGAAGCAGCGGAACCCCCAAAAACACATTAAGCAGTACCTCATAAGCCAGCAAATCGTGCTCGGATTTAAAGACATGCACCCATCGGAATAAAGCGCATACAAGCACCGCCAACAAATACGTTCCGAACGTCACCGGCAAGGTCATCCGGTTTTTAATCGCCAACACATCGGGCTTCGTGGATAACAAAAAGTTCACATCCTATTCGCTAAGGTCGAAGCTATATTCTTTATCACATATTATATCGGTCGGAAGTCCTATTTTTTAAAGTAAAAAATGAAAAAACCGTGACAAGTCGTTGTCACGGTCTCAGCTTAATTCCAGCAATTCCTTCACCTTGAGCTCCAGCTCAACCATGGAAAACGGTTTATGCATATACGCATTCGCTCCAAGCTGCATTCCCCGGCTCGTGTCCTCTTCCCGGCTGCGCCCGGAAAGAACGAGCACTTTCGTATGGGGCGGCCGCGTGCCGCGCTCCCTCATCCGCTCAAGCACGCCGTACCCGTCGAGACGCGGCATCACGCCGTCGAGAATACACAGATCAACCGGGCTGCCCAGCAGCTCCAAATAAGCCTCTTCCCCGTCAGCCGCCTCCTTGAAGTCGATCGGTAGGTGCTTGAGCTTCGCCATAAGAATCGAGCGCAAAATATTGTCGTCGTCGGCAATCAGCACCATCTTGCGCGCCGCCGCGTCCGTCTCCGTGCCGGCAGCGTCGCCGGTATACAGCATCACCCGATTGCGGCCGTTTTGCTTGGCCTCGTACATCGCATCGTCCGCCCGCCGGATCCACTCGCTCAGCGTAAGGTCGGGCTGCCACTCCGACACGCCGGCTGAGAACGTAATGTGAAACGACTGGCCCTCGTTTTGCGCCACGGGTCCTTGATGCGTCAGCCTCAGAATGCCTTCGATCGTCTTTTTGGCGTCGGCGGCGGACGTGCCGGGCAGCACCACCACGAATTCCTCGCCCCCGAAGCGGGCGATCAGATCCGTAGCGCGCAGGTTGGCCTGCAGCAGATGGGCGAGGCCCTGCAGCACCAAATCCCCGATCGGATGCCCGTACGTATCGTTGATCGATTTGAACCGGTCGATATCGATGAATACCATCGAGATCGTCCCGGGATACCGTGCGACGCGCTGCAGCTCGACTTGAATTTGGTGATCGAAATACCGGCGGTTGTACACCCCCGTCAACGGGTCGCGGAATGCCATTTGCTCGAACGTCTTGGTCCGCTTGAGCAAACTGTAGATGCGGGCCGCCAGCTCTTCGTATTGAAACGGCTTGACCACGTAGTCGTCCGCGCCAAAATAGAAGCAGCGGACCTTGTCGTACACGTCGCTGCGCCCGGACAGCACGATCAAGGGCACGAGCTTCAAATTCGGGTCTTCCTTCAAAAACTCGAACAGCTCGTAGCCGCTGTCCGGATGCATCATAAGATCGAGCGAAATCAAGTCGTACGAACGCTCCCGGATCAGCCGCTGCGCCGAACTGACGTCTGCGGCTTCATCCACCTCGTAGCCGTCCAGCTTCAGACGCCGGACCAGATAAGCCCGCAGCACATCGTCATCGTCGATCACAAGCAGCCGTTCGCCCTGTGGAGGCGTGAGGGTGCGCTGCAGCTGCCCCTGCTGCTCATCCGGCTCCAGCTCGCGGGCGATGGTATCGATCTCCAATTCCAATTCGAGCACCAGCGCAAGGGAAGCCTGCGAACACCGCCGAAACCGCGCCCGAGCCTCCGGCGACGCCACAGCTTCCTCGTCCTGCGACCATTCCCAGTGCTCAACCAAATTCTCGGCGAGCGTCCCGATGCGCGCAAAACCGAACATCGGGGCGCTGCCTTTCAGCGTATGCACGATACGGTAAAACCGGCGGGCCGTCTCGGACGCATCCTCCGGCTCCGCATCCTCGGTCCAATGCCGCAGCTGCAGCAGCTGCTTATTCAGCTCGCGAATATATTTTTTCCGGCCTTCCTTCAGCAGCCGGGCCTCTCGTTTCATCCGGTCATCAGAGGGTGTTTGATGCAAAGCCTTCACTTCCCGTCTCCGGTATTTCTATCGGTTAACGCGCATCGCGCCGGATCAGCTCTTCCACGGTATCCAGCAGCTGCAGCGGACTGAACGGTTTAACGATATATTGCGTAACGCCCGCCGCCTTGGCACGTTCCCGGTCCTTATCCAGCGCTTTGGCCGTCAAAAGAATAACCGGCGTGTCCGCATTCGGATTCGCATGGCCGCGCAGCCATTCGCAAACCTCCACTCCAGTGCGTTCGGGCATCATATAGTCCAGAATAATTAAGTCGTACGGCTGCTCCTGCAAATAGGCGAGCGCCTGCGCCCCATCCTCCGCTTCGGTGAGCTCGTATCCTTCCTCGGCCAACGTTTCCGTTAACAAGAACCGCAAGGCCGCTTCGTCATCGGCCAATAAAATTTGATAAGGTGTCATAAGCCGTCGAACGCTCCTTCATGGTGCATGTTCTATGAAGATCATTATAACATGGATGATTGCCGCAGGGTTACAGGGAACTTTCCCGCCGCACATAGACCCAAAGTGCCATTTATAAACCAAAAGAACTATGTTATGATAAAAATAAACTAAAATTTGATGAAAATTTTATTTTTTTAGAGTACTTTTTCCTAGTTAAAAGGGCGGGTAACATGAATCCAATGGACCATCTGATCAAAAGAGTATCCAAGTACGTTTCGTTCGGCCAGCCCGTTTCGTCGGGGTCCGTGGTAAGCCAGCGCTTGTCTGACCCGCGCATGCCGATGCAAGCGTTTTATTTGATTGAGCAGCTGATCAACGCCATCGGCGAGGAACAATCGCATCATGTCATTCTGCGAATGACGGAAATCGTCAAGAAGTCGGAACGGGAGGATTGGAGACCGTATTCCAAACGGACCTGATTGGGAACGATTTCAAAGCATACTGCCAAGCTCTTGCTTCCTACGGGCATATTCGCGCCAGGATCCGCCGGCAATGCGCGGATATCCCCGCGGCTCATTCCACAAGTAAACCCATCCCTCGCACTCTTCCCGCCGGCTGTCGCGTACCCAGACGCGTTCATAATCGTTCCGCGCGCCGGGCCCGTAATACTCCTCCAGTTCGTCCATCCGATTCAGACCTTCCTGCGTCACGACCAGCCATTCGCCCTCGACGTCCGTCTCGCCGCCGCAGCCCGACAGAACGAGTCCGGGGTAAGCTCCCGCATCGAACAATGCGCCGCGCACCCGTCCGGACCGGACCGAGAGCACATAAGGCGCAACCACGTGATGGTTCGATTCGCCGACCAGCAGCGTTCCATAGACGAAAACCCGGATCAGATCGGTTCCCTCCTTCAACCCAACCGGCGAATTGCTTCCCTGGCGACGGTTGCCGGCTGGTACGAATTCCATTTTCCTCCATCATACCATAAGCCAAGTTCGGGGAAGCGGGTGATTTGCCCTATCTTTGAATGCGCGCCGTGTCCGAGAAAAGCAGACCGGCATAAATTGTCCATAAGACAAAGTCTTTGGGGGGAAGGGGGGAGTGCGCCATGCTTAGTCCTGAAGATGCGAACAAGATCATTCGCTTTTTGTCGGCGGCTTATTTTTGCACCGATTCGGATCAGGCGCGTAAAGAGTTCAACCGGTTGGCCAACGAGCTGCGCAAAGCTTCCGGACAGCCGGAACAATAAAGGGCTGAAGACCAGCACGCCGCTGCAGGAAGCGGCGTTTTTGCGCTGCCGCGCGGGAGAATGAAGACAATAGAAAAAAGCCAAAAGCGTCCACTTCTGGCTTGTTCCGTTTGCGATTATTTTCGCTATCCTTTCGGCTAGTGCCTCGTGGACGCCGTTTCCTGCTGCCGCGAATTCAGTCCGCGGGTTTTCACGATGATTTTCCGAATGCTGTCCTCCGACAGATGAAACTGACGGATCAGATCGGTCACTGTATGTCCGTTCTCATACAGCCTGAAAATCTCGAAATTCCGACGCATAATCGACTGCCGGGTGCCGTTGTTCTCACCCCAGCCTGCGCGGGTCTGTTCTTTTTTCGGTATATAAATGATTTCGCCCTGAATATAGTCCTGCAGTTGCTTGAGCAGACTAGGCGGCAAAATATCCTTCCCATTCTTGTACCCCACCGATGAAAGCCTCCTTTCGCGCCATGTTGGCCAAAGCCTCGAAAGTAATAAGCATTTTCATCTTTACACCTCCTCTGAGTTTTGCCGAAGCAAAACTGACGTCGCAAGCATTAGGGGCATGAAATTCAGGATAAACGTCTACGTCGTCCTTATCATCATGAAGGATAAGCGCGTTTATCAAGGTTGACGCGAAGCTATAAGTTGCGTTAACTTATAAATTCTTATCAACAAAAAAACACGATCGCCATATCGTGCCTGAATGCCTCTATATGTCATGTATCATTCAATGACGGTTCAGGTGACGGTGAAGGAGAAAAATGCTTATTCACTTGTTAGCAAACCCTTTTCCTTTTTTCATTGTGTCCAGTACCAATACCATTGCACGACACTCCTTTCACCTGAAATTTTTTGAAGACACAGAATTTCTCTTACATTATAACCCATCGATTCTTGTATTGTCCATCCGCGAATATATAAGGGGCCCGAAGGCCCCCCTTGACTGGCGTCTCCGCTTACGCGAAGACCACCTCGGATACCGTAATCATTGTTTCTGATCACTCCTTTCCTTAAGCGTCAGCTGGCCGGCTACATCTCCTATTAACTCATAATCGGCTGCGGTGCCGCAAGGTGGAAAACTTTTATAACGATTTTATCCTTATCCTGTCCGCTGCTGCGCCTCACGGAAGCTTCTGCCGGGAAAACGACGTTTCCCGTATTTTTGAACTGGCGCAAACCGCCCGTATCGTATATAATGGCATACAGTAAAGCGCCGGAAACGAATATAAAAAAGCTCGTATAATTGCAGGATGAATCGGCCTGCGAGTCTCTACCCTGCCTCCGCAACGGCAGGACTACGGGCGGTACACATACGGACGCAGAAAGGAAGACCGCGCTGCTTGCAGCCCGGCCGACCGTTTTGCGCCTTTTCTTGCTTTTGCGTATCGCTCGATTGCCCGTTTCTTATTGCAGAAACGGACGAATCGGGCTTTTTGTGTTTATCGGGCTTAGGATCTTGTTAACGTTCGGGAGGAAAAAGTAATGGAACTGCTTAAAAACAAAGTGCTGCAGGAAGGAATCGTGCTCGGAGAACAGGTGCTTAAGGTTGACTCGTTTCTGAATCATCAGGTCGATCCTGTCCTCATGATGGAGATCGGCAAAGAATTTGCCGCCCGTTTCGCCGGCGAGCGCATTACGAAGGTGCTCACCATCGAATCGTCCGGGATCGCTCCCGCCGTCATGACGGCGCTGCAGCTCGGCGTGCCGCTCATTTTCGCGCGCAAGCGCAAGTCGCTGACGCTGCGGGACGATCTGCTTACGGAGAAAGTGTATTCCTTCACCAAGCAGGAAGAAAGCGAAGTATCCGTCTCCAAAAAGTTTTTGTCGCCCGGCGACCGGGTGCTGCTGATCGACGATTTCCTCGCCAACGGCGAAGCGGCGTTCGGGTTGGCCCGAATTTCCGAGAAAGCGGGCGCTACAGTTGCCGGTATCGGCATCGTGATCGAGAAGGCTTTTCAGCCCGGGGGCCGGAAGCTTCTGGACGCAGGCTATCGGGTAGAGTCGCTCGCGCCCATCGCTTCGTTGGCGGACGGACGGGTCACGTTCGCGGACAAGCCTGAGCCGCAGACGAATCCGGTATAAATCAAATCCGTGCCCAACAATCCATTCCCGGAGGTATCCTTCCTGTGTCTATGAATGCAAAAACAACCGGCCAGCCGCCGATGCGGCGGTTTTCGCTCGGCCTGCAGCACGTGCTTGCCATGTACGCCGGCGCCGTCATCGTGCCGCTGATTGTCGGCAGCGCGCTGAAGCTGTCGCCGGAGCAGCTCGCCTATCTCGTTTCGATCGACCTGTTAACGTGCGGCATCGCAACCCTGCTTCAAGTTTGGAGCAACCGCTTCTTCGGCATCGGCCTGCCGGTCGTGCTCGGCTGTACGTTCACGGCCGTCGGCCCCATGATTGCCATCGGCAGCCAGCACGGCATCTCGACCGTCTACGGCGCCATCCTTGCCGCGGGCTTGTTCGTCGTCATCTTCGCCGGACTGTTCGGCAAGCTGATCCGCTTCTTCCCTCCGGTCGTGACCGGCTCGGTTGTCACGATCATCGGTCTTACGCTCATTCCTGTAGCGCTGAACGATATGGGCGGCGGGGTCGGCAACCCGAATTTCGGCGCGCCGGTCAATCTGCTGCTTTCGTTCGGCGTGCTCGCGCTGATTATCGTCATAAACCGTTTTTTCACAGGCTTTTGGCGGGCAATCTCGATTCTGCTCGGGTTGATTGTCGGGACGTTTGTCGCGGCGCTGCTCGGCAAAGTCAGCTTCGTTCCGTTCCATGAAGCTTCCTGGTTTCATATGGTTCACCCACTCTACTTCGGCACGCCGACGTTTGAAATCACTTCCGTGCTGACGATGATTCTGGTCGCTGCGGTCAGTCTGGTGGAGTCGACCGGGGTCTTTCTGGCTCTCGGCAAAATATGCGACCGCGACATCCGCTCCGAGGATTTGACCCGCGGCTACCGCGCGGAAGGTCTCGCGATCATTCTCGGCGGCTTATTCAACGCCTTCCCGTATACGACTTACTCGCAGAACGTCGGGCTTATCCAAATGAGCGGCGTCCGGACGCGCGACGTGATCATGACCGCAGGCGGCATTTTGATCGTCCTTGGCCTGATCCCGAAAGTCGCAGCGCTGACGACGCTGATCCCGACCCCTGTGCTCGGTGGCGCGACCGTAGCCATGTTCGGCATGGTCGTCTCCTCCGGAATCCGCATGCTCGGCTCGCAGGTCGATCTGAACAACCATGAGAACCTGCTGATCATCGCCTGCTCCGTCGGCATGGGCCTCGGCGTGACGGTCGTTCCGACGCTGTTCAACCAACTGCCGCAAGCCGTGCAAATTTTGACCGGCAACGGCATTGTCGCAGGCAGCTTTACCGCGATCGTGCTGAATCTGGTGTTCAACCTCCGTCGGAAACGGTCGGTTGCCGATGCTTCGCAGCCGCAAAGCGCCTCGAACTAATTGAATTGACATTATATAAGAAGACTGCGGCCTGTGAGCATATCACAGAATCGCAGTCTTCTTTTTTGCCATATATCCTATTGGTTTAGTCCCAAATAACTTCCCAATTCCGGTTCAGCGACGCTTCGATCGTTCCCCGCTCCATAATATAGCCGGCCAGCAGCTCCGCCATATCGGTCGGAATGTCCTTCACAACCGGCTTCCCTTGGAACATCAGGTAGTTTCCGCCACCTGCCGCCCGGTAATTGTTCATGACGACGTCGTATTCCGCTTCCGGATCGATCGGCTTGCCGTTATAGCTCATTTCGACGATCCGCTGTCCTACCGGACGGGAAATGTTGATGCGGTATTCGATGCCTTCCCACATGTCGTAATTATAATGCTGCGGCTTCGGATCGCTGAATTCCGCACTCACTTGTACCGGGCCGTGCCCGTCATAGTGGGCAAAATACGAGGCCGAGCGCTCCAGCGCGGCACGGATATCCTGTCCCGACACCCGGATGACCTGCAGCGTGTTCGGATAAATATAGTTGGAAACAATGTCCCGCATCGTAATGTGCTCGGGAAATCCTGGCGAGACGTTGTCGAACAGCGCGGTGTTGGAGATCGGGGCTCCCGACAGCTCCATCTGCACCCGGTTGATAAACTCGATGAGCGGATGCTCCTTCAGCCGGACCTCCATCGGATCGGTGACGTGCATGTCGCCAAGCAGACGCCCGATCGGCTGATCGAGCCATACCTGCGCGAGGCGCTCATGCGGCTCCACAATAGTTAGCACCGCGGAATCGGGCGCTTCGTCTTGCGGGGACACCAGCTCGGACGCGGCTTCCAGAACGCGCCAGCTTCCCGCTTCCAAGCCCAGCGTCAGTGTAACTTTGCCGAGCCAGGCGCCTGCGCTGCCGGGCTGCACGACCGTCACCCCGTTGATGCTCGTTCCGCTGATCGAACGGTGCTGGTGACCCGTAAACAGCACGTCGATCCCTTCCACCTCGTGGCAGAGGGCATAGCCTTGATTTTCCCCCGTCAACGGCTCCGTCGGCTCGCCGGATTCCAGATGCCGTTCGAACCCTCCGTGATAGGAGACGATCACAACGTCCGCTCCCTCGTGCTCTCGCAGATGCTTCACCCACCGCTTGGCCGTCTCGACGGCATCCTCGAAGCGCAGGCCCGCGATATGCTCGGGCTTCTCCCAATGCGGGATGTAAGGCGTCGTCAGCCCCAGCACGCCGATTTTGAGCCCCTGCTCGAGCGTCTTCACCAGATAGGGCTTGCCGAATACCGGTTCGCTCGTCGTCTCATCGACGATATTGGCGCTGAGCCAAGGAAAGCTCGATTCCCCGACCGCTTTGCGCAGCAGCTCCATCCCATAGTTGAATTCGTGATTCCCGATGACGGCTGCATCGTACCCGAGCTCATTCAGGCACTGAATCATCGGATTCGGCTCCCCGCCGTTCAGCTTGGCATGATGATATGCCAGCGGCGTGCCCTGGATCAAATCCCCGTTATCGATAAGCAGCAGCGGCCCGCCCTTTTGGCGTTCCTTACGAATGATCGATGCGATTTTGGCGAAGCCCGTTTCCGTTGCGCTGTTGTTGGCATACTGGATCGGCAGCAGCGCCCCGTGGAGATCGCTTGTTTCCAGTATCGTGACTGTCAGTTTTTGAACCACCTTGCATTCAACTCCGTTTTTCCATGAATTGAATCCACTATATCAAATTTAGCGCCGAAGAACCATCCGTTGGGATTTAAAAATATTTTTCGACATTTTTTTGGCTCTTTCACAAAAAATTTACTCTGGCCTGTCCGAATCTGTGGTATATTATTAAATGGATTTTGATCTAACAAGTTAACAGGAGGTCAATTCAATGTTTAAAAAGTTTGCAGCAGTCAGTTTGTCCCTGGTGCTTACCGCCGGGATTGCAGCAGGTTGTGGTACGAAAACAGAGAACAAATCTGCAACCCCCGCTCCTTCCGACAAGAAGCAAGAAGCGTCTGCGCCAAAAGGCTATCAGCCAAAAGAATTGAAAGTCCAATTCGTTCCTTCCCAAAGCGCAGAGACGCTGGAAGCGAAGGCGAAGCCACTGGAGAAGCTGCTCGGTGACAAGCTCGGCATTCCGGTGAAAGTATCCGTTTCGACCAACTACAACACCGTTATCGAAGCAATGGCTTCCAAGCAAGTCGATATCGGCTTCCTGCCTCCGAACGCTTACGTGCTGGCGCATGACGAGAAGAAAGCGGCGGACCTGCTTCTGCAAGCTCAACGTTACGGCGTAGACGAAAAAACGGGCGCCGACACCAAAGACCTGGTTGACTTCTACAAAGCTATGATCATCGTTAAAGCGGATTCCCCAATCAAAGAATTGAAAGACCTGAAAGGCAAAAAAATCGCTTGGCAAGGCGTAACGTCCTCCGCAGGCTTCGTATGGCCGGCTAACGAAATGAAAAAAGCGGGCGTCGATCCGGAGAAAGACGTAACAGGCATCGAAGTAAAAGGTCACGACAAAGGCATTCTGGCTGTGATGAACGGGCAAGTGGATGCAGCAGCTGTGTTCCAAGACGCGCGCAATACAGTGAAGAAAGACATTCCGGACATTTTCGAGAAAACGAAAGTGGTCGCTTTTACGGCTCCGATTCCGAACGACACGATCACCGTGCGTAACGATATGGATCAAACGTGGAGAGACAAAATCGCTCAAGCGTTCATCGATATCGGCAAAGACCCGGAAGGCGGAAAAATCATTTTCGACGTATACTCCCACCGCGGCTACATGAAATCCGACGACAAGAAATTTGACGTCGTTCGCGAATATTCCAAAGGCATCGGCCAGAAGTAAGTCATATATTTTTAATTCAAAAGGAGCACCCTGCTTTCTGCAGCGGCGCTCCTTTTTTGCGTTACAGCCGTGCTTTCACTTGCCCCAGCTCCAATCCCGTAGATACGGGCATTCCTGCATCGGCAGCTTCCCCCGTCACATACCGCTGCAAAGCGTCGGCGTCCTTTAACATATGCCCGGTTAAAATGCACACCGCCGTCTCGTCCTTATCTACGATGCCCTGCGCGACTAGCTTGCGAAGCCCTGCCGCCGACGCCGCAGAAGCCGGTTCGCAGCCGATGCCCGCCCGGTCGATCACCGCTTTCGCCTCCAGGATCTCCTCATCCGTCACGGAAACCGTTACGCCGCGGGTCGCTTGCAGCACGTCGGCAGCTTTTTTCCAGCTTGGCGGGTTGCCGATATTAAGGGCGCTGGCCAGCGTAGACGGCCGGGGCTCCGGTATAAGCTCCTTCAGGCTGTGCTCGATCATCCGGTGGAACGGACTCGCGCCTTCCGCCTGCACGACCGCCACCCGAGGCATACGCGAAATGAGTCCTACTGCCAGCATGCCCTGCAGCCCTTTGCCGAGTGCGGATACATTGCTCAGCGCCCCGCCGGGCAGCACGATCCAATCCGGCAGCGTCCAGTTTAGAGCCTGCGCGATTTCGTAGACGATGCTTTTTTGCCCCTCGATCCGAAACGGATTAATCGAATTACATACGTACAGCTCCAGCTCAGCCGCATGCCGTTCCAAGAAGCGAATCCCGTCGTCGTAGGTGCCCTGGAACCGGATCATTCGCGCTCCATAAGCCGCCGTTTGCAGCACTTTCCCGCCTGCGACGCCTTCCTCCGGGACAAAGACGTACGAGGCTTTGTCGGAAAGCGCCGCATACATGGCAAGCGACGAAGACGTATTTCCCGTCGACGAGCAGGCAAACCGCTCGTACCCGAGCCAGGCGCCCTGCGACACGGCGACCGTCATCCCGTTATCTTTGAAGGAGCCGCTCGGATTCTCGCTCTGCGCCTTAAGCCGCAAGTCCCGGACTCCGGTAAAACGGCGGACCGGTTCGGAGCCGTACAGCCCCGTGTTGCCCTCGTACTTGGTTACGATCCGCTCTGCCGGAAGCTCCGGATGAATCAGCTCCTTATAGCGCCATACCCCGCTTGCATAAGGCGTATTGCGCTGCGCCAGACGTTCGTCGAAGACGCGCCGCAGCTTCTCGCCATCCAACGTTCCGAGGCTCTGCTCGATCTGAAGCAGCCCGCCGCATTCGCAGCGCCATACCGGATCGGTGAGGCCCCGTTCTAGTCCGCACTCCGTACAGCTCAATTTCATCCCGCTCGCTCCTTTATACTATTGCCATTTGCTTCGTTCGACTTTAGAATAAAACGAAAAAACATATAAGTATAATATATTTATTTCAAGAAATCATAAATTAATTTTATGAATGGAGCGAAACCGATGAACCTCCACGCGTTAAAAATATTTCATGTCGTCGCCCGGAGCCGAAGCGTCACCCGCGCCTCCGAGATGCTGCGTATCAGCCAGCCTGCGGTCACGATGCAAATTCGCAACTTGGAGAAGGAGCTCGGCCTCGTCTTGTTGGCCCCGAAAGGAAGGGGCATCTGGCTGACGGAAGCGGGAACGTTCCTCGCCGGCCATGCCGAGCGGTTATTCGCTTTGGAGCAGGAGCTGGAAACGCTCGTCGACGACTACCGGGCAGGACGGTCCGGCACGCTGCGGATCGCCGCGACGTACCTGCCTGCGAATTTTTTGCTCCCTAGCTGGATTGCCGCCTACAAGCGGAAGTTTGCCGAGGTGCGGTTGACCCAATATACCGGAAACGCCCAGCAGTCGCTTGATCGGCTGGAACGGTACGAAGCCGATATCGCCGTCATCGGCGGCGCCGCCGCCGCTTCCTCCTGGCTGACACGCACCGTACTGTTCGAGGACCCGATGTGGTTCGTCGTCCCTCCAGATCATCCATGTGCAGGCAAGGAAGTCGGGCTCGCCGATCTATTGAAAGAAACGTTCATCATGCGCGAGGAAGGCAGCTCAACTCGCGAAATGCTGCTTGCCCTATGCCGGATGTCGAGCCTTGCCCCGCCCGATATCGGCGTCGAGCTGGGCGGGATGAACGAAGCCGTGCGGGCGGTCGCCGCGGGCTACGGCGTGCTCTTCGCCTCCTCCGCCGAGGTGCGGGAGTTCGTAGACCGCCGCGAGGTCGTGCGGGTACGGGTGAAGCATCCCGAGGTGAAAAACCCGATTGCCGTCTATTGGCGCGAAGGCGAGCCGCTATCCGGACAAGCCGCGGCGTTTGTCGAGCTGATTACCGGTCAGGTTTAGGCGCGAATAAGAAGAAGCAGGCCTTTTCCGCACAAAGAAGCCCGCTTTTCGGCATAAATGATCCGAAAAGCGGGCTTTGTGGGCTATACTTACACCAGACGTTTGCGAATGGCAGAAGAAATAATATCGATAATGGTGACCATGACGATGATCCCGAGCAAAATAACGCCGACGCGGTTCCATGCGCGGCCTTCCAGCGCCAGAATGAGCGGCGCCCCGATCCCTCCCGCCCCGATCAAGCCGAGGATGGAAGCCGAACGGATGTTAATCTCGAAGCGGTACAGCGCAAACGAGAAGAAGTGCGGCAGCACCTGCGGAATGACGGCGAACCACAGCACCTGCAGGCGGTTGGCGCCGCAGGCGGTCAACGCCTCGGTCGGCCCGAGATCGAGATTTTCGATCGCCTCCGAATACAGCTTGCCGAGCATCCCGATCGAGTGTAAGCCGAGCGCCAGCACCCCGGCATAAGCGCCCGGGCCTACCGCTTTGATGAAGATGATCGCCATGACGATTTCCGGGAACGTCCGGATAAAGCTCAGCATAAATTTGCCGCTGCCGGATACCCAACGGAATCGGCTCATGTTATTTGCCGCCCAGAAGGCAAACGGCACGCACAGAAACGCCGATATAAACGTACCAATAATGGAAATCGCAAGCGTATCGAGCAGTCCCCGTATCAGGTCCTCGCCTTCGGGCATGTAGACAAAGCCCCAATCGGGATGGAACAAGCCACGGAGAATGGTGGCGAAATCCCGGCCGGCGTTTTCCGTCAAGCCTTCGAACTTAATGCCGAGGAAAGACCAGAGATAAATGGCCAATAAAATGATGGCCACGAGCCAGAAGCGGATGCGAAACGGTTTTTTAATCGTCGTCTGATTCATAACAGCCTCTCCCTTATCTTCGTGCTCACGAAATCGATCAGCAGCACGATCGCCAGCGTCAATATGATGATAAGGGCCGAACGGTCATAACGGAACTGCTGCAGTGTCCGGTCGAGCGTTAACCCGATCCCGCCCGCGCCGACCAAGCCTAACACGGCGGCAGCTCGGACATTGACTTCAAACGTGTACAAAAAATACGCGATATATTGCGCCGCCACCTGCGGCACGACGCCAAAATGAATCCATTGCATCTTATTAGCCCCGACGGCCGTCATCGCTTCCAGCGGACCCGGATCGATCGCTTCGATCGATTCGTAGGTCAGTTTAGCGATCAAGCCGAAGGAGAAAAAGGCGAGCGCCAGCACCCCGGGCATTGCCCCGATGCCGAAGATCGCAACGAACAATCCGGCAAAAAGCAGCTCCGGAATCGTCCGGATCAGGTTGAGAATAATGCGCGCCGGATGATAAATCCACGGGCTTCGGGTTACGTTGCCGGCCGCAAGCAAAGCGATCGGAATCGCGACCAGCCCGCCGAGCGTCGTGCCGATCACCGCCATTTGTATCGTTTCCATCATCGGCTTCCAGACGACATCGATATAACTCCAATCGGGAGGAACCATCTCGACGAGCAGCTTGCCCATCTCCGGAAAGCCTTCGATCAGCTTGGTAATGCTGGAGTCGGTATTATCAGCGCTCCACCATAATAGAAAAATCAGGATTAGCGTCGTCATATACGACTTCGCATTGGACGGCTTTTTCAGGATGTCGCGGCGTTCGGGCCCGGTCATTCCGCCTCCACCCCCAGAAGCTCGTCCTTCTTGATCGCGCGCCCGTAAATGCCCGAGAAGGCCTCGTCCGTCGCTTCCGATACGGGACCGTCGAACACGACCTCCCCTGCACGCAGGCCGATAATGCGGGTCGCGTATTCCCGCGCCAAGTCGATAAAGTGAAGGTTAACGACGGTCGTGATGCCGAGCTCCTGATTGATCCGTTTCAGGTCGTCCATGACCTGACGCGTCGTCAACGGGTCCAGCGAGGCGACTGGCTCGTCCGCCAAAATGATTTTCGCTTCTTGTGCAAGTGCTCTGGCGATCGAGACGCGCTGCTGCTGTCCGCCGGACAATTCGTCCGCACGGGCATACGCCTTTTCCCGAATATTTACGCGCTCAAGCGCTTGAAGCGAGAGCTCCACGTCTTGCTTCGGGAACAACCCGAGCAGCGTCCGCAGCGTCGAATGATAGCCGACACGACCGGAGAGTACGTTGCGAAGAACGGAGGAACGTTTGACCAAGTTGAAATTTTGAAAAATCATGCCGATATCGCGGCGCAGATTTCGAAGCTGGGCTCCTTTTGCCGCCGTAATAGAGCGCCCGTCGATGAGAATTTGGCCGTCGGTAATTTCATGCAGTCGGTTGATCGAGCGCAGCAGCGTCGATTTTCCCGCTCCCGAGAGCCCGACGATTACAATAAATTCGCCTTTGTCCATGGTCAAATTAATATTTTTGAGACCTACGGTTCCGTTTGGATATACCTTGGACACATTCTGGAATTCAATCATAGTCTAATGATAGTCCCCTTTAACTAATTTAAACTGACAGATTTTAATTCGACATGAATCGCGTTTTTCCTCTTCCGATGTGCCTTAAATCACTATATTAATGAAAGCTTAATACTTCCAGTCGGCAGGACTTGATTCCTAGGACTGTCAAAGAATAGAAGTCGCCGCGATTTTAAAATAACAACCCGCAAACGAACGCAATCACCTTCGCTCCCGGCAGGAGCAAAAGCTGCGCGAGCAAGGTGCCGGCCAGCCGCGACAGCATAAGGATGCCGAACATTTTATGGAGCTCCGCCTGCTTCACCTTGCCGGACATCGCCTTATCGGATAGCAGCGCCACTCGCGGATCGATGAAGATGGTTAACAAGATGGTGGCAATCCCGTTGATCAGCCCTGACGATTGCGCGGCGCTTGTCCCATGCTCGGGAACGAGATAAGACGCGTAAAGCGCGGATAATACACCGACCGTGTAGATGCCCGTGACCAAGGTGTTCATCAGCAAAAGCCGCTTCGGAATCCCGCCGATCCGCAGCCGGCTGAGCATCTCCATACGGGGCAGACGAAATACGCGCTTGACCGATTTCAGCTTCTCGATCGTCACGGACTCCCGAATCAGGAGCGGCAGCGACCCGACAACTTCAAGCCGGGCGATCAGCCGCGCGGACACGAACACCATCGTCGGAAAAACAAGAAGCGCCGCCAGCGTCCCGACGGAAGCCCCGATCAAGATCAGATGAAATTGAAACCCGAGCGCAACGTCCGGGTCATTCTTCGCTTTATCGATCAGATTGCCGAATAACGTACCTTGGAGCATGTTCGATGTTCTGGAGATCAGAACGATGATACCGGTAAGCGACAAGGCGACCGCCAGCTTTCCCGTTCGGATGCCGGCCAGCCTTACCGCATAAGATAGCGTTTCCACGCCGTGAATGATCAAGGTCAGCGCAAATACAAGCCATACCGATCCGGCCATGCTTCCCCTCCTCCGTTTTGCAGACAAGCCAAAAACGCGACCGCACGCTTGATTCGCAAGAACAAAGACGGCTGTCGCGTTTGCAGTGGTATGTCGGTTGAATGACGTCTCTTTATCGCTGTTAACTGCCTGCGACGTCCCTCTTCGTGAATAGCAGCCAGGAGACGGCATAGAACACAATCCAATAAGCGGCCAGAATAGCCAGAGAGAAGCCGAGCGTCATCCCGGGGATTATAGGCTTGCCCCCATGCAAATACGGAGTCAAATCCGTATTGGCGAACAATAAATATTTGACCCAGGTATATCTGAGCTGCACCAAAATAGTTACGAGCGTTCCGGACACAAACATCAGGAAGATGGAGAGTCCGATCGCCAGCGAGCTGCTCCGGAAAACGGTCGAAATCATAAAAGCCAGCGTCGCCGTCATCACGATCTCTATGGCTTTGATTCCATATCCTTGAAGGATGGCCGGCATCGTCCCATCGGGCGCAACCGAGCCGCTGACGCCGAATAGCACAAGCCCCGTAAAGTAAGAGATGATCAGCATAAGCAGCAGCAGCTCGACAATGAACAGCAGCACCGATACGTACTTGGCCAATAAAATTTTGCCGCGGGAGGCCGGACGGATCAGCAGTAGCTTCACCGTGCCCCATGTAAATTCGGAAGCTACGCTGTCGCCCGCCACAATGACGGAAAAAATCGTGACGAGCGGGGCGAGACTTGCCGAGAAGCTCATGAACTGAAGAACGTGGTTCATCCCCGATTCGAGGACATATTTCATCATTGCGCCCATCGCAATGACCGCCAGAACGACAAAAGCGAGCATGATCCACGTCCGCAGGCGGGTAAAAATTTTCATCTGTTCGTTCTGTATAAGGCGAAATACGCTAGACAATCCGGTTCCCTCCCGTCACTTCGAGGAACTGCTCCTCGAGCGTTTTGGTCAGCGTCCGGATGCCGTAAACCCGGATTCCCGCCGCAACGAAACGGGCGTTAAGCTCGGCGGTCGCTTCCCGCCGATTCGGCAGCCATACGACGAGCTCGGAACCTTCCGCCTTCGCACGTTCCGCCTCGCCAAGCAGTTCCAGGGCCGCATCGGGGCGATCGACTTCAAACCGGACCTCAACGGCCTCCTTCTCCGAAGGCGCCTCCTTGAACGACCGGACATCGAGCAGCCGTCCGTTCTGAATAATGGCCACCCGGTCGCACATCAATTCCATCTCCGACAGCAAGTGGCTCGAAACGATGACCGCCAGCCCTTCCTCCGCAGCCAAGCGGCGCAAATAATCGCGCAGCTCGCGGATTCCCTCGGGGTCCAGACCGTTGGTCGGCTCGTCGAGCACGAGCACCGACGGGCGATGCAGGATCGCCTGGGCTACGCCGAGACGCTGCCGCATACCGAGCGAATACGTTTTAACCTTGTCCATAATACGGTTCTCAAGCTTTACCAGCCGGACCACTTCGTCGATCCGTTCCTTTGAGACATTCGGCATCATCCGGGCAAAATGAACCAGGTTCTGATACCCGGTCATAAACCCGTAAAATTCGGGATTTTCTACAATCGCGCCGACATGAAGCATCGCTTGCTCGAACCTTGTTTTCACGCTGTGTCCCTGAATCAGTACTTCTCCGTCCGTGATGGCCATTAAACCGACCATCATCCGGATCGTTGTCGTCTTGCCCGCGCCGTTCGGTCCGAGAAAACCGAACACTTCGCCGGGCTTCACCGCGAAGGACAGCCCGTCCACAATTGTTTTGGAGCCGATTCGCTTGGTTACCTGCTGCAATTGTACTACCGGAGTCGCTTCCATAATGCCTCCATATGTAAAAAATAGGGCATACCTTCCTAACACGGAAAGTATACCATACCTTAAATCACTGACCAAATTTCGGAACAGGCCGACGCTCTACGCCCCGAATTCCTGCTCATAATACTGCGCCAGGCTGACGATCATGCTGCCCATCCGCTCCTGCTCCGGTGCGACAACCCGTGCGATGCCTTCTTCGCGAAGCGCTTCAGCGGTCACTTTACCTACAGCCACGGCGACGACGCCGCTCGCAAAAGCTTCCTTCACCCGGTCCGCCATCCCCTGCTCCCGCGCATAGGCCATCAAAAACCGGACCTGCGGGGTGCTGGTGAACGTCACGGCATCGATAGCGCCGCTCACGATATCATTCAGCAGCGTGTCCACCACCTCCATGGCGGGCGGAACGTGCCGATACGGCAAAATTTCACGGTACGACGCCTGCCGCTCGGCCAGCCATTGGACAAGCCTTGGCGCGGTATCGCCGTACAGCTGCAGCGCCACCCTTTGTCCTTGAAGCTCAAAAGGCGTCATCGCCGCGATCAGGCTGGCCGTCGTTCCGTCCTCGTCCCGCACGGCAGGGGTTAGCCCCAACGTTTTCAAGTAATTGATCGTTTTGTAGCCTCTTGCCGCGATTCGGGCTTGGCTCAGCGTTTTGACGAACGCTTCCTTTTGGCCCATGCCTTCGGCCGCTTGCACCAATAGCTCCGTGCCGATCCCTGTCGTAAGAATCACCCAATCGATCCCCGTCTCGATCAGCCGGACGATTTCCGCCTCCACTTGCTCCTGCTCGACGGCAACGGTTCCTTGGGCCGGCCGCAAGATCGGCACCCCGTCCAGCTTTTCCACGATGACGCTGAGCTCCGCCGCTTTCCTCGGTCCCGTAAGCGCAATTCGTTTTCCTGCAAGTCTGCTCATTCCGATGCCCCCTTGTGCGGACCCTCTGCCGGTCGCGTATTCCTGCAATGCGTCACAATATCTGACATATAGTTCGTACTATACTGGAAGATTGCCGTTCAATCAATAGATTTGGAGAAATGAATTTTTGCCTGGCGGTTTAAATTCGGGGATAGCGGGCAAATCTAGTACTATCACTCTAGCTTTTTTAAAGGAGGAGCAGTAAGGAATGTTAAATAGTCGTAGTATTTCTCGGCTTACGATTTGCCTTATTCTCATCGTCACCTTGGGAGCGGCGGCCGAGCGGTCCGCCTATGCCTACCATACATCGGCGGATCTGGCCGAAACGGCCATGTCATCCCAGGAATGGGACGCGATCCTGCAGAGAGACACAGAGGCAGAAGCACAGACGGGAAGCCCTGTCTTGAAGACACAGTCTTCCCCTGTCTCCTACAAAGTGCGCTCGGGCGATACGCTATATCGAATCTCCAGATCGTTCGGAATCCCCCTTCAGACACTGCTAGCCGTTAACGGAATCGACGATCCGGGATCGCTCCAGGCAGGACAGCAGCTGCAGATTCCGTCGGAACAAGCCGGGCTTGAGCTGCCTGGGGGACAAGCGAGTATCATCCGGCAGGTGCTGACTTCCACGCTAACCGCTTATACCGCGGGAGTCGAATCGACCGGGAAGAAACCGTCCCATCCGGACTACGGCATCACCTACAGCGGCAGCAAAGCCGAGGAAGGACGCACGGTTGCCGTCGATCCTTCGGTTATCCCGATGGGCTCGACCGTTTTCATCGACGGTATCGGCGTCCGCAAAGCCGAAGATATCGGATCGGCCATCCGCGGCACGCGAATCGACTTGTTCATGGACGACGTACAGCAGGCCCGCGACTTCGGCGTGAAGAAAAATGTGAAGGTTTACGTGCTTGAAGGTACGGCGTAGGATATTCTACGCCGTTCTTCAACTGCCGTACTTTTCCCGCAGCCGGCGAATACGGCTCATGACGTCTTTTCCAATCGTGGCCTCGAATTCCTGATAGATCGGCTCCCATCGCTGCATCCACTCGCGGCGTTCCTCCGGCGTTTGAACATGAATTTCCAGCCCTCCCTGATGGCGCAGCTCTTCAAGCTGGCGGCGGTTCATTTCGATCGCATTCTCATTGGCCCAGTGCGCCGTTTCTTCCAACGCTTCTACCAAGGGCTTCTTGACATCCCCCGGTAGCTTGTCCCAGAACGATTTGTTCATCAGCACCGTATACCCGAGATATCCGTGGTTGCTGATGGTCATATATTTTTGCACCTGATAGAACTTTTTCGTGCGGATGTTGGAGATCGTATTCTCTTCGCCGTCCACGACGCCCGACTCCAGACCGCGGTAAACTTCGTTGAACGGAATCGGGGTCGTTTTTGCATCAAACTGTCGAAATTGCGCTTCGATCACTTTGCTGGGCAAAATGCGAAAGTGCTGTTCTTTGAAGTCCGAAGGATGGATCAGCGGCCCCCGATTGGAAGTCATTTGCTTGAAGCCGTTGCCCCAATAGGACAAGCCGACCAAATTTTTGCTTGCCAGCTTATCGAACAGCAGCTTCCCGAGCTCGCCGTCAAACGCCTCCTGTACCGCTTCATCGCTCAAGAACGCATACGGCAGGTCAAACGTCAGCCATGCCGGAACATGCTCGGACAGATTGGCAAACGAAGGGGCGATCATCTGTACGTTACCGCGCATAAGCGCGTCCATTTCGTCGGTCTCGTTATAGAGAACGGCGTTCGGAAACACTTCGACCTTCACGCGGCGGTCCGTCTTTTCCGACATCAGGCGGGCAAACCTTTGGGCCGCCAGACCTTTGGGCGTATTTTCGGCAACGACATGGCTGAATTTAATGACCAGTGCCTGATCGAAGCCTTCTTGCTCGTCATCCGCCACGTCGGATGTGGTTGAAAATCCCGGATAAAAACCGATCGCCACGGCAGCGGCAAGTCCGATTAATACAACAAGCAGCGTTCCGAGCAAAGGCCTCACGCCCGTCCACCTCCGGAGTGTCATGATCATGTTGTACAATAACATATGTCGCCGCCTAACTCAATGAAGACCGTACAGCGAACATGAATTTTGAAGAAACGGTTAAACTAAAGAAAAACGCGGACGATTCCCCGCAAACGAAGGAGGTTTCAGACGAGTGCCGGCAAGATTCATACGGGGTCTGCTTTGGTGCCTTCTGCTGATGCCGATCGTATTGACGGGCTGCGGCGGCGGAAAAAAACAAGAGCAGCAACAAAGTAAAAAACAGCAGCAAAGTAAGCCGAGCAATACGATGCTTCAACAGCAGTTGAAGATATATCAGGATATAAAAAAGAACGAGCATGAACAACAGGAAAAGATCCGCAAGGAAGAAAAAAAGCAGCTTAAAAAGCTGCAAAAGGACCAGCAAAAAATGCTGAAGCGGGAACTCGAATTTCAAGAAAAAGTTCGTATGGGGGGCAACCCGTGGGCAGGCGGCAAAAAGGAAAAGCAGCAAGAAGGCAAAGCCGGGACGAAGAAAGAATCGTCCGACAAGAAAAACAAATCCCCGGAGCAGCAGCAAGGTAAAGGGAAGGAAGAGAAAAAGAAGATGCCCGGAGGATAATTCTCCCGATTCCATACGTATCCGCTTATCGACAGCCCGTCCCCGCTCCATCCCGGTTGCGGAAGACAGGGCTGTTTTGTTTTGCATCCGCCGCATCCTGTTGTATGATAATATATCGTAGAAAGGGGGCGGGACGGATTATGCTGCAGCGCTTGAAAATCAACTGGAAAATCGCGATTTTGTCGTTCGGCATCGTCCTGTTCTCGCTCTGTATCGGAGGGACGATTCTCCTTGGCAGCATCGTCCGGCTGAAAGAGGAAGAGCTTGGGCGGCGGCTGCTTGTAACCGCTCGCACCGTAGCGCAGATGCCGGAGATCGTCTCCGGCATTGCGGACCCCGGAATGCGCGACGGCATCCAGCTTGCCGCCGAGCGCATTCGCATCATCAACGACGTAACCTACGTCGTGGTGATGGATATGCACCGGCTGCGGCTGTCGCATCCGGTGGAAAGCAAAATCGGCACCATTTCGTCCGGTGCCGATGAAGGCCCCGCCTTTGCCGAGCACAGTTACGTGTCCAAGGCAGAGGGCGAGCTCGGCACGGCGCTGCGCGCCTTCGTGCCGATTATGAACGCCGAGCATGCGCAAGTAGGCGTCGCGCTCGTCGGCCGCATCCAGCCGACCGTAGGGCAGGTGCTGCTGGACCTGTCGAGTCAAGCCTACGTCGTGCTGCTTATCTCCCTGCTCTTCGGGCTATGGGGATCGTGGAAGCTCGCCCAGCATATCAAGCGGCAGATGTTCGAGCTGGAGCCGCACGAAATTGCCGCGCTGCTGCTTGAACGTACGGCGACGTTCAACGCGATGCACGAGGGCGTCATTGCCATCGATAAGTCCGAACGCATCACGATTTTCAACGAGAAGGCAAAGCAGATGCTCAAAGTATCGGGCGACGTTGTCGGCAAGTCGATCTGGGAGGTGCTCCCCGATACGCGGCTGCCCGAAATATTGGAGCTCAATCATCCGATCTTCAATCAAGAGCTGGTCATTCAAGACACGCCGATCATGAGCAACCGGGTGCCAGTTACCGTAGGCGGGGAAACCGTCGGTGCCGTCGCCATTTTCCAAGACCGGACGGAAGCGACGCGGATGGCCGAAGAGCTGACTGGCGTCCGGACCTTCGTCGATGCGCTGCGCGTGCAAAACCACGAATACATGAACAAGCTGCATACGATCGGCGGTTTAATTCAGCTCGGCAGCAACGAGAAAGCGCTTGACTATTTGTTCGAAATGACCGAGCAGAAAGAAGAGCTAACCCGTTTCCTCGACAGTCGCATCCACAACGAGAGCTTGACCGGTCTGCTGCTTGGCAAAATCAGCCGCGGCCGGGAGCTTGGCATCGAGGTGACCATCGACCGGCAAAGCCGGCTGGAGCGGTTTCCCGAACGGCTCGATCATCACGATTTCGTCATTCTGCTCGGCAACCTCCTGGAAAATGCTTTTGACGCATTGCATCATCAAACCATGGATAGCAAACACATCTTTATCAGCCTTGAACAAGATGACCAGGTGCTGTCCGTCCTCGTCGAGGACAATGGCTGCGGCATGGAGGAGTCCGTCAAAACCCGCATATTCAAGCACGGCTTTACGACCAAAGGCGGCGGTGGACGCGGAATCGGACTTCACCTGATCGCTGGTATCGTGCAGAAAGGCGGTGGTTCGGTTCAGATCGAATCGACCCCGGGAGAAGGAACGACGTTCATCCTTACGTTCCCGATGCAGTAATTTGTGCAGTCCGATGCCCTTCATTTACAGTGAAAGCGAGGAGATGACAAGCAATATGGCAGACGGTTTGAACGAATTCAAGCGGGACGCTCTCCGTGTTCTGCTGATCGAAGACGATCCGATGGTGCAGGAGGTCAACAGTCAATTCGTTGAGCGAGTGGAAGACTTTCGTGTCGTCGGCATCGCCTCCAGCGGGGATGAGGGCTTGCGCCTGGCGAAAGAGCTCCAGCCGGATTTGGTCATCCTCGATATTTTCATGCCGGTGAGGGACGGCATCGAGACGATGCTGGAGCTCCGCCGAAATCAAACCCCCGTCGATGTTCTGGTGATCAGCGCAGCCAACGATATGCGCACCATCGAGCGAATGCTTCAGAACGGGGCCGTCGATTACATTATGAAACCGTTTAAATTTGAGCGGGTGAAGCAGGCGCTCGAGCATTACCGGCAGATGAAGGCAGCGGTCGACAGCGGCCGTCCCGCTTCCCAATCCGAGCTGGACCGGCTGCTATTCGGAAGAACGCATGATGCGTCTTCACCAGAAGGGCAAAAGGAAGAGCCGCCGGAATTACCCAAAGGACTTCAAGCCGTAACCCTCAAGCAGATTGTGCAATTTTTGGTCCTGCAATCGGAGGCGCTTTCAGCGGAGGAGGTCGCCGAAGGCGTAGGCATCGCCAGGGTGACGGCCAGACGCTATCTCGATTATTTGGAGAAGAGCGGTCAAGTCCGTCTCGATCTCCAATACGGGGTCGGCCGCCCCGTCAATAAATACAGATTATCCTCTCCGCACGGCGGATCGCGTTAACGTACAACGCGATCCGCTTTTTTTGTGCGCTTTCCGAGACCAAAAAGACCAAAACAACCAATATGTCCAAATGATTCACAAGCCGTTTTGAAAGCGATAACATGAAAACACGAAAAGAGAACGCAATATAGAAATGAGGGAATTTCCATGAAAATCAACTTCAAAAACCTTACGGTTCAGGTCTTGATTGCCATCGTTCTTGGGATCTTGATCGGACAATTTTTCCCATCATTCGGGGTGCAGCTCAAAGTGCTCGGCGATATGTTCGTCAAGCTGATCAAAATGGTCATCGCCCCCATCGTCTTTTTCACAATTGTAATCGGTTTCGCGAATATGGGAGATATGAAAAAAATCGGCCGGATCGGTGGCAAAGCGCTGCTGTATTTCGAGATCATCACGACTTTTGCGATGGCGATCGGGATTGCCGTCATGTATCTCGTCCGCCCCGGCTCCGGCATGGACGTCAGCAAGGTCGGCGCCAATGCGGCCGACGTGGCAAAATATGCGAAGCAAGCGGCGGAAACTCCGCACGGCTTCATGGATTTTCTGCTCAGCGTCATTCCGGATAGCGTCGTAGGCGCACTCGCCAAAGGCGACATGCTGCCGGTGCTCTTATTCTCCGTCATGTTCGGTCTCGCTATGGCTTCCCTGGGCGAGAAATCGAGACCCGTTACGCAATTTTTCGAGAAATTGAACGACATCTTCTTTAAATTGGTAGCCATGATCATGCGCTTCTCCCCTATTGCCGCCGGCGGCGCCATGGCTTATACGATCGGGAAATTCGGGATTGGCTCCCTGTTCTCCCTTGGCAAAATGATGGGCTCCGTTTACATCACCATGATTCTGTTCGTCATCGTTATTCTCGGCGCAGTAGCCCGGTTCTACGGCTTCAGCATCTTCAATCTGCTGAAGTTCATCAAAGAAGAAATCTTGCTGGTGCTCGGCACATCCTCCTCCGAATCGGCGCTGCCGCGCTTGATGGAACGTCTTGAGAAATACGGCTGCTCCAAGTCGGTCGTCGGTTTGGTCGTCCCAACCGGATATTCGTTCAACCTGGACGGAACGTCGATTTACTTATCGATGGCAGCGCTATTTATCGCGCAAGCCTATGGCATTGAGCTGACATGGCTGCAAATTATAACGCTGCTGGGCGTGCTGATGCTGACCTCCAAAGGTGCGGCAGGCGTTACCGGCTCCGGCTTCGTCACCTTGGCGGCCACGCTTGCCGCAATCCCAGGCAACGTGATCCCGATCGAAGGCATGGCGCTTCTGCTTGGCGTTGACCGCTTCATGTCCGAAGCCCGCGCCATCACGAACCTGATCGGCAACAGCGTTGCCACCGTCGTCATTGCGAAGAGCGAGAAGCAGTTTGACAATCAGACGATTGCGGTCTCCCCTTCTTCGGAAGAAGGCGTTTATATAAGCAGCGAATCCAAAGCCCTCACTACAAATTAACGTACAAAAAAGCAGCCGTACCCTTGCCGGTGCGGCTGCTTTATTATTTCCTATTTCGACCGTTCCTCAATCATCTCATCGAACACACATTCTTCCAGCTTCAGCATCTTCGTTTTATGCTTCCATTTATACGTCAGCCATATCACCAAAAAGAGCGGAATACCGATATAAGAAGCAAACAGGTAGGGCCAATCGACCGTACCGTCCTTAATCCCGCCCATACACTGACCGACGATAACGATAGCGCACAGTACCCCAGCCAAGATCGGCCCGAACGGAAACCATTTGGCTTTGTACGGCAGATCGTTGATGTCGTGGCCTTGAGCGACATAAGCTTTACGGAAGCGGTAGTGGCTTATCGCTATGCCGAGCCAAGCGATAAAGCCCGACATGCCGGATGCATTCAACAGCCAAGTATAGACGACACCGTCCCCGAACGAGGAAGACAAGAAAGCGAACATGCCCAAAGCGCTCGTCGCCAGCAGCGCATAAACCGGAACGCCTCTCTTGCTCAGCTTGGCGAGAAAACGCGGTGCTTTCCCTTCTTTGGCCAGTACCCACAGCATCCGAGTCGACGCGTACATACCGGAGTTCCCTGCTGACAGTACCGATGTAAGGATGACGGCGTTCATCACCGATGCGGCGATGCTGAGGCCGGCTTTTTCAAATACCATCGTGAACGGGCTCATCGCCACGTTATCGCTGGCCAAATTTTCGTTCGTATACGGAATAAGCAGACCGATCACCGCGATAGCAATCAAATAAAACAGCAGAATGCGCCAGAAAACCGAACGGATCGCCTTAGGCACGTTGCGGCGCGGATCTTCACTCTCCCCGGCGGCTACCCCTACCAGCTCCGTTCCCTGAAAGGAGAACCCTGCAGCCATAAATACGCCGAGTGCAGCCAAGAACCCTCCATGGAAAGGCGCGTCGCCGATCTTAAGATTTCGCAAGCCGACGGCTTCGCTAGACCAGATACCGACGATCATCAAAATGCCGATTGCGATGAATATAATGATCGTGACGACCTTAATTAACGCAAACCAGTACTCCGATTCCCCATAGCTTTTTACCGAAAGCAGATTGAGCCCCACCATCAAGGCAAGAAACAACGCACTCCAGAGAAAAGAAGGACTGTCGGGAAGCCAAAATTTAATGATCAGTGTCGCTGCCGACAGCTCGGCGGCTATCGTAATCGCCCAGTTGTACCAATAGTTCCAGCCGAGCGCGAACCCGAACGACGGGTCCACGAAGCGGGTCGCGTACGTGCTGAACGTCCCGGATACCGGCATGTAAGTAGCCATCTCGCCTAAGCTCGTCACCAGAAAATAAACCATGATGCCGATTATCAAATACGCAAGGAACGCTCCGCCCGGACCTGCTGAATGAATGGCTCCACCGCTGGCCAGAAACAGGCCTGTACCGATGGAACCGCCGAGCGAAATCATAGTCATGTGCCGGGCCGCCAGCCCTCTTTTTAACTGATTCGGGGATGAAGATTTGTCCACTCGGGTAGAGTTCATAGATCGCTACTCCTTCTGAAAATGTTAAGGTCACCCTCATCAAAGATTTTTTATGGCGCTTTCAAAGCTCCAAACTAGTTCGTAGGGCATAAAAAAAGCCGCAACCTGTATGCGACTACTTGGTCCTCTTAGGTTTATTCATAAAATCTAAACAATATGCCTACCCATTCTATCATATATCGTTTCCTTTTATCTAGTCCTATCTTTTGACAGCATTCTCTCATAAGAAAAGTGAGGAGTGAAGACGTAACAGGAGGATGGACACATCGGAGGGCTATGCTAAATTTTCCTCTCACCGGCCCTGTAGAGGCGTTGCTAGGGGCCAGAATAAGAGAGGCTTACCGATAGTTTTTCTTCGTCTGAGGCAGAGAAAAGGGACCGTCAGAATGGATGACGATCCCCTACTATATGGGCCTATGTTATCTGCCCGATGATAATGCTACTATACTCAATGTTTCATTAATCAGCTTGACGATAGACTCCGTATGGTCATGAATGAAAAAATGCCCGCCATCATACTCGACAATCTTGAAGGAACCGTTGGTATGGTCATTCCAAGCGGTCAAATGCCCGGGAACCATGTCGTCTTCTTTTCCATTCAGAACGGTAAGGTCACAATCGAACTTTACATTTTTTTCATGGTAAGCATAGGTTTCAACCAGCTTATAGTCCGCTCTTAAAAGCGGCATAAAAATCTCCGCCAATTCCTGGTTCTCGAACAGTTCCCGCGGTGTTCCTCCCAGTTGGTGAACTTCTGTCATAAACTCGGCTTCAGGGAGAAGGTGCATCACCTTCCTGTCATGCGGACAATGCGGTGCCCGACGCCCGGATGCAAAGATGTGCACCGGCTCCACGCCCTTTTGCTGCTTAATTTTGCAGCAAAGCTCATACGTCAACAAGCTTCCCATACTGTGCCCGAACAAGGCAAAGGGGGCATGGAGCCTCCCGCTGATCTCACGATAAATATCTTCGACTGCTTCCTCTACGTTAGCATAAGGAGAGTCGTTAAATCTCCGTCCTCTGGCGGCCAACTCCACAGGATATAATTCAATATCCGCATTCAATAATCTTTTCCATTTGGAATAGATCGTAGCCGATCCGCCGGCATAAGGCAGACAAAATAACTGGATTTTACTCATGGAAAGAAGCACCCCAATCTGTGTAATAGAACGCTAAAGCTCAAGCCATATCATAAGACGGGCCATCCGGCTTCTTCTTATCTTCAGTTGTAAGTTCTTTTTCGTCCGGGACCCATCTGTCGATAACCATTCATCGGTTTGCTATAATTGCCAAAATGAATATGATCCTCTCCAAACCTCCCTTGCTTACATATTGTGCGTGATGCATAGAAATTCATAAGAAAGATGGATGTGATCCACAAAACTACGGTGACCTATATTTTACCAAATAAAAAAGGTATTGTATATTTAGTTTTTGTAATACATTAATGAAAAACAGCAAAAGATTCGATTAGCCGTCTCCCCCGGAATCTTTTATCAAACATTACGACAAAAAAGAACTGCTTTTGAAGTCAGTATTTCTACTTTCTTCAAAAACAGCTCTTCTTTTAGTTTGCTTTATTAAGCAGTAAGTACGTGCCCTGAGAGATTCGAACTCCCGACCTTTTGATTCGTAGTCAAACGCTCTATCCGGCTGAGCTAAGGGCACATAATTTTATTAATAAATGGAGCGGAAGACGGGATTCGAACCCGCGACCCTCGCCTTGGCAAGGCGATGCTCTACCCCTGAGCCACTTCCGCGTAAAGATGCGGTCGAGAGGACTCGAACCTCCACGGCTGTTACACCACTAGAACCTGAATCTAGCGCGTCTGCCAATTCCGCCACGACCGCATATTTGATTTTGGTGCGGTTGAGAGGACTCGAACCTCCACGAGCATACGCCCACTACCCCCTCAAGATAGCGTGTCTGCCATTCCACCACAACCGCATATAACGTGAGCCATGTAGGACTCGAACCTACGACACCCTGATTAAAAGTCAGGTGCTCTACCAACTGAGCTAATGGCTCATAATCTAAAACTGGTGGAGGCTGATGGATTCGAACCACCGAACTCGTCAGAGAACAGATTTACAGTCTGCTGCGTTTGGCCACTTCGCTAAGCCTCCGTGTTGCTTATAAAACATGGTGGCTCGGGACGGAATCGAACCGCCGACACGAGGATTTTCAGTCCTCTGCTCTACCGACTGAGCTACCGAGCCGGGCACCGTTTTATTCATGAAAAAACCCATGCCTGTGGGCATTCCGCTTGGCGACGTCCTACTCTCCCAGGACCCTGCGGTCCAAGTACCATCGGCGCTGGAAGGCTTAACGGTCGTGTTCGGGATGGGTACGCGTGGTTCCCTTCCGCCATCATCACCAAACCTAAAAGTTTCGCGCAGCGAAACTCGCTACGGAAGCTTGGATTTTTCGAAGCGTTGCTGCTCCGAAATTGCTGCGAGAAAATATCCATCCTTAGAAAGGACGTGCAGCTCAGGATTTGTGCCCTGAAAACTGGATCGAAACAAAACGTTCCGATATATCTTTTCTCGCTCCGTTGACTGCGTCAAAAGTCGCTCCTAAAAGATATATCTTCACTGATATCTAAACCTTAGTCGCTTCCGAAGGGATCTTCGGAAGACTTAGCTTATGCTTTCGAAGTAGCTTTCCTTCGGAAAGCTTGTAGGATAAGCCCTCGACCGATTAG
>NZ_JNVM01000021.1 GCF_000722545.1 Paenibacillus tyrphae
CGACGACTCTTTTCGTGCTTTAGACGCTGTTCTACTTCCTGTAATGCTTCCGTGTTGGATTCCATGGTACTTTCACCGCCCGAATAGTGATTCTTACTTATTCGACGTCAAAGACATTGAAATCCTTTCCATAAACAACAGGAGTCTTTAGTTCAACTTATATAGATCTTCTTTGGACAAGGTCGATTTGTTTAAATCTTCAAACTGAACAACTTGGCTAGATGTGGAATCTTTCTTATAACTACTAGGGGGGCCAGCAAAGATAGAAGTAGAGTAGGAAAGAACAAGGGCCATAGACAGAACTGCAGTTACAATTTTCTTCTTCAAAATAACTCCTCGAATGGAAAATTTTAATAACATAATTATAGTATCATATATGGGTATAATTTACAAATTATTTAAGTGCAATTAACTGCGTTCAATATTTGTCTCAAAGCAGCCTAATTTGAAAACCATTTCTAACCGTACCTCGCCATCATCTCGGCCAGCCTCCGCTTGATGTCATCGATCAGCTTCGGCGGGGATTCCACGGTCGCATCGGCACCCAAACCGATGAAGAATTGCGCCAGAAACGGAATGTCCCCCTTCGGCATGCTGCCTTCCAGCCATCCGGTGCCGTCCTCGCGGCGGTGCAGCTTGGTCGCCGACCAATATTCGGCCTCGCATCGATGAACTCCCTCCTCGGTTAGCTCTACATACAGAGTGGTGAATTCCTGCTCCGACGGGAGCAGCGCCTCCCGGTTACCGAGGTGGAGATGCCGGAGGTCGAGCGGCTGCGTTCCGGAAGTGTCCTCCGCCGCGGACTTGATCCGGTCGCACCGGAACAAGCGGATATCTTCGCGAAGGAAGCAGTAGGCGGGACAGTACCATAAGCCGCTGCTGGCATAAATGCCGACTGGCTGGATGAGTCTGGCTGACACGCCTTCGCGCGATTCGTATTCGATGCGGATCACCTTTTGTCGGATGGTTCCGTCCAGCAGGATCGACAAATAGGGGAACTTCGCCTGTCTCGACGGGATCACAAAATCGATCCGGTTCTTCATCTCATCGATCCGGTCGCGGACATCCCCCGACATGTAAAAATAAAATTTGCTCAAGGCGGAGGAAGACTCCGTCTCGAAGGGCAGGTAGGCATAGTGGCGCAGCGCATGACACGCGAAAAAGATCGCGACCGCCTCCTCCTCGGTAAAGGCGATCGGGGGCAAAATCCGTTCGTTCAATACTTGATACCCGCCATGAGGTCCGACCTCCGAATACAACGGCACTCCGAGCTCGCTCAATTCCTGCAAATCGCGCAGAATTGTCCTCGTCGATACGTCAAACTCTAAGGCCAGCTCCTTGACGGTAAATTTCTTCTTTCGGTTGACGGTCATCATCAGATCCATCAGTCGTTTCGATTTGGACATGGCATGGCTCCGATTTATTTTTTTATTTGTGACAATAGTTGTCACTATTATAGGCTACAATAAGAATCAAGTCCAGCTGAATAGCTGTGTTGAACATATCCCAAAACCTAAAGGAGTTGTATTCACGATGACCGTGCAATTGACCGCCTTCTTAATGATGGACGGAAGAGCAAAGCAAGCCATTGAGTTTTACAAAGAAGCCTTGGAGGCAAGCGTCCTTTTCATCCAAACCTATGGTGACGCGCCGGAAAACCCCGAATCCCCTCTGCCAGCACATATGAAGGGTTTGGTGTCACACGCCGTTTTAAAAGTCGGCATGGCCAACATCATGGTTGCCGATATGGAGCCTAGCACCCCTCATCGAAGCGGAAACCAAATTCAAATCTGTATTACGACCGATGAAATAGAGAAAACGAGGAAGTTTTACGAATTGCTGAAGCAAGAAGGTCAAGTGAACATGCCGCTGCTGCAAACTCATTTTAGCCCTGGCGTTGCTGTCGTTACCGACAAATTCGGAGTAGTCTTTCAAATTGTCACGATGACCTCGGAAGAAGCGGTCATTCGAGGACATCAAAAGGACAGTTGATGTTCTAACACGAACGATAAGTAGAAGAAAAGCAGTTGCAGTCTAGGTCTTTCAAAGTGCCTAGTCCGTCACTGCTTTTTTCATCGGCCGAAACAGGGGTATTCAAATTACGCGAAAAGGCGGTAAATAAGTTGGCATCGTCTACGAAATGGATGGCTACCGTAAAAGGGTCAGACCATCAGCAATTAATCAAACGGGTTACGTGGGTCGTTGCGCTCGGCGTTTTACTCAATCCTTTGAATTCCTCCATGATCTCCGTTGCGCTTCTGAACATTGGGGCCGACTTCGGAATAAGCCTAGCGACTGTCACTTGGCTGATATCGAGTTTCTATTTAGCAGCGACGGTAGGCCAGCCACTGATGGGTAAACTTGCGGATTTATTCGGGCCTCGTCGCGTATTCAGCATCGGAATGGCTCTGGTTATCGTCAGCAGTATCCTTTCTGTGTGGGCGCCTTCATTCGGTTGGCTCCTGGTCTTAAGGATCGTGCAGGCATTCGGAACTACGGGCGCCTTTCCGGCAGGTCTGTCCATCTTGCGCTCTGTTTCCCGAACGGCGGACGATACCGAAGGAAAAAGTTCGGCTTCATCGCTCGGTTTAATCTCCATCGCTGCGAATGTCATGGCCGCGTTCGGGCCGACTTTGGGAGGTCTGCTTGTTGCCTATTCGGGATGGCAGTCGATCTTTTGGATCAACATACCGATTGCGTTGCTGGTGCTCCTCCTGGTTTTCAAGTGGGTCCCTGCGGACAGCAAAAATCCGCCTTCGGATGAACGAAAAAGCGTACTACACATGATTGATCTGCCGGGAATCGTCTTGTTCAGCGGGATGTTCACAAGCCTGATGCTTTTCCTGATTTCGCTGGGTAAAGGAACACAGTGGTGGCTGCTGATCATCGTTCCGATTGCCGCGGCACTCCTGATCCTGCGGGAGCTGCGCACGGATAAGCCATTTCTTGACGTAAAGATGCTGGCATCGAATATCCGGCTCACGTCCGTATTTGCCCAGTATGCCGGTCTGAACATGGTCTTCTATTCTCTCTTCTTTGGTTTGCCCTTGTGGTTAGGTCAAGTTAGAGGATATGACCCGCAGATGGTCGGATTATTAATGCTTCCTTTCGCAGGTATCGGTGTGCTTACGACGCCTCTTGCCGTCCGAATGATTGGCCGATCCGGCTATCGGCAGCCCATCATCGTCGGCAGTATCGTGCTTGCGATTGGAACGCTCCTGCTGCTCGTGCTTGGGCCCCATACCCCTATTACCATCATTCTATTTGTCTTTGCAGTCATCGGTATTTCGAATGGAATGAACAACATGGGGCTTTCTACGGCATTGTACAGCATTACAAAGCCGGAAGACACCGGCATTGCTTCCGGGCTGTTTCAGACCTTCCGTTCCGTAGGCAGCATCTTTTCTACAAGCTTGTTAGGGCTTATTTTCGGCGGCTCGGTGACGACTTCAGGTTTGCACATCATTGCCGTCGTGACGGCAGTGATTAGCGCGGGGCTCCTGGCTGTGGGTTGTTCCCGGAGACTTACTTAATTAGGCTTCCGGCTTTTAAACGTGTTTTAAACTGCATTTGCTAAACTGAACCTGTTAGCTACATTCAAGCAGGGAGGTTTATGAAAATGCACCGAAAACTGTTGCCCGCGGCGATTCTCTGCTCCGGGGCCGCGTATCTCATCGCTATGGTGGCCGAGAACCTGCTCTTGCGATGGATTCTGAAACCGGGGACGATGCTGCTCATTATCGCGCTTGCGCTGACAGCCGTTCCCTTTTCCCGCGTATACCGGGGCTTGATGCTTGCCGGGCTTGGCTTCTCCGTCATCGGCGACGCGCTGCTGCTCCTCCCCGGCAATCAATGGTTTGCGCTGGGCGTCGGCTCTTTCTTGATCGCCCACGTGTTCTACATCTTGGCGCTGCTGACCCGCCGCCGTCCGACTCTTGTACGCCTGCTGGCCCTGCTCCCTATTGCCATTTACAGCGTCGGGCTGCTGACCGGACTGCATGACGGCATGTTCGCCAGTCCCGGCAACGGCAGCCTGTGGATTCCTATCGTAGTTTATGTGGCCGTCATTTCCGTTATGGTCTGGGCGGCCGTCCTGAGCGGCAGCCGAAACGCTGCGATCGGCTCGATCCTATTCTTCCTCTCCGATTCGCTGCTCGCATGGAACAAATTCGTGACGCCGATGGCATGGGCCGGATACGGAGTCATGGTCACCTACTATCTGGCCCAATACTTGATGGCCCGAAGCGTGGAAGCGCCGCGCCGTATTCCGAGCAGCGTTCGGGTAATGGGAAGCCGCTAGGGCCGCCGGACATTTGCGCCCGTCCGAAGACGGGCCCGAATGGACAAGCTGTTGCCGGTCAGCGCCGCGGCTTCGTATTGCCGGAGAGCCCCACCTCTTGCTCGCTCCAGGCCCACAGCCTGCGGGCAAGCTCCATGTCTTGGGCCCTGGCCGATACCGGCGCAATCCGTTTGAGGCAAAAGTATTGCCCGCTGATGGAGCTTACCTCCGGACTCGAAGCGAGGTAAACGGTCGTGCGGGCGCCCTCCTCCGGAGTCAGGAAAAACGGCCGCAGCAAGGTGTGAATCCTACGGCCGAAGCCGGTGGTGCGGTCGACGCCGAGGTTGGTGCCGACGGCCCCCGGATGCAGTGAGTTGGCCGTCGCCTTCGTTCCTTTCAGCCGCTCCGCCAGCTCCTTCGTGAACAGAATGTTCGCCAGCTTGGACTGCGCGTAGCCTTTCCACACGCTGTACCCTTTCGTCAAATGCGGATCGTCGAAATGAATGTTTCCGATCTTATGGGCACCGGACGATACGGTGACGATCCGTCCTTGCGGTGAGCGGAGAAGCGGCTTCAGCAGCAGATTGGTCAGCAAAAAGTGTCCCAGATGATTCACGCCCATCATCGCCTCGAAGCCGTCGGCGGTCGTCTGCCGCTTGATTGCGACGACGCCAGCATTATTGATAAGCGCGTCCAGCGTGTCATGCTGTTCATCGAACGCCGCGGCGAAGGCACGGACGGAAGCGAGCGAGCCGAGATCCAGCTGCATCAGCCGCAGCCGGTCCGAGCCGCTCTGCCGCTGCGCTTCCTGCAGCGCCTGTTCGCCGCGTTCCCGGCTGCGGCAGGCCATAATGACATGCGCCCCCAGCCTTGCCAGCTCTACCGTCGCAGCGAGCCCCATTCCGGAGTTGGCCCCCGTTATGATCACGGTGCGGTCCCGCATCCGAATCCCTCCTTTTTTCTATTATTATAGTGCTTCGGCTATCGTTGTAGGTAAAGAATGTTCCGCCCGAGCCGGGTGAGGGGCATTCTTTTTTAGTCGAATTTGGATTTGACACGGACGAAAACCAAGCATAAAATTAAATTGTTTAATTAATATATATATAAAATATTCAACGGTCTATCTAACCGGCATTTTCTGGTGCCGGAGACGGGTCCAAGCGAGTGGAGATGATAATAAAGCATGTTGAAGTTGTTTGCTTATTTGAAGCCGTACCGTGTGCCTATCGCTATCGTGCTGGCTTTGATCTTCCTGCAGTCTTTATCCGACTTGTATCTGCCTACGCTCATGGCCGATATTGTCGATATTGGGGTTGAGCAGGGAGATACATCCTATATTTTGCAGATCGGAGGCTTTATGCTGCTGGTGGCGGCAGCCGGCACGGCCTGTTCCGTGGCGGCGAGCTATTATTCCTCCAAGGTGGCCGCAGGCTTCGGCCAGCGGCTGCGCGGCAGCGTGTTCGAGCATGTGGAGAACTTCTCGCTGCAGGAGTTCGACCGGATCGGCACGGCCTCGCTGATTACGAGAACGACTAACGATATTACGCAAGTACAGCAGGTGCTTACGATGATCCTGCGGATGATGGTCAGCGCGCCGATGCTCTGTATCGGAGGCATTATCATGGCCGTGTCGAAGGACGCCAAGCTGTCGCTTGTGCTGATCGTGATTATTCCCGTGCTGGTCGGAGCGATTTTCTTCATTGCGAGCAGAGGCATTCCGCTGTTCAAAGAGATGCAAAAGAAGCTCGACAAGCTGAATCTGGTGCTGCGCGAAGGACTGACCGGGATTCGTGTCATCCGGGCGTTCAACCGCGCCGGGCACGAGAAGCGCCGGTTTAACGACGCCAACCTCGACCTGACCGGAACGGCGCTGAAGGTGAACCGGATTATGGGGGCCATGATGCCCGTCATGATGCTGACGATGAATTTTGCGACCATCGCGATTATTTGGTTCGGCGGCTTCCGCATCGATAGCGGCGATATGCAGATCGGTTCGCTGATGGCTTTTCTGCAGTACGCGATGCAGATCATGTTCTCGCTGATGATGGTGTCCATGATGTTCGTCATGATTCCGCGTGCATCGGTTTCCGCCGCTCGTATTCGCGAGGTGCTGGACATGGTTCCTACGCTGAACGACCCCGAGCAGGCCAAAGACGGCGGGACGCTTAAAGGTCACATCGAGTTTCAACAGGTATCGTTCAGCTACCCGGGCGCGGAAAAACCGGCGATCGAGGACATCACGTTCAAAGCAGGTCCTGGCGAAGTAACGGCGATCATCGGCGGCACAGGCGCGGGCAAATCGACGCTGATTAGCCTTATCCCGCGGTTTTACGACGTGGCCGGCGGGCGCGTGCTGGTGGACGGCACGGACGTCAGAGAGATGTCGCAGGAAGCGCTGCGCGCCAAGATCGGCTTCGTTCCGCAAAAAGCCGTGCTATTCTCGGGAACGATCCGGGACAATATCCGGTACGGCAAAGAGGATGCGACGGAGGAAGAAACTCGCCATGCGGCCGACATCGCGCAAGCGACGGAATTCGTGAGCGAGATGAAGGACGGCTTCGATTCGGTCATCGCTCAAGGCGGCTCGAACGTATCGGGCGGCCAGAAGCAGCGTCTTTCCATTGCCCGCGCGCTGGTGCGGCAGCCGGATATTTACGTGTTCGACGACAGCTTCTCGGCGCTCGATTTCAAGACGGACGCGAAGCTGCGGGCTGCCCTTCGGGAAGAGACGGGAGAGGCTACCGTGTTGATCGTTGCTCAGAGGGTGAGTACGGTTATTGATGCCGACCGGATCATCGTCTTGGACGAAGGCCAGATTGCGGGCATCGGCCGACACCGGGAGCTGCTGGACACCTGTAAGGTGTACCACGAAATTGTTTCCTCGCAGCTTTCCGAAGACGAGCTTGCCGGAAGCGGCGCGGCCCAGGAACCGGGAAAACCGGATGAAGCCGCGGTCGCTTTGCGAGCCGGAAAGGAGGAAGCCTAATGAGTGAACAACGAAGAGCCCCGGGACCCGGCGGCGGAGGCCCATTCGGAAGAGGCCCGGGGATGCCGGTGCAGAAGGCGAAGGATTTTAAAGGCACCTTGAAACGGTTGACCCGGTATTTGCTGCCCCACAAATTTCAATTGCTGGCCGTATTTGTAGCGGCGATTATCAGCACCATTTTCAGCATTGTCAGTCCGAAGCTGATGGGGAATGCGACGACCAAGCTGTTTGAGGGCTTGATGCAGAAAATGAAGGGCGTGCCGGGTGCGCACATCGATTTCGGCTATGTTCATTATATTCTGCTGATGCTGGCGGTATTATATATCGTGAGTGCGGCGTTCGCTTATGTGCAGCAGTATTTGATGGCCGGCGTAGCGCAGAAGACGGTGTACGACCTGCGCAAAGAAGTGAACGAGAAGCTGGCGCGGCTGCCGCTCAAGTTCTTCGATTCGAAGACGAACGGCGAAATTCTGAGCCGCGTCGTGAACGATGTCGACAACATCAGCAGCACGCTGCAGCAAAGCTTGACGCAGCTCATTACGTCCTTGATCACCCTGGTCGGCGTCATCGTGATGATGCTGACGATCAGCCCGATTATGACGCTGATCGTGTTCCTGACGCTGCCGCTCAGCCTGATCGTGACCAAAGCGGTCGCCTCGCGCTCCCAAGGCTACTTCAAGGAGCAGCAAAAAGCGCTCGGCGAGCTCAACGGGCACGTGGAGGAAATGTACACGGGCCACAAAATCGTCAAAGCGTTCGGCCGCGAGCGCCAGTCGGTCGATACGTTCAACGGCATTAACGGGAAGCTGTACGAATCCGGCTGGAAAGCGCAGTTCATTTCCGGCATCATCATGCCGATGATGAGCTTTATCGGCAATGTCGGCTACGTTCTCGTCAGTGTCGTCGGCGGGCTGCTGGTCACGAAGAGGTCCATCGAGATCGGCGACATTCAGGCGTTTATTCAATATTCCCGGCAGTTCTTCATGCCGATCACCCAGCTGGCGACGATTGCCAACGTCATTCAGTCGACCATCGCTTCGGCGGAACGCGTATTCGAGCTGCTGGACGAATCGGAGGAAGACCCGGAGCATGCCGAGGGAAAACGTCTTGGCGCGGCGAAGGGAGAAGTCCGGTTCGAAGGCGTTCGGTTCGGCTACAAGCCGGATGACGTGCTGATCGAAAACATGAACATCGACGTCAAGCCGGGACAGACGATTGCGATCGTCGGCCCGACCGGCGCAGGCAAAACGACACTGATTAACCTGCTGATGCGCTTCTACGAGGTCGGCGACGGCCGAATTACCGTCGACGGCACGGATATTACGGAGATGAAGCGCGGCGACCTGCGCAGCTTGTTCGGCATGGTGCTTCAGGATACGTGGCTGTTCAACGGGACGATTCGGGACAACATCGCGTACGGCCGCGAAGGCGTAACCGAGGACGAAATCGTGCAGGCCGCACGGGCGGCGCATGCGGACCACTTTATCCGGACGCTGCCGGACGGCTACGATACGGTCTTGAACGAGGAAGCGTCGAACATCTCGCAAGGCCAGAAGCAGCTTCTGACCATTGCCCGTGCGATCCTCGCCGACCCGGCGATTCTGATCCTCGACGAAGCGACCAGCAGCGTCGATACGCGGACGGAGGTTCATATTCAGAAGGCGATGAACGAGCTGATGAAAGGAAGAACCAGCTTCGTCATCGCGCACCGCTTGTCCACCATCCGCGAGGCCGACCTGATTCTCGTCATGAACAAAGGCAGCGTGATCGAGCAGGGCACCCACGAGGAGCTTCTCGCGCAAGGAGGCTTTTACGCCGAGCTGTACCGCAGCCAGTTCACCGGCGGAGGACGGGGACAGGAGGCGGGCTGAGCCGAAGGCTCTACCTGAAGAAACAACCGCAGGCATGTCCTGCGGTTGTTTTTTTGCATGGTTCCACGAAAATCCAGACTTCAAAGTCCTTTGTCTCATTACTAGCTTTGTCTAAATAATGACCGTTAGGTCAAATATTCTTTATTTTTTTGCGCTTTTTCCTAAAATCACTTCCGCTATTTGGTTAGCATATTTCTCAGAATGAGCCTCATCATAATTACTCAATACCGCAATAGTCAAACGTTCTTCCGGGAAACGCATAAAGTGTGAAGCGTAGCCGGCCCAGCCTCCTGAATGCTCCAAGTAATGACGATCAAAATCTTTGCCAATCGACAAGCCAAAAGCATAATCTTCATTGTTAATAATCGCCTCTCCGGATGGAGAAGTTTCCGGACCTATTTCGCCCATTCTTTTAACAAGGTCTTTCCCGCCAACCGTACCTGTAGTGAAGTTTTGTCCCCATTTTACGAAGTCCTCAACATGGGTATGAACGGCTCCATCGCCCGTATGTTCCCAAGGGCTTTCAAAGATTTCATAGGCTCCTTGCCTATTCTTCGAGTAGCCGCGAGCAACGGGGAAATTGGTCGGATAGCGATCCACGATTGAGGTGTCGTTCATGTTTAAAGGTTTAAAAATACGCTCCTTCGAAAATTCACGAAGGCTGTTTCCGCTGGCTTTTTCCACGACTAAAGATAATAAAAAGTATCCTGTATTACTGTAATCATATTTTGTTCCGACTGGAAAATCTGCAATTTGATGATTTTTAAGGTGTTCTAGCGATTGTTCTACAGTTAATTTATCGGTATATTTAATATTCGCAGCTTCAGCCAATTCCATATAATCAACTAATCCGCCAGTGTGATGAATCAGATGCCTTAGTGTTACAGGCTTAGCATATGTTCCAAGAGAAGGCACATACTTTAAAATAGAATCATCCAGATTCAATTTACCTTCTTGCTCTAGCAGTAAAATGGCAAATGCTGTGAATTGTTTAGAGGCTGAAGCAATATTAAAAATTGTTTTTGTCGTTATCGGCAGTTTTTTTTCTATCGAATCTAAACCAACGGCTCCTTTATAAGTTGCGCCATCGTCGAAACTCGCAATATAAGCATAACCGGGTTCATTTGGCGAAATCTTGTTAAATAATTGTTTAATCGCTTCGTCTGTTGCTTGATTGTATCTAGGGTCTATACTGCCATTTGGCTGTTGATTTTGATTATTATTTTGAACAATCGGCATCGAATTTTTTTCCTCCTGCGTTTTTTTGTTTGAAGAAGTGGAACATGCAGATAAAATTAACGAAGACGACAACATAAGCGACACAGTGGATGTAACAATACTTTTTTTGCTCATAGCAAAAAACTCCTTAATTAGGAATATGTACAAATTAGTAGTACGAATATTTTATGTAAGAAGTTTCGCAGTTTTTTCGAGCATTCCCATTAATAAATAGGTGTGTGGTACTATGGCGGAAACAAATTTTTGCCCCTTAATTGTGGATTTGCTTAATTATAAAAGAGATAAATATATGAATGTTGAAGATTATACCTTCCCTGCTTATGAAAATGTGATCAGGCCTTTGTTTGACGCATCCATACAAGCTTTTGTCTACAGAGGGACTTCCAAAGAGCATGAAGGCGCATTTGGAGAGCTGGTGGGTAAGCCCTTAGATATGAAACAAGAAGACACCTTAATTCCCCACAAAGGAAAATATAGATTTGACAAAACAAAAGAATGTATAACAGGACATGAATATTTATGGCATGCAAGAAGCTATAAAAGAGGCTCTATCGTTTTAACGTCCCTCCGAAAGAAGTCTCCCGCTTCTAAATCTTGCGAAGCTTGATGAAAGTGGGAGATGAATTTCGGTAGGCAAAGCCTAAAGTCTTTTTATTGCCACATTTTTGTACGATGCGATATAATCAGTCTTAGATAAAAGAAAGGCTGTTATATTAATGAGATTAGACAACAATAATCATTCAGTGTTCCTATTGTATTATCATCTTGTTTTGGTTGTGAAATTTCGCAGAAAAGTGATGGATGACACCATATCTGACTATGTGAAAGATATGTTTGTTCGTTTGGGTGAAAACTACAATATATCCTTAGTCAAATGGAATCATGATATGGACCATGTGCATATTTTGTTCAAAGCACACCCGAACACCGAATTGTCAAAGTTCATCAATGCGTATAAAAGCGCAAGTTCGAGATTGGTCAAAAAAGAGTTTCCACAAGTAAGAAAGAAGCTTTGGAAAGAATACTTTTGGTCAAGAAGTTTTTGCTTACTTACAACGGGTGGCGCATCTATGGAAGTAATAAAGAAATATATCGAAAATCAGGGAATGAAGTGAGGTGACTGGGCATGGCAAACAAGGCATATAAGTTCCGTTTGTACCCAACGCCTCAACAAGAACAACTGCTTGCAAAAACCTTCGGTTGCGTTCGTTTTGTTTACAACAAAATGTTGGCTGAACGAAAGGAAACCTATGAGCAATTCAAGGATGATAAAGATGCATTGAGGAAACAAAAGTTACCTACACCTGCAAAATACAAGGGTGAGTATCCCTGGCTAAAGGAAGTAGACAGCCTTGCGTTAGCAAACGCTCAACTTCATCTGCAAAAGGCGTACCAAAACTTCTTTTCCGGACGTGCTGCATTTCCGAAGTTCAAAAGTCGCAAAGCAAGACAGTCCTATACAACAAACGTGGTCAACGGAAACATTATGCTCTTGGATGGCTGTATCAAATTACCGAAACTGAAACTTGTAAAAATGAAGCAGCATCGAGAAATTCCGTCATATCACGTCATCAAGTCTTGTACGGTTTTTCGAACAAAAACAGGAAAACACTATATTTCTATTCTTACCGAATACGAACATCAACCTGTACAAAAAGAAGTACAAGCTGTTGTTGGCTTGGATTTTTCCATGAATGGTTTATTTGTTGATAGCGAAGAGGGTAAGACAGCCAATTACCCTCATTTCTATCGTCAAGCCTTGGAAAAATTAGCGAAGGAACAGCGTATTCTATCACNNCAAATTAGCGAAACGGTATGATGGCGTGGTTATTGAAGATCTCAACATGAAGGGAATGTCACGAACCCTTAACTTCGGCAAAAGCGTTGCCGATAATGCATGGGGCATGTTCACGACATTTCTCCAATACAAGTTAGAGGAACAAGGGAAAAGGCTTATCAAAATAGATAAGTGGTTTCCCTCATCCAAAACTTGTTCATGTTGCGGTCGAGTGAAGGAGTTTCTATCTCTTTCTGAGCGTACATTCCACTGCGATTGTGGTTTTGTTGCAGATCGAGACTGGAATGCTTCGATCAATATCAAGCGTGAAGGATTGCGATTGTTAGCATAATCAATTATATAGAGCATGGAACAGGCTCGATAGCTAAATCAATTTCGTACCGCTAGGTACGATTACCTTAGAAGCCCCCACCCCTAAGCAAAGCGTAGGTGGCGGGTAGTTCACTTCTGCCGAATGATTTCGACTTTAGCGTTGTATTTAGATATTGTTACTTGCCAAGTTTTGATGAAACCCCCCATATGGGACAATCCCCCGGAGCCGTTAAATTATGCAGAGAAACAAAAAATACTCATATTGCAGTTATTTTTAGTGCGTCCAACGGTATTGAGAATATGGGAATATATGCTTCTGATGAAATACTAAACAAAATTGCCTATTTGTTATCAGCAACCGTGTCCGATGCAGTTGACTTTTGGATAAGCGTATGTTTCAATGGAACTAATTTGCGGGGGGACTACTTGGTAGTTGAGAAGGTTAAAACCTGACCCTTTGAACCTGTCGGTTAATACCGGCGTAGGGAAGCGAATCATTACATCTATATGTATATGATTAGGGCGCTTTCCACGAACGAGAGAGCGCTCTATTTTTGTACGCTAAAACTGAATATGGCTTATTGTTTGCGGGGGGACTACTTGGTAGTTGAGAAGGTTAAAACCTGACCCTTTGAACCTGTTAGTTCATACTGGCGTAGGGAAGCAAATAACGATTCATCGTGTTATTTTGCCCTTGTCGTAAATAGGATAAGGGCTTTTTATTTTATCAATGTAACGGAGCGGAGAGGATAGAATTGAAAAAAGTACTCACGATTGCCGGTTCGGATTGCAGCGGAGGTGCCGGCATTCAAGCCGACTTAAAAACGTTCTCGGCGCATGGCGTGTTTGGCATGAGCGTCATTGTTTCGGTGGTCGCCGAAAATACGAGCCGCGTCATTGACATTCAGGATGTCAGGCCGGATATGATCGAAAAACAAATCGACGCCGTGTTTGAGGATATTGATGTGGACGCGGTGAAGATCGGGATGCTTTCCCAGCCCGATTGCATGGAGGCCGTCGCAGGAAAGCTCAAGCAATACGCTCCCGCCAATATTGTTCTCGATCCCGTGATGTATGCCAAAAACGGCTGTCCGCTTATGAATCCCGACGCTATAGACACGCTGATCGAAAAGGTGATTCCGTTTGCCGACCTCCTGACTCCCAATATTCCGGAAGCGGAGAAAATCGCCGGTATGTCCATTCACAATGTCGAAGATATGAAAAAATCGGCTGAAGCGATTTACCGCATGGGTTGCAAAAACGTCCTTGTCAAAGGTGGTCATGCGTCAGGAAGTGCACTGGATATTTTGTTTGACGGGGAGCGGTTTTATACGTTCGACGCAGAGCGTATTGATACCAAAAATACGCATGGCACAGGCTGCACCTACTCAGCCGCTATTGCATCCAACCTCGCATTGGGGTGCAGCTTACAGGAAGCGGTGCAACGGGCAAAGGAATATATCACAACGGCCATTCGGCATTCCTTGTCGATCGGAAAGGGCAACGGGCCCACGCATCATTTTTACGAGCTTTACAAAAACGGATTAATGAAAGGATCTGAGTGAGATCGATGGACAATAACTTAACCTCAAGTATCGGCAATTTAGTGAACAGCGTCCGGCAAACCAAGCCTTTGGTTCATCATCTTACCAATTATGTGACGGTCAACGACTGCGCCAACGTTACGCTGGCCATCGGCGCTTCGCCCATTATGGCTGACGATATCGAGGAAGCCGCTGACATTACCGCGATATCCTCTGCGCTTGTGTTGAATATAGGGACATTGAATAGCCGAACCGTGGAATCTATGCTTGCCGCCGGGAAGCAGGCGAATGAGATGGGCATCCCCGTCGTTTTGGACCCCGTGGGCGCGGGCGCGTCGAAGCTCCGCAATCAGACGGTTAGGATGTTGCTTGAACAGTTACAATTCAGCGTCATCCGCGGCAATATGTCCGAAATTCGTTATATCGCCGGGCTCGTCGCAACAACGAAGGGGGTGGACGCTTCCGAAGCAGACTTGGAAAACGGTCTGCAAAGCGGCATCGATATTGCGAACGGATTGGCGGAGCAATATCACTGTGCGGTTGCAATCACCGGTGCGACCGATATCGTATCTGATGGCAAAAGCGTAATTTGCATTGAGAACGGGCATCCCATGCTCGGCTCTATAACCGGTACAGGATGTATGAGTACGTCCCTTATCGGCTCATTCTGCGGCGTTACGGCGGATTACCGCATGGCGGCCGTCGCCGGTCTTTTGTGCATGGGTATTGCAGGGGAGATCGCTTACGAAACGACCGGTCAACTAGGAAACGGCAGCTACCGTGTTGCTCTCATCGATGAGATAAGTAAAATGAACTCCCAGACGATGCACGAGAGGGCTAAAGTATACGAAGCCTGAGCAGGATGGCAGCCCTTGATTTGGTTACGATCGGGAGCCTCTAGTATTTTGTCAAAACTACAAAGCCCGCCATTCCCGAAGGGGAGCGGCGGGCTTTTGACCTTACGCCGCGCATCAGGCCAAGGACCGCAGCAGCCCGGCCAGCAGCTGGACGCCCTCGCGCAGCTGGTTTTCATTGGCATAGGAGTAACTCAAGCGAATCCGGTCGTCGAACTCCGCGAGCGGATCGCAGATCGTGCCGGGCACGAACGTGAGCGAGTGCTCCATACCCTTCGCCAGCAGCGGTCCCGCTTTGATTCCGTCGGGCAGCTTGATCCATAAGTTCAAGCCGCCCGCGGGCCTGGTCCACGACAAGCCGGTGCCGGACAACGCTTCCTCCATTATGCTCATCCGCACGTGCAGCGCGATGCGGAGCTTCTCCAAGTGCCGCTGCATCCGGTCGGAGAAGAAGAGGAGCAGAAAAATCTTTTGATTCAACAGCGGCGTCCCGTTATCGGCGAGCGACTTGGCGGTTAGCAGATTGCCGATGACCGGCTGTCGGGCCGCTACGGCGGCGATGCGCAAGCCGGGAGCGATATACTTGCTGAAGCTGCGAATGTAGGCGACATACCCTTCCGTATCGTAGGCGAACAGCGGCGGCGGCGGTGGCTGCTTGAAGTAAATATCGTGAAACGGATCGTCCTCCACCAGAAGGCAGCGGTGCTCCGCCGCCAGCTCGACCAGGCGCTTCCGCTGCTCTGCGGACACAGTATAGCCCGTTGGGTTATGGAATGTCGGGTTGAGATAAAAGAAGCGGGGCTTGCGCTCCTTCATCAGCCGGGCCACCTGCTCCAAATCATAGCCGTGCGGGTGAATGTCCACGGCGGCCAGCTGCGCGCCGTAGCTGCGGAAAATATCCATCGCCGCGCCGTAGGTCGGACGGTCTACGAGCACGACGTCCCGCGGCTTGAGCAGCGTTTTGGCCAGCAGGTCCAGCGCCTGCTGCGCCCCGGAAGTGATCAGCAGCTCCCCGGGCGTTAGAACAAGGCGGTGTTGTACAGCCAAGTACTCGGCCATCGCTTCACGCAGTTCCTCATCGCCTTGGACGGGGGCGTAGGTTCCGAGCACTTTGGGATACAGATCGAAGGCTTGCTTGACGTAAGCCGAGAGGTATTGATTCGGCAGCAGATTCGGATCGAGCAGCGCCTGGGAGAACTGGTAAACTACCGGAACCCGCTGAATATCCGATAGCGGATTTTGCTGAATATGAGAATGCACGGCAGGCATCGCCGTCAGGTCGGACGGCAAGCTGCCGGTGTTGAGATAATAGCCGGATTTGTCTTTCACGTATGCTTTGCCGCTCTGCTTCAACAGCTGGTAGGCTTTGAACACGGTCAGCCGGTGAACGCCCAGCTCCTGGGCGAGCTCGCGGATCGAAGGAAGCTTGCCGCGCTCGTTCCATTCCCCCCGGTCGATTCGTTTCAGGATGTCGTCGCAGACGCTCTCGTACAGCCGGGCAGGCTGGGCAGCGGATGGGTAGATTTTGCTCACGCGTCGTACGCTCCTTTCTTTATCTCCATTGTAGCACTTTTTTTGCCATCTGTTCTGCGATATTTGATCTGTTCTGCGCCCCTTCTTCTATGATGGAGAAATAGAAGGAGGAGAGAGACATGGTGTGGTTGGGCTATACTGTCATGTGTTTGATTTTCGGCACGACGTTTTTGATGATCAAGGTAGGGATCGACGCGGGACTTTCTCCGTTCTTCTCGGCCGGCTTACGGTTCCTGCTTGCGGGCGTCCTGATCTTTGTCTGGGCGTTGGCGACGGGAAAAGTGCGCTTCTCGCTATTGTGGCGCAAGGACCTGCTGCCGACGGGGATCGGGCTGACGTTCGGCACGTTCGCGACGTTGTATTGGGCCGAGCAGTATGTGAGCTCCGGACTGGCGGCGATTTTATCCGCGACGGGGCCGATTTTCTTATTGCTGATTCAAAGCATTGTGCTGCGGAGCAAGGCAAGCCGCAGCTCCGTTATCGGGTGCGTGCTTGGCTTTGCGGGAGTGGGGCTGCTGGTAGCACCTAACCTGTCCGTGGAGACGAATCTGTTCTGGGTGGTGGGCTGCGGCGCGATTCTGATCGGGGAACTGTTCTATGCGTCGGGTGCGCTCTATGCCAAGCGGGCGCTCGTGCGGTACCCGGAGACGTCGCCGCTGGCATTGAACGCTATACAAATGATGCACGGGGGAATTCTGCTGCTCGTTCTGTCCCTGTTCACGGAGCGCGAACCGATGACTGCTTTGACAACGGGGCAGGGAATCGGAGCGCTGCTGTATTTGACCGTGGTCGGGTCGATGATGGGGCACAGCTTGTTTTACTGGCTCGTGGCGCGGACGAATCCGTTCTTCCCGACCACGTGGCTCTATATTTCGCCGTTAATCGCCTTTGCGTTAGGCGCTCTGCTGTACGGGGAAGCGGTCACTTGGGAAGCTATCGCGGGAGGGGCTACGATCATCGTCGGCATTCTGCTGGTGAACCTCGACACCATCCGCGGGGCGAGGTCGGCCAAGAGGACGCAAGGAGCGGTTCGAGCGAAGCAGGCGGGGTAACGGGGGGCGGACGGGTGAGCGGTGTTCAGGCTGCACGAGGGACCGGAGTCTCTGACTGACAGGTTGAAGTTTCCCTCCTTTGATCTATTTTCTACCAGAAAATTGAAATCTATCATGGTAAATGGTATAATAGGGATGATTTTACAAATATCATCCATTGGAGGGAAATTATGAACAAGAAAATCGTATCTGCCGCATTATCGACGGCTCTGGTGCTGTCCTTCTCCGCCTCGATTATGGCAAGCAGTCCAACGGACATCGGTACTGCCGCACCTAGCAGCTATGCGAATTTGGAAGCAAGAGAGGTTGTAAAATATTACTCGCTGATTTCTTACGAGGAAACCGAGAAAGAAGCTTTTGTCTTGAAGAAAGGCGAAGAGCTTACCGTTTTCGTCTATAACTCGGGGTTCCCCATTACTTATACCGTGTATGACGCCGACGGTCAAGCGCTCGGCACGTATAATACGAATACCCCTTACGGACGTATTTTTACAGCGCAAAAGAACGGTACGCTGTACGTTCAGTTTAAGGCCGGGGCGAACAGCTCCTTTGTGAAAAAAATGAACTTCTCCGCTAAGTTTTCCATTTCGTAACGATACCCGTCTCCGGCACGCAGCTTGACCTTCACCGCCGGTCGTTCCCATGGTTATATTTTCCATCGAGAGCGGCCGGTTTCTTTGTTGTCCGCGTCCGTCACCTGTCGACACCATCGACAGGCCGTTTCGACATCCGGACTGCAAAAGAGCGGCCATGATGTCGATAATTAAGGATAAATTTACCATTTACCGAAAATGAACTAGTCAAGTCGTCGTATAAAATAATTGCTCCCTACTAGTTCTATCAACTCATCTCAGCCGCTAGGCCATCCCTTATACTAAAAGAGAAGTAAAAATGAGGGAGGTATGGTAAATTGAAGAAATTGACATGCGGTTTAATTATTTCAGCTTTGGCCTACTTCGGCACCGCATCGGTGAGCTTGGGGGTTCCGGCTTATGGCGGAACGGAAGTGTACAAGCAGCCGACAGGGGAGACGTTTCAAGCGGCTCTGCAGGGTGACGAATGGCTGAACTGGACGAAGGGGATGGATGACGAAGTATTAGTGCGGGACAAGAACGGTTTTTGGAATTATGCTGAAATTGATGGCATCGAATTGAAGCCGAGCGGGGCAAAAGTGAACATTGACCCGAAACCGGCGCAGGCGCTCAAGCAAGAGCAGCTGATGGAGTGGGCGAAGGAACAGCAGATCGTGGAGAAGATCAAATCCAATGTCGCGCCGTTTCTCGGCGAGCCCGATCCCGGCCCGTCCCTGGCGCCGATCAACACCGGTAGCTCCCGTAAGCTGCTTGTGCTGCTCGTGGATTTCACCGATATCGGTATGAAATATTCCGATAGCGAGTGGAGCGACCGCTTCTTTGGCGATAAGGAAGGCACGGTCAAGCACTACTACAAAGAGGTCAGTGCAGGTAAAATGACGATCGGCCCTGCGGAGGAATCCTACGGTGTAAAAGGCGACGGCATCGTTCATGTCAAGCTCGACTATCCGCATCCGAATACGGGAGGCAGCACCGGAGCAGCTAACCAAAAAATCGTCAGAGACGCCATAGCGGCTGCCGATCCGTACGTCAATTTTGCCAGCTTCGACACGAACAACGACGGCAAAGTCACAAGGGACGAGCTGTTTCTGGTTACCGTCACGGCTGGTTATGAAACCGCTTACGGCGGTGACCAAGCGCCGAGCCCGAGTCTGTGGGCGCACCGCTGGTCGGCGGGAACATGGCAGGGAGACGGCAAAACGGTGAATCTGGAATATATCCAGCAAGGCGAAATCCACAGTAAGCCCGGTAATGTCGACCATATGGCGACGATGGGCGTGCTCGTTCACGAGACCGGTCATTTGTTCGGTCTGCCCGATCTGTACGACACGAACTACAAGTCCATGGGTGTCGGTCCGCACAGCCTGATGGCCGGCGGGTCGTGGGGCTCATACGGGAACAACTACGCGGGCTCCACGCCGGTTCATATGGACGCTTGGTCCAAATACCGGCTCGGATGGGTGAAGCCGACGGAAGTGAGCACGAACGGCTCATATAACTATACGCTCAACACGGTTCAGCCGTCGAACCCGAATGCATACAACGTCGTCAAAATCAACACAAGCACGCCGGGACAGTTTTTCCTGCTGGAAAACCGCGGCTTTGTGGGATATGACCGGGCGCTGGAAAAGTCGCTCAATGGCGGCAAGCCGGGCATCGCGATCTGGCACGTGGATGAGACGCAGAGCGGCAATACGAATGTGCAGCGGAAGCTGGTCGATCTCGAAGAAGCCAATGAAGGCACGCTCGGCTACAGCCAGCTCGACACGAACAAGAAAGGGGAAAGATACGACCACTATTACGGAAGCGGTTTCAATACATCGTTCGGCCCGAAGACGAAGCCTTCGAGCGCGACTTACGAAGGAACCGATACGAAAATTTCCGTGGACGTGAATGTCCCCGGCAGCAGCGCCATGAAGGTTGGCGTCAAAATCGGCAATGCGAGCGGATCGGTGAAGGCGACCGGCGTTCCCGGTTCCCCCAGCTTAAGCCACAACAACTGGAACAACGAAAAGGACTATGCGATCACGATGAACATGTGGTGGGGTAATAACGGCGACACGTGGAGATTGTATGAAAACGATACGCTCATCTATGAGGAAGAGCTGACGGACAACAGCTCGCAAGCGCAGAAGGCGGTCAAAACCTTCACGAACCAAAAGCCCGGAACGTATACTTATACGTGCGAGCTGGTGAACTCTTTCGGTACCACGAAATCTTCCCCGCTTAAAGTCCTCGTAAAGTAAAACATAAGGGAGCCGGCTATGCCGCGCTCCCTTCCCCTCGTCACCGAACCGAATCTACAATCGAATGTCAATCGTTGTCCCACGGCCGACCTCGCTATGAATTGCTATCTCTCCACCGTGCTCTTGGATAATATCTTTGGCTATCGCCATGCCAAGTCCGGAGCCTTTATGCGCGTCTCCGGTGTTGGTGCCGCGGTAATAGCGATCGAAAATTTTGTCGAGCTCCTCTTTTCGGATGCCTTTGCCGTTATCTTGGATGACGATGTGAATCCGATCGGTCTTTTCAATCCGGACGGTGATGTTCACGTTGGCGTCATTATGGATAAGCGCGTTATAAATTAAATTGTGGATCGCTCTCCGCACGAGAATTTCATCCACCTCTGCCGGGATGTGCTCTTGATTGGCATGAAATTCTATATGCCGCTTGGCGTATTTCGGGTCGTTGACGATATCGATCACGATATCTCGCAATAACACGACCAGATTGGTCGCTTTTTTATTTAACGTCAGTTCTTTGTTCTTCAATCTTGTCGTTAAGCTTAAATCCTCAATGACCTCTTTGATATAAAGCGACTTTTTCTCGATAATGTCGGCGTATTCCCTGATTTCGTCTTCGGTAAAGCGGTAATCCGGGTCCTTCATCATTTCGGCAAAGCCTTGAATTGAGGCCAGAGGCGTTTTAATATCGTGGGAAATATTGGTGACCCATTCCTCTTTCATCTGGTCCAATTTTTTGCGTTCTGACTCATTCGCCTTAAGCTGATTGGACAAATGATTGATATTCGAGAATACTTGCTTAAAGACGCCAGCCGGCCGGGCATGAAAATATTCATTGCTTGCCAGTCGTTTGATCCCGTCGATTAGCGTATATAGCGGCTTGGTCAGCTGTTTACTCAAGAAATACCCGATCAGTAACGTAATTAAAATATCGATAATGAGAACGATGCCACCGACCTTCACCATGCCAAACAACGATTGATTATCGTACAAAATAAAATACCGGTTGATATCGCGGTTTTCCATCCCGATCAAATAGCTGTAGGCGCGGCCGCCCGCTTTCTTTTCTCCGACAAAAACCGTCGTCTCGCCATTCACTTCCTTGTACTTGTACATCTGCACAATTTCTGAGGGAGTGTAGCTTTTCTTTAACCCTCCCGGCGCCCTGTAGCTGAAGAGCTCCTTGCCGGTTTCATCCAAAATTTGAATCCACGCGTTCCTGCTGCTTAGCTCTTCCTTGCCTGCATCGGCAATCGTCGGTGCATCGCCGGAAATTACGATCTGCTCCTGAAACTGTCTTGTAAATTGCTCGGGAGAGTATTCCTCTTCTTGAAAGATGGGGATATTTAACACAGATTGAGCCGTGAACAGAGCAAGCGTAAGGAACAGGTTTACGAAAATAATGAAGATAACGACGAAGACAACCGAGATCAGATATCTTACTGTTAACTTCCATTTCATAACCTATTCATCCTCTACGGCCAGTTTGTAGCCCAAGCCTTTGACGGTAATTAAATAGCGAGGCTGCGAAGGCTGCTCTTCAATCTTTTCCCGCAGCCTCCGAATATGGACCATAACCGTATTGTCGATGCCGATAAAATCCTCCCCCCAGACAGCGTCGTAAAGCCTTTCTTTGCTGATCACTTTATTGACGTGCTGGAGGAAGTACTTCATTAATCCGAGCTCTTTCGGCTTTAATTCAATGCTAATCCCGTTCTTTAACAATTCTGCTTTTTGTTCGTTTAATGCAAAAGGGCCCGCCGTTAAGACAGTATCCTTCACAGCCTCCGGCAGCATGTAATCGGCTCGGCGCAATTGAGCCTTGACGCGGTAAGCCAGCTCTTTGGGGCTGAACGGCTTGGTGATATAATCGTCGCCGCCGATGGCAAAGCCTAAAATTTTGTCGATTTCCTCCGTCTTGGCCGATAGGAATAAAATTGGAGCCTTCGAGATCGCTCGAATTTGCCTGCACACGTCATAGCCTTCCCCATCCGGCAGCATAATGTCCAGCAGCACCAGATCTGGCTGCTTAAGCTGGAATTGAGCGAATCCGTCTTCCGCCGTCGCGGCCGTGATGACATGCTCGATGCCTTCTTTGCGCAGAACGGTTGCCACAAGCTTCAAAATCGCTTCCTCATCGTCTATAATCAAAACCTTTTTATTGATCGACATGTCATCGTGCCTCCTGGGAAGGGAAAGGTTTAATGTACCACTGTTTATGTGTGAGTATGCGGCACTTTTTTTCATTTATCAAGCGGGTATGAAACAAATGCGCAAGAAAGCCATGCTGCATCGGCTTTTTTGCGCATTATCGGGATTTATTTGGCGGTTTGTTTTTTGCCGTACGTCATGAACCGCCATGCTTTTTCCAACGGGCCCATCTTAAAATAGCGGAACCACAGGCTGCTGTAGACGAGCTGCACGATCATAATCAGGCAGGCGATGAGGACCACATTGACGGGAGATACCGTCTCCAGGCCCATGAGCGAGATGAACAACGATCCGATTAAGCTTTGCGCGACATAATTGGTCAGCGCCATCTGGCCCACCCGTGCGAAGGGCTGAAGGATCATCCGGGCTGTCCGGTGCTCAAGCAGCAGAAACATCGATGTGACATACAGTAAGACCCCGGGAATGGCGCTCAAGGAAATGATGAGCTTCAAGTCATCCGTTCCATGCTGAGCGGCCGTCCAGATCCAGACCGACAACCCGGCAAAGACCGGTAAGGACCCGAGCTGCACCAAGCGAAGCCGCTTTTTCAATTCTCCGATCCGTCTGATCCACTCGGCCTTCGCCGCCAGAAATCCGGCCAAGAACATGATGAAGATTAAAGTCATATCGGAGATCACAAAATCGACCACGCTAGATAGCGGAACTGCGGCTCCCAGAGCCAGTTTCGAGATGAGCGCAAGCAAGTACACTCCGGCGATTCCGCCAAGCCAATTGCGGATCGTCGTCACCTTGGCCCGGTAGAAAGGAAGCAGAAGCAGACCGATCAACGCGTAACCCGGCAGGATGGTGCCCCAGAAGATAAAGGCATGAATAATGCCGATGAGGAGGAGCACTAGCAAGCGGCGGGCAAACCGCCAAAGCGGCTTGTCCCCCCGGCGCTCGGCGCGCGAGGCGAAGATGTAAAATCCGACGCCGAACAGGAATGAGAAGATGGAGAAAAATTTCTTTTCCACGAGCATGAGAATCAGGGTGTCGATCACTTGATTAATTCCGGTGTACTCCGGTATGATCATCCCTTCGGTGAGGACGATATATCCTTTGATATTGATAAACAAGATTCCGAATAACGCAAGCCCCCGAATGATATCTAGGGCTGCGATCCTTTCTTGCTGTGGGATGGATGGGTTCATAGTGGTTGGCTCCTTACGATCGTTCGATTTACTGCAATTGCTGACTTGCTTTCCCGGGAAGCTCTTCTTTCGTTACTTCCTCGTAGGAGGTCACGCCTTTTCCGTCCTTCACAAACAAACTGAGGTACGCTTTCTCCCGAAGCTGCTTCGGGGCGGAGAACTTAAACGTCTTTTGCTGCCCATTTTTATCAAAAGCCGGCAGCTCGTATTCGTATCTGACCATGATTTCTCCGTTATCGATTTTATCTTCAAGCTTCTTTCCTTGCCCTTGAACCTGCGTATAATAGACGTCCGCTCCTAGCCGGTTCAGATTGACGTTCTGTAGGAAGAATAAGCCTCCGACTAAAAGAGCCGCGATGACAATGCAAGAAATGATGAGTTTTTTCATAGGTCCTCTCCCGTTCCATGTTATGCATTCGATTTGGTTACGATTTTGTAGTAGGTGTTGACGGTTAAAAAGTAATAAACGATGTACATGCAGGCGTAAGCGCCTATGCAGATCAAGACGGGAATCACCAGATTCGTTTGAATCAGTCTTGATAAAGCAGTTAATGCGACGGTGCAATGCGCGATTCCCGCGATTAACGGCAGGGCGAAGACGAATAAGATTTGTTTGGCGATCGATTTGCGAATTTCTCTTTTATTCACGCCGATTTTGTGCAAAATGACGTAACGGTCCTTGTCCGCGTTGGCTTCCGTGAGCTGTTTAAAGTAAATGATGCTTCCCGTGGCGGCGAGAAAAACTAACCCCAGGAACCCGCCCATAAAAATGATGAGCCCGCTTGATTCCATACCGGCGGCATAATCCGTGTAGAAGCTGGAAAAGTGCGCTTCCCGCGGCAGCATGGATTGAATCTCGCTCGTTAATGACTTCGCGTCGTCCTCGTGCGTAATCTTGTAAGCTTCCATATTCACGAGAGGGGTTTCCTTTTGCAATCTGGCAAAAACCTCATCGCTGACGACGACTGTCGTATTCGCTGTCCGAAGATTGAGGACGTTGTACCGCTTCAAGCTTGTGAAGGTAACGTTCTCCGCATGCTCCTTCGCCTTCAAGGACACCGTCGAGCCTACGTATTCGGGCGACAGCCCTTCGTAATACCCCGCATCCAATACGGCCGCTTCTTGTCCTTGCAGCGACAGCGAATCTTTTCGTTGCTGGACTTCCGCCAGTTTGTTAAAAGCTGTATTGGAAATGAGGGTATAGCTCACGATATCGCTGGAAATTTTACTGTTAAGGCTCGTAATATCTACCTTCATCTGCAGGCCCGGAATGCGCTCATGATAAACAACCTCATGCTTCTTATCGCGCGAAATCCGGTCTTGGACTTCATTTGCTATGCGTTGATCGTTCGCGATAAACATCATGCTGTTCGGATCGGCAAGTGCGACGCTGCTTCGGTTGTTGTAATAAAAGCTGTACGCCGTTCCGACGGCCGTCAGTGTCGTTGCGCTCAGGACGGCGATGATCGTTAACGTGCGTGCGTTTCCTTTCATGCGGTACAGAAGCTGGGAAGTGCTGATGAGTTGGACGCCGTTCCAAAATCTTTTTTTGTTTTTCCGGGCCATCTTCAGCAGGTACACGATGAAGGTGCTGTACAATAAATAAGTGCCGATGATCACGGCGACAACAATCACGAGCGGCGTCACCATGAAGCCCATTTTTCGCCAAGCGGTGGAGTCCAATATGTTTTGAAGCGCCAGCCAGTAGCCGATGCCAATGCACAGTACGGCTAACAGCGCCATCACCAAGGAGGCTTTCGGTTCTTGCTCCCCTTCTTTGTCCGCCTGGAACAGCTCGATTAATTTGAACCGGTAAATCAATCGGTACCCGTGGAACGACGTAATGACGGTAATCACGGTGAATACGATGATCGTATTGATTACCGCTTGCAGCGAAATATGAAAATTCGCCATCGCGTCATAGCCCATGACCTTCATCAAAAGCGTCACAAATCCTCGGGACAATAACGACCCGAGCAGGATGCCGATCACGAGAGCCAAGAGGCCCATCATCAAGTTTTCGTAGAACAGCATCCGGCCGATTTGCTTCTTCCGCACACCGAGCAGCGAGTACAGGCCGACTTCTTTTTTACGCTTGCGGGTGAAGAAGGCATTGGAGTACCAGATGAAAATGGCGACGAAAATCATTAAAACCGCCGAAGCCCCGGTAAAGGCGGAGCTGATTTTGGGCGACGTGTCCGACGTGGCCAAGATCGTCGAATCGTATTTTAACGAAACGAACGTAAGGTAGATGACGATGCTGAAAATCATCGAAGCAAAGTACAGAAAGTAGTTGGTGAAGTTTTTCCGGATGTTTTTTCCGGCAAGCTGAACTAACGTCATTTACTGCCCACCTCCAAGCGAAGCGAGGACATCCAATATTTTTTGGAAAAACTCCTGCCGCGATTGCTGGAGCTTATGAATTTCGGCATACATTTTGCCGTCTTTAATAAATACGATTCGTTTGCAGAAGCTTGCGGCGAACGCATCGTGCGTGACCATCATGATCGTCGATCGATGCCGTTCGTTGAGCAGAGTCAAGCTTTCGAGCAGGCTGGTGGCCGATTTCGAATCCAATGCGCCCGTCGGCTCGTCCGCGAGGATCAAGCTCGGATTGGCGACAATAGCGCGCGACGCGGCCGTCCGCTGCTTCTGGCCCCCGGAGATGTGATAGGGATATTTGTCGAGAATGTCCCGGATGCCGAACGTATCGGCGATTTCATGGACGCGCGCTTCGATTTCCTTGACCGGAACTTTCGATAGGGCAAGCGGCAGCAGGATATTTTCCTTGACCGTCAGCGTATCGAGAAGGTTATAGTCCTGAAAAATAAAGCCGAGCTGATTGCGGCGGAAGTCCGACAATTGTTCCTCGTTCATCTTGACGATATTTTGACCGGCGATGACGATTTCACCGGACGACGGGGTATCAATGGTGGACAAAATATTGAGCAAGGTGGATTTCCCTGCCCCCGAAGGCCCCATGATGCCGATAAACTCGCTTTCCTTCACTTCCAGATCGATATCTTCCAGCGCTTTGTATTGATTTTCCTTCGTGCCGTATATTTTTTGAACGTTGCTTGCTTGTAAGATAGTTTTCATAAAGCAATCCTCCTTGTATTTCTACAAGAACGATTATAGTTCGCCGTACCTTACAGCGTTTTAATAGGAACCTTACAGGAACCTTAAAAAAAGCAGGGGGGGGAAGAGGGGGAAACAAGCTGTGAAGGAATTTTTGGTAATTTGTCGAAAATAGTTTAGCATGTCAAACTTCGACAAAAAAAGAATAGGCGGGTCAAGAAAAATGCGGCGATATATTGTTATACTTATCATTTTCCTGATGTCGGTCATGCTTGAGGATTCGCTGCGAACGGCTCATGCGGAAGAACAGCGGATCGAGGTCATCCTGGACGGCGAGCGAATTACATTTCCTACGGACCCGGTGCTCATCGACGGTTCGGTGTTCGTCCCCATGCGCACTTTGTTCGAAAACCTCGGGTACCGTGTGGAATGGTTTCCGAAAATGCAGTTCATTTCCGCGGAAAAACAAGGCAAAACACTGGATATGGGAATAGATTTGCCCTATGCGTCTTTGGACAATCAACAAATAATTCCCTTGTCCTTGCCGCCGCGCTTGATCGATGGCAGCGCCTATGTGCCTTTGCGGTTTGTCGGTGAAGTTTCGGGCATGCGTGTGAAGTGGGACGCCGCATCGAAAACGGTATTCATTCAAGATATTACAGACGAAACACTCGGGGAGGCGCTGACCGACATGCTCAAGCCCGATTCGTACGAAGAGCAAGGTGTGCTTCCCTACCATAATCTAACGATGGACTTTGACAAACAAAAACGCTCGATCACGTTTACGATCGAGCTAAATGACGGTCGTCTGAAGTCCAGCTCCTCCGCAGGGGCGAGCCATCCGTTTGCTCAGTACATATCCCTTGCCGAAAAACGCTTGCCCGAAACAGCGATGTCTTTGTATCGAAAAGTATCAAAATGGGCGAAGGAAGTACACATTCGAGTCGTGTACGAGAACCGCTTGCTTCAGCAATATCCGGTCCCCAATCCCAATGAGATGAACGAGCCTGATCCTGGTTTTGTCGTCGAAGCGAACGGCGCCGGCCAAATCGAGCTAAAATATTTTGAAGAAGGAAGATGGCTCAGCCTCTCTCCTCCCGCAGGCATGGATCTGAGTGAGGAGTCCAAGATTGCTTCGACGGTCGCAGCTCACCTGAAGGCGATTCGTGAGGGAGATGCCGGCCTCTACCTGAGCACGATCAGTGATACAAGCGACCAGAAGGCTGCTAAGGCTAACGCCGACTATCTCCAGGCGCATCCAATAGACGTCACACCAGAGAAGATGGCCTTTCTTCACATGACCGATCGAATGGCAATCGTCACCGTTTCAGAGCAGTACCGGATCGGTTCAAAACTGCGAAAGCGCGAGCCGTATTACGTGCTGGTCCGGACGACAGATGGCGATTGGAAGATGGAAGGGAATGATTTCTCCCAACTTGACCCCTACTGGGACGGTGAAATTTCCAAAGACGGCTATGAACTTGAACCTTTTACCGATAAGGACAAGAGCGAGGTTAGCAAACTGCTTGAGGCAAGGTTATCCGCCATGAATGCCGAGGATATGAAAGCCTATGAAGCAACCAACGACCCTGCCTCCCTGAACTCCAACAGGATCCCGATGGCCGAACAGTTTAAAAAATCCGAGCTGGAGTACCAACTGTTCCCTGAGGACTTGACTTTTATCGGAACAAAAATAGCGCCAGTCAACCTTTTAGCCAGCACGGATACTGTCCGACTGTATTATGTGGTGGGGCATGTGCTGTATAAGACAAAACCATCGGACACTTCGTATTTCCGGAGCCAGCATCGGTTTGTGTTGTATGCGCTGAGCAAGAAGGAGGACGGCCGGTTCTACGTGTGGGAAACATCGGAGCTCGGAGTCCGCTACGCCAGCATGTATCCTCTGGAACCCGCGGCACGCTTGTTGGATCCGAATTACAATCCGTTGAAAGGGCACGAGATCAAGCAGTAACCGACGCAAGGATACGTCGGCAAGCATAACAGATAATTTCAAGTAAGCTTTTAAAGTATTAGACCGGAATCTCTTATGGTATAAGGAGTTCCGGTCTTCTAGCGAGGCCACCCCATTCATCCCCCATATGAACTCAATTGGAACAGTCGTGTGATTTCATCCAAACACGAAGTGGACCTATGGATGCCCACCCAGATAAGAGAGCTGCTGTAAGATCATCACCGTTTTCATATCCAACCATCTGTATCCCAGGGAAATAGCTTGAAACAATTGGAGCAATATCTGACCAAATGTTTTTATTGGTGTTTGAAAATACATTCGATATCCCCACTGCATTGGCACTCAAGTTAACAATGAATCCCGATAGTTCACCATTATTTTCGTGCAAAAAGAGTTTCACATCTTTCCGCTCTAATAGCTTTGGTTTTAATACTTTCTGCAATCCGCTTGCGCAGGTCCACTTTGCTAAATCTTCTTCAGTTGATACAACGGTCCATTCTGATTGAACGTGATCAACATCAGCAACCGGGTCATGACAAATCCATTCTGCATCAAATAATACTGTAAAACCATATGGCACCATATTAAGATTAGCAAAACTATCTTTTATACTGAATATTTCTCGATTACCAATAAAACGATGAACTTCATCACTTGTTGTATGCCTGCTTGAAGTAATGATATCGGGGTATAGTTCGGGTGCTTTAGAACGCAATCCCCATACACGTTCACTTGAAATTTGAATTAATCCATGTGACTCACAAACAATCCCACACCAAGCAATATTATTTAATACCGCATTATCTACTTCAATCAATGAAATTCCCCCCCCTATTACAAACATTCTAACAGTTAGCTTAATACGATTATTGTACAAAATGGCTACCAGTTTACAACTTTATTATCTCTACACAGGTGTCCCCAAAGCTATGAAAATGGCTGAGGGCACCTCTTTTGTGTCGAAAAAACGAAAATATTAATTTAAGTGTAAATATTTAACCATAGAATAATATGCCATTAATCTAATTTTAATGTCACTGCGCTAGAATAATCTTGTTCCGCAGGAAAAACGCACCAATCAGGCTCAACATCACACAATTCCTACAAGGAGGATTGAATTATGAAACTCTCGCTTCGAGAGCAAGAGAAATTAATGATTGTGGTAGCGGCTGACTTGGCAAGGCGCCGGAAGGAGAGAGGGCTTAAGCTGAATTATCCCGAAGCGATTGCGTTGATCACTTATGAAATTCTGGAAGGAGCGCGGGACGGGAAAACCGTTGCGGAGCTTATGAGAGAGGGCACGAAGGTGCTATCGCGTGAGGATGTTATGGAAGGTGTTCCCGAAATGATCCATGACGTGCAAGTGGAAGCTACTTTCCCGGACGGGACGAAGCTTGTAACGGTTCATGAACCGATCAAATAGTTTTTATCTAGCCATCCATCATTCAGAAGAGAAGGAGAAATGGATATGATCCCAGGGGAATATATTTTGCGGAATGATGACATCATTTGCAATGCGGGAAAAAAGAGTATCACCCTCGAGGTGCTTAACACGGGGGATCGTCCTATTCAGGTAGGCTCTCATTACCATTTCTACGAAGTAAACACAGCTCTCGAGTTCGATCGGGAAGCTGCATTTGGCATGCGGCTCAACATCCCGGCCGGTGCAGCCGTGCGCTTCGAGCCCGGCGATTCAAAAAAGATAGAGCTGATCCCCTTTGCCGGAGAACGCCGTGTGTATGGATTCAATAACAAAACCGAAGGCTCAGTGAACAGATAGACGTACGCGGTCAGCATCGCACAGTTTACAGCAGAAGTATAAGGGAGGAATAATGATGAGTTTCAGTATGTCAAGAAGACAATATGCAGATATGTACGGACCGACAACTGGAGATGCCGTCCGTTTGGCGGATACAGAGCTGTTCATTGAGATCGAAAAAGATTATACACAGTACGGGGAAGAAGCTAAATTTGGCGGCGGGAAGTCGGTACGCGACGGTATGGGACAGCATCCGCTGGCGGTGCGCGCAGAAGGTGTTATGGATGTCGTCATAACCAATGCGATTATCTTGGACTATACCGGGATCTATAAAGCGGATATTGGCATCCGCGACGGGAAAATTGCCGGCATCGGCAAAAGCGGCAACCCCTTGGTGATGGATGGCGTGGACCTTATCATCGGTGCAGGGACCGAAATCATTGCCGGCGAGGGCAAAATCGTAACGGCAGGCGGCATCGATACCCATGTCCACTTTATTAACCCGATGCAAGTCGAAGCTGCCCTATCTTCCGGTGTGACTACGCTGATCGGCGGAGGGACAGGCCCTGCGGAAGGCACGAAGGCGACGACGTGTACACCCGGAGAGTGGAACATCTATCGTATGCTTGAAGCTGCGGAAGGTTTCCCGATCAATGTCGGCTTCTTGGGCAAAGGGAACGGATCAGCCGAAGAGCCGCTGGCCGAGCAGGTGCGTGCCGGAGCGATCGGCTTGAAAATCCATGAAGACTGGGGCGCTACGGCCTCAACCATCGATCATGCGCTGCGTGTCGCAGACGAATATGATGTTCAGGTGGCGATCCACACCGATACGCTGAATGAGTTCGGCTTTGTCGAGGATACGATTGCTGCGATTAATGGCCGTGTCATCCATACTTTCCATACGGAAGGTGCCGGAGGCGGACATGCCCCGGATATTATCAAGATGGCAGGTTATGCCAATGTCCTCCCCGCCTCAACGAATCCGACCCGTCCGTTCACGGTCAATACGATCGACGAGCATCTGGATATGCTGATGGTCTGCCATCATCTAAGCCCCAAGGTGCCTGAAGATATCGCCTTCGCCGATTCGCGGATACGCAAAGAGACGATCGCTGCCGAAGATATACTGCATGATCTTGGCATTATCAGCATTATGAGCTCCGATTCTCAGGCGATGGGCCGGGTAGCGGAAGTCGTTATGCGGACCTGGCAGACCGCCGACAAAATGAAGAAGCAAAGAGGCAAGCTGCCGGGAGATGTCGGTGTTGGCGACAACGAGCGGGTCAAGCGGTATGTAGCCAAATATACAATTAACCCTGCTATCGCTCAAGGTATCGGCAGCTATGTAGGTTCCATCGAAGAAGGTAAAATTGCGGACCTCGTATTCTGGGAACCGGCCTTTTTCGGGGTGAAGCCGGAGATGGTCATGAAGAACGGCATGGTCGTCCACAGCCTGATGGGAGACGCTAACGCCTCCATTCCGACGCCGCAGCCGATTTTATACCGCCCTATGTTTGCATCCTACGGCAAAGCGCTGCAAAGCAGCTCCATCACCTTTGTATCCCAGGCAGCTTATGATCTTGGCGTTCATGAGAAACTGGGCTTGCAAAAAATGGTGCTGCCGGTTCACGGCATTCGCCATGTAAGCAAAAAAGATATGAAGCATAACGCCGAAACGCCGGAGATCACGGTTGATGCGCAAACGTATGAGGTGCGCGTGGACGGCGAGCTGTTGACCTGCGAGCCCGTTGATGTTGTACCGATGGCTCAGCGCTATTTCCTATTCTGAGGTGAACCCGATGATTATTGAACAAGTTGTAACCCATGTCGATCTGCTAAGCGGCGAAGAGCTGAAGAAGCGTCATATTGAAAAAGTATATCTGGAAAGCAGCGATCTGGTAAAAAGAATCCAACGCGTGACAACCGACCATGGCAAGGAGCTGGGCATTCGCTTGAAGGAAGCGAAAGACCTCGTAGCCGGAGACATTCTGTACATGGATGATCATAACCTCATCATGATCGATGTGGTTCCGGATGATCTTCTTGTCATCCGTCCGCGGACACTGCAGGAGATGGGCGATATTGCCCATAAGCTTGGTAACCGCCATCTGCCGGCTCAATTCGAAGGAGATGCGATGCTGATCCAATATGATTATCTGGTGGAAGAGCTTCTGCAGGAGCAGGGCATTCCATTTTCCCGCGAGAAGAGGCAGGTCAAGCGGGCATTCCGCCATATCGGCCACAGCCATGGATAAGCAATGGCTTACTTTGCTTCAATGGTGTGACTCGAATTTGCCGACCGGGGCGTTCAGTCATTCCTTTGGGCTGGAAACGTACATGCAGGAAGGCAAGGTTACGGACAAACACAGCTTCAAAAAGTGGCTTGAAGTCTACATTCGGGAGCAGCTCATCTACTCAGATGGGCTGGCTTTCCGCCTTGTATCCGAAGCGCTTCAGGCGGGCGAGCCGGAGAAGGTCTGGGAGATTGACCGCATCCTGTTCGCCCAGCTTCTTCCGAGGGAGGTTCGAGAGGCGAGCCAGCGAATGGGGGAGCGGATGCTGAAGCTTGGCAACGATCTGTACCAGGCGCCTTCTCTGGCTGACTACCAGCGGCGGGTCCGGGAAGGGCTTTCCTTCGGTCATCCGGCTATTGTATTCGCTCTGCTGGCAAGGCATTTTGAAATTTCACCATCCCAGGCGCTGCTGTCTTACTTATTCTCATGCACGACCAGTTTAATTCAAAATGGCGTCAGAGGCATTCCGCTTGGGCAAACCGACGGGCAGCAGCTCATTCATGAGCTTCAGGAAGAACTGTCCCAGGCGCTGGACAGAATCGGACAATTAGAGCCGGACGATCTGGGCATCGCATCACCGGGCCTTGAATGCTCGCAAATGATCCATGAGCGTTTGCACGTGCGATTGTTTATGTCCTAGAGGCATCGGCATTAACATCATACCATCACAGAAAGCAGGGAACGGATATGAAAGCAATCAGAATCGGAGTCGGCGGTCCTGTCGGCGCCGGAAAAACCATGCTTGTCGAGAAATTAACCCGGTACATGAGCGAAGACATTAGCATGGCTGTCGTCACCAACGATATTTACACCAAGGAAGATGCGAAGTTCCTGATGGAAAACGGCGTGCTGCCGACAGACCGGATCATTGGCGTGGAGACAGGCGGCTGCCCGCATACCGCGATCCGGGAGGATGCGTCGATGAACTTCGCGGCCATTGATGAGCTTGTGAAGCGGCATCCGGAGGTTCAGCTTATATTCGTGGAAAGCGGCGGCGACAACCTGGCGGCGACGTTCAGCCCTGAGCTGGTAGACTTCTCCATCTATATTATCGACGTGGCGCAAGGCGAGAAGATTCCGCGTAAAGGCGGACAGGGCATGATCAAATCCGATCTGTTCATTATCAACAAGATCGATTTGGCGCCTTACGTCGGCGCAAGCCTGGAAGTGATGGCTAAGGACACCCATACGTTCCGGGGGAACAAGCCGTTTGTATTCACCAATCTGAAGGACAACCAGGGTCTTGATGAAGTAATCCAATGGATCAAGGACAATGCTATGCTGGCAGGCTTGGAATAACAATGAAATGGACGGGATATCTGCGGCTGGCGGTTGCTCCTAAGCATGGGAAGACCATAGCGACGGATTTGTACTATGAAAATGCATTCAAGCTGACTCGCCCACTGTATCCCGATGAATCCGGACAGCCGCATTACTATATTTTAAATCCGGGTGGCGGGTATGTGGACGGTGACCGGTACAAGCTGGATATCGAGCTCGCCGAAGACGCCAAACTGCTGCTCACGACCCAATCGTCGACCAAAGTATACAAGACCCGAAATACGGCGCCGGTTCAGGATATGGAAATCCGGATGAAAAAGGGCAGCTTCCTTGAATATGTGCCCGATCCGCTCATTGCTTACCGGCATGCACAGTACAAGCAAAAGACAACGATTCGGATGGAGCGGGGCTCAACGCTCATCTTCAGTGATATCGTAACACCGGGATGGTCGCCGGATGGCGAATTATTCAGCTACGACAAGCTGAGATTGAAGACGGAAATTTATGTAGACGGTGATCTGGCCGTATACGATCAGGTGAGACTGAATCCTTCGGAGCAAGACCTGACAGGCATTGGTTTGCTGGAGGGGTATACTCATTTCGGGTCGCTGATCGTCGTTGGTGAGCAGATGACTTCGGATTTTCTGGATCAGCTCTATGAGGCCATGGACGCCGAGACAGTGCCGTGCAGAATGGGGCTGTCCATGCTTCCCGTCTCTGGGTTTTCGGTGCGTGTACTCGCTTCGTCCACACAGGATATTGAGCGGCTATTTGCGGCCTGCCAAAGGTTGGTTCGCGAGCAATGGCTGGGGCTTAAGCCTGTGTTTCTCAGAAAATATTAAATTTACGCCTGAGGAGCCGTGAAATGATGTTGCTACGACGTACACTATCAGGCAAACCCTGGATGAAATATTTTGGGAGCGTTGTGGGCCTTCATATCATCGGAATAGCATTCCTGCTCGTCACCCTTCCGCATCACCCGGCCATGCTGGGACTTGGCGTACTAGCTTATACCCTTGGGCTTCGTCATGCCTTTGATGCGGATCATATCGTGGCGATCGATAACACGGTTCGCAAGCTTATTGAGCAAAAGAGGGACCCGGCAGGCGTAGGCTTTTATTTTTCGCTTGGCCACTCTACCGTTGTCCTGTTGTTAACTGTCGGGGTTGTCTTCTCCATGAACTGGGTAAAAAGCAATTTGCCGATGATGGAGCAATGGGGAGGCGTGATCGGCTCAACCGTCTCCGGCATATTTCTGCTGCTGATCGGGCTCATCAACTTGTTCATTCTGGTGCAGATGTACCGGGTATTCAGGCAGCTGAAACAGATGCCCGGCCAGGAAGAGAAAATGGAGGAGCTTCTGGATTCAAGAGGCTTCATAGCTCGCTTGACCGGTCCTCTGTTCAAACTGGTTGGCCGCAGCTGGCATATTTATTTTATTGGCTTCCTGTTTGGTCTGGGCTTCGATACGGCTTCGGAGATCGGACTGCTCGCCATGTCCCAGAATGCGGCCAGCAGTTCCATTTCGTGGCTCGGCGTCCTGTCGCTGCCGATTTTATTTGCCTCCGGCATGAGTTTGATGGATACGGCGGATGGCGTGTTTATGACGTCCAGCTACCAATGGGCTTTTAACAAGCCGATACGCAAAATGTATTATAACCTGACGGTTACGGCCATGTCCGTTATTGCCGCCCTGTTCGTTGCATTCGTTGAAATTATGCAAACCTCGGCAGAGCAATTCAGCCTGGAGGGCACTTTCTGGAGCTATATGCAAAATCTGGACCTGGGCTCGGTCGGTTATATCCTGGTCGTCCTTTTCATTCTGACGTGGTCGGTCTCGTATGGCATATGGAGGGTATTCAGAATTGAGGAGAAGTGGGGTTAGAAAGGAGGAATTTATATACTGAACAGACAGCTTCAGGCTGATGCGCTAAATCTGAAATGGAACCCGGTTCCTTTTATCCTTGCATCCTTAAAAGGTGTCTCCCAAGTGATCCTGATCGAGAATGCCTGGACAGGCCTCATTATTGTCATCGCCTTGGCGACTGTTCATGTCAAGCTGGGCGTGATCGCCCTTCTGTCCGCCATGATCGGCACCTTGGTCGCCTATCTGGGCGGGGCCGACAAGTCGGCCGTTCATCAGGGATTGTTCGGATTTAATGCCGTTCTGACCGGACTTGGCTTATCCGTCTTCCTGACGGCCAATCTCGCCACGGTGCTGGGGGCAGCCGCTCTCGGCACGTTATGTACGGCTGCGTTCATGCATTTGTTCAAGCGTACCAACATACCGGTCCTTACCTTCCCATATACGGTGGTGACCTGGCTCTTCCTGCTGGCATCGTATCATTTGAATGCGCTTCGGCTTGACCCGGGGCTGATTCCCCAGGATCTCGCCCACTGGCATATGAACACCGCCGGGATGATCGATCTGGCTTCGGGCTTGCTCAACGGGATTGATCAGGTCTATTTCCAGACGGGCTTCTTGTCCGGAATTCTCATACTTCTTGGCATATTCTTGGCAAGTTGGCGCTTGGGGCTATTGGCGGTCGTGGGAACCGCCATCGCCTGGCTGACGGCCTACTTGATGGGAGCGGAAATTACGAATCTAAACCTCGGGATATTCGGGTATAACGCAGTTTTGACGATGATGGCGGTATCCTCTGTATTCCACACCAGGGAGCGTCCGGCGCTGCTGGTTGGCCTATTGGCTGCCGTCAGTACCGTACCCGTGACGGCTGGATTGAATACGTGGTTTCAGGCGTATGGACTGCCGATCCTGACGCTGCCTTTTGTTATTGTGACTTGGATTTTTCTCGGTGCCCGACAGGTGCTGCCGAAATTATAACGGGCAGTAAAGCCCGACAACAGACATTTGATGCAATGGTGCTGTTGCCGGGTTTTTCCAAGTGCAAATAAAGTAAATAATTGTAAACAAAACCAAATTATATAGGAAAATGAGCCTATTCTTATTTTCAATCTCTTATGCTATTTTTAATTAGGATAAAAATTATTTATTTGGATTTAATTACATTTATTGGTTCGGGCGTTTCGCAGCCTCGATGGGATAGGGGGCGTTTTAAGGTTGGAACAAACAAGAGCGGCGGTAAATCTCCAAGAAGTTACCAAACGATACGGGTCAGTGACTTCCGTTGAAAATCTTACCTTGCGGATTGAGGAGGGAGAAATTTTCGGCATTCTCGGTCCGAACGGGGCGGGAAAGACGACGACGCTCGAGAGCATCGTCGGCATGAGAAACCCGACCAGCGGAACCATTCGCATTTTTGAATGGGATGCACAGTCGGACCGCAAAGCGATCAAAAAAATAATAGGCGTACAGCCCCAGGAGGCCAGTCTTTTGCCTCATTTAACGGTGAAGGAGACCTTAAAGCTTTTTTCAAGCTTTTACGGACATGGCCCGGATTACCGCGAACTGATTCCGCTAACCGGTCTGGAAGATAAAGCGGACACCTTAGTCAAAAATTTATCGGGCGGACAGAAGCAAAGAGTGCTGATTGCCGTTGCTTTAGTTTCCGACCCGAAAATTTTATTTTTGGACGAGCCCACCAGCTCGCTCGACCCCAGAGCAAGACGCGATCTATGGGAGGCGATTTTGGCGTTTCGAAAGAGAAAGCGGACGGTCGTTTTGACCACCCACTCGATGGAAGAAGCCGAAGCGCTGTGTAATCGGGTGGCGATTATGAATCAAGGGAGGATGATCGCCTTAGGCACGCCGGACGAGTTAATCCATACCTACTGTTCTGAAAAAATCGTTCAGTTCTACACGGAAGACGAGTGCGATATGAAATGGGTTGAATCGTTTCCCGAAATTAGCTCAGCCGATCAGGACCGCGCTTCCGGCAGGACAAGGGTATCTTTGGTCTCGACGAATTCGGACGCTACCGTAGCGCGCTTGTGCAGTGGCCAGTTCCATATCGGGAGCTGGATGCATTTGCTGATCAAACGGGGAAATCTGGAGGACGTCTTTTTGGAGCTGACGGGCAAATCTCTTACAGGAGAGGGAGCATGAACAAAGCGAATATCAAGACGAACTGGAATGCATTTATCCAACTGTTTCTTATGAATTATCGGGAATTGGTACGCGATAAGACGACGTTTTTCTTTGTGCTGGTCTTTCCCTTTATGTTTATTGCTTTATTTGCTTTCATTTCTTATCAATCCCAGCCTGCCCCTATCAAGGTAGGGATCGTTATGGAATCCGGCAGTGACGCGAGGGTACAAAGCGTGACGGAACAGCTTCGGCAGCATGACCGGTTTCAGGTATCGAATGTCGAAGAAGCGGAGCTGAACGCCAAATTTGCGAAGAAAGAGCTGGATGCCGCCGTTGTATTGCCGCGCACGCTGGACGCGCAAGGATCGGTCAGACTGGTCTACGACCGGAATAAAGAAGATCTCGTTCTGATTTTGAAAAGCCTATTGTACGATAAGCTCCATCCGACCGGCGGACCGCAGATGGTAACAGAGCCGATAGGGGATGAAAGGAAGCCGTTCGACATATTGAAGTTTACCTTCCCATCCGTCTTGATTCTGGCTTTTCTTTCCTTAAGCCTTACGGGAACTTCCGTTCCGATTATTCAAATGAGGCAAAGAGGGAGCTTGCGGTTGTTTGCCCTGACGCCGGTGAACCGGTTTAACCTGATTGCTTCGCAAATTTTGGTCAGGGCCGTCATTGCAATGATTCAAGTGGCCATCATGCTGGTCTACAGTTTTCAAACCGGCATTTTGACCGCCGATGCGGTGCCCGGAATATTAATGGTCTCCGGTTTTGGGCTGCTGATGTTTTTTTCTTTGGGCTATATGCTCGGAGGAATGCTCCGCTCCCAGGAAGCGGTTAACGGCGTCATCGGACTGATTATGGGACCTTTAATGATTGTTTGCGGGTTATTTTACCCGCTGGAATGGATGCCGCCTTTGATTAGAACGTTCTCGCAGTACGTGCCCTTAACTTATTTCGGCGACGGCTTAAGGAAATTCGTCAATACCGGGACGGAAGCGATGGCATCTTTATTTGTCGATTGTTTGGTGATGACGGCGACGGCAGCGCTGTTTCTGGTCATCGCCCTGTATACTTTTCAGTGGGACGACCGTTCCAATCAAGAAAGAGCCCGTCGTAAGGACGCCCGCAAAAATGCCAAAAAATTGTTCCGGATCGGAGGATGACCATGGATTTTGTCGAAAAGCTCGTTCAACCCATCGGCGGGCTGCTGCAAAACGTGATTTCCTTACCCGCGCTGCCGGGTGAACCTTCTTATGAAGTGTATAGCGGATTAACGGGAAATATATCCGCCGTAATTCCTACGATGGCTTTCTCCGCCGACGGTGCGGGCAGCGGCTTGACCGGGGAGGAGGCCAGATTAAGAGCGGTTGCTGAAACGTTGGAGCGTTATGCGAGCTGTGTCTACGACGAGAAGCAAATGATTTGGGCGACGGGCCTGGAGCTGGAAGGAGAAGCTTTGGATTTGGACCGTATCCCTAGGTGCTCGGATTCGGAGCTGCGCCATCCGCGATGTCCGCTGCAAAAGCCTGATAAGAATCTCCCCATCCGATGGGTGCGGGGCCTTTCCTTAACCGACGGGCGATTGGTTTGGCTGCCGGCGATTATGGTCTATCTTAACTTCGATACGATGAGTGCGGGGGAGAAAATATGGCTGCCGATCTCTACCGGCTGTGCGGCCCACAGGACTCTGGAACAGGCGCTGCTAGGCGCCATCTGCGAAGTGATCGAGCGCGATGCGATTGCGGTCACTTGGCTGCAGCAATTGGAGCTGCCCAAGCTTCGCCTGGATGCTTATCCGGAATGGGTGCAGCCCTATCTGGACAATTTGAAGCGAAATCGACACGTTCAACAAATTTTTTTCGATGCCACGACCGACATTGGAATCCCTACGTTTTACAGCGTTCAGCTTGCCCCTCACAATAAGCAATTAGCCGCCATGGTTATGTGCTCCACTGAACTCAATCCCTATCAAGCTTTGACAAAATTAATGAGAGAATCCGCATCATCCCGCATCGCGTTGCAAAACGGAATGAAGCACCCGGAACATCTGGACGATTTTATGAAAGTGTACGATGGCGCCACCTATATGGGTAGTCATGAAAGATTATCGGCCTATGACTTTCTGCTCCAAAGCCCAGCAAGCAAGAATTTGTCCGGAATTCGCGCGCTGGATACAGGGCATCCGGGAACCGATCTTGCGAATCTGGTGAACCGGCTGAAGTCCAAAGGACACGAGGTGTTTGCGGTAGATTTGACCACGGATGAAGCCAAAAGAGCGGGATTATATGCCGTACGGGTGATTATTCCGACCTTGATGCCCCTGTCGTTCAGCTATCGGGCCCGCTTTTTAGGAACTCCCCGTTTATATGACGCACCCAAATTCATGGGGCATGCCGTACGAGGGGAACAAGAACTTAACGCTTGGCCGCAGCCATTTGCGTAAGGAGTGAAGCGGAAAATGGAAACGATTCATATCATAGCTGTGGGCGCTTTTGGAATGGAAGTCGCCCGGAGGCTCGAAGCCAAAATGCAGGATATCGTGATTACACAAGCGGACGAAAACGGGATGTATTACCCTGCCAGTTGGCCGCATGCCCGGCTCCATATCGTAGCTTCATGGCGTCCGGTATCCTCGCTTGGCCGATTAATGGACAAGCTGTCTGGCGCTTGGAAAACGCCATGGGTCCCGATCATCATGGATCACCCCGCCCTAACGATCGGTCCGGTCGTCGTCCCCGGACAAGAAGGATGCTACGCCTGTTTTACCAAACGGCAAATTCAGCATGCTCCATACGGGAAATATATCCTTGAATCCCAGGATATATATGTCCGAGATTTCCGGTTGGGTCCCCAAGGCTTCCTGCAGGCGCATGCCGGAATGGCGGTCCACTTGTTTTTGGATATAGAGCGCCGGATGCGGTGCGACACGAAGAATGAGGCGGGTACCGTCTACGAGATTCATGTGATCCGGGGAACGACCCGCAAAGGAAAAGTGACAGGGTTCCACGGCTGTCCACATTGCGGCTTGCAAAGGGAGGAGGCGACGCGAAGCTATGACGTGCTGCTGGATAAGTATGAGTCCATATTTACTCAAGGGTGAGGTGCCGAGCCAATGATAACAGCCCATAAGATTGATGCGGTGCATATGGCCAACGCCATTCGGAACGATATGCAATTTCGTGTGCCGGTTTACCCGCGGTTTCTTCAGGAAGTCGCGATGCTTCCGCTTTCCGGCCAGAAATTTCTCTTTGAAGGGACGGAGGAACGGCAAGTTTTGGGCGGCAAATCGACCGGTACCCTTTTGCCGATTTTATTGCCGCTGCTGGACGGAACCCGGACTCTGGACGACCTGCAAAATGCGCTTCCTGCTTGCAGCAAGGATATTTTGTATCAAACCGTTGTTTTTTTGTATGCGCGGGGGTTATTGGAGGATGCGGCGGCAGATCACGCTATCGATACAAGCCGATACGACAAGGAGACGCTGGACTATTTCCGGCGGCATGTGGATACGACCCGAGTCAACCGAAGCGGGGCCGAGGCCATATACCGACTGTCGCAAGCGAAACTGGAAATCTTCGCGCCTTCTCCATGGGGGGGCCTGCTTGAACAGGAGCTCAGGCAGATCGGATTGACCGATGTTCGCGTTCGTTTGCCGGAAGAAGCCGTTCCTCTGAAGGGGGAGGCTTCGCTGATGGTTGTGTTTAACGACGGCTCTTTTCAGCCGGAGCGGTTGCGGGAGCTGGATCAATTTTGCGCCGAGCATCGTATTCGCTGGCTGCTTAGCGAAGTATCCGGGGAAAAAGGGGAGCTGTTTTACTTCGAGCGGGGAGAGACCCCTTGTTATTGCTGCGTTGAGAAGGTTCACCCGCGCATGCATCGGACGATCAGGCAGGAATCCGACATGACGGAGTTCTGGGTCTGCGTCACCCTCCAGGAAATCATCTACTGCCTCAGCCGGATCAATTCTCTATTTTCCGGCCAGTATGTTTATGAGCTCGATTTCAGGAATTGGGAAGCCTGTCAGCTTCGACTGCCTTTTGTTCCCGGATGCCGCTGCCGTCCCATCGATCGTTTCATATGCGAAGAAGTGCCTCTGGCCGTCGTCTATGAACATTCGGTCGCATTTCCATCGCACAACCTGACCACGCCCAAAAGTCATCAGATCCACTATAGAGTGAGCAATACTGAGCTGATACGAAGCTTTAAGCGAGTCACGAATTTTCCCACGATAGACCTGCCGCCTTACCGCGAGCTTCCAAAGCCAGAGAAAAGAACGCTGCCAAGCTTGGCGAACGGACAAGCCTCGTCAACACTGTCGCCACCGGTTACGCTGCCTCAGCTTGCACTGCTCGCCCTGTACGGCGCGGGGATCAAATCACAGGAGAACGGACAGGTCAATCGATGGTCCGCCACAGGTGGCAATTTAGGCTCGGTCGAGCTTTATCTGATCGTTCGCCGCGTGGAAGGGGCGGGGGCGGGAATATATTTTTACGAGTCCGAGAAGCATTTGCTAGCCTGTATCGAGGTGTTGTCCGGAGAACAAGCGGAGGCCCTGATTAGGGAAGCGGTTGAAACCGCAACGGTAAATGCGCCTGCCGTATTGCTCGTCGCGGCTTCCAACGTAGGAAAGGTATCCGTGAAATACAACTCCTTTAGCTATCGCATCGCATGCCTGGACGCGGGAGTCGCCTTGGCTCAGATGAGCGTAACCGCCAATGGCTTGGACTTGCCTAACGAAGTGATTACCCGATGGGACGATTACGTTCTTGCCGACCGCTTGCGGCTTATGCCGAAAAGCGAGACGGTTTCGGGAGCGCTGGCGATCTATTAGAAGGAGGTGTTTTTTACTTGCGTTTCGAACCTTACCGGATTGTTACGGACTTGATCGAGGATACGAAAACGGCCTTGCCCAAACAAGCCTTTTCCGAAATCCCTCCGGCTTTATTGGGCCGCGGAGAAGCGCGTTCGTTGGGGGATCTGACTGCTGACGCGCCGATTCGTGAAGGCTCTTCCGTCTATCGGGCGATCGAAGCCAGAGAAGCTCTCCGCCATTGGAGCGACAGGCCTGTCGAAAAAGCGGATCTCTTAACGATCCTGCATTCCGCTTATCAGGGAGACGCTGCCGATTGGCGGGAAGAGCACGAAGCCGGATTGGACATTGGCTTTGTCGTATACGTTAGCAATGTGGAAAATGTCGCCTCGGCGCTTTACCGGTACTGTCCGTATCGTCAGGAATTGGAGAGGGCTGGAGCGATGGAGCCGGGAAAGCTGGAGCACATGGTTTTGCAGCGGGAATTTTCGTTAGCCCCGGCGATTGTCGTCATTACCGGAAAACTGGGCGCGGTCTTATGCCGGCAGGGCAGCTCGGGACATCGCCAACTGCTGGTGCGGGGAGGAATGGCAGCCCAACGGATGTGGTTGGCCTCCATGTCGTTAGGCTATGGCGGATGCATCTTTGCGGGGATCGTTCAAAAATATCTTTATGAAACCGCGAAAATCGACGGGTATCAAGAAATGCAGCTTGTCGCCTACGCTTTTGGCAATCTCCCTCGGGAAAGGAGGTGAGAACATGGAGAAGGAGCTGGAACTGGATCTGTATGCGGAGGAGCTCTCCGAGCAATTGGATACGGCTATCATTCTAGGTTGTTTGGGTACGGCGGGTACTCTCGGTACCGGAGGCGGATGCTTTGGTTCCGTAGGGACTTACGGCTGCCACGATTTTTAGGCGAACCGACGACAGGAAGTTTGAATAAAGGGAGGTGAGAACTATGCAAAAGGAAATGGATCTGGAATTGGATCTGTATGCGGAAGAACTCCCGGAGCAACTGGATGCCGCCGTCATCCTCGGTTGTTTGGGGACGGCGGGCAGTTTGGGGACGCTTGGGGGCTCCTTTGGCACCGCCGGTACTTACGGTTCCTGGTAACGGTTGCTTTAAGAAAAGAGCGGCTTAATCTTTGAATGAAGTTTTCGAAACGGTGCTTCCAGGATGATAAAGTTCTGGAGGCACTTTCCTTGTTCGTTTTTTATTCTCCGGACAGGAGGGGGGACCCTAAGGAATGCAGGCGCAAAAGGTTCGGGAGCAGGCCGACGATCAGACCCGACTGGCGGATGGCGTTGAGCTTGTCTATGGAATGAATGATCAGCCCATGCTCTACAATCCCAACGCAGGAAATTATGTGAGAATATCTCCTTTAGGCATAAAAGTAGTGGAATGGATCAATCAGTCGCTTACCGTTGACGAGGTAATCGAGCGGTTGACGAAAGATTACCGTAAACCCTCCGAGGAGGTTAAGCCTGCGGTCGATAAATTTTTCGAACAGCTCAGACAGGCCCACATGTTGAATACGGACCCGATTCCCCAGGAAGGGGTACGTCGTTCCGTCGGCTGCTTGCAGAGGCGGCCTGTGCTTCGAATTCCGCTCATTACTTCCGCCAGAGCATTCCCCGCTCCGCTCGCGAATAGGCTGGAGCTTATACCGAGAAACTTACTTTATTTGGCTTGCGGCTCTATCGCGTTGCTCGCGGTTTGTATGGTTGCGTTTTATTTCGGTTACCGCGGTTTTCCGGTAGTATCCGGTAGTCTGTCTTGGCCGGTTATTATTCCTGCGCTCATGTTTCACTTGTGCTTACATGAAATGGCGCATGCAGTCGTTTTGCAAAAATTTGGAATCCAAATTCGCCAAGCGGGTATCGGGCTGTTGTACTATATTTTTCCTATTGCCTATGTGGATACAACGGATACCTACCGATTGCGGAATAAATACGACCGGGCCATGGCAGCGTGGGTCGGACCCGTTTTTGACCTGGCCGGAGCGGCAATATCCGCGGTAATTTCTCTTTCGAGCAGCGGTTGGTGGGGGGATCAGTTCCAGGTATTGCTGGGTATTCAATTGACGATCTTTTTGTTTAACGTCAATCCGCTGCTGCCCAGTGACGGACTCCGCGCGATCGAAGCCCTGATGGGCGAATTCAATTTGCGAAGAAGGGCGCTTCATTATTTGCTCTGTAAGGCCGCCTTCCGACCCTTGCCGAATTATTTAGTTCATCTCCCCAAATCCAAAAAAATCCAGTACGCGCTTTATTCGACCTTGAGCATCGCCTACTTTATCGGCTTATTGTACATGATCGCCTTGTATTCCATGAAAGCCTGCCTATCTTTTCAATGAACACGATTACTTTCTGCAGGACGGCCGGCTTCTTTTTTTCGGATCGCCGAATAAAAGAAGCGGACAGCCAATAAATTGATAAAGAGAAGATGGACATGGCCCCGGGGAAGACTGCTTGTCTCGCGGGCCGCTGTCGAGAACCGAAGCGTCCGACAAGGAGGGAACTGCCGATGCTTCACTTGGTCGCCTGTATCAAGCAGGTGCCGGATACGAAAATCATCAAGATGAACCCGAAAACGAACACGATGGACCGCTCCAGCGCGCCGGCCATCCTCAATCCGTACGATGCGCATGCCGTCGAAGAAGCGGTGCGACTCAAGCAGCGGTACGGAGGAACGGTATCCGTCGTGACGATGGGGCCGCCGCCCGCGGTCAAGGCGATCCGCAAATGCATCGAGATCGGCGCGGACGAAGGCTACCTGATCACCGACCGCGCATTCGCCGGGGCGGATACGCTGGCGACCAGCTATTCGCTGACGAAGGCGATCGACAAAATCGCCAAGATCAAGCCGATCGATATGATCCTCTGCGGCAAAATGACGATCGACGGCGACACCGGCCAGGTCGGTCCGGGCATTGCCCGCAGACTGGATATTCCACCGCTGACGAACGTCCGCAAGATCGTCGAGATTAACAAGGACGAAGGCTACGTCATCATCCACCGCAAGCTGGAGGACGGCTACGAGGTCGTCCGTTCGACGCTGCCGTGCCTGTTCTCCGTCGAAAAGGACATCAACGACATCCCGTATTCGCCGCTGCCCAACATGCTGCGGGCGGCGCGGTACCAGCCGGTCGTCTGGTCCGTGGACGATTTGGAGGGGGTGGACCGCACGAAGCTCGGCCTCAAAGGCTCCCCGACAATCGTCGCCAAAGTATGGCCGCCGGAGAAGCCGAAGGGCGGAGAGCTGCTGGAGGGAACCCCTGCGGAGCAGGCGGGCAAGCTGCTCTCGATTTTGCTGGAGAAAAAAGAGCTCTTCCGCGTCCAGAACGGAGGTGAAAGCGGATGAACCTTCAGGATTACCGCGGCGTGTGGGTGTTCATCGAGCAGAAGAACGGCGCGATTGCGCCGGTGTCGCTGGAGCTGCTGGGGGCCGGGCGGAAGCTCGCGGATAAGCGCGGTGTGCCGCTGGCGGGCATCCTCATCGGCGACGGCGTCCGGCCTCTGGCCGCGGATGTCATCGCTTACGGGGCGGACACCGTGTACTTGTACGATGATCCGATTTTCCATCATTACCGGACGGAATCGTTCATGCGGGCCGTCATCGAGGCTTGCCAGAAGCACAAGCCGGAAATTTTCCTGTTCGGCGCAACGTCGACGGGCAAGGATCTCGCCAGCGCCGTGGCGACGGATCTCGCGACGGGGCTGACGGCGGATACGACGCAGCTGGACGTCGATGCGGAGACCGGACTGCTGGAAGCGAGCCGTCCGGCGTTCGGGGGCAACATTATGGCCACGATTTTGTGCAAAAAGGACCGCCCGCAAATGGCTACCGTTCGCCCGAAGGTCATGAAGCGGCTGGCCCCGGATCTGAAGCGCAAGGGGGAGATCGTCGAGGAAGCCGTCTCCGTCCGCGAAGAGGACCTGCGCACGAAGGTGCTGGAGATCGTCCGCGATACGACGCAGCGGGTACGGATCGACGAAGCGGACGTGATCGTCGCCGGAGGCAAAGGGCTCGGCGGCCCCGCCGGCTTCGAGCTGATTCACCGGCTGGCGGAGACGCTAGGCGCTTCGGTCGGGGCGAGCCGCGATGCGGTGGAGGCCGGCTGGGTTGAGCATCATCATCAGGTGGGGCAGACGGGCGTCACCGTGACGCCAAAAATTTATTTTGCCATCGGCATTTCCGGGGCGATCCAGCATTTGGTCGGGATGCAGAACTCGGGGCTCATTATCGCCATCAACAAGGACCCCGCCGCGCCGATCTTCGGGTCCTGCCATTACGGCATCGTCGGCGATGCGTTCGTCATCGTCCCGCTGCTGATCGAAGCGTTCCAAAAAGCGCTGCAAAGCGAGGTGCCTCAATATGGCTGAAAAATTCGACGTCATCGTGGTCGGCGCAGGTCCGGCCGGGACTTCGTGCGCCTATACGTTAGCCAAGGCCGGTGTAAACGTTCTGCTCATCGAAAGGGGAGAGTACCCCGGCTCGAAAAACGTCATGGGCGGCGTCCTGTACCGGAAAACGATGGAAGACATCGTTCCGGGATTTTACAAGGATGCGCCGGTGGAGCGGCCGATCGTCGAGCAGCGGTTCATGATGCTGGATAAAGAATCGGCGGTTACCTTCAGCTACAAGGGGATGGAGTGGGGGCAGGAGCCGTACAACAATTTCACCGTGCTGCGGGCCAAGTTCGATCAATGGTTCGCGGAGAAAGCGGTGCAGCAGGGCGCGCTGCTGGTCAACGAGACGGTCGTGCTCGAATGCATCACCCAAGACGGGCGCGTCGTCGGCGTTCGTACCGACCGCCCGGATGGGGACCTGTATGCCGACGTCGTGGTGCTCGCGGATGGCGTCAATTCGCTGCTCGCCAAGTCGCTCGGCTTCCATAAGGAATTTCGCCCGGATGAAGTGGCGCTGGCGGTCATGGAAGTGCTGAAGCTGGACCGCAAAATTATTGAAGACCGGTTCAGCTTGGAAGGCGACCAAGGCTGCACGTTCGAGATTTTCGGCGATTCGACCCATGGCATTCTCGGCACGGCGTGGCTGTATACGAACAAAGACAGCTTGAACATCGGCGTTGGAGCGATGCTGTCTGGGCTGATCAAGCGCAAGCTGAAGCCGTATGAGCTGCTGGAGTATGTCAAGACGCATCCGATCCTGCGGCCGTATATCCAGGGCAGCGAGCAGCAGGAATATTTGGCCCACTTGATCCCGGAGGGTGGCTACCGCTCCATGCCGAAGGTCGTCGGAGACGGCGTGATCGTAATCGGGGACGCGGCTCAGCTCGTCAACGCCATTCACCGCGAGGGCTCGAATATGGCGATGGCATCCGGCGTGCTGGCGGCGGAGACGATTCTGGAAGCGAAGGAAGCGGGTGATTATTCCGCCGCGCGGCTCGATAAGTATCGGGCCCGGCTGCTGGACGGCTTCGTCGGCCAAGACTTGAAGAAGTACAAGGACGCCACGCATCATTTTGAGAAATACCCGCATTACTTCGAAAAATATATCCCGCTCATGAACCGGACGGCGGGCGAGCTGTTCACCGTCGACGGGACGAGCAAGAGAGAGAAGCAGCGCAAAATCTGGCAGGGCATCGGCACCGCCGGCGAGAAGTTCAAGATCGCCCAAGATTTGTTCAAGGCATGGAGGGTGATGAAATGAGCGACCAGCCCAAGGGAAAAGGGCAGACCATCGAAGAGAAGCAGTACTTGATCCGGTTCAAGGCGGATACGAACTCCCATCTCCACGTGCTCGACTACGATATCTGCGCGACGAAGTGCCCCGACAAGATTTGTACGATTTTTTGCCCGGCCGAAGTGTACAAATGGGAAGAGATCCGGATGCATGTCGGATACGAGGGCTGTCACGAGTGCGGAAGCTGCCGCATCGGCTGTCCGCATCAGAACATCAAGTGGGAATATCCCAAAGGCGGCCACGGGATCATCTTCCGGCTGGGGTAACTGCACATGTTTGCGGTGGGGGACTGCGTCATCTTTATCCCGGATGGGGCGAGGGGAACGGTGATCGCCGTCAACGGGTCGTTCTGTCACATCGTTTGGGAGGATTGGTTCACGAGCTGGGAGAAAGCCGAGGAGCTGCGGAAAGAAGAAGAATGAAGCATCAGATATGGGTCGATCTACGGAGGAAGAGAAGGAGCTTTCCTTCTCTTTTTTACTTGGGCAGCGTTTTATAAATGATATTCCCGTCTTTATTTTTGGCTTGAATATCAATCGGTTCTCTAATATCCTCCGACAAACTGTAGAACATTTTCTCATGATTATATTGTATTATTTTTAGGTCTTGTGATTTAGTTCCATTTACCTTAAGAGATTCGATCGCATCGTTCAATCTCCCAGATAATAGAAAATAATTTAACTGCGGGTTCTTAGAAATTTGCCAATCAACAATCTTTTCATTCAAGGGTGCATTTACAAACGATGTGGAAGTAAGAACTTTATTGTTCTTTAGTAGAAAAATGTGAGTTTTTTGCATTTTATCAGTACAGACAACAACTTCAAATTTATCTTCCGGATATGTCTGAAGAGAGTCTTTGTCAAAGGTTACGTTAGTGTTAACATAGGCGGCAATAATATCGAATTTATCGTTCTGGTTGAAATTTAAATACAGTATGGTAACGATGCCCACGAATAGTAAGCCCCAAATAATCCAAGCTTTTCTTTTATTCATGTGCCCTCCTAAAAGATCGTTCGAACCAGAGCAGTCTTTTGTTTGCTTTAGTTACCTAGACACTTTTATTTACGGTCCCCGGTTACAACCTGAAGGCCTTACTGGGGATCGCCGTCCTTCAGAATAGCTTTGTCGAACAGGCTTATCAGTTCGGCGCTGTAGGACTCCAAGTTGATTTTACCGGAAATGCCTGAAGTCATCGTATATTCCCCGATCGCTCCCCGGATCGCGGTTGCCATGACTTGAACGTTGAACTCGCGGAATTCACCCTTCATTTGCCCGTCAAGCAATAGCTGTTGAAGCTCGAGGACAAGCGGCTCCTCTTCGTCGTCGCCCAGCTTGTAATATGGAACGTTATCCGGCGTCCGGGCATGAAAAACAATCTCGATTAACGCCGTGTTGTGCTTGGGACGGGTGCCCTGGTAACCGAGGCTGGCTGCGATGTAGGCGTGCAGCTTTTCCCGGGGAGTTGCCGCAGCCCGTGTTTTTGTCAATACGTAGGAGGCGGTGTCGGCGACCAGCATCATCAGCATCTGGTCCATCAGATCGGTTTTGTCCTTAAAATGGTAAGAGATTAAAGCGGTGCTGATTCCGGCTCGTTTGGCGATCTGAGCGAGACTCGCATGAACATATCCGATTTCGTCCAGTGTCGAGATGGCCGCTTCGATGATCTGCGCACGTCTGGCCTCGGCAATGAACGTTTGCTTTTCGTCCGCTTTTTTATCACTCATTGGTTTTCTCCTTCGGTGGTTTTACGAATTTACCGGCTCCGGATGCCGGCAAGCGCCATCAGAGGGACTGTAACCAATCATACCAGCGAAGCCTGACATCGTCCAATGCATCGTTGCGGTAAAGCCGGCCTTGCTCGAAAGATGACGGCGTCTTCTGCCGCACGGATCGGCATGACTATGCTCATACGCTTTCCTACGACTCGATTCTACGCGTTTTGCGAGCAGCCAACATCAGCAATACGATCGCGCCCAAGGAAAAAATGATGTTGCCGATCCGGTCGATCGGACCCGTGTTGCCGACGAAGGTCGCACATACGAACCCGCCCCAGACGTAGGTGAGCAGCGTACCGCCGGTCAGGGCGAACCGATGGCGCGCTCCCCAACCCGCTTGGCCGGACCATAGCGTAACGGCAACCGCCATTGCGGCGATGAGCCCTGTCTTCACCGCGACGTGCTGCCAATTCCCGCCGAGGAGGAAGAAGAGGCCGGACGCGATGAACGCAGCCACGCCGACCAGCCACGGATTCGGAGCCGGGCGGTCGGATGTCCTGCGCGGCAGCCGCCGGACGGCAAAGGCGGCCCCGACCAAGCCGAGCACTACGGCAATCGAGACGGCAAACTGCGGCATGGATGGGAGAAAGCGCTGCGAGTTCACCGCCCACAGGAAGACGATCGCACCGCCCAAAAGGTACAGCACGCCGGTAACCGTCAGGCCGATTCGACCCAGCCAGGGCGTCTTCCTCCGGTCGGGCACGAGCATCTCGACGATGGCGATCGGCACGCTAATACTCCAAACCGCATGTCCTACGCAGAAGGCTAAGGCATTCGAAACGCTGATACCAAGAGCGGGAACGTACGTAGCGTCCCCGAAGTCGTAACCCTCGAACGACGCATTGAAAAGCGAGTGGTCGAACAGCGCCGGCTCGGCCACGCCGTAAGCCAACGCAAGCAGCAGGATGGTCGGCCAGCCGCGCCCGGTGCGGCGCACGACCTCCCGGATGAGGAGCGCGCCGCCGCCGTACATCGGAGAGAGGAGCAGCAGGGCCATGGGCTCCTTGATCGAAATGCTGCCGAGCAAGTACTCCCCGACCAGCGGAGCAAGGAGGAACAGCCCGAGAGCGGGGGCGATGCGTAACCAAAAGCTTCGGCGCCGATCCACCCCGTTCTCCGGCGGTATTTTGAGTGAAAGCTCGTTTTCCATTGGGATTCCTCCTTATATTGAATGACTGATTGTTTGATCAAAAATATGATTGTTTGATCAAATTATAGCTTTCGGGTGAAATCATGTCAAATGGCGAAGCGAAAAAGCCGTGAAGATGGACTCCATGCTGTCGAACGGGGGAGGCAGGTAAAGTTGAAAATGAAAATAGGCTGTAACCCCATGAAAAAAGAGAAGGAGCGTCGCGCATCCTTCTCTTTTTTTGCACAATTTTATCCCCTAAAAAATGGAATGTATCCCTTACTGCCCTGCCGAAGCCATGGTTAAATGAGAGTACGAGCCCAGTTCGAAAGGGGGTGAACCTGCCGCAGTCGTCGTCGTTTGATGGAGGATGTTCCGGTAGTTTTTATCCATATTTCAGGAGGGATTGATGAATGAGCTTTGCGCAAATCGCGCTTCGGCGCACGTTTAGGAAAGCGTTTTCGTTGACCATAATCGCTGTGCTCCTGCTTAGTCTGATTCCGGCGATGGCGCTCGGCGCGGCCGAGTGGCAGCCGAACACCGCCTACAAAGCGGGCGACGTAGTTACCTACTCAGGACAGACGTACACCTGCTTGCAACCGCATACATCACTGACCGGCTGGGAGCCGCCGAACGTCCCGGCCTTGTGGAAGGCCGGCGGCAGCGGCGGAACGGATACGCAGCCGCCGACCGCTCCGTCCGGCTTGAAGGCGACCGGCAAAACGTCCAACAGCGTGACCCTCGCGTGGAATGCTTCGACGGATAACGTAGGCGTCACCGGCTACGACGTGTACAACGGGTCTGCGGTCGCGGCGAGCGTGACGGGAACGACCGCCACGATTGGCGGGCTGTCGGCGAACACGGCGTATACGTTTACGGTGAAAGCGAAGGACGCAGCAGGCAACGTGTCTGCTGCAAGCCAAGCGGTCACTGTGACGACGGACCCGGCGTCCGGCGATACGCAGCCGCCGACGGCACCGACGAATCTAACCGTTACCGGGAAAACGTCGTCCAGCATCTCGCTGTCCTGGACGGCTTCCACGGATAACGTGGGCGTCACCGGTTATACGGTGGAGTACGGCTCCGGCAGCCTGAGCGTCGCGGGTACTACGGCGACGGTAGCCGGGCTTGCTGCCGATACGACGTATACGTTTACCGTGAAGGCGAAGGACGCAGCCGGCAACGTCTCGGCCGGAGCGAGCGTGCAAGGGAAGACCGAACCGGCGCCGTCCGGAGGCGGGGGCAAGATCGTCGTTGGCTACTGGCACAACTTCGATAACGGTTCCTCGGTGCTCAAGCTGCGGGACGTCTCGAATAAATACGACGTGATCAACGTCGCTTTTGCCGAGCCGGTTTCTCCGGGCAGCGGTACGATTGCCTTTACGCCATTCAATGCGACGGTGGACGAATTCAAAGCGGATGTCGCGTATTTGAAGAGCCAAGGTAAAAAGGTGCTGATCTCCCTGGGCGGCGCCAATGGCACGGTTACGCTGACCGATGCGACGAAGAAGCAGCAATTTATCAGCACGATGACTTCGATTATCCAGACGTACGGTTTCGACGGGATCGATATCGACCTGGAAGGCAGCTCGGTCGCGCTGAACGGCAGCGATACGGACTTCAAAAACCCGACCACGCCGGGAATCGTGAACCTGATCGACGCGGTCCGCACGCTCAGCGGCACGTTCGGCAGCGGCTTCGTGCTGACGATGGCGCCGGAGACGGCGTACGTGCAAGGCGGGATGGGCGCTTACGGCGGTCCTTGGGGCGCGTATCTGCCGATCATCCATGCGCTGCGCGACAAGCTGACGTATATTCATGTTCAGCATTACAACAGCGGCTCGATGACGGGGCTTGACGGCCGCTCTTACGCTCAAGGCACGGCCGACTTCCACGTCGCCATGGCCGAGATGCTGCTGAAGGGCTTCCCTGTCAATAACAATGCGAACAACGTATTCCCGGCCCTGCGTCCGGAGCAGGTCGCCATCGGCGTACCTGCGGTGCCGAGCGCGGCGGGAGGCGGATATACATCGGCGGCCGAGGTGCAGAGGGCGATCACGTATCTCGTCAAGGGCACGTCGTTCGGCGGCAGCTACAAGCTGCAAAACCCGGCCGGCTATCCCGGCTTCAAAGGACTGATGACTTGGTCCATCAACTGGGATGCGGCAAGCGGCTACGGCTTTGTCAACAGCCACCGTCCTTTCTTGGACGGCTTGAAATAACGTAACTTAAAAAAGCCTCCGGCTCCTATGGACTCAGCATCCATAGGCTCGCCGGAGGCTTTATTCGTGCGACCGATCAATGACCGGCGGTATAAGTGTCGGGGGAAGCGCCGTCCAGAAACGGGCTCCGACGGCCGATATGGTACACGTACAGCTCGTGCATCGCCCGCGTGCAGGCCGTGTAGAACAGCTTGCGCTCGGCTTCCCGGCCGTATTGCTCCATCGAGGCGTTGTAGATGACGACCGCGTCGAACTCGACGCCCTTGGCCAAGTACGACGGGATCACCAGCACGCCGGGCTCGAAGGAGGCTGTCTCCGTCCCGACGAGGCGAAGCGGGACCCCTGCGGCTTGCAGCGCATCGTAAGCTTCCCGGCTCTCCGCCGCCGTCTTGCAGATGACGCCGATCGTCTTGTGGCCGTCCGCCAGCAGGACCTGGATGCGCCCGGCGACCTTGGTGCCCAGATCGGCCCGATCCGCCGCTTCCGTGACGACCGGCAGGCTGCCGCCGCGGTTGAACGGCTCGATAGCCGTGCCGTCCGCCAGCAGGCCGCGGGTGAATTCGACGATCTCCCGCGTCGAGCGGTAGCTTCGCGTCAGCACGTTCGTCTCCGTATGCTCCGGTCCGTATAGCGAGGTCAGCGGCGCGAAGCCGTCCGTATTGGCGGAGGCGTGCGCGTAGATGGCTTGGTTCCAGTCGCCGAGCACGGTCATTTTGCTGCGCGGGAACAGCCGCCGGATGAATGCGAATTGGAACGGCGTGTAGTCCTGTCCTTCGTCGATGAAGACGTGGCGGACCGTGTTGTTCGTCTGGAAGCCCTCGATCCGCTCTTTCAAGTACAAGTACGGCGCCCCGTCCTCGCTGGCCAGCTCGCCGCGCTCCAGCTTCTCCGCCGTCTGCTTGCATATATCCTCCCAATGCGGCGGCAGGCCGTCTTCGGGCGCGAGGTCCGCGAAGCGTCCCGGCTCGGCGAACAGCTGCCGGTACACGGCGGGGATGTCGATGAATTTGAGCCGCTTGGCGCTCACGCGGAGCGGCTTGAAATGTTCTTGGACGACCATGACGGACAGCAGCTCCTGCTCGCGCTGGAAGTCGTTGAACGTGTCTTCGGCATACTGTTTTTTGCGCTGCAATTGATGGTAGGCTTGCAGGTACGCTTCCTTGTCGAGCAGCTCGATCTCGTCCTCGACCCACGGCTTGGATCGCTCCCGCCGCCCCAGCCGCCTCAGCTCCTTCAGCAGCCATTCGGAGGTCAGGATCATCCGGTTCGGAATCGGCAGCGCCGGATCGAGGCTGTAGAAATAGTCTGCGATCTGTCCGCCCGCGACGATAGGCTCCCCGCGGAAGCTCACGTCCTTGAATAGCAGACCTTCTCTGCCGAGCCGCTCCGCATACCGCTCCAGCATATGCATGAAGGAAGTGCCCGCTTTGAACAAAATCCCTTCGATTCGCGCGTCATAGCCGGAGTCTCCGGCCGTCGTCAGCGTGTATTCCGCTTGCTCGAACGGGTCTTCCACCCGGAACGTATCGCCGAGACGGTGCTCCAAATATTCCTGGAACGTCGTCTGCTGCATGTTTTCCTCTCCGAGCTCGGGCAGCACGGTAGAGACGTAGCTGTTGAACATCGGATTGGGCGAGAAGAGCACGATCTGCTCCGCGCTCAGCGTTTCCCGGTACCGGTACAGGAGGTACGCGACCCGCTGCAGGGCGGCCGACGTTTTGCCGCTGCCCGCCGCGCCTTGCACGATCAGCAGCCGGCTGCGCTCGTTGCGGATGATCCGGTTCTGCTCCTTCTGTATCGTGGCGACGATGCTCTTCATCTGGGCATCCGAATGCTTGCCGAGCACTTCCTGAAGCAGCTCGTCGCCGATGGTGACGCCGGTGTCGAACAAGCTGCGGATGACCGCGTCGCGAATAATATATTGCCGCTTCAGCTCCATCTCACCGGAGATGAGGCCGCCGGGTGTCTCATACTGCGCCGGCCCCGGCGGGTAGTCGTAGTAAAGGCTTGATACGGGAGCGCGCCAGTCGTAGATCAGGAACTGCTCGCCGCTCTCGTCCAGGAACGATCCGATGCCCAAGTACACGGCTTCGGCACGCTGCTCCCCGTCTTCCAGAAAATCGATGCGCCCGAAATACGGGGTCGTCTGCAATCGTTTCAGCTTCGTCAGTTGCTTCTGGGCGTGCCGGTGGCTGTGCTCGCGGCCGGTGAGCACCTCCGCTTGCTGCTTCAAGCTTGCGTACGTTTCTGCGACTTCGTCGGGAGCGTCCAGATTGACGGTCACATCGTCCCAAAAATGCTTGCGGATATCGACGATATCCGACCTCAGCTCGCCGACCTCCCGCTGGAGGGTATCGATGCGCTTGCCGATGTCCCGGGTTACCCGTTCGACCCGCTCCTGCTCTTCCTGCCACGCTTGCTGCATGTTAACCACGTTACCGCCCCTTTTTTCAAAAGATTTGACAAATCGCCGATGCATGTGTTAATATGATAGTGGGTAAATTTAAAGAGTGGAACCACAATATAGGTGGCGACCAATCTCCATTTTAGCATGGATCTGCATGCAATTCAATAGAAGTACATCATCGCACGCTAACAAACGGAGACGCACATGACGCCTCCGTTTTTTTGTTGCAGTCCCCCGCGCACCGCCAAGACGGAGAACCAGCCCGAACAAGGCAAGCGGCGAGGTGCCGTACCTTCCGCTTTCGCTAAGCCACTTCAACGCGCCATCAGAATAAAGCGAACATGAAAGTTAGTTTCCCTATTCACTATCGCCGCTCTTGTGGCGAAGTATACTATATACATATCGTTGTACAAGGGAATCGCACATTCCTTATGTCACGTTGGAAGAGGGTGGGGGTATGTCGCTAAGTAACTACATTATGGAGTCCAAGTCATTTTGTGATCATGCGGGGATGAATCCGAAAGAGATTCCGTTTCCCAGAGTCGTGATGACGCCGAAAGAGCTGGAGGACAAGCGTCAGGACTACGAGGAAATCTTGTCCGTCGTCCAGTTTTTTGGAAACAAAATTTTGGATTCGATGAAGGGCACGCCGATCTTGTTGTCGGTTGCCGACGCACGGGGATTCATCCTGCATATGATGGGGGATGAAACCATCAAGAACATGATCAATCAGCTCGGCATCCGCACCGGCATTCAATTCTCCGAGGAAGTCATGGGCACCAATGTGGTGAACCTCTCTTTGAAGCACAGCGGCTACGCCATCCAATTGATCGGCCCCGATCATTACCACGAATACCTGCATCAAACCGCCTGCTACGCCGTAGCTTTTCATTATACCGATGCCAACAATCTGCTCGGAAGCCTCATCATTATGACGGCGCTCGAATATCAGAATCCGCTGATGGTGACCATGCTGTCCACCACCGTGGACTCGATCGAGAGGGAGCTGATGCTTCGCAAGCAGAACCGCAAGCTGGACATTATGAATCAGATTCTGATGGACAATACGCGCAACGGCATTATTATCACCGATAAAGAGGGGGAAATTACGGATTTTAATCACTTTGCTCAAGATCTTACAGGTCTGTTTAAAGAGCAAACGCTAGGGAGGTCGGTGCTGTGTCTTGAACCCATGGGGCAATACATCTACGATGTGATCCGCCACGGGAAAAAGTACGAAGATATTCAAATCAGCTTCGAGCGCAAGGGGAGCGGGACGCGCACGGTGTGCCTGTTCGACGCGTTCCCGATCTATGACGAGTACAAACGGCTCATTGGCGCCTTCGGCCAGTTCCGGAACATTACGGACCGGTACGAGGCGGAGGAGAAATACAATTATTTGGCCAACCACGACGATCTGACCAAGCTGCCCAACCGCAGGTACTACAAGCAAGTGCTTGTCCCTCTGCTGGAGCGGGCGAAGCGGGGGCTGCATCCGTCCGGTATCGCCATTATGTATCTGGATCTCGACCGCTTCAAGCTGGTCAATGACACGTTGGGGCATTCCAACGGAGATCTGCTGCTCAAGCAAATTGCCGAGCGGCTGACAAGCAGTCTCGAGGCGACGGATCTGGTGGCACGCATGGGCGGCGACGAATTTATGTTCCTGTTTCCGATCGTGACGGACGAGCAGCAGGTCGTCCATCGGGCCGAACGAATTCTGAGCCTGTTCCAGCATCCGTTCAACATGAACGGGTACGAGTTTCATATTACGGCCAGTATCGGCATCGCGTTCTACCCAGACGACGGTCTCGACATCGAGATGCTGATGATTCATGCGGATACGGCGATGTACCGGGCGAAGCAGCGCGGCAAAAATCAATATGTCATTTATTCCGACGACATGCAGACGAAGTCCCATGAGAAGATCAAGATGGAAACGTCGCTGCGCCGCGCGATCGACAATAACGAATTCGTGCTGTATTACCAGCCGCAAATCGATATCAAAAGCGGAGATATCAAGGGTGCCGAGGCGTTGATCCGCTGGATGCACCCCGAGCGCGGGCTTGTGTCTCCCTATGAATTCATTCCGTTAGCCGAAGAAACTGGACTTATTATCCAGATGGATCAATGGGTGCTGCGCACCGCTTGTATGCAGAACAAGAGCTGGCAGGAAAAAGGACTGCCGCCGATGCGCGTCGCCGTGAACTTGTCCTCCCAGCAATTTTCCAAAGAATATTTGGCCGAGACGGTCAAAGGTATTTTGGAAGAGACCGGGCTTGAGCCGAAGTTCCTTGAGCTGGAAATAACCGAAACGATGACGATGGATGTGGAGCATACGATTCCGACGCTGCGGCAGCTGCATGGTCTCGGGGTCCAGATCAGCATTGACGATTTCGGAACGGGGTACAGCTCGCTCAATTATTTGAAAAAGTTTTCGATCGACCGCCTGAAGATCGATCAGTCGTTCGTGCGGGATATTATGACGAATTCCCACGATTCGGACATCGTCGGCACCATCATCGCGATGGCGCACAATCTGGGGCTGGAGGTTATTGCGGAAGGCGTCGAAGAGAAAGACCAGCTCCGTTTCCTGCAGTACCAAAAATGCAACGAAGTGCAAGGGTACTACTTCAGCGAGCCGATCCCGGCAGAGAAGTTCGAGCTGCATTTTCAGGAGCTGCAGGAGAAGGTCAAAAGAAAATATTGATGTCTTCAAAAAAAGGGGATCACCATGAAAACTGTGGCTCAATTATTAGTGGAGCATTTGATTCGATGGGGCGTTACTCATGTATTCGGCATCCCAGGAAAGCCGGTGACGCCTCTGGTCATGGAGATGGACCGGCAGGGCATCGCCTTCGTGCTGAGCAAGCATGAAGGCGGTGCAGGATTCGCAGCGGCGGGCTACGCCTTCGAAGGCGGGCGGCTTGGCGCGGCGCTGGGCACGGCGGGGCCGGGCGGCATCAACATGCTGACCGCTGCAGGACAAGCGAAGGCGACGGGGGTTCCCGTCCTGTTCTTGACTGGGCAGCCACCGATCAAAGAGATCGGCAAGGTGCTCGGGCAGGACAGCACGCTGTTCGGCACCGACCTCGTCAAGATGTTCGAGCCGGTGACGAAATTCAGCGCGCGCATCGAGCGCGGCGAGCTGCTGGAGACGTACCTGCGCCATGCGATCGAACAAGCCTGCACCGGGGTGAAAGGCCCCGTCCATCTCTCCATCCCCTTGGACGTTCTGACAGAGGAAGTCCGACCTTTTCAAATTCCGCTGCCGACGCATTATCCGGCCCTTCTTTCCGCTAACCTCGATCAAGTGATCGAATGGCTTGATGCGGCAAGGCATCCGGTGCTGTTCGTGGGCGGCGGCGTGCACGCTTGCCGGGCTTACGAAGAGCTCCAGCAGTTGGCCGAACGATGGAGCATTCCCGTGATGACGATGCCGGGAGGCAAGGGTGCGTTCGTATCCGGGCATCCGCTGTCGCTCGGACCGTTCGGTCTTGGCGGCAACGAGACGTCCAAAGCCTATATGAGCGAAGGCGTCGACGTGATGATGGTCGTGGGCAGCCAGCTCAGCGACTTGGAGCTGCCCGGACTGACGCCGGACATGTACCCGCAGCGGATGATCCATTTCGACTACGAGCCGACGTTTATCGGCAAGGCGGTGCCCGTGCCGGTGCTCCCGGTGCTTGGAGACTTGAAGCGCAATCTTCAGGAGCTGCTACGGTTGACGGATGGCCGTCGGGTAGAGCTGACAAGCTCGTATGCCGAGGTTGCAGCCGCGTCGGAACCGGCCGCCGAAGCGGAGGAGCCGGCGGAGAGCCGGTGGCTGACCGGACGGCAGACGATGCGTGTCTTGCGATCGGCGCTGCCGAAGGAGGCCATGGTGTACGGCGATGCGGGCAGCCATTCCTTTTATGCGGTGAAGCACTTTGACATCGAAGTGCCGGGGACGTTCTACTTCGAAGAAGTGTATGCGACGATGGGCCGCGCTATCGGGTACGCCGTCGGCGCCCAGCTCGCGGAGCCGGACAAAACGATCGTCTGCCTGACCGGGGACGGATGCCTGTTCATGAACGGCACGGAAATATCGACGGCGGTAAATGCCGGCGCTCCGGTCATTTTCGTTGTGATGAATAACAGCAGTCTGGATATGGTGGAGAAAGGGATGGCCCGGCATCTGGGCCGCGCGATCGGGACGAATTATACGGTGCCGGTGCACGCCGCCAAGTTCGGGGAAGCGATGGGAGCGGAAGCGTTCCGCTGCTCGACCGAGGCCGAGCTGTATGCTGCGGTGACGCAGGCACTGGCGATGAGGCGTACGGCCGTGATCGAAGTGATGGCCGACCCGCTGGAAATTCCACCGACGATGGCGCGCGGGTAACCGGAGAGGGTCATGAATACATAAGCAGAGGTGAGTGCGATGGGAAGCGAAGACCGGTTGACGAATGCCGAGCGGTATGAACGGGGCATGAAGACGTTAGTGGAGATGGTTGGAGAAGAAGGGGCGCAGACGATCGGGAATATCGGCGCTTTTTTTCCGGATATGGCACATCAGATCGTATCCTTCGGATTCGGCGATTTGTATTCGCGCAAGACGCTGGACCTGAAGCAGCGGGAGATTATTACGATCACCTCGCTCATCACGCAGGGGGCGACGGAGCAACTGCCGTTCCATGTGCATGCAGCGTTGAACGTCGGCTTGACACCGGAGGAAATTTTGGAGATCGTCCTGCACTGTGCAGGCTACGCCGGGTTCCCAAAAGCATGCGGAGCCTTGAATGTGGTCAGCGAAGTGTTCAAAGCACGGAACATTACGCCGGTTACGGCGTAGAAACAAACAGCAACGGCCCAAGCGCGCGAAATTTGGAAAGGCGCAGCTTGGGCCTTTTTTTGCAAGTAAGGGTTTCCGCGATTTTGGTGAAATTACTCACATCATAGAGGATTTTGACAAAAATTGTAGAGTCCTTATGTTCCAGAATGAGGTGAAATATGAGAACTAATTCCAAGATGAAACAGTACCTTGATTCTTTGATGAAGAATAACAGAATAAATAACTTCACAATTGATTTAATTAAAATTGAGAGTATTATATTTCCAAAATTTTTTGAGTGGGATGGTTGTGTTCTCCTAAGTCAAGGAAGAAATTATGAACTATCGAGCCACTTTTTACCGAATCAGTTTATGCCTGATAGAACAGCATTTGAAGCTGATTATAACCATATTCACTTAAATGATATTTTTGACGAGGGTGTTCATCCTGATGTAATCTTACACATCGGAATAAAGATACTCGAAGTCTGGGCGGCTGTTCTCTATAGGCAATACAACGGTCGTAGGAAGTTTATGCTACTACTCTCTTATGACGGTGAAGAGGTCGTTTTACGTTTCTATGCTGTTAGGGAGAAGGAAGTACCGTGGCTTGATACATCTAAACTAGAATCATATTTAGACGGATTAATGCTTATTGAAGGCGGCTAATCTTACGTTGGTATAACATTTACCGCGGGGAAAGAATATATTTTTAAGTTTTCAAAAGAAATAACATTTTATGGCCGCAAACGAGACTAACTCCTTGTTTGGGTTCTTTTCATAATGAGGCAACTTGGATCTAGAAGTGATTTAGCGGGTCAGAGGATTTGTTATTGAGTGGAAGATCAAAATTTCTCATATAATGGTGCCACGGCTATGCGGAATATGTTTAGCGATGAAGGATGGTGATAAATTGTTTTGAAACGAAAGTTATTATTATGGATATCTATAATTTTACTAGTAATTACGGCAGTTACATTGCTTTTTAGCCATAATCAATTGGAAGAGAAACATGAAGAAGAGATAAGAAGGGTTATATCATCTAATGGAGGGGGAGTAGTAAAAATCGAAAGGGTGGAGCCCGAAGATAGCCCTTTTGCAGATGATTTTAACAAGAGCAATGTTGTTTATAAAATAACCTATCATAAAAGAGTGCAAAACAAGGGGGATGCGATTGAATTTTACTCTATTGGTTGGTCTTCCAATTTTAAACATGATGTATCTTATTAATAACTACATGCTAGGTTACAAATCTAGAACATCAGTATTTTTGGCAATCATATTTTAATGTACTGTTTTTTTTACTTTCGTTATATGCAATTGGATTTTCGCACCAACTACTCCTTGAAGTGATGGTGTTTATTGCTCTTTATGGATGGATAGCTAAACGAAAAGTATAGCTGCTCAGTAGGAAGCGGGGGAAAATCAATTTTCCAGGGGCCACAGATGTTGCCAGCGGGATTTTTAAAGGCTTATTCCAACTTGAACGACGAGGTGTGAGGATATGGACGGCTCTATATGCCGTATAGAAGGCTGCGCAGGTATGTTATTTATCAGCTCTGTCTTCTTCTTCGTTTACCAAGACAATAAGTTGGTCTATGGTAATTGGACGTATGGATGGCTTGATTGCCCTGCAGCGCGGCTTCCTCCGTCATTTGGATCGCATTGAAGACGTCTCCAGACTTGGCAGCGGTCTGCTGGGCGTTCAGGGCAATCATCCCGATAATTTTCGGAGCTATGCCCGACCGCTTCATTCTGCGTTTCCGTTCCGCTCGCGACCTCCCGTACCGTGGCCGCAATATGCTCGGATGCGGCTCGTTTCCTCGGCGCGGACGCTGAGTTGGACCGCATACGCCGCGAACCGTTCCGCATGAGCGCCAACCTGCCGCACAAGTCCCTGCAGGTGCCGGACCATATGATTAAGCGACGAAGCCAGCTCTTGAAACTCGCCTCCCGACCGGATCGCAAGCTGCTTGGTCAAATCCCCTTCCCCCTCGGCAATTTCTTTCAGCTGCCTATTAACCATGACAAGCGGCTTCGAAACCCGCGAGGCTACGATCAGGCCGAAAACAAGGGCAATTCCAATGGCCGCGGCGCTGGGCGTTACGATGAGCTGCTGGGTGGAGGCGACACGGGCTGCATTGGTTTCATAGGCATGGCGCATCGCTTCTTCCTGCCGGTCCACGATGATTTTAGCTTTGATTTCCGTGCCTGCCGGCAGCGCCTCCTGGCTGACGACCCCGCGCCTGCTTCGGGTTCGTTTTCAGCAAGGCGACCACTTTGTCTGTGCTCTTTTGCAGCGTTCGGTTCCATTTGGTAATTTGTGTTGACTTGGAAATGATACCTCAAATGTCGTACCAACGCCTTGCTCGCTATGCACGGTAATCGTGCCATCATGTTTTTCAATAATTGTTTCCACGATGGACAGGGAGGACGTTAGCCGAAGCTACAATAAGAAAAAGGATCGGGCCGCGAATGATTCGCTCCCAATCCTTTGGTTTTTTTAGGCCTGAATATAAAAGTTTAAATCCTGCCCATTTTTGACGGGTTCCTGCGCGAACGTATAGCCGTGCTTGACGACTTCTTCCGGGATGTTGCGGAAAGCCGCCGGACAGTCGACAATGACACGAAGCAGCTCCCCCTTCTTCATGTCCCGCAATGTTTCCAGCGTATAAATAACAGGGTATGGACAAGATTCCCCTCTAAGATCCAACGTGAAATCAACTTCAACCGACATTGTTATAGTCCCCTTTCTTGAATCCAACGCCGAAGCGGTAATTTTTTTGCCAGTATACGGCTACGGCATATCCGATTCCCAGCAAGATCAATGTCACCAGCAGCGCGCCGACCGGCCCCATGTTCGTGAGCAGATTGATTTTGGCGCCGCTTTGCACGAGAACGTTGTAGACACCGAGATGATCCCAAGCGTAGGCGAGGGCCGTGGCCCCGATAATGTTGCCGATAAATACGGGTAAGAACACGACTTGTCCTTCCATCAGCCGGTACATCATGCCTGTCTCGCAGCCGCCAGCCAGTACGATGCCGATGCCGAACAGCACGCCGCCGATAAATGTGCTTGGCGCGGCGATCTTGGTAATCGGGTCCAAACCGTAAATCAGGATGATTAGCAGTGTCGCCACGGAACTAATTGCCATGCCGACCGTGATTGCTTTCGTCATAGTGGCCCGCCCGCTGATCCATAGATCGCGGAACGCAGATGTAAAGCAAATCTGCCCTCTTTCAATCAAAATGCCGAATGCAGCCCCGAATAGAGCAACTACGCCCAACATCATGCGGCCGGAGATAAAAAAGTAAACGATAAGACCTGCATATAACAAAGCAATGACGGTCCCTGCAATAGGTTGAATTTTTCTGGTCTTGGCAGCGCTTTGGGCCATATTGCCTTTTTGCAGGACAGGCTTGCCTTTCCACCATCTTGTATTGACGATTTTAACGCCCGCGTAAGTACCGATTGCGGTGGCGATCATAAATATCCAAGCATGAAATGAAAACTGAGGCACGCCAGTGAAAAGGGCAGCCAGATTGCAGCCTAGAGCCAAACGGGCGCCAACACCCGCGATAAATCCGCCAATCAGCCCTTGCAGCAAGCGGCGCTTTTGCTTCGGAACTCTTACCTTAAAATTATTGCTGAGCAAAATCATAATCAAGGCGCCAATGAACATGCCCCACACGATCCAGCCGTCTGTTCTGCTGAAGGTCGTTCCATCCATATGAATCAAGCCATAATAGGCCCAATTGGAAATATCCACGCCGAAAAGCTGTAAAACATGACCTCCCAAACGAGTGAATTCGCCGGTTACGGCCCATACGGTTCCGGTAATTCCGAAGTAGAGTGCGCTCAAAACACCTGCAATTCCCATCGCGGCATAAGGGCTCCAGTAATTGTTGAGCAATTTACCTAACATGTGTTTCATTTTTCTTATCCCTTCAATCTGTCAAAATGCAATCCTTGACCGGTTTGTATGCGGCAACGCACTTCTTATATATACGTGGAGTGAAAATGCCATCTCCATTTTACTACAATCAGCGTCCGTTGTGGGCAGAATCTAGCAAAAGCAGGTCCGGGAGACTTTGGCGATACGACTCATAGCGAAAGAAACCGTGTGCGCTATAAGCTGCTTATTGATGTGTAGGATGCGGGGAAAATCAGATGTTGCCGACGGGATTTCTAGAGGCATATTCCAACTTGAACGACGAGGTGGAAGGGGCCTTTTTTGCATACCTAAAACACCGTCAAGATAGGGTGCACGGAGAAAGTAGATGGCTCTACAGCCATATAGAAGGCTGCGCAGGTATGTTATTTATCGGCTATGTCTTCTTTCTCGTTTACCGAGACAATGAGTTGGTCTACGGTAATATCCAAGGCATCGCAGATTTGTTCCAACGTGCGGATGTATACTCTGTCTACAGAATCAGAACAGAGATGGCTAATGGTTGCGGGGCGCATATTCATTCTTAGTGAGAGCTGCCGCTGGCTAATTCCTCTTTCCTCTAACAGTTCCTTCAATCGAATTTTGATTTTCATATGGTATTCCTCCACTAAAGAGAAGTTACGTTTAACAGTATAACTCACAATTACTATAGCATAAGAATCAAAAGATATCATTGAAACTTACGCTTAAAGGTAATATAATATTTACATACTCTTAAGAGTAAGACTCATAAAAGTATCAAAACATTGGCGGGAGGGATAAGTATGGAAGATGTAGCCAAGCATAAGATCTTGTTAGGTGAAGAAGCTAAGCTGCTGTTGCAGATTCAAACGTGCCAAGAAGTTATTTTCACACTCAAAAGTATTGTTCGTCAGTGTGGAAAATCGTTGCATATGTTGACAATGGAAGATATCCTCACGCTCATTCACCAGATGGAGATGGATTTCCGGGTCGAATTGCTCCATGTGAACCTTGAGCAAGCTAGGCAAGATAGTAAATATCATTAGTTTTGCTGGAGTATAATAGGTCAAAGAGGATAGCTTTCGGCAAAAGAGGCGGAAATTACAACGGGAAGTGATTCGATTTGTCTGATGCATCTAAGGCAATTAACGAGTTGGCGAGAGACCGTCGTTATTCGAAAGAAGAGATGATAAAGAGGCTTGAACATCTAATAACTCAACTTGAATTGGGGCAGCAATTGGAGCTGCACAGTTCGCTTTCGGAAGAGGCCTTAAGCATGATTTATTCTTTTAGAAAAAGATTGGCCGTCGCTCCGGCAGTACAAGAGCATCTCGTATGGCGATACTTTAAGGGGGGAGTCTCGAAAAGTGGCGACAGCATTGACGCAAAGCTGTTTGATGAAATGATTCATGAATTCATTGATTCTGGGTCGCTGGGTGTCGAAAGTATTATTATACAAGTGGTAAAATCGGACATTTTGACAGAGTCGCAACTGGAAAAAGCCAAGTCGGTATTGACAAGCAAAGCTTTTGAAAAGGAGTATCTGGCTTGTTCTTTTCGCAAAAAAATAGATTCAGGGATGATGTTAGATTCCGGGGATATTCATAAATTGCTTGAAATTAGAGCTTATTCCATACTAGAGCTTGCCATTGACAAAAAGGCAGTAACATCTGATGGCCTGAATTGCTTTGTGGCTCCGGGAGAGGGTACATCGGATAAAAAAATGAAATTGAATCTATTCCGAAAAGCGCAGCTAAATAGAACCTTATCCTAGCTATTCTACTACAATGCGACTGGCTCACGTTTAATCGCCGGCCACATAGATCGCTTGAATATGGCTTTGACTCAAGGCATCGATTAAACAGTCCAACGCTGCGTGATACGTGGAATCCATAAACAATCTGATTTGTTTTAAATCTTCGACAAAATGGTGCAGATCGGGTTGGTGAAACCGGATATTCGTCTTGTAGTAATCCTTAATTTTGCTTAAATAGGGATAGCTGCTCCAAAGCGGCGGCATTCCCATGAATATAGCTTCGTGTAAACTACTCGGAATTTCAATGAATCCTGCCCTAGCGCCTTTGTCATCGTATAGGATAATATCCAGTCCCATAGCTCCTCCAAATATCTTGCATGTGATGATGGCTTGCGATAACCTTGCCGAACTGCAGGTTGCAAGCCGATTTTATTTTAATTCGCGGTATCCCCAGATTCAAGCTCAAACTCGCTGAGCAAGAAAAAATTTCTTGACAACAAATTAGTTAGGTGCCATACTATATTCATGGCTAACGATAACAAAGTTTGGAATCAGAATGATGCGATTCCCTCGCTTGTCCAATCGAAGCGTCAGATTGAGCGTTATGGGTTGGATGTTGACGCACAGGCCATCCTTGTTGCTACCAGACTGCTGGCAGCAGGAACGAAGCTTGGGCATGCCTCCGAGGTCCATTTTGCAAGATTCGGTTTATCGACAGGGCGATACCGGGTGCTAGTCGAACTGGAGGATAACGAGGGAGAAGCGTTGCCGTCGCAATTGGCGGAAAATTTAGGTGTTACGCGGGCTACAATGACAGGGCTGATCGACACTCTGGAGCGGGACGGGCTCGTATCCCGCCGGACCAGCGCTCAAGATGGCCGTCAGAGATCGGTCGTTCTGACGGAGGAAGGAGCGAAGAAGCTTCAAGCTATGGCTCCGGAGCACTTCGCGAGGCTGGAAGCGATGGTTGGCCTTCTCAGTATCGAGGAACGCGGCGTATTTCTTGACCTGCTTGGGCGGATAACGCAAGGCATCTCGGCACTTACGGACGAGACGATCGAACCGGACAAACCGGCGGGCGAATCCAAGAGAAAGCAACACAGAAACAAAGGGTAAAACGGGCTAGTATCACTAGCCCATTTTCACCCACATATAGTTAGGTTCCTAATTATGTGTGGCATAAATAAGTGTCGAACAACATGAGCACAAGAAAGGAGCAAGTGCATGAACAGGATGAAATCCGCGGATAAGCGGGGAGGCGCTCCTTACATCGCGTCTGCCGGTTCTCGCGCAAAAAGCTTTGTGCTGTGGCGAGAAGTGGCCATGGCCTATATCTCCCCCGCCGTCATGGCGGGAATCGGAGGATTGGTTACCGCCGACAAGGGTCTTCAAATTGCGGCGCTGACCACCATTGGCGGAGCATCGGCCTTGATCGCCTGGATGCTGGGCCTCTGGCTGCGAAGCGCGGGAGGCAAAAATCGTTGGGTTGCCGGCGCGAATCGCCTGATTGTCACGGGTACTTTTACCTTGGGCGGTATTGCCTTCGGTTTATTGGCTGCCTGGGCGACGACTTATTTGTTCGGGATCATGCGGCCGTTTGATCCTGTGGCTTGGGTTGATCGGGTATGGCTCGATTTCCCAATGTCCGGAGCGATAGCAAGCACGATCATGATCTGGCGCTGGCGGCTCGCCGCAGCCAAAAACTAATTATTCAAAGGAGAAGATAAAGATGATTGTTATTCTTGGAGCAACAGGTACGATTGGCAGTGCGCTTGTGAAACGTTTGGTTGATCTCGGTGTGCCCGCGCGGGCGCTGAGCAGAGAGCCGGAGAAGCTGCGGCATCAGCTTGGGGAGTGGGGCGGATCGATGATTGAGGTCGCGGCGGCCGACGCTACCGATCCTGAGTCGATGCGGCGCGCTTTCGCAGGGGCCAGCCAGCTTTTCCTGGCGATGTCCAACAGTCCGAGACAGGTCGAGATGGAGACCTCGATCATTCGTATGGCAGCCGAAGCCGGAATCGGGCATATCGTAAAAATATCCAGCCCTGCCTACGACCCGAGCGCCCCGGTAGCCGTGGCGGGATGGCACCAAAAAATCGAGAAATTTTTGTCCGAATCCGGGCTCACGCATACCGTGCTGCGTCCTTATGCGTTCATGCAAAACCTACAGCGTCTGGCGCCGACCGTCGTCCACCAAGGGGCTTTCTACGGCTGCATGGGCGAAGCGGCGTGCAATTTCATCGACTGCCGGGATATTGCGGATGTTGCCGCAGAAGCGCTGACCAACCGCGAGGCCGCCGGCCATGTATACACGCTTACCGGGTCGGAGGTTTTCAGTTATCCGCAGATTGCGGACAAGCTGGCTGCCCTGCTCGGCAAGCCGGTCCGGTATATCAATATGGACCCCGAGGCGCTCCGCCGCGATCTGATGGAGTTCGGCCATATGCCTCTGTGGCTTGCGAACCATGTGACGGAAATTCAGTCCATGTCGGTGGCACTGCCGGAAAAGCCTACGGATACCGTGAAGCGTCTGCTCGGAAGAGAGCCGCGCACGCTGGATGCTTTTCTGCGCGAGCATGTGGACATGTTCAAGTAACGTTTACGGCCTGGTGTGCTTCCTTGAGAAGCTGCCCGGGCCGTTTTTTTGCTTACCGGCTTCAAACTTTAAAGCGGTGGATCGATTGCTGAAGCTCTTGGGCCATCTCCAGCAAGTGCCCGGCCGACGCCGCGATTTCCGCCATGGCATCCAGCTGCTTGCCGCTGGCTCCGGCGATATGTTGGGTTCCTTCAGCGTTAGCCGTTGCAGCCGCAGCGATCGATCCGATGGAGCCGGCGATGTGGCCGCTGTCCTCGGCCATTTTGCTTGAGGCGGCGGCCACATCCTCCATCTGCCCGCGGATGCTTCGAGTCTGTTTTCAGCAAGGCGACCACTTTGTCCGCGAATTCGCTCAAATCCGCGTTCGTTCGCTGAGACCCCTGAAAATACTGGCTTTCCTGTACGACGAAGTACGCATTGAGGAAGTTCATCTGCTGCGCGGCGTCGAACTGAATGACGTGGGTATCCAACGCCGCTTGAATATCGCTGCAGGTCAAGTCGGAGTATGAGTGGTTCACGGACCGCAAAGAGTAGAAGGACATGCCGCCGATGACGCCGAGCAGCAGGGGTACTACGAGGAAGCCGATCACAATTTTTGGCGATAGGCAGCTTCGTTATTCTACATTCTTTTTGATTGTTGCAGTTGTATATTCGAACTGATACAATCGGTGTATGGGACAAGAATATAGAAGAACGACAACAACCGTATCACTCATCAACTATCATTTTGTGTTTTGCCCGCGATACCGAAGAAAAGTACTTGTGAGTCAAGTAGAAGCGCGATTTAAAGAGCTTGTGCAAGAGTTGTGCCAGGAAAACGATTGGCTTATGGTTGCGATGGAAGTCATGCCCGATCATGTGCATCTATTCTTAAACGTGCGACCAACGGATTCTCCAGCGGACATTATGGCAAAATTGAAAGGTGCGACCTCGCGATTTTTGCGTCAAGAATTTAAGCACTTGAAGCATCTGCCAAGCCTTTGGACACGTTCCTATTTTGTCAGTACGGCAGGGAATGTTTCGAGCGAAACCATCAAACGTTATGTGGAAGAACAAAAGACAAGGGGGTGAAGCCATGCAAACCGTAACCGTTCAAATTCGAATATTCCCAAACGATGTTTCCCTGCTCAAGGAGATGGGGGGCGAATACATCAAAACGGTCAATCTCCTAACCGAGCAAGCGGAAGCATCGGGCACATTTCCAAAGCTCACCTCCAAGGATGTCGATGCCAAACTTCCATCCGCAGTAAAGAACCAAGCCATTCGAGATGCGCGAAGCATTCATAAAAAGACGAAAAAGCAAGGAAAACGACCGGTTCTCAAGCGCAGAACCTACTACGTAAATAACCAGAACTATTCACTTGGGGAGCAAAGTGTTGCATTTCCTGTTATGTTGGACGAAAAGGTACAGCGACTCAAGATTTCGGCTCGTGTAACGGAACGCGAACAACGTTTGCTATCCAGCGGTAAGCTTGGCCTCTTAAAAGTGGTTGAGAAATCGGGCAAGTGGTATGTACAAATTTCTGTTGAAAGAAAGCCAGAACAAACAACAGGCGATGTCGTGATGGGCATTGACTTGGGCTTAAAAATCCCTGCCGTTGTTGTCACCTCAATAGGTAAGACGAAATTTGTTGGCAATGGCAGACAGAACAAGTACATTCGCCGCAAATACAAAGAGCGTAGAAGAAAGATGGGCAAGTTAAAGAAACTGTCTGCGATCCGTAAGCAAGAAAATAAAGAACATCGCTACATAAAAGACCAGAACCACAAAATCAGCCGTAAGATCGTGAACATGGCGATCGAAGAACAAGTATCGGTCATCAAAATGGAAAAGCTAACGAACATTCGCCAAACGACAAGAACAAGTCGTAAAAACGCTAAAAACTTGCATAACTGGACGTTCCATCAATTGCAAACGTTTATCGCATACAAAGCGGCATTGGCCGGGATCAAAATCATCGAAGTTAATCCAGCCTACACCTCCCAAACGTGTCCAAACTGCGAGAAACGGAACAAGGCAATGGACCGAACGTATCAGTGTTCATGCGGGTATCGCGCACACCGCGACAGAGTTGGAGCTATCAACATCATGCGCCAACCTGCGATAGATGATAACAGTCTATCAGCCTAGATAGCTATACGCTCTGATCTAGGATGAGCTAATGAGCTAGCTCTTAACTTAGCAGTCTGCACAAAACAGAAATGGCCTGCGTGCGTTAACTAGCTAAGAATCCCTCGGCTTTAGCCGTGTTGGAGGCTCAAAGGAACGTCTTCGAAGATAGTGTTAAGTTATTGTAGACATCTCGTGGCCGCAAAAAGGGCGTCGGCGCATTCAGAAGCGGCATGATTCTCGAATGATGGGAATATCAAGCGGATAAAAATAGTAATGTTCGGGATTTCATTTTATATTGGACGAGATCACGGGGAGAATGTATAATTTTTCTGTAAAACACGAACAAAATTAACAGAATCCCTTGACACTGATCTGAAATTCCAGTAACGTAATTTATGTAAACCGAATAAGCGTCTCAGATGAGACTGTTCGTATATCTTCGGCATGACGGGCCGGGGGTCTCTACAAGGAACCGATAATTCCTGGCTACGAGCGGCGGGTTTTCCATACCCGTTCGAGGCCGGGATTTTTTGCGTCTCCGGGCGGGTAGGCACGAGATTATTCGTTCGATGGAGGGAAAGCGAAGATGGGCAAACGCTTTGATGTGATTATTGTAGGAGCCGGACCGGCGGGGATTTTTGCCGCTTATGAGCTGACGTTGAAAGCGCCTCACAAACGCGTTTTGTTAATCGATAAAGGGCACGATATCGACAGCCGCCGGTGTCCGATTCTGGAGGAAAAGATCCGGCTCTGTCCTCCTCCGGCGGGGAAAAAGGAGTACGCAGGCTGTCTGCCGGCCTGTTCGATTACGGCCGGGTTCGGCGGAGCGGGCGCTTACAGCGACGGGAAGTTCAACATTACGACGGAATTCGGCGGATGGCTGACCGATTATTTGCAGCCGTCGCAGGTGCTAGAGCTTATTCGTTACGTCGACAGCCTCAATCTGCGGCATGGCGCTCCCGACACGATCACCGATCCGATGACCGAGGTCGTGCGCTCAATAGAGCAGCGCGGCTATGCGGCCGGACTCAAGCTTTTGCGGGCGCAGGTCAGGCATCTGGGCACCGAGAAAAATTTGCAAATTCTGAAATCGATCAACGATTATTTGAAGCGGCATGTCGAGATGCGGTTCAAGACGGAAGTGGCCGACGTGCTGACGTTGAAAGAAGCGGAAGGCTACCGGGTGCAAGGCGTCGTGCTTTCCAGCGGCGAGGAGTTGGAAGCGGACGCTGTGATCGTCGCGCCGGGACGGGACGGTTCGGCTTGGCTGACGGAAATTCTCCGCAAGCGGCGCATCCCGATGTTCAATAACCAAGTGGACGTCGGTGTCCGGGTGGAGACGGCCGATGTCGTCATGCGCGAGATTAATGAGCATTTGTACGAGGGCAAATTTATTTTCAACACATCGGTCGGCACGCGGGTGCGGACGTTCTGCAGCAATCCGTCGGGGCATGTCGTGGTCGAAAACCACAGCGGGGTGATGGCGGCGAACGGGCATGCTTTCAAGGACCCGGCGCTCGGCTCGCTTAATACGAACTTCGCGCTGCTCGTCTCTCACCGGTTTACTGAGCCGTTCGACAAGCCGAACGAGTACGCGCGGGAAATCTGCAAGCGGGCGAACGATTTGTCGGGCGGCGGCGTGATCGTTCAGAAGTACGGCGACATCATTCGCGGCCGACGCTCGACGGCAGGGCGCATTCAGGAAGGATTTCTGGAGCCGACGCTGAAGGAGGCCGTTCCGGGCGATCTGGGCCTCGTGCTGCCGTACAACACGATGAAAAGTCTGATCGAAATGATCGAGGCGCTCGATAAAGTGACGCCGGGCATTGCATCGGACCATACACTGTTCTACGGCGTGGAGGCGAAGTTCTATTCGGCCCGGCCGAAGCTGAACGCGCAGCTGGAGACGATGATCCGCGGCTTGTACTGCGGCGGCGACGGCGCGGGCGTGACCCGGGGGCTGGCCCAAGCGGGCGCCGCCGGCGTGTGGATGGCACAGTCGATTGTGGAGCGGATGTAGCGGAGCTGACATGGTGGAAGCCGAAGGAGCCGGGGGCTGCTTCGGCTTTTCTAATGACCGGGCTTCGTCTGAGGGAGACATGGAAGACTACACCGCGCCGCATGCATAAACGCAGAACTTCCGGAACATCCTGTAAACCGACAATCCTATCGGGAAGGAAGCCAAATCCATGACCGACAACGATCCAATTGCTCTGCCGGAGGAAGCCGCACCGCCGTATGCGGCCTCCTGCCGGCTATGCGAGCTGGCGAATCAGCGGACTCACGTCATATGGGGGGAGGGCAATTCGGAAGGCCGGATCATCATGTTGCTGGATAATCCCGGGGCGCGGGAGGACCGGGAGGGCCGCGCCTTCGTCTGCGGTACCCGCGCCACGCTGCAGCTCGGTGCGGCAGAGGCGCGGCTCGATATGAACGACGTTTACGTGACCTATGTGTTGAAATGCCGGCCGATACGCAAATACGACAAAGAGGCCGCGAGGAATAGCTGCAGGGCGCACCTGCTTTCCCAGTTGGAGCTGAAGCGGCCGAAGCTCATGATCTGCTTGGGGAACGTGGCGGTACAGGCGTTTTTTCAAGATCCGGAAGCGGAGGTCAAGCGGCTCAGGGGAAGCTGGTACGATATCGGCGGGCTGCCGACGACCGTCAGCTACCATCCGCTTGCCGTCCGGCGCAGGCCGGGGCTTATGCATTTGTTCGTGGAGGACCTGAGACGGGTGGCTGTAAGGTCGGCCGAAACAGGCGCGGCAGCGGTCACCACATCAGGTGGGCCACAGCCGGAGAAGGGGAGCTGACGGATCGAAGAAGTCCGTCTCAGCTTGAAGCGTGAGTTGCTTGCTGTCCGATAGTTGTGATTAGGACATGTCCGCCCTTGGCAGACATGTCCTTCGCAGGTGGGAGGGGGCTATTGCCGCGAGAAGCCTTCCTCCGCTAAATATTCTTCGGCTTCCCCGTACGTTTCGAAGGCCGCTTCGAGATTCAAACCGGCATAGACGCACCACAGCTCGTTCTCGTACAGCAGCATCAAAGTCTGCTTATCCGGACCGATCCAGCGCTCTTCGATCTCCGCATCGCCGGTGACGGCTTGTTCCTTTGCCGTCTTGGGCGCAAGGGAGCGGATCGAGGCTTCGACAATCGAGCGGAGCTCATCTGCGGTGAAGTCCCGGATGTTCACCATCCCCCGCTCATCAATGTCGTAACCGGACAGATGGCCGGCATAGACGAAGCCGTTGCCGTTCGGATGCAAATGATATACAACAGTCTTCTTGTCATAAGCGCTCTGCTCATAGTGATAGTTTACCCGGCCTAAGGACACGTTTTTCCTCTCCAGCTCCGCAAACGATTCGATCACGACAATCTTTTCCTCAAACGTCAGCATGATTTCCTCTTCCCGTCATACAAATTTTGGATGTGCGTCAGCTATATTATACATCATTATTAAAATAAAAATAACATATGATGAAAGGTTTATTAAGGTTTTCTGATAATTTTTCGAATATTGTCAAAAAAAACGGTTGAAAGTGGAAGTCGATACCTATAGAATAAAAAACAACTCATTATTTCAGTATTACGTTAAAGCATAGAAGGAGATGGAGATGAATCGATGACTGTAACTACACTGACTGCCGAAAATCTAAATCCGTTTAAAATCGCCCAAAGGCAAATCGAACATGCGGCTTCTCTACTAAACTTGCCCAAAGAGGCCGTAGAAATTCTGAAACAACCGAAACGGGTACTGTCCGTCACGTTCCCCGTGAAGATGGACAACGGCCAAGTCCGCGTATTTGAAGGCTACCGCTCTCAGCATAACGATGCGGTCGGTCCGACGAAGGGCGGCATCCGGTTCCATCCGGACGTGACGCTGGACGAGGTTAAGGCGCTGTCGATGTGGATGAGCTTCAAATGCGGCGTTGTCGGCCTCCCGTACGGCGGCGGAAAGGGCGGAGTCATCTGCGACCCGCGCGAAATGAGCAAGGGCGAGCTGGAGCGCGTCAGCCGTGGGTTCATGGAAGCGATCGCCGATATCGTCGGACCGGAGAAAGACATTCCGGCGCCGGACGTGTACACGACCCCACAAATTATGGGCTGGATGATGGATACGTTCAGCCGTTTGAAGGGCTTCAACAGCCCGGGCGTCATTACCGGCAAGCCACTGATTATCGGGGGCTCCAAGGGAAGAAACGAAGCGACGGCCCGCGGCTGCGTCTTCACGATTCAAGAGGCGCTGAAGGATATGGGCAAGACGCCGGAAGGCGCAACGGTAGCCATTCAAGGCTTCGGCAATGCCGGCCGGATTGCGGCGAAGCTGCTGTCGGAGCTGGGCTGCCGCATTGTGGCCGTCAGCGACTCGCGCGGCGCGATCCATGACCCGCAAGGACTCGATTTGAACCGCGTGGAACAGTTGAAGGATCAGGGAGACCTGTCCGCATACGGCGCGTCGTTCGCCATTCAACCGGAGAAGCTGCTGGAGCTGGATGTCGATATTTTGGTGCCGGCTGCGCTTGAGAATGTCATTACATCGGCCAATGCTGCACAGATCAAGGCGAGCATCGTGGCTGAAGCGGCCAACGGACCGACGACGCCGGAAGCGGACGAGATTTTGTTCGGCAATGGCGTGAAGGTGATTCCGGATATTTTGGCGAATGCCGGCGGCGTGACGGTTTCCTACTTCGAATGGGTTCAGAACCTGATGAACTATTACTGGAGCGAAGAAGAGGTAAACCTCAAGCTCAAGACGGCGATGACGGAAGCGTATCGCGCGGTTCAAGATCTGGCGACCCAATACAAAACTGACCTGCGTACGGCTGCTTACATGATCTCGATGGAGCGGATTTCCAAAGCGATGGAAGCCCGCGGCTGGGTGTAAGCGTACAGACGGAATCGAATATGTAATAAACCATCGCCGCCGGCGGTCTAGTACCTTACCTTGGTACAGAAGCGCCGGCGGCGATTCGCGTTCCTGAGGTAGTTCGGTTTACTATGTAAAAATGCGGTAAAATATGAATTTGAAACTTATTCGCAGGTTCAATCGTCTAATAGATGACGGCCTTTCTGTCCAATGACATCTGGAGCCGCAATTAGGCACCGTACGCCGGAAGCGGGTGAAGCTTGGCGCTTCTATCGTTGGCGAACCTAAATGATATTGGAGTTGAAGAAATGAAGTTTTTGAAAAACGTTATCCTCATCGTGCTTAGCTGCATCGTTAGCTACTGGCTCGTTGGCGGGGCGTTTGTCGATTTGTTTTCCCGTATGAAACATTAGGTTTGGGTCCGAAAAAGCCCTCCGCTTACAGCGGAGGGCTTTTTCGTGCATCTGACGATTCGTATTGTTCAGACCGTCGATTTATTTTACCGGTTCACCAACTTGGCTCCAATACGCTTCGAGCTCCTGCCGGAGCTTCGAGCTGATGGTGGTCATCGGCAGGCGGAGAGCCTCCGAGGCGATAATACCCCGATGAGCCAGAATCCACTTCACCGGCGCCGGATTCGATTCCTTGAAGAGGAGCTGAATGAGCGGAAGCAATCCTTCGAACGTTTGTTTCGCTCCGTTCGAGTCTCCTTCGGCGAACTGCCGGTGCATTTCTACTAAAGCTTCCGGCACTACGTTGGAGGCAGTGAGGATGCCGCCCTTGGCCCCGCAGCAAAGCATCACATAAGCATAGGAGTCGTCACCGCACAGCACCGGTTTGCTGCTCAAGCGGGACAATTCCGTAAGCAGCTGAATGCCGCCGGAGCTGTCCTTCAGGCCGATCACTCCGTCCAGCTCCAGGATGGCTCCGGCCGTCTGGGCCGTAAGGCCCACCCCGGTACGCGATGGGTTATCGTAGGCGATGACGGGGATGCCGACTTCCGCCGCTTTGCGGAAATGGGCGGCGATGCCTTCCTGGGACGGGCGGTTATAGTAAGGGACAACGACAAGCACGGCATCCGCGCCAAGCTGTCCCGCAAGCTCCGTACGCTTTAGGGTCGAAGCGGTATCGTTCGTTCCGGTGCCGACGATCACCGGCAGCTTCCCGCCGACTGCGTTCTTGGCGGTCTTCACCAAAGCTTCGACTTCTTCCCATGCTACCGTCGGCGATTCTCCTGTCGTCCCGTTGACGACCAGGCCATGGATGCCGCGGTCCGCAAGCCAGCGAACATGCCGCTCGAATGAAGTTAGATCTACGGCGCCGCTGCTGTCGAACGGGGTGACGATCGGGACGTAAACACCAGTTAGCTGCTCTTGGGTTAGCATTTTTTACATTCCTCCATGGAGTTCAAATAATTTTTCCTTGGCTCTACTTTACCATGGTTTGAATCATCGGAGTTAGCTATAATAAGTGATAGTCATCATCAATAATATTGATAGTAGGAGGAAAGATCACATGGAGCTGACGTATCTCCAGACGTTTCGTGAGGTGGCTAAACGTCAAAGCTTTACCCGGGCGGCCGAGGAGCTTGGCTATGCGCAGTCCAGCGTCACGATGCAAATCCAGAAGCTGGAGCGGGAATACGGCGTTTCCTTGTTCGAGCGTCACGGCAGGCTGCTTCGGCTTACGCCGCCCGGCGAAGTGCTGCTGAAGCTCGCCGTGCAGATGCTGGATTTGTATGCGCAGTCCAAAGAAATCGTCGGGAATCAGGTCGGCGGGACGTTGACGATCGGCACGATCGATTCGCTGGCGGCCTACTACCTTCCTCCCTATTTGCAGCAGCTGAGGGAACGGTTTCCCGAATTGAACATCCACATTCAAGCGGAACGCGAGTCGCTGATCATCAGCAAAGTGAAGGAGGGGGAATTCGACATCGGCCTGCTGCTTGACGGCAAGCCGGTTGACCCGGCTCTAAGCTGCGAGACGATCCGAGAAGAGCCTCTGGTGCTGATTGCACCGCCCGGCCATCCGCTCACGCAGTTATCCGGAGGTGTAGGCGTGGATCATCTGAACGGAGTCGAACTAATCATGTCGGAGGAAAGCTGCAATTACCGGGGCATGTTCGAGAACGTGTTAAGAGCGCACAACGTCTCGTTTCTCATCCGCTTTGAGCTGGGCAACCCGGAGGCGATCAAGCAGTGCGTGATGAACGGGCTCGGCGTAGCCCTTCTTCCGCAGATCGTCGTCGAAGAGGAGGTACGGCGAGGGCGCCTCAAGGTGCTGCCTTTTACCCACCCCGATATCCGGTTCGATCTGCAGCTGTTTGTCCATCCCAAGAAATGGATGTCGCAGCCGCTGCTGGCGTTCATTCGTCTGCTGAAGCCATGACCGGAATGATGCAGCTTGAAGGCCAAAAGAGGGGGTTCGCAGCGAGCCTCCTTCCCGACGCCCGTGATTTAAGAAAAAAAGCCCGGGCCGCGGCCCGGGCTTTGTGCCTCGAATCAGAACCAGACGGCACAAGATACGATTACCAACAAAATAAACAATACGAGGATTACGCCCGTAGAAGTAAATCCGCCGAACCCTTTTACGCAGCTCATACATCCATCCTCCTTCCGTTTAGCCTAGTATACTTTATGATGGTCAATGGCCCTGTGATTGGGTGGGCGGGAAAATGTGCATTAGCGGAGATGCCGGAATAGGGTAGATAAGCTGCAAAAGAGAACGTTTTGCGACGGACGGGCACTCAGATTTACAATGCCCACTGATCTAATAACTGAAATGAGCAAAACGCATCATAAAATTGGGTATTTTTTCCTGTGGGCATGTGTTATAATGCAAAGCAGGATAACGGAGAACGGTGGAGGAAGTGACCACGGCGCAGCCCTTCTGCAAAGGAGGTGATTGCCCTGGTCACCCTTGTGGCGCTGCTGGATGTAGTCAAATGGATTGCAACTATTCTCAGCTTATGGTTGAGCGGTAGGAAGCTGTTCAAGTTGATCAAACGGAAGCTAAGCAAGCGAAAAAACCACCGTAGTTAGGTTGGCCCCTAAACTGTAACCCGTGAGATGGACACTTGAAAAAAGTGACCTCTTACGGGTTTTTGTGTTTTAATCATACTATCGAGAAAACACGGGGAATGAACATCATGAGGAAAATCAGAACAGGATTTACTGAAGTAGAGATCAGGCTGTTGGAGTCCAATCCGAACGTAAGCCGCGTATCGGGGAGGAACATCTCGTATGCTCCAGCTTTTAAGCTCGCAGCGGTGCAAGCTAACCAAGCGGGAGAGCCACCAATGGAAATTTTTCTGAAAGCAGGCTTTAATATCGAACTCATCGGTCAGAGGACACCTACAGAGAGCCTATACCGTTGGAGAGAGACCTATGCTAAGTACGGTGAGGCTGGCTTGCTAGCGGAGCGCAGAGGTATAGGAAGTACAGGTAGACGATCAAAACGTGAATCGTCAGCAGAAGAGAAGCTGAAACAAGCAGAAGCTCGGATTAAACTCCTCGAAGCGGAGAACGAGCTTTTAAAAAAGCTAGAAGCGCTCGAAAGGCGAAACAGTAAGGAGTTGACGCCTTCCGAGCGCTTTCGGCTCATTAATCAAACGGTTCGTAAGCATGCGTTACGACGTTTAACACGTTACCTTTGTCAAATTGCTGAAGTTAGTTCGAGCGGCTATTATCGTTGGTGCAGCTCTGAAGAAACACGTCAGCTGCGAGAGACAGCCGATCAATACGACTTCCAGCTTATTAAGGGGCATTTTGAAGCCTTGAACGGAAAAGCAGGCGCATTGGTCATCAAAATGAGGCTGGAGAAATTGAATGGCATAGTAGTGAATCATAAAAAGATTCGTCGTATCATGCGCAAGTTCGGGTTAGTAGCTACGATCCGTCAAGCCAATCCCTATCGCAAGATGGCTAAAGCGACGCAAGAACATCGTACATGTCCTAACCTTCTGGAGCGCAAGTTTGATCAGGGAGAACCAGAGAAGGTCTTCCTTACAGACATCACATACATGCGCTATGGTAGCGGTCAGTGGGCGTATCTTTCTTGTGTGAAGGATGGTGCTACGAAGCAAATATTGGCGCACTATCTCTCTTCAACTTTGGAGTTAACGTTGGTTGAACGGACCATGGCTCGCTTATTCAAACGATTGGACGGCAATATTCATCCAGACGCCATCTTCCATTCCGACCAGGGGACACACTATACACACCCTAAAACCCGTCTCCTCATCGCCAAGGCTGGGTTTAAGCAGTCGATGTCTCGTAAAGGAAACTGCTGGGATAATGCGTCCATGGAGTCGTTCTTTGGTCATATGAAGGACGAACTTAACTACAAAGATTGTCAATCTCTTAAAGAATTGCGTCTACAGGTTAATGAGTATATGGCCCATTACAATTCAGAACGCTATCAATGGACATTAAAAAAGATGACTCCTGATGAATTCAGAAGCCATCTCTTAGCTGCCTAAGACCATAGTCACTTTTTCAATGCTGTCCACAAAGGGGGTTACAGTTCACCCTGACCGGTGGTTTTTCGCTTAGGTTTTAACTATGCGCGCCGTGGGGAAAACCACAGCTTCGTTTATCCAAAGAGCCGTTTAGTGTTGGCGCACTAGCGGCTCTTTTTAGTATTCCCAAATTTCAACTGAGACAATCTGAGATGCTCTGATGTAATCTGAGTAAATATCAGTTTACTGATACCTATCATATCACTTATTCACTTCATACGCTACATATTCATGTCTTGCTTCTTAGACTCAGGCTAACTTTTTCAGTCGGGTGAAACGCTCGGCGTCGCGGCGTTAGCCTCATCAGACGAGCGGCTGCATGCCTCTCTCCAGCCAATCTTCCCGCGTCGGGCCGTAAATGTCCGGAACTCTGAGCCCGGCTTGGCGCATCAGGACGGTCATTTGGCCCCGATGATGAATCTGATGCTGGATTAAAATCCGCAAGGTCAGGCCATTCGGCCACGTGTCGCCGTACATTTCCGTCGTTTCCGCCAGCTTGGCGTCGGTCCACTGCGTTTGGACGGCATTCAACGCCGCTTGAGAGGCGTTCCGGTAAGCTTCGGCGATAGCGGCCGCCGAGTCCGGTGCATGCTGGTCTTCTCCGGCCGATGCGAATTCCAGGCCAGTCCGAGACAGCATCTCATGTACCGTCGTCGTCAGATGCCAGGCAAGCTGTCCGAGCGTCCGATGGTCCGGAGTAACCGCCTGATCCAGGGCTTCGTCGGTCAAGGCATCCATGACTCTCTGGGTAGCGGCAGCTTCTTGCTGCCATTCGGCTATAAAATCGGCTGTTTTAATAAACATCTCGAATTCCTCCCTGTGTTCGCAATTTAGTTTACCCCTTTACAATAGCATGAATTCCCTGACAACTGTATGTCAGGGTTGCTCGTAGAGCCGCGCGATGGCGAGCGCCTCCTCCCGCACCCGGCTGGCAACGGCCTCCGGCTCCAGTACCTTCACATCGGCGCCGTAAGACAGCAGATGGGCGTACGTCCAGTGCGCGTCCGGATGGGAAGTGCGAACGATAAGCGTCCCGTCCGGGCCATATTCGATTTGCTCGGGCTTGTAATAATCCTCTACAGGAACCCTGACCTTTGAGGTGAATTGCAGCACGAGGTTCACGGAATGGCGAGTTTCGCGCTGCGTCCAGCGGCTATCCAATTCTCCCACCGGCAGCTGGCGGCGTTCGAACGTCTCCGTTCCGGCCTGCAAATTCCGCATCCTGGACAGCCGGAATATCCGAAAATCTTCCCGCAGCCGGCAATAGCCGTACATGTACCACACGTAGCCTTTAAGCACCATGCTCATCGGTTCGCACAGACGCTCGGCCTGCTCCCCTTTCCCGTTCGTATACTCAAAGGCGGTAAGCCGGTTTTCCCGGATCGCTTGCCGCAGCGTTTCCAGCTTTTCTTTGTCGGCGGTGCCGTTCCTCCAGGGATTCATATCGATAATGATCTGCTTGGGCGCGTCCGTCACGCTTCCCTGCTCGGATTTCGCCAGAAGCGCGCCGACTTTGTCCAGCAAGCTGCCGAAATGCCGGTCGTCCAAGGTGGTCTGCATCCCGCGCAGCGCGACGATGAGCGACTGGAGCTCGTCGAAGGACAAGAGCTGGCGGTCCAGCCGGTAGCGGTCCGTAATCTCGTAGCCGCCGGTCTGGCCGGCATAAGAAACGATCGGAATCCCCGCTTGATTAATCGCTTCGATATCCCGGTACACCGTCCGCAGCGACACTTCGAAGCGCTCGGACAATTCCTTGGCGCTTACCCGTTTGCGGTTAAGCAGCAGCATGGTGATGGCCAGCAGCCGGTCGAGTTTCATACAATGCAGTCGTCCTTTGTTCCCGATTTGATGTCGGTTGGTGTTCATGCCTAATTCTCCGCCGGGGCAGTCGAATCCTTTTTATAGAGGCGGCAAGTTGCTTTTTAACGATTGTTTCCATGGAAATCCGCCCCGTCGGGAAGGTATCTGATAGAGAGAGGACAAATTGACGCAGGGGATGGTTGAAATCACGTCGCTCGGGGAGATCGTCGCGATCGTTAGGCCGTTTAACGCCCCTTTCAGGAGGGTGGTTGAAAAAGCGGGCTTCGAGCATCGGCGAAGGGTTACGTTGTCGGATCAATGCGAGTACGATTATTTCATTTTAAGCAAAGCAAAAGAGCGCCGTTAAGCGCTCTTTCTTGGTCTATAGGGGGGAACTAACGGATCGTGATCGTCCCGGCTTCGGACTTCACGTCCGCTTTCAGGATGTCCGAGAAAAAGGCCAGCGGCACGTACATTTTCCCTTCGCTGTTGATCGCCGGAGCGGTACCCAGGGAGACCGGAGCCATTTTGTTGATGACGTACTCATCCTTGCCCGTCCGCACGATCGTCCACTGGGCTCCCTTCTGCAGCTCTACGGCTTGCTGCTCGGCGTTCCATTTCAGCTCGTAGCCGAGGGCTTCGGCGACGCTCCGCAAAGGCACGGTCACGGTGCCTTTGGCGTCCGCGTAGACGGCTGCATCGACGGTGGACAGCTCGGTGCCGTTCACGACAAGCTTCTGCGGCTGGCTGCCCGCTTCGGTGCCCGGTGTTGGTGCTTGATTCGGCAGCGGGATGGTGAATTCCGGCATGCCTGCGGCGTAAGGCGCGATCTCGTACGGCGCGAAGACGATGACGGCGCTGCCTTGATGAATATAGAACGACTGCGTATCGGCGATGCCTTCGAAGCCGTCTTTGAAATAATCGTCAGGATGCTTGGCGATCTCATCCTTGATGTGCTTGTCGATCGTCTGTTTGTAGTCCGCGCCGAACAGGTCTTTCAGCTCGATCCGCTTCGCGGCGTCTTGATTCAGCACATTGTATGTATCGGTGCGCGGCAAACCGTGGGCTCCTCCCGTATACACGTAGGTCGTCACTTCGATGGAGAACATGTCCGCATCGGCCGCGCCGCCTCCGGCTTTTACTTCATATTTTACGGTGACCTCGTACGGTCTGAATTCGAAGTCCGCTTTTTTGGCCTCGGCCGCATCATTTTCTGCTTGCTTCTTCAGCAGTTCCAAGTCTTTCATCGCATGACGCTCCAGGATATCGTTCAGCTCGTCTTGGTACTTTTTATCTTTGAGTCCTTCGATGACCGGGATGCTCAGATCCGCGGAGTACAGGTCGGTCTTCTCTTGTACGGCCTTGGCCGATACTTTGACGGCACCCTGCTGAACGGCAGCGGAGACTGGCACGGCTTGAACGGGAACGCTCGCGGAGGAAGACTCGGCGCTTACCCGGGAACCAGGGATGCCTGCGGTCAATAGGCAAGCTCCTGCGATGCTGAGAGTCAATAGTTTGAACGGTGTTTTCATAAAAGTCCCTCCTGGGTTGTAAATGACTTGATGCTTTGATTATAGGACGGATGGCTGGCAAGAAAGTTACAATCAGGTTACAAACTCCCGTGACGGCTGGTTCGGTAAAAGATGATTAGAAGTCTTTTTTTACTTTGATGCGGTCGGTCCGGTTCATTACAATAAATGATACAACAGTTTTATCGGTTTGAAGAATGGGAGGAAAACAATTGACCATAGGCAATCTGCGCGATTGGGGCTGGAACGACCGGCGGGAGGAGGCGTTCGCCCCTTACCGTGAGGCCGGACATGAGCCCGGGCGCATTATTTTGGAGCATAAGCACGTTTACCGCGCGGTGACGGCTGGCGGAGAGCTGCTGGCCGAAGTGTCGGGGCGGCTCCGGCATCAAGCGGCCGGCCGGGCCGATTATCCCGCTGTCGGCGATTGGGTGGCGCTGCAGGTGCGGGCGGAGGACGGACGCGCGATCGTCCACGTGGTGCTCCCGAGGGAGAGCAAGTTTTCGCGCAAGGCAGCCGGGTCGGCTGTCGAGGAGCAGATCGTCGCAGCCAATGTCGATACGGTGTTTTTGGTGCATGCGCTGAATGCGGATTTTAACGTGCGGCGGCTGGAACGCTACTTGACCTTGTCTTACGAGAGCGGCGCGGCGCCCGTCGTGCTGCTCAGCAAAGCGGATCTGTGCGAGGATGTACCAGGCAAAATAGCCGCTGTAGAAGCCGTGGCGCCGGGAGTGCCGGTGCATGCGATAAGTTCTGCACGCAGTGAAGGCTTGGATGCGCTGGCCGCCTATTTGAAGCCGGGGCAGACGGTGGCGCTCCTCGGGTCCTCGGGAGCCGGGAAATCCACGCTGGCCAATCTGCTCTACGGCGAGGCCATCTTGGACACCGGGGCGATCCGCGAGGAAGATGGCCGCGGCCGGCATACGACGACCCACCGCGAGCTTGTGCTGCTGCCCGGGGGTGCTCTGCTGATCGATACGCCGGGAATGCGGGAGTTGCAGCTGTGGGAGGCGGAATCCGGCTTGGACGCCGCCTTCCGCGATGTGGATTTGCTTGCCGAGGGCTGTCGGTTCGGCAACTGTACGCACCAGGAGGAGCCCGGCTGCGCCGTCAAGGAAGCGCTGGAGAACGGCACGCTCGACCGGGGGCGGTACCATAACTACGTGAAGCTGCAGAAGGAGCTGGCGTTCCAAGCCCGTAAGGAAGACAAGGGCTTGCAGCGGGCGGAGAAAGACCGGTGGAAGAAGCTCAACCAATCGATGAAAAAGCATCCGAAGCGTCCATTGGATTAAATATGCCGTTCAAGGCGATACAAGGCCCATTCCCTTCGATAACCGGAGAGAATGGGCTTTGCGCTTGGTTTTGCCGCACGAGTCTTTTATTTTTAATAGTTTCGGTATACAATCCAGAGACAGCTTCAAATCTAAGGGAGAACCGTATATGTGGAAGAATCGAAACGTGTGGATAGTTTTGGCGGGGGAATTTATCGCCGGGCTTGGCTTGTGGATGTCGATTATTGCCAACTTGGAGTTTATGCAGCAGAAGGTGCCTTCGGATTTCAATAAATCGCTTATTTTATTCGCCGGGCTGCTCGCCGGCGTGCTCTTCGGTCCGCTGGCCGGACGGGTCATCGACACAACCTCAAAGAAAAAGGTGCTGCTGATCTCGGGTGCCGGGCGCCTTGTCAGCGTCAGCTTTATGTTTGTCGCACTGTATTTCGATTCCATCTGGTGGATGGTGCTGTTCGCCGTGACGCTGCAAATATCGGCTGCGTTCTATTTCCCGGCGCTGCAGTCTGTCATTCCGCTGATCGTGAAGGAGCGGGAGCTGCTGGCCTTAAACGGCGTACATATGAACGCGGGTACAATCGCGCGTATTCTGGGGACGACCTTGGCCGGACTGATGCTGACGGTGATGAGCCTGCAAGGCTTGTATGTCGCCTCCTTCGTGGCTTATGTGGCGCTGCTTGCGTCTACCGCCTTCCTGAACGTGCCCGAGCCCGACCTGCAGCGGGCGAAAGGGGCTGACGAAGGGGCGGCGGCTGTATCCGGCGGGGAGCCGGAGCAGGCCGAAAACGGCCGGCGCGGCAGCGATCCGGCAGGGCAGGCGCTGCCGGCGGAGCAAAGCGGCTTCAAGGCGCTTCTGCCGCTGCTGCGTTCGGAGCCGATCGTGCTGACGGTGCTCTGGCTGACGCTGGTGCCGACGCTGTTCATCGGGGGCTTCAACCTGATGGTCATCAACATCAGCGAGCTGCAGCACGATGCGCAGGTGAAAGGGCTGCTCTATGCCGTGGAAGGGATCAGCTTCATTCTGGCCGGCTTTCTGGTCAAGTGGATGGCCGACCGCGGCGGCTTGATGAACCGCTTGTTCCTGTTTGCGGCGATCGTGGCGGCGGCGCAGTGCCTGCTGTTTTTTGCCGATTCGAAGCTGTGCGCTTTGCTTTCGTTCGGGCTGTTCGGCTTGGCTGCGGGCGGATTTTTCCCGGCGGCGGCGACTTTGTTCCAGAAGCAAATTCCGAAAGCGTACCACGGCCGCTTTTTCTCGTTCCGCAGCATGCTCGACCGCGTCGTGTTCCAGGTCGTTCTGCTGAGCACGGGGCTGCTGCTGGATTTGATCGGGCTGCAGCTCATGGTGTTGGTGTACGGGGTGCTGTCGTTTTTGCTCGTTGCCATTTTTGCCGTTCGCGAAGCCAGATCGGCGAAGAAGGACCGGGCGGAAGCTTCATTTTGATTCGAAAATAAGGGAAAAGCCGGCTCTTGTACAGAGGCCGGCTTTTTGGCTTTAATTTTTGCGCAGGGCGCCTTCCTCCCGGAGCGGGAAGCCCTCCAGGCGCAGCAGCCGCGTTTTGGCCTCCAGGCCGCCGAGGTAACCGGTCAAGGAGCCGTCCTTGCCGATCACCCGGTGGCAGGGCAGCACGATCGGCAGCGGATTGGCGCCGACGGCGGCACCGACGGGCCGGGCCGCCAGCGGTCTTCCCAGGACCGCGGCCAGCTCCGCATACGTCCAGGTGCTTCCGTACGGAATGAGGCGGAGCGCTTCCCAGACCTCAAGCTGGAACGGGGTACCCCGCACGTCAAGCGGCATGTCGAACGGGGTGCAGTCCCCCCGGAAATAAGCGGCGAGCGGCTCCATATAGGGGCGCAGCGCCTCCGCGCTTTCCACAAGCGCTGCCCCGGGCCAGTGAATGCTCGCCCAAGCAGCCAGCGCCCCGGGCTTCTCGTTCGGGAAACGAACGCGGCAAAGTCCTTGATCCGTCGCCGCGATCTTCAGCATCCAATCCCCGTCCTGATAGGCGGTCCAATAAACGTACGGCGTCTGCGTGCCCTCCACGGAGCCGCGCGAAGTCGGCGTAGCGTTCTTTGTATCGGTAACGACGGCTATATCTAACATGAGCGTCCCTCCTCTGTTCTCTTCTTCGACGGATAGGAGCCCGAGGCTTCCTGCGCCTGCCGGTAGGCGGTCGGCGAGAGCCCGGTTCGTTTATGAAAAACGGTCGAGAAATAAGCGGCGTTCGGGAAGCCCGTGCGAAGCGCCACTTCGGTTACCGTCTCGCCGGTTTCCTTCAGCCGCCGCTTGGCCGCCTCCACGCGGGTAGCTGCGATATATTCCGCAGGCGTGACCCCGGTTAGCCGCTTGAACGTACGGTGAAGATGGTAAGGGCTGGCGTGCTGCGCATCCGCCAGCACGGCGAGGGTCAGCGGCTCCGCATAGTGCGCTTCGATCCACTTGGCGGTGTGCCGGATCCATTCTTCGTCCGGCATCCCCTTGCCGTCGGGACGGCATCGCTTGCAGGGGCGGAAGCCTTGAGCGGCGGCGTCAGCCGCGCCGCGGAATATCCGCACGTGCTCCCTCTTCGGGGGCTTCGATTTGCAGGAGGGACGGCAAAAGATTCCCGTTGTCTTCACGGCGTAAATCAATCGGCCATCAAGCGCCGCATCGTTGGCGATGATGGCGTTCCAAATATCGTCGGTTAATGCCGGCCCCGTCTGTTCGCGGTACGCCGGCCGTTCATGCAGGTCAGTCATAGCGATCACCTCACGTGCTTAGTATACCCCGGCAGGTCCGGCGATGTAAGGGGGGACGAGTGAGAGCGCAAGATTTCAAAAGCGCTTGTGACCGGAGTATGGTAAAAAGGTATCATGAAGAAAAACAGCGGACGTTGATTGGACAAAGGAGAGAATGGATGATGAACGAAGCACAGCTTGGGGCCGAGCTTGAATTTCAAGAAGGATGGAAGGACGGCGGACACGAAGGGGAGCTTATTCCGCGGGGGCCTTTCCGGTTTTCCGCGGCGCTAGCCTATATGGGGAGATCGGAGAACGAATGCCTGTTTTACGTCGACCAGGACCGCGTGTACAAATGGATCGAAGCCGGAAATGAGCGGGTGCTCGTCGAAATCTTCGGCGGTCCGGAGGACCGTACCGTGCGTCTTAGGTTCCTCGACGAAGCGGCGCATGGGAAGCCGCAGACTCGCATGGCAGCAGCCCGATACGTGTGGGAATGGTTCGACTTGGGAACCGATCTCGACGCGTTTTACCGGCTGGCCGAGAGCGACCTGCTGCTAGGGCCGTTGACGCACCGGTTTTACGGGCTCCGGTGTATCGGCATTCCGGATTTGTTCGAGGCGCTGTGCTGGGCCATTCTCGGGCAGCAGATCAATCTGGCGTTCGCCTACACGCTCAAGCGGCGGTTCGTCGAGTCGTACGGCGCTTCCATGGCTTGGGACGGCCGGACCTATTGGACGTTTCCGACGCCTGAAGCGATTGCGGGACTGTCGGCGGCCGACCTCACGCCGCTGCAGCTTACGTCCAAAAAGGCCGAGTATGTGCTTGAAACGGCGGCGCGCATGGCGGACGGCCGGCTGACCAAGGAGCGGCTGCTGCGTCTAGGCGATGCACAAGAGGTCGAACGCGAGCTGACCGGCATACGCGGGATCGGGCCATGGACGGCCCATTACGTGATGATGCGCTGTCTCCGGCTGCCGTCGGCTTTTCCCGCCGGGGACGTCGGCCTGCAGAATGCGGTCAAGCATCTGATCGGCATGGACAGCAAGCCGACGCCGGCCGAGCTGCGGCGGCTTGCAGCCGGCTGGAGCGGCTTTGAAGCGTATGCGACGTTTTATTTGTGGAGGGTGCTGTACTGAGGCGAGCCTTCCGCAGCGCTCTTGTCTTTGGGCGGGATCGAGGCCAGAAAAGCTTCCATCTCGCACGCGGGCAAAGGCCGGCTGAGCAAATAGCCCTGCACGGTATCGCAACCGATCTGCTTCAGCCGCGCCAGCTCCGCTTCCGTCTCTACGCCCTCGGCGACCGTCCGGAGCCCGAGCGCATGGGCCATGCCGACGATCGCTTGGACCAGAGCGCGGTTGACCGGATCATGGTCCAGCCCCCGGATGAACGTCTTGTCGATTTTGATCACGCTGAAATCAAACCTTTTCAGGTAAGCGAGCGCGGAATGACCGGTGCCGAAATCGTCGATGGCCGTCCCGACGCCAATTCGGCGCAGCTCCTTCAGCAGCCCGATCGTCGCCTCGGCCTTCGTCATGCCGACGCTTTCCGTAATTTCAATCTCCAATTGGGAAGGATCGACCTCGTGCCGCTGCAGGATCTGCCGGATGCGTTCGGGCAAATGAGGCCGATGCAGCTGCCGCGCGGATAAATTGACGGCGACCTTGATCGGATGCCCGAGCAAGGAGGTCCACTGGGCGTGCTGCATGCACACTTTCTTCAGCACCCATTCGTCCATATCGGCGATCATGCCGATCTCTTCGGCTACCGGGATGAACTCTTGCGGGCTGAGAAGCCCCATCACCGGATGGTTCCACCGCGTCAGCGCTTCCAATCCGGTCAAGCGGCCGGTCCGGCAATCCATCTGCGGCTGATAGTACACTTCCAGCTCGCCGGCCTCCGCTGCCGCGCGCAGGCCGTTTTCCAGCATCAGTTGGCGCGGTAGCTTCTCCGTCCACTTGGGCATGTACAGCCGATATTCGTTCCGGCTCTCCTTGGCGGCGTACATGGCGGAATCGGCGTGCCTCAGGAGCGTTTCCATGTCGCTTCCGTCCTTGGGATAGAGACTGATGCCGACACTGCCGGTGATATAAAAATCATGTTCTGCGACGTGAAACTTCTGCGCAAGCTCTGCCAAAACGGTATCCGCAACGGCGGTCGCCTCCTTGGGGTCCCGCAGATGGGGCAAAATGATCGTAAACTCGTCCCCGCCGAACCGGGATACGATCTGTGGCGCTTCAACGCTCTGAAGCAGCCGCTGCCCGGCTTGCATGAGCAGCCGGTCTCCGATGTCGTGACCGAGCGAATCGTTGATGACCTTGAACCGGTCGAGGTCGATGAAGAGCACCCCGACCATCGAGCCGGATTGCTGCGCTTCCTGCAGCGCGGCTTGCAGCTGATTTTGAAAATGACGCCGGTTCGGCAGTCCCGTCAGCCCGTCATAATGGGCTAGGTAACGAAGATCTTCTTCCGCTTTCTTGCGCTCCGTAATATCGGAGAGAATGCCCGCATACGCCCGGACATCGCCATGCTCGTCCTTGATCGCTTTGATCGTTAGCCATTGGGGGTAAAGGTCTCCGGATTTCCGCTTGTTCCAAATTTCCCCTTGCCAGCTTCCGATTTTTCGAATCGTTGTCCACATGTGTTGGTAGAAAGCTTTGTCGTGCTGCCCCGAGTATAAAATTTTTGGCGTCTGCCCGACCGCTTCCTTCGCCGAAAACCCGGTGATGGTTACGAAAGACGGGTTGACCGACAAAATTTGGCCTTCGATATCGGTAATCATGATTCCCTCGTGCGACGCTTCAAACACGCCCGCGTGCATCCTCAGCGTCTGCTCGTCTTTTTTGCGTTCGGAGATGTCGGAGTAAATGCCCACATAATTGACGATCCGTCCCTGATCATCCTTGACGGCGTTGATAATCAGCCAGCCGGGAAACAAGCTGCCGTCCTTGCGCCGGCCCCAGATCTCGCCCTGCCAGCTTCCATGGCGGATGCAGGCCCACATGTTGGCATAGAAGTTATCGTCGTGCTTTCCGGATTGCAGGACGCAGGGCGTCTGGCCCAGCAGCTCGCCGGCTTCATAGCCGGTCATCCGGGTAAACGATTGGTTGATGTCGATAATCCGCGAGGCCGCATCCGTAACCATGATGCCTTCCTGTGCGGATTGAAACACCCGCGCATATAACCGCGAGTGCTCCTCTGACGATCGCCGCCGGTCCGCCTCACGCCGCAGCCGGACGCTATAGCGCTGCAGGATGCGGTAAAATACGACGGAGTTCAACAAAAACAGCCCCCAGCGCAGCAGCGTCGGCACATCCGGCGCCCCGTATCCCATAGCGTCAATGAAGTTTGTTACCGCGTTCACAATTGCATTCGACAAAAAAATAAGAATCAGATTCGATATGATGAAAAAAAGCGTCACCGAGTCCAAAACGGGCAGCTTGCCTCGGTTGGCGGATCTCATATATAATTGCCACCTTTGCCATAGAATCAGTTTACTTCCTCGCATTGGAAAAAACTCTCTCCACAAGGTTATACTAGCAGTCGCTCGTTGCCTGTGATCAAAATCACACATGATTTCCCATATTGTTGCGATATTTTGTCCGCATTGCTTTGTTACCTTAAGGCTGCAGGAATAACACTGCCTCCCAAGTCAATTAACCTGACGGTACGAATAAAATGAACTGAGAAAGCATACATTTTGCCGAATAGTCCAAACGTGCGGAAGGGCAGGACCATAGGATGTAGCATGTAAACGAAAGGAGGGACCGAACAATGGGTTTTGGTGGCTTTGGTGGCTTTGGTGGTGGTTGCGGAGTTGGTGGTTTTGGCGGCTGCGGCGGGTTTACTACCACAGGTGTCATTCTCGTTCTCTTCATTCTGCTTGTAATCGTTCTTCGTTCTTTGTGGTTCTAATTGCAAGCAGTTCCCTGAAGATCCCGTTGACGGGATCTTTTTTTATGCTTGGCCTTAGGGAATCGGTATACATCAAGGGGCGCAGCGGTTAGAATGGAGACAGAATCATGCCGGGGAATAAACGGGGAAAGGAAGGCTGCGATGGTACAGGCCGTCATCTTATTTATTCTCGCGGGGCTGGCCGAGATCGGCGGAGGGTACCTTGTCTGGTTATGGCTCCGCGAAGGAAGAGCGATCGGCTACGGCATCGTCGGCGCGCTTATTCTTGTCGTGTACGGGATTATTCCGACATTGCAAAGCTTTCCGAGCTTCGGGCGGGTATACGCGGCGTACGGCGGGGTCTTCGTAGTCCTGTCGGTTCTGTGGGGCTGGGGCATCGACAAGAAAGCTCCGGACGTCTACGACTGGCTCGGGATGAGCTTGTGTCTGGCCGGGGTCGCCGTCATGCTGTACGCTCCGCGTTCCTAGCGCGGCTTCCTGGGAGGAGAGCAAAAAAGAAGCCTTTCGCAGCGGATTAACATCCGGCGAAAAGGCTTCTTTGAGCATGGGTTATTTTTTCGGGTCGAACGAGCTCTTCAGCGACACGATCCGGTTGAACACCGGGCGGCCCTCCGTCGAGTGCTTCGGATCGACGTTGAAGTAGCCGTGGCGGAAAAACTGGAACTTGTCCTGGGGCTTCGCGTCCCGCATATTGTTCTCGACAAAGCCTTGCACCGTTTCGAGGGACTTCGGATTAACATTGTCGAGGAACGATTCGCCTTCTTCCGCTTGCTCGTCGAGGATGAGCGGCTCGTACAGGCGGAATTCCGCCGGGACGGCTTGCGTCGCTTCCACCCAGTGAATCGTCCCCTTGACCTTGCGGCCGGTAAATCCGCTGCCGCTCTTCGTTTCCGGATCGTACGTGCAGTGCAGCTCCGTGACGTTGCCGTCCGCGTCCTTGATCACGTTCTCGCATTTGATGAAGTAGGCGTGCTTCAGACGCACTTCATTGCCGGGGAACAGGCGGAAGTAGCCTTTGACCGGCTCCTCCATAAAGTCGTCCCGCTCGATATAAATTTCCCGCGAGAACGGAATTTGACGATGGCCCATCGCTTCGTTCTCGGGATTGTTCTCCGCATCCAGCATCTCCACTTGCCCTTCCGGGTAGTTCGTGATGACCACCTTCAGCGGCTGCAGCACGGCCATGGTACGCGGCGCCTTCAATTTGAGGTCCTCGCGGATGAAATGCTCCAACATTTTCTCATCGACGACGCTGTTGTTCGTCTTCACCACGCCGACCTCGCGGCAGAACGTACGGATCGCTTCCGAAGTATAGCCCTTGCGGCGCAGGCCGGAGATCGTAGGCATCCGCGGATCATCCCAGCCGTCGACGACCTTCTCGTCCACGAGCAGCTTCAGCTTCCGTTTGCTCATCACCGTATTGGTCAGGCTGAGCCGGTTGAATTCGTACTGCCGCGGCACGTTCTCCATCTCGCACTCCTGCACGACCCAATCGTACAGCGGACGGTGATCGGCGAACTCCATCGTACAGATGGAATGCGTGATGCCTTCGATCGCGTCCTCCAGCGGATGAGCATAGTCGTACATCGGATAAATGCACCACTTGTCGCCGGTATTATGGTGATGCGTATGGGAAATCCGGTAAAGCACCGGGTCCCGCAGGTTGATGTTCGGCGAGGCCATGTCGATTTTGGCGCGCAGCACCTTCTCGCCGTTGGCAAACTCGCCTTTGCGCATCCGCTCGAACAGGTCGAGATTTTCCTCCACGCTGCGGTCGCGGTACGGGCTGTTTTGGCCGGGCTCGGTCAGGGTACCCCGCGTTTCGCGGATTTGCTCCGCTGTCAGATCGCATACGTAGGCTTTGCCCTTGCGGATCAAGCGTACGGCGCGCTCGTACATTTCATCGAAAAAGTCCGAAGCAAAATACAGCTGCTCCCACTCGAAGCCGAGCCACATGATGTCTTCCTGAATCGAGCGTACAAATTCCTCGTCTTCCTTCACCGGGTTCGTATCGTCAAAACGCAAATGCGTACGTCCGCCGAATTCGTCGGCAAGCTCGAAGTTCAGACAGATCGATTTCGCGTGCCCGATATGCAGGTAGCCGTTCGGCTCCGGAGGAAAGCGGGTGACGACGGTTTTCACCTTACCCGTGTTCAAATTTTCGATCATGATGTTTTTGATGTAATTGGAGGATGATGCAGAAGCCGGTTTCGTCGTGTCCAATGGGATCAACCTTTCTCACAAATTAGCTGTCAAAATCTATTACTCTCTATAATACACAAAATGGAGGGCAATTATAAATGGTTTTCCGTACGATTCTTTGAAGAAAGCCCTTACTTGACGGACTTTTAGCGTTTTCCATCAAAATCTTGGGCGGTATCTATGAAAATGGAAAGCTTTTCTCTCTTTTGCAAAGAGACATCCATAAACTCCGCACCTTGCGGCCTAAAGAACATAAGGTGAAAAGAAGAGGGAATTGCATAGAAAGGAGAGGGTCATTGTGAAAACGAACCATGGAAAAGAAACGAACCGTCTTGTGACGGTACCGGTGCTGCGGAAGACGCTGGCCGCCATGATTCCGTTTTACCGGCGGATTGCTTCGGACCCCGCTTATGCCGGAGCGTGGACCCGGGGCGTACGCCGTGCGGATCTGGATACGCTGATTCGGCTGTTTCGGCAAGTTGGCTTACCCGAGCGGCGGTATGCGTCCTTGTCTACGAACGGCATCGGCTACTTCGTCGATTTCAACGCGCCGAAGCCGATCGTGCTGTATTCGAACGGCACCACGATTCTTCCGGGAACGACACAGTTTTATTTTAATACCAAGGTTCACCGCGCGGTGGCCAAGGCGATTCTGCCGTTTTATCAAGAAATCGTCACCAACCGGCCGTTCGCCTGCATCGTCGTTCGGGCGATCCGCAGCGGAAACCGCGGGCTGCTTGACCGGCTGGTCCGCAGTATGATCAAGACCCCTCATCTGCGTTCGGTCTCTATCGAAAGCTCAGGCATCCGGTGCAGCTTCAAATACGCGGCCAGCCCGTTCCGCCTCGACAACCTGATCTTTGGCGGTGAGCCTTAACCTTCATGGCGGCGAAAGGTGCGCATGACGGCAAATCCCCCGCGGACCGGGCGAGAAGCCGCCGGTCGCAGGGGATTGCTGGCTAGAATATAAGATTAGAGCAGAGCCGAGGCCGCCGGGGGCTTCTCCTCATACTGCTGCAGCAGCGCTTCGGCTTTGTGTAAATCCTTGGCGTGCACATCGAGCTTCAAGCTTTCGGGGTGATGGAGATCGACGGCTTCGGCCGCCGTCTGGATCGCGCTCAAGCCGGCATCGGTATCGGATTTCACCCGGCATTTCACCTGCTTCGACTTTAAGAAGGCGTGCCTCGCTTGAAGGTCGCGTGCCTCGGGCCCGGAAGCGGCCATCACCGTCTTCCACTGCGCGGAGCGGCTGTATAGCAGGTACATCGCGGTAATGATAACCAATAGGAACAATAAACCTCCCATTACCATTAAAAACACCACCTTCGTCTAATTGATTCTGCGGATGGAGGACTGCCGGTAGTCTAGGGTGGGCGGACGCTTGCTTGCATTTACCCGTTTCCGGCCGGGTTGAAACATGGATTATTTTGCCATAAATGTCGAACAAGCCAGCTATCGGTTCGGCGACCGATGCCGGCTTGCTGTAAGTCTATTATAAGGTTTTAAGCATTAGAACTGCTTACACGGTCTGCGCGGCGAAAAAACGCGGCAAAAACGCTTTGTTCTGCTCCAGCATCTCGTCCAGCATCGGCTCCGCTTTGTTGACCGAGGTCACGAGCGGATGGTGGGCGAGCGCTTGCAGCGCAACTCCGCGGTCGCCTGAGACGGCGGCGGCGATCGCGAGGCGCTCGTACGTTTTCACCGCATGGATCAAGCCCTTGGCGGCTTCCGGCCGAGCTGCACCCGAAACGTCATGCAAACACCGAACAAGTTTGCTGATTGGAGTGGCAAATTGTTCGGTTTATCCGTTGCTAATTTTGTTCAGATTCATCAGGCTCAATCAGGGCATGCAAGAGACGGTAAGCCTTCCGCTGTGTTTGTTCATCACTTTTGAGCAGCAGTACAAGGCTCTCCCAAACCCACTTTTTCTTTTGCAAGTGGGCTTCTTGTTCATTTAAAAACAGATCATACACGCTCATATCCAGGGCGTAGGCTATTTTTTCAATGGTATTCAGTTTGGTGTTCTTTTCTCCGCGTTCAATCTGGCCTAGATAGGTCGCAGCCATGCCTATAGATTCCGCTAATTGCTCCTGTGTCAAATTTTTTTCAATGCGGTACATACGAATTTTTGCGCCGATTTGTTCCGCGAATGTTGCCATTTCTCCACAACCTCTCTATAAAAAGTGTAGACGAATGGTTGTAGGGAATGGAGTATCTTGGTCGGGGAAAGTCAGGATCGAATTATTTACCTCACTCGGATCGGCGCAATCTTTGAAAAGCTTTACGGCATCAAGGATTTACACGACGCGGAATACCGAGCATCGACAGGTGGCGGGTTTGCTGCCCGAAGGCTGGCCGAGCTTGGTTATAGTAATGAGGAAATTGAAAAGCTTTTACGCGAGCGATTGTTCTTCTATCGGACAAACAAAATAGGACATTAGAACCATTTATGTGAATTATCAACTTTTTTGAGCAACATTTCCAAATTGGAATGCGTATGTATATTTGGATGTCCAAAAATTTAAAATGAAGGTAATATCTTGAAAAAGAAAATTGTATCTGTTATTTTGTCCGCTGCTTTAGTTTGTTCCTTCTCTTCTTCTGTTTTTGCCCATGGTACAACGGCTTCTAGCAATAGTACCATCAAATCTCCCAACATTGTAATTGGTTCTGGTGTTGAGGGGAACATAAACATAAGCCCATCTTATTTAGAACAACTGAAAAAAGACTTCCCGGATGCTAAACAGATTACAATTCAGAGAATTGATTCCAATCAGACTGATATTTCTTCTCGTTTAAATCAAAATCCCACCCCTGAAACAACACCAAATGCTGCTCTTATCGACTGGGGGACAAAAGACGTACTAGACTTATGGCAACTAATCAAAAATGATAGCAAAAGGGATCCATATATTCTTTACGCATCAGCAGCAAAGGGACAACAAATAAAAACTACACAAGCCATGGAAAAAACAACGCAAACCACTTATACGGCTGAAGTTTCAGGATCGATTAAAAGTATCGTCAATTTAAAAGGAACTGGCTCAGTTCAGGGTACTGTTAAATCTACGGTTACTAATGAAACTACTTTATCCGGACCTCCTGAAACAAGCAGCTCAAACAGTCGGCTTTTTTATATGCAAGCTGCCTATAATCTTTATTCATGGGGAGTCAAAACTTATGGTGTTCCAAGCGGCAATGAGATAAGTGGAGCATTAGGCGGAGTATACGTTCCTGTTTGGTTGTACTTTTCTGTTGACAACTAATTGATATTTTTTACTCTTTTGTTGACAATTAACTATTCTTCCTTACATAATGCATTAAGAAAATAATTACTGGGAGGAAGAATGAGAAAAGAAAATTATGCAGTCCTGTTATCTTTGTTAAGTTTGATTATAAGTGGTTGGTTAGTGATTTCCGATCTTACCCATGAAAAGAAAAATGAAACTCCTCCAGTTCCAGCTTCAACTTTGCGTGGGGACTTCTCTTTGAATCAAGGTGGAGTCTATACATCAGTGACACAAAATGGTGAATTATGGATTTATATTTCCAATCAAGATAAGTTCTATTTTATCTCTAAGCCAGATGCCAATGGAAAGTTTAATGTTACTTCAGATACTCTGTTAAAAAAACAGTAGTATGCATTCTAGTTCATCCTAATTACCTCGATTTTGGCTTGAATGGTGATTTTGATTTCGTGAAATAATGCAAAAAAACGGCTCTTGTTCGCAAATTTTCGCGGCAAGAGCCGTTTTTAATTTCCCCAGATTATACTGGTCTTGTGAGAGAGCAACTCGATCTAGATGAGCGTCATGCTAGTGTGTCGAACCCATCATAAGCTCTATGGGGCAGGGCGATCACCTTTACTTTCGCTCTAGTCCGCACGTAGCTCTTCCATTATCCTTGGCGATATCAAGCAGCACGGGAATCGGCGCAGCTTGTGCTCCCCTTCCGGATGTCGATCAGCTCCGGCGTGTACGACGACCCCCCGCCGATCACGACGACTTTCAGCCCTTTGGTTTCAGCCACCAGTAAGCACTCCCTTCAAATCGGATATGCGTCGAACTTGCTCCTGTACCGACTCGGAGATGGTCGTGCCGTCTTTCTCCATGGCCAGCCATATCGCCCCGACCACCGGTTCGACATCCAGCACCTGAAGCCGGCAGCCCGGCGCCTCCGGCTGCACCGTATCTACGATAAACGGATGAACGAATTGCCCGTTTCCTCGTGTCAGCACACTGCCCGCAAGCACCAGATCGAACGTCTCCCTCTGCATCCCCAGACGCCGGATGACCGCCTGGGCAGCCAGCCCGAGCTCCGTTCCCTGCACGCGGAGGATGCGGGCCGCCACGCGGTCTCCCTGGGCGGCGGCTTCGAACAGCAGCGGCGTCAGTTCAAGCGGGACAGGCAGCGCATGATCCAGAAAATGATGGAACATGTGTTCGACCGAAGGGTGACCGAGCTCCTTCGTGACCAAAGCGGTCAGCAGTGTCTCTTCCTCGCGGCCTTCCCATGCCCGGATGACTGCCCGGAATGCTTCTGCCGCCAAGTCTCCGCCGCCGCCGAAATCGCCGTACGGATAACCGAAGCCGCCGCATTGGTACATCTCGCCCGAAGGGGAAACGCCGATGCAGTTCGTGCCGCTGCCACAAATCGCCACGACGCCGTATGGGTTCGACGTACCGGCGCGCAGGGCGATGACGGTGTCGCAGACGACGTCGGAGACCGGCAGCCCCAGCTCAGCAATCATCGGACGCAATATGCGGAAGTCGGCTTCGCGGTCGGCGCCTGCCAGCCCGAAGCAGGCCGCGGCAATATCCTGCTCGCGCAGGCCTGCTTGGCCGAGCGCTTGAGCGACGGCTTGGCGGATGCTCCGCGCGGCTGTATCGCGGTCAATCTGATGGTTGCCGGGGCCGCCCTTGCCGGCTGAAACCAGCCGGCCCGTTTCGTCGGTAATGACGGCATACGTTTTGCTGCCTCCGGCATCCATCCCCAAGTAGTATTTCAATGTACTCCACTCCCGTCCTTAGAACCAGCTACGGTGCGGGGGAATATGGCAACGTGGATTCTCTCACGATCAATTCCGGCTTCAAGCAGACCGAAGTATTCCGTTTCATGGAGCCGTCGATCAGCTTGAGCAGCAGGCGGACGGCCTGCTGCCCCATCTGCTCCATCGGCTGTCTGACGGTCGTCAGACGCGGATGAATATCGGCGGCGAACACTTGGTCGTCATACCCGACGATGGAAATATCGCGCGGAATGCGGTATCCCTCGTCCCGGAACGCATCCATGACGCCGAGCGCAAGGCCGTCTTCCCCGGCGAAGACGGCCGTCGGCACGTTCCCGCTGCGCAGCCATTCCTTGGCGACGTCGAAGCCGCTGCGGATATTGAATTCGGTGCAGGCCACGGCCAGCGGCGTCAATCCCGCTTCGGCCATGGCCGCTTCGAATCCGCGTCTGCGCTCTCGGGCGCTGAGAAACAGCTCCGGTCCGCTCACGTGCGCGATGCGCGTATGTCCCAGGCCGATCAAATGCTTGGTCGCCTCGTAGCCGCCCGTATAGTTGTCCACATTCACCGTAGTGGCATTTGTTTTTTCAATCTGATTATCGATAATGACAAACGGGATCTTCTTCCGTTTGAGCTCTAGCACATACTGCTCTTCTTCCATGGGCGACAGCACGATGATGCCGTCGACCCGGTCTTCCTGAAACAAAAAGTTGGTCGGCTTCAAACCGCCGTCCGGAGAGGAGCACACGTTCAGCGCCAAAAAATAGCCGTTCTCCTCCAACGCTTCGTTCACGGCATGCACGATGCCGTCGAACACCGAATCCTGCAGGGTGATCAGCGTCAGGCCGATCAGTCCCGTCGACCCCCGCGCCAGATTGCGGGCGGCGGCATTGGGGCGGTAATCCAGCTCCTGAATGGCCTGCAGCACCTTCTGACGGTTGCTCTCCCGGACGGTGGGCGAATTGTTAAGCACCTTCGACACGGTCACGAGCGACAGTCCCGATTTTTTTACGACGTCCCATATGCTTACTTTTTTCATAATCAGATCAAACTCCCGGATCGGTATTCGTTCGTATAAGCAATAGTATACCATAGCTCCGTCCGGCCCCTCCGTAAGGAGAGGCGGGGGTGCACAGGGAGTCGTGGCGCGGCAGGGTCAGAAGGCTTGCGCGCTTATTTTTTGGCTTTGCCGGCGTTTTTCTCCTTCAGCAGGTCGTTCACCTTTTTCTCCAGCTGCGGGCTGACTTCGGCTACGGTTTTTTGCCCGTTGTCCACGAGGTCCAGCTCGTTCTTGACGATGTTCAAAATCTCGGAGTAGTGGGTGATCAGATGATTATACGATTCGACGCCGTATTTCAGGCCGCCCTCGACGACGTTCTTCATGTCTTTGGCGTCGATCGCTGGCGCGTAGAGACTGAAATACTTTTCCGCCGCCTGCTGGTTGGCCGGAGGCGTGCCGCCGCTCAGCTCGATCGACTTTTCCTGGATATCCTTGCCGAGTTGGAATTTGATCCATTCGTACGCTTCCTTCGGATGCTTGGAATCCTTCAGGATAAGGAGCGGGTCGACGTACAGCACGTTGCGGTTCTTGTCGCTGCCGCTGTACGGGACGGCGGCCACGCCGACCTTGAAGCTGTACTCTTTGACCGAGGCGAGAATCCAGGCGCCGGCGACGGACATCCCTACGCGCCCGGTGGCGAACGGATCGCCGCCCTGCCCGGCGACGGCCTTGGTGAATTCCGGTGACGGCATCACCTTGTCCTTCAGGATCAGGTCGGACAAGCGCTGGTTGATTTTGACGACCTCTGGCGAATTGAAGTGGAAGGACGTTGCATGGCCGCCGTTCGTCCACGTGTCGTCGGAGTACACCTTCGCTCCGAAATACACCGGACGCATATCCTTCTCGCCCCAGACCCAGTCCAAGCCGAACTCCACTTTTTCGAAATCGTTGCTCGGCTTGCTCAGCTTTTTGGCGGTTTCGACCATTTTGTCGAACGTCCAGGACTTGTCTTCGTAGTTCGACGGTGGGTACGGAACACCCGCTTTGTCAAACATGTCCTTGTTGTAGAGGAGCATCGTCACATAGCTGTAAACCGGGATGCCGTAGTTTTTGCCGTCGATTTTGTAGATGTCCATCAGGTTGTCGGGAATGCCGTAATCGGACGCTTTGAAGTTGTCCTCTTTCATCAGGTCGGTCAGGTCGCGCAGCAAGCCCTTGTCATAATATTCGATGAAGCCGCCCTCGCCCCAATGCGAGGTGACGTCGGGAGCCGTACCGGCGGCGATCATCGCCTGCAGCTTCGAGTCGAACTCCTCGTAAGGCGTCTTCATGATCTTGACCTTGATGTTCGGGTGCTTCGCTTCGAATTCCGGAACGAGCTTCTCGACAAAGGTTTTATCCGGAACGTCGGGAACGAACTGCGTGATCGTGACCGTGGAGTCCCCCTTGGACCCGCCGTCTTTCGTGTCGCTTGAGCAAGCCGGCAGCAGTACTGCGCCTGTCAGCAGAATCGCGCCGAGACAAGCCGTCTTGTTTCTTTTCATCTTTCCTCACTCCTTCATTTGGTGACTCCGCAGACGGGTTATTCATTTCACTCCAGTCAGCACGATGCTTTCTACGAAATATTTTTGTGCGACGGAGAATAAAACCAGGATCGGAACGAGAGCCAGCACGGCGGACAGCATGACAAGGTTCCACGGCACCAGCCGGGTGGCAGACGAATACATCGCGGTCATGCCGATCGTCAGGGTGAAATGCTCGGACGAGTTCAGGTATAGCACCTGCCCGAGCAGATCGTTCCAGCCGTACATGAAGGCGAAGATCGCCACGGTCGCCAGCACGGGACCGGAGAGCGGCAGCGCGATGTTCCACCACTGGCGCCACTCGGAGCAGCCGTCGATTTTGGCCGCGTCGTACAGCTCGCCCGACAGCGAAGCGAAGAACTGCCGGATGAGGAAGATGTTATAGGCCGAGCCGAAAAAAGCGGGGACGGTAATCGGCAGAATCGAGTCCATCCACCCGAGATTTTTGAACAAAATGAACTGCGGAATCATCAGGGCCGGATACGGAATCATCATCGTGCTGAGCAGAAACAGGAACAGTACGTTTTTCCCCCGGGCGTTATAACGCGCGAACCCGAACGCGACAAGGGACGACGAAAGCACGGTCCCGATGACGCTGAAGAAGGCGATCAACAGGCTATTCTTGTACCACAGGCCGTACTGGTATTGGGTGAACAGGTTCTTGAAATTGCCCCAGGCAAACTGCTCCGGGATGAGTCTGGGCGGGAATTTGAGCACCTCCGCCTGCGATTTGAACGCGGTCGAGAACATGTTGAGCGTCGGGAAAATCATGATGACCGCGATGACGATCAGCAGCAGAAAGACGAGCCACTCGAACGGGGTTGTTTTGCGCCTGCCGCCCGTTTGCCGAATCGAACGCTTCTGCGTTACGGTTGCCGTACTCATACGCCGCCGCCTCCTTCATAATGAACAAGCTTCCGCGATACCCTCATGATGAGGAACGTCATGAGCATGATCACGATGAGCAGCAGCCAGGCCATGGCCGAAGCGTAGCCCATCTTGAAAAATTTGAAGCCGTTCTGCCATAGGTAGTACACATAAAACTGGGTGGCGTAGTGCGGCCCGCCCTTGGTCATGACGAACGCCTGCGTAAACACCTGAAACGAATCGATAATGCCCATGATGAGCTGGAACAGCACGACAGGCGAAATCATCGGCAGCGTGATGCGCCAGAGAGACTGCCACCTTGTGACGCCGTCGATCTTGGCGGCCTCGTACAGAATCGGAGGCACGCCCTGCAGACCGGCGAGGAAGATGACCATGCCGGCCCCGGCGCTCCACATCGTCATGATGACCATGGAGGCCAGTGCCCAGTTGCTGTCTTCGAGCCACTTGGGGCCGTCGATGCCGAGCAGCCCGAGCGCCCAGTTGAACATGCCGATCTTGGAGTTGAACACCCATAGCCAGACGAGCGACATGGCCACGCCTGAGATCATGCTGGGAAAATAAATCGCCGTCCGGAAAAACCGCTTGAACGGGATTTTCTGATTGACCAGCAGCGCCAGAAACAGCGACAGCAGAAGCTGCAGCGGTACGCTGAATATCGTGAACAGCACCGTCGTTTTCACCCCGCGCCAGAACAGATCGTCCTGAACCATCTTGGTGTAGTTCTGCAGGCCGATCCACTTCGGCGGGCTGGTGATGTTGTATTCCGTGAAGCTGATGTAGAGCGAATACAGAATCGGGTACAGTGTGAATATCGCCGCTCCGATCAGCCACGGGGAAATGAACAGGTAAAAATATTTGGTCTCCCGTCTGCGCGCCCCCTGCCGCATGGGCAATCCCTCCTTAAAGTATAAACGTTTATATTTTTGTCGAATTAAGGCACGCCCCCTGCCGGCCGGTGCAAAGCCGCTCGTCCGGTTCCACGCAACATAAAATTGATTTTTTCTTAATGATTTTCTGAAAAGTTTTGCCGGTTAAACTAGGATGTTGTTGAAACGAGGGGGAATTGCGGATTGCATCGAAGCTTTAAAATTATAAACGTTTATATTTTTATACGCCAATAGTAACCGTTTTCAAGGATGGCGTCAATCCCTAATTTTCCAGTACGTCCCCGGCAACTTGCGGATAAGGCGTCCGAAGCCGGGAGAGCCGGTCCGTACTTGAATTGACACGCTGTCGGCGCGTAAGCTACCATGAGAAAAATAGTTTGCTTATCGCCGCAAAAGGGGGAAACCGCGTATGAATTCGGAGCTGCTAACGGAACGTGTCCGGCTCACGCAGAAAAGGCTGCGCAAGGAGCTGCTGAGCCGCGTGCTGGACGAGTTCGACGGACAGATTATGGCGCTGCCCGAGGCCAAACGGGGGCAGAAATACGCCAAGATGGCGGGAAGCCCGTTTTCGTTCTTCCGGGGGAGCGCGTACTTGTTTTATTTTGACGCCAGCCGGGAGTGGTTTCCGTACCACAGCTCGCCGGAGCGGCCGACGTGGATTCAAGGGGATCTGCATTTCGAGAATTTCGGGGCGTTCCGCAGCGAAGAGGGGCGGATCGTGTACGATGTGAACGATTTTGACGAGGGGTATCTGGGCTCCTATCTGTACGATCTGCTGCGGATGTCGGTCAGCGTAGCGCTCGTGTGCCGGACGAAGGACATTGGTGCCGACGGGCAAAAGGAAGCGATCACCGCTTATCTGGACGCGTATGTGAACCAGATCCGGCGCTTTGCCCGGCGGAAGGACGATCCGCGGACGCTCGTCTTCAATAAGGAACGTACGGCAGGGCCGATCCGGAAGCTGCTGAAAAAGACGGAAAAGCGGATCGCGTCGCAGTTTCTGGAAGGCGTGACGACGCTGACGAGGACGACAAGGCGGTTTGCCAAATCGGAGGAGATCGTTCCCCCGACGACGCAGGAGCGCCGCATGCTGGAGGAGAGCTGGCCGCAGTATCTGCAATCGTTGGAGTGGAAGACGAAGCGTTCCGACGGCTATTACGCCATCAAGGACGTGGCGGTGAAGCACGGCTCGGGCACGGCCTCCATCGGGCTGGACCGCTTCTATGTGCTCATCGAGGGCGAAGGCGGCGAGCAGGCGCTGGACGATATCGTGATCGAGGTCAAGGAAGTGCGCGCGCCGGTCCCGGCTTATTTTATGCCGTATAACGAGGCGTTCTGGAATTATTTCGGCCACCAGGGCAAGCGGGTTATCGTGACGCAGCAGGCGATGCACCACGAGGCGGACCCGTTTCTCGGCTTCTTGACGATGGATGAGCGGCATTTTTACGTCAGGGAGCGCTCGCCCTACAAGAAGCGGCTGAAGGCGGATAAGCTGACGGAGAAGGAAGACCTGCTGTCCGTGCTGGACTGCATGGGCCGGATTACGGCGAAGCTTCATGCGCGGGCGGATGCGGACATGAAGCACGGGCTGATGGCGTACCACAGCGAGGAGGAGATTCAGCGCGCGATCGGGCCGGACACGGACGCGTTCTGCGACTATATCGCGCATTGGGCGATCGCCTACGCACATCAGGTCGAGGAGGACTATGCGCTGTTCGTAGAATGGCTGGGCGAGCGGAAGGAGCGGGCGTAGCCCGGTTGGCGTTCGTGAACGGCGATGCGCATCATCATCTTGCGAAAAAAGAGCTGTTCCCTCACAGCCGTGAACGGTTGCGGACGGGAGCAGCTCCTTTTGGTATGGTATGCGAAAACGGTGGTGTGCCATGCGGCAAAAACTTTCTTATCCGCCCGGCCCGCGCAGGCTTAGTAGCGGTCCATAATCAGCTGCGTTTTCAGCGAATCCTGGGCCAGGAACCAGCCTTTGCTTTTCAGATAAGTCACCAGCTCGTCGTGCTTCTGCGAGGCGGTGTCCCGGTCGTCCGTTTTGAACGAAATTTCGACCACATTCTCCGTGCCAGAGCCTGTTGCGCTGCGGATCGGCCACACCTCGATGTACGTTTTCAGGCCGCTATAGGTGCCGGTGTACCGCTTGGCCAGAACCGGGCCGTAGTTGCGGGATTTTTGAAGCTGCTCGGAGCCCCAGCCGGCGTACAGCCACTTGTCGAATTTGCCTGGAGCGTTATCGATCAGCAGCTGGCGGGAATCTTTGACCGAGGGCAGATCCATGCCGCTGTAGCCGGATTTTTTGACGTCTTTGGAGCGTGTGATGCTGAGCGTCTTGTTCTGGTAGCCCCATTCCACCTGTGCCTCGTAGTTCGTGTCCGACGCGTCGAAGCCTTCCTGATTAGCCTTCGTCAGCGCTGCATCGATATTGCCGTTGACGATCGGATAGCGCTTCTTGTAGCTCAGCTCGAACTTGCTGTCGCCTTCCTTCTTCCGAATGCGCGGACTCCAGCCGTTGCTGTAAATGTCTTTGCCGTCCGTATCCAGAAATTGCACGTTCATCTTCGTCACGCTGTCCGGCATGCCGAACGCGCTGCGGACCTCGCTCTTCAGCTTGTCGTCCGAGCCCAGCACAACGTTCGCGGGCATGAGCAGCTTCACCTCGTAATCCGGCACCAGGTTGCTTGCGGCTTTGACAGACGCGGCAGGGAAGACGGACGATACCGTCAAAGCGGCGGTCAGGACGACCGCGGACAGCGCCCCAATCCATTTGGATCGTTTGTTCATCATCGACAACTCCTTCATGTTTTGGAATAGGCTTACACGCTAGACTGTAATGATCATTTGTTATCTTGATGTTAAGCAGATATGTTGTTTTTGTAAAGAAAAATTTGGAAAATGATATAAATACTAGATTCATTGGGCTTCTTTCCGCAAAAAATCGATGAATCGCTCCATGACGGCGGACTGCCGCCGATCCGCATTGTACGCGCAGTACACGTAACGTTTGAACGGATTTTGCGGAATCGGGCGAAATTCGAGCTCCCCGCGCTCCACTTCCCGCTGCACGGCCTGCCGCGAAACGAACGACACGCTCTCCCCCTGCATGACGACTTGCTTAATCGCTTCCAGCGAATCGAGCTCCATATGCGCTTTCAACTGGACGCGGTTGCGCTGCGCCCACCGGTCGGTCATTTGCCGCGTGCTGGACTCCGGTCCGTGGAGCAGAAAAGGCGCCTCGGCGAGCTGGTCGGGATACAATTGCGGGTAGGCGGCCAGCCGGTGACGCGGCGCAAAGACGACGACCAGCTCGTCCTCGCACACGGTCTCGGCGATCAGTGGAGCCGATTGAAACGGCTCGGTGGACAGGATGCCGAGATCGATCTCGTGATTGCGCAGCAGCTCTTGGATGACGGGAGCCGTCTTGACCTGCAAAGACAAGGTGATTCGCGGGTACGCCTTGGCGAAGCCGCTGAGCACCTTCGGCAGCAGGTACGTCCCCGGCACGTAGCTCGCGCCGATCTTCAGCGTGCCGCGGCCCAACTCGTCGAACTCTTTCACCACCCGCCCCGCCTCCTGCGCCAGCGCGTTGATTTTGACCGCGTAATGGTAGAGCGACCGGCCGGCCTCGGTCAGCATCGTTTTGCCCGCGCGCGTCTCGAACAGCTGCACGCCGAGCTCCTGCTCCATGCTCTTCATATGGAACGTCACCGTCGGCTGCTTGAGCCCAAGCTGCTCGGCGACGGCGGTAATTTTTTTGTGCTTGTCCAGCAGCTCCACGATTTCCAGCTTCAGCAGACTGAAATTCAATGTACCCACTCCCCTTGTTCGGCTCTGCATTTTCCCACAGTATAGAAAAAATCTATGCGAATGAATAGTGTGCATTGAATTAATTAACACAATCTTTACGTCCCGCTGACAATCTTCTGCATTTCGCCATGTAAACTAGAGCTAGATTGCAAGATAGGATGGGTTGCAGCATGGATGTGGTCATACGGGGGTTGGAAAAATCGTTCGGAGCGATGCAGGCCTTACGCCGGACGGATCTGGTCATCAGGAAAGGGCGGTTTACGACGCTGCTCGGGCCTTCGGGCTGCGGGAAGACGACGCTGCTGCGGATGATCGCCGGACTGGAGCGGCCGGACCGGGGAGAGATCCTGCTCGGCGACGACTGCTTGTTCTCGGCCGAGAAGCGGATCGATCTGCCGGCGCATAAGCGGCATTTTGGCATGGTCTTTCAGGACTTCGCCTTGTGGCCGCATATGACCGTGTTCGAAAATGTCGCCTTCGGCCTGCGCGCCACCGGACAAACGAAAGAGCTCAAGCGGCGGGTGGAGGAAGCGGTAGTGCAGGTGCGGCTGCAAGGGATGGAGAAGCGGTACCCGCACCAGCTGTCGGGCGGGCAGCAGCAGCGCGTGGCGTTCGCCCGGGCCGTCGCGCTGAGGCCGCAGCTTGTGCTGTTCGACGAGCCGCTTAGCGCCTTGGACGCCGTGCTGCGGGACGAAATGCGGCTGGAGCTGATGAGCCTGGTGCGGGACATCGGGCTGACGGCGCTGTACGTGACGCACGATCAGACGGAGGCCATGTCGATGTCCGACGAGATCGTCGTCATGCAGGAGGGCCGCATTTTGCAGCAGGGCGCGCCCGAGGACATTTATCGCACGCCGGCCCATCCGTTCGTCGCCCGTTTCATCGGCAAGTCGAACTGGCTGGTGCCGGACCGCAGCTTGCTTCGTCCGGAGCATGTCCGCTGGTCGGAGCCGGAGGAAGGCGCGGCTGCGGCTTATCCAGGCATGATCCGCAGCGTCAGCTATGTCGGGGACCGCTACGAAATCGGGCTGGACATGGGCGTTATAGGCCAGTGGACGGCTTATCATTCCACCCGCTTGCAGGCGGGAGAACGCGTGACGGTGTACGTATCGCCGCAGCATATTCACCATATTAGCGAATAGTACGAGGAGGAACGACGGATGAGCATGGGGAAGGGATTGAAAAACGGGGCTTTGCTGCTGCTGACGGCTGTGATGGGATTCGGTATCGCCGGGTGCGGGGCGACGACAGCGGACAAGTCCGCGAACACGGGCGGCGCTGCGTCTGCGCCGAAGACGGAGCAGGCAGCCGCCAAGACGGATGACAAGAAAGAGGACAAGAAGCTCGGGGGCAAGCTGGTCGTTTACAGCGCCGGTCCGAAGGAGCTGGCCGAGAGCATTCAGAAAGGATACGAAGCGAAGACCGGCGTGAAAGTGGAAATGTTCCAGGGGACGACGGGCAAAATTTTGGCCAGGATGGAAGCCGAGAAGGCGAACCCGGTCGTCGATGTCGTCGTGCTGGCTTCCCTGCCGTCGGCCCAAGGGCTCAAAAAGAGCGGGCTCACTCTGGAGTACAAAAACGCGGCTAACGCCGACAAGCTGATTCCCGATTGGTCCGACAAGGACGGTCATTTCTTCGGCTACAGCGCCTCCGCGCTCGGCATTGTGTACAACACCAAGCAGGTGAAGACGCCGCCGAAGGAGTGGAGCGATCTCGCCAAAGACGAGTGGAAGGGCAAGGTGAACATCCCCGATCCGGCGCTATCCGGCTCCGCACTGGATTTTATCACCGGCTATCTGAGCACTAAAGGCGACGGCGGCTGGGAGCTGTTCGAGCAATATAAGAAAAACGGCGTCGCACTGGCGGGCGCGAACCAGGAGGCGCTTGATCCGGTCATCACCGGGGCGAAAAGCATCGTAGCGGCGGGCGTCGACTACATGACGTACCAAGCGAAGGCGAAGGGCGAGCCGGTGGACATGGTGTATCCGGCCAGCGGCACGGTCATCAGCCCCCGTCCGGCGGCGATTCTGAAGTCGAGCAAAAACCAGGATAACGCCAAAGCGTTCATCGATTATCTGCTGTCCGACGAAGCGCAGAAGATGGTGGCGGACACCTACCTGCTGCCGGGTCGCAAGGACGTGAAGGCGAAGGACCGCGCGAGCGTCGATCAAATTACGCAGATGAAGATCGATTGGACGTGGATGGACGCGAACGGCGACGCGGCGACGAAGAAATTTACCCAAATGTTCAAATAAGACGGTGAAGGCATGCAAGTAAGAAGCTGGATTTCTATCCGAACGGTAGGGATGACCCTCGCCTTGTTTCTTTTGGCGGTCCTGGTGGTCGTCCCGCTTTTTTTCATCTTTCTGACAAGCGTCTATCCGGAGCAGACGCTGGATTTGTCCGCGCCGCTGCGGACCATTCTGGAGAACAAGCTCGGGGAAGTATTCTGGAACTCAATCTGGCTCGGCCTGTGCGTCGTGCTCGGAACGACGGCATTAGCGCTACCGCTCGCCTGGATCTTGGCCAAGACGAGCCTCGGCCGGCACGCGTGGCTGGACATCGTGCTGCTGATCCCGTTCATGACGCCGCCGTACATCGGTTCGATGGGCTGGATTTTGTTCATGCAAAAAAACGGCTATATGGAGCAGCTTCTTCCTATGGCGGAGGCGTGGACGCCGAAATTTTTCAGCGTCTTCGGCATGGTGGCGATCATGAGTTTGCACTTGTTCCCTTTTCTTTATTTGATTCTGCGCAACGCGTTATTGCAGATCGGCGGGAGCAAGGAAGACGCCGCCGCCGTACACGGAGGCCGGTTCTTCTACAGCTTCCGGAGGATCGTGCTGCCGCTGCTGCTGTCCAGCTACGCGATGGGGGCGCTGCTCATTTTCGTCAAGACGATTGCCGAATTCGGCACCCCGGCCACCTTCGGCCGCAAAATCGGCTTTTACGTGCTGACATCGGAAATTCATAAGTACATTTCCAGTTGGCCGATCGATTTCGGCAAGGCGACGGCGCTCGCTTCCGTGCTGCTGAGCACGTGCCTGCTGCTGTGGTACGCGCAGACGGTCGTTACCCGGCGGTATACGTACCGTTTGGTCGGCGGCAAAGGAACGCGGAGCAAAATCTATCCGCTAAGCGGACTGACGCGGCTATTGGCTTGGGGTTATGTGATCGTTCTGTTGCTGCTGTCCGTGGGCGTTCCTTACTTTTCGATTATTTCCGCTTCGCTGATGAAGCTGCGGGGCGTCGGGCTCGCTTGGAGCAATCTGACGCTCAATCATTACGTGGAGCTGCTGACCTGGGGCTCCAAAAGCATGACCGCGCTGCTGAACAGCCTCGGCTTGTCGCTGGCAGCGGCGACGATCTCGGTGCTTCTGGGCACGTGGTTCGCGCTGACGATCAAGCAGTCCAGGACATGGCCGCAGCGGATGACCGACCTGTTCAGCCTGCTGCCGAACACGGTGCCGGGCATCGTGCTGGTCGTCGGCCTGATTCTGCTGTGGAACGCGCCATGGATGCCCGTGCCGCTGTACAACACGTACGGAATGGTCGTTCTGACGTATGTCGTCTTTTTTCTGCCGTACACAGTGCAGTACGTCAAAGCAAATTTCTCCCAGCTTGACGAGGCGCTATTTCAAGCGGGGCAAGTGTTCGGCGGTCGGCTGGCTTACGTCTTCCGCCGCATTTTACTGCCGCTTATCGTCCCGGGCATGCTGGCGGGCTGGATGATGACGTTCACCATCTCGGTCCGCGAGCTGGTGGCGTCGCTGATGATTTTGCCGCCTTCGATGGAAACGTCGGCCACGTATATTTTCGCGCAGTTCGAGCAGGGGAAAGTGTCGCTTGGCATGGCTATGGCGGTCGTCTCGGTCGGCCTGACGACGCTGATGCTGCTCGGGATTGACCGGTTAAGTTCAAAACAGAAAGTGGATTGAGACCTCATGCAGCTCGATATTTGGGGCGGGGCGGGCGAACACGGCCGCTCCTGCTACCTCCTACACAATGACCGCATCGGCGTATTGCTGGATTGCGGCGTCAAAAAGACGGGCGCGGGACAATACCCGCTCGTCGATCCGAACGTCATTCCGCGGCTGAATGCCGTTTTTTTGTCCCATGCGCACGAGGATCATTCGATGGCGCTGCCGCTGCTGTACAAGCACGGCTATCGCGGCGTCGTTTGGACAACCCGGGCGACGGCGCAGCAGCTGGACACGTATTTTGCTTCCTGGAAAAAATATGTCAGAGGACAGTCGGCTGAGCTGCCGTATAGCGACGAGCATGTGGAGGCGATCCGGTTCGCGTATTTGGAAGAGGCCGGAGCTACGGGGGAGTGGATCGACGCGGCTCCTCACGTTAAAGTCTGCTGGGGCCGGAGCGGGCACTTGGTCGGCTCCGTCTGGCTGATGCTGGAGCTGGAGGGCAAGCGGGTTTTCTTCTCCGGCGATTACTCTTCAGAGTCCGTGCTGCTTGCGGCGGATGGGCCGGAAGCACTGCCGCCGGGGACGGCGGGCCGGCCTGCCGATCTGGCGGTGATCGACGCCGCCTACGGGATGGACGCCGAGGCGCAGCCGGTCCTGCTGGAGCGGCTTGCCGCCCGGATCGGGCAGGCGCTGGCGCAGGGTGGCTCCGTGCTGCTGCCCGTTCCCGCTTTCGGGCGCGGGCAGGACATGCTCGTCTGGGCGCGGGAGCGGTTCCCGGGCGTTCCGCTCGTCGCGGAGCGGGAGCTGCTTCAGGCGTTCGGCCCGATGCTCGACCGGCCCGAATGGCTGAATCCGGGCGCGGCCGAGCGGATTCGGCGCTGCCTGGAAGACCCGCGCGTCGTCGCAGTGGCGACGGACGCGCAGCGGGAGCAGGCGCTAGCCGCGGGGCGGAGCGCGCTTTACTTCACCGCCGACGGGATGATGCAGTCGGAGCGTGCGCAGTGGTACTACCGCAGGCTGGCCGCCGCGGGGAACGGCTGCGTCATCTTAACCGGCCATCTGGCCCCCGGCAGCTTCGGACAGCGTCTGCTGGACGGGCCGGAGGCCGGGGGCGGCTGCTCGGTCGAAGGGATTCGCTACAAGGTGCACCAAGGCCTGACCGATGTCCGGCGGATGCTGCGGGCTTTCGGCAGCCGTCAGTCGGTCCCGGTGCATACGGGACGCAGTGCGACGGACGCGCTGTGCGCAGCGCTGGCCGCGGAGGGCTTCGCCGGGCTACATTCGCTCGGGCCGGGCGAAGCGCTGCGCTTCTAGCTGCTGTGCAGCCGCTCCAGCACCCGGCGCTTGCGGTACAGCATTTTGCCCGCTTCGGCGACGTCCTGCAGCGTGCTGCGGTTCAGCACCGCGCCGAAGATCATCCCGGCGACCGGGACAAGCTGGAACAGCTTCTTCCAGCCGAAATTGTCGCGGTAGATCGTCACGACCTCGCGCCAGCCTTGAAGCTGGGAGATCGCGTCCCGCTGCCGGTGCTCGTTGTCGAAATCGGCCAGCTCCTCCAGCACGGCCTTCTTCCCGACGATATCGGAGGAGGCAAACTGCAAGCACTTGATCACGAAGACGCGCTCGCGCTTGTCGTTCGGATCGTAGCCGTACACCATCGCCATCTCCTGCAGCACCTTGAGCGACAAGCCGAGGATGGCCGGAATGTCGATGGCGAGCGTGAACAGGCCGCCGAAGCCGGTCGTCGCCCCTTGGGCCGTCGCGAAGAGGGTGCGGCTGCGGGCGAATTCGTCGGCGGCGCCGTCCATGACGGTGAGTGGCAGCGAGGCGACCTCGCCTAAGGTGAGCGCATCGGCAAACGCCGGGGCGTCCGGCTTGCTCTGCCGGCCCGCGAGCTGCCGGTTCAACTCGTCGAGCACGCTTTGCTCGGAGATCAGATATCGGCCGCCCGTTTGCACGAAGCTTCCGACCTCGTCGATGGCCTGCGCCAGCTTGTTCTGCAGCGCCTTCGGCGTGAGTCGGTCAAGCAGCTGGAAGGGCAGCCGGCCGAGCTTCTCCCAGAACCACAAATCTTTCTGGCCCGCCTCCCACGATTCGATGTCTAGAAGCGCATGCCGGAGTTCCTCTTTCGTATCGGGGGCAGGCAGCGGATGAGCGTTATCATGTATCGTCATGAATGGATCAGCTCCTTTATACCCCAGTATTACGGTGCGAGTCCTTGGAAGGATGCAAGTGCGGGCCGGGTTACTTTCTACGCTGCGCCGGGGTGGCGGGTTATGGAGAAAAATTGTGCCTGGTGCGGAAAGAGCCGGTTGGAAGCACTTGCATCTTTGGTGGAATTGATGTAAATTGGAATACACAACATTGCGATTGCGCGAATGTATGAAGCGAAAAGCAACGATCAAGGACATGGAACGTGCGACCGGTTGCGCCAGAGAGGGCGTCCGAGGCTGAAAGACCCCCAACCGCCGTATGCTTCACCCCACCTTGTAGCTGCAGCGGGGAACTAAGCTGGACGTATCCGCTGCCGGGCCTCCCCCGTTATCCGAATGAAGGACCGTGCGCGCCTGCAATCCGAGGCACATGCGGTTGAACCAAGGGTGGTACCACGACACGTTTTCGTCCCTGACGAAGACGTGTTTATTTTTTTATATCCGAACTTGGAGGGATTTCCATGCGACAACAAAATCTGCTCATGCCTACTCTGCGGGAAGTCCCGTCGGATGCCGAGGCGGCCAGCCACCGGCTGATGCTGCGGGCCGGCTTGATCCGGCCGCTTGCGGCGGGGGTGTACACGTATTTGCCGCTCGGCCGCCGTGCGCTTCGCAAGGCTGAGGCGATCGTCCGGGAGGAGATGGACCGGATCGGCGCACAGGAGGTGCTGCTGCCGGCCATGCAGCCTGCCGAGCTGTGGCGGGAGTCCGGCCGGTACGACGTATACGGACCGGAGCTCGTCCGGCTGCGCGACCGGCATGACCGGGAATTCGCGCTTGGACCGACGCACGAGGAGGTCGTTACGGCGCTCGTGCGGGACGAGATCAGCTCATACCGCAAGCTGCCGCTGACGGTATACCAGATTCAGACGAAGTTCCGCGACGAGCGGCGTCCGAGGTACGGTCTGCTGCGCGGGCGGGAATTTCTGATGAAGGACGCGTATTCGTTCGATACGGACTGGGAAGGGCTGGATGTGACCTACCGGGCGATGTACGAGGCGTATCACCGGATTTTCACCCGCTGCGGGCTGAATTACCGGGCGGTGGAAGCGGATGCGGGCGCGATCGGCGGCGAGGGCGAGACGCACGAATTCATGGCGCTGGCGGAGATCGGGGAGGACACGGTCGTCGCCTGCGGCGGCTGCGGCTACGCGGCCAATCTGGAGAAGGCGGAAGCGGCCGCCGTGCGAGCTGCGGTAGTTGAGGAAGCTGCGCCGCCGCTGGAGCGCTGGCATACGCCGGACATCCGCACGATTGCGCAGCTGACGGAGCAGCTCGGGCCGGAGGCCTCGCGGCTGATGAAGACGCTGTTGTATTTGGCGGACGGGAAGCCGGTGGCCGTTGTGGTCCGGGGCGCCGACGAAGTGAACGAATTAAAGGTACAGCGAGTTTTGGGTGCGATTCAGCTTGAGCTGGCCGATGCGGATACGGTGCAGTCCGTTACCGGCGCGCCGGTCGGTTTTGCCGGACCGGTCGGGCTGAACGTGCCTCTGTTGGTCGACCGTGAGGTCGCCGCCTTGAGCGAAGGCATCACCGGCGCGAACGAGCGGGACTACCACTACCGCCATGTCCGGCCGGGCCGGGATTTCCCGCTGGCGCACACGGGAGATTTCCGCGAGGTACGGCTCGGCGACCGTTGCGTCCGCTGCGGCGAGCCGTTGACGCTGCACCGGGGAATCGAGGTCGGGCACGTGTTCAAGCTCGGCATGAAATACAGCACAGCGCTGGGTGCGAGGGTGACAGGCGTCTCCGGCACGGAGCAGGACATCATTATGGGCTGCTACGGCATCGGCGTCTCCCGCCTGTTGTCCGCGGTGCTGGAGCAGCACCACGACGAGCAGGGCATCGTCTGGCCGCTGTCCCTGGCGCCGTTTCACGTGCATATCATTCCGGTAGCCGTGGCGGACGACGCCCAGCGGGAGCTGGCGGAGGAGCTGTACGAGCGGTTGCACGTGCTGGGTGTGGAGGTGCTGCTGGACGACCGCGAGGAGCGGCCGGGCGTCAAGTTCAAGGACGCCGATCTGATCGGCCTCCCGGTCCGCCTCGTCGTCGGCAAGCGAGCAGGCGAGCGGGTGATCGAGTACAAGGAGCGCCGAGCCCCGGAGGCGGAGCAGCTTACCGTGGAGGAAGCGGTACGTCGGGTGCTGGAGCTGGTGAAGCCTGTGGCTTCCGAAGGCGCGTAGCAGAAGTAATGGGTCGCTTGAAATAGCTGTACGCAAATCAGGAATGCCGAGGAGGAATTCCAATGCAAACCGTTTCGGACTATTTGTTTATCGCCTCATTGCTGACGCTTATTTTGAGTTTTGTGTTCGTGGGCGGAGGGGGGCGCGGATTTACTAACGGCGTCTCCGCGTACACCACGGATTTGCAGATGCAGCAGGACCCTGGTAAAGAATTCGAACGACAGGATAACGTGATAAAAAGATTCTTCAAATCGAAGCTGTTCTGGATCGCTGCGGCAGGCATCGTCATTTCGGTGATATTGTCGGAAATGGGGTAAGCCATACGGCGCAGCAAGGCAAGGCGGCACACGTTCATGATCCGAATCGGCGTGTTTAGTCCACGCGGCTTTTCGAATCACGACCCCAGAAATTGAAACAGCGACAGCCGTGGACGAGAAAATAAAGTCCTGGTCTGTCGCTGTTTCATTAAACTTTAATAGAAGAGCAGCCTATTTGCTTTTTTATGGGAATATCTGTAAATCTATTTTATTCGGCGGCCATTGCGTCTGCTTTCGTTTGATGAACCGTACCAAATGGATGCTGAGGCGGAGCATAGATACTATAAAGTTTAAGCGGGGTATTGCCCGTATTTATTATATTGTGCCATTTACCAGCAGGGACCATGATTGCATAACCAGCATAAACCCTTTTTTCAAAGTTGATGTTATTTTTAGTATCCCCCATGCGAACTACACCTTGCCCCTGTTCAATACGCAAGAACTGGTCAACGGTAGGATGAACTTCCAAACCGATGTCTTCCCCAACATGGATACTCATCAAAGTGACTTGTAAGTGCTCTCCTGTCCATATGGCAGTGCGAAACGTATTGTTTCGCTTTGCAGCCTCGTTAATATCTACAACAAATGGTGTTCTTCCATAATCTTTTAACTCAATTTTGCCATGCATGCTTGATAATTGCTGATGACCCAATCGGTTGGAATGGTCTATTTCTTGTGGACTTGCCCAGTACACAGGCTGTCTTACATAGTTGTATATGGGTGCGTTAACGTAGTATGGATATGGAAACCTATACCTAGCGTAATACATTTTATTTAATCATTCCCTTCGGAGAGTATAAAGTATGTTATTCGCTACGGCCCGGGAATGATTCTGTAGTGTGAAATCAGTTCTTATAGCAACATTGGTATCCTCCAAGTAACTACCTCACGGCAAAGTGCCTACTTCCTAAAATGAAATGAAGGCTCTACAATGGGCTGTGTTGAACAACAACAATCATTTTGAAGGAGAGATCATCCTATGGAACTTCAATTGGCACTGGATCTTGTAGACATTCCCGGAGCAAAACAAGTGGTTGCGGAAGTGGCGGAGCATATAGATATCGTGGAAATCGGCACGCCGGTTGTCATTAACGAAGGGTTGAGAGCGGTAAAGGAAATCAAAGAGGCATTTCCGTCACTGCGCGTTTTGGCTGACCTGAAAATTATGGACGCGGGCGGATACGAGGTCATGAAGGCATCCGAAGCGGGAGCGGATATTATTACCGTTCTGGGTGCATCGGACGATTCGACAATTCGCGGCGCCGTTGAGGAAGCCAGAAAACAAAACAAAAAAATTATGGTCGACATGATCAACGTGAAGGACATTGAAGGCAGGGCCAAAGAAATCGACGCGCTTGGTGTTGATTACATCTGCGTCCACTCCGGTTACGACCATCAGGCGGCAGGCAAAAACTCCTTTGAGGAGCTTACGGCCATCAAACGTGTCGTCAAGCATGCAAAAACGGCGATCGCAGGCGGCATCAAGCTGAATACGCTGCCGGAAGTCATCAAGGCCAAACCGGACCTGGTTATTGTCGGCGGCGGCATTACCAGTCAGGAGGACAAGAAGGCAACGGCGGCTGAAATGAAAAGATTGGTGAATCAGGCCTAACCTCATGGAAACGATAAAATATGCCGCTGAGATCGTCAAAGAGCTCCATCGTTCGGTGGAACAGATCGCTGATACAGAAGCCGAAACATTGGCAGATATCATTTCACGCTCTAACAAGGTGTTTGTAGCTGGCGCAGGAAGATCGGGTCTGATGGGGCGGGCTTTCGCCATGCGGCTGATGCATATCGGGATAAACGCCTATGTGGTCGGGGAAACGGTAACTCCCGGCATCGACAAGGACGACGTCCTGATCATCGGGACGGGCTCGGGGGAAACAAGAAGCTTGATCCCGATGGCCCAAAAAGCGAAAAGTTTGGGGGCGTCCGTTGTAGCGGTCACGATTACTCCCGAGTCGACGATCGGAAGTTTGGCGGATGCTCTGGTAAAGCTGCCGGGATCGCCTAAGGATCAAGCGACGATCCAGCCGATGGCTTCTATGTTCGAACAGACATTATTGGTATTTTACGACGCTGTCATTCTCCGGCTGATGGATAAAACGGGACTGGACTCCGACCGGATGTACGGCAGACATGCCAACCTGGAGTAAGTCGATCGCAAGCAATTTACCTGAACGTCCTCGCTGCTCTTGGCTGATGGAGTTGACGGAACGCGTTTTTTCGAAGGATGCAAGATTGGATGAGATCAAGGGGGTCATGCACTCTTCCGGGGAAGGGAAGTGGACGGCGGAGGAAGCTATGGAGCTGCAGTTGACGCATTCGAATCATGTATACACTCGTCAATTCCTTAAGTTTCCAAATCGAATGTATATCCTTTTACCTATTGTAGATGCTTATGGTATACTACCGGGAGGAGGGGATGGATGATGGCGAACGAAGTAAAAGATCGCATCGATTTGATGACGATTAACTGCGAGAAGGAATTGACGCTGGCCGTGATCGGAGGTAAATGGAAATTAATCATTTTGTGGCATCTCGGTTTGGAAGGAACGAAACGGTTTAGCGAGCTGAAAAAGCTGATCCCCCACATTACTCAAAAAATGTTAACCAACCAGCTGCGCGAATTGGAAGAGGATCAGTTGATCTTCCGTAAAGTGTATCCCGTAGTCCCGCCCCGGGTAGAGTATTCTTTGACGGAACACGGCGAAAGTCTCATGCCTGTCTTGAAAATGATGTACAATTGGGGGAAAAATTACGGGGAACAAGTCATATGGAAAGACGGGCGGACTTGCCAGGAGACCGCATTATAGTCGACCCTCGACACGTTGGCCTACTTGAAATTTATAGGATCAAGTTCTTGTCATTTCACAAGCGACAAGGGCTTGATTCTTTTGTTTTTCATGTGGATTTAAAAAACGTTGTTGACATGACACCAAATGGTGACCTATAGTTAAAGAGACACTAAATGGTGTCCTATTAGAAGTCAGTCATTTGGATAGTTTGGAGCCTGAATAAGTTTCACTTGAATCAACAAAATATTTAGGAGAAGGTATTGTGAGCGAGAACAACCAGTTGCGGGATGTGTATGACGCGATTGCAGATCCAACTAGGCGCCGACTGATTCGTCTGTTGGCAGAGGCGGAGGAGATACCGCTTCATGAATTAACCGCACAGTTTCAAATGGGCCGTACAGCGGTATCCAAGCATTTGACAATTCTTAAAGAGGTCGGACTTGTCCTTGATCGAAAAGTCGGCAGAGAAACGCGATTTAGGCTAAACGCCTCTCCACTCCAAGAAATTCAAGACTGGGTGGCTTTCTACAGCAAGTTCTGGAGTACGAACATGTTGCGCTTGAACCAACTATTAGAGGAGGAAGAGGAATGAGTTTAACATTAACCTTGGATTTTCAGTACACGACATCGATCGAGAAGCTTTGGTCTGCCTTAACCGATTCAAGCAAGCTTGCCAAGTGGGTGGTCAACATCCACACCGGTCAGGCAATGGAAAATAATTTTAAGCCCGTCGTAGGACACCATTTTCAGTTCCGCACTCAGCCGACCGAATGGTGGGATGGAATTGTTGACGGCGAAGTGCTTATCGTGGACGCACCAAACCGGTTGTCCTATACTTGGGCCAGCGGAGGAGAGAAGCACACGGTCACCTGGACGCTGCAGGATTTAGGGGACGGAAAGGTTAACCTTCATCTCAAACAAACCGGAATCTCCAATGATCCAGCACTCAATGGAGCTAAGTATGGCTGGAGTAAATGGTGCGGCGAGCTTGAAAAGGTATTGGAACAATGATCGCATTTCATGAGAAGGGCTGGGATCCCCAGCTCCTTACTCTATTATTATCCATAGCACGAATTTAAATCATCTATTCAATAAAGCAATCATTCGCGTTACTTCATCGCATAAGGATCAAAAATACGAGTAAAGGAAGGTATTATGTCCCAAGAATATATAGAAATCCGCGGTGCCCGGGAAAATAACCTTAAAGATGTATCTTTGCGCATTCCCAAGCGCAAAATCACCATTTTTACCGGCGTATCCGGTTCCGGCAAATCGTCGATCGTTTTTGATACCATCGCCGCCGAATCCCAGCGTCTGCTTAACGAAAACTTCAGCATGTTCGTCCGCACCTTTCTGCCGCGTTTTCCGCAACCGGATGCAGACGCGATCGAAAATCTTAGCATGGCGGTCATCGTCGACCAGAAACGATTGGGTGGCGGCGCTCATTCGACCGTAGGCACGATTACCGATATTGCACCGATACTGCGGCTGTTGTACTCACGTGTAGGTCAGCCTTACGCCGGTAAAGCCAATGCCTTTTCCTTCAACGACCAACAAGGCATGTGCCCGGAATGCAACGGCGTCGGCCGCAAGCTTGGAGTTGACTTGGAGAGAGCATTGGATCTATCCAAATCACTCAATGAAGGTGCCCTCTTGCTTCCGGAGTGTGGTGTTGATGGTTGGGATTGGAATATTTTAACCCAGTCGGGTTTGTTTGATAACGACAAAAAGCTTGCCGATTATACCGAGGCAGAAATGGAACAGCTTCTGTACGGCAAACCGCATAAGGTTGAAATGCAAGTTGGAGGGAAACCTGTAAAATTCACCTTAGAGGGAATTATTGAGAAGTTCAGCGGCAAGTACATCAAGCGAGATGTCAAAACGAAGTCGGAACGCACCCAGAAAATGGTGGAGCCGTTTATAACCGATGGCCCATGCCACCTTTGCCGCGGCGCTCGTCTGAGCCAAGCGGCTCTCAGCTGTAAAATTAACGGCAACCATATTGCCGAACTATCTTCCATGGAGGTAGGTCGGCTGATCGAGGTCATCAAGGAAATAAAAGATCCGATAGCGGCACCAATGATTAAAGCATTAACGGAAAGATTGCAGCATCTGGTTGATATTGGCCTGGAATATCTCAGTCTCGACCGCGAAACCGACACTTTATCCGGCGGAGAATCACAGCGTGTCAAAATGGTCAAACACCTGAGCGGCAGTCTCGTGGATGTGGTATACATTTTTGATGAGCCGAGCGTTGGTTTGCATCCCCGCGATGTGCACCGGCTCAATGACTTACTGCAAAAACTGCGCGATAAAGGCAATACGGTCATTGTCGTCGAACACGACCCCGATGTGATTCAAGTAGCCGATCATATAGTCGATGTCGGACCTTTTGCCGGCAGCCGCGGCGGTACCATTGTTTACGAAGGCAGCTTCCCCGGTCTGCTGCAGGCAGATACTCTGACGGGCAATCATATGAAACAGTCGATGCCGCTTAAGGACCATTTTCGTTCTGCCACGGGCAAACTATCTGTCGTGGACGCCAGTCTGCACAACTTGAACAATGTGAGTGTCGATCTTCCAACGGGTGTATTAACCGTAGTGACAGGCGTTGCCGGCTCCGGCAAAAGCACATTGATCAACGAGGTGTTTTTGCAGCAGCATCCCGATGCGATAGTGATCGACCAGACGGCTGTCGGTGTCTCCACCCGTTCGAATCCGGCCACCTACACGGGCATCATGGACGACGTGCGCAAGGCCTTTGCATCAGCCAACAAAGTGAACGCCGGTTTGTTCAGCTTTAATTCCAAGGGTGCCTGTGAAAACTGCCAAGGCCTTGGTGTTGTTTATACCGACGTGGCATTTTTGGACAACGTTAAAACAACCTGCGAAATATGCGGCGGCAAACGTTTCAAAGAAGAGGTACTGGCCTACAAGCTGGGCGATAAATCGATCGCCGATGTTCTGGAGATGACCGTTGAACAAGCTTTCTCTTTCTTTGATATCAAAGAAGTTGTGCGCAGGCTGCAGGCCATGAGTGACGTGGGACTGGATTATCTGACACTCGGCCAGCCGCTCAGCACACTGTCAGGCGGTGAGTGCCAACGCATCAAGCTGGCCAGCGAACTGCATAAAAAGGGAAGTATTTACGTCATGGACGAGCCGACGACCGGACTGCACATGTCGGATATCGCCCATCTGCTGGCTATCATGAATCGTCTTGTAGATGCCGGAAATACTGTCATTGTGATCGAACATAACCTAGATGTCATTAGAAACGCCGATTGGATCATAGATATGGGTCCCGAAGGCGGCAGCAATGGCGGTAAAGTCATATTCGAAGGCACCCCGAAACAGCTTTTAAACGCAAAGCATTCACTTACAAGCAAGTATTTGAGCAGGTGATTGTTCGCCCCCTTTTTTTGGACCTGCATGGGACAATCCAGAAGTCTAATGTCAAGAATAATCCGCTCATCGAATTCTCATTAACTTCTAATATTCGTGGATATTCCTAGGAGCTGCTTGTTCCAGGAACCCATATGGTAAATTCCTCCAACTTAAATCTATGGTACAGTAGCTCTGGTGGCCGAGCTGGCTAACCAATGGATCCATAAGGAGGATGTCCGAACATGTCACAAGTGAAGAAAAATCGCCTTAGTAAATCGTTATTGGGCATAGCTCTAAGTCTTTCCGTATTCGGTTCGGCGAGCCTGCTGCTGCCTACACCGTCGGCGCAGGCCGCAACAGCGAGCGCCTCAAAGGCAGATCAAATCGTGAATACGGCTCTATCTTACCAAGGTAAAGTAAAATACAGCTTTGGTACAAAAGATCCGCAACATCTGATTTTCGACTGCTCCTCGTTCACCCAATTTGTATTCAGTAAAAACGGCATTTCGATCCCATGGGGCTCCAGTGCCCAGACTCGCGTCGGATCGCCGGTAAAGGACAAAGCGCATCTGCAGAAGGGCGATCTTGTCATGTTCAGCGTCAATACACCGGGCAAAATCAACCACGTCGGTATTTATCTGGGTAACGGCAAATTCGTCGGCAACTCTCCAAGCCGGGGTGTTGCCATCTATGATATGAACTCGGGCTATTGGAAGAACCGTTATATCACCGGACGTCATCTGTAAACTTGTGAATACCATCAATACTTAAATCATTTTGACTCCAGGTTCCCTACGACCATCCGGTTGTAGGGATTCTTTTTTATATTAAAATATGAAACAGGTCTTCTATTTCTGTACCCATACAGATAGGGAAATGGTCGATATACATAAAATATTGTACCTAATATAATGCAAAATATCATACAAAAGTGTGTTTTTCATTTCTCCGCACCTTGTTATCTCAATGTGTCGGTGCATTTTTGTATAAAAGATACATTTGAGGTGATTGTAATGAACAAAACGACAAGCGGCTGGATCAATGGTTTCCTAGGCGTGCTCATCTTCAGCGGCTCGCTACCGGCAACACGGTTGGCTGTGATGGATTTTGATCCGTTGTTCCTCACCGTGTGCCGTGCCGCAATTGCCGGGGTGCTGGCGGGAGTGCTGCTCCTCGTCTTCAGGCAGCAACGGCCTGTCCGAAGCGACATCGTTCCGCTATTGTTAGTAGCGCTCTGCGTGGTAGTGGGGTTCCCACTGCTGACAGCCTTGGCGCTTCAGTATGTCACATCCGCGCATGCCATTATCTACATTGGGCTTCTGCCGCTTTCGACAGCGATCTTCGGCGTACTGCGGGGCGGTGAACGCCCGCGGCCAGCCTTTTGGATCTTATCGGCTCTTGGCAGCTCCCTTGTAGCAGGGTTCGCCCTAACACAAGGGGCTGCATCTTCGCCGGTAGGCGATGGGTTAATGCTGGCTTCTATTATCGTATGCGGTTACGGTTATGCAGAAGGGGCACGACTCTCACGGAGGCTAGGGGGCTGGCAGGTGATCTCTTGGGCGCTGGTTCTGTCGCTTCCCGTTATGTCACTGCTCTCGTTTTATTACATGCCGGTTTCGTGGGCTAGTATCCGTGGCGCGGCACTCTTAAGCCTTGCTTACGTCTCCCTGTTCAGCATGCTCATCGGCTTTGTGTTCTGGTATCGTGGTCTTGCCCTGGGAGGCATAGCAGCGGTCGGGCAGTTACAACTCCTCCAGCCTTTCTTTGGCCTGTTACTTTCAGCTCTCGTTCTGCACGAGTCAATGGGTTGGCCTATCTTTATTGTAAATATTGGTGTCGTGCTGTGCGTGGCGATCGCACGGCGATTTGCATCGAAATAGGTTTGAGATTACAGGTCTATACCGATAAAATGTAGTATAAGCTTTAAACTTGTTCAAAAGTGGTGGGTAAATGATATCAATCGGGCTTGCTGGATGGGGAGATCATGACGAGTTATATAAGACTGGAATCAGGCCGCAGGATAAGCTAAAAGAATACAATAGATATTTTAAATTGGTTGAAGTAGATAGTTCCTATTACGCGATTCATAAAGAGGATTTGTATAGCAGATGGGCATCAGACACTTCGAAGGATTTCTCATTCTTGGTGAAAGCTTACCAAGGTATGACAGGGCATACCCGGCAAAATTATTCTGAAGTGGATATGGAGGGGATGTTCCAAAGTTTTAGCGAGTCGATAAAACCTATTTTAGATGCGGGCAAGTTAAAGGCAGTTCTATTCCAATATCCACCGTGGTTTGATTGTAACCGTAATAATGTACACTTGCTACGAACAGCTAAGGAACGAATGAAGAATATTCCGGTGGCTCTTGAATTTCGTCATCAAAGCTGGTTTAGTACGGAAATGAGAGAAAAGACGTTATTATTTATGCGCGAGGAAGGCTGGATTCATAGTATTTGTGATGAGCCTCAAGTTTTTCCCGGTTCAGTTCCGATCGTCTTAAAACCAACCAACGACGCTTTAACCATTGTCAGGTTTCATGGGAGAAATACGGTTGGCTGGACTTCGGGTGGGGCTAAAGACTGGCGAGAAGTAAGGTATCTCTATCGTTACAATCATGAAGAGTTACTTGAATGGAAGGAAAACCTCTTGAAGTTGGAAAAAGAAACCCGGGAGGTTTGTGTGATATTCAACAATAATTCAGGCGGGGATGCTGCTTCTAACGCTTTGCAGCTTATAGAGCTTCTAGGCCAAGAGTCAACGCAACTTCCTCCCAAGCAGATGGACATGTTCGATTAAGGGAATAGGGTTCCGGTATAATGCGGACGAGCTCGCCGAATGCGATGCAGATGCTGGAGCTGCTGAAGCTGTTCGCCCCGCGGCAATTGGATTTATTTTAAAAACAGGCTCAAGCCCGGAAATTCCGGGCTCGGGGCCTGTTTTTTTTGTGTCCAACAGCTAGTTGACATAACGGGAGTAGGCGGTGCGGAATCGCCGCCCTAATTTGCGCCATGCATTCGGTTAACTGCCGGAGAATCCTTTGGGCTGCCCAGTCTTCGGGGAGCAGCTCCTCCGGCAGCATCGGATCGATCAAGTACAGCTCGTTGATCTGTTCGCCAAGCTCCAGATACAGGGTAAAGATAGTACAGCTAAAGCAATTCTACCAATATTAAATCTGTAATGAAAGGGGGCGGCACGCTTTAAAGATCAGAGTTAAACTAATGACCATTAATCGGGATATAAAAGCTGCATTTGTTGCTTATTTCATATTCAAAATGAAAAGCCAAAAAATTCTGTTCAAGGGATTGGAGGAAGCAAGTATGCAAGATGTCGTAGAAACCTATCAACAAGAGGAGATTCATTTATTAGGAATGATTCAAGTGTGTGAAACGTGCAGAGATATTATTTTGAACTTTGTGCGGCAGCAAAACGGTAAAATTAACGGGATCGTAATGGAAAATTTGCTGATATCCCTTTTTAGAGTAGAGATGGAACAGCGTGAGAATTTGCTTCATATGCAATTAGCCAAAGCAAGAATAAGCAGCGTCACGTAGACCAGCTATCATCTATCATTGCCCAAAATTTAGTATATAATGTTATTGTAAGAAATTATGGTATAAAAGAGAATTCCCCAGCAAAGGAGGCCGAAAATTCCATGCAATAAAATCTTTTCCCTACATACAAAGGTTCCACACAAGCTATCATTTATCGAGGAGGGTCCCTTCATGAAATTACGTTCCGTCTCTATTACCGTCTTGTTTACTATGATATTCTCCCTATTCGCTCTGGCAGGATTCAACCCTCAACCGTCCTATGCAACAAGCACGAATTTATTATTGGGTAAAGCTTATACCTCCAGTTCCGCGGCTGATGCCGGATATCCGGACACAAACAATAAAGAGCTGACCGATGGCATAGAGGCTTCCTATCTGCTCGCGGATACGGCTTGGCAGGGAAGATTTAATGACACAAGCTATAGTTTTACAGTTGATTTGGGTAAGCTCCAAACATTTAAAAATTTCAAAACGAACTTTTACAAATACACGGGAGCCGGCATTCAGACTCCAATCCAAGTTGAATTCAGCTCATCTACCGATAATTCCACTTGGATAACAGCCTGCTCGGTTTCCCAGCAAGGAGACGCTGTAGACATAGCTCCCGTTCCATATAGCTGCTCAGCGGCTTCTGATATAACTGCCAGATATGTGAAGATGACAGTTATAAGTGCACCCAGCACCTATTCTTTTGTTGACGAATGGGAGGTCACTCCTGCGCAAGTATCATCCTCAATCGCTTTAAGCGGGACGTTCCTCCAACCTTATTTGGCCAATCAATGGACCGACGCGGAGTGGAATACCGAATTTCAGAAAATGAAGGATGTTGGGATCAACAAGTTGATTCTGAATTGGACGGCCGACAGCAAAAATAAAACCACGGTATACCCGACAACCGCTCTTTCCGGCTATACGCAAAATACATCTGCCGATCTCATTGCAAAAGCTTTAAGCAAAGGCAATATTTACGGAGTTGATATTTATTTAGGTTTACAGATCAATCAGGACTGGTTCGTCAAGTACGCGAATGATGCAACCTGGCTATCTAACGAAGCGAATATTTCCAAGACACTGGCTGGAGATTTGTGGACAAAATATGGGACGAACCCTTCCTTAAAGGGCTTTTACCTTCCGTTCGAGGTCGATAACTGGAACTTACCTTCGACTACAGAATGGGATCGGTTAATTTCCTTTTATCAAACCGTAGGCAGCTATATCAAGCAGCAATCTTCCTCCATGACCGTGATGATTTCTCCCTTCTTCAATCCGAGCGGTCAAACAACTGCTCGTTGGCAAACGATGTGGGAGTATATTCTCTCGAAGAGTCCCTTGGATATTTTTGCCCTTCAAGACGGTGTCGGTGCCGGACATGCCGAGACAAGCCAGTTGGGTGCATGGTTCTCCGCAACAAAAACAGCCATCAATAACGCCCGGCCGTCCATGCAGTTCTGGGATAATGCGGAAACCTTCACTGCCGACTTCAAGACTTTGGATATCAAAACAGTAGTTGCCGATCTAAATGCCGTCCGTCCTTATGTTTCGGACTATATAAGCTTTAGCTTCAACCATTATATAAGCCCGCAGCAAGTCAATCCGTTATATTACGCAACGTATAAAGACTATGTTTTATCCGGTTCCCTCGATGCCGCTGCACCAACGACTCCAACCAATCTTTCAGGCCGCTCTGTCAACTCGGATACCAATTTGCTGAATTGGACTCCTTCGACAGATAATTTCGGCATAGTGGGTTACAAAATTTATCGTAACAATGAACTGGTCTGGACGGCTTATACGAATGCGACCAGCTTTACTGACAGCCAGCTTAACTCCAGCACTTCCTATAGGTACACAGTACAGGCATTTGATGCGGCAGGCAATTATTCTGCGCAGTCTTTACCCGTTACCGTTACAACTTATGCGGAAACAAATTATCCTACCAATCTCGCATCCGGCAAAAAGTATACCTCAACGCTACCTGCTCATCCTTCCTATCCGGATAGCGGAGGCGAGCTAACCGACGGAGCTTTCGGAACCACATCCTCCTGGGATGGAGCTTGGCAAGGCAGTAATGCCGCCAGCCCTTATTCGTTCACGATCGATTTAGGTTCTTCCAAGAGCATCAAAGAAGTGAACGCCAATTTCTTGCAAGCCATATCAGCCGGTGTGCTACTGCCCGAAACCGTTACGTTCTCCAGCTCCAGCGATAGTATCTCTTTTAAGCAAATCGGTGTTGTCCATAAACCAGCCGTCAGTTCCAGCGATCAAACGAAAACCTACAGGCTGACTGATTTATCCGGTATCACGGACCGCTATGTCAAAGTAACCATAGAGCCTGCAAGTATCGCGTGGACATTGATCGATGAAATACAGGTAAAACAATAACGAAGAATCTCTAAACGTCTTTCTTCCAGTATCCTCGGAAAAAATCTATCCTGCACAAAAAGCTCCTGAAGCCTGAATAATAAGGCGCCGGGAGCTTTTTGAAAGAGGGCGAAGGAGATACGCTGATTTTAGCTGCAAGTCCAAGTCATTTGGGTCAACACGAATTTTAAGCTTCGTCTAAGCGAACCTACCCTTAAGGACCGATTGGACGTCGAAGAACGTGAACGGATGCGACAAATTCAAAACGATGAAGCTTGTAACATGGTTCAATAAAAATGACCAATGGTCAATTAATGCCATTACATAAATTAGCGTGGAAGATGTTTTCGAGCCTTCATCGGGCGGCCCTTGATTTGCAAGCCGAATGGCTGTATATCCAGTTAGAAAAGGCACTGTGCCTCGTCAAAACACGAGACCGGGTTGGCCTGAGACCCAGGAGATACACAACTTTACCGGGAGGTTAAATGAAATAATGACAACGTTAACTTCAAAAATTTGTAACATTTGGATAAAAAGTTCGTATAAATTAATTGAAAAATATTCCAAATTAAGGGTTGTTATGGTATTAATTGATTGAGGGAACTGGCCAGACCTCAAAACTATTTTTTGCACGGTGTTATTCGGAGGAGGATAAAGAAATGAAAAAAATGACAACTGCTTTAACGATTGCCGTGGTTGGAGCAAGTCTTGTATCAAGCCCCGGCTTTGCAGCGGAGGGAAACCCGGTTCAGCAAGTGCCTCAACAGCAGATTATTGTCGCGCCGCCGGAAGGCGAGGTTACGTATCATTTGGAGCCTGGTGCCGTAGCGGCCGCCGGTCCTTATGTACTCCAGCCGAACGAAGGCATTCGCATCACCTCGATTATCGCCGACGAATACGATTGGTGGCTTGTGGATCTTAGGAATAACAACCAGGTGATCCGGAAAGAGCAAGCGGAAAACAATACGATCTATGTGAAACAGAGCAGCCAGTATATGCTTTTCATCAAAAACAAAAAGCAATGCACCAACTTGATGAAGGTAAATATTCGGGTGGTTCGCTAGCTTCATTCCAAGCAAAGTACAGTTCCTTCACGCATTTATTCTCGATCTGAGAAATATTATAGAGCAGTAAGGTCATAAAGACTCCCCACCGGGAGTCTTTTTTCCATTTACCCGGAATAGTTCCAATGTACGAAACGTGCAGAGAAATTCGTTTGAACTTTAGATAAACGTTAAAGGTTAATGATTTTAAAAGTAATCGTAAAAAAGCTCCCCGCCTTGAGCAAGCAGAGGAACTTTTTACGCTATTGATGATTCGGCATGTTAAATTTTAGTTCAAGTACGCTTCGGTGATTTTAATCCGTATCAGTTTTTTATGTTCGGGAGTTTAAATTCAAGAATATCAGCCATCCCATCGCTTCCCACTACAAAGAAATCTGGGCAGATTGAAGGTATACTCCATCCATAAGAAATAGCCTGTTGAGGGTTTCTCAACAGGCTGACCAGCCCCCAGTTAGGGGAACTAGCGTTCTTAGAAGTCAAAATTGTCAGGGTCGGGTCCAACCCGCAGGTTCTGGTTCAGAGCATCGATGCGGGCCATCTCTTCACTCGTCAGCTCGAAGTCGAATACCGAGGCGTTTTCGATAATCCGGTGAGCCTTCGTCGACTTGGGAATCGTTACGATGCCGTGCTGCAGATCCCAGCGCAGAATGACTTGGGCGACCGACTTGCCGTGACGGGCGCTGATTTCCTGCAGCACCGGGTTGTCCAGCAGCTGGCCCTGCATCAGAGGCGACCATGCTTCGATCTGAATGTCATGCCGGGCGCAGAAGTCGCGCAGCGCTTGCTGGCTAAGCCGCGGATGGAGCTCGACCTGGTTCACCATCGGCTTGATCTCGGCATCTTTCATCAGGTCCTCCAGGTGATGAATCTGGAAGTTGCTGACGCCGATCGCTTTGACGCGTCCGGCCTTGTACAGCGCTTCGAGCGCACGCCAAGCGTCCTTGTACTTGCCGGCCACCGGCCAGTGAATCAGGTACAGATCGAGATAATCCAGCCCCAGCTTCTCCAAGCTGGTCTCATAGGCGGCGAGCGTCGTTTCATAGCCAAGATCGGCGTTCCATACCTTGGAAGTGACAAACAGGTCTTCGCGGGAGAGTCCCGTTTCTTGGAGGGCTTCGCGGATAGCCTGGCCTACGCTGCGCTCGTTGTCATAGATGGCCGCCGTGTCGATGCTGCGGTAGCCATGGGCGACAGCCGCTTTGACCGCGTCCACGAGCTCGGGACCGTCCTCGACTTTGAATACGCCGATGCCGAACCAAGGCATAGCCTTTCCGTTATTTAGAGTCGTAGTTGCTTGCAGATGCGTTGTCATAGATAAAACCTCCAGTAGGGTAATTGGTATATTTGGATACATGATGTCTTGTTGGAGCTGGTAATGGCCCTAGCCATTTTGCGTGTGGCTGCTTGGATGATACCCAGATTTTCGGAAACAGAGCTCGACAGTCAAGACCGGGCCGGCCCCATCCGCACGGCACGAACCGGCTCGCCCTTGCGTTCCAGTGCTATGCTCCAGCCGGTCAGCAAAACCGCGGCCAAGACCATAACAGCGCCGATCCAGGTGGTATGAATCAATCCCATCGAATCGGTGACCACACCACCCAGATAGGCCCCAATGGCAATGCCCGCATTGAACGCGGCGATGTTGACGGCGGAAGCGACATCCTTAGCTCCCGGCGCGAAGCGCTCGGCCAGCATGACGACATAAATCTGCAGCCCGGGCACGTTCATGAAGGCCAGCAGGCCCATGAAGAAGATCGTGATCAACCCGGCTACCTTGAATGGCGCGGTCACCATCAACACCAGCAGCACGATCGCCTGCAGGATGAACATAAGGAACAGAGCCTTGAGCGGCCGGCGGTTGGCCACCTTTCCCCCGATGACATTGCCGATCGCAATCGCAACGCCGTAAAGCAGCAGGATGACCGCTACCGTGCTTTCGGCAAATCCGGTTATCTCATGCAGCAATGGGGATAAATAAGTAAATACGACAAAGGTGCCCCCATACCCGAGAGCCGTGATGGCGAACGCAAGCAGCAGCCTGCCATTCGTCACCAGCTTCACCTGCTCACGCACCGGGGTCGGAACGCCCTTACGCAGCGAGGCGGGGATCAAGATCAGGTTGGCGATCAGCGCGACCAGGCCGATGACGGCGATGGTGACGAAGGCCGCCCGCCAGCCCATCTGTTGGCCGATCCAGGTACCGAGCGGCACGCCGGTCACGATGGCGACCGTCAGGCCCGAGAACATCATGGAGATCGCACTCGCCCGTTTGTTCTCCGGCACAAGGTCGGCGGCAATGGTCGATGCGATCGACATAAATACGCCGTGCGACAAAGCGGATAGCACGCGGGCGATCAACAGGACGCCGATGCTTCCGGAAGCCGCCGCCAGACTGTTGCCGGCGATAAAAACGACCATGATGGCGATCAGCAGCAACTTGCGGGACATTCCCGTGGTGAGTGAGGTCAGCACGGGTGCCCCGAAGGTGACACCAAGCGCGTACAGCGTCACGGTCAGTCCTGCCGTTGTGACCGATATGTGAAGGTTTTCGGCGATTAGGGGCAGCAGCCCCACGCTGATAAACTCGGTAGTTCCGATCGCATAGGCGCTGATGGCCAGAGCCAGAAGCGCGAACATACTTCGTTTTTGATCCAATTGCAAGTTTTCTCACCTCGAATCGTGGTAATATCGTGGTAGTCATCGGCCGATATATGCTATTATGAGAGGAGCAAGCATTTTTGGCTAGTACGTACTTTAAAGTACGATAGGTACTAAAAAGTGCCTATAGAAATTGGAGGACTCCGCATGAGCACAGGAACCAATAAGAAGTATAATATTTCGGTGGAAGCGACCTTGGAAGTCATCGGAGGAAAATGGAAGTGTGTGATTCTCTGTCACTTGACGCGCGGAAAGAAGCGGACGAGTGATCTCAAGCGTATTATGCCCAGCATTACGCAAAAGATGCTGACCCAGCAACTGCGGGAACTGGAGGCGGACGGGATCGTCAACCGGATTACGTATCATCAAGTGCCGCCCAAGGTTGAATACGAGCTGAGCGAATACGGGTGGAGCCTCAAGCCGATTCTGGATGCGCTTTGCTCCTGGGGAGAGCGCCATATTATTAAAGAATACGGCGATAAGTTCACCGTATTGGAGGACAATATTTTAAATCATTGAGACGTGAACATGGATTTTTCCACGATTCCTTTGGACGATAAAAAAAAGGAATACTTAAGCTAAGGCTTCAAGTATTCCCGAGAGAGTACCGCGTTGAGGTACTCTCTTTCTTTTTCTCTTGACTTAACTTTTCTCCTCACGACTAACATCGTGGCTCTATTTCAGTAACAAGGTGGTTCTCACTCATTACTCAATTGTTCAAGCGTGGGGAAATGGATGAAAAAACAAATGCTTACTTATCGGCGGACCCTTTGGTTCCCTTGGGCACGCCGTCCAGGCCGTAATATTGGTCGTACGCGTCGAAAATTTTTGCGGGCGATCGGGGCGGCGCCCCATGCGCCGAATCCGCCCTCCGGGACGACGACGGCTACGGCGAGCGTCGGATGATCCAGAGGCGCGAAAGCGATGAAGACGGCGTTGTCGACCAGCTTTTTGCCGACGGATTGCGTAGAGGTGCCGGTTTTTCTGGCAAAAGGGTACGGGAAGCCGTCGAAGCCTTGTACCTTGACATTGGCCATGCCTTGCAGAACCGCGTTCCACTCAGCCGCGGCAAATTCCGTTTCGTCCAGTACGACCGGCTCGTCGAACCTTTGGATCAGCTGGCCTCTGTCGTAGCTTTCAATCTTGTCCACCAGCAAAGGCTTAAGCCGTTTTCCCCGTGTGGCGAGGGTGGTGGCGAATTGGGCTAATTGCAGCGTCGTGTAACGTTCGTTCTGACCCCAGGAAGCAAATACCATCCGCGACTGGAACGATTCGCCCTTGTTCGTTTTAAACTCGTTGGCGCCTTTATACTCTCGCGGCAGGCCGCTTTGCGTGGAAACCCCCAGCCCGAACTTGGCCAAATAATCCTGCCAGACGTCTACGGCTTTCTCGCCGTATTTCGAATGCAGCGGATTGCCGATTTTGGCCGACATAAACGTATTAGACGAATGTGTGATGGCCGTGGCCGGCGTCAGCCAACCGTAAGCGGCCCGGTCGGAGTTGGTTAAGCGCGAGTTGTCTTTGCCGTAGGTAAATTCGCCGGTATCGTAATAATCGGTTCCGGGATGGATGATGCCTTCCTTAAAGCCGATCAATACGGACAACGGCTTGATCGTTGAGCCCATATAGACGATTGAGGTGGGATGCTTGTTCCTTTCATCCTCCGGAAAATTGCCGTAGGCGGTCGTAATGGTGCCATTATTGACAAAAGGCTGGATGCTGTCGTAATTGCTTTTCGAGATTCCGCCGATCCATAGATTCGGATCGTAATCCGGCATGCTGGCCATGGCGGCCACTTTGTCCGTCTTCACCTCCATCGCAACCGCATACCCCGCCCGGGCATTCGGAGCGTATGCGAACCGATTGCTGGACGATTGCAGCGTCGCCAGATGGTCCATGATGGCTTGTTCGGTGATAAGCTGGACATCTTTATCGATCGTTAAATACAGGTGGTTGCCTTTCTTCGAAGCTTGCAGCGTCACCTCGGGGCCGACAATTTTATTGGCCGCATTGACCGGGAATGCTTTGTATCCGCTTTCGCCCCGCAGCTCCTTCTGGTACATCAGCTCGATGCCATCGAATCCGACATCCTCCGTATCGACGTAGCCCTCCGTATTTTCTTTCGTTTTATAAAAGGGAAGTCCGTTCTTCGGTTCCCGGGCGGCGGGGAACGGCTTCAGATAACCGACCAATTGAACGGCAACCGTATTGTCCCGGTCGTAGGTCCGCGTGCTTTCCTCGATGACTTGAACCCACTTCAGTTCATCGCGCCACTCCCCGATTTACGCGATTTCGTCGCGGGTCAGATCCGTCTTGATCCGGCGGGGGACGAAGTAGAAGGAGGGCTTCTTGGTTTCCTGTTTCGTTAGGTCGTAGCCGACATCCACCAGCCTGATGATGTCTTCGGCGGACAGCTTTTTGGGAGACGGGGCTCCGCGCTCCGAGAAAATTCGTTCCAGCTCGCGCGCGAGAGCGATGATCTCATCCTGCGTTTGCCCCTGCTCGATACGAAAATAAAGCGATTGGGTAGGCGTGGTATAGGCGACCGGAGCGCCTTTGCGATCGAAAATATTGCCCCGGGTGGGCGGTATGGGCGTGTTTTTATGGTTGGCTTCTTCATCCTTCAAATGTTGGCTTTCCACAAATTGAAGCATGGCAAGCCGAAGAATCAAGATCGAGAACAAACAAAACGTAATAAAGAAAAAGACATTGATTCTGGATGCAATGGGAAGTCCGCTACTTGGCGGACGCATCCGTTCGGCTAACTTTTTCAACATGGTGCCCCTGGCGGAAAAAAAGGAAGAAATTTCTGCTATTGTACAGACGATCCAATATGGAAAAAAGGTGCATCAGCCGAGTAAAAAAGGGACTTATTTTTTTGTAATGCTCAGAACTGTGAAAATTGCCACTTAACTGGGATTTAACCTAAAGCTTTCAAACCGATTCGCCGATAAAACAAGCTGTTATCTATTTGCTAGGTCTGAACCGAAAATTTAAACAGCTTGGAGGCTTGTATTTTGAAAAAGTTTAGCTCTTTTGTTGCGTTCGCACTGCTATGCACGATGTTTACCGCCTGCTCTAATCTGAAAATAAACCGGCCGGCTGCGGAACCAAGTGGCACGACGGCCGACAAACCGTCCGGAGGCGAAGCCTCGGGGGAGTCGGGTACGAAAAAAAGCGACGGGGCGAACATCGCGGCCCTGGAAGAGGCGATGGAAATCGGGAAATATAACGCGTATGTGCAGCTCAATAATTATATGACAGGCCGCTTGGATCAAGCGTTAACCCGGTACGTCGATAAGCTCGGGGACGGCGAGCAGCCGATCATCGAAAAGCATTTCAGCTTCACGATGCTGTCGATTTCGGACAACGACAAGAGCAACTTGAACAAGCAGTTCGGCTTCGCCGAGAAAACGCCTGCCTTTCCGGCTGTGGACCCTGCGGTTGTGAAGCTGAAGCCGGTGATGGACGACCTGATCGCCGTCCTGTCCGAGGCTCACGATTACTACGAAACCAAAGGATATGTCGACGACAACTTTGCCAAGTGCAAGGAGCTGCATCCGAAGATCATTAAGGCGAGGGACGCTTATTACGCCGCCGCGGACGAGTTCTTGAAGGCAATGGCCGGCATGGGAGCCGAGCGCAGGCAGCAAAGTCTGAAGAAATTTCAGGACAATGACGAGCAGGTCCAGTACAGCGCCCTGAAGTTTTTAGCGGATGCCGAGGCGTTGTCCGTCGAGATGGAGGAGCAGGGGATAACGGCCAAAAACATTCTGGATCTGGATATGGGCAAGTTTAAGGCGAAGTACGACGTGCTGGTCGAGGATCTTAAAAATCTGACACAACAATCGCAAGACGACGCTCGGGTGCAGAAAGAAAGGCTCCGAAGCGATTACCTGAAGAGCTACGTGAACGAAGCCAAGGAGGTTAAGGCGGCTGCTTCCGGAATTATCGAGCGTATGAACAAGAAGAGCAAGGTCGACGATTTTGACTTGAAAAATCGCTTTTTTCTTGAGAATCGAGACGGCACGCCGGAAAAGTTCAACAAGAAGCTGCAAGGCGCTATCGGAAAATATAACGACATGAAGTAGGATTCGGACTCTCTCACACCCGAGGCGGCATTTCGCCGCCTGTCGGGAACATCGTGCCACGGTCTGTCAGTCCACCATATTCATGTTCACATAGACAAGCAGGATGACATATCCCAGGATAACAAGAGGAACGAGTGCGTTGCCGTAAGGGAGGTTGAGCGCGCCGGCCAGGATGAAGAGCACGCTGACGATCAGATTGTAGGTCCCGACGATTTTCGCCAGCTTCTCTTTATTGCGGACCCGGCTTTCGTTGAAACCGGATAAAAAACGGGTATATTTTTTCGCGCCGATCAGATAAGCTAAGAGATAGGTGATGAATCCCAGCAGAATGAGATGATAGTTCATAGGCAAAAACCTCCTCGTATCATCGTATATTCATAGCCTTTGATTTCATTATACCAAGGATTTGTCGCCCCGGCATGAAAACATGAAGGGCAGGGGAGATTGGATATGAACGACAGAATCGCGAAGCTGCAAGCTTATATGGAGAGCCATGAATTGGACGCGGTGTTAATTACGCTGCCGAAGCATGTATTTTATTTGACGGGCTTCGCCTCGGACCCACACGAACGCTTCCTTGGACTGCTGCTCGCCCGGGGAGAGGAACCGACGTTGGTCGTCCCTGCGCTTGACGAGGAACCCGCGAGGGGCGCGGCCAAGGGAATCGGCGCGTTCGCTACCCATACGGATACGGACGATCCGTACGCCGTGCTCAAGGGGCTGCTGCCGGGAGGAATCCGGCGGTTCGGCCTGGAGAAGACGCATCTGACCGTCAACCGGTTCGAACAGTTGAACGAGGCGATCGGCGCTTCGGAATACGTCGATGTGGATGAGCCGCTCCGCGAGATGCGGGTCGTGAAGTCGGAAGACGAAATCGTACGGTTGAAGCGGGCCGTGTCACTGGTGGAAGAGGTGCTGCGGCGAGGGCTGGAGAAGGTTACGCCGGGAGTCACGGAAATCGAGATTGTCGCCGAGCTGGAGTACCAGATGAAGAAGCTCGGCTCGGAAGGCCCGTCGTTCTCCACGCTAGTCTTGGCGGGGGAAAAGTCTGCCATGCCGCACGGAACGCCGGGGCTGCGGAAAATCCAAAGCGGCGAGCTGCTGCTGATCGACATGGGCGTCTTCGCAGACGGGTACGCCTCCGACATTACGCGGACCTTCGCCGTCGGAGATGTCGACGACGAGCTGAAGCGCATCTACGATACGGTGTTGCAGGCGAATTTGCGGGCGATTGAGGCGACTAGGCCCGGAGTGACGTACGCCAGCATCGACAAGGCGGCCAGAGATGTGATCGAGGCGGCCGGGTACGGTCCGCAGTTCGTGCATCGGCTCGGGCACGGGCTCGGCATCGATATCCACGAGTTCCCGTCGATTCATGCCGGAACCGCCGATCTACTTGTTGCGGGCGCGGTCTTTACGGTCGAGCCGGGCATTTATGTTACGGGGCTTGGCGGTGTGCGCATCGAAGACGACGTCCGGGTAACCGACAGCGGCGTCGAGGTGCTGACGTCGTTCCCGAAGGAACTGACGGTGATCGGGTAAACTTGTATGAAGAAAGGTCTGCTTGCTGTCCTTCGGACGGCGGGCAGACCTTTTTCGTATTGCATCAAAGCGCCTATGGCTGAATATCGAGATTAATCGAGTCGTATTTGATGCCTCCTCCGTTCACGCCAATGGAGTACGGATTAAAATAGTTAAAGCCTCTTGATAAATTCGATACGGAGAATACTTCGTACCAGCCGGTAACTTCCCGATTGGCATTCACGATATTTTGCCGGTGCACCACATTAGGGCTTGTTCCGTTATAGTACAGGTTGCCATAGCCAACCGTTTTGGTCACGATGTATACGGTATTGCTGGGCACTTTGACCTGGGAAGCATAGCTTTTGTCATAATACTGAAGTCCGTTGTTCCATAGGGCAGGCCAAGAGAAGCCAACGATTTGAAAGCTTGTTAAAGGCGGAGCCGGGCCGGCGTTTGCAGCTAAAGCCGGTATCAGGCTTAACATGAGAATAACCATAAATAAAATCTTGGATGTTTTTTTCAACGTAAATCATCTCCCCATTTGAATTTTTAATGACAGCCCATGATGCTTTTCCAATTTCCTCCTTTCTTTATATAGAATTAAGTCCAATGTATCATATGTAAAATTATTCCACAATAGGATAAATTATAAAAAATAAAATAATTGATGACAAATAAAGCGCGGAGCAGGCGTATATTTTTTTATCTTATAGGCTGAGACCCGGTGCCCCTCCCTTGAGAGCCGGAGCGTAGCGGTGTGAGGACGATAAACCCGGCGTTACTACAAGGGAGAGTAAACCTGAATCTAAAACCTTAAGCTCCGCCAAAACGCAGCACGATTTCCGTTCCCTCGCCCGGCTCGCTGCGTACGGTAATCTCGCCGCCATGCGCCAGCGTCAACTGCTTGGCGATCGTCATGCCGAGGCCCGAGCCGCTTGTCGTTTCCTCCGTATTCGTGCCGCGGTAGTAGCGATCGAACAGCCGGTCGAGCGTCTTCGGGTCCATCCCCGCGCCGTTGTCGCGGATCGTGACCGAGAAGCCGCGTCCGGGCTCGTCCTTTACCGCAATGTCGATCGCCGTCTGCGCCGGGTTGTGCTTGATCGCGTTGGAGATCATATTGTCGACGATGCGAGTGAACCATTTGCGGTCGATCGGGTAAGTGATCGGGCTGCTCGAAGGGGAGAACGTGATGGCGTAGGAGGCCGCTTGCGGATCGTTCATAAAGGCGACGACCGCCCGGCGCACGACTTCGTTCACATCCGAAGGCTTCCGATCGAGCGGCAGCGCGTTGTTTTTCAAGCGGTACGTCAGGCTCAAATCCTCGATCAGCTCCGACATGAAATCGGACTTCTCGCGCAGGGTGCGGCCAATCGTCTGCAGTTCCTCCCCGGACCAGGAGTACGGGGCCGATTCGAGCACATGCGCGTAGCCGCTGATCGACGATAACGGCGTCTTCAAGTCGTGGGATACGCCGGTAATCCATTCCTCGCGCGTCTGCTCAAGCCGGTTCCGCAGCTGCTCGCTGCGGGCAAGCTCCAACCTCAAGCCTTCGAGCGATTCGTTCACCTCCCGGAACAGCCGGAAGGTCCCCTTCGGCTTCCTGAGCCGATTCCTGCTGTCGCCGGACTTCTCCTTGCCCGTCCGGGGCGGCTGCGCATAGTTCCCCGAAGCCAATTGCTCGATGAATTCCAGCATCACCCGGAACGGACGGCCGAAGCGGACGCCGTAGACGTAGGAGAGAAGCAGAATGAACGCGGCCAGACCGATAAAATAGGTGAGGAACGCATTCGAGATCATCCGATCAAACCCTTCCCCGGCTTCGGCGGCCATCCCGTCCGAGGTGCGGACGATCCACGTCTGCCGGGTCGCAGGGTCAAAATACACCGCTTCCTCCGCCTCCGTCTTTCTGGCATTTGCGGCGTTTCCCAGCATGTCGCCGAGCGAAGCCTCCGGGCGTAGCGCATGGCTCTCTCCGAATGCGTGGAGCAGCCGGCCGTCGGCGTCGTAAATGTACAGCGAAGCCTGCTGCTGCCGCAGCGCCTGCTCGCCTGCCGGCGATAACGCCCGTCCGCCGAAGGCGGGCAGCGCTTGCTGCAGAGCCTGTTCGGCTTTGCGCTTCTCGCCGTAGACGACGACGTACGTCTTGTCATCCTTCTCCACCCGATTGACGGTCAGTGCGTATGGAAAAGGAAGCTTTTTCTTCCAGTAGGCGAACAGCTCTCCCGGCGCGTATTGCCCGGGAACATCGGCGGGAGCCGCAGATGAGGCGAGCACGCGCCCCTCCGGGCTCACGACCTGGAGCCAGCCGCCGCGCTCCGGTAAGGCGGACGCCCACGCGGCGTCGACGACGGCTTGACCGCCCTTCACGGTAAACGAAGAGCGGAACGCTCCTAACCCCCGGATGCCTTCGGAATCCGGTCCGGCATGCTTTTCCGTCTGCAGGCCGACGTAGACGAGCAGTACGAGCGCCCCCAGCGCCATGACCACAATGAACAAGACCAGCTGCGCAACGAATTGAAAGGTGAGCCTGCGGCTGATCCGGTTCATGGCAGCTCCTTCGGCGGGACGAGCTTATAGCCCAGCCCGCGGACCGTCACCAGGTAATCCGGCTGTCCCGGGTCCCGCTCGATGCGCTCGCGGATGCGCCGGATATGGACGATGACCGTATGATCATCGCCCATGCTGTCGATGCCCCAGACCGCTTCGTACAGCTGGTCCTTCGTGAAGATGCGGTTCGGATGCTTGCAGAGGAAGAGCAGCAGCTGGAACACTTGGGCGGGGCAGGCGATCGGCTTTCCCTCCACGCGTAATTCCCCGGCCAGCTCGTCGACCTGAAAACGCCCGTAATCGTAGACAAGCGCATTTGTACGGGCGGCCTTGCCCGGTTCCTCCGCCTGCGGCTTGGAGCGGCGCAGCTGCGCCTTCATCCGCGCGACGACCTCCAGCGGATTGAACGGCTTCGTAATATAATCGTCGCCGCCCATCGCGAAGCCGGTCAGCTTGTCCAGATCCGAGCCCTTCGCGGTCACGAACAGGATCGGGGCATCCGTCGTTTCCCGGATAAACGGGCAAATCTCGAAGCCGCTTTTATCCGGAAGCATCACATCGAGCAAAATGATGTCGTAGCGCTTCCGTTTGCACCGAGCGAGTGCCGCGGCGGCCGATTCGGCATGGTCGATGCGGCGGAAGCCTTCTTTTTTCAATACCATATCCAGCATCAGCAGGAGAGCCGGCTCGTCGTCCACCAGCAAAACAGCCGTTTCTTCCATATCTATCGTTCCTCTCTATAGTCCAAAGATAATCTGTCATTAAGTATAACGCTTCCGGATTAACAGAACCTAAACGGCGCGGCACATGATTTATCTTGTCTTTATCCGGTGCTTCGCCGCCGTTTAGCTCCGCGGTGTATGCTGTTGGAGTGAAGGGGGAGAAGCAAGATGTTAGCCATCTGGAAAAAAGAATTCGTGCAGTCCTTTAAAAGCGTGTTTTCGATCGTGACGATTGCGATTTTTACGGCGGTCTCTTATTATTTGTCGGACTTCATAGCGAAGAACGGCGCGATGCTCGGCAAGGAGGTAGCCGAAGAAGGCTATGTCAGCGGCTTGGTGCTGCTGATTTATCTCTTTGGATTTTTGTTTATGTTTTCCCTTTTCCACGATACCATGAATCGCGAGCTGGAAAGCCGGACCATCCGTTTTCTGGTGACCAAAACGTCGCGGCTGTCGATCGTACTGGGCAAGTTTCTCGGTATTTTCACGTACTGGTTCGTCTGCTTGCTGGTATCGTTCGGCATCATTACGGTGTTCGCGGAAAAGTTTTATTTCAAGTCGTTCGGCCAACTGCTGGTGATGGTTCTCTACATGGTGTCCATGTGCCTGCTGCTGTCCAGTCTGATTCCAAGACGCTCGATGTCGATGTTTAGCGGGCTGCTCGTCGGCTTGGCCATCCCCCTGTTCGGGCTGTGGAGCCAGTTTTCCGACAAGCCATGGCTGAAAATATTCAAGTACGCGACCCCGTATTATTATTTTATCGATGGCGGATCTTTGGGCTGGGCGGTCGTTCTGCTGATGGCGGCCGTCATGTTGGGCGGCTCCATTCTGCTGCTGCAAAGGAGGGATCTGTAATGCTTGCGATCCAGACGAAGGAGCTGAGAAAATCGTACGGCCCGCACGAGGTGGTGCGCGGCATATCGCTGCAGGTGAACCAAGGGGAAATTTTCGGCTTCCTCGGCCGCAACGGTGCGGGGAAAACGACGTTCATCAACATGCTGACCGGCATCGTCCGGCCCTCGGGCGGGGAGTTTTCCATTCTGGGCACGCCTCATGGGCAGTTGGACCGCGTCAAGCGGCATATCGGCGTGCTGCCGGATTACACGGAGTTTTACGGGAACGATACGGCGCTTGAGCACCTGCGGTATTTCTCGGGTGTGAAGGGGCTGAAGGTCTCCAAGCGGGAATGTCTGGACGTGCTGGACAAGGTTGGCTTAAGCCAGGCGGCGCATGTGAAGACGAAGAAATTTTCGTTCGGGATGAAAAAGAAGCTGGGGGTCGCGCAGGCGATTCTCGGACAGCCCGGACTGATTTTTCTGGACGAGCCGACCTCCGGGATGGACCCCGAGTCGGCCTTGGAGATGCAGCAGCTCATCCGCACACTCGCGGACAAGCGGCAGACGATCTTCATGACCTCCCATAATCTCCATGAAGTGGAGAAGCTCTGCACGCGCATTGCGATCATGAAGCGGGGGAACATCACGGGCTTGGGCACGATCGAAGAGCTGCAGCGGACGTTCCAGCCGGGCATGCAGGTGACGGTCAAGCTGGCGGCGCGGAGCGAAGAGCTGTATGGGAAGGCGCGCGAAGCTTTGCAGCAGCAGGGCGTTTGCCGCATCCAAAGCTGGGACGAGCGGCACCTCACGGCGGAGATTGTGGAGGAAGCGGACATTGCCGCCGTCATCCGAGTGCTGTGCTTGCATGAAGTGGACATGTTCAGCGTACAAACGGCACGTTTGTCGCTGGAGGACATTTTTATGCTGGATTAGCTCTTGCGGGATCTCTCCTCATGGTTGACAATGGAAAATGGAAAAAGCCCATCTATGAAGATCCGTTCACGCCAAAGTAAATCACTCATTGGAGGAGAAGGCCGCGATGGAATTGAACCTGATGACGTTTAATCTGCGCGTAAATACGCCCGTAGACGGAGGCAACGCTTGGCCTTACCGCATCCGGCATGCAGCCGCCGCCATCAAGAAGACGGCTCCCCTTGTCGTAGGGACGCAGGAAGGGACGAATGCGATGCTGCTCGACTTGGACCGGGAACTTCCGGCGTACAGCCGGCTGGGCGAAGGACGGAGCGGTTCGACGAACGAGGAAGACAGGCTCCACGACGAATGCTGCGCGATTTACTATCGGCATGACGCGCTTGCTCCGGTGGCGAGCGGGCAGTTCTGGCTGTCGGAGACGCCGTACGTGCCGGGCAGCAAGAGCTGGGACAGCAGCCTGCCTAGAATTTGCACGTGGGCTTGCTTTGAGGTGAAGGCGTCGGGACGCCGCTTCTATGCGTTCAACACGCACTTCGATCATCTGGGGCAGCGGGCCAGAGAAGAGAGCGCGCGCCTCGTGCTGGAACGGATCCGGCGCTGCTGGGAGGAAGAGGGGATACCGGCCGTGCTCACAGGGGATTTCAATGCCTTCCCCGACAATCCTGCGATTATCGCGCTGAAGAAGCGGTTGGCCGATGCCTTCGACATTTTGCAGGAGGAGGTCGGCCGGACGTTCCATGCCTACGAAGGCGGTACGGAAGGTCAGCCGATCGACTACTTGTTCGCCACAGAAAGCGCCGAATTTACGAGAACGATCGTACACCGCGAGCGCTGGGAAGGCGTGTATCCGTCGGACCATTATCCCGTCGAGGCGCACGTGCGGCTGCTCTAGGAGGCGATCCAGGGACGGCCGGTACGCTCGACGACCGCTGATCCGGACGCACACCTAAGGTCTGCTTCTTGCCCTCAACCGGGCAAAGGAGCAGACCTTATTTTGTCGGGAAAACGTTCCCCGCGTATCATCCCTTCAGCGCCCCTGCGGTCAACCCGCCGGTAATTTGCCGTTGAAATAAGCTGTAAGCGATGATGACCGGAATCATCGAGATGGCGAGTCCCGCGAACAAGGGGCCCCACTCCGTACGGTACTGCATTTCCCCCTGCATGATGGCGATCCCGACCGGAACCGTATATTTCGTCGGATCGTTGATTAGGACGGTTGCCATAATGTACTCGTTCCAGACGGTCAGCGCGTTCATAATGGCGACGGTGACCAGCCCCGGCTTGGACAACGGCAGCATGATGCGGAAGAACGTTCCGAAATACGAGCAGCCGTCGATCGTAGCCGCTTCCTCCAGCTCCTTCGGCAGCGATTTGTAGAAGCCGACGAGGAAGAAGACGCCGAAGGGCAATATGCCGACCGCCCCCACCGAGTAGACCAACGTCAAGCCCAGCAGCGAATTGGACAACTGCAGCGTATTGAGCAAAAAGACGAGCGGAATCAAGCCGAGAATCGTCGGAATCATCATGGAGGCGACGTAGATGAAATAGAGCGCGCCTCGTCCCTTGAATTCGTAGCGGGCGAGCACGTAGGCGGTCGTGGCGGCCATCGCCAGCGAGAGCAGCGTGCTGCCTGTCGTGACCAGCGCCGAGTTGACGAAATAATCGCCGAAGTGCGCGCGGCTCCAGACGTTGGCGTAATTTTCGAAGATTAACGGGGACGGCAGATCCCACGGTTTTCCCTGAAGCACCTGCGGGTTATCCTTCAGCGAGGTGAAGAAGGTCCACAGGACCGGATAAATGACAAGAATGCTCCAGACCAGAGGAAACAAACGGACGAGCGCTTTCGCTAAGCCATGTGCGGGTTTGCCTGCGGCGGAAGTCCCGGCCATACCCATCCCTCCTTACAATTCGATAGTTTCCCGCTTCAAGAACCGGCCCAAGATCAGCGTGGTCAGCAAAGACAGGATTAAAATCAGGACGCCGATGGTCGCGCCGTAGCTTAAGTGATACTGCTTGAAGCCCATCTGGTACAAATAGTAGCCCATCACCTGCGTCGCGTTGTCGGGGCCGCCGTCGGTCATGAGCCGGACGATAATGAACGACCCGTTCAGCGTGGTGATGACAATGTGCAGCACCGAGGTTTTGAACTGCTCCCAGATGAGCGGCAGCGTCACGTTCCAGAACTGATGCCACTGCCCGGCGCCGTCGATCTCCGCAGCCTCGTAGAGCGAGCTTGGAATCGCCAGGATGGAAGCGATGATCAGAATCATGTAGAAGCCGATCCCGGCCCATACGCTCGGAGGCAGCAGCGACCACATGGCGAGCTTCGCGTCGCCCAGCCAGTTCGTCTCGACCGGCTTGTCGGTGAAGAGCGACAGGAACGCATTGAGAAAGCCGAGCTGCGGATTATAGATGAAGCTCCACAGCACGCCGATGACCGCGACCGAAATAATGTTCGGGAAGAAGAAAACGACGCGGTAGAAACCGTACTCCCGCAGCTTCAGCCGGGTCAGAGCTACGGCGAAGAAAGTGGCGATCAGCATGATCAAAACCACTTTCCAGAAGACGAGAAAATAGTCGTTTTTGATCGCTTGACCGATAATCTCGTCGGACAGCAGCTCCCGGTAATTGCCGAGCCCGATGAAATTCATCGTTTCCGAGCCGCCGGACCAGTCGAAGAAGCTTAGATACAAGCCGCGGAATAACGGATAGATCGTGAACACCAGAAACACCGCGAAGGTCGGCAGCAGGAAGGTCGTAATAAAAAGCGCGCGATTCCATTTCATAAGACATCCTCCACTGCTTGGGATTGGAAGAAACAAATCGGCAGGAAGGGTCCTGCCGATCGTTCCCGGGTCGAGACGCTATTTGCTTCCTCTGGCTTTAGCGGCGGCTTTCTCCATGCGGTCCATCCATTCGTCCGGCGTAATTTTCTTTTGCAGCAGGGCAATCGTAGCGTCGCTCTCGGCCTGCTCCAAGTCGGCGTTCAGCTTGAATACGGGGGCGACGATGGTGTTGCTGCTGTTGAAGTATTTCATGGCCGCTTTCACGACGCCGCTGGCGTTTGTCGCTTCCAGATCGGCCTTCACGTTCATGATGGCTCCGGTCTGCTCTGCCCAGCGAGTGGCCGCTTTCTTCGTGAAAATGAACTGCACGAACGCCTTGGCCGCTTCCGGGTTTTTCGCTTTCTTCGCAATGGCGATGTTATTCGTGTAAGGAATGACAATGTTTTTGCCGCCCGGCTTCTGCATGACGGAAGGAATGAAGCCGAATTTGAAGTCGGCCGGAACGTCCTTCTTCATTTCGTTCTCCAGCCACAGCCCGTTCGGAAGCATGGCGTCTTTGCGCTGAAGGAACAGCATTTGCGAATCGGTGTGGTTGATGCCGAAGGAGGCGTTGTCAAAATACCCCTTATCCCGCATATCGACCAGCTTTTGCAGCGTTTTGGCGACGGCGTCGTTCTTGAACGCTTTTTCCTTCGCCGCTTCCTGATCCTTCAAAATTTGCGGGTTGTCGCCGTTCTCGGACACGAAGCCTGAGTTGACCAGTCCGCCGACGATGTAGTACGGGTATTTGCCGGTATGGATGTAAGGATTGATGCCGGAGGCTTTGATCTTCTCGCTGGTGGCGAGGAAGCTGTCCCAATCGGTCGGCACGGTCCAGCCGTTCTTCTTGAACAGCGCTTCGTCGTAGAACGTTCCCCAGGAGCCGAAGACGAGCGGGATCGTATAATTTTTACCGTTGAAATCTTGAGGAGGGGCGATCAATTGGTCCGTCAGCTTGTCGCCGTCGACGTTCTTCGCGGTTTTCACCCAGTCGGAGATGTCCATGAGCTGGTCGTCCTTGACCATCTGGGCTTCGTTCGATCCGGCTCCGTCGATATAGACGACGTCGGGCGGATTGCCTTGAATCCAGCGCGGCTTCATTTGGTCGTTGATTTGCGAGCCGGCGGATTGCTTGATTTTCAGGTCCGGGTACTTCTTCTGGAACTCGCCGATCACTTCTTTCCACCAGCTGTCGCCGTAGCCGCCGACGAAGTATTGGATCTCGAAGTCGCCTGCGATTTTGGCGCCGTCCGCCGGTTTGGCGCCGTCCGCAGGCTTCGCTCCGTCGGCGGGCTTGGCGGCTTCGCCTGGCTTGGCCGTGTCGGCCGGTTTAGCCGCCGGAGCGGCCCCGCAGCCCGCCAGCGAAAGCGCGCAAAGCAGGGAGGCCATGCCCAAGGCCGCGCCTTTGGTTAGTGCTTTTCTCATCTTTCGAACCCTCCTAAAAGTTGATCTCTAAGGCACATCTTGATTGCGTAACCTTATCTTAGGAGGTTTGGTGCGAAAGCTCCATTGAATATCTTCCAAGAGTTCTTTATTTTTTTACTCACGTTACTCGCGGCTTTTCGTGAGGGCGATCTGCTGAAGCTGATCGAGGGCGGCTTGGGGCGACATGTGGTCGATCAGGACGGCTTGGCCCATCTTTCGCGTTCCGTCCATGACCTTCTGCCAGGCAGGGTGGTTGACCGGATAAAATTGGGCCGTCTGCAGCGCTTCGAGGCTGTCTTTTACGTTCTTGTCCTTGGCCGCAAGCTTGTCCCCTACGGATTTGGTCACCGGCAGGAAGCCTTCGCGCAGAATCAGGTTCTCGTAGCGCGCATCATCGTACAGAAAGCTGATGAATTTGGAGAGCGCCTCTTTGTTCGTATGATCTGTCTTGAAGGACACCAGCACATCCTGCACGCCGAAGGAGATGGGCGGGGTTCCGTCCTTGACGGGCATCGGTCCGATCCCCCATTTCAGACCGGGGAATTCTCTGGGAACGACGGATGGGAAGTAATTGCCCGAAATCATCGTCCCGAGCTTTCCGTTTCCGAGAATGCGGTGCTTCTCGTCGCGCGTTGTGACAGTCGGTTCGGCATCAGTCAGCCCTTGGTCGTAGAGCGACTTTAGAAAGGTCAGCCCTTCGACGTTTTCCGGCGAATTGATCGTCCACTGCCCGTCCTTCATCCAGCCTCCGCCCGCTCCGAAGAAGAAATAGGACAAGTAAGCTTGGCTTTCGTTGTCCGTCAAGTCCACGCCGAAGCCTTCGGCTTTGCCCGTCTGCTTGATTTTCCGCGCCGTCTCGACCAGCTCAGACCACGTTTTTGGCGCCTCGGTCAGCCCGATTTCGTCAAAAATGTCCTTGTTGTAATACAGGTTGCGGACGGTGGTGAGATAAGGGATCGCGTATTGGGCGCCGTTCCAATAATCCATTTGCAGAAACTTTGGAAGAAGGTTCGCCTTCAGCTCCGGGGATAGGATATCGTTCCAGTCGTTGAGCAGGCCGTCCTTGGCAAAATGAGCGTACACATTCGTATTCAGCAGGTCCGGCGGCTGATTCTTGCTGATCATGGTCGTATAGACGCCGTCGAGGATGTCCCAATTCGCCACCTGCAGCTCGACGTCAATGTTCGGATACTTCGCTTCGAAATCTTTCACGATGCTCTCCAGCAGCGGCCGCGTATCCGTGCTGTACTCTGCGGCCAGGAACTGGATCAACGCCTTCTGCTCCGCCATTGCAGGAGAAGGGGAAGAGTCGATCCCGCAGCCGGACAGCGGCATCATCAGCAGCAGCGTGGCCGACAAGGCTGCTGCGGCGGGCTTCCGTCGGTTCATTCGGTCCACCTCGATTCTTGGATTGATCGCCCGAGCCGGGGCAGGGCTTCCTTACCTTTCCACAAAAGGGAAGAGCAGCTTTTGATTTTCCGGATCGTACATGTTCTCCTTGGTGACGACCGTCGAATCGATGTTGTCGCGCGGGTTCGCTTTTGTTCCGTCGATGAGCTCCACGGCTGCCTTCACGCCCAAATATCCGATGTTAAAAGGCTTCTGGACCAGCGTCGCATGCAGCGTGCCTTCCTCCAGCAACTTGATCTCATAGATCGAAGCGCCGAAGCCGACGAGCTTGACCGAGGCGCTTTTGTTCAGTTCCTTGATCGCTTTGGCAGCTCCCAAGGTAGCCGTCTCGTTCAAGCAGATCATGCCGTTAATCTCCGGGTGGTCGGCCAACAGCAGCTTGGTCGCTTGGTAGGCCAGCTCCTCCTGATTCGCAGCATACCGCGTGCCGACGACAACCGCCGGCGGGTCGGTGGCGAGCGCCTCCCGAATGCCGGTTTCCCGGTCTGTGGCGGTGGGTGAGCCGCCCTTGTCGCTAAGGACCGCCACGGCGGGCCGGCCATTGGTCATGGAGGCCAGCGCCCGTCCGGCTTTTCTGCCCGCATCCAGATTGTTGCTGGCGATAAAGCTGTCGCCGGGATTGCCGTCCAACGGCGAATCGATCACGACCAGCTTGATTCCGGCTTGGCGGACCTTCTCCGCCACAGGAACGAGCAGGTCGTTGTCGGCGGGGGCCAGCACGATTGCTTGCGGCTTCTCCGCAATCGCTTGCTCCACGAGGCCGATCTGCTCGTGCACGTCGGTTTCCTGCAAGGGGCCGCGAATGTCCGCCTTCGCTTGAAACTCTTTGGCGGCCGTCTTCGCCCCGGCCCGGACCGTCTGCCAAAATTCCGTGCGGATATCGTTGCTTTTCATAATGACGATAATGCTCTTGTCCTTGCCGCTTTCGGTTCGGACGGACTGGAGCAGGATGGCGGTATAGGTGCCCAAGGCCAAGAGGGGCACCAGCATCCACACGATTTTTTTATGCGTCTGCATCGGCTGCTCCTTTCCTACTCGCTTCTCGGGATCGTCAGCGTGACCCGGGTGCCCTTTTCCGGTTCGCTGTCGAAGCTCACGCCGTAGCTCGTCCCGAAATAAAGCTGAATCCGTTCGTGAACGTTGGCAATGCCTACGCCCGTGCCGCGTTCCGTTCCCGTCTTCGGCACCAGAATGTGCCGCAGCTGTTCCGGCGTCATGCCGAGGCCGTTGTCCTCGATGGTGAACACGATTTTGCCGTCTTTCTCTTCGCTGGCGATGGTGATGAGCCCGCACCCCGGTTTGTTTTTGATCCCGTGATAGATGGCGTTTTCGACGAAGGGCTGGAGCAAAATTTTGATCGTTTTGCAGGCCATAATGTCTTGGGAGACGTCGATCCGGTAATCCAGCTTTTCTTTGTACCTCATTTTCTGGATCAGCAGATAGCTGCGGATATGCTCGATTTCGATGAAGATGGGTACGAGCTCGTCGCTTTTGTTGATGCTGGCGCGGAACAGCTTGGCGAGTGCGGAGGTCATAAGCACGACTTCCTCGTGCTTCTTGCCTTCCGCCATCCAGATGATCGAATCGAGCGTATTGTACAGAAAATGCGGGTTGATCTGCGCCTGGAGCACCTTGAGCTCGCTTTTGCGCTTCGTTTCTTCGTTGCGGATGATTTCGCTCATCAGCTCCTTCGTGTGGCCAACCATCAGGTTGAACGTACGCCCGAGCTGGCCGATCTCGTTCTCCTGCTCGATCTCCGCGCGAATGTCGAAGTTGCCTTTTTCCACCTGCTTCATCTTATCCTGAAGGTTCTTGATCGGCTTGGAAAACCGGTGCGAGAGCACGAACGACAGCAGCAGGGTGATCGCCAGCCCGAAGACAGCCAGCAGCAGGAACGAGCTTTGAATCGTGTGCTTGTTGGTGACGAGCTCGTCCGTGTAGGCGACACCGACGATTTTCCAGCCGAATTTCGTATCGTGGACCGAATAGATCCGCGATTCGTCACCGTCGTACGCGACGAAGCTGTCCGTATGCATCACCTTGTCGATCAGCTCGCTTTTCAGGTTGCTGTAAATAAGCTGCTGCTGCGGGTGGTAGACGATGTTGCCGCCGTTGTCGACAATGAACACGTAGCCCCGCTTGCCGAGGTTGACCTGGCTGCAGATTTCGCTGATGACGCTCAAGTTGAGATCGACGAGAAAAATGCCTTCTCCCGCGATCCCGTCGGTGCTTTTCAACTCCCGGCTGAGGGAGACGACCCAGCGGTATTCGTTCTGGATCACATGCTGAACGTGGGAGGAGGAGACGACCGGCTTGCCGCCTTCCTGCTTCGCCTGCTTGTACCAGAGCTGCTCTTCCGGCTTTGCGTTCGGATTGAGGCTGGTGCTGCGCCGGTCCGACACGAATTTGCCGTTGTAGCCGAACACCATGATGGAGGCGATGTCTTTGCGGGTGTACAGAATCGATTGGAACATGTCCGAAATGCGCTTCTCGTATACCCGGCGGTCGGCCTCGCTGATGAACACCGTGTTGGAGATAAAATATTTGACGTCTTTGTTCGTTAGGGCCAGAGTGGAAATGTTCTCCATATTCGTGAAGTAGGACTGAATGTTGGCGCCGACCTGCTTCATGACTTCCGAGAGGTAGGCCTGTGAATTTTTTTCCACGGCGTCGGCGGATAGCCGGTAGGAAATGAAGCTGGTGATGCCGACGGAGACGAGAATCAAGCAGGAAAAAGCCGCGGCGATGCTGGAGCGGATGCTCTTGAATTGGAACAAGGGCGACGGCAGGCGGAGCACAGGCTTCATCGGCGGGTCTCCTTGGCCGCCGCGTTGTCCCGGTATTCCGTCGGCGTGAGGCCAGAGTGCTTCTTGAAGATCAGGCTGAAATAGTTCGGATCGGCATAGCCGACCTGCGCCGCAATCTCATAGGACTTGAGCGGGGTGTGCAGCAGCAGCTCCTTCGCCTTGTCGATGCGCACCCGCGTCAAATATTCGACGAACGTTTCGCCGAGCTGCTGCTTGAACATGGTGCTAAAATAGCTGGTGCTCATGAGCGTATGCCGGCACAGCTCCTGCAGGGAGAGCTTCTCGTTCGCGTAGTGCTCGCGGATATACTCGGTGGCCCGCAGCACCTGCATATGCGTCAGGCGATTCCGCTGCTCGGAGATTTGATCCAGCGCCAGGCTTAAAATGTGCTTCAGCCAGTCCTGGATTTCGTCCAGCGTCTTGAACCGGTACACGTCCGTCAGCCAATTGCGCTCACCTACGGCTGCGCGCGGTTCGTCCGCTCCGAGCTCCCGGACCGTATTCATCAGCGTGACGATCACCGACTGGATCTGCCAATAGCACGCTTCGATCGGCATCCGGGACGTTTTCAAGTGGGCAACCAGCTGCTCGATCAAGCGGTGAACGTCTGCGGTTGTGCCGGTTTTCACGGCGGAGGCAAGCAGCCGGTTCCATTCCGCGCCGTTGTCCGGAGCTGCGGGCGGTTGTCCCTCCATATCGACAATACCGATCACTTGGTTTTTGCCGAGCAGCAGCCGGTATTCGAGCGCGGACAGGGCGCTTTTGTAAGCGTGGGGAAGCTGCTCCAGCGAGCCGCATACGCGTCCGACGCCCAAGCTTACGGTCAAATTCAAATATTTCTCAACGAACTGCCGGATCGTTTCGGCGAGCTGGTATGCGAGCTCGTACAGAGGCATTGCCGCTAGCCCGGATATGATAGCCACGACGCGCTCCTCGCGGGTGCGAAAGGCGATTCCGTTCTCCTGGCCCACGATTTCCTGCACCATATTGTACACGGCGAAGCGAAGCAGCTCCTGATCCCGATCGGAGGGCAGGTGTCCGCTGCCGCCGAAATCGTCGATATCGACGACCATCGCCACATAGTCGGGCAGGGGCTCGTGAAGTCCGAAATAGTGAAGCCGCTCCCGGATTTCCGCATCCCCCATGGCGGTTGTTGCCCATCGTTCAAGAAAGCGTTCCTTCAGCAGGGGCAGACTTTGATTCAATTGTATATGCAGCCGCGTCAAATCTTCCCGCTGGCGGGTTTCCTCGTCGAGCTCGCCTTTCACTTTCGTCAGCAGCGCGCGAAGATCGGCCGCTGTAATCGGTTTCAAAATAAAGTCGTAAGCTTTGAGCCGCAGCGCTTGCTGCGCATAATCGAAATCGTCGAAGCCGGTCAGGATGATCACCTTCACGAAAGGGTACCGGGTCCGGATCAGCCGCGTCAGCTCCAGCCCGTCCATAAAGGGCATGCAAATATCCGACAGCACGAGGTCCGGTCTGACCTGCTCTATCGCTTCCCACGCTTCCCGGCCGCTCGCATAATCGCCGACGAGCTCAAAACCCAGCCCGTTCCAATCGATATGCTCCTTGATGCCCTCGCGTACGATCGCTTCGTCGTCCACAATCATGATTTTGTACATGCGCACCCCCGGATTTCCAGCGTAACTTTGTGTTGAGTGTACTGTAAAAAGGGAATTTCAGGCAAGAGGATTGTGCGAGCTTCTGCATTTTTTTGTAGAAACTTAACAGTTCACCGCCCGGAATTGACGGCAATCGACGGCAAATCGAAAAAAATTCCCTTGGGCCGACAGGAAAGCTCCGATGGGTCGAAGGGGATTGCCGGATTCGCCTCATTTCGCGCGATGCACGGTCAGGTTCACCTTGTTCGTCTCGCACATGAACGTGGAACACGAAACCGTGTGAATTTTCCACGCGGTCGGTTTCACGGTTTCGTCAAAACCGCACGATCCTCTTAAACCGGCATCGAAATGGTCATACTGACATCATGGAGCGAGATAGCGTGTAAAAAATCTCATGGATAGGATTGACAGGGTGTATGTGATGATGCATAATAATATATGAACATATATTCATATATAAAATGTACGGTCGAAACGCCGCAGCGGATCGCCCGTATCTTGGGAGGGACGACCTATGCACAGTCATAACCATAGCGCTCATGCGCATAGCGGAGCAGCAGCTCATAAGCACGACCACGGCGATGGTCACGGTCACCATCATCACGGCCACGGGCATCACCATCACGATCATGCCCGGGAAGGGAACAAAAAGGGCCTGATCATCGCTTTATCCATTACGGCGGGTATTTTGCTGCTGGAGTTTTTCGGGGGGCTCGCCACGAACAGCTTGGCGCTGCTATCGGATTCCGGGCATATGCTTAGCGATGCCAGTTCTCTCGCGCTCAGCTTGATCGCGCTCAGCTTCGCTGCAAGACCGGCTTCCCCGGCCAAAACGTACGGCTTTTACCGCTTTGAGATTTTGGCGGCGTTATTCAACGGCATTTCGCTGTTTCTCATCGCCGGCTTTATTATATGGGAAGCGTACGGCCGCTTCTTCAACCCGCCGGAAGTCGCCAGCGGCTCGATGATGCTGATCGCCTCCGTAGGACTGCTCGCCAACCTGATCAGCGCGTGGGCACTCATGCGGAAGGGCGACGTGAAGAATAACGTCAACCTGCGCAGCGCTTATCTCCACGTGCTCGGGGACGCGCTCGGCTCCGTCGGCGCCATTATCGCGGGGCTGGTGATGCTGGCCTTTGGCTGGTATATCGCCGATCCGATTATCAGCGTGCTCGTTGCGCTGCTGATTCTTAAGGGCGCTTGGGGCGTGATCTCCCATACCGTTCACGTGCTGATGGAAGGAACGCCGGCCGGCGTGAGCCAGGAGGAAGTGAAGGGGGAGCTGGAGAGCATCGACGGCGTGGTGGACGTGCACGACCTTCACATCTGGACGATTACGTCGGGCCTCGATTCGTTCAGCTGTCACATCCAGATCGAGGACGATCGGGACAGCCAAGAGGTGCTGCAGCAGGCAATCCGACTGATGGCGGAGCGCTTTAATATCCATCATGCGACGATCCAGGTTGAGAAATCGGCTATACGCCACGAGGAATTGCGGGTATAATCCGGGACATGGACCGCAACGCCGCTTTGGCGAAGCGGTCTTGGATCATTGAGACGGGAGGTCCGGGATGACTGACTCGATTGCCGTAATTTCGGATATTCACAGCAATATTTACGCCCTTGATGCCGTATTGGAGGATATAGAGGCGCGGAAGCTTCACCGGATCGTCAATTTGGGCGACAGCTTGTTCGGCCCGGTCGATCCGGTGCAGACGGCGCAGCGGCTTATGAATCTGGAAAATGCCGTCCATATCATGGGCAACTGCGACCGGATTCTGCTGGAGTCGGAGGCCGATTCGCTGACGTTCCGGCATGTGAAGCCGCTGCTGACGGAGGAGATCGAACGGTGGATCGGAACGTTCTCCGCCACGTGGACGTTAGAGGACATGCTGTTCTGCCATGGAACTCCTTTTTCGGACGAGCATTATTTGATCGAGGAAGTTACCGAGCACGGGGTCAAGGACAAAGACGCGGAGCGTTTAAGCCTGGAGCTTCAACCGGTTGCCGCCTCATGGATCTACTGCGGGCATACCCATGTGAGCAGAATGGTCCGGCTGTCCGACGGCAAAACGATCGTGAACCCGGGCAGCGTCGGCCTTCCGGCTTACGAGGAAGAGGCCCCGTATCCGCATGTCATGGAAGCCGGGTCTCCCCATGCGAGGTATGCGGCCATCCGGCGCATGAACGGTTCGTGGGTCGTGGAGCACGTGCAAGTCGCTTACGATTGGCACCGGGCCGCTGCGGCTGCGCGGCAGAACGGCCGCGACGATTATGCTACCGCCATTCGGACCGGAAGAATGCTTGGCTAGCCTGCCCCGGAAATATCGGCGGCTCCCGCCCATCCCGAACGAATAAAAACGGCGGTTTCTTCCCACATTAACAGCAACCCTGTATGTGGAAAGGATGACCAAAAATGACCCGTTACGAATACGATTCCAGCCTGCAATCGCAAAACCCGGTCTCGCAAGCGCAAAATTCGGTGGAAAAGGCGCATAACGCCGTAACCCAAGCGCAGAGCCATCCGTCCGCCCAAATGATCGAGCAGGCCGAAACGGCCGTGGAAAAAGCCGAGCGTTCGATCGCCCAAGCCGGGCATGACAAGAATAAGCCTGCTGTAGAACAAGCGGACGCGCAGCTTGCCGAAGACCAATCGGCTCTGCAAAGCTTGCGGCCGATGGAAGAAGAATAACGCTCAAAGCAAGTGTCAAGACTCGTTAGTCCCTCCACTATGGAGGGGATCGACGGGTCTTTTTTTCGGCTCGATGCAGCGTGAATCCTGCCTGCGGCACCGTTGCCAAGCCTGGCGGCCGCATCGCTTTTGGCTTTTCCTTTGTGCTACAATGGAAGCATATGGTACGTGCTTTAGGCACGCGAGGAAGAGGAGGGCTGCAATTGGAACCGTGGCAGCTAACGGCGGAATTGATTTTGGACGGGAAGGCGGCGCTGGGCGAAGGGCCGGTATGGGATCACCGCAGTGGCCGACTGCTGTGGGTCGATATCGAGGGAATGCGGATTCATCACTATGATCCGGTACAAGGAACGAACCGTTCGATTCAGCTTGACCAGCGGATCGGGGCTGCGGTGCCGAGAGCGGAGGGCGACGGTCTGGTGCTCGCGTTGGAGCATGGATTCCATCTGCTCGATATCGCAACCGAGCGGCTGACGAAGCTCGCCGACCCGGAAGTGGGGCTGCCGGAAAACCGGTTTAACGACGGTAAGTGCGACGAAGCCGGACGTTTCTGGGCGGGGACGATGAACCGCAAGAGCAGCGGCCCGACGGGCGCGCTGTATTGCCTGGAGCCTGACGGGTCGCTGCGGAAAGCGATTGATGGCGTGATCTGCTCCAACGGGCTCGGCTGGAGCCCCGACGGGCGCACGATGTATTACATCGACTCGCCTACCAAGCAGGTCGTCGCCTACGACTACGACCCTGTAGCAGGAGCGATCTCGAATCGGCGCACGGTCGTCACGATTCCGGAAGGCGAGGGCATTCCCGACGGCATGACCGTCGATCGTGAAGGGATGCTGTGGGTTGCCCAGTGGGGCGGCTGGCGGGTGTCCCGCTGGAATCCGCAGACCGGCGAAAGGCTCGGCTTCGTCCGCGTCCTGGCTGCGCAGACGACCTCCTGCGCGTTCGGCGGTCCGGACTGGGACGAGCTGTACATTACGACGGCCCGGACCGGGCTGAGCGAGGAACAGCTGGCGCAGCAGCCGCATGCCGGCGGTTTGTTCCGCGTTAAGCCGGGCGTGAAGGGCAGACCGGCTGACTTTTATGGCGGATAACCATTGGACGACGGTAGGCGAGGACGCTTGGGATGAGCGCTACCCGTTCATCGCGCAGATCGAGCGCCGCCTGCTGCCGGAGCTGCACATCAAGAGCGAGCAGCCGCACGATCCGATTGCCGTATACCGTGTGCCGGTCCCTTGGCGGTTGATGGGTGCGGGCAACTATGCGGCGGTTGTCGCGCACCCGGATTTCCCGGAGGTTGTGGTGAAGGTGTATGCGCCGGGCCGGCCGGGGCTGGAAGAGGAGGCCGAAGTGTATCGCCGTCTGGGGCGGCATCCGGCCTATTCGGAGTGCCTGTACTATGGCGACGGTTACCTGATGCTCCGGCGGTTGAACGGCATCACGCTGTACGATTGCATCCGGAAGGGCATCCCGATCTCCCGGCAGGTGATCGACGATATTGACGAAGCGCTTGCCTATGCGGTAAGCAAAGGGCTTCGCCCGCATGACGTTCATGGCAAAAACGTCATGATGCGGGACGGCCGCGGCGTCGTGGTCGACGTGTCGGACTTTTTGAAGCCGGAGCCGTGCGGGATGTGGGACGATCTGAAGAAAGCGTACGACCGGTTTTACCTTCCGCCCTTGCGGTGCGTCCCGGTTCCCGGCTTCGTGCTGAATGCGGTGCGGAAAGGCTACCGTTTGCTTAAAAGATAAAGATTTAATCAAGCTTCGCCGGCATGGCGTTCCAGGCGAAACCGCCCGGCACTGCGCCGCGTATTGAACCCGCAGAGCTACAGACAAACTTTGGCGTACTAGAGGCAGGAGGCAAAAGACGATGTCCATTTTTAAGAAAGTGCTTGCAAGTGTAGGAATCGGTTCGGCGAAGGTGGATACGAGGCTGGATCATCCGCGGGTTTCACCGGGAGAGACGATTAGCGGAGTCATACATATTCAAGGCGGTCAATTGGATCAGCAGATCGAAAGCATCTATATGTATTTGAAGACGGAGTACTTGAAGGAAGAAAACGATAAGAAAATGACCCATACCGCGGAGATCGCCAAATACCACATCACCGACGGCTTCCTGCTGCGGCAAGGCGAGGGGCGGGAGGTCGCATTTACGCTGGAGATCCCGGAAAACGCCCCGCTGTCGCTGCAAAACACGCCGGTCTGGCTGGAAACGGGACTCGATATCGACATGGCGATCGATCCGAGGGACCGGGACCAGATCGACATCGTTGCCGGCCCGAACGTGGCTACCGTGATGGAGGCGCTGAATGAGCTCGGCTTCCGTCTGCGTGAAATTTCCAACGACTACTCGCCAAACTTGGGCGGGCAGCTGCCGTTCGTACAGGAGTTCGAGTACGTACCGACGACGAATTTCCACGGCGCGCTCGAAGAGCTGGAAGTACTCTACTTCCCGAGAGGAGACGATCTGGAGCTGTTTCTACAGATCGACCGCCGCGCCCGGGGCTTTAAGGGAAAACTCGAAGAACAACTGGGGCTGGACGAAAGCCTCGTCCGCTTGACCATCCCGGGCAGCGAGCTGCGCCGGGGCTCGACAATCGTTGCCGGGCAGCTGCATGACCTCATCTCGCGTTATATTTAAGCGAATACTTGGCCAAGAAGTCCGTTTCTTCGGGAAACGGGGAACTTGTTGAGAAAGTTGGCTTTTATAAAATAGAAAAACATACGGAAGTAGATACCCCACCCCCTCGTACACCTCTATAGGCCCATTTGCCCACTTTTTCAACACTCTGTCCGTTCCCTCGGGAAACGGGCTTCTTTTTTTCATTGCGGCAAGCAGGAGAAGAATGTCCGGTTAGCGAAAAATGTAAGGATATAGGATAATAACCGGACCCTAGGAGAGTATACATATGGCTGAACCGCAAGTAAATATACTGATTGTCGACGATCGGCCGGAACATTTGCTCGCTATGTCTTCCATACTGCAATCTCCCGATTATCGCATCGCCACCGCCAATTCCGGAGAGGAAGCGCTGCGGCAAGTGATGCAGGAATCTTTCGCCTTGATTCTGATGGATATTGAAATGCCGGGAATGAACGGCTTTGAAACCGTTCGCATGCTGAAATCCCAAGAGCGGTACAGGTCGATTCCCGTCATCTTCGTTACGGCGCTCAGTCAAGCGACGGAGCATATGGTACGAGGCTATGAAATCGGAGCGATCGATTTTATATTCAAGCCGGTGCAGCCGGTTATATTAAAAGTAAAGGTCAAGCAGTTCGCAGGCATCTACCGGGATCGGGAGCAGCTTAAGGCGCAAAAGGAGCTGATCACCCGGCGCACGATCGACCTGGAGCAGGCGCATGCCCGGCTTCTGGACAATACGGACAAGCTTCGACGGATGGAAGCGATGGCTCGGGCCATCAGCGAAACGTCGACCGATGCTTTCTTGACTGTCGATGAGGAGGGAACGATTCTGTCGGCCAATCCCGCCGTCCGGGCGCTGTTCAGGTACGGTCCGGAGGAGCTGATCGGGAAGCCCGTGTGGTTGGTCGTGCCGTACACCGAGCGGCTGTTCGGCTCGGGGGAAGGCGGCTCCCTGCTGCCGGACTGCGGCACGAGGGAAGCGACGGACGTTACGGCCGTGCGCCGCAGCGGCGGGACGTTCCCTGCCGAGCTGCAGATCGGAAGCGCCTGTATCGGCGACCGGCCGATTTACGTCTGCTCGGTTCGCGACGTGACCGAGCGCAAAATGCAGTATATTCGCATGGAGCAAGCCGTAGAGCAGCGCACGTATGCGCTGCGCGAAGCCAACGGAAGGCTTCAGGCGGAAATCCGGCGCCGGCATCAGGTAACCGAGCAGCTGCTGCGGTCGTACGATCGGATCAACGATATTTTGGAAAGCATCACGGACGCGTTTTACGCGCTCGACCATGACGGGGCGATCGTCTACATGAACCGTTCGGCCGAGCAGCGCCTCCGCATCGTGAAGGAGCAGGCGCTGGGCCGGCCATTCTGGGATTATGCGCCGGTGGAACGCTCGAAGTGCTATGATTTGTTTCTGCGCGCAGCCTTGGAGCAAGCGCCGCAGCGGGCGGAATTTTATTCGAACCTGACGGAAAGCTGGGTCGAGGTGAGGGCTTTCCCGTCGTCGCTCGGCATCAGCTTATATATTCAGGATACGAACGAGCGGCGGCGCATGGAGCAGGATGCCCGGGAATCGCAGGAGCGGTTTTATACGATTTTTCAGGCAACGCCTTGCTTGATGGCGATTCAATCGTTAAGCGACCGGACGTATCTCGACGTCAACGAGAGCTGGATGAAGCATACGGGATACACGTATGAAGAAATGACGTCGGGGACTGCCAATCTGCAGATGACGCTCGTCTCGGACGAAGGGCTGGTCGAGACGGCCCCCGTGGATTTCGCCGATACGGTGACGGATGTGAAGGTGCAGTATGTGACCAAGGCGGGCGAACGGCGGACGGGGCTGTTGTCCACGGAGATCATTGAGACGCCGGATGTGCCGTGCGTGCTGGCGGTCATTACGGATATTACGGACCGGGTGGCGCTGGAGCGGGAGATTGCGCGGCTGGACCGGCTGCATATGATCGGGGAGATGGCTGCAGGCATCGCGCATGAAATCCGCAATCCGATGACAACCGTCCGCGGCTTTCTCCAGCTCATGCGCGCGAAGAAAACCCTTCCGCCCAAGGACATTATCGACGTTATGGTGGAGGAGCTGAACCGCGCCAACGGGATTATCAGCGAGTTTCTGGCGCTGGCCAAAAACAAGACCACCGACCGCCGCCCGCAAAATCTGGCTCAGGTGATCGAGGCTATCGGTCCGCTCATTCAAGCGGAGGCGACGCTGGCCGATAAGCAGCTTCATCTGCGGCTCGAATCGTGTCCCGAGCTGGAGCTCGACGAGAAGGAGATCCGGCAGATGGTATTGAATCTCGCGCTGAACGGGCTCGAAGCGATGGACGCCGGAGGACGGCTCGAAATCGCCACCTATACGGAAGAGTCGGAGGTCGTGCTGGAGGTCAGCGACCAGGGCCACGGCATGGACAAGGACGTGCTGGCCAAGGTCGGGACGCCGTTCTTTACGACGAAGGAGCGGGGGACGGGGCTCGGTCTGGCGGTCTGCTTCAGTATCGCCGCCCGGCACGGAGCCAAGCTGACGTGGCAGACCGGCCCGGAGGGCACGGCCTTCTATGTCCGGTTTGGGGTACCGCCTGAGCCCGTCGCCGAGAACGGCCCCTAGCCGATTCCATCGGTGCGATGTATAAAAGCGGCTTCAGTTTTTCATATTAACTAGGGATAAGCTGGAAAAAAACGCGATCCAAGGAGGAACGACCCATGTCCAAAAGCTTAACAGAAGTGCTGAATACCCAGATAGCGAACTGGAGCCTGCTGTTCATCAAGCTTCATAACTACCATTGGTATGTGAAGGGGCCGCAATTTTTCACCCTGCATGCGAAATTCGAAGAGCTGTATAACGAGGCGGCCCTTCACGTGGACAATTTGGCCGAGCGGCTGCTAGCGCTCAAGGGACAGCCAGTTGCCACCATGAAGGAAATTTTGGAGAAAACGACCCTGCACGAAGCTTCCGGCAGCGAGAATGCCGAGCAGATGGTCCGCTCCATCGCCAACGACTTCGGAACGCTGATCGGGGAGCTGAAGGAAGGGATGGCGATTGCCGAAGCGGCGGACGACGAGACGACCGGCGACATGCTGCTTGCGATCCACAGCGAGCTGGAGAAGCACGTTTGGATGCTGGAATCGTTTTTGGGAAAATAGCGTCTCGGACCGGGGGCATGGCGACTTGCGGATAGCGCAGGAAGCCATGCCTTTTTTTGTCAGTACCGCCTGATTGCACACCGCCGTTGTGTAATCGTCGCTTCGGCGGGGAGGCTTGTCGCATATACTGTAGAGCGGAACCCAGTCGGCAGACCGCTCGCGGGCTGCCCAGCAAAGGAGTGACAAAAACAATGAATGCGAATCCGTATAAAGACGGGGAACGGTTGATGAAGGTTGAAACCCGGCTCGAGAATATCGAAGACGCCGTCACGCGCATGGAAGAAAAGCTGGACAAGTGGCATGGGAACTATATATCCCGTGTTGAAATGAACGAGCTGCTTCGTGCCCGTGACGAACGCATTGAACGAATCGAACAAGAGCGGTTGGCCAACAAGCAGCTCTACCCCGGCTGGATCAATATCCTCATTGCTTTTGCCGCATTGCTTGTCGCGTGGTTCCACAATAAATAAAGCAGCAGGAATGAAAAATGGCTCGGACATGTCGCTTTTCCTTGCGTCGTTTGGGTATAATGGGATGAAAAGGGATGGAGGCTCCGGCCCATATGAAACGAGCGATTTCGCGTACCGCAGCGGGACTGCTCCTTGCGCTGCTGCTTGCCGGCTGCGAGGAGGAACGGTAGGCGGCCCCTGCCTCGGGCACGGCACCTTCCGCCCCGTCTGCGGGCGAAGCGTCCCAGGCCGCCTTTCCTTACAAGCAGGAAATCGCAGCTGCAGGATTGGCCGTGCCGTGGGAAATCGATTTTGCGGCGGATGGCAGTTTGTACAAGCAGGGGGAAGCGGGGCTGCTTAGCTTCGCGCTCGATCCGCAATTTGCACGCAACGGCTATAGGTATGCCTATCATACGTACGTCCAAGGCGACCGGCCGCGGGCAGCCGCAGAAGGACGACGACAAGATCATCCGGTTTGTACCGGAATTTCAAATCATGAACTAACGGATTGGAGAACGTGAAGCGGGATGCAAGAGCAGGAATTGACGGAATTAACGGGCCGATTGTTTCAGGAAGGGACGCTGATCCAAGCGACGCTGAGCCAGGTGCGGCGCAGTGATCCGGACGGGTGCACGAAGGTGACGGTGAAGCCCGTGCAGCTTAAAGGGGCTTTGCACTATCAATTCAGCTCCTTCTGCGGCCCGAAGGTGCTGCATGACAATTTGGTGCCGGAAGCGGCGGAGGAGAAGCTGAACGTGCTGTTAGCCGAGCAGTTCCGACAGGGGCTGCTGCAAACGGGCGAAGCGGACTATCAGGTGCTGATCAGCAAGAAAGGCAAGATCGGCATCCTTCGCAAGCCGCCGATCAAGCAAGCGGTAGGCGGAGCGCCTGCCCACAACCGGAAAAAGAACTACATGCTGGAGGAAGGCGTGCCCGTTCCTTTTCTGATTGAGCTTGGAATTATGAACGCCCAGGGGAAGGTGCTGGCCCCGAAATACGACAAGTTCCGCCAAATCAACCGGTTTGTCGAAATGATCGCCGATATTTTGCCGCATTTGCCGAAGGACCGGACGCTGACCATCGTCGATTTTGGCTGCGGCAAATCGTATTTGACGTTTGCGATGTATTATTTTCTGAAGGAGATGCAGGGCTTCGACCTGCGCGTCGTCGGCCTCGATCTCAAGGAGGATGTGATCCGGCACTGCAGCGCGCTTGCGGAGAAGCTCGACTATGGCGGGTTGCGGTTCCTTGTCGGCGACATCGCCAAGTATGACGAGCTGCAGCAGGTCGATATGGTCGTGACGCTGCACGCTTGCGATACGGCGACCGATGCGGCGCTGGAGAAAGCGGTTCGCTGGGGCGCTTCGGTCATCTTGTCCGTGCCTTGCTGCCAGCATGAGCTGTTCCGGCAGGTGCACAGCGACGTGCTCGGCCCACTGCTGCAGCACGGCATTTTGAAGGAGCGGTTTTCCGCGCTGGCTACGGATGCGATCCGGGCGAAGCTGCTCGAGCTGGTCGGCTACAAGACGCAGCTGCTCGAATTCATCGACCTGGAGCATACGCCGAAAAATATTTTAATCCGGGCGGTTCGCAGCGTCCAGCCGCCGAAACCCGCTGAACGGGCCAAGCTGGCGGAGGAGTACCAAGGATTCCGGAACTTCCTGCAGGCGGAGCCTTATTTGGAACGGGCGCTGCAGGACAAGCTGAACCCGTGGCTGAAATCATAATTTTAAAAAGAGAGGGAGTTCCATGACATAAGTGGATTTGCTCTCTTTTTTTGTCCTTTTTCATTCATTTGTCCTAAAATTCGACAAAACTTCTTCGGTTTTTGTGAAACTTTTCACCTATGTTCCGTAGTACAATGGATGTTAATGTTCAATTGGAACATTCATCCATCCACGAATTGGACAAAATTAGAACCCGAGGTGCTAGTATCATGAGAAATCCACTTCATTCGTTAACGGGCCGATTTATGGTGTACAGCAGCCTGGTGCTCCTGCTCTTAATGGGTGTGGTGTTCGCTTATCAAAGCAGCATCATTCGCAGTCACGCGGAAGCTTCGTTATTCGACAAGGGGCGAACGATGGCCATATCGTTATCCAAAAGCTTGCAGAGCCTAACCGAGTCGGATCTGCGTACCGGAGTAACGCTGCAAGACGGCACGAAGCTGTCCGGCGAGGAGCTGCGGACCCGGTTGTTCGACGACCGGCTGGAGCCGATCGCCGCGAGCCGCGAGGAAGCGGAGAAGCGGTCGAAGGATAAGGAATACGCTTCGGCGAAGCAGAAACGATTCGACGGTCAAGACATCCCGCTCGCGCAATACGAACTGAAATATACCAGCGCTTACGGCGCTTATACGGACGAGCGGTGGCAGGCGCTGGTCGACGGATTTTTGACCGACCCGCAGATCGTGTTCGCCGTTCCGATCGCCTATTCGGCGAATCCAGACGCGGTCGGCTTCATCGCGACGCACAACGGCAGCTACAGCCCGCAAGGCGAGTCTTCGAAGGATCGCTGGGGAGCGGAGGGGCGGCTTAGCCAGAAATACCGGGGCAATCGCGTATTCAACGACCCGACGGGCTATGCGGCCGCGACGTACAAGGACACTTCCGATGTGCTGCTGCAAAAATACCCGCGAAGCGTGGAAGGACGGGTCGTCGAGACGTGGGATATGTCTTACCCGCTATTCTTCGAGGGCAAGCATTGGGGGGCGGTTCGCGTTGCGCTCAATAAGGAAAAATCGGACGCCCTGATCGCGCAGCAGCAGCTCACGGTCGCCGCAGAGCTTCTGATCGTGCTGCTTGTTGTGCTTGGCCTGTTATTCGTGCTGTCGAAGTTTTCCGTCGCCCGTAAGCTTCAGGCGGTGTTGAATGCGACGGCCAATCTCAACTCGCAGGAAGCGGACTTGACTTACCGCCTTGCCGTAAGAGGCAAGGACGAGATGGGTCGGCTTTCCGGGGAGATCAACCGGTTTATTGCCCATTTGCAGCAGATGATGATCGGGATGCATGCCCTCTCCCTTCGGGTAACGGACGGCTCGCACCAGCTCGCGGCGCATGCCGTACAGTCCCGCGAAGCTTCGGAGGCGATTGCGCATACGCTGGACGAACTGGCGGCGGGCGCCGAAAGCCAGGCCGTCAGCGCCGAGGAAAGCGCCAAGGCGATGGAGGAGATGGCAGCCGGCATTCAGCGCATCGCCGAGGCGTCGGCCCACGTCACGGAGGCGTCGCTCGCGATGGTGCAGGAAGCCGAAGCGGGCAACCGCACCTCGGTTGGAGCCATGGAGCAGATGGCAACGATGAGCCAGTCGGCGCAGCAGGTCGGCCAAGCGATCAGGGAGCTGGAAGGCCGCATGCAGTCAGTGCAGGAGATGGCCGGGGCCATATCCGGCATTGCGTCCCAGACGGGTCTGCTCGCGTTGAACGCGGCTATCGAAGCGGCCCGGGCCGGAGAGCACGGCCGGGGCTTTGCGGTCGTCGCTGGCGAGGTACGCAAATTGGCCGAGCAGTCCGAGGCGTCGGCGCAGCGCATTCAGGACCAGATCGAAGATATACAAGCCTCTATGGCTTCGGCGGTAACCGCGATGGCGCAGGGCGGCCGCGAGGTGGAGAAAGGCGTCGGGGAAGTCGAGCAGGCCGGTGCGGCATTCGAGCGGATCTTGGCGATGGCGCAGGGCATCACGGCGCAAATCCAGGAGATATCGGCCGCTTCCGAGCAGCTGTCCGCCGGCACCGAGGAGGTAACGGCCGGCATCGAGGAGATGGCCCGCATCGCAGGCAGCGCCTCGGAGCAGACGCTGCGGGCGGCTACTGCCTCAGCCGGTCAGCTCGACCTTGCAGGTCAGGCGTCGGGGGAAGCCGAACAGCTTCGTCAGGCGGCGGACGAGCTTCAGCAAACCGCAGGACGGTTCAAAGTATAACCGCGTCCTGCGGTTTTTCTTTTGGCTTCGCTGTGTGTTTGTACGGGACGGTTGTGCTACAATGAGGCTGCTTGGATGTGAAACGAATCAAACGAGAGGCGATGCATCGATGGCGGCAGATAAGGAACGTCCCCGCTTGATCGGCTTGCCGCCGGTCGCGGATGAGCGCTGCCGGCTGCTGATTCTCGGATCGATGCCGGGGGAGGCGTCCCTGCGGGCGCAGCAGTATTACGGCCATCCGCGCAACGGCTTTTGGCCGCTTCTCTACGCGCTGCTGGACGGCGGGGAGCCGGCTGCGGCATACGAGGAGCGGCTCCGCTTTGCGTTATCCCGTGGCGTAGCGCTGTGGGACGTGCTTGCGGCGTGCGAGCGCGAAGGCAGTCTCGACACGGCGATCCGCCGTCCGGAGGCGAACGACTTTGCGGGGTTCTACGCGGCGTATCCGGGCATCCGCAATGTCTTCTTCAATGGCAGCACGGCGGCCGACCTGTACCGCCGGCAGGTCATGAAGGGGGCCGCAGACGACGGCAAGAGCTATAAGCTGCTGCCGTCGTCGAGTCCAGCGCGGGCTATGTCACAAGTGGCCAAGCTGGAAGCCTGGCAGCCTGTGCGGGAGGCTTGGCTTGCCGTAGACGGCTAGCGGCCCCGGGAGTCGGATTACTCCTTCTCCTTCTGGTCGGCTCCGATCTGATTGACCGTTGTTTTCACTTGATTGAGCGTATCGTTCACGAATTCCATATCTTGATTTTCGGCTTCCATCGAAGCCGTGCTTTCGTAATTGCCATCGTGCTTTTTATTTTCCGACATGCCATTTCCTCCTTTCGGGATAAGTTTAAATAACGTCAGTTCATGCTTAACGTGCGCAGCCAGCCCGGAAAATATTCTCTTTTTCCGAAAGGCATACTAAGCGAAATATCATTTCTGCAAGCGACGAGAGGAGGATGCCGGATGGCAAGACAGACGAGCCAAGTTCCGTTCGGGTACGAGCCGCCGAATGGGCGCGATACGAATCGCGGAAGCTTGTGGGTTTACGATGCGTTCGAGAACTACACGGAGCAGGAGCTTGCACGCGTTCTTGCGCTGGCGAGCGGGCGCGGCATCGCCAAGGCGGTGTTCTACCCGCTGCACGAGGAGACGGTCCGGCGCATGGAGAAACGTCGTTCCGTAGCTCCTTACCACCGAAGGGTTGAGGCGCTGGAGACGCTGCTTGCGGCTTCGGATACGAAGGTCGATTATGTCGTCGAATCGTTCGAGGGCAAGCGCAAAAAGTACACTCCGGCGGACACCGCCTTCCGATTTTTGGAAGAGAAATATGCCGCTCCCCATTTCGTTTGGGTGACCGGGACGACAGCCGAGCTCCTCGCAGGCTACGAATCGTTCGAGACGTGGATCAAAAAAATCCGCTGGTTCGTGAGCGAGGAGGGAAGCCCGGTCACGCATCCCCGGCTGCAAGCGTATGCCAACCGTTGGGACCCAGTCTGAAGGCCTAGTTCGATCCGCATCCCCTGAAAATGGCATAAAAGTCCGAACCCTATAACGAACTCTGTTCGGAAACTACGGGCGGAAGCTTTCGATGCCTGTCACAGGGAGAGAGAAACGATGGGGAAACTTAAAAAAACAGTCGTATGGGTGATTGCAGCCGCACTTTTGGGCGGGCTGATTTATGGCGTCACTTGGGTGGGCGATGCGCCCGTATCGGCTGAAATATCGACAGAAGCCAAAGGGCAGCTCGTCGGCTTGACGGACGGCAACAAACAAATCAAAGTGTCTTACGACGGAACGGAAAAAACTTACCCGCTGACTGCGGACGTGTGGGTATACCGCAATTTGCAAAAAGCGGCGATCACGGATTTGAAGCCGGGCGATTCGCTGGAAATTATATTGAACAGCAAAAATCAAGCCGCCTACATTAAGGCGGCGGCACCCGAACAAGCCGCTGCGCCGCAAAGCTCGGCCACGCCGGCCCCCGAGCCGAACTCGGCGGCGACGCAAGGCTTGGGCGCATCGCAAGGTCCAGCTGCGCCTGCGACTTCCGGCAGCACGGCCCCCGTGCCGCCGACTGGTCCGGCGCATACGCCTGCGGCTTCGACTTCGGCTCCGGCTGACCGTCAGGCTGCCGCGGAACCGGCTAAGCCGGCGGTAAACGGGAGCTGGCCTTGGGAGCGGCTGTCGTTGGAGCTGAAAAGCCGGGAGCTGGCTTTGAAGGTAAAGCAGGAGCAGACGGACAAGGGCGATGAGGCCGACGTTTATATCCAAACTAAGGATCGTGCGGTGGTTCATCTGAATGGAGCGCAGGCGGAGCAATTGCTTCTACTGCTAATGCAGGGGCTGCCTTCGGAGAAAGACGCTTGGGAGAAGGCGCTTAAGCAGCGCTTGGCGGCGCAATTCAAGCTAAAGGACGATTCGCCGGATTGGAAGATCGACGTGAAGTGGAAAGACGACGCCAAAGTTGTCCGAACGCCGCCCGTACAGGCCGGGAAGCCGGAGCCTAACGGCCATGGAGCGGACAAAGAGCATGGCAAAGGCAAGAATAAGGAGAAAGAAAAAGAGAAGGAAAAAGCGAAAAACCGCGATAAGCACAACGATGAGAATGACGACTGATCGGAGGGCTTCCGCTTTCACCGCCTACACAACGGCAGCCCGTCTGGAGATGATTAACGCTCCGGACGGGCTGTTTTTTGTCGCTGCTCTAGTCCTCGGGAGTCCGGTCCAAGTACAAACGGGAGACGAGAGTGGCGTCTCCGCGCCGTACTTCTTCCTCCGTCGCCTTTTCCTCCAAAGGATCGTGCGTATTCATGCCCGGGGCGATGGTCGGATCGTGGGGATACCGCGCCTCTTCTTCCTTGCCGGTCACAATTTCTTCTCTCCTTCCGTCTTAGAATAGGCAATCAGCGTAATCGGACCACCGGTCAATTCGGCCAGCCGCGCTTCCGTCTGTTGAATGATATCGATGACTTTTTCTTGCTCGTGAAGCGGGGCGATTTGGTAGTCGGTCGTTTCGATTTTCACGGGTGAGGCCTCCTGTATGGGATAATATCGATTTCCCGGTTAGAATTCCCTTTGGGAAACTCCCGCATGCGTGGAAGGCGATGGAAACGGGGCTGGAAAGAAACGCAAAAAACATGGCTCGGCATCGCGCCGCTGTGTTATATTGAAGCTACTGTTCGGGAACACGGTGAAATGACGAGGGAGGAAGAAATTGCATGAATTGGAACCGCTTGGCCGTGATGGCGAGCATCGTGCTCGCCGTGCTGATTTCGTCGATGGATACGACGATCATGAATACGACGATGCCGCGGATCGCGGAGGAGCTCGGGGATGTGAAGCTGTATGCATGGAGCTTCGCTTCTTACATGATTTTATGTACGATCGTAACGCCGCTTAGCGGCAGGCTTTCGGATTTGTACGGACGCAAAAAAGTGCTGTCGGTCGGCATTTTGGTCTTCTTGCTCGGGTCTGTGCTCTGCGGTACGTCCGCGACCATGCTGCAGCTCGTATTGTACCGGGGGCTCCAAGGGCTCGGTGCGGGCGCGATGATTGCGTTCCCGGCCATTATCGCCGGGGATTTGTTCCCAGTGGAAGCGCGGGGCAAAATCCAGGCGTTCTTCACGGGCATGTGGGGAATCTCGTCGGTGTTGGCGCCGCTGCTCGGCAGTTTGTTCATTGAGCATTTGAGCTGGCGGTGGATTTTTTATATCAATATTCCGATTTGTGTGGCATCGCTGCTGCTGCTTGTGCCCTATCGGGAATTGTACGAGGCTCGCAAAAGCCGGATTAACTACTGGGGAGCCCTCTGGTTCGGACTTGGCATCGGGCTGCTGCTGTTCAATACGGTGGTGAGCGAGGGCTTTCTGCTGTATACGGTGGGCGGTGTATTGTTTTTGCTGCTGTTCGTGTATAACGAACGGAGACATCCGTCGCCGATTATGCCGGTGGCGCTGCTTAAGAACGGCTCCGTCGCCTGGATGAACCTGAACGGCTTCTTGACGTGCGCGGCGCTGTTCGGTACGTCCAGCTACATACCGTTTTATTTGCAGCAGCACGGGTACTCGCTTTTCGTCAGCGGGCTTTCGCTGCTCGGGACGTCCGTCGGATGGATTCTTGTAGGCGTTCCGGCCGGCAAATGGGTGCTGCGCTACGGCTATCGGCCGCTGCTGTTTACCGGCAACGTCCTGCTGGTGCTGTCCGGGCTGCTGCTGCTGTTTTTGCCGGACGAAGGAGGCTTTTGGTACGTCAATGCGATCATGGTGGTGCAAGGACTGGCGTACGGGCTGCTCTATACCGTATCGGTCATCGGAGTGCAGCAGCTTGTTGCCGCCGATCAAAAAGGGATCTCCACGTCGCTGCAGGTCTTCTCGCGGAATATCGGCACGGCGGCCGGGGTTACGATTATGGGCGCGCTTCTGACAGCGGCGCCGGCTTTTATGACCGGTATCCACCGGCTGTTCCTGTACGGGTTTATCGTCAGCTTGGCTGCGCTGGTGTCCACGATTTTTCTTTTTACGCGCCGCACAGTGTCGATTTCCGGAAGCGGGGCTTGAGAACGGCGGCGCGAAAGCCGCAGAAAGAACAAAGGGCGTTCTGCTTAATGCAGAACGCCCTTTGTTGTCACGCGGCCTTTCTTCAGTCGATGTACCATTCGCCGGACCAAGGATCCTGTACCCAGCGGGCCTGGTGGTAATAATGATGCCCATGCATATGATGATGGTGGTGCGGATGGTATCCGTGCGGATGGTATCCATACGGATAGAAGCCGTATGGATAGACGTGATGATGCGGATGGTGATAATGATGCGGGTAATGATGAGCATGGTAATGATGGGGATAGTGCGGACGGCTGTAGTCGATCTCCCCGGCTTGTTGAGTTTCAATTATCGTCTCTTGAGACATATTTGATTTCTCCTCTCTGATTAGAACATACTCCACCATATGTCAGAGAGGAGGAATTGGGCACTTATCCATCTAAAAATGGGCTTAATCACCTTGTTTTTTTCTTAGCCAGCCGGGACGGGGCGTTTCCGGCTGGCCGCTGCGGTCCTGCGGCTTCCCGGTTTCCGGCGCGTGTCCGTCGCTCCCGAGCGGTGAGCGCAGCTGCGCCTCCTCCATGGCCCGGCGCACTTCTTCGGGTACCGGAAAATCGGTCACCGGAGTATCCTTCAGCGCCCGGGTCATCATTTCCCGAAACAGCTGCGCAGGCACCGCCCCGCCTGATGTCGTCAAATAATGGGTCTTGTCCGTCTGATCGTACCCAAGCCAAATCGCGGCGGTCAGCTCGGGGGTGAAGCCCACGAACCAGGCATCCTTAGCACCGTTCCGGCCGATCGCCCCGAATTCGGCCGTTGCGGGCAGCTGCGTCGTCCCCGTCTTGCCTGCAGCGGGACGGCCGCTGAGCGCGGCGGCTATCCCCGTACCCTGTGCGACAGTCTCTTGAAGCAGCCTCGTCAACGTATAGGCGTAGACCGGCTCCGTCAGCTTGGTCGGCTGCGGCTTGACCTCGACGAGCGTATGGCCGTCCTTGGTCGTAATTTTGGTGATGGCGTGGGCTTTCTGCATCATGCCATCGTTTGCTATGGCGCCGTACGCCTGCGCCATCTGCAAGGGCGAGACGCCTTCGGACAAGCCGCCGAGCGCGAGGCTTAAGTTGCGGTCCGCCGGAGGCAGAGCGATCCCGGCTTTACGCACGTAGTTCATCCCGGCGTCGATGCCGATTTCATTCAGCAGCCAGACCGCCGGAATATTCCACGAACGGATCACGGCCTCCCGAAGCGAGACTTGTCCTCTCGTCTGTGCGTCCCAATCTTTAGGACGGTAACCCGAAATGTCGAGCTCCCCGTCATACAAGATCGACTCTGGCGTATAGCCAAGCTCAAGCGCAGGCCCGTAGACCGCCAGCGGCTTAAACGACGAGCCGGGCTGCCGCTTCAGCTCGGTGGCCCGGTTGAAGCCGCGATAGGTCTGATCCCCTCGCGCACCGACGATTGCGCGGATGCCGCCGGTTCGCTGGTCCAACACGACCGCTCCGCTCTGCACCGGGCGGTCAGGAGGACTTTGCGGGAAGAGCGCATCGGTGCGGTACACCTCTTCCGCCGCCTGCTGCACCTTAAGGTCCATTGCGGTATAAATCCGCAGGCCGTGCGTCAAAATCTGCTGCTCCGTAAAGCCGTAAAGCTTCTCGGCCTCATCCATGACGTAGTCGACGTAAGAAGGGTGCCGCCCCTTCAGCGACTCTCCGTTGTTCGGCTTTAACGCAATCGGCTCGGCGACGGCCTTGTCGTAGGCGGCATCGCTGATGAAATGCTGCTCTTTCATCAGCGACAGCACGAGGTTTCGCCGCTCCAGCGTCTTGTCCGGATGCCGCACCGGAGAGTAGAGAGAAGGGGCTTTGGGCAGACCGGCCAGCACGGCTGACTCGGCAAGCGTCAGCTGCTGAACGGATTTGCCGAAGTATTGCTGCGCCGCCCCTTCGACGCCCCAGCGCCCTTCGCCGAAGTAAATGCTGTTCAGATACAGTTCCAAAATTTCGTCTTTGCTGTAAGCAAAGTTGATTTTTATCGCGTACCCGAGCTCCTTGAACTTGCGGTTGAACGATTTGTCCGAGTCGAGAAACAAATTTTTGGCAAGCTGCTGCGTGATCGTGCTGCCGCCTTCCTCCATCGCTCCGGCTTTCAAGTCGCGGATCAGCGCGCGGCCGATCGACCATACGTCGAAACCGGCGTGATCGTAAAAACGCCGGTCTTCTACCGCAACGACGGCATTCCGCAAATCCAGCGGAATTTGGCCGAGCGGCACCGGGACGATTCGGGACGAGGACAGCTGCGCCACCGGCTGTCCACCGGCGTCCATGACGAAGCTCGGCTCGGGGAGCGGATGCTCCAGCTTGCTGATATCCAAATCGCGCACCCATACGGCGGCGGCGCCAAGACCAGCCACTCCTGCTACAAAACAGAGCAGCCCTGCCGTCCACAGCCACCGCCGCCCCCGGTAACGACGCGCCTTCTTCGTCTCTCGTGCCGCCGTGCCGCCGCTGCCCGGTACAGGCTCCCGTGCCTCACGTGGCACAGCACGGGGATCGCTCGCTGCGTATTCCCGTTCCTTTCGCACCGCTCCGCCACCGTCACCCGGCGCAGACTTTCGCACCGCATTAGCCGCCTGTCTGCGGCTCGGATCATCCTGCCCCGCGCTGCCGGCTCTGCGCCACGTGGACCGGGCGGCCTGCCTAGCTTCGTCCGCCGCTCGGCTCCCTCCGCCGGAGGCTCTATACGACTGCCCTTCGCGTACACCCTCACGTTTCGGCGAAGAGCCTGTACCTGGCTTTGCTTTCGGCCTCCAACGAAACATCCGGGATAAGCTCATGGCTGGTAGTCCCCCTTTTTGTTTGCCACGGAATGTTCGCTGCTTCAGCGTAAAATATCAATGCTAATAATATTCGCGCCGGATGCCTTGTTTCGGCAGGTGGACAAGCAAAAAAGGAGCTTCCGAAGGAAGCTCCAACAGGCAGTTGAGAAAGTGGTTAATATAAAAATAGAGATAAATACGGAGGTGGGGTATCTACTGGAGGAGCGCTAGCGTTCGCCTTTGTCTGCGGGAAATATCCGCTGTTAAGCGGCTTTAATCAAAATTTCCCGCCGACAACAGCGACCGGAAGTAGATACCCCACCCCCTCGTAACACCTCTATTACCTCAACTGACCACTTTCTCAACCAGCTCCGAAGTCTCCGAAGGAAGCTCTAAGCGGGGGGATCTCATTGCAAAGGGTCCGGCATCATGCCCTTTTCCATTACCTGCGAATTCGTCGGGAGGCTTGCCATCACTTTGCCAAGCTGTCGGACCTCCTTCTCGTTATTGGCCATCTTGCCGTTCATCGCTTTGCCGATCGGCGTCGACTCGGTCGGTTTTGTCTTGGCCGGGCCGTATTCCATATATTGCTGCAGCTCCGCCAACATCTCTTGGGCAGCGGCGGTCGCCGAAACGGGTATATTGTCCTGCGCGACGAAACCGGCCTCGTTCAAGTCAATGTGCGTCTGACCGTTCTCCTGCGTGTGCGTATAGATACGGTACGGATATTCCTGCAGCGAAGCGGAATCGCGAAACGTCAATTCGTACGTGCTTCCTTCCCGGGACGGCAGTTCGGTGAATCCCATCGTTTTGAGTGTAGCGTGCACGTGGGAAAAGGGCTTGGTGATCGACGGCAGCGTTTTTTTACGGGACATAGAGCAACACTCCTCGATTCGTTATTTTCCGTCGGACGGTGTGACACATCCGTGTCCCCCTTTATTACACCGTATTGGATAAGGATGAAACTTTGTATGGTACAAGATCGTCATTTTTATTCGAACAAGTATAGAGCAACTGGGGGTGTTGGTATGCGCGGCAGATCGCTGCGGTTTATTTTATTTCTTATGGTGGCGGTGACCTTATCGGCTCTGGTGTACGGGTACGCGTTTTCCAATAACAATAGCTTTGTCGGTTCCAGCATTGACGAGCAGTTTCCCGTGCCGGCAGAGGCGCGCAAATCGGACGTTCCGTTCTCCAATCCGGGAGTCGTCTATGTCCGCTACAACATGAAAGGGATCGAAGAAAAGGAAAGTATTCCCGACTTCTACGCGAATGAGATTCGCAAGTGGGGGTGGAAGGAAGATAAAGAGGAGCAGGTAGGGGCCCTTCGTGTTTTTGTCAAGGACGGCAAAACGATGAATGTAACGACGCACAGCGGCTTTTTCACTTTGTTTACCAAAAAAAGCACAGCGGTTGCGGGTGCGCCGCACACCGCGGTTTCCAAGCCGCAAAGCCCGCCGAAGCAGTAAAAACCCCCGTACGGCCAATTTCGCTTTTCCGGAGCTTGTCCGTCAGGAGAAGCGCATGGCAGGCGCAAGGGGGCTAGCGTTCGGTTCAACAGGCGGCTTTAATCGACGAGCGGAAGCGAATACCGCGCGAATCCTTCGCCTTCGTAGTTGTATCGCTCGCATATCGTGTAGGTACGGTCGCCGGCGCTTGTTTGAAGTCCCTTTTCGCGCAAATGCGTTTCGACTGCTTGGCCGGCCGCCTCGAAGTTTCCGTCTTTATTCGCCACGACGACGCACCGGTGCGCCGGGACAGTCAGGCGGAGGAACCATTCGGGAATGTCGTCGTACGATTCGACCTCCATGCAAAGGATGTATACGTGCGTGTCCGGATGGCTCTGCGACGGTCCGTGCGGCCACAGGCCGTAATGAATTTGAGGGTTCACGATATGGGGCAAATGCTTGGCGGAGGACAGCAGCGCTTCTTTGGCGTGCCGATACTTGCCTCCCATGTCGTTCAAGCCGATGCACGGAATGCCGATCAGCTTCAACTCCTTGTGCTCCACCATAACAGGCTCCATCTCCGGGAGCTTTGCCGCGTTTTCGATCATACGATTTTCGCCTCTTTTCCTTGTTATTTTCCAAACACAATAAACAAGCAATTATGACTTCACACGTTCCCGCTCCGGCTTCGCCAGAGGCCCCTTCTTTTTCGCAGAGCGCCTCTTGAATTTTTTTGCAACGAAAAACCCGCATGGTATAATGGAGCGATAAAGTCAGGACAAGCGGAGTGAGAACGATGAGAATCAACAAATATATCAGCGAAACGGGAATTTGCTCCCGGCGCGAAGCGGATCAGTTGACTGAGGGAAAGCGCGTCACGATTAACGGCCAGCTGGCCGAGCTCGGAAGCCAGGTGAGCGAAGGAGACGACGTGCGGATCGACGGAAAACCGATCAGCGAGAAGAAAAAGCACGTCTACATTGCGCTCCATAAGCCGGTAGGCATCACCAGCACGACGGAACGGCATGTCCGCGGCAATATCGTGGATTTTGTGGGACACCGCGAGCGCATTTTCCCGATCGGACGGCTGGATAAAGATTCCGAAGGATTGATTTTGCTTACGAATGACGGCGATATCGTCAATAAAATATTACGCTCCGAGCACGAGCATGATAAGGAATACATCGTGACCGTGAACAAACCGGTCACGCCGATGTTTTTGCAGGGAATGGCGAGCGGCGTGCGGATTCTCGGGACCGTCACCAAACCGTGCAAAGTGAGCAGCATCGACGACCGGACGTTTCGGATCGTGCTGACGCAAGGGCTGAACCGTCAAATCCGCCGGATGAGCACCGCCTTCGGCTACGAGGTGCGCCGGTTGAAGCGGGTGCGCATTATGAACATCAAGCTGGCCGGTTTGCCGGTGGGGCAGTGGCGCGATCTGACCCCGGAAGAGCTGGACAAGCTGATGAGCGCCATCGGACATCAGCCGTAAGTTTTATGCTACACGTTGAATTTGTAGCCGATCCCCCGCACGGTATGGATGTATTTCGGATCGGTGGGGTTCGGTTCGATCTTCTTGCGCAGGTTGCTGATGTGAACGAGCAGCGTGCGCGTGTCGCCGTTGCTGTCCACGCCCCAGGTCATTTTATACAGCTGTTCGAGTGGGAGCACCTTGCCGGGCGAGCGGGCGAGATGCAGCAGCAGATCGAATTCCTTGGAAGACAGCGGCACGAGCCCACCGCTTGCTTTCACGGTCCGGCTGAGCAGATCGATCTCCAGTCCCGGAAACGACAGGTATTGAGAATCTTCCTTGTGCTGCTCAAGCAGCTGGCTGCGGCGCAGATGCGCTTTGACCCGGGCGACGAGCTGGCCGGGACTGAACGGCTTCGTAATGTAATCGTCCCCTCCGATGCTGAACCCCAGAATGATATCCATATCCTCGCTTTTGCAGCTCAGAAATAAAATCGGCGTATTATAGGACTTGCGGATCTGCCGGCATACTTCGATGCCGTCCATTTCGGGAAGCAAAATGTCGAGAATCACCAAATCCGGACGGTGCTCCCGCACCATCGCAAGCGCTTCAGCCCCATTCCCGGAATATAGTACGTCATACCCCTCCTTCCGCAAGTAGAGACTGATTAATTCGACAATCTCGGCTTCATCGTCGACGATGAGTATTTTTTCTCCAGGCATCGATTTCTCCTCCAAAAGATGATGCGGCGAAACATGATGTTTCTTTGAAACTATCAGAATCATACCCCGCCGGACTCGATACTGGATTCTGATATGGCAGCACAAACGTCCCGAAATCCCCCAAAGGTGAGCCGTTTATCCCGGTTTCCAAATAATGCAGTTTAAGGTACGATATTAGCAGAGAGGCCCATTTGAGCAACAGGAAAGAAAGTGGTATCGATTTCCAGAAACTATTTCTATTATAAATGGTTTTGGGTGTTTATTTCCATAGTTTTATTGGCCGCCGCGATTGCCGGTGTCGGTTATTATAGTTCCGCTGCCGGGAAGTCCGCGCCCCGTGCCGTTCAAGGCATCATGGATCTGGAGGGCTACGGCTTGGAATCGTATGGAACGGTCCAACTGAACGGCGAATGGGATATGCACTGGATGCGCCTCCTGACGCCGGAAGAGTTGGCTTCCCCGGAGCATGCTGCGGTGGAGCAGGCGACTCCGATTGTTCTCCCCGAGGTATGGAATCGTGTCCTTGTGGACGGCGTGCAGCCGGGCGGTTCGGGTCATGCGACCTTTCACTTAAAAGTGAAGTTGGATGGCCCCGCTTCCGATCTGGGGCTGAAGCTGCCATATATCCGTACGGCCTACAAGGCTTGGGTGAACGGCGAACCGGTCGCAAGCAGCGGCACGGTCGGAGAAGACATTCTGACTTCCAAGCCGCAATATACCCCGAATTTGATCCGGTTCCGTCATCCGGGCGGTCCGCTGGATATCGTCATTCAGGTTTCTAATTACCATCACCGGCTCGGGGGCATCTGGAAACCGGTCGAGCTCGGCTCATGGAGCGCGCTCGACAGCAAGCTCCGGAGAGAGCTTGCGATCGAGACGCTTGTGGTAGGAAGCCTGCTGTCGATGGGGCTGTATCACATCGGATTGATTGCGCTGAGGCGCCAAGAGAAAGGATCGCTTTATTTCGGCCTTTTTTGCTTGTTGATCGGCATACGGGCCTTCTTTACGGGCGAAGGCGTGATGTATTATTTTGTCCCCGAGGTGCATTGGCTGACGGAGCTGCGTATCGAGTACGTATGCTTTTACATGGGCGTGCCCGCCATGATCATGTTCATGCACTCGCTTTACCCGTTGGAGGTGCGTTCCGGCATTGTCCGGCTTATCTTGGCGCTCGGCGTAGCGTTCTCAGCCGCGGCATTTCTGATCCCTCCCCCGTGGGTGACCTATACGACACCGGCGTTCCAGCTCATTACACTGCTCACCAGCGGCTACCTGCTGTTCGGCCTGGGCCGCGCCGTGCTTCGCAAAAGAGACGGGGCGCTGTTCGCCGCGATTGGCGCGAGCGCTTACGTCGCCACGGTGATGCTGGACATTATGTACTATAACCAGTGGATCAAGCTCGGCGAGGTATCGTCGTACGGACTGCTTGTCTGCGTGTTCATGACCTCGTTCATTTTGAGCTCGAAGTCGGCCAAGGCTTACGTGGAAGTGGAGACGCTATCGCGGCAAATGCGCGAGATGAACACCGGTCTGGAGCATAAAATTCGCGAGCGGACCGCCGAACTGGAACGCATCAACCGCAGTCTGGAGCGGATGAACGACGACTTGGCGCGGATGGAAACGTCAAGGCGGCACCTGCTCAGCAATATCTCGCACGATCTGGGAACGCCGATGACGCTGATCCAAGGGTACGTGGAAGCGCTCATCGACGGTGTCGTCTCGCAGCCCGAACAGCAGCAAAAGTATTTAAAGCTCATCCATAACCGGATCACGGGCTTGAACCGGCTCATCGCGGATTTGTTCCAGCTCTCGAAGCTGGAGGCCAGACAGATGGATTTCGATATCCAGCCGGTGAGCACGGACGATTTTATCCGTTATTTCGACGAGCGCTATGAGCTGGAACTGGCCGGCGCCGGGCTCAAGTTCGAGACGGTCGCCTACTCGCTGCGGCCCGAAGCCCACCGGCAGGCCATCGTCAAAATCGACGTGGATCGGATCGATCAGGTGCTGACCAACGTCATTTACAACGCGGTCAAGCATACGCTCCGCGGCGGGTTGATCCAGCTTCATTTTATCGTGGACGAGCATTCGCTTGTCGTGCAGGTGCAGGATAACGGCTCGGGCATCGATCCGGAAGACTTGCCGTATATTTTCGACCGATTCTACAAGAAAGACAAGTCCCGCAACACGGCCGGCGGCGGCAGCGGCCTCGGGCTGGCCATCGCCAAGGAGATCATCGACTACCATGGGGGCCGGATCTGGGCACAAAGCCGCGTCGGTCAAGGCGCCTGCATCGCCTTCATGCTGCCCCTCGCGAAAGGGGGTGAATAGAGACTCGGACGTCAGCGGCGAACCGCTGCGAATCGAATTCGCGAAGCTTAATCGCCGGAGCCCGGAGGATGCAGCAGCGAGCTGCGGTAATCGGTCGGCGAGAGCTGGTAATGCCGCTTGAACTGCTTCGAAAAGTACAGCGGGTCCTGGAAGCCGACCGAAGATGCAATCTGCTCCACGGTCAGCTCCGGGCGCTCCCGCAGCAGATGGCGCGCTTTGTCGAGCCGGAGCCGGAGCAGGAACGTCACGGGCGTCAGCCCGGTCTGCCGCTTGAACAGCGTTGAGAGATAAGCGCGGTTGTAGCCGAGCGACTCGGCCATCAGCTCGATCGTGATCGGCTCCGCATACTGCTTGGATAAATATTGCAGCGCTCGCTGCACCGTTTGCCCTGCGGTGGTCGCCTGCTCCGGCTCGTTCGCGCGAAGGGGGCGAAGCGCTTCCGCGAACTCGGCGAACAGCAGGTGCAGGCAGCCGTTCGCTTTCAGATTGGCGCCTGCGCCGCGGTGTTGAAACGCCAGCTGCACTTGGCGGAACAGGACGCCGATCGAGCGCTTTCGCCCGGTATGGACGACCGGCTGCTGCGAGCTCAGGCCCGTATCCTGCAGCAATTGCTCCGCGAGCCGTCCTTCGAAGGCGACCCAGCGGTAGTGCCACGGGTCAAGCGTATCGGCCATGTAATTGACCAGCTTGCCCGGCTCGATCAGGAAGCTGTCTCCAGCGCCGAGCTCGTAGGTCTGTCCCTGGCAGACGTAGGTGCCTTTGCCGGATAACACATGATGCAGCAAATAATAATCGACCACCTTCGGTCCGGGCTTATGACCCGGCTTCGTCTGGCTGTGGCCAGCGAACAGGACGGTCAAAGGGCTGTCTTCCGGCGTGGGGTACGGGTTGGATACGACAAAGTAGGTATCGGGACGTTTGGCAGGCCCGGACACGGCGCGACTCGCCTCCTTTTGGGGATATCGCCCTGAATACGTTCAGTATAGCACAACCGAGGATGTCTGCGCGTTCATAATCTAACATTTTTCCATGCCATCCTGACATCGTTCCATAGTGAAAACCGGTTGTCCGGGCTATACTTGAAGCAAAAGCTTACTATTGAAATTCGTTATATCGAACGTGTCTTCTTAAATCCATAACGAGGTGAACCGTCATGACGGAAGTCAAAGCATTGCAGGAGCAGTTTGTCGAGCTGTACGGAGATAGCTCCAATCCTATCCGGGCGTTTCATGCGCCGGGGCGCGTCAATCTGATCGGGGAACATACCGACTACAACGGAGGCTACGTTTTCCCGGCCGCTCTGACGTTCGGCACGACGATGCTGATCCGGAAGCGGGAGGACGATCAGGTGGGATTTGCTTCCACCAACTTTCCGCTGCGCAAGCATATTTCCATTCAGCAGGTCGAATTCCGCTCCGAAGACGATTGGATCAATTACCCGAAGGGCATCATTCGCGAGCTGCAAAAGCGGGGGCTATCCGTCGGCGGTTACGATATTTTGTACAGCGGGGCGATTCCGAACGGCTCCGGCCTTTCCTCTTCGGCTTCTATCGAAGTGGTGACGGCTTACGGCCTGCTCACGATGGAAGGGCAGCCGACGGACAAGGTGGAGATCGCGCTGCTGTCGCAAAAGGCCGAGAACGAGTTCATTGGCGTGCAGTGCGGCATCATGGATCAATTTGCGGTAGCGATGGGCAAGAAGGAGCATGCGATTCTGCTCATGTGCGATACGCTGGAATACAAGCACGTGCCGTTCGTCAGCGGCGAATACAAGCTGGTGATCGGCAACACGAACAAAAAGCGCGGGCTCGTCGATTCGGCCTACAATGAACGCCGTTCACAGTGCGAGCAGGCGGTGAAGGATTTGGCTGCCGAATATCCCGAGCTGACGCTGCTAGGCCAGCTGTCGCTGGAGCAGTACCGGAGCGCGCAGCATCTGATCCCGGACGAAACGGTGCGCAAGCGGGCGCAGCACGTCGTCGAGGAGATCGACCGGGTGCTTCAGTCCATCGAGGTGCTGGAACGGGGAGACTTGGCGGCGTTCGGCCAGCTGATGATCGGCTCGCATAACTCGCTGCGCGACTTGTACGAGGTGACCGGCGTCGAGCTTGACACGATGGTGGAAGCGGCGCTCGCCGTTCCCGGCGTGCTTGGCTCGCGGATGACGGGAGCCGGCTTCGGCGGTTGCACGGTATCCTTAGTGCATCAAGATAGCGTGGAGCGGTTTGTCGGCGAAGTGGGCCGCGTGTATAAGGAGAAGACCGGCTTGACCGCAGACTTCTATGTGTGCGACATTGGGAATGGCGTGCAGGAGCTGCAGCTTTAGGCATGATCGTCCGGCGATGAACGGACCGAAGTCTGATGATAAGCACGGAGGGAACGGAATCGTTCTGGAGAAGCTTCAGCGATCGGAAGAACGATCCGTTCGCGCAGTTGCGGTATTCGGAACGGACCGAACCCATAAATACATTTGATTGGCGGAAGGAGAGGCTTGACTATGGCTATTATGGTAACCGGAGGCGCGGGCTACATCGGCTCGCATACGGTAGCGGAGCTGCTGGCAAAAGGCGAAGAGGTGGTTGTCGTCGACAACTTGCAGCAGGGACACCGGGAGGCGGTGCTCGGCGGCAAGCTGTACGTCGGGGACATTCGCGATGCGGACTTTTTAGACACGGTATTCCGCGAAAACGACATCGACGCAGTCATTCATTTTGCAGCGAGCTCGCTCGTCGGCGAAAGTATGCAGCTGCCCGGCAAATATTATCATAACAACGTTTACGGGACGCTCTGCCTGCTGGAGAAGATGAACGAATACGGCGTCAAAAAAATCGTGTTCTCGTCCACGGCGGCGACGTACGGCGAGCCCGAGAACGTTCCGATTCTGGAAACGGACCGGACGCTGCCGACGAACGCATACGGCGAAACGAAGCTCGCCATGGAGAAGATGATGCGTTGGTTCGATACCGCGCACGGCATCAAATACGTCTCGCTGCGCTATTTCAACGCGGCCGGTGCGCACGAAAGCGGCCGGATCGGCGAAGACCATTCGCCGGAGACCCATCTGGTGCCGATCATTCTGCAGGTAGCGCTTGGCAAGCGCGCGCATATCTCGATTTTCGGCGACGACTATGCGACGCCGGACGGCACGTGCATCCGCGACTACATCCATGTAACCGATCTGGCAGACGCGCACATCTTGGCGGTGGAAAAGCTTCGCGCCGGCGGGGATAGCAGCGTGTACAATCTCGGCAACGGCAAAGGCTTCTCCGTCAAAGAAGTGATCGACATCGCTCGCGAAGTGACGGGACATGCGATTCCGGCGGTCGTCGAAGCTCGCAGAGCCGGAGACCCGGCGGTGCTTGTCGCCTCCTCGGAGCGTGGCAGAACAGAGCTTGGCTGGCAGCCGAAGCGGGACAGCCTGCAGCAAATCATCGCCTCCGCATGGGCTTGGCATCAAGCGAATCCGGACGGCTACGGCAAGTAAAATCACGGGTGCAGGCGTTCGGGCCGAAGGCCGGCCGATCCGAAGGAGTGGAGAACAATGGAACAGAGACAGAAAAATACGGCTTTCGGCTCCCCCGACCGGAAGGCGGCCTACCGGATCGAACGGCTGCTTCAGTTCGGTCTGAAGCGCGGACTGCTGGAGCCGCTGGATGTGTATGCGGCCCGCAACGGGCTGCTCGATCTGCTGCGAATCGGCGAGCCGTACGAGGGCGAGCTGACCGAGCCGATGGCGGACAGCGCAGTGGAGCTGCTGGAGCCGCTGCTTGATTACGCGGCCGAGTCGGGCCTGCTCGAAGAGAACAACATGACGGTGCGCGATCTGCTGGATGCCCGTTTGATGGGGCAGCTCATGCCTCGGGCATCCGAGCTTGTGCAACGGTTCTGGATGACCGCGAAGTCTACAGACATCGAAGCGGCGACGGACGCCTTTTACAACCTGTGCATCGATTCGAACTATATCCGGATGGACCGGATCAATAAAAACATGTATTGGCTTGCGCCGACGGAATATGGCGATATAGAAATTACTGTAAACCTGTCGAAGCCGGAGAAAGACCCGAAAGAAATTGCGATGCTCCGAAATGCGCCGCAAAGCCATTACCCCAAATGCCTGCTGTGCATCGAAAACGTGGGCTACGCCGGCAGACTCAATCATCCTGCGCGGCAGAACCTGCGGGTCATTCCGGTTGAACTGGCCGGGGAAACGTGGTACTTTCAATATTCGCCTTACGTGTATTACAACGAGCACAGCATCATTTTCGATCGGGAGCACCGGCCGATGAAGACGTCGAAGGAGACGTTCGTGCGTCTGCTTGATTTCACGGAGCGCTTCCCGCATTATTTCATCGGCTCAAATGCCGACTTGCCGATTGTCGGCGGCTCGATCCTGAACCACGATCATTTTCAAGGCGGACGGCACAAGTTTCCGATGGAAAAGGCGGTCGTCGAAGAAAGCTTCAGTCATCCGGATTATGCCGGTGTGAAGATCGGTATCGTCAAATGGCCGATGTCGGTCATCCGCCTCTCCACGCCTAACCGCGATCAGTTGTTGAAGCTTGCCACGGCGATTCTGGACGCGTGGAAGTCTTACAGCGACCCGTCGCAAGATATCTTCGCGTTTACGGAGCAGGGGGGCGTCCAGGTGCCGCACAATACGATCACCCCCATTGCCCGCAATAATGCGAGCGGGGAATATGAGCTTGATCTGGTGCTGCGCAACAACCGGACCAGCGAGGAGCATCCCGACGGCATTTTTCACCCGCACAAGGAGCTTCACCACATCAAGAAAGAGAACATCGGCTTGATTGAGGTGATGGGGCTCGCCGTGCTGCCGGGTCGTCTTAAGGACGAGCTGGAGCTGGCATCCAGACTGCTGACCGGGGAAGAGAAGCTGGATGGGAAGATTACGCGCGATCCGTCGCATCCGCTGCACAAGCACGCCAAATGGCTGGAGGAGCTTATTGCCCGTTACGGTACGGCTATGCCGGAAGAGGACGCGAGGCAAGCGCTGCAAACGGAGACGGGCCGCAAGTTCGCGGACGTGCTGCGCGACGCTGGCGTGTACAAGCGCAGCGAGCAGGGAATGGAACGGTTCCGGGCGTTTTTGCGGCATCTCGGCGTGCAGGCTTAATGCGGGAACAAGGAACAGTTGTCGGGCAATTTTTTCGGTTCATTCCAGCATTGAGTAATTTAATTTTGCCCTTATTTGCTATAGAGGAACTAGGGTGATTTAAGTTTGTCGAAAAATGTTTGCTTCCCTCAAAATCGGGCCATTAGCGCACTATAGGTTCGTTATTTGTAGAGGAACGTGAATTTTGGACGAGATAAGGCAGGATTAGTTCCGCTAACATTCCCCAAGACAAGCTGGACCACTACAGCTTAATCTAAAAAGACCCCCATCCGGGCACCGTGTTGACGGAGCGCCGAGTGGGGGTCTTGCCACTTCTTCATCGAATTGGGGCTGGGGCTATCCCGCTCGGGAGCCTTCGTCGCCGGAAGGCCGGCGCGTTTTCGGTTCGATCTCGATCAGATCGGGCTTCCGGGTGATCTCTTCGACCTCAATGCCGTTTTTGGCGAGCGTGTTAGTCAAGAAATTTTCATCCTGTGCCGGGAAAATGTACGACGGATGCCGATCGGTGTTGCTTAGCAACTGCTCGGCCACCAGCAGCAGCTTATCCATCGAGAACGGCTTGCGCAAAAACTTCTCGATATCTTTCTCGTGATAATCCTGCGGCGGCTCCAGAGCCGTGGATACGATAACCGGGGTCCGGTAAAACTTCGGATGGCGATACAACTCGCCGATGAAATCCCAGCCGTTCTTCGTTCCCTCCAAATGAATGTCCACGATACACAGTCTCGGACCGCCCTCTTCGATCCGATGCATGGCCAGAATGCCTTCCTCGGCTGAGCGCACATGCATCGTCGGGATATGCAGCTTGGCGAGCGCCACTTGAATCAGCTTCGCCAAATTATCGTCGTCCTCCAAAATCATGATGCTGTTGTCCGCCGTACCGACTCGGTAAGCTTGGAGCGTCACGGTGAAGGTCGAGCCCGCACCCATCTCCGATTCGAACGCGACTGCCCCTTCGTGGCCTTCGACGATTTCACGCACGATGGACAGCCCAAGGCCTGTTCCGCCGATCTGCCTGCGGTCGGAATTGTCGACTCGGTAAAATTTGGAAAATAACTTATCCTTGGCTTCCTCCGGGATGCCGAGGCCGTAATCCTGAACAAGGAATTGCACGGCTTGGCCATCCTGCCGGAGCGTCAGATCGACGCGGTCCGCCTGAGGCGAATATTTGATCGCGTTGCTGAGCAGGTTGTGCGCGACCTGCTTCAGCCGGTCCGCATCGCCGCGCACCCACACTTCATGCTGCGGCAGATGCAGCGAGAGGTCGTGGCTTTGCTTGCCCCGCCACTGGTCGACCACCTCCTGCAGCAATCCTCCCAGCTCCACCGGGGCAAAATGATAAATTTGCTTGCCGGATTCCATCCGCTGCAGATCCAAAAAGTCGTTGATCAGCGTCGAAAGCCGGGTCGCCTCTTTATAGACGGTTTGCAGGTAACGCTGCTGCTTCTCCGGCGTAAGCTGGCGGTTGAGCAAAATCTCGATAAAACCGAGGACGCTCGCAAGCGGCGTCCGCAGCTCGTGCGAGACGATGCTGATGAATTCGTTTTTCATTTCGTCGACTTTCTCTTCCTCGGTCCGGTCGCGGAACACGAACAGGAAGCCGAGCTCCTCGTCGTGACGTTCGACCATCACTCGGATGGCGTACAGCTCCACATATCTTTGTTGCTCCTCCCCGTCGGTGAAGGAGAAGCGTTCCGTCAGCTTGTTCAAGTCGCCGTGCAGCAGACCGCGAATCGATTGGGAAACGCGGGCGAAGCTCGGCGAGCTATCGAGCAGCTCCTGACTGATCTCGGTGATCGATTCGCCGGTGCGTCCGCTAAGCCGAAGGAAATCGTTCATGCGATGATTGAAAAACATCAGCTTTCCTGATGCATCGCACATCATCATGCCCTCGTGAGTCGATTCGAGGATGTTGTTGATCAGGTCGCGCTGCTCCTCCATCGCCGCCTTCTCCTGTTGAAGCTGCTCGTAGAGCGCCTCCAGACGGGCGGATTGACGGCGGCGCTCCTCGTTCATCTGCTGCGCCAGGAAGGCAAGTCCGAACTGGCGGATGAGGCCTTTGGCCAGCCTCGTTTTTTGCTCGTCCGGCGAAGTTAGATAGCCGGTCAGCAGCAGGAAGCCGGTTGCTTCGTGCTCATCGTTGAACATCGGATAATAGCGGTCTACCGCGTGGGTGATGCCTTGATGGAAGCCGCCTTCCTGCGTGGTGGCTTGACGCACGGATTCCAGCGGCATTTTCTCCTTCAGAACGCGCCGTGCGGTGCCGAACAGCTCGCTTTCCAGCATCGTGGGCAGCGTCGACGGATAGCCAATGGAATAAGCGATCTGATAAGACGCTTCCGCCCCGCCGTCATCCGGCGTTTTCAAGACAAGCAAAGCCGCGTTAAGATGCAGCGATTCCAGCAGCGCCGGGAGGGCAGCGTTCAAAAAGTCGGCCATGTCCGTCGAGCCGGTCAGCTTTTCCTGATAGCTGCTGATGGTCTCCAGCTCCAGCTCGCGCTGAGACAGCTTCTCCAGCGTCGCTTCCTGCTCCTCCTGCTGGGCAACGATCTCTTCGTTCTGCACCTCCAAGCTTTCCGCCATGAACCGGTACGTTTCTTCACTTTTGCGCAGCTTGGCTTCCGCCTGATTGGCCCGGTTGAAAATGAAGAACGAGAACAGGCCGACGACAATGGCGATCCCGCCTCCGATGAAAACGATAACGCGCGCCCGTTTCTCTGCGGTTTGTGCCGATGTATACGCTTCCGTTGCAATGAACTCGATCTCGGCGGTCAGCTTCGTATGAATTTGGCGAAAGCGGTCCATCTGGTTTTTGCCCATGGATACCCGCTTGATCGCGTCAGGCAGCTTCCCGTCGCGGATCAGCTCGATTTGGCTGGCATAATGCTCTTGCAGCCGCTGAATTTGCGGGATCGCGTCGCCTTCCATGACGCTGCGCAGGCCGGGGTATTTTTTCTGAAACGCAGCCATGGCGAGCAAGTCGTCCTGAAGCTGCGCTTTGCCGAAGTCGTAGGGCTCCAGGTATTTCTCATCTTGCGTTACTTCGTAGCCCCGCAGCCCGGATTCCATATTGACCAGATCGACCAGCAAGCTTTCGGACAAATTGTTTAGCGGAATCACTTCGTTAACGACGCTCTTCAGTTCCTCCTCCGTACTGGAGGATGCGATAAAGCTGGAGACGCTGATCATGACGAGCAGGGAAATCACGACGATCACGTAACCCAGTGAAATTTTCGATCGAGTCATGTTCATGGCAGAGCCACCTTTTCGGCATATAGACATTCTTTTTTTGTACGTTCCTAGTTCGACAAAAGCTGGGTAAATCCTCTACAGCGAACGGTGCTTTTTGAGCGGGAACGCGAAAAAAATACCGCTGCTTTGCCGGAAAAGAGCGGCTAATGACGGCATGAGTCGAAGGGTGTCAGGAAGCTTTGCATTCCTATTGTCTTTGGGGTCCTGAAGCGAAGAGAAAAAAAGGGAGCGGCTTGCCGCAGGTCTTCGTTTCCTGCCGGCGAGCCGTATTTTAGATGAAGCGGCGGAGCGGCTCAGGCGCGCTCCACCCATTCGCTGCGCAAGGAGAATAGATCTCTTAAGTCGTCCGTCGACAGCTCGGTGATCCACTGCTCGCCGGTGCCGACGATTTGCTGGCTCAGTCCGAGCTTCTTGTCGATCATCTCGTCGATGCGTTCCTCCAGCGTCCCCAGCGTGACGAATTTGTGCACCTGCACATGGCGCGTCTGGCCGATCCGGAAGGCACGGTCCGTCGCCTGGTTTTCCACCGCAGGATTCCACCAGCGGTCGAAATGGAACACGTGATTCGCCGCGGTCAGATTAAGTCCGGTGCCGCCGGCTTTGAGCGACAGCAGGAAAATGCCCGAATCGTCTTCCGCCGGCGGCACTTCGCCTTGGAACGTTTCGATCATGCGGTCCCGCTCCGCCTTGGAGCTGCCTCCGTGAAGAAAGGGCACCTTGCCTCCGAACTCTTCTTGCAGCACCCGCTGCAGCAAATGTCCGGTCTCCACGAATTGGGTGAAAATGAGGCACTTGTCGCCTTCCTGCCGCAGCTCCTGCACCATTTCCAGCAGCCGTTCGACCTTGTTCGACCGTTCGCGCCACGGCGGACGGACGGCATCCTTGGCGAGCAGCGCCGGATGGTTGCAGATCTGCTTTAGCTTCGTCAGCGCGGCGAGAATCATCCCGCGGCGCTCCATGGCCGACAGCTTGTCGATCCGCTCGAACATGTCTTGAATATAGTTCTCGTACAGCGTCGCCTGCTCGGCTGTGAGCGAGACGTATGTTTTGTACTCGTACTTTTCCGGCAGATCGAGCTGAATGGACGGGTCCTTCTTGACGCGCCGCAGCAGAAAGGGTCGGATCAGCCGCTGCACCTTGGCGATGAGCTCCTTGTCCTGCGTACGCTCGATGGCGCCGACGTACCGCTGGGTGAAATCGCGCAGCGTGCCGAGATAGCCCGGGTTGAGAAAATCGAAGATCGACCACAACTCGGTCAGCCGGTTCTCGATCGGGGTCCCGGTCAGGGCGATCCGGTGCCGTCCGGCAAGCTTGCGGATCGATTGCGCCTGCTTCGTGTAGGCGTTCTTAATGTTCTGCGCTTCGTCGAGGCAGATCGATTCCCACGAAACGGAGCCTAGCTCCGCTTCGTCCAGATGCGACAGCGTGTACGTCGTCAGCACGAGGTCGCTTTCGCTGCAGCTCTCGGCGAAGCCGTTTCCTTTGGCCCGTGCCGGCCCGTAATGCAGATGCACGCGCAGGTCCGGCGCGAAGCGCTGCAGTTCCTTCTGCCAGTTGCCCAGCACGGACGTCGGGCAGATCAGCAGGGAAGGGGCGGTTTCGCCCGTCTGCGGCGTGGCGGCCGCTTGGGGATCGGCGGCCAGCCGCTGCTCCTGGAGATGCAGCAAATACGTGATCATCTGGATCGTCTTGCCGAGCCCCATGTCGTCGGCCAGACAGCCGCCGAGGCCGCATTCGCGCAAGAACACGAGCCACGAGATGCCTTCCACCTGATACGGCCGCAGCTTGCCGCGGAAGCTGTCCGGCGGCTCCAGCAGCGGAGGGCGCTTCGCGTGGTTGAGCAGATCGACAAGCTCTTGAAGCTGCTCGTCAAGCTCGACTTCCATGTTGATCGTACGGTGGAAGTCTTTGTCCTCTTCGCCTTCGCTGGAGCCGAGGAGATGAAGCTCCAGCACGTCCCGGAACGACAGCCCCTGCTTCTTCTCCACCTGATGCATGACGCGCTGGAGCTGGGCGAGATGAACCGGATCGAGCTGCACCCATTGCCCGCGGATCTGCACGAGCCGGCGGTTCTGCTCCAGCAGCTCGCGAAATTCGGCTTCGGTCAGCTCGACGTCGCCCAGCGCGATTTTCCAATCGAACTGCATGAGCTGATTCAGACCGAACATCGACTGCGGGCCGGAGCCGACCGATGATTTGATCTTCGCTTTGAGGCGCGGACGCCATCTGCGGATGCGTTCCCACCATGCGGGCAGGATGACCGAATAGCCCGCTTCCATCAGGCGCAGGCTGCCTTTGGCCAGCAGCTCCCACGCCTCGTCCGGCGTCAGCGTGCTGCGCAGCCCGGCTTCGCCCTCGGCCAGCCACGGCAGCATGCGCCGCCATTTTGCCGCATCTCGCGCTGCGCGGCCGAGATGCGCGCGCCACTCGGCGGGGAGCGCCTCAGCTGCTGCGGCCGCCAAGGCCTCGCTATCCGCGGGCGCTTCCGCTTGCGGTTCAGGCGGCGCTATGCCGCCTGCCGCCTCGCTCGCGGCCTCGTCCGTGGCCGTCCCGCCGGACTCCGGCTCCGCCGCGGCCCAACCGGCGACGGCGGACGGGGCCACCTCGCGCTGCACGTCCTTGTCGCTGCGGTCCTGCAGCACGACGCGAAGCGGCCAAGCGCCGCCGGACTCCGCCGGCTCTTCGAGCTTCAGGCACGTGCGGAACGGCGTGCCGTCGGACTGCCAGCCGATGGAGATGAGCCAGTCCTCCTCGTCCATCCACAGCTCGGCCGCTTGCCCACCCCCGCGTCCAAGCAGCGGAAACGAGCGCTCCAGCTGCTCCAGACTCTGGCGCATGACGCCGTCCTCCTGAATCCACGCCGGGATGAGCAGGTCCAGCCAATGCTGCGCAACCGGCGAGGCGGACCAGGCCGCTGCCGACTCGGGCAGCTGCAGCTTCCAGCCGAGCTCTCCGGCCTTCCACTTCGCGAAATCCGGCATGAAGCGGCCGTGCGTCAGCGCTTCCTTGACATGGGGCGCAAGCTGCGTCAGCTCCTTCAGCTCGTGGCCGAAGGCGAGCCGTTGATGCCGAACGACGCCCGGCGCCGCAAAATAGTCAAGCGCTTCCAGCACAGGCAGCAGCAATCCTTCGACGTTTTGCGACTCGACGACTTCGATGAACGTTCCGTAGAAAGAAGGCTCGTGCCAAGCGAACAGCCAGTCCCGCAAATCATAAGCGTCGCAGACGCCACCGTTATAGCGGGCGCCCCACAGGAAGAAGCCGCCCTGCGGCGCCCAACGCACATGGACGTGGGTGAGGCCCGTATCGGTCATGGAATCCATTTTCCTTTCCTCAGCTCTTCCTGCAGCGCGCGCAGGCGCGAATATTTCATCGCCAGCCGGTAAATGAAATCTTCCCAGTCGTTCGACCGGTTCACTTTTTTGTATAGGGTGTGCAGCTTTTTCAGCAAACGCACGGCGTTTTTGTAGGCCGTCCGGTTTTTCTCCGCGATGCAACGCTCTACCGCCTGGTGAAACAGAGGCAGCATCAGCGACGGGTCGTGCTTTTCGACTGCTTGCAAATCCAGCGAGTACAAATCCAGCGGCGAGACGCGATTCGAGAGCTGCAAATCGATCCAAGCCTTGTAGCGCTGCGCCTTCATCAAGTAAGCCGTATAGAAATGGTATGTCCGCGGCAGAAGCGCGATCATAACCGACACCCACTCGCCGTCGTCGGTCTGCTGCTGCACCGCTTCCATCCAATATTGGCAAAACTGCCGTAGCTCCTCCTGCTGAGCCCGCTGCACGACCGGCAATAGCCAGCGCAGCCAAGCCAGCATCCGGTCCCACGCTTTTTCTTCGTAGCAGCGGTGCAGATAGAGGAAGTAGTCCCGCGCTTCCCGCTTGGACAGCGCTTCGAGCTTCTGCCGCGCCGCGTCGTCGTCGCCTTCGATCACGTCAAAATGCGCCTCCGCCAGCAGCAGCGCATCCCGCCGCCTCGGCATCAGATCGGGCGATTCCAGCATGAGCCGCAGCCGGGCGCGTTCCTCCGCCACCCAAGCGGGGTAGCTTGTCATCCGCCACCAGACGCTGCGGTAGACGGTAGACCACGACAAAGGCGATTCCTTCCCTGACAGCGCTGCTTCCGCCAGCAGACCGAGCGTCTCCTTCCAGGGAGCCGAAGCTTTTTCCGCCAGCAGGGCGACATCGAGCCGGGGCACAAGCCGCAGCAGCTCCTCCAGACATTGACGGCCGACCGTTCGGCAGCCCGTTTCGATATAGTAAGAAAGGTAAGACGTTTTCGTCTCCTGATAAAATTGTTCGATTTTCCGCATCACGAAGAACAGCACATGAAGCGAGTACAGCCCCCGCAGCGGCTGCTCCCAGCCTTCGCCGTAGGGCAGCAGCTTTTCCTTGACCGCACTGTAGAACAGCTCGATCGACTGCTGCTGGTTAAGGGAAAAGCCGTAAAACTGCTGGTCGAAAAACTTCTGCCACTGGGCCGGCGTCTGATCCGGAGCCGGAGGCTCGAACCGGTCCTGCCGCTTCTCCGCGGCCTTGGAGACCGCCGTCTGCTTGGCCTGCTGCCGCGAACGCACGGCGATCGCCTGCTTGAGGTGCTGCAGCAGCAGCTCAGGACGGCCGAACGGCGCGTACAGAGCGAAAGCGACTGCGGCCATATGCTTGCAGTTGTCCCCGTCCGGGCAGCTGCATTCGCTTTTGCCGAACTGGTCCAGATCGAGAATCACTTCGTAGCGCTTCGTACCGCGCACCAAAGCATGTACTTCCACGCCATGCTTCAGCTCCAGCTCCGCCACTTGTCCCTTGTGGTAATAAGCCCATCCGCGCTCAAGCCTGGCCGGGTCGAAAGTGTCGCGCAGATGCCCGATCAGTTCATTTATTCGATTTTTCGGAATCTGCAGCTTCAGCATGTTTCGCCCACCGCCCTTTTTGTCTATCCTTATAGTGTACCAGATTTTGCATCGAAATGCGTGCCGGATCAAGGCCGAAATGCGACTTTTTTTCCTCGTATACGGCTTTATTGCTGCGGTTGCGGGCGGTCCGGTTTCCGAGTACAATGAGTCAAAAGGATTGCCAAACATGATTGCCGTTGCCGTCCGCCCGGCCGCGAGCCGCCGTCTCTTCGGAGAGCATGAATATACGGACAAGGGCGAATCAGATACGCGGAAACGATGGTGGCAATGGGAAAGGCGGAGAATGATGGGCATTAAATTCGGCAGGGAATACCGAGATATTATCTACGATTTCACGAATGCGCTGCAAGAAATCGAACGGTGCCACGAATTTCTGGAAATGTCGGCCGAGGACTGGGGCGAATTGAACGAAGGCGAGCGGAAGGAGTGCATCAAGACGCTGGCCGACGACTTGTTCTACGGGCTCGGAACGGAAGTGCAGATGAGCGTCGGCGACTGCACCGTTACGCACGACCCGAAGCGGCATGTCATCCGCATTGATCAAGGGGAAGCGCTAACAAGGGTCATACACTTGGTATAAGAGGGGCGGCAGGGTATGGGGAGCAAGCTGATGGCGGAAGAAGTGAAGGCGAGGCTGTCCGGTCTTGAGGGCTGGACGGTGGAAGAGGGGAAGTGGCTGGTGAAAAAATACCGCTTCCCCGCCTTCACAGGCAGTATCGCGTTTGTGAACCGGATCGCTGACATCGCAGAGGCCATGAACCATCACCCGATGATCGCCATCGATTATCGGATGGTGACGCTCCGTCTGACATCGTGGAATGCGGGCGGGTTGACGGAGCTCGATTTCGCGAGCGTCGCCCGGTATGACGAGGCTTACGCTGGAAGCGCAGACGAGCGCACGCCGTAGCGCTTACTTTAGCCTCCCGCCTCTGCGATGGCTGCAAGCACGCGTGCGCGTACTTCGGCCGGCAGCGGCTGCCGCAAGGCGGCCTCCAGCAGGTCCCGCCGAACGCCCTGCCGCTTCAAGCAGGCTTCGATGAGGTCGACTTTACCGCCTCGTCCGGGCATAAGCATGTACAGCACGAACCAATCTTCCAGCGGCGTCAGCGGGACGGAGACGCCCTCCAGCGGCTCGACCCGTGTGTTTGCGTCCATGCGCCAGTCCAACCGGTATTCGCCTTCCGCATGCCGGATGCTGAGCAAGCCCATGACATCGACTTCCGTACCGAGTATGGTGTAATGGGTGAAGTATTTGGTGCAGAACGGTTCCTTCGGCTGCAGCACCTCGTACGTTCCGAGCCGGCTTAGCAGCTCATGCGTCCGCAGCGCATCGTGCTCCGCGACGAGCAGATCGATGTCGTTGGGGCGGTCGATGAGCCCGTGGAACCAGAGCATGGACGATCCTCCAAGCCCCCACTCAATAGCGTTTCGGTTCAGAATGTCTGCGATCCGGACCAGCGCTTCTTTTTTCATTCGATGATCTCCGATCTTAGCTCGATTGATTCAAAAATTCGCGAATTTGCTTCATATGATGCCGGTCATGCCAGACGAAATCCGGGATGTACTCCGAGATGACGAACGGCTTGCCATCCAAGTCCGGAAACGAACGGCGGAACTCCGTGTCGGGCAACCCTTCCAGTGTATCCGCAAGCCGGCTGCGCCATAATACGAGCTCCTCCACAAGCTTGCCGCCGGATTGATCCCGCCCATACTGCGCCGCCCTGGCGTTAAACACGTCAAAATCCAGATGCTTCAGTGTCAGCGGCTTGCCTTCCGCGATTTTGCCGACCGCCGATTCATAGAAATACTGGTCCCACAGCAGCAGATGCCCGGCCACTTCTTTCATCGTCCACTTGCCTGGCGCCATAGGCTTGTCCCATGTCCGCTCGTCCACGCTGTTAATTTCCTCCGCAAAAGCGAGCAGCCCGCGAAACTCGGCAAGCAGCTCGGCCTTCGGTCGTACGTCATTCCCCATTGTCTTCTCCTCCTTCGTTAATCGTGCCTGTCCATACCATGCAGTGAAACTCGCCGGACCCTTCCGGCGTCGGGCGTTCATACGTATCCGTGATGACAAAGCCTGCCCGCTCGTAGGTCCGGATGGCCCGCTGATTCCACGTCAACACTTCCAGATCGATTTCGTTGCCCGGTGAGCTGCGCTTGGCCTCGCAGACGATGGCGTGAACAAACGCCGTGCCGCTACCCTTGCCGCATAAGTCCGGCTGCAGTTCGAGCCCGAGGCGCGTGACGCCGACCATCGGGAAAAACTGCGCAAAGCCGCACAGCTCCCCGGATTCGTCGAGCACAGACCGGTACTGCGCCGCGCGGATGTGCGGGTCGCCGAATTCCTCGCCGCGCGTCACCATCCACTCCCACGGGTCCCAATGGTACAAATCGTAGGGAGGCGGATACTTCCATGTACAGATGTCGCGTCCGTGATCTTCCTGCATCGGAACGAGACGGAAGCTTTTCGTTTCGTTTTGCATCGTTCCTCCTGTTTTTTACGCCGACGATTGCGCTTCCGCCGGGCATTTTTCCGTTGTATACTGATAACTATACCGTATTTCATCCCATCTAAGGAAGTGATTGGTTTGAAGCATATTATAAGCCAACCGTGGCTCTTCGAACATGGTACGGACGATCACATCGTCATCGCGGACTGCCGGTTCACGCTGGGGAAGTCGGAATCGGGGAAGCAAGGCTACGACATCGATCACATTCCCGGCGCGGTGTATTTTGACCTGGAACAAGACCTGTCGGGCCCGATCACGGAACACGGCGGTCGCCATCCGCTCCCTGACGTGCAGGAGCTTGCGGCGAAGCTGGGGCAAGCGGGCATCCATGCCGGCTCCACCGTCGTCGCTTACGACGATCAGGGCGGAGCGATGGCTTCGCGCTTGTGGTGGCTGCTCACCTATCTTGGTCATGAGAAGGTATATCTTTTGGATGGAGGCTACAGCAAGTGGAAGGAAGCGGGCTACCCTGTCACCGACGAGTCGCCGCTGCTGCGCGAGGCCGTATTTACGCCCCGCGTGCGCGAAGACTTGGCTGTCAGCGTCGAGCAGGTCAAGGAACGGCTGGGCAAGCCCGGCGTGACTTTGATCGATTCCCGCGAAGCGAAGCGCTATCTCGGCATCGAGGAGCCGATCGACAAGGTAGCCGGACATATTCCCGGCGCGAAGTCATATTTTTGGAAGGACGCCTCGGACGAGACCGGTGCTTGGAAGAGCGAAGCTGCGCTGGTCGAGCGTTTCGACGGGCTTCGTCAGGCGGAGGAGATCATCGTTTACTGCGGCTCCGGCGTTACGGCCTGCCCGAATGTGATCGCGCTGAGCGAGGCGGGGCTGAACAATGTGAAGCTGTACCCCGGAAGCTGGAGCGATTGGATTTCGTACGAGGGGAATCCGATCGCGACGGGGGAAGAGTAAGAACCGAGAGGCCGCGTCGGACGCGGGTTGGGGGGCTGTGACAGGTTGCCAATGGGCAGGCTGTTGCGGCCCTCTTTGGGCTTTTCTGTCAACAGCTTGCAAACGAGAATTCGCTGAAAGTAGTTGCAGAAGCCCCGGAACCAGCCACAGTCCGGCAGTCTGGTACTTATTGATCGTGTGCTTTGCCTCCATCCGTACCTGGAAACCATTAATTTACTCTCTGAGGGCAGCAGTCTACTGGCTGAATGAGCATTGGTCCAAACAGGGGCAATCAACGGATACCCTGATCTGACTTTTAAACCGAATAACTCGATTACAAGAGCTGAGTTTGTCTCCATCCTGGTAAAGGCTCTCAAGCTGAAAGCGTCGGAAAGCCGCGCCTTCGACGATACAACCGGCCAATGGGCTAAAGATTCGATCGGGGGGGGGCCGCAGCTTTGGGAATTATCGCCGGTTTTGAAGACCATAACTTCCGTCCGAACGATCTGATCACTCGTGAGCAAATGGCGGTGATCGTAGTCCGTGCGTTGGGGCTGAATGCTTCGAGTAAATCTGTCAGCTTTTTGGACTCTTCGGCGGTTTCCAGTTGGGCAATTGAAGGTATAGCCACTGCAGCCGAAAACGGGCTAATTAACGGTTATGAGGATGGTATAAAAAAACAATACCACTCGTGCAGAGGCTGCTGCGGTTATTCTTAAAGCGATGACCCTAAGAGACGACATATGAAAGTTCGGTAACACATCGCAACAGAGGTAATGACGGCGCTCTCTTTATTTCCAGATAAGCTCCGACTTCTGCAAGCTAAACCGTACCACAAGTAAGGGAGATAGTGTTGGGGCCGAATCCGGCGTTTTGCCCGCTGCCCATGCAATCCCAAATGGAATGACCGCCGTTCCATCCCTGCATCATTCGCAGCATGGCTAACAGCTTGTTCTGGGGAAGCGCCGCTTGTTCATGATATTACAATATAATTACGCAGCGTGAGGTTCAAGACGATCGCGGAGCGCATCGACAGCGTGCATAGTTGATATTGACAATTATAATCAAATGTATATTATATATGTATGTACATACATATATCATGAAGGGGTAGTTTTCATGAAAAAACGTATTCTTGTGATCGGTGGAACGGGAATAATCGGCTCGGCGGTTGCCGAAGTCCTCGAAGTGAAACATGAAGTCATAAGAGCGTCGAGGAAGGGAACTGTGCATGTGGACTTGGACGATGCCAATACGATCCATAAGTTGTTCGGCAGTATAGGCAAACTCGATGCGATCGTTTGCACCGCGCAAAGCGGGAAATTGACACCATGGCATTCAGATCATTGGGAGGCTGATTTTTCCTTTGGCTTGAAGAAGTTGATCGGGCAAATCATGATGCTTAGACGCGCAATCACCAACCTGAATGATGACGGATCCGTTACACTGACAAGCGGAGCTTTCAAAACGCCTTCCCCCGGCAGTTCGGTAGGTCATCTCGTTAATGTGGGACTTGAAGGGTTTGTACGTCATGCAGCAATTGAAATGCCGAGGGGCATCCGTTTAAATATTGTTAGCCCGGGTTGGGTTAGGGAATCCTTAATCCGGTTAGGTATGGATCCAACAAAAGGGACGTTGGCAAGTGAAGTCGCTCGTTCCTATGTGGAGGCGATTGAAGGCTCTGCAAATGGACAAATCCTCATACCTTAATCACAGAAAAGGCGGGTGCTACCGTTGCTCGATAACTATTTTAAAGGCTGCTTATACTTTTCTGCGAACCGCCTTAGCCGACTCATAACGAAAATGGCTGAAGAAGAGTTCTCGCCGACCGGTTTGTCCCCAACTTATGCGTTCATTCTTATGGCTGTCTATGAAAAAGAAGGAATCTCGCAAAAAGAGCTTGCCGAAATCGTCCATCTCCACCAATCTACGATTACTCGTCTTATCGAGAAGCTAGTCGGCAAAGGCTTCTTGACGAACCAGACGAGCGGCAGAACGTCCCTGTTTTTTTCAACTGACAAAGGCAAGCAGCTGCAAGATATAATCGAAACTTGTTGGGGAAATCTGCACAAACGCTACGCCGAGATTCTGGGACAGGAAAAAGGGGATGCATTAACTCTAGAATTGTATGAGACCAGTGATCTTCTTGAAGACCATTTGAAATCGTGAAGCATACAAGGAGGTTGTTTTATGAAAATTCTTGTTATAGTAGCACACCCGAATCTGGATAAATCGATAATCAATAATCGTTGGAAAATGGAACTGGAGACGATTCAAAGCGTCACCGTACATGATCTTTATGAAAAGTATCGGAATCATCCGATTAACGTGCCGTTTGAACAGCAGCTTTTGTCCGAGCATGAACGAATCGTGTTTCAATTTCCATTTTATTGGTACAACTGTCCGCCTTTATTAAAAGTCTGGATGGAAGAAGTACTAACCTATGGATGGGCTTACGGTCCCGGAGGTAACGCATTGCTCGGAAAAGAATTCATGTTGGCCATTTCAGTTGGAGGGCCGCAGCATTCGTATCGAGCAGGAGGCTATAATCACTATACGATCAGTGAGTTGACCAGACCTTTCCAGGCGACTGCCAATGCGATAGGGATGGTATTTCTTCCGCATTTTATACAGTATGGCTCTGTCGGAGTAGATCCTGATAACGCTAATAAGAGCGTCAGAAAATATGTTGATCATCTCATGAAGGAAACTTTGAATCCGCGAAAACAACTGGCCACTCAACTTTCACGTATGGATGATCAAGGTATCGTTCTGTAAAGCCCTTCCGGAGCAATCACTATATACAAAGACTGCCGAGGCTACCGATTGAGTGCTCGTGTCCTATACACATACTCTAAATCAGAAAAAAAGTCCGTCGCCCCGATGGAGACGACGGACCGTAAAACGTATATGTGCACTACTAAGTACGTCTACGAACTATACAACATTACAATCCAAGTACCTCGCGAATCATCTCCGCAACAAGATGATCGGGTGACCTTTCACCACGTCTGCTTTTCATCCGATTACACAGTACCGCTACAGCAAGCTCGCTCGAAGGATCAGCATATCCAATCATGCCCCCTAGGCCTGAATAGCCAAAGGCCTGCGGATTGCCCCCCGTAGCATCGCCGTCGCGGCCCAGCGTATAGCCAAGCCCCAACCGATTGGGTGCGAGCCCAACTTCATCGACACCTTCCCGGCTTATTTTCGTTATCATACAACTTGCGAAGCTTTTGTAACCTCGGTGCCCTCCTTCGGCACCTTATACTAGAGACGGCAATGAAAGGGGGCGAAACTCACAAATGCTGCACTGGGTGGAACGGGCAAAACATGGAGACCGGGAAGCTTTTGACCTTATCGTCCGGCGTTTCGAAGCGATGGCTTATGCGGTTGCGTACGAGAGGCTGCGTGACTCCCATTTGGCGGAGGATGCCGTGCAGGAAGCGTTTGCGGAAGCTTTTATCCATTTGCGCAAGCTGAAGGAAACGGAAGCTTTTCCCGGATGGTTCAAAACGATCGTGATTCGTCAATGTCACCGTCTGGTGCGGAAGAAGCGGCATCCAACGGTGCCGTTCGATCAATTGGCACAAACGATCGGGGGACAGCCAAGCGTACCGGAGATTGTCGAAAAAAGAGAATTGCAGCAGCAGCTACATGATTCCATAGCCGCTTTATCGTCCAGCTTGCGCGTCGCGGTCCAACTGTTTTATTTTCAGGGCTACTCTCTGCAAGAGATTTCCGCGTATTTAGGAACATCGGTTCCGGTGTTGAAAAAGCGGCTGTTCGACGCCCGTGCGAAGCTGAAAGGAACACTCCCCGTAGCCGATTTCGTCTCCGTGTTTCATCAATTGTACGAAGGAGGAAAGCGAATGCTGCACATTGTCAATGGCGATGTCGTTGCGGAAAAGCTGCGGCAGGGCGTCGTCCAAGGCGACATTCTTGTCTGGAGAGAGGTGTACCCCGAAGGACCCGTATTTACCGACCCGGCCGAGGAGGCCAACCGATCGGTTCGGGCGCGCTATTTGGAGCGGGCGCTGGGAATTCCGAGTGCGGAATTTATACATATAAGCGAAGAGCAGGAGAAGGTACGCGCAGACTTTCACAACTACGAGGAAATCGTGCTGTGGTTCGAGCATGATTTGTTCGATCAGACGATGCTGTGCTGCTTGCTGCATTGGTTCGCGCAGCAGTCGTTAGGCGCAACGAAGCTTAGCTTGCTGTGTATCGGGGCCTTCCCGGGAATCGAGCTTTTCCGGGGATTGGGGCAGCTGTCCGTGAACCAAATGGCGACCTTGTCGGGCACCTGGCAATCGGTTGGCAGGGAACAGCTCGAACTGGGCGCCATCGTCTGGGAGGCTTACTGCGCCCCGGAACCGGGCAAGTTAGTTCGCCTGCTTGAAGCGGAGGATATCTCCGCGCTGCCCTATGTGCACGACGCCTTTCGGCTTCATTTATCGCGGTTTCCCTCCATCCGGAACGGACTTGGCATTGTAGAACAAACGACTTTGGAGATGGTCCGCGGCGGCATGACTTCTCCGTTGGACTTGTTCAGGCATATGGGACATAAGCTTCATGGGCTGGGCATGGGGGATCTTCAATACTGGTACCGCTTGGCTAAACTTGCGCAAGGTCCGCACCCGTTGCTGAAGCTCGAAGGTTTGAATGCTTTTCCCGGCTATAAGGACTCAGCGCTGTCATTTCGTCACGGTACAGTTGCATTAACGGAAGCAGGCGGAAGGGTGTTGGACGGGGAAGCGGATTGGATTGCTTTAAACGGCATCGACGAATGGTACGGCGGCGTACATCTGCAGGGACGGTCGATCCCTTGGCGCTGGAATGCGTCTCAAAATACGCTCGTTCCATGGACGGCCGCCGGCGGAAAGTAAGATTTACATACTCTAAATTCCCGATGTCATTGACAGAATACCAAAACCATCCTATAATACCCGAAATGCCCAGTTCATAAGGTGGTTTTGAGAAAAATCGGAATGCACTCGACAATCAAAGGAGAGTATACTATGGCCGCGGTTAAAACCTTCAAAGCGACAGCACATTTGCAAGAGGGCGTGAAAGTGAAGGCTAGTTCCCGACAGTTCGAGCTGACGATCGACGAGCCGAAAAGCTTGGGCGGGACGGATACCGGGATGAATCCGGTAGAAGTGCTGCTGGCTTCGCTAGGCGCTTGCCAATCGATCGTAGCCAGAGTCTATGCACCCAAGTTCGGGGTCAAACTCGACGATTTCCAAGTTGACGTGGAGGGTGATCTTGATCTCGACGGATTTTTCAACCGGTCGGAGGTTCGTCCGGGCTATTCCGAAATCCGCTATACGTTTCGAATTAAAACCGATTCGCCGAAGGACAAAGTAGAGGAATTTATCCGCTTCATCGAGAGCAAATGCCCGGTAGGAGATACGATCGCCAATCCGGTCAGTCTCAAATTAAACAGCATCGTTATCGAGAGCTAAGAGGAACAGGGACGTGGAATGTTAGAGCTGTAGCAGACTGCCGCCCGGCAGCTGCCGCAGCTCTTTTTGCGCTTTATTCCTGCATCTTTTCGGCTCCGGAGCGCTCAACCTACAAGATTACGGACGACCAGCCTCCAACTGCGGATTGCCTTCCGAAGCAAACCGCAGGGTGCGGCTGATCAACACTGGAAGCACCGAGACGTGCCCTTCGCCTTCGAACTCATGGAACTTCACGCGCACTCCGCGGCTCGCGAGGGCGGACAGCCGTTCCGCAAGCTCCTTCGCATTATCGTTCATATGGCTGTGATGATCTTTCTCGCGCTCCCCCACCGCAAGCAGCACTCCGACACTGCAGGGCTCCTTCTCCAAGCGGGAGGCGAACCGACGTTCTTCTTCCAGCAGGATTCTTTTGCCCCAATGAATGGAAGGACTTCCTGCGACATAAGTCTGGAACGTCCCCGGCCTTGTAAAAAGCGCATGCAGCGCGAAGAGACCGCCAAGCGAATGGCCGAAAATCGTTTGTCTGCCACGGTCGATGCTGAACTCGCGTTCGATCTCCGGCTTCAGGTCCTCTTCGATGAAATTCAAAAAAGCATCCGCTCCGCCCAGCTCCGGCCACTCCGTTCCGCGCGGACTTTGAGGCAGCTCCGCTGCGGGTACAGGCATCGTGAAATCGTAATAGCGGGCGTTCGAAAACGGCCCTTCCGTATCGTAGCCGATGCCGACGATCATGGCCGGAACGACTCCGGTCTTCTCGGGCCGCCTCGACTGCAATCGTATCGCCTCGGCCATCGTACCGAATACGGAATTTGCATCAAGCAAATAGATGACCGGATATCCCATAGGAGGCGGCTCAACGTCCGGCTTGGCGACGAAAATGCGATACTCGCGATTCTCGGCCCGCGAACGCATGATCCGCTGTTCGGTCCGAGGAAGGGTCACCAAGCCTTCGGCAGCAGTTTGTCCCTCGGTCGCGGATGATTCTATTGTTTGGTCGACCACCGTGTTCCTTCCTCTCTGATTCTACATTTCTGATCCAATCAAATTTCTGCAAAAGACGATCATGTCCCAAATTATAAAGCACGCCTCCGCTGCAGAGCCATGGACGATATCCGGAAATCCCTTAAGCCCTAATCCGAAAAAAACAGGGAACGCCGCCTGACTCTCTCGGTTGACCGGTACCTGCGCTTATTGACCCCTAGGGACGCGGTCTGAACATGCAGTAGATGGTAACGTCGCCCAATTTTTTTCGCTCTACGAGCCGATATCCGAACCGCTCATACAGGAGAACATTATCCTCGTTTTCCGTGTCTAATCCGATGCCCGCTGATGTCGGGTCCTGATCTACAAGCGCATGAATTTCGTTCAGCAGCAGCTTGCCCAGTCCTGTCCCTTGATGCTCGGGGTCCACACCCACAAATACCAAATAATGATGAGGGGCGGAAGGGCGGACGGATGTCGTGAGCCGCATATACTCATTGATCAAAGCAAACGAACGCGGCGGAACTTGACAGAGCAGCCCGATCGCCCGACAGACAAATCGCGCTTTTGCAAGGAATCCCGCATCCCTATAGCTTGTCGGAAGCTCCACGCATGCGGCGCCCTGCAGCATGCCTTGTTCTTGAACGCCGATCAGCATTTCCTGCAGCAGCAGGCTCTTATGAAATAAAAAGCTAAAAAAATGCCTGATATGGATGGATCGCTTTGCCCCCGGAAACAGTAGGCGGAACATCGGGTCATCGGAGAAGGCTTTCGGCAAAATGTCCATAGCTTGAGCGGCATGTCCGGTTCCCAAACGGATAATATCCCGGTTGCCGGTGGATTGGTCCCGATCCGTCATCTTCTAATTGTCCCTCCGCGCATAATGATCCACCGCGAAGCTGAACACGACTTTAAAGATATAGAACAACAGCATGACGAGAAGAAGCTTGGGGATAGAGCCGAACAACAGCAGCAGACCCGCAAACCCGGTGCAAACGAAAACCGCCGCAATCGTTCGTTGAGCCGGATGCCCTAGGAGGGCATTGACGATAAATGCCGACACGATCGTATAGCCCCAGACGAAAAGGCAAGGGATATAATCTTTCCCCAAGACGGCGGCGAGCAGAATGGGTTGAACATGAATGCCGATAAACACCAGACGCGCCACTGGATGAGCCTGGTAATGGCTGTTGGTCGATAGCGTGAAGTTGGCAATGACTCCGCCATGGATGTCCAGCGCCAAGAGCAGGATGGCAAGCAGCTGCCATAGGACAAGCCCGCTCCACTCGGAATACGTTAGAGCAAGGAGCGCCGCGCTCATGCCGACACCAAAGCCTAAGGTTAGCGCCAACTCCAAGACGGTCGATCTTTTGCCGAACACTTCGTGAAAAAAAGCCGGGATGTTTACAGGTTTCATGACAAATCCTCCTAAGATTTAAAATATGACCGTTCGAACGGTCAGTTTTATGCGAAACGAACCCCGACTTAAACCAGGGAGTCGTCTTCGGCTAAGTGTCGGCAGAGCATGCTAACTTGCAGCTGCCAAGCTTGTTCGTACAGCTGACCGTTCCCATTCAGCAAATAATGCAGGCCCATGCCGTCTATGAGCGAAAAAAGAAGCGCAGTCACGGAATCCAGCATTTTTTCGTCAAGGGGACGGGGAGCCAGCCGGTTAAGCTGATGTCGTAAGAGCTCGGTTATTTTGTCGGTACAGCTTAGGAGGGCTTCCCGATACTCCGAATTAAACATGCCCTCATGATAAAAGGAGAAAAAGGCTTTGAACGCTTTAAGATAAGGTTCGGGCACTCGGAATACGGACTGCCCGAGCTGATGAAGAAACTGTTCCAAGTCCTGATATTCCCGCGCCATCGGCTCAAGGAGCTCGTCGAACAAAATGTGAAGGACGCCGTGAAGGATTTCGTCGATGGATTTGAAATGGTGAAATATATTGCTTTTACTCACGCCTGTCAGCTGCGCGAGCTTGGCCGCCGATACCTCTCTGATGCCGTGCTCCGAAATGATGGCAATCGCAGCGTGTAAGATTCGTATCCGGGTTTGTTCGCCCTTTTCCATGCGCTTATCGTGTACTTTAGGGTCCATGCGAAGCTCCTTTCCGGATCATTATATAACTGACCAACCGGACAGTCAATATACTCCGTTATAACAAAACAATGGTCCAAAAGTGACGTAGGTTGGCAGGGGGACGAAAAAAATAGGTCTAAATTACCAGAAATTTTGACAAATTGTGTCGAAAATCACATTGAAATGCCCTGCTTTTACCAGATATCATATAATACATGCCGAATGGACGGGGAACCGTTGAATGTGCGTAAAAATTTTTTAGTGGGAGTGGAAGTTTTGGTATGTTAACAAATTCAGAGCTTCGCCGAATGGCGAGGGAAAGCTTGCAAGGGAACTGGGTGAACGCGGTTCTTGGCGTTTTCATTTATGGGGTGATTCTTTCCGTAATATCCTACATTCCGTTTATCGGATGGATTGGTACCCTGGTGATTACCGGACCATTGACGTTCGGCCTGTACGGTTATTACCTGGGTACGGTTCGCGGCGAATTGACGTCGATCAGCAATTTTTTCGACGGGTTCAATAACAACCAGTTCGGGAATGCCTTCATTTTAAATCTCGTGTCGGGCATCTTCATTTTCTTGTGGTCGCTGCTTCTTATTGTACCGGGGGTCATTGCGGCTTTGGGCTACTCGCAAGCGTATTTCATTATGCGCGACAATCCGGGAATGCCGGCCCTCGAAGCGATGCGTCAGAGCAAGGAAATGATGAACGGACACAAGACCCGGCTGTTCATGCTGTTCTTGAGCTTTATCGGGTGGATTCTGCTCGGCATGATTCCGTTCGGCCTCGGCTTGCTGTGGGTACAGCCGTATATCTATGCGGCGATGGCTGCTTTCTATGAAGAATTGAAGAACCAGAATGTTGCCGCGCCCTATACGGAAGCGCCTCGCAGCTATACTCTCTAATCTGCCATAACTGGCGGCACAACCTAGCGTGGGCCGCTGTCGCAGAGCGTATGACAAGAAACAGAGCTGTCTCCGTCGAATGACGTCAGGCAGCTCTGTTTTTTTGCGCTTATTCACAACCGTCGTACCGAGGGGGGAGAGCTCTCTATCCGCTAAAGACAGAAAGCCCTGCAGGCTTGTCCGGTCGGCTGTTCGTTGGAACGAACGCAGAGCAGGCAAACGCTGAGGGCTTTCGAAGGTACGGGAAACTTCCGTTCAGGCCATCAAATTAATTGTCAGTCATCACTTGCTTGTACTGCTCGTCCGACAGGACGCGCCGCGCCGTGACGTAACGCTTGGTGTAGTAGGAGTCACTGAGTTTCGTAACGGTGACACCTTGATCCGTAGCGGAGTGATAGAACTTGCCTTCGCCTACGTATACGCCAACGTGGGAGATCCCTTTGCCATCGGTGTTGAAGAACACCAGGTCGCCGGGACGAAGCTGGTCTTTGGCCACCTCGGAACCAAGCTCGGCTTGGCCTTTGGACGTGTGCGGCAGATCGACACCGAATTTGTTGAATACCCAAGAAGTATAGCCCGAGCAATCAAAGCCTTTGGTCGTGGTGCCCGCGTACTTGTAGGGCGTGCCCAAAGCCTCGTTAACCGCTGAGCTTAGTGGGGTTTCTGCAAAAACGCTACCGGCCGAAATGCTGCAAAACAGGGTCAAAGAAAATGCAAAACCTACAAGCTTTTTCAAAGAAGTTTCCCCTTCCGGTGCCTACGAGGTTAGCTTGAGGGTTCGGTTGAAGGTTCCCTATGATCACTCTACTGCGAGATCAATTCACCCAAAAATGGATCCCCCGTTTTCTGCGAACAGAAATTCGGCAAAATTTTCTTTTTTTTAATTCCGAGTACATATATTCGAGCAAACATGACGTTTTCCTTCCTTTGTCACAAAATTGTCACAGAATCAATGGTTATTTATGAAACCTTTTGTTTATAAGCCAAAAAGAACGTCATCTCCCGGCACTTTCGGAAGACGACGTTCCCGTATTTTGGCATTATTTCACTTTATGAGGCGGATTAGGGCTATGCCTTCTCCGCCCAAAGTGCATACTGCGTGCCAATCTCCCATACCTTGAAAAACATTTGCACCAGCCGGTACACCTGCATGAGAACGAGCGCCGCGAAGCCTGCCCACCAGAAAGACGACACTAACACGGCAGCGGACAGCACAATCGATAGAGTGGCGACCGCCAGCGCGGCCAGCGCGATGACCGGCAGATGCCGGAAGGCGAACAGCAGCGTGTACAGCGGGGACCTCCCGGCCGTTTTGCCGATCTGCAGGAACAGGAACAGCAGCTGCAGCAGGAACAGGTAGGCGGCGTACAAGGCCAAGGCGGGCAGCAGCGCTTGCCCCAGCGAAACGTAGGAGGCATGAACGACGTATTGCTTCGCGGCGTGAGGCGCAAGCCAGTAAAGCGGGCCGATCGTCAGAACGAGCTGGAGCGCGTACAGTCCGAGGAACGGGAAGAACAGCTTGCGGATGCCGGCTACAAACCGGTAGCCTGCATTCAGCTCCCCGTGCCGAAGGGAGTAGAAGACTCCGGCGTTCAGCGCGGGATGCAGCAGCATCCGGAGCCCAAGCAGGCCGAGCCCCGTCCATAGGTACGGTACAATTAGGTCGGTCTTCATCAACTGAAATTGGCCCTCTATCCAGAACAGCCGTACCGACTCGCCGGGAAGCGCCCCGCTGGGATACCGGTGAAGGAGGGGAAGCACAACCGACTGAATGAGTTTATACAAGACAACGCCCCAAAGCAGATTGTAGAGGAATAGCGCGAAGACGGCGAACGGTTGGTGCCAGGCAATGGCCCAGCCCTTTTTGATCCGATTCCACATGTTCATCACCTCACCAGACGACCCAGCCGAATAAGGTCTCCAAAAATTTGACGATCCCCATGTTCCATCGAACGGACAGCTTGGTGTCGACCTCCGTTTTCATGAAGTTGTTGATCCGCTTGTTTTCCAGTACAATCGAATGCTGCGGGTCGAGCGATACCCAAGCGAGCGGAGAGGCGTGATTCAGCTTCATGATCACTTCGCTGTCGACACCGTCCCACGTCTTATCCAACTCCGAGCCGTCGGCGAAGTGAAAGCGGATCGGCACATTGTGGTAGGTTCCGCCCAGCTTGCGCAGCTGCACGCTGTTCTCGTAGACCGACTGCCCGGTTTCGGTCGCTTTCTGGACCTTGATTCCAGTGACGGCGTAGTCGACCATCATGCCGTTATAGATGTATTGATGGAAAAATTCCTGCCAGCTTGTTTTCGTCACGTCCTCGACCGTTTTTTGAAAATCGGTCGTACCCGGATGCTTGAACTTCCAGCGCTGGAAGTAGGTGCGCAAAATTTTATCCATCGTCTCCAGCCCGGCCTGCCGTTCCATCGCCTTAAGCACAAGCTTGGAGCGGGTGTAGACATTCTCGGCGTATTGGTTGTGCCCGCCGTAGCTCCACGAATTCAGCTTGAGCGCCGCCGGATTCGTAATGTAGCTCGATTCGACGAGCAGGTTCGGGCGCACGCCGTATTCCGATTCCATGACCCGGTCTTCGGCATACGAGGTAAAGCCTTCGTCGAGCCACGCTTCCTCGAATTCATTGTTGGCCACCATCCCGTACCAGAACTGATGGCCGATCTCATGCACGACGACCCGTTCAAGCTCCAGAGACGGGTTTTCTTCAGCGGCTCCCCAGGCGGTGACGAGCGTCGGATACTCCATGCCTCCGGCCCCGTTGCCGTCTGCGGGGGGTACGACGATCGACAAGGTCGAATACGGGTAGCTGCCGTACCATTGAGAGTAGCGGGCCAGCGCTTTTTTGGCGGCGGTCATGTAGCGGGCCTTGAGGCGCTCGTGCTTCGGATCGAGATACAGCTTGATGCGGACACCGGGCACATGGGGAGTAGCGTAAGGCTCTTCGAAATAAACGAAATGCGGCGAGGCCGACCAGGCGAAATCGTGCACGTCGTCGGCATAGAAGGTATAGGTTCTCGTTTTGCCGTCGTCGGCGACAGGTTTGGTGGGGAAGCCGGTGGCCGCAACGGTATAGGCAGAGGGAACCTTCAGCTTGACGTCGAAGATGCCGAAGTCCGCATAAAATTCCGAGTTGCCGTGATATTGGTGCAGATTCCAGCCTTCGTCCGCCCGACCGCGGACTCCTTTGGGTTCATATACGGCAACTTTCGGAAACCATTGGCCGGCCATGACGAAATCTCCGGCATACCCCATCCGGGCGAACACTTGTGGCAGCTTGACCGAAAAATCGGTGCGAAGCGTCACCTTCTCGCCGGGTCCGACCACTTTGGGCAGCGGCACCTTGATCAGCGTTCTGTCATCCTTGTTGCCGTCGTCCGGCTGGACGTATTCGATCCGGTCGCTGAGCTCGATTTCGTTGCCGTCCAGCGTCTTGATCGAGCTGACGGTCATGTTTCCGAAGCTGCCTTCCTTGCTCGCGTCCTGCCGCAGCTTTCCGCCGGACTCCTTCATGAAGGTCGATTTCTTCGATTCGAAGGCGTTCGGATACAAGTGAAAATACAATTCCTGAACGGGTGTGCTTCCAGGGTTTTTCCAGGTCAATGCCGACGTGCCGCGGATCGATTTGCCTTGCGCGTCCAGCTCCGCACTCAGATGATATTCCACGATTCGCTCGCTAAGCGGTTTCGGAGCCGGCTTCTCCGCCGGGCGCGCCGGTAGGCTGGGCGGCGCGGGCGGAGGTGCGACCGGTTCGTTCAAGCGCGCGCTGACCGGGAGCGCCCCGCCGGAGGGCAGGAAGATACCTGTAGACGAGCCGTCCGCTTGTCCTCTGGCGGAAGGCCAGCGGGGCGCGGCGACGACGGCGCGCCCCGTGGTCGAAGGGACGGGCTTGAGCATCGTCAGCGGGTTCGCCGGTTCGTCTACAGGAAAGACGGAAGGAATGGCGGCATCAGCGGGCAGCATCCACCCTGCTGCCGACTTGATCGGCTGCGGGCCGGATTCCGGCAGGACGTTCGTCAGCAGCGTGGCCGTGAAGGTAAGAGCAAAGATCGAGCCCCATGTTGCGATTCGGTAGCCGAGTCGTATTTTCATCCAATATTCACCCCGTTGACAAGCATCTACAGCATGTATATGTGGGGGGGACGAGGATTATTTCTACCGTCCCGAAAAAGAATCGGCAGCCGTTCGCAAGAGCGGAACTTGCCGGGGGGACCGCTTTTTAGTACAATTTTGATATCCGCAGTTTTAGGTTTCTGCTTGGCTGCAGCGGATCGGGACATTTGGGAATAGCTTATTATCACGTGAAACAGGTGGTGCACGGATGGATATAAATGAACAAAACGCGCAGGCGGCGGACACGAAGAAGAAGCTGCCGACCTTGAACATCGTCAGCAGCAAGGAGACGAAGCACCGCGGCTTCGGGCAGGGTTCGATCGATCTAAGCCAGCTCTCCAGCGTCATTATCGACGGGGCGGAGGCGTATCTCGATCTGGGGGCGCTGCACGCGAAGAGCAAGGTGGAGAAAGGCATCAAGTTTACCGTCAACGCCGAGGAAGTGCCGAACGGCCGTCCGTGTTGGATCGTATGGGTGGCGGTCGATTTTAACGAAGAGGGCAAATACTATGCCGGCGTCACCTCCTGCGAGATGCGGATCGATACCGAGGCGCGCAAGGGCTGGAAGCTGCTCGTCGACCATGTGAACCGCATGGATTATGCGCTCAAACGCCGCATCATGCTGGACAATCTCGGGCCGGAGCAGAAAGCGGTGCTGAAGCAATTGCTGGTGGACAACGATCCGGATATGTGGCAGCGTTCCGATGCCGCGCTGCATGAAGCGCTGGCCAATTAAAATTTTTGTACATTATGTGACGGTCATTGTACCGTTTGCTATATCGATGTATACTAATGGCTAGTATATGCATCATATACTAGGACAGCAAAAAGGCAGACCGTAGGTCTGCCTTTTTGTGTTTCCGCTAACAATAGACTTTCCGTCTGCCTTGCGCCATCCTCTTTCGTCTCCCGGTTTTTAGTTGCTCCACCAGCGCTTCAGGTCTTCCCACCACGAGCGGTTCTGCTTTCCTTTGCCGACTTTGCCCGCGTCGTTCTTCCCGGACTGCTGCGTGCAGTATTCCGTCGGCTCCGTCCCTTGAATGAACGTTTCCACCCGCGAGCCCGGGCAGTCGTCGTTCCCCAGCTTGCCGGTCGCCGGGTCGACATAGACGCTCACGACGCCCTCCGGTACCGGGAACAGCTTCGGCGGTACCGATTCCAGCGTCCGCTCCGTAAACTCTGCGAAGAGCGGAGCGGCCAGGTGCGATTCGACGTTGTTGATGTTGCGCCCTTTGTCATAGCCCACCCAGACGGCGGTCGACAGCTCGGGCGTATAGCCGACGAGCCAGGCGTCCGTATCCGTCGTGCCGGTTTTGCCCGCTACGGGGCGCTTGATCACGCTGGACACTCTGCTGCCCGTGCCGCCCTGGTCGAAGACGCTCTCCATCAGCTGCGTCAGCACGTAGGTATATGCGGGCTCAATGACCGTTTCCTGCTTCGGATGCGCCTCGTACAGCACCCGCCCGCGGCGGTCTTCGATGCGCACGATAGCCGTCGGCTCGACACGCACGCCCTGGTTGGCGAGGATGCCGAAGGCCGAAGCCATCTCGTAAGGGCTGACGGGGAACGTGCCCAGCGCGAGCGAAGGCATCGGCTTCATCGGGCTTGTGATTCCCATCCGGCGGGCCATTTCAATGACACGGTCCGGTCCGGTTTCCAGCACCGTATGCACGGCGTAGATATTGTCCGATTTGGCGATGGCCGTCCTCATATCGATCCAATCGTAATAGGCGTTGCCGAAGTTATTGGGCGTATAGGTTTGCCGTCCCTGATCGTAGGTGAACGTCGTCGGCTCGCTTTTGTAGCGGGTGGCCGGCGTGAATCCCTTTTCCTTCAGCGCCGTCAAATACACGATCGGCTTGAACGACGACCCCGGCTGCCGTGTGCTGGACAGCGCCCGGTTGTATTGGTTTTGGGCGTAATTGCGTCCGCCGACCATCGCTTTGACATATCCGCTGCGCGGATCGATGGCGACAAGCGCCGCCTGCAGCTCCGAATAGTTTTCCAGCTGCTTCGCCACGACCTCCTCGGCAACGGCCTGCGCCTTTAAGTCTAGCGTCGTATAAATCCGCAGGCCGCTTTCGACGAATTCCTTGTCTTCGAGGCCGAGCAGATCGGCTGCCTCGCCTCGCACATAGTCGCGGAAGTAGGGGGCCGTCACCGCTTTTTTATGCTCCTCCAGCGGCAGGATGTGCAGCTTTTCCCGCGCCGCCTGGTCTGCCTCGCTTTGCGAGATGTAGTCGGCTTCCACCATCGTCTGCAGCACTGTTTTTTGCCGGTCTAGCGCACTGTCCATATCGTAATAAGGCGAATAATAACGCGGTCCTTTCGGAATGCCGGCAAGCAGCGCGCTTTCGGCCAGCGTCAGGTCCTTGGCCTCTTTCCCGAAGAAGAGCTTCGCCGCCGCCCCGATGCCGTATGTCGCATGCCCGTAATAAATTTGATTCAAATATTGCTCCAGAATTTGGTCCTTGCCCATTTGCAGTTCCATCTGCACGGCGTAATACGTTTCCTTGATTTTGCGGGTCCACGTCCGCTCGTGCGACAAGTACAGATTGCGCGCGAGCTGCTGCGTGATGGTGCCGGCCCCCTGCACCTTGGACATATGCTGGAGGTTGACCCAGGCCGCCCGGACGATCCCCTTCGGATCGAACCCGTAGTGCTGGTAGAACGTGCGGTCTTCCACCGCCAGCGTCGCATCGAGCAGCTTCGGAGAAATGTCTTTCAGCGGTACGCTCTGCCGGTTTTTCACCGCGCCGTACGCTTCGATCAGCTCGCCGTGCACGTCGTACATCTCCGACGCCGCCTCCGTCTTGGACACGGGAAGCGCCTGCGAGCGCATGAACAGCAGCAGCACGATCATGATTCCGGCGCCGAGCAGCAGGCACGTAAACGAAAACGACAGCCACGCTTTAAGCCGCCGGGCGAAGCGGAGCGCTCCGCCGTCTTCCGGCGCAGGTTGTTTTTTGGGCATGTCCGACACGTTCCGTCAGCTCCTTCCGTCTTTCCGCCGATGCTTTCCGTCTCTATTCCCAGTATGGAAAAACATAGCAGCGCGTATTCACGAGGGGCCGGCGGAAACGTTAATTTTTTTTGAAAAACGGACGGAACGACCCTCTTTGTATTTGCAATTTCGGGGAGATACTCTATAATACAATTTGACATGCCAGAGACAAGCTGAATCCTTGGAAAAAAGCAGATGTCCGCCCGTCTTCCGGCCCTTGTACGGCCGGCCCTAACGAACCGAACGAAAGGTGGAATTACATATGGAATTGTGGTACACGGAGAAGCAGACCGATAACTTCGGCATTACGGCAAAAATCAGCAAAACGCACGTCACCGAAAAAACCGACTTCCAAGATCTTGCAATGATCGAAACGGAAGAATGGGGCACGATGCTCGTGCTCGACGGCATGGTCATGACGACCGTGAAGGACGAGTTCGTCTATCATGAGATGGTTGCGCATCCGGCACTTTATACGCATCCGAATCCGAAGCACGTGCTCGTGGTCGGCGGCGGCGACGGCGGCGTCATCCGCGAAGTGATGAAGCACCCGGAAGTGGAAAAAGCGGTGCTGGTCGACATCGACGGCAAAGTTATCGAGTACTCCAAACAGTACCTGCCGACCATCGCAGGCGAACTGGACAACCCGCGCGTGGAAGTGATCGTGAACGACGGCTACATGCACATCCACGACCATAAGAACACGTACGACGTGATCATGGTCGATTCCACCGAGCCGGTCGGTCCGGCGGTGAACCTGTTCACGCAGGGCTTCTATAAAGGCATTTACGACGCGCTGAAGGAAGACGGCATTTTCGTAGCCCAGACGGACAACCCGTGGTTCAAAGCGGATCTGATCCAAAACGTCAACCGCGACGTGAAGGAAATTTTCCCGATCGTCCGCGTCTACTGTGCGAACATCCCGACGTATCCGAGCGGCCTCTGGACCTTCACTATGGGCAGCAAGAAGCACGATCCGCTCGCCGTTGACGAAACGAAAATTCCGGAAATCGACACGAAGTACTACTCGCCGCGTCTGCATAAGGCGGCTTTCGTACTGCCGAAATTCGTAGAAGATTTGACGAAGTAAGCGGAGGAGACTAGCGACTGATGAAACTTGATCAAAAATATTCCGGCAACGTGTTCATTCTGAGCTCGGACGACTATGCGGCGTCCCGCGCCGTCATTTATGGTATGCCGATGGACTATACCGTCAGCTTCCGTCCCGGCTCCCGGTTCGGCCCTTCGCGTATCCGCGAGGTGTCGATCGGTCTGGAAGAATACAGCCCGTATTTGGATAAAAGCTTGGAAGACATCAATTATTTCGACGCAGGCGACCTGCTGCTGCCGTTCGGCAACCCGGGCCGCAGCCTCGACATCATCGGCGAATACGTCCGCGGACTGCTGGCCGACGGCAAATTTCCGCTCGGCCTTGGCGGCGAGCATCTCGTTTCGTGGCCGGTCATCCAAGAGGTATACAAGAAATACCCGGATCTTGCGCTCATCCACATCGATGCGCATGCTGATCTCCGCGAGCAGTACGAAGGCGAGCCGTTGTCCCACTCGACGCCGGTTCGTAAAGCAGCGCTGCTCATGGGCGGCAAGAACGTGTACCAGTTCGGCATCCGTTCCGGCTCCCGCGAGGAATTCCAGTTCGGACGCGAGAATATTAATTTCTATCCGTTCGAAGTGTTGGAGCCGCTCAAGAAGGTGCTGCCTGAGCTGGCCGGACGTCCGGTTTATTTGACGATCGACATCGACGTGCTTGATCCGATGTGCGCTCCGGGCACCGGTACCGCCGAAGCAGGCGGCATCACGTCCAAGGAGCTGCTCGCGGCGATTCATGCAATGGCCGCCTCCGAGTTGAACTTCGTCGGCGCCGATCTCGTCGAAGTGGCCCCGGCCTACGACCCGACGGAACAGACCCAGATCGTCGCCAGCAAGCTGATTCGTGAAATGCTGCTCGGCTTGGTGAAGTAATCGAATTGCGCGGAAGTGCCGCCGCCATGTTTCCCCTTGCGGGAAGCGTGGCGGCTTTTTGCGTTGGCTGCCCACCCGCCCGGTACTAGTCGAAGTTAGTACTTATCCCCCCGTTGGATGCGGCCTACAAATAGAGCCATAAAAGAGAGGGGGGCTCGCGTTTGAATGCGGCAAAATCATGGGTGGCAACAACAAAACCTGCGTTTCCGCTTTTCGTCCTGCTGGCGTATGGGGGATTCTGGGCATGGATGGCGATAGCGCCAACCAACCGGTTCGACTGGCTGCTGGAAAATTTGCTGATCTTTCTGTGCGTGGGGGGGCTGATCGGAACCTACCGAAGGTTTCCGCTCAGTCACGGTTCTTATGTGGGGATCGCTTTGTTTTTGGCGCTTCATACGTACGGGTCGCATAGCTCCTACGGCGCGACGCCGATCGATCCGCTGCTGCAGCTGCTGTTCGGCGGGGGGCGTCTGCCGTATGACCGGCTGGTGCATCTGGCTTATGGAGTGCTGCTAGCCGGACCGATCCGGGAGGCGCTTAGGAGGCTTGCGGGCTTGAGAGGCTTTGCGGCGGATGCGCTTGCCGTCGCCGTCGTGCTGGCCACCGGCGCGTTTTACGAGTTGATCGAGATGTGGGTCGCCGGACTGGTAGCCCCGGAGATGGGCGCGTTGTTTCTTGGATCGCAAGGCGATCCGTGGGACGCACAGCACGATATGGAGCTTGAATTGTTCGGGGCCGTGGCGGTATTGGGGCTGGGGGTCTTGCTGCGCCGCCTTAACCTCTTCGCAAAGTGAACACCGTCAGCTCCGGACGGCATAGAAAGCGGACGGGATGCTCGGAAACGCCGATGCCCCGATTGACGTACAGCTGCAGCTTGCCGGCGCCAAGAACGTAATGCCCGAGGACATATTTCTTTCCGAATTTCGGCGTAACCACATGCCCGTAGAACGGCAGTCGCACTTGACCCCCATGGCTATGTCCCGACAGTTGGAGGTCAACCGGATACTGTACGGCGATATCGGCAAAATCGGGGCAATGCGATAGCAAAAGGACAAAGTCCTCCGGTTTAACGCGGGCCAGCGCCTTGTCGATGTCAGGGTAGCCTTTCCATTGGTCGTCTACGCCTGCCATGACGAAGCTGCTCCCCTGATGTTGAATCCGGACCATCCTGTTGGTCAGCAGCTCGAAAGCGGCGGTTTCCAATAGAGCTTCAACTTTTGGAGCTTCTTTATAGTAATCGTGATTGCCCAGCACCGCATATTTTCCCAGCGGGGGCCTCAGCTCCGAGAGTACGCGGGCATAGGCGTCGCCGTCGGGTCCGACGGCATAATCCACCAGATCTCCGGTAAAGCATACGATATCCGGTTGAATCCGGTTGATCAGTCCGATCAGTTCCGACAAGTCCTTCGTATCAAAGTTAAAGCCGAGGTGCACGTCGCTGAACTGCACTATTTTTATACCGTCCATCTGTTGGGGCAGTCTTGCAAATGACAGTGTATATTGTGTGACTTCCAGCCATTTCGGCTCGGCGTAACGGGCATATCCGTAGGTGGCCCCGGGCAGGGCAACGAGTCCGGCGCCATTTAACGTCAAAGTTTTCAGAAATGATCTTCTTGACAATTTTTTATTGCGGTTGCTTTCGTTGGAATCCATGGGTATGAGCAATCTCCTAGGGATGGATTGGTGGCTGCCTCTCGCGGCAGCCGAAACTTACTATAACAGACGTAGGAAGTCTTCATTTGGTTTCCATAAATGGAAGTCCGCTCTTCCTATACCATCTTAGCAAGACCCGCCGCCTCCCGTCGAGTCCGGGCTTGTCCGGGAGCGGAAGAAGTCCTGTCCGTGGACTTCTTTTTTTTGTACAATAGGAGGATCAAACAGGACGGGAGAGAAAACGAAGATGACGGAAAAGCAGCAATCCGGTACCGGCAAGCGGACCGTATGCATTACGCTGGAAAGCGACAGCGGCGGGGAACGGATCGTGCGGAGGATGACAGGCGAATGGTTCTCGAAGGGACGGCATGCATACCTCCGGTATGCGGAGCCTCCGGAAGCGGAGATGGGTCGTACGGTAACGACCGTCCGGGTAGAGCAGGGGGAAGTGCGGATTGTCCGGCACGGGGACGTATCGTTCGAGCAGACGTTCGTTCCGGACCGGCGGCATTACGGCTATCTTCAGACCCCTCAAGGGCGTATTGAGCTGGAGACGTTTACCCAAACGCTGGACGTCGCCGCGGATGGACCGGACGCTTTGCTTGCCGTCCGCTGGAGCTATGAGCTGTCGGTGATGGGACAAGCGCCCGAGCGCTGCAGCATATGCCTGACCGCCGTAGCCGTACCGGAGTGACCGGTTATTTGGATACGGCGGATACGCTTCGAAAGGCGTGAATTTCCTTGGCGCCGGTTATCGTTTTGCGCGATTTTATGATATAGCGGGCGTGCTTGCGCAGCAAATTTTTTATTCGCAGCGGCTTGAGACCAGGCTTTTTCGCAAGCATCAGCGCGATAACCCCTGTGACGTGGGAGGTGGCCATGGACGTGCCGCTGAGCTCGTGATACTTGCCCCGCAGCCAGGTGGAGTATACTTTTTCCCCGGGCGCGTAGATGTTGATCTGTTTGCCGATATTGCTGAAGGGGGCAATCCTGCCTTTGCGGGTCGTCGCTCCGACGGCGATCACTTGCCGCAGCCGGGCCGGATAGTCGACCTCGGCCTGATTGCCTTCGTTGCCGGAGGAGGCTACGACGATGATGCCGCTCCGGTAGGCGCTGAGCACCGCCGCTTCCAGCGCTTTGCTGTACGTTTTCATACCGAAGCTCATATTGATGATATCGAGGCCGCTGGAGACGCACCAGTCGATGCCTCCGATAATATCGGAGACGAACGCGCCGCCGTGTTGATCGAAAGCTTTCACCGGATGAATAATGGCCTGCGGCGCCACGCCGATAATGCCCCGGTGCCGGGTGTACGCCGAGATCGTCCCCGCGATATGCGTGCCATGGCCATTGTCGTCAATCGGCGGCAGCTGGCGGTTTAAAATATTGACGCCCCGCGACAAACAGTGGCGAAGGTCGGGGTGCGTATAATCCGCGCCTGTATCGATGACGCCGATGCGGACTCGTTCCCCGCGCGATTTGATCCAAGCCTGCGGGGCGCGAATATGGCGGACTCCCCAAGGGATGACAGCCTTGACGGGCGATTTTTTTTCTTCGCCGGACGGCAGAGCGGACGAAGCATGGCCCAAGACATGCAGCTTAATGCGCGTATCCGGCTCGATCGAACGGATAAAAGGGGCCGAAACCGCTTCGCTGCCGGCCCGAAGCGTGCAGGAGATGGCGCGGATGAGACGGAGCGGCTGAATCTGGTGCAGCCGGGGCAGTGATTTCCGCTGCCGGCCGATTTGCCGGGCGAAAGCGGCATAATCACGGTCGTTCAGAAACCGGATAATATGCCGCTCATCGGCACCCTCGGAGCCTTCCATGGCTTCGTGAAGCCATGACACGAACGTCGACGGATTCATGTCGTTCCCTCCCACAGGCTCGGAAATTCCTTTTTGTATCGTATGAGGGACCGAAAGCTTCTGTATGAGCGCATGGCCTTATTCAAAATAATTAGGTGCGTAACCGTGTCAAAGCGAAAGCGGGCACATACCATAAGTAGGGGAGGGTCTGGCACTCCTCCGTCTTTCATTCAGCAGGGGCAAAAGACAGCGGTCGGTCGGCTCCTTGTCTTTTGCGGATACAGTCGGAACAAGGATCACGCCTGCAGCGGACGGCGCCGAGCGCGAAGGAGCTGCCGGTGCGGTCCTTGTTTCCATTTCGGGAAATGGTGCGCGGCCAGTTGCTTTTTTACATAAAATAAGGTTTACTTATTGGTGATAGTGGATAGTTTAGTGGTAGTTAAAGACGTTGGAAGGGATGTGCCCCGAAATGAGTGCTCAAAACTTACTGCTTAAAATCGGCGCAGAGCAAGCCAAGGAAATGCCTATGGTCGACCTTGCCTTTGAGCTTCTGAAAGCGGCCAATACGCCGTATTACTATCGGGATTTGATGGCGGAGATTGCCAAAATCAAAGGTCTGTCCGATGACGAAGTCATGCAGGTCATTGCGCAATTATATACGGAGATTAATATCGACGGCCGCTTTGCGTGCGTCGGCACCAATCTATGGGGATTGAAACGCTGGTATCCCGTCGAGAAGTCCGAGGATTCGGTGGGCAGCGGCAAGCGTCCGCGCATCATTAACGACGAGGATGACGATCTCGACGACGAGGAGCTGTACGCCGAGGAAGAGGACGTATTCAGCGAAGAAGAAGAATACGATTCGTTCGATGCGCCTCGCGACGACGATTTTGAAGCGGAAGAAGAAGCCGAGGAAGAAACCGAGTTTTTCGAAGACGAAGAGCTCGAAGACGAGGAACTGGACGAAACGCTGGATGAGGAAGAGTCCGAAGAGGATCTGGAAGATTTGGGCGATGACGACGACAGTGCGGACGACGACGAGGACGAAAATAAATAAAACAGGCTTGTCCTTGACAGTCGGGATCGTTCAGAGTAAACTATTTTCTGGGCTTTAGATGGAACGTTACGAACCTTGATGATTTTTGAAAAAAAAGTGCCCCGTATTTACGGGGGCTTTTTCTTTTTTTTTTGTTGGAAAAATTTTATAACTCTTCGTAACTTATCGCTTCGTATCAACCTTGATAAACGTGCTTATCCTTTTAAGATAAGGACGTCGGAGCCGTTTATCCTGGATCGGGATGCAAAACTTTTGGGAGGTATTACAGATGACAAAGTACATTTTCGTGACCGGGGGCGTCGTTTCCTCCTTAGGCAAAGGCATCACGGCCGCATCGCTCGGAAGGCTGCTCAAAAACCGCGGACTGAAAGTCACGATCCAGAAGTTCGATCCTTACATTAACGTGGACCCGGGAACGATGAGCCCTTACCAGCACGGGGAAGTGTTCGTCACCGACGATGGCGCGGAAACGGATCTTGACCTCGGACACTACGAACGTTTTATCGACATCAACCTGTCGAAAAACAGCAATGTCACAACGGGGAAAGTGTATTCCTCCGTCATTGCCAAAGAGCGCCGCGGCGAATATTTGGGTGGAACCGTTCAGGTCATCCCGCACATTACGAACGAAATCAAGGAGCGGGTATTCCGCGCCGGACGCGAAGCGCATTCGGACGTCGTCATTACCGAGATCGGCGGTACGGTGGGCGATATCGAGAGTTTGCCGTTCCTTGAAGCGATTCGTCAGATCAAGAGCGACATCGGCCGTGAGAACGTCATGTACATTCACGTCACGCTCATTCCTTATTTGAAAGCGGCCGGCGAAGTGAAAACGAAGCCGACCCAACACAGCGTCAAAGAGCTGCGCAGCATCGGCATCCAGCCGCATGTGATCGTCTGCCGGACGGAGCATCCGCTGACCGAGGACATGAAGCGCAAGCTGGGGCAGTTCTGCGATGTCGACCCAGGCGCCGTGATCGAGTGCATCGATGCCGAGACGTTATATGAAGTGCCGTTGATGCTGCGCGAGCAAGGACTTGACGATATTGTCGTCAACCACCTGAAGCTGTCCACGAACGAGCCGGACATGACGGAGTGGGAAGCCCTTGTGAACCGGGTGAAGTCGCTTAAGACGACGACCGAAATTGCCATTGTCGGCAAATACGTCGCTCTGCACGACGCTTATCTCAGCATTGTCGAATCGCTCGGCCACGCCGGAATCGACTGCAATACCGAAGTCAAAATCCGCTGGGTCAATGCGGAGGAAGTATCCGACGATAACGTGGATCAGCTGCTCTCCGGCGTTCAAGGCATTCTGGTGCCGGGCGGCTTCGGCGACCGCGGCATCGAAGGCAAGGTGACGGCGATCCGTTACGCGCGCGAGAACAAAGTCCCGTTCTTCGGCATTTGTCTCGGCATGCAGGTGGCTGTTGTCGAATACGCTCGCTCGGTGGTCGGGCTCGAAGGCGCGAACAGCTCGGAGATCCATCCGACGACACCTTATCCGGTTATCGACCTGCTTCCGGAGCAGAAGGATATCGAAGACCTCGGCGGAACGATGCGCCTCGGCCTGTATCCTTGCAAGCTCAAAGAAGGATCGCTCGCGATGCGCTGCTACGACGACGAGCTCGTTTACGAGCGCCATCGCCACCGGTACGAGTTCAACAACGAGTATCGCGACCGCATCGAAGCGGCCGGCTTGCAGATTTCCGGCACAAGCCCGGACGGCCGTTTGGTCGAGATTATCGAATGCCCGGACCATCCTTGGTTCCTAGCCGTGCAATTCCATCCGGAATTCACTTCGAGACCGAACCGTCCGCAACCGCTTTTCAAGCATTTCGTACAAGCGGCCTACGATCATTCCAAATAAATCGCTGTGCGCAGCTATCCAAGCAGGAGACGTATCCGGCATGAACCGGACGCGCTTCCTGTTTTTTTATATCCAAGAAGCGAACGGTTTGTGCATGTCTGCTTAATTTGTAAAAGTTTTCAACTTTTTTTGAAGATACGGCAGGAATCGCGGGGGCGGCAGCGAATACTGTTATTGCGGGCATAGCAGAACGGAATTCTCAACCTCAGGGAAACGGAATAGGAGGATACCTCGATGAAAAAGAAGCTGCTCATAGTTGACGATCAAAACGGCATCCGCATCCTGTTGATGGAGGTTTTCAGCAGTGAAGGCTACGAAACCTATCAGGCTTCCAACGGCAAACTCGCACTCGAGATTGTAAGAAACGTATCGCCCGATCTGGTTTTGCTCGATATGAAGATACCGGGCATGGACGGTCTCGATATCCTCAAGCACATTAAAAGCATTGATGCGTCGATCAAAGTCATCATGATGACGGCATACGGAGAGCTGGACATGATCAAGGAAGCGACCGATCTCGGCGCGATCATGCACTTCACGAAGCCGTTCGACATCGACGAGCTGCGCCAAGCCGTCAACCAGCAGTTGCGAACTCCTAACAATAACTCTTACGCCGTAGGATCCTGATGAGGGTCCTCTTTTTTCTTGAGCGTTTCTTGGAGTCTCTCGTCTTGGGCAGGGTGTGCGATAGATTATTAACGTTTGTCGCGATCTATGATATAATGGGCCAGTATGACAAAAGAGTACAGACAAGCACTCTGGCACGGTCATTAACGACATAGGAGGAGAGAACCACCATGCCACTCGTTTCGATGAACGAATTTTTGCCTAAAGCAAAAGCGAACAAGTATGCAGTAGGTCAGTTCAATATGAATAACTTGGAATTTGCCCAAGCCATTACGGAAGCGGCGGAAGAATTGAAATCCCCGTTTATTTTTGGCGTATCCGAAGGCGCGCTGAAGTATATGGGCATCGAATTTACGGTAGCGATCGCGGAAGCGGCCGCTAAGAAATCCGGTCTTCCGATCGCCCTGCATCTTGACCATGGCAGCAGCTTCGAAGTCGCGATGAAATGTATCCGCGCAGGCTTCAGCTCCGTCATGTTCGACGGCTCGCATTATTCCTTTGAAGAAAATATCCGTCTGACGAAAGAGGTCGTGAAAACTGCGCATGCGATGGGCGTATCCGTCGAAGGCGAGCTTGGAACGATCGGCGGCGTGGAAGACGACATTAGCGTAGATGAGTCCGCTGCCAACCTGGCGAAACCGGAAGAAGCGATCCGCTTCTACGAAGAGACAGGCGTCGACTGCTTGGCGATTGCCGTAGGTACGGCACACGGCATGTATGCCGGCGAACCAAACATCCATTTCGATATTATCGAGAAGGTATCAAAAGCGATTCCGGTTCCGGTCGTATTGCACGGCGGCTCCGGCGTTCCGGACGAAATGATCCGCAAGTCCATCGAAGCCGGCGTAGGCAAAATCAACGTGAACACCGAGAATCAAGTGGCTTGTACGCAAACGATCCGCGAAGTTCTTAATAAAGACGCGAAAGTGTACGATCCTCGCAAATACCTCACTCCTGCCCGCAAAGCCATGGTTGAAGTGGTAAAATCGAAAATCCAGCTGTTCGGAAGCGCCAACCAAGCTTAATCGACCACAGCGGGAAATACACCGGATTTCGGTGTATTTCCCTCTCTTCTTTTGTAAACGTAGGCACGGAACCCAACTTAGACGAGTTTGCACCTGACTGGTAATGCGTTAAAGCAGTGAAGTGGGAGGAAGAACAACGAATGGAGAAATTGATGATCGCCGGTGGGCGCCCGCTGCGGGGAACGGTTCAAATCAGCGGGGCCAAGAATAGCGCGATTGCGCTTATACCGGCCGCCATTTTATCGGAAACGGCAGTTACGCTCGATAATTTGCCTATCCTTAGCGACGTGGCGATTTATACCGAGCTGCTGCAGGAACTCGGCGCATCGGTAGAATGGAGCAAGGATCAGATGATGATCGATCCGAGCCGGCTGTTATCCCGGCCGATGCCTAACGGGAACGTGAAGAAGCTTAGAGCTTCCTATTATTTGATGGGGGCCTTGCTCGGGCGTTTCGGCGAGGCGACAATAGGTTTGCCTGGCGGCTGCAATTTCGAACCGCGGCCGATCGATCAGCATATCAAAGGTTTTGAGGCATTGGGGGCACGAATTACGAACGAAAACGGCGCCCTGCACATCCAGGCGAAAGAATTGCGCGGAGCAAAAATCTATCTGGACGTCGTCAGCGTAGGGGCGACGATTAACATCATGCTGGCGGCCTCGCGGGCCAAAGGCGTCACGACTATTGAAAATGCGGCAAAAGAGCCTGAAATTATAGATGTAGCTACACTTTTGAACTCCATGGGCGCCAAAATCAAAGGCGCAGGAACCGAAACGATTCGAATCGAGGGCGTCGATGCGCTGCACGGCTGCCGTCATTCGATCATTCCGGACCGCATTCAAGCAGGTACTTACATGATTGCCGCAGCGGCAACGCGCGGTGACGTCATTGTCGATAATGTTATCCCGAAACATATGGAAGCCTTAACAGCCAAGCTGCAGGAAATGGGCGTACATATTTACGAAATGGACGAATCGATCCGTGTGGTCGGGCAGCCGGAATACGAAAGTGTGGACGTGAAAGCGCTCGTATATCCCGGGTTTGCGACCGACTTGCAGTCTCCGATGAGCAGTCTGCTTACGCAGACGCGCGGAGTCAGCATTTTGAGCGACTATGTGTACAGCAACCGGTTCAAGCATGTCCCGGAGCTCATGCGTATGGGGGCCAAGATCAAAGTGGAAGGCCGATCCGCCGTCATCGAAGGCAGTCAGCTAAGCGCGGCCAAGGTTAAAGCGACCGATCTTCGCGCAGGTGCATCGCTGGTTATTGCCGGATTGACGGTCGAGGGCGGCGTTACGGAAATTACAGGCGTTGAATATATCGACAGAGGCTACGATCATCTGGTAACCAATCTATCGAATTTAGGAGCGGAAGTTTGGCGGCAGAATGACTAAGAACGGTATAGATTGTTCCGAAATTGGGTAAGGCTAGAGTATATTTTGCACTGGCTAGAAAAATTAATAGTTTGGTGGTTGAAAATTTATGGATATGCATCTCGCTCAGCTTGAAGCGCTTAAGCTCACAGAGCTTTACAAGCTGGCTAAAAAACATCAAATCCCGTACTACGGCCAAATGAAGAAGAAGGAACTTATTTTTGCCATTCTACGCGCACAGGCCGAACAAAGCGGCTTGATGTTCATGGAGGGCGTGCTCGATGTCCTGCCGGAGGGCTTCGGTTTTCTGCGGCCGATCAACTATTTGCCGAGCTCGGAGGATATTTACATCTCCGCTTCGCAGATTCGCAGATTCGATCTGCGTTCCGGCGACGTCGTATCCGGCAAATGTCGGCCTCCCAAGGAGAACGAACGTTACTTCGGGCTGCTGCACGTGGAAGCCGTCAACGGCGAAGACCCGGATACGGCCTCGGAACGGCTGCACTTCGCAGCGCTTACTCCTCTTTATCCGCAAAGGAAACTGGGTCTGGAAACCTCTCCTACGAAACTGTCCACCCGTTTGATGGATCTTCTGGCTCCTGTAGGCTTTGGCCAACGCGGCTTGATCGTAGCCCCGCCGAAAGCGGGAAAAACGCTGCTGCTCAAGGAAATCGCCAACAGCATCTCGACCAATCACCCGGATGTCAAGCTGTTCGTTCTCTTGATCGACGAACGCCCGGAGGAGGTTACCGACATGCAGCGCTCCGTCAACGGGGAAGTGATCGCTTCCACCTTCGACGAGGTGCCGGAAAATCATATCAAGGTCGCTGAGCTTGTGCTGGAACGCGCACAGCGGCTTGTGGAGCATAAGAAGGACGTCGTTATTTTGCTGGACAGCATTACGCGTCTGGCGCGGGCTTACAACCTCGTCGTACCGCCGACGGGCCGGACGCTGTCCGGGGGTATCGATCCCGGGGCCTTCCATCGGCCGAAACGTTTCTTCGGTGCTGCGCGCAATATCGAAGAAGGCGGCAGCCTGACGATTCTCGCGACAGCCTTGATCGAAACCGGCTCGCGGATGGACGACGTCATTTATGAAGAGTTTAAAGGAACCGGGAACCTGGAGCTGCATCTGGACCGCAAGCTGGCGGAACGCCGCATTTTCCCGGCTATCGATATCCGCCGCTCGGGTACGCGCCGCGAAGAAATGCTCCTGACGAAAGAAGAGCTCGACAAGGTATGGGCGATCCGCAAAGGAATGAACGATTCGCACGATTACATCGATGCGTTCCTCAAAAAATTCGCCGAGACGAAAACGAACCAAGAGTTTCTGGATACCCTCGATCCGAACGGCGGCAGCCCGCAATCGGGCGGCAGCGGTGGCACATCCCGTCGGGTCAAGCACTCCGTCTCGTAGAAGGAGGACCTTATGAATCTGGTTTATGCGGACCGTGACGGCAACCTATTCGACCATCCAGAATACACGGGCCTTGGCCGCAGTGGCGAGCTGGTAACGGAAATGATGGAAAACGAGCTAATTCCACTGCCTGAAGGAGCCACTCTCGTCAGCTTGCCGGATACGCGGCCGATCGGCGTTCATAAGCGGACGGGCGAAATGAAGGTCGTGCCGGGGGACTTCTCCGCGGTCGGAGCCTTGCTGCCGCAGAGCTTTACCCGCCTGCTGCTGCCGGGTTACGTGAAGGCTGATCAATCCAAAGTGCTGCCTTTGTTCGGTTATACGGCGGTCGTATGGAAAGACGGCGGCTTCTACGTCGCAGCCGAGGCTTGCGACGATCCGGAGCGCTGGAACCCGCGCAACTGCGATCCCGACGAATTGGAGCTAGGAGTAAAACGGATTCTTGGAGATTACAAGGACAACCGGCTGTTTCAGCATTTGTCCAATTGTGCCCTTGGATACGAGTGCCTGACGGCTTCCAATACGTTTTTGAACCGTTGGGAAGGAGCTGTTCCGGTCTCGTTCTCCTGTAATGCAGGCTGCTTCGGCTGCATCTCCGAGCAGCCGGATGATAGCGGGTTTCCGGCGCCGCAGACCCGGATGAACTTCAAGCCCTCGACGGAAGAAGTCGTGCAGGTCATGCTGGAGCACCTGAAGACGCCGGAGAGCATTATCAGCTTCGGGCAGGGCTGCGAAGGCGAGCCGTCCACCCAAGCCAAGACGATCATCGAAGCGATCCGCGAAGTGCGGAGCCGTACGGATCTGGGCTTTATTAATATCAATACGAATGCCGGCTTAACCGATCATATCCGCGGCATCGTGGACGCCGGACTCGATCTGATGCGCGTCAGCACGATCAGCGCGTTGGACGATCATTACAACGCCTATTACAAGCCGCGCGGCTATACGCTGCGCAATGTCGAGAAATCGCTGCGCTACGCCGCTGACAAAGGGGTTGCCACGTCGATCAACTATCTTATTTTCCCCGGGGTTACCGACCGGGAGGAAGAGATCGAAGCGATGATCGAATTCGCCCGCCGAACCGATCTGAAGCTGATCCAGCTGCGTAACCTGAACATCGACCCGGAGAGTTATTTGAGCCTTATTCCTGAGGCCCGGGGCGAACGATACGGCATGAAGCAGATGCTGGAAATTTTCCGCGAGGAGCTGCCGGATGTCGTGCTTGGTTCGTATACGCACATTCCGGACGAGCTGGCGGAACGGCGCAAGAAACAGTTGCAGCGCGGCTAACGGACGTGTTATAATTGCTCATGTGTGTTTAAATGATAACTCTGATTCACATGGTGTTTCAGGGCAAAAGAGGTGAAAGGGCAATGAAAACAGCGATTCATCCGACTTATCATCAAACGACGGTTACTTGCGCATGCGGTAACACGTTTGAAACGGGATCCATTAAGCAAAATCTTCGTGTAGAGATTTGCTCCGCTTGCCACCCGTTCTTTACCGGGAAGCAAAAATTTGTGGATGCCGGCGGTCGCGTCGATAAATTCAAAAAGAAATATGGCATGTAATTTGTTGCCAGTAGCATAACGGCATAAGCGCGCCTCCTGTGGCTATCCTAAGATCATCCGATCTTAGAGCTGCAGGAGGTGTTTTCATTTGTTAAGATCGCTTGCCGTTCTGCTGAGCGCAGCTTTGGCGTTGTCCGGGATTGCGGCGTGCCAGCAGCAAAAGTTTACCAAAAACTCCGCGACGCATACCCGGGACGGCGCGCTCGGGATTACCGAGACGAACCCGAATATGCCGCTTAGTGCCAGCTTTCGAACATATCCCGATGATCTGCGCGTCATGCAGAATGCGATTAGCCAGAGGTTTCCGAACGTCAGCATCACGAGCATCAGCTTGAACGGGCCGACCGCTTACGTTCGTTTGAATGCTCCCGCCCATACCTCGCCGGAAGAAATCGAACGGATCCGGCAGGGGGCTGCCGAAGCTTTGGCTTTCGCCGCGCCGAGATATAATGCTAACGTTACCGTTACTGCTAAATAACCCCTTGAGGTTGCTATTTGGACACGAATCGACTATACTTATCTATGCCGTGCTAGACGGGGAGGTAGCGGTGCCCTGTAACCCGCAATCCGCTGTAGCGGGGTCGAACGCCTATTCGCGGTATTGCGATGTAAGGTTTGGGTTTTAAAGTTGGTGTTGAGAGTCGGGTCCTCCGCAATGGATGCCTGTGAATTTGGTCAGGTCCGGAAGGAAGCAGCCATAAGCAGGATGTTTCATGTGCCGGAGGGTGGCCTAACTTGAGCTGACGATAAAAATTCCACTTGGATCGTAATATCAAGGTAGGTGCGCGGTTTCCTTCATAACAAAAACAATAACACCAAGATCATGAGCTGTAAAAGCTTGTCGAACTTGGTGTTTTTTTGTATTTGACAGAAGGAAAATGAAAAAATTAGGAGAATTGTATACTAAAGTTAACCAGGCTAAGTAAACCATAATCATACACCCATTGCGCTCGGCTATCCGCTGATTAATGGGGGGAGGAAGACGATGCGGCACGAACTGACCTTGCTTCAACGCTTTGCCGGCATATTCCTTCGGGACGTGAATCTCGGAGTGATGCTGATCAATACCGAATTTGAGCTGATCGATATCAGTGACATGGCTTGCCGCGTGCTGGGGTTAGAAAGAGAAAAGGTACTCCATCAATCGCTGGATTCCATTTTTGCCGATTTGCCTGCCGAGCATTGGCTGGTGCAGCGGAGTATATTGGACGGGATGGTCGTACGCAACCATGCCTTGTCTTGGACCAATAACCAGGAGCGATACGAGCTGCTGGTCGATTCCAGTGTGCTTCGGGATGAAGAAGAGCGGATCGTCGGCGCTTATCTTATTTTCAAGGACGTCACCAACCTGCGTTCCCTGGAGGAACAGGTGCAGCGCAGCGACCGTCTGGCGATGATCGGCCAAATCGCTGCAGGCACGGCCCATGAAATCCGCAACCCGCTCACGTCGATCAAGGGCTTTTTGCAAGTACTGCGCAAAACCTTTCAAGAGCAGGGTATGGAACGTGAAGACGGGTACACCGTGGTGATGCTGAAAGAAATCAATCGGATCAACGAGCTGGTCAACGAATTTTTGCTGCTCGGCAAGCCGAAGAACGTTACATACGATGAAGTGGACATCTCCGAAGTGCTGCGGGACATTTTGCCTATTATCAATAACGAAGCGATCCTGCACCGGGTCGTTGTTCAATATGAGTCGCACTACGGATTGCCGCATGTGGTCGCGGACCGTGAGATGCTGAAGCAGGTGTTTCTCAATATAAGCAAAAATGGAATCGAAGCGATGGGAGAAGGGGGTATCTTGACGGTAAGCGAGAAAGTCGATTTGGAGGAACGCTTGGTCAATATCGAAATTCATGATACCGGTCCGGGCATCCCTGCCTATGTAATTGATAAAATTTTCGATCCGTTCTTTACGACCAAAGCAGAAGGAACAGGATTGGGCCTGTCAGTCTGCCAGCGGATCATTCAGGATATCGGAGGGCATATCCGGGTATCGTCCAAAGGGTACGGCACGACGTTCACCGTGAGCATTCCGTTTCCTTAAAAGCGGTGCGGCTTCAATCCTCCCTCCAAGTGTAGTATAATAGACGACAAACAATCATTTGGAGAGGGCAAGATGGCACATATCGCCTTATATCGAACGTGGCGGCCGCAGTCGTTCCACGATATGGTCGGCCAAAAGCATATTGTCCAAACCTTACAAAACTCGCTTCGCGAAGGGCGGTTCAGCCACGCCTATTTGTTCAGCGGTCCCCGTGGAACCGGGAAAACGACCACGGCCAAAATATTGGCCAAAGCCGTCAACTGCTTGAACGGGCCGGGCGTAGAGCCTTGCAACGAATGCGATGCGTGCGTGCGCATTACTGAGGGCACGGTCATGGATGTCGTCGAGATCGATGCCGCCTCCAACCGCGGCGTGGATGAAATCCGCGACATCCGGGATAAAGTGAAATATGCACCAACCGAAGTGCGCCAGAAGGTGTATATCATCGACGAGGTGCATATGCTGACGACGGAGGCGTTCAACGCGCTGCTCAAGACGTTGGAGGAGCCGCCGGCCCATGTCATGTTTATTTTGGCTACGACGGAGCCTCATAAGCTACCTGCGACGATTATTTCACGCTGTCAGCGGTTTGATTTTCGCCGTGTGTCGCTTGAGGAGCAGGTGGAGCGCCTGCGTCAAGTGTGCGCCGACGAACAGATCGAGAGCGACGACGACGCGCTGGCGTTCATCGCGCGGCTGTCCGATGGCGGTATGCGCGATGCACTTAGTCTGCTCGATCAGATTATCGCATTTTCAGGCACTCGGGTGACGTATGATGACGTATTATCGATCACAGGCGGGATGGCTTCGGATCAATTCGAGCGCCTGGTGACGGCGATACAAGATCGAGACGTAGGCGCCGCGTTGCGGTTAATCGATACGTTTATGCAGGAAGGCAAAAGCGCCGATAAGTGCATGGAGAGCCTGATTTATTATTTCCGCGACCTGTTGATGGTCAAAATGGTTCCCGGCTCGCAGGCGCTCACCGAGCGCATTCTCGACGTGAAACGATTTGCCGAGGTGGCACAGCGGTTTTCCGCCGATGCGCTGATTGCCATGATCGATACGTTGAACCATTATCAGACGGAGATGAAATATTCCGTTCAGCCGCAGACGCTGCTGGAAGTCGCGCTCATGAAGCTTTGCAGTCAGGCGGGCGCATCGTCTGCTTCGGCAGGCGGATCGAGCGCAAGCGGGGCACCGGCTTCGGAACGTCAGGACGGGGTAGTCGGACAGCTGATGAACCGCATTCAGCGGTTGGAGGAGCAACTGTCTCAGCTGCTGAAGCAGGGAGTCGCTCCCGCAGCCTCGAGTCCCGTATCCGGGGCAAGCTCGCGTCCGGCGCCTGCGCCTGCCGTCATCAAGAAGATCGAGAAACTGGAAGCTTACCTGCAGGGCAGGGATGATCCGGCTTTCCGCAACGTGGTTCAGCAGTGGAGCCAGGTGCTTGGGCGGGTGAAAGAGCTCAAAATCACCGTTCATGCGTGGCTTGTGGACGGGGAGCCCGTCTCCGTTCATGACAGCAACGTACTCGTAGCTTTCAAGAGCGCGATGCACCGGGAGACGACCGAGAAGCCGGCCAACAAGCAGCTGATCGAACAGGTGTTGGCCGAAGTATACGGTCAGCCGTATCGTCTCGTGACCATGATGCTGAGGGATTGGAAGGCTGCCGCCGACCAGGCGAAGCCGGGCGACGGACCGAAGGAGGAGCTGCAGCTCGTTCCGGAGGACGAAGGGGCATCCGGCGGCGCGAAGGAAGAGTGGATCAGCGAGGCCATTCAATTGTTTGGGGAAGATCTGGTTAAAATTAAAGAAGATTAAGCGACGAGGAGCGTGTCTTTCATGAACAACATGAATCAGATGATGAAGCAAGTGAAAAAAATGCAGGAGCAAATGCTCAAAGCTCAGGAGGATCTCGCGAACCGTACCGTCGAAGGGACGTCCGGTGGCGGTGTCGTCAGCGTAACGGTAAACGGACAAAAGAAAGTTACGGCCGTTGTTATCAAACCGGAAGCGGTCGATCCGGACGACGTGGAAATGCTGCAGGATCTGGTGCTTAGCGCCGTCAACGACGCGATGACCAAAGCCGAAGAAATGGCTGGCAAAGAAATGTCCAAATTAACCGGCGGTATGAATATCCCGGGATTGTTCTAATCGAAGCCGGATCAAGCCCCAGAACCTTCTCTGGGGTTTTCAACTTTAATGCGTGAGGAGCCAATCGCTTGTTTTATCCGGAACCGCTAGCCAAACTGATCGATTCTTTCTCCCGTCTGCCGGGGATCGGACCCAAAACGGCGGGGCGTCTTGCTTTTCATGTGCTGCGCATGAAGGAAGACGATGTCATCGACTTTGCCAAAGCACTGGTCAATGTCAAACGCAATCTGCACTATTGCTCCGTATGCTGCAATATCACCGATACCGATCCTTGCCGCATCTGTCAGGATAAAAGCCGGGATGCTTCCGTCATTTGTGTCGTGCAGGAGCCCAAAGACTTGGTTGCCATGGAGCGGACCAAGGAATTTAACGGCTACTATCATGTTCTCCACGGGGCAATTTCCCCAATGGAAGGCATCGGGCCGGACGAAATCCGGATCGCTGATCTTCTGAAGCGGCTGAGCGACGAACAGGTACAGGAGCTGATTCTGGCAACGAACCCGAATATCGAAGGCGAAGCGACTGCGATGTATTTATCCAGGCTCGTTCGCCCGTTCGGCCTCAAGGTGACCCGGATTGCGCACGGGCTGCCCGTCGGAGGAGATCTGGAGTATGCGGATGAGGTAACCTTGACCAAGGCGCTGGAAGGCAGAAGAGAGCTATAATAAAACATTGATTTGATACCACAAGAAGCCGGCTTGCAGTCGTCCATTTGCGGTTACGCACACGGGATTGCTGTAAGCTCTCGAAGCATGATTTGCGCGGATCGCCGCATGGATGCTTATGAGAAGGCTTCTTTTTGGTTCTAACCCAGCTAAGCTCCCTATAAATATTTAAGTAGCAGGACAAACCCTGGAGACTTAAATCGGGAGGTTGACGGGAATGAAGCTTTGGAAATGGGAGATCGGAAGCAAGAAAGAGCGCCTGCAGCGCGAAGCCGTTGAGCAGGACCGTCTGCTGCTGGTGGAAGAAATCCGCAAAGCCCATATGGAATGGGAAGTAGCGCAGAGACGCTTTGATTACGTCGTCGAAAAAGAACAGATCGATTATGCCATCTTTGCCCTCGAAGCGGCGGAGAAGCGATTCGAAATGCTGCTGAAGCAAGCCAAAAACTTGAATATCTCGGCTAAAGAAGTATGTGCCGCTCGCTCGATGGAGGTGTCTTCGTGAAATCGTATTTGCTGTGGAGCGTCCTCGTCGGGTCCGGTTTATTGTTAGGATTGGTCATGCTGCGCAATCGGTATGCGTTCCAATGGCTAGGTATGATTTGCCTGCATATTGCATTTGCTTCGATTTTGTTGTATATTCTAAATCTGTTCAGTTCATATACGCATTTGGAGCTACCTCTGAACGCAGTGACGGTTGGGACCGTAAGCGTTCTGGGCTTGCCTGGACTAGCCGCTTTGGCGGCACTGAAATTGTGGGTCGTTGGGGTTTAACCTCGACTCCAAAAAAAGTCTAAAAAAAATGCTTGCAATCTACTGGGCGAATGTGATATATTATAAAAGTCGCCGCTAAACGAGACGACAACAACCGACAAAGCTGAATAGCCTAACGGCGCGCATTTTGTCGATCGAAATTGCCCTTTGAAAACTGA
>NZ_JNVM01000022.1 GCF_000722545.1 Paenibacillus tyrphae
GACGCCCATGCTGGGCGTACACCGAAAAGCCCGACAGGTTTCCCTGTCAGGCTTTCTCCGTTTATTAAAGTTCGAATGGATCGGCTACAGCTTCAAAGCTTCCAAAAGCTTGTAAATCATCGTTGCCGCCTCCGCTCTCGTCGCCGTTTGACCGGCGCGGAACGTTTGATCCTCATACCCGCTCACGATCCCGGCCGATACCGAGGCGTTCACAGCTGCTTCTGCCCATGCGGGAATGCTAGCGGCATCCCGGAATGCATTGGTTTGGTTCCCCGAATTGAATCCGCCGCCGGAGCTCAGCGCATTCGCGATCATCACGGACATTTCCGCCCGGGTGATCGTTTGGTCCGCTTTGAACCACGTGCGGCCGTTTTCTTCGTATCCGTGGATCAGGCCTGCTTTGACCGCTGCGGCTACGCCGGATTTCGCCCAATCCGGAATTTGCGGGTCATCGGCAAACCCGGAGGCGTCCGCGGAGCCTTGAAGACCGAGCGCTTCCGCCATCATTTTCGCGAATTGCCCGCGCGTGACCAACGTTTCCGGACGGAACATCCGGTCTTCAAACCCTTGAATGACGTTCATCCCAACCAAACGGTCGGTATACGACGCCGCCCAATGCCCGGCCAAATCCGGGAAAGCGGCCGGCTGATAATCGAATACGGCGAACTTCGTAAAATGGTTAACGTTCACGGTGACGGTTCCGTCCGCACGATTGGTCCCGCCGATATAAATCCAGCGCTTTTGCTGCTCATGATAATAATACACCGCTGCCTGATGCCCCGGAAGCAATTGACTGGCGTTATAATGGAACGTCAGAGCGATCGGTTGATTAAAAGTATGACCGGTCGTGCTTGTGACCTCGATCGCCGGACTCACCGCCCGCAGATTCCCGGTGGAAGGAGTCTCCTTGGCAGACAGGATGCTGGCCCGAATCGTACCGTTCGATGGCAAGGCGCCTGCCGGAACTTCGATCGTCACGGCGTCCTTGATGCTGCCCTTGGTCGCTTGCTTCGCGTTGACCGCAAGCTCCAAAGAGTCAGGGCGGTTCGGTTTATCGCCGGATGCCGGTTGGGTTGTCGTGCTGCCCGAATTGCCGCCCGTCGAGCTCGAACTTCCGCCGGAGCCGGAGCTTCCGGAGTCGCCGCTCGAATCGCTGCTGTCCGCCGCTTTCGCTACGATGACCGTACGCCGTACCTCGGCGGCACGATTCCCCGCCAAATCCCGGGCATTGTAATACACCGTGTAAGTTCCCGCCGTATGCGTATCGACGGCTCCGGTGATGACGACATCGCCGTCCACCCCAAAGTTATCGGCAGCGGAAGCGCCCTGCTCGACGTAAGCCGCACCGACGGTCAGATTCACGGTCGGGTCTCCCTTGAGCGTGATGACCGGAGGCGTAAGGTCAATGTTTACCGTCAACGGAAGCAATGCTTTGTTTTTATAAGAATCGGTGGCCCGGAACAGCAGTGAATGCACGCCTTCTTGAGAAATCTCGACGTTGCTGTTGCTATGATAGGATTTATAATTCTGCCCGTTGTCGGTTGATAGCTCCAAGTCGGTACCGGTCCCATATACACTACCGTATACGCTGGCATAGACGCTGCCCGTAACAATCTGATTCGTCCAGGCGCCGCTGGAATAAGGCTGTCCGTCTGCTGTCTTCCATGTGCCGTGAAGCTCCAGGGAAGTTCCTTTCAAATTCACCGCAAAAGCTTGGCTCGCTGCGGCATTTCCGCGCTTGATCGTGGCCGTCAGCGTAAGAGCCGTATCCTGCAGAGGACGCGATACGATTTTGCCGTCATCGGTCATCCGTTGAGGATCGGAGCTTTGCCACGAAATGCTTGCCCCATGCTTCCCTGTCGTCGGCAGTTGAAGATTGGCAGCGACTTGACTTATATCGCCCAAGGACAACGATTGCTTCGTATCGTCGACAGCCTGCTGATCGCTGTAGGGCGCCACGCTTACGAAGATCGGATTGGAATAAAACCACAGGTCCCGGTAATTCCGCTTGTTAATTTCGATAAACCGGGTTTCGTTGTCGGCGATATCCGTTATCGGATCGATCAGCGGCTCCCCGTTGCTTGTTTCGCCCTCGACGTTGAGCCCCAGATTCGTTCCTCTGAGCCTGAAATACTGGTTCTTGCTTGCAGTTCCCAAATTATACCTGACGACATGGTAACCTTCCGCATCTGTCGTCCAGTCCACGCTTGTGAAGCGCTTCAGCACCTTCGTCGAATCGTTGGTATCTTTGTTATATTCGGGGGTACCCGGCTGCGCCAGTCCCGTAACATCGCCGGAAATCAGATCGACATGATCAACTTGAACGGGATTTCCGTTATTATTTTGTTCCGGACTTTTGAACCGGATCGTAAGCTGGAGGTTGTCCCCCTCCTTTACCTGAAGCTCTCCGCCCATCTCTTCCTTGCGACCGTCATCGGTAACCGTAAAATCAAGCGCGTTAATCAGGTCGCCATATACGGAGAACGATTTTCCCGACCGCATGCCGGCAACAACCGCCTTCATATCGGAACCGTTCACCCACGTATAGTTTTTGGAGTATTCGCCCGGCCAATATCCGCTGGAGTACAAGCGGTTGCTGCTGATTTTGAAATGAAAATCCGAATTGGAAAAGTTCCAGAATCTACGCCCTTCCCCAAGCAGCGAATCCCATACGCCTCCAAGCTTGGCGACCATGTAATCCGTTCCGCCATAGGACCGGTTGGCCGGGGTAGTCAGGTTGTAGCCGCCCCGGTCAGGCTCCATCTGTCCGCCGATCATGCCTTCGAATCCGAAGACGATATTCGGTGCGGCGCTGTTAAAATCCCGGATATCGGCAATTGTGTAAACGCCTTTTCTCGAAGGGTGATTTAAGATCGCGTAGCTGGTCTCGGGATATTTTTCACGAAGCCACCGCAAAGCGGTCAGCGCGTCGTCGCGAGTCGTGTATGCCCGGTTGTCCTGCGCCTTCCAGGCGGCAACGTCCGCCGGATCGAACAGGCTTTCATCCCGGTTAGTGAATAAGTATTCGAACTGGCTTACGGCTTTCAGCGCCTCGGGCGAGCCCGGATTGTCAGTTACGATACCGATGCCCACGTGCTCGTATTTCGGCATGTCCCATTCGAAGCCCGAAAAAATAATTTTATCTTTGTACTTGCCCGACTCCTGCCATTGTTTGATTTTAGGGGCCTGATACTGGGCAAGACCCCTGGAGAAAGGAACCGGTCCTCCGGGAATGTTGTTTCCGTTGTCGTCCCGTTTGGACATTCTCAAATGGTCGGCAAGGGCCAGCCAATCGAAATCGTGCTGATTGAATGCGGCATCCAGCACGTGCTCCAGAGATTCCTGCGCATCGTCGGACTGAAAGGTGTGTGCGTGGTATTCGCCCGTCATCCATTTTCCGGCAGACGGACTTGCTTGACCTCCTGCATCGGCCGGCGCTCCATATACGGTTGCGTTAGGCAGGCCTTGACCAAGGATACAAATGGACAAGGGAATAAGGGATAAGGCGCGTTTCCATTTTGGGGATATCATGATGACTGCTCCTCTGATCAATGTTGTGTCGCACAAGCTGAGGTTCGAACATTCATCAGTCTAATCCCGTCAAACGCCCCTTGTCCACGAATTGCCAAAAACAAAATAAAACCTTAACAATAGAACGCTTACATATCCTCTCACATTCCGCTCGGGCCGTACACTTGGAATTCATAGAGCGAATATCCGTAGGAAGTGCCTCTTGCCGTGCCGTACATCCGGACATACCGGGCATCCTGCGGGGCAAACGTGATCTCTTCGACTCCGCCCTTCCCGTTCGTCTTCGTATATACGTCCGTCCAATTCGTCGGCGAGCCGCTATCGTTCGACACTTGAATTTTGTAATTTTTGCTGTAGGCGGCTTCCCAGTTCAGCTTCACTTTATGGATGCTGTACGTCTTCCCGAGATCGACGTAAATCCATTGCGGGTCGCTTCCTTCCACGCTCGCCCAGCGGGTGGAGGCGTTGCCGTCGAACGCTTTGGACGCTTCGTAGCCGCTTCCTTCCACTGAGCTGGCCTTGCCTGCTTTCCCCTTCGCAAGATTGGCTTCCGTGGAAGGACCGTCGCTTGTCGTGGTGCTTGCGGTATTGCTGTTCGCCGACGCATTGCCTGCCGCGTCATAAGCCTTGACCGTGTAGCTGTAGGTCGTAGACGGATTCAAGCCCGTATCGCTGTACGAAGTGCCTGTTGCCGTGCCGACCTCCACGCCGCCGCGATAAATTTTGTACTCTTTGACCCCGACGTTATCGGTGGAAGCCGTCCAGCTCAAATTCACTTGACTGCTCGACACGGCCGTTGCGGTCAAGTTCGCCGGAGCGGTAGGCGGCTGCGTATCCGGCGTGCCGCCGGCCGTCGGAATCCACCAGTTGCCGGAAATGAAGAGCATCGATAACAGATTAAAGGAATCGCTATAATAGCCTTCTTTCTTGTTCTTCATCCAATCCCAGCCCGCATTGATCCATGCCTGATGGTTGCTGTTCGTCATGGACGCGGCGATGAACGGCGAGACGAACACGGCCGTCGCATAGCTTGCTTTTTCGTTTACGGTGCCGTCAAGCTTGTAGCCGTCTTTGATATTGTTCGGGTTGCCGCCGGTCTTTCCTTTGATCCATGTCGCCATTTTGTCGGCGATCGCTTTGCCTCTCGCATCCCCGTAGAACGCGTAGTCCATCACAATGCGCAGCGGAACGCGGCTGGCGTTGTAATTGTATTCGTCAGGGAATTCTTCCCCCGGCAAGTGCTTGCGCGGAGCCGGCTTCGGCGGATTGTCGATGACGAAGTCGGAGATCAGACCGGTGACCGGCGTGTATTTGCTGCTGAATTGGCCGTAGACGTTGTACAGATTGTTGATGACGTCAAGCCAGGTTTGATCCCCCGTCACTTCGTAGAATGCCCGCAAATGGCTGAGCATCCAATCCGACGGACGTGTCTCCCAGGTGCTTTTGGAATCCCAATCTCCCTGATTCAGCCGGTTTCCGGTCGTCACGTTGCTGACCTTGATGCCGTTCGTAATCATTTTTTTCGCTTCCGCCAAATAATTAACGGAACCGCCGGACCCCCATTGACGATCGGCCAAAATGAGCGCATAGGCGATATCAAGGTCTCCGTCTGTGGCCGAGGAGTAATGCCCTTGAGCTCTCTTGTCGTCCGCTACGATCCAGCCCATCAGATTCGAATTTTCGGAGCTTTTATAAGCTCTTGCCGTTTTGAACAGCCCGTCGAAAATCGTTCTCGCATCCGGGTCATGACCGGCCATCAGCGCCGTAATCACCATGCCGTAGCCTTGTCCCTCCGAAGAGCCCAGAGCCTCAAAGTCGTCCTTTTCGCCCGCAACGTTCCCCTTGACGTAATAGCCGCCCGGCAAGGAAGATAAGTTGTTCTTCAGATGTGCCCCCTTCCAGTAGTCGTAGTAAGCAGCGACGGACGCATTCATGGAAGCTTGCGAAACATGATTCGGCTTGAGGATGCCGGGATAGCTCAACTGCTGTGGGAACGGTTTCATTTCTCCGGCGGCATGAACCTTCGGCTGCAACGGACTGGGCAAGCCGAAGGCCGCCAGAAGCAGCGCAGCGGAAAGCAGAATCAGAGAAAACGTTCTCATTTTGCTGCGGGTCGATTGAATCTGGGTTCTGTACATTGTCATTTTCCTCCTTTAGTCGGGTAGGATTCGTTGCTCTACGGTAAACCATTTCCTCCTTTCCGCTTAGTATGATCGTTCGCCCGTATTCCAGCGGAGAAGCATGTGCAAAAAAGAACCTGAAACAAACTTACAGGTTCTGCGCCGATCCACGGAATGTACATGCTTCATCATATCGTATTTTATTTATGTACTTACAATCTATAGCATCCGTCTGCTAATGTCTTTTGTTTTTTTTAGGTCCGGTTATGTTTTTTTATGTTTTTATCTAAATTATGGATTGCCTTCATGGTCCGGGCGGATTGCGATGCTCAATGACTTTCGAACCGCTCGCTCCGTACTCCGTCACGGTCGTTTTGGCGTGTACGCGAACCTCGGCTTGACTGAACTTTTGGTCCCATTGGGATTTGACTTTATCCCATGTTTTCGGCTCATGAATGCGCAGTTCCTTGTTAAATCCGATCACGTCGGCTTTGTACCGCTTCTGAATTTTTTCCAGCGTCTGGCGGATGTTCCGTTCCAATTGCTTCGCCGCATACTGCCCCTGACGCTTCAGGAAACGGTCGTCGAAGCTTTTCTCGTTCATCACCCAGCTTTCGCTTAACCGACCCCGGGCTTCGATTCGAACCTCGAACGAGATGTTGTCCCCTTCCACATGCGGCACAATGTCGCTCTTATACGATAAGATTTCATACAGGTTTTTTTGTCCGGTTTCCTCGTCGGCGAACTTCACGACGCCTCCCCGTACATTTCCCGTGATCAGCGTGATGCTGCTCAGCTCGTCTTCATCGAGAAAGCCGATCAGCTTTCCGCTCTGTCCGTGAACGATTCCGGCCCCGGCAAATTTAATTTCTCCTCCCCCTTTGACGATCGCTTGCAGCAAAAAGCTCGACTTGCTCTGCAGGAACGTCAGCAGCTTGGTCAAGGATACCGAAGGAAGGATGCGGGTCGATTTGTATTGATTGTCAACCATTTTCAGGATGCGGAATGCCGGGATTTCCTTTGCCCCTTTCAGCTCAAACGTCTCCCTCGCCAATCCGCGGGCGACGAACACCAGGGCGCTCGGTCTGAATTCCGACTCACGGTACATCAGATCCATAAAACTCCGGATCGGTGTCGTACGAAGCAGCTCGTCGCCGATCACCAGCGTCTTAAAATGCTGGGCAAATATGGGGCGTTCCGTCCGGAGCGAGATTTCCCGGGTCGACTCCAATAACAAATCGCCGGTTTCCGTAAAATTTTCATATTTCTTTTGCTCGGACGAGCCGCCGCCCCCTTTGCCTTGCCCGCCGCCGGAGCTGGAAGTAAAAATCTGATAGGTGATCGAGATCAAATCCTCTTTTTTACGCGCTGCCCCATTTTTGGTCAGAGCCTTTTCAACCTTCGTTTCATGAGCTTTATCCAGCGCGATTCCGGCCACGAGGCTAAGATCGTCGATCTCCCGCTGACTCCAGCAGCCCGTCAAAAGCGTCATCGGCAGCAGAGCTAGAATCGCGAGCATCCTATTTCGGCGTTTCAAGACCGGGCCCCCTTTCTGCCCGGGAGAACGTGCAGAACCGCGGGCACCAGAATAAACAGAACCAGCGAAGACAAGCCTAACCTATCCCCCAGCTTAAACAATTCGTTCGTATCCGCAGGAGCAAAAGAGATCATATAAATAACCGCCAGCAGGACGAAGATGACCGTCCGATGATTCACCTTCCAGCTCTGTGCGATGCCAAGCGCTCCAAGATAATAGGACAACGTAAAGGTGGTAAAAATCTGCATAAGCCAGATGACAAGCAGCAGTGTCTCGAAGCGCTCGAAGAAAATTCCCCTGAACTCGAAGCTCCGGAAAAGCGTGATGGTCGGCCAAGTCCGTGTGATCACGCCGTCCACCGACAACGTTCCTATGACAATGACGCAGGTGACGACATAGAAGAACGCCGGGATGAGCACCCCGATCAGCACCGCTTTGATCGCTTTTTCCGGATGCTTCATAAAGGCGGGAACGACGAGCATGATCTCGACGGACGTGTAGGATAGTATCGTCGTTTTCAACCCGCGCAGCACGGGCATGATGCCGTGGCCCAGAACGGGCCGCATATTGTCGGGTTCGAATACGCTGAGCCCCATGAAGGCGATCAAGATCAGAATGACGGTCGTGATCGGAAAGATCACTTCGAAGAGCCGGGCGACCGGATTGATTCCCCCCAGTATCAAATAAACGCCCACCCACATAAAAGCGAACGTAATCGCCCAGATAGGCGTGCCCTCCAGCAGGAACAGCCGGGTAACGTCCAGCACCGCCCGAACCTGAAAAGAGGCCATAAGAATGAAATATAAAGCCGTAAAAAAACTGAGCGTGATCCCCAGCCACTTGCCGACGAGCAGCCGGTTATATTGATAGTAGGTTTGACCCGGAAAGCGCTGGGACAATTTTACAATCAAAATTCCGACCGCTACCGTGATCAATCCGCTGAGGATGAGCGAAATCCAGACATCGGGCGTTTGCGCCGCCTCTACCGAGGTACGGGGCAACGTCAGAATACTCACGCCCAGCATATAATTGGAGATCAGCACGGCTGCTTGTATGGTTGTGATGCGGTCCTCGGGCGGCAAAAAAGCCACGGCAAGCCCCTCTTCCTAAGTAGTGATGCTTCATTTGCCTCCGAAAACGGTGTTTTGAACATGGTTCCACATTCTGCTCCGGAGTCCATATTATGGTGGGCATTCCGCTCCAATGTTATGCAAGAGCGGCAGCCTGGACCTCGCTGTTCCCAGCTTTCGATAAAATGTAACAAAACGCGGGAAAATCCCGTTGTTTTTGAAGAAAAGGATGTCTATTCTTAAATGGACGATAGTTGCAGAATGCCAGAAAACGGGGGAATAACATGAGCAAACCACGCAATTTTACCGCATGGATCACGGTTTTTTCCATTATCCTTATCGGAGTGATCGCCGCATTGTTTTTTATGCCGAAATATGAAGGTACGGTCGGCTTCGACGTGACGCTGCTCCCTCTGCTGAACGCCGTCTTTAACTGCTTTACCTTCGCTTTCTTGCTGCTTTCGCTTTATTTCGTTAAGAAGAAAAACATCGCGGCACACCGGAACTTTGTGCTTCTTGCTTTTGTGACCACGGCTTTATTCCTTGTTTCGTACGTCATGTACCATTTTCTGACCGAGCCGACCAAATTCGGAGGAAGCCTGTGGCTGAAATACGTTTACTTTTTTGTCCTGATCACCCACGTGCTGCTGGCGATTGTGAACGTCCCTATGGCCTTAATCACCGTAACCCGGGGCTTCAATATGAAAATCGAGTCGCACCGGAAAATCGCCCGTTGGACGATGCCCATCTGGCTATATGTAAGCTCCACCGGAGTTCTTGTGTATCTATTAATTTCGCCTTACTATTAACGAAAAAAGACAGCACGCCCGAATGTGACTTCGAGCTGCTGTCTTTTGCCGTTTTCTCAAGAGTATAATCCGCCCTCTAGCCGGGAGCCGGGTCTACAAGCTCCTAGCGGCACTTGGATGAGACTGGTAACCCCCTCCGCTTCCATTTTGTAAATTTTGTCGCAATCGGCCGGGTTAAAGCTGAGGAGCGGATGCCCGTTAAGCCCAAGAGCGACCCCCGCGATCAACAGCCGCTGAACAAGCATCCCTGCTTCCATCTGCTGAATGCGGTACCCCCGGAAACCAAGCGCATCCGCATAGTGATTCCTGTCCGCGGCCACATGCAGGCAAAGCGGGGTCTGAAACAGATTCACATTACCTATGGCTATTCCCTGCTGCAGCAGCATCCTGTGGTCTCCCGGACGGATCAGCCGCAGCTCGTGAGCCAGAGCATCATAACGGTAAGCGCCGGCGGGAATGCCTTCAATACCGTACAAACAGCCGTAAATGGACACCCGCTTCCTGGGCCCGTGGCCTGCCATATCCAAATCGTTCGTATAAGGGAACGAGGCCGTTGCCTCGTGCAGTAAAGCGGCGGCCTGGTAAGCATCAACCTTGCTAAAAACAAAATCCAAATGCGGCGAATACCGTTTGCGAACAACCGAAGCCAGATCAAACGACAGCCTTTGCGTCCGGGGCAGCGCTACCGTTTCCCCTCCGCCGATCATCGTTCCTCCGATATTCGCGGCATCAAGCGGACCGAACGATTGCGTTGTTTCCATCAACGAAGCCTCGTTCATTCGAAGCAGCATCGGGAACTCTATCGATTGAAGTGAGCGGACGTAATGCTCGTGCCGGACCGCAGGCAGCGCGGCGCACAGTTGGCGGGATGTCAAGACTCCGGCTTCAGTCCCGTTGCTGGAGAACCAGCCGCTGGCCGGCTGCAGCGATAAGGGGATGATTGCATACACGCTCTCTTCCTCCTCGGTAAGGCCAAGCAAATGATTAACGGCCCGGTCGAGGAAACGGAAGTACACCCCCGTATGATATCCGAATCGTTTGGCCGTTTCCAGCAGCTGTCCGATGAGCGCGCCGGCGTCAAGTCCCTGCAAACGGTAGCTAAAGTTATTATATTTAAAAAAATTTTTCCAAAATACGGTTGATACGAACACAGCGCCGAAGCAAGCCGAAAGGTCGCAGCGATCCCCCAACCCCCGCGCCAGATAAGCATCAAAATCGCCAAGGCGCAGCAGCACGAGACGATGATGCGCCGTATCGTAATGATAGATCCCGACAGGCAAATCGTCCGTTTTCAAGTACACATATAATTCGCTCGGATAAAGGGAGCCGCCGGAGGGCGCGAACCGCCGGAACGAGTGGACTACGCTTGTTCCTCCCTCCAGTCCGCCATAATCCATGTAAAAGACGGACTGGCACAGCTGTGCAAGTCCGTATACATACCAGAGAAAATGACCGATATCGCGAATGTCCGCCCTATCCGGCACGGATCTTCCTTCAAGGGTCAGCGGCACTTCCGAAGAGAGCGCAAAGGTCGGTAAGCCGCGATACAGCTTATAACCAAGCGGAGCATTATTCCAATCGGGTTCGAAGTCCGGCGGCCTGGAATGATCAGGATCATAATGCAGCTTATGCAGAAATGATTTAAGGCTCACTCTACTCCCCCCTCATTGCGCCTTACGGAAACGGATGCGGATGCGGGTTAAGCTGATCGACCGTGAGCGGCTGCTTCATATAGCCGAGCTGCGCCGGAACCTTCAGTACCCGTTCCAGCCCTGTAACCCGCGTCAAATGATGACCGAACGTCATCGGCAGCATCCCCGGAATCAGCACTTTGACGCAGGTTAACCCATTCCGCTTCAGCTCGGGCGAGGTCTGATCGACCACGATGACATCCAGTTTCAAGGAGCGGAATTTCTCCAAAATCATCTTCAAGTCATCGGTAAGATCCGCATGAAGGACTTGCGGCGGGAACGCCTCCCGAAACGTCAGCGGAGGTCCAGGCTTCTTCCATAAGAAATCCAAACGCTTCTCCGTCTGCCGCAAACCGTACAGCATGGAGTGATGCTCCATCTCTCTCACTTGGAAAGGGTCCTCAGCCATCCGTTCGCTTTCCTGCCGCTTGGACTCGAATCGCTCATCCAGCGAAAGCATCATGCCTGCCAGCTCGAAGATTGCGCTTTTCAGCGCCCGGATCGGGTCGAGATGGGCTCCTGCCGCACAGATGAGGTTCATCCCGCGCGATTTAAGATTTTTCGCATAGGTCCATATGCATGGAATGCCATGCTCCATCGTGGCATCGAACACATGCAGCTCATAACCCGCCACCGCCCTCATCCGGTCGATCATCATATTTAATTCGCGGTCGCCGGCGGAATAAGGATCGACGCGAGGGAGCGGAAGCTGCGCATACCAGGTCAATAGGAACGAGTCGCGTTCCAGCACTTCCATGATGCCGTGGAAAATGGCCTCCTCCATGCTGCCGCCTAAAGCGCATCCGTTAGATGTCTCATAGACGATGCCGTTGCTGCAGCTGGGGCTGTAATAAGCGAGCAGCTCCGGTACCAGAATGGGACGATTGTGTATGATGGATCGGCCCCAGACCCAATCCATCTCACGATCGGGATCAAAACGCCGGAATGGGAAATCAGGCCTCGCATACTGTTCTTCCGCATGGACTCCTACCTCGATCGGATTTAACGCGAGATCGGCGATCTCGCGGTAGCTTGTGCGAACCTTTGTCCATTTGCCGCGCGGGAATACTCCACAATGACGCTCCAAGCCTTCCAGTATGGCCGTCAGCTCGCTGTCCGCATAGGAGAGCGTCCGCCCAGAACCCGGTTCATCTCCAGAGTAAAACGGAAGATTTACGGTAATATCGGCGAACGGTGACACGCCGTCTTTCATTTTACCGTTCATGAGTCCGGTCCGGAAATCCAAATAATCGCGGGGAAGCACTTGCTTCAGCTCATCGATCGAACGGCAGCGGAAGCTGTTCGGATGGATCTTCGGACTTGACCCGAGCGGGAAATTGGCCAGCTCCTCCGAATCTTCCGGCAATTCGCCACAAATCGGGCACATCGGATCGTGTAAAAAAAGGTGGCGTGAAGTTTTCAAGGTTTTCAGATTCACCAGCAGAATTCGTTCCTCCAACTGAGGCTGTCCGCCGAGAAGCACGCGCCGGGCTTCTGCGGCCAGAAGAGTCGCCGCCTGCGTCAATCCCGTGCGGGAAGCCCAGGCGTCCTGTGGGATTCCGCCGCGGTCGGCAAGCTGCTGTTGCAGTTCACGCAGCTCCTTGCGATCGCTTGTGGCCATAAGCCGCCGCATGTCCGCGCATCTGGAGCATCCTTGAACTCCCGGCCGAACCAACGGTCCGATTAACGCCTCCCCGAAAGATACGAACCCCCGCAGCCAAGGAACCTTGGCAGAATGAAGAACCTCCTCCGCCCTGTCCTGCTCGGCAGGAAGCCAGCCATCCTGCGCCAGGATAACCAGATCTGCCGATCGGAATTCCTCCTCCTCAAGCTCGACCGTACGGATCACCCAAAAGGCAGAATTCAGCTCGGCACATATTAAATCCGCCAGCACGCCTTGGCCGATAACGGCTACAACACTGCTCATGGCGAAACCTCCTCTCTCAGCCCAACGCCTAAGACGTGAACAGGCCCTTTATTCAAGAAAGGATCAAGCCTGTAATCAAATACATGCAGCTGTCTGCCATGCTGCTTCAGCTGTTGTATGGCGGAGGCCAGTACGCTGGCTTGCGCCGTTTCTTCACAGGCCGGAATGGCCAAGCTGCGCGGCCTTACTTTTTTCGGTGTCCGGCTTGGAACCGAAGCAATCCGAACTTGAAGCCGGGGCGCTTGATTTTGAACCTCCGACAGCGCTTGGAGCAGAGCCCTTCGAAGCGCAAGGGTAATATTCAAATCGACGCCTGTGTACCATCTACCGCCGATATCTGCACGCACCACCGGGAAGCCGAACAGCTCTTCCTCCAAAACGAGAGCCGGCTCCTCCTGCAGCGTAGACAAGGATTTCAAATAATAACGGACCCGCTCGTCATCCACCATACTCAGCTGCACCGGAGTGACAAGCGGCTTTCGATCGGTCCGCCGAATGTCCAGCTCTTCCGCCAGACACTTGCGCAAGCCCCGGCATACGGCTTCCGTCAGCGTCTCACCCACCCCTATGCCGACATATTCGGATGCGCACGGACCCGTTGCTTCTGTTTCTGGCGGAGGATACGCCTGCCCCATACGTTCGGCTAACCGGGACGTATAAGCTTCCAATCCGGCAAATGCCGATTCCCGTCTTGCTTCCTCATGCGTCAATCCCACACCGACCATGGACGGAAGCAGCTCAACCGGCCCGTCGGAAAGCGGATCCGCCACCTGAACCCGGCATTGCGCAAGCGGCAGCTGCTTGAAGTCGCCTTCGTCCCATTCATAAAAAATGCCCGTATCCGGCGACGTTAACCGTTCGCAATAATCCAATAATGGGTTGTGCCTTCCGGTTTGCAGCCCCGGGCCCGAATCCTGCACCAGCCGCAGCTCGATATCCGGAATGCGATCAATCCGGTTGCAGCCGATCACCATCGGGTGAGCTATGAACGCATACCAATCCCCTTCCAGCGTCTCCAGGTTCAGCAAATATACCGCCTGATTTCGCAGCGGATCAGCAGCCCCCGTCACCGTTTTGAACAGTTCGAACACGATCACATTCGACAGCAAAGCCCCGGCATGGACAGAAAACCCGTGCTGCTGCGGATCTTGGCGTAGAACAGGCTGATGAATGCGCCGCAGCGCCGACTCCCAGCCATTCCCGTCTTCCGGCCGCTCAAGAGGTCCTGCCAAACCGGCTTGCTGCAAGCAAATCGCGGGAAGAAAGAGCTTTTGCTCCCCTTTACAGGCCGCTTGGACGATCCGAAGCTCTTCGATATCTCCCTCCTGCGATACGTATAAGATGGAATCGAACGGTTTCAGGACCTCCTGCCAAGCGGAAACATCCCGCCCGGGGTAAGACACTTCCTGAATATGTATTTCCGGATCGGATTTCCGGGCATGCTCCCCCAGATCCTTCAGCCGCTCACGATTGGTCGGCACTGAATCGCCAATGGCCACTCCGATTCGGGGCAACCCGGATTCCAACAAGGCCCCAACCAATGAAACCAGAAAAGAACCGGAACCTACCGCTAACACCTTCTGTTGGCGATATTGCTCAAAGCGGTGTGCGCCGGAGCCTCCAAAATTGCTCAGAAATTCAATTTGCGAGCCGAACTTCTCAAGAATCCGGTCCGACAGCTGATGGGGAAGGTCTCCGCTTATATCCCGGACGAAGCCGTTTTGGATCAATAAAGCGGCGATATCGAACACGCGGCCTCTGTGCGGGTCGGGCAAGCCGTCCGTCAATTCCATAAGCGTATACTTCCCGTTAAATACCGGAATCAACTTTTCGATCCATCGGTCCATCGACTCGCCTTCCAGCTTGAACGAGCCCATGTTGTTTCTAAAATAGACGGAACCGTTCGGATCGGGTATAAAAAAAGTATCCCCGTTGACTTTCGGGCGCACGGAAGCATCTAATGTGGTCATCTCACTCCTCCTTATCAGATCTTTTATTCAATCCGGCCGGATGTTCATTGCTATCTTATGTAGTGTTGTTTGTCCTTCTTGTCAAATATTTTAAGGGGATGGTCCAGCCCCCGCAGTTTGGACCGAAACAGCATTTGCAGGGGCTGAAATTTTCGGACGGTCCCGTTAATGATTTAGTGGTGGCAGCGTCCGCAACGCATGCCACAACGACCGCCACAACGCATGCCGCAACGACCGCCGCAGCTACAACTACAACTGCAACTACAACTGCAACTGCAACTGCAGCTACAACTGCAGCTACAACTGCAGGAAGAGACGCAACGGGAAACACCGCAACCGCATAGACGATAATCCGCTTCGTATAGGCCCTGATGTTCGAAAGGCGTTACTTGGCCCGCATCGTATGCCCCGATTTGCAATTGCTGAAGCTCGTTCTGAAATTCACTCATGTTGAACATTCCCTCCGTCAAAAGTAATATGCCGGCTCCAGCCGGAGACTGACAAGAGGCGGAAAGGAACCTTCCGGGCAAGGAGCGCGTCAGGTGATCACGCTTTCTCCGCTCTCGACAGAACATACAACATTTTTATGAATTTCGCTCCGCATGTGTTACGGGGGGTCAAGCTAAGTTCCCAATCATTTTTCAATAATGGATAAAAGTAGGTTTTCATATCGGATAACAGCGAATAACCCGGACGACTTGTGTCACCCGGGTGATTGCGATAACGAATTCATGCTTTTATCCGCGGCGCTTCGGTTGTTTGACCTGCATGGCCTTCGGACGGCGAGTCATGAGAGACAGCGGCGCGCGCAGGACGAAGTCTTTCCAATCGCCGAGCCGGTAAGGAGCCACAGGGCTCAAGTAAGGAATGCCGAAGCTTTTCAGCTTGGCCAAATGGCTGCACACCAACAGGAAGAACAGGATGACCCCGTACAGTCCGAAGACGGCCGCCGAAAACATCGTACCGAAGCGAATGATCCGCAAAGCAATTCCTGAACTGTATTGAGGGATGGCAAACGAAGAAATCGCCGTAATGGCAACGACGATGACCATGATGGGGCTGACGATGCCGGCTTGTACCGCCGCTTCCCCAATGACTAGGCCGCCGACAATGCCAATGGTCTGACCGATAGGCTTCGGCAAGCGTAATCCGGCCTCACGCAAAATTTCGATCGATACTTCCATGATCAACGCTTCGATTAACGAAGGGAAAGGCACACCTTCCCTTGAGCCGGCGATGGATACCGCCAATTTGGTAGGAATCAGCCCTTGATGGAACGAGATGAACGAAATGTAGAGCGCAGGCCCGACCGTAGAAATCAGCGCTGCGATATAACGCAGCATGCGCACGAGCGTGCCCGGGATCCAGCGCTCGTAATAATCCTCCGGGGATTGCAGCAGCATGCTGATGCTTACCGGGACGATCAGCGCAAACGGGGAGCCGTCCAGAAGGATCGTCACCCTGCCTTCCATCAGCGCACAGTTGACCCGATCCGGCCGTTCCGTATTTTGCACTTGGGGAAACAGCGTCAGATGGTTATCTTCGATAAACTGTTCGATATACCCGGAATCGGGAACGTCGTCTATATCGATCCGGGCGATGCGCTTCCGGACCTCCTGCACCAAGGTGTCGTTGGCAATGTCGCTGTTGTAAGCGATCGCTACCGTTCGGGGAGCTTTACGCCCCACCAGCGTGTAAACGATACATAGCGTATGACTCCCGCCAAGCTGACGCAGCAGCGCGGTATTATCCGCCAGACTTTCATTGAAGCTGACGCGCGGCCCCCGAACTAAAGCCTCCGAGGCCGGTTCGCCGAGACTGCGTTTTTTCTCGCTTCCGCTGGCCAGGACGAAGACGTTCGGGCAGCCGTCGATCAAGAGGCCGGCATTCCCTTTCCATAAACCGGGCAGCAAATCGCGCAGGTTCCCTGCTTCTCCCAGCTCACTCACGGACAAGATCCGATTTTTGATGTGCAGCGGCAGTTCATCCGCACAGCTTGGCATGGCGAAGTCGGACATCAGCAAAGGTAAAATATGCGTATCGATGTAGTTTTTGTCCGCAAGCTCCTTGACCAGGATCAAGGCAGCTTTCGTCCGCGCCCCGCCTATTTCAAACGTCCGGATCAAGATATCGTCATTGTGGCCTAATCTGTCCTGAAGCTCCGGCAAGTCCTTCTCGAACTTTCCGGTAAAGACGTATAACTGCTCTTCGGAGGCGGGCTTGCCGCTGCTGCGGATCGTCAAAGCTGATTTCAACCAAGCTCCCAGCTTGTACACGCCATAAGGCACCAAACTGCAGAGGACGGCTTGCACAATAATTTCCCAATGCCTCGTAAGAGTCGAAATAAATTTCCACATGCCTGTCGCCCCCCATATTATGGTGAGCAAACCGTAATTTTGTTATGCGGGGGCGACGGCTGCAAAACAAAAATCCACCTATGTTCCCATAGATGGATTTCCGTTTGCTTCTATCCAGGCTTATACCCAGCCTCTCCACTTGATGGCCTCGGCCACCCGCTTCAGCCCAACGATGTAAGCCGCCAGGCGCATGTCTACTTTTTTGTCCGTCGAGGTCCGGTACACATTGTGGAAGGAGGTGGTCAATATTTTTTCCAGCTTGTCTTGAACTTCTTCCTCCGACCAGTAGTAGCCTTGGTTGTTTTGTACCCATTCGAAATAGGAGACAACCACGCCGCCGGCGCTGGCCAGCACGTCCGGAACGAGCAGAATGCCGCGGTTCGTCAAAATTTCGGTCGCCTTGAGCGTCGTCGGTCCGTTCGCTGCTTCGACTACGATGCGAGCCTTGATGTCCGGCGCATTCTCCTCCGTAAGCTGGTTTTCGATGGCTGCCGGAACCAGAATGTCGCATTCTTGGACGAGCAGCTCTTTATTTGTAATTTGCTGACTTTTAAAATAAGGCGTGACCGTGCCGAACGAATCCCGCTTGTCCAGCAGCGTCGGAATATCGAGGCCTTCCGGATCGTACAAAGCGCCGTAAGCGTCGGAGATGCCCACGACCTTCGCTCCCGCTTCATGCAGGAATTGAGCGAGGAAGCTGCCTGCGTTTCCGAAGCCTTGAATGATAATGCGGGAGCCCGGAATTTCGAGGCCTGCGATTTTGGCAGCCTCTTTCATGACGATCGTTACACCGAGCGCAGTCGAGGACTCTCTGCCCGCGGAGCCGCCCAGTACAAGCGGCTTGCCGGTAATAAAGCCCGGCGAATCGAATTCGCGGATGCGGCTGTATTCGTCCATCATCCAAGCCATAACTTGCGAGTTCGTGAATACGTCCGGCGCCGGAATGTCTTTGGTCGGGCCGACCAATTGGCTGATGGCGCGGACATAACCGCGGCTCAAACGCTCCTGCTCGCGGAAGGACATCGACCGCGGATCGCACTGGATACCGCCCTTGCCGCCTCCGTACGGAAGCCCCGTAATGCCGCATTTGATGCTCATCCACATGGACAATGCTTTGACTTCCTCTTCCGTTACGTCGGGATGAAAGCGGACGCCGCCTTTGGTCGGGCCGACCGCATCGTTATGCTGAGCGCGGTAACCTGTAAATACTTTAATCGAGTCGTCGTCCATGCGAACTGGAATGCGTACCGTCAGCAGTCGAAGCGGCTCCTTCAACAAGTCGTATACATCGTCCTTATACCCCATTCGATCGAGAGCGGTACGGATAACGTCCTGCGTTCTTTCGAACAAATTGAGCTTCTCTTGCGCTTGCGTAGGTTCATTCTTATCGTTCTGTTCGTTCTTTACGATCAAGGACACGTGGACTTCCCCCATGTTGTTATATTGGTTAAGTGTGAGCCCGGCAATCCAATATCTGGCCTTGCCCAGCACCCTCAATAAGGTATAACACAAAAAGAAATATTGTACAATATATAAATATTTATAGCCTTATATTCAATGAATAGTTTCCTTTATTGTGCTGTTTTATCAATTTATAAGACCTCATCCTTTAAGCCCTCCTCATTTTTTTTCTATTATATGATCCATATGATATGATTCTAGTGAATTCTACATATAGAATTCATTTATTTTGGTTAAGGAGACGGAGAAATGAAAACAGAAAAAGAAAAAATGCTGAATGGCGAACTCTATCTTGCGGCTGACCCGGAATTGCTGCAAGAACGGGCAAATGCACGAAGACTAACCAGATTATACAATCAAACATTAGAAACGGAAGAAAGCACACGGACTGAACTATTAAAAGAATTGTTCGGTTCTACTGGAAAAAGTATATACATAGAACCGAATTTGCGCTGTGATTATGGTTACAACATTCATGTTGGCGAAAATTTTTATGCAAATTTCGATTGCGTCTTCTTGGATGTATGCGAAATTCGGATTGGGGATAACTGCTTCATTGCCCCGGGTGTACACATTTATACAGCTACGCATCCGCTGGATCCGAACGAAAGAAATTCGGGGGTTGAATACGGGAAGCCCGTAAAAATCGGCGACAATGTATGGATTGGCGGAAGAGCCGTCATAAACCCCGGGGTAACAATCGGCGATAACGTCGTTATCGCTTCTGGGGCAGTGGTAACAAAAGATGTGCCTGATAACGTGGTTGTAGGCGGAAATCCCGCAAAAATCATTAAGCCAATATAAATTATTATTACTAAATAATAGGCTATGTTTTAAAATAATGTTGAAATTATATAACTTTTAAGGGAAGCCATTTTGACTTCCCTTAATTCACTTTTAAAGAAGGTTATATATCAACCATTTTCTATTATCATTTAACCTATATATGGTTCTTTAGCCATTGTCTGAAATACTGCAACTGTTCCTGAGTATGGAAATAGTGTTCTCCATTCTCCATTACTTGCAAATTACAGTTAAAGCGTTTGGCAAATTCAGATACAATGTCAAACTCACATAAGTTATCTCCTGAACCATAGAGAATTGAAGTCGGATTATTCCAAGCAACAATAGGATGTTCTTTCACATAACAGTAGTAATCCCAATAGAGAGTTTGTCCAATAGGTGTGGAAATTTCTTTCTCTATTTTTAGTCTACTCTCACTTACGTTAAACCATGACATCATATTATTTATTATACGTTCCATATTTACCACAGGAGAGAGAAACAAACACTGATTCAATGGCTCATTGCAATATTCTAATAGGCTGAAATATGCTCCCATGCTACAAGCAAAAATGCTTATATTATTTGATAACGATTTTGCATATGTCATAATTTTATTAAGGTCTTGAACACAGTTTTGAACTTTACAAAGATAAGTATCATCTTTACGTTCACCATGTTGAGGCAAATCGAAACTAAGAACTTGATAACCTACTGCTGTTGCTTCTTCTGCAAATACAATAATCGAGTCATCTGCCTTATTTGACATGTTACCATGCACAACTATAAATAACTTATCTGATTTGTCCCCCCACAAAATTGCTGGAATATTTTCGATCTTTAAATTATGTCTTATCATTACATCTATCCTCCATGAAATATAAATAATTCATGATTCCTAAAATTCAAATCGGTGTTTCATTCCATCTACGCAAATAACCTGCAATCATACATTTAGCGTATTTAAGCCATCTATCTAATTGTTTTCTTGCTTTTGTAAGTGGCAGAGTTTGTGAAGTCAGTAAAATCTTATAACAGGATTTACTATCGTTGCTTTCCTTTATACTTTCCGTTTCTTGATACAGTTTCGGCACTACAATGTCGGCAGACTCTTCCCTTGGCAAATCTAAATTCCTTGACTTCTTCTGTCACTTGACCTATCTGTGTACCTAATACAAGCAGTTCTACTAAATAGGAAAGTAACCGTTCTTTATTAACGAACCTGTATATATGGCTCAACTATAGCCTATCATCAATAATGTATCTGTTTTCAACATTTATTTAAAGCATAGCCAAATAATAAAAGGAGATATCAAAAAGACACATGTCTCAGCGATATCTCCTTAAGACGTTGCAAAAATCGGTGATTACAATAGAGCGGCTTCTTTCAAATGAATCCGGTAACTCTTCACAAGCGTATGGCCATTGCGCATATCCTTGTCGAAGGCGCGCTCGAAGCCTAAGCGCTCATACAATCGGACCGCAGACTCCATCATGTCCGACGTATGTAAATGCAGCGTAGCCGCCCCTAAGGCGAGGGAGCGCCTGGCGCTTTCTTGTATTAAGAGCGTCGCAACTCCCCGGCCTCGCACGGCTGGCGAAACGGACAGAAAGCGGATGATCGGCGATTGAATCCCAAGCTCCGGCATGCCGTAAGCGGCTTCGGAGGACAAGAACAGCTGCACGCTGCCGACCACCTTCCCCGCAAGCTCGGCAACAAGCCGGGCTGCAGGACTGTCTCCATCGACGGAGGTCCGGATCGACTCCCGGTATGGCTCCCACCGGGCGGGAGGCAGCACCGTCCGGTACTGCTCATAAGCCTCCAGCATGACCGCGAGAATCGCTTCCCGGTCAAGCTCCGTCGCATCGCGAATCCGAATTTCATCCGATTTCCCCATAGCACCCCACCCGTTTTCCTTAAGCTCCATCCGATTCGCCATTGGCAACAGCCAAATATCAACTAAACTCATCGGATATAACGTATTTATTTTTACTGTATCATCGGGTTGTTATGCCGTCAAGACGCCGGTTCATTGACATTTTCAATCGAAAAATAGAAAAATTCAATCATTCCGGATGCCGATTTCCCCATGTCTCATGATAGATGAGGTCCTGCAAGGAGCGGCGCTTCTCCCATTGAGCCGTCTCCAGGATCGGCTTCTCCGGGTAATTCTCCGTATACCCGACCGACAGCAGCGCGATCGGATCAATATGCGGCGGAATTCCCAGAATCTCGCGCACATCGTTTTTCTTATAAAAGCTTACCCATCCCATAGCAAGCCCTTCTACACAGGCGGCCAGCCACATATTTTGGATCGCGCAGGCGACGGACAGCATGTCGGTCTCGGGGATGGAATTGCGGCCGAGCACATGGGCCCCTCCCCGGGTAGGATCGCATGTAATGCAGATCGTCAGCGGCGCCTGCTTCAGCCCTTCCACCTTGAGGCTGAGGAATTGGTCCTGACGCTGGCCTTCGTAATGGATCGCCAGCGCCCTTCTTTCCTTGTCCGCGGCCCAGGCCAGCCGCTCTTTCAGCGGCTCCGAAGTTACCAATATAAAGTTCCAAGGCTGCATAAAGCCGACGGACGGCGCATGGTGGCCGGCGTGAAGCACGTTCGTCACCGCTTCCTCCGGAATCGGGTCCGGCAGGAAGGAGCGGACATCCCTTCTCGTATAGATGACCTTGTACAAAGCTTCCTTTTCCTGATCCGTAAACATACGATCCCTCCCAGGGTGTTTAATTGTAAATCAAACCACCCGCTTTCTTGAATTCCCTAGACTTATCCTCCAAGCCTTTCTCAAGCGCGGCGCGGTCTTCCAAACCGTGTTGTTTAGCATATTCCCGTATATCCTGCGTAATACGCATGCTGCAAAACTTGGGGCCGCACATCGAGCAAAAATGCGCCGTCTTCGCGCCTTCCGCCGGAAGCGTCTCATCGTGATACTCCAGTGCTCTTTCCGGATCGAGCGACAGATGAAATTGATCCCGCTGTGGGGTATCACTGAATATGAGAAAAACAAAACTCCGTTACAACCCGTGATTGAACGTTACCTGAAGTTACGAGAACCCAAGAAAATAAAGGAAAAGTGAGTGTGTGAGTGTGTCCAGTATGCAAAGAGGACGATCTACCGGAGTGAGACGAATTTCCGGCTGATCATCCTCTTTTATGCGTTCCAGAACAAAAAAAGATAGTGAGCGTGTAAGTGTGTGTAAAAACGTTAGAACCCGCGTTACTACTGCGTTAATGCTGTTTTTCATGCCCGAAAAAGGGCCGAAATCGAACGAAAAATTAACGGATGACTGCGGAACTTTACTGCGGAACTTGAATTCGACTGCGGAACTTCGCCGGAAACCCGCGTCACTGCTGGAGTTTTTAGGATTTTCGGTCGCCACGCGCTCGTTTAACTGCGGAACCATGATTTACAGTTCGTTGATGACCAATTCCGCAGCATCTTTCGGACTGATTATATCGACTACCAGGCCTAAAATTTGCATATCCTTGACTTTCGGATCGTATACCATATCTTTCATCGAGTCATTCTCGGAAATGAGATAAGCCAGATCATTTTGTAACTTGAACCGTTTGATCGTCACACCATCGTCTACCTTTACTAAGGCGATGTCGTTATTATCCACGCTCGGCTGCTGGCGCACGACGACATAACCGCCGTTTTCGATCCCCGCATTGATCATCGATTCCCCGTCTACTTTCACCGCGAAACAATTCTTGTATTTTCCAGGCACATGAAGATAGCCTTCAATGAATCGAACCATCTCAATCGGCACCCCGGCGGCCGCGCGGCCAAGGATTGGAATAGTGCTAGACGCAGCAGAATCCGGTGTCAATTCCTTTGAAGCTGCTTGCTCCGACTGTTCTCTTTTGAATGGAGTGGTCACATTCGAAGGGTTATTCTTTGTTGTTTGTTCCTTCTGGAACATCGCTAATTCAATATATCGCTTTATGAATGCTCGATCTTGCTCGTCCAACTTCTCAAATTGGGAAACTACTTCCCAATTATCGTTAAAAAAAAGAGAGTCCTTTGTATGCTTCTCCTCTGTTGTCTCTTCACGGTATTCCTCTTCACCCTTCAGAATCCAGTCAGTAGAAACATGAAAAAAATTGGATAAAGAAATGAGATAATTGCCGCCTGGAATACTTCCCTTCTCCCACTTGTTAACGCTACCCCTGGGTGCGCCTATTGAATCTTCGAGTTTATTCATCGATACCCCCTTAGATTCCCTTAGCTGCTTTATTCTTTCGGCGATACTACTCAATTCGAACAACCTCCTACTGAATTTAGTCTGTATGACTGAAATAAGTCTGCGACTTACTGATCGTAGTCTGTATTTTTACTTGACATCACTGACTATAGTCTGTATTATGAAGGTGGGTAGTAGATACCCAACTGAATTATATCAGTAAACATGAAATGGTGCTATGACTAAGATTGTCGAAAAAGGAAGTGATAGGATGGCACGTAAAAGGCCCGTCACAGCGTTCGGTTGGGAGATCAAGAGACGATTGGCCGAAATGCAAATAGATCAGCGCGAATTTTGTCAAGAATACGACATCCCGGAGAATCGACTCGGCGATCTTATAACCGGCACACGCAAAGCAACCCGTTACCGTGAAAAGGTAGAAAAAATCCTCGGTATTAAATACCCCGAAACAAAAGCGAAATAACCAACCTCCGAAAAAAAACCTCATATCAAAGACAGAGAACGCCTCTTTTCTGTCTAGTTGAAAGATTGATCTGGAAGGAGTTAGACAATGGAAAAACCTGTATTCAAACCTTGGGCGAATGCTGTCACCCTTTGGTATGAACATTGTCCTGGCGCAAATGAAGCTAAGCAGCAGGCTCTGATCCAGACCGAACTGGAAACAATGAAACGCCTAGCAAGTATGGCTGAGCCTATTGCAAACGAGATCGGCGAGCTGTCCGTCCAGCTTACGGCATTGGAGTTTCGTCGAGAAGCTTTGTCGAAGCTCTATAAGGAACTGGAGAAGCAGTACAACGAGATTAGCGCATCGTATGATAATCGCTTAAACGGTAAGTAATCGACACATAAGAGAGGAGGGAATATATGAAGCCACAACTTTCTGTAATGGAAGCCGCGTCAATGCTGGGAATCTCTGAGAGAGCCGTTCGAAAGCAGATTAGTGAAGGAAAATTAAAAGCGGAACTCACCAGCGGCGGCCGTAACGGAAAAATTTATTACATCCCTGTATCCTCCCTCCCGGTCGATGTGCAGCGCAAATACTGGACGAGTACGAATGAAGCCACAGCTTCCGCACCCGCACCGGATTGTAACGACGAACAGGCTAAGCCGGAACATACCGGCATCAACTACACATTGGCGGAGCTAAAGCACGCTGTCGGCGAAGAGAGGTTCGAGGCGATGCTGGCCGAGGCCGAATACAAAATGGAAATCATCAAACAGGCGATGAACCCGCCTGAAGGCATCAAGAAAACGATCTGGATCACACAACTGGCGAAAAAGTACGGCAAGAGCACGGCCGCGCTGTACCGGGACGTTGAGAAATTTCAGGAATGGGGGATTTTGGGACTTATGCGAAAGTCGCGGCTGCTCACACAGGGACCGCAGCGGACATCGATTGAACCCGAAGTGGAACGTTTCCTTCGCGCCGCTTATCTGGATTTACGCCAGCCCAAGCCAGCACACATTTTCAATAAGAAGTTGCCGCAATTCTGTGAGACAAATGGTTATAAAATGCCTTCGCGGGCAAGTGTTTTCCGTTACCTGAAAGACATGGAAATCTACGAACCCGATCTTTGCTGCCTCGCCCGTGAAAGCAAGGAAGCATATTGGAAAAAGTTTGCCGAGAAGGCAACCCGCCAAGAGCCGGATTTTGTCAATCAGGTGTGGATGGGTGACCATCACAAGCTCGATCTGTTCATTTCGTACCAAGGCCGTGCGGTTCGGCCGTGGATGACTGTATGGTTTGACGTTTGCAGCCGTACGGTGGTCGGCTGGTGCCTCTCCATCCAGGCAAACGGACGAACGATCGCCCTGGCTCTTCGTCACGCCATGCTGCCGAAGAAAATCAAACGTGAAGACGGCACAGAAGACACGCTAGAGATCGGCGGCCTGCCGGACATGCTCTACATCGACAACGGTGAGGATTACAAGGCACAAGTAAAAGCCGGAAAAAAACATGAAGATTTTGAATTGTCGCGTGAAACACGGGGAATCTGTACGTCGATGGACATCAAAGTTCAATTCGCGACGCCTTACCATCCATGGGCGAAGGCTCAAGTCGAACGATTCTTCGGCACATTCACCGATCAATTCACGCGCTATCAGCCCGGTTGGTGCGGACCGAACAACAAAGCCCGGCCGGAAGGCTACAACGAAAAGGAATTGCATGAGAAAGGGCAATTGCTCGATCTGGAAGAACTATCATCCCGCGTCGAGGCATATTTGTACGACTACCATACTACGGTTCATCGAACCATCGGCATGACTCCGATGCAAAAGCACTTTTCGACCGCTAAAATCCGGGAAGGCTTCGCTGACGAACGAGCCCTTGACATTTGTCTCATGGATGTTGAGAGAGCAGCCGTGTCGGCAAATGGTATCGAGCGGTTCGGTACGCGGGGACGCAAACGGTGGTATTCGCACCCCGAACTGCCAGCTTATGCCGGTCAAAAGGTCATCATTCGATATGACCCCAACCGGATCGGGGAGCTGCTTGTATTTCATCCGAAGACCGGCAAGTATTTGTTTACCGCCACGAATAAAGAATTGCTTGCCTTCAATGCAAAGAAAGACGATATCCAAGAGTTGCAAAAACGACGCGCTGCTCGGCGCAAGCTGGTCAAACAATCGATTCGCGAAGCACAAACCACGCTGGAAAGCATCGTAACGGAACGTGAAGCAGCAGGAACTAGAATGATGAGCGGCGCGAACGGGACAGCAAAAGGCAATGTTCGAGCAATGCTCGGGACCGAACAAGTGGTCAAAAAGCGCGAGGAAGAAGCCAAATCAGCGAAAGCAAAACGCTCGGCCAAGCCGATGAGCGTCTACGACGAATACATTCTCCGTGAAGGAACGGAAGGATAAAAGGAGGATTTACACATGGCACTTGCTCAAGTGGTTCAGATGGCAGAGGAGTTTTCGAAAGAAAGAACCCTCCTCCTGAAGTTGGTTCAAGAAGAAGGCGCTAAAATCACGGACGTTGCGCGTGAATTAGGCAAGTCGCGAAGCACGATTTCCCTCTATATCAATGGGAAGTATCCAGAAAGCGAGGAGCTGCGAGAGGCCGCGAGAAATTACCTTACCCGCATCGGCATGTGGGAGGACGAGCAAGAGGACGACGCGGGAAAAGCTGCTGCTGCCAGCTACATCACGAGCGCGGACGAGCTCCCATTCATCGAGACAAACGATGTCAAGCGGATGCGGTACGTGCTGAAGAAGGCCGCAACGAAGCAGAAGTTCGGCATCGTTGCAGGCGATCCCGGCCTCGGCAAAACCGAGACGCTGAAGAAGTACATGCTGACGAATCCGGGCAGCGCGATCTATGTTCGCTGCAAGAGCACGCACACGGTCAAAAGTTTGCTTCAGGAGCTGGCCGATGCACTCGGCCTGACCGACATCGGATCGGCCAACCAGCTCACGCGCCGGATCGTCAAGCAACTGAAACGGACGCCCTTCTTCCTGATTTTCGACGAAGCCGATCTTCTGAAGTCGGCGGAGAAATACGAAGCTCTGCGAGACATTTACGACGAGGCCGGGAATATCGGCGTCGCCCTGGTCGGTAACCTCGCCCTGGCGGAAATGTTCCTCGACTTCGCGGACATGCGGCCGGAGCTGAAGCGCTTGGCCGACCGCGCTCCCTTTCACCAGCGGCTGCAAGGCCCGTCACGGGAAGAAGTCGAACAACTGCTTGAAAACGTAAATCTGACCCCAGGGGCACGAAAGCTAATCATTCAAATCGCGCTGAATCCTCGCAAAGGCGGGCTTCGAAACTGTGTCGAGATATTGGACGTGCTGCTCGATATGACTCAAGGGAAGACGATTACGGAAGAAATGGTCCTGCACATCGGCCAAATTAACTTAAATGCAAACGCGTAAGGGGGTGTAAGCGGCATGGAAACAGCACATGCTAAAGTGATCTGTCATCTTCTTTCAAAGGAGCTTGTCTCTTGCAATGATTTTGGTGAATACAAGTTGACCGACGAGGGAAACGCCTCCGTCTCCCTTATGCTTGATCGGTTCACACCCGAACAAATGATGATGATCGGCCTGTACTATGCAGATAAACTCGGCATTCATATGCACGATTAACGAGGAGGCCCCTATGGCTATGCACAAATCATCCAGCATCAGAACCTGGAAACTAAACGACGAAGAACTTGTAAAACTTCGGGAAATGCCTTCTCTTCCGCCGACGGGATCGGATGGACAGCGGCTGAAGCCTCCCTTCCGTATCCCACAGAAAAGAAATAGCCGAAACGCCTCGCGATAGGAGGCGTCGCGGGGATATGGCCTACCCCGCCTGATGATGGCAGGCCGGAAAGGGGTGCGCTACATGCAAGCTGTAAAGAAGAGAACCGCTCATGACGAACGGCTCGCGGAAACGATTAGACAGCGCTACGGATCGGAGACATATCAACTGTCGGACAAAGCTAAATTGGATCGGCTGATTCGTCTTCTTCAAGGAATGACTTGCCCTTGCTGCGGGGTTTCTTTGTCCGATGCTTTGTCTTCCAGTCATACCGACTAGAGTTGTAATCTACTAGATTTTCTTTGTCGAATACCACCATGAGTTTGCATAACGTTTTCGAAGTCACCAGGGAGCGGAAGATCAGTTCCTCTCCCTCGAAAATCCAAACGCAAGCGGAAAGAAGCTCAAAGTCAACTTCGTCCCATGCTTGCAAAGGTCCGATGATGTCAAGCGTAAATTGAAGGTGATCTAGTATCCCCTTTTCAATATCAACCATCATGAGCGTCACAAAGTCCAGATTCGTTGTCACGTACACACGGTTTTGATGGCGAAGGGGCGACATTAAGGGCTTGCAACGATCTCGGTTCGCCTGAATAATCTCCAGACTATGTTCCGTAAGTTTTCCGTCCATCTTCTTTAACAAAAAGTCGCACATTTTCACATAATCGTGGATGATGTCGGTTTCTTCCGACTTTAATCCTATGATATCAGCAGGATAGACCGTTATAGGCTGCGGCATAAAAGATTTCCTCCTTATGGAATTTGCTTCTATTTTACTAAAACATATGTCAAGCGGCTATTCAAGTTTCTAACATCGCTGATCAAGGAAGGAGGCCCCTAATTTGAATGACTTTGTACCGGGCATTAAATTCGAATGGATAGACCGTGTTGCGTGTGTAGAGGCATTAGCTGCTAAATGTGTAGACATCAAGTTTGAAGAGGCTATGAAAGGTATTTTACTGACTTGCTACTGCAAGCACCCGGAACGAATGACGCGAAAACAGGAATCCACGCTCAAGCGAGACGTGATGAAAAGAGCCAAGGATATCAAACAAGAGCGAGCATCGCCAGAAATCGGAGATACGGTTCGGGTTGCAAAATTAGCTCCGAACCCCTTGCTTGGGGGATTAAAACAAGATGGAAAGAACCTTGTGGAAGCAATCGTCGTCGATATTCGGCGCACATCATTCGGGCTTTTTTTCAAGGTGAAGCGATTGAGCGATGGCGAGATTCAAGAAGGCAACGGACACATGATAAAAGCCGTTGTTCGTAGGGCCCGAAGCACGCACGAGGTTATTTAGGATGGCGAAACCAAAAGTAAAATCAGAGCCTATCCTATTCGCAACCCCTCCTGACCCGAATCGGTGCTTTGTACTGTTTTCAAAGATATGCCACGATGCAGGGACTGCGGCCGTCGGGCTTCGCAGCCTGGCAAGCCAATTGGACAAGCATCCCCGCGATCGACCGATCAAAAATATGCGTTACGACGCGGCCACGATGCGGCTGGAAATCGAATTTGAAACGGAGGGCAAGCAGCCATGATGCAAGGTATCCAAGAGGCGCTTGGAAACGATATTCTGCAAAAAATCAAACAGCGCCTCTCCACCGTTCAAACGACCTATTCTCCGGCCTACTTCCGGGAGCAGTTGCCCGAGCTGGAAGATATGGGGGCAACCGACGATATGATCGCCCATTCCAAAATCCCGCTTTATGAGCGTCTGAAGCAATTGAAAGAGTGCGCAGGCTGCACCGGGTATCCCTCTTGCAAACGGCCGCCCGGCATGGAAGGAACGGTGATCCGCCTTTTCCCTGTGCTTCCCGACGAAGAAAATACAACGGCAGCCGCATATATCTCTTCTTGTCATGGAACATGTAACGAATATTCTCACTATCTGCGGGAACAGCATTGGGCGAAGCTGCAAGAGTTTTCCGGCAAGGCCAAGCAAGACAGCTATTATACTTTTGAAAATTTCCCGATCGGGCCGAAAAGACAAAACAAGGATATTTGCACCGCATTCTATGACTTCGCAAACAACTACAAGCCCGGCGACGAGACAAAAGGCATCTACCTTCACGGCCGGGCAGGCACTTTCAAAACATGGCTTATGCTTGCTATGGTGAACCGGTTAGAGGAACGCCGGGTGCCCGTGCTCTTTATTCGCACGGATTCCATCTTCCGTAACTTCAAGGCGTATTTGTCCCGCAAGGAAGAGATCGGCCCGATCATCGAGCGGTATGCCTCGGTTGAAGTGTTGGCGATCGATGAGTTCGCCCAGGAGAGCCCGACCGACTTTACCGTCGATATCATGTTCGAGCTATTGAACGCCCGCTTTACGAACGGGCTCCCTACCTTCTACACCAGCAATTACGCGCCGGATAATGTGTATATGAAGGTTGTCAAAAAGCTTCAATTGGAAGAGAAGGTCGAAGCGATCCATCGTCGCATCAGCCAAGGTGCCCGGCTCGCCGAAATGATCGGCGACAGTTGGAAGCTCCGGGATGTTGAAAGGATCGGTCCAGACTCCCATAAATCTTGAATCGAATAAGGAGGACGAAAACAATGGCAATGCCCCAACAAAAGCTTGAACAATCCCATCAGGTGGAGATCAGCCCCGAATACGACAAATTATTCGACGGTGATCTAACCACCGCTAACGGTACCATGTACCGCCGTCAAATGACGGTCGCCGATTGCGACCGGCTGTTCGAATACGGTGCGATCAGCACGATCGGAAAGGAGTAACCGGCGATGAAGATCACCCCAGAACAACGACGAAAAATCTTCGGAATCCAGAAGCAGCACGGCATCGAAACGGATGATCTATATTCGTTGGTTGAACAGATTAGCGGCAACCGAAGCATTTCAGCCCTGACCAAAGAGCAAGGCATAAAGTTGATTGATCGGCTCTGCAAGATCGTCGGGGAAGTCCCGAAGCCAAGGGAGCACCGGGCAAGCGAAGCAATGATCGGTTACATACGGAAGCTGGAACAGGAGCTCGGCTGGAAGGATGATCCGAACCGACTGCTTGGTTTCATGAAACGTATGACCGGAGTGGACCGTTTGGAATGGCTAACAAAGCAGCAAGGCATAAAGTTGATCGAAGGACTGAAGAACATGCGGGGGCGCGCCGATCGGCGTGCCGCCCCCTAACAATGATTGGAAAATGGCGCGACAAAATTGGCATGATAATATATAATGCCAGGAAGGAGCGAGAAGTATGTCTTTGACGGATGACATCATCGCCGAGATCGACCCGACGCAGCTCCCCCATCCTTACTACCAGCTCGCCGAAGCCATCGGTCTGAAGCCGACGCTTGTTCTGGCCGAACAGTTCGGCGGCACCGGCGTATACTTCCCGAAGCTGGAGGCCGCAATCCGCGCTGCCCGCGACAGGATGATTCGAAGGGAGTTCGACGGAGGAAACTATAAGGAGCTCGCCCGCAGGTACAGGCTATCGGAATCATGGGTTCGGGAAATCGTGGACAAGGCTGACGAGAACCAAATTTCTATTTTCGATGTATTGCCGGGCGATTCCGGTTAAATCATTCAAGTAACAAAATCATATAAACTTATCAAGAGGCGTGTTCGGAGACGAGCACGCCTCTTTGCTATGCTTGGAATACAGTTTGAATCAAAGGAGGAAAACGGCATTGAATCAATTGCCGACAGGAGCACTCATCACCGTAATTTCTGTTCTAGGTTCCATTCTATTAACGCTTGCCAGCATCATCGGCTATTTCCTCAAAGACATTCGCAATAGCGTCAAAGAAAATCAATCCGCCCAAGATAAACACATCCAGAATATCGAGCGAGACGTTTCGGAGCTCAAGGCCGAGCTGCCGCAAAAGTACGTTCTCAAAGATGACTTTAATCGGGCGCTGAAGGAACTGAAAGACGACCAAACGCGGGCGATCGCTGGTCTGGAACATAAGGTCGATACACTGACCCGCGACGTGCGGGAAATGTTGCAAAACGTGAGCAAGATTATGGGAACAGGAGGTAAAAGCGAGTGAATACGAATGAAGCCAAGGAAATCCGTGGGTTCATCTTGACTATCTTAAAAGTGCAGTACCCCAGCCCGGCCAGCGATCGGCTGATTTCGCTGACGCTCAATGATAGTCGGCTAGATAGCTCCATACCGAAAATTCGCATTCATCTTCGGTATCTCGAAGAGAAGGGCTATGTCCGAACCGAGGAAGGCAACGAGCTCGGCATCCAGCGCACGATGGCAACCCTGACAGCCAAGGGGATCGATCTGCTGGATGGAAGTATCGCGGATGATCCCGGTGTGATGGTGATCCGCTGATGAGCAGCCGACGCAAACATAGCAAAGTGCTTCAGCTACCGCCGGAAATTGTTGAAGCGGTCAACAAAAAACTGACGACCGGCACAACGTACCGCGAAATTGCGGATTGGATCAACCAAATGGCCGAGGATACAGGTGTTGAGATCAGTCACATGTCCGTTCAACGGTATGGCAAAGACTTTCTTTCGCGCCTGGAGCGCCTGAAGGTGGTCAACGAGCAAGCGAAAGCGATCGTCGAAACGCACGGCGAAGGACCGGACACAGCGCTGGCCGAAGCGGCGAACAAGCTCGCTTTGCAGTTGGTCATGGAGACGCTTATGACCGCCCAGAATACATTGGAGGATGAAAAGCTGACCAATGTGATGCGGGCACTTACGCAGCTTCAGCGCAGTTCGGTTGCCACGGAGAAGCTGAAGTTCACGTTCGACAAAGGCATTTCGAAGGCGATCGATCAAGTCAAGCAGCAGCTCCAGGAGGAATTGAAAAGCGATCCAGACCTTTACCATCGGCTGGCGGCGATCGCAGATCGAATCGAATCCGATCTGACAGCCGGATAGGATGGTGAGCCATGAGCAAGGAACCAAAGAACAACTCGATGTTGGGGAGCATTGTTGGAACGAATCGCCGGAGGACCATTTCCTTCGTCGATTACTGCCGGGAGTATTTCATCCTGGACAACGGACAGCGCTACGATCCAACCGCGCGGGCCTGTATGGCGGATGTGGTCGAGGACTATCACAGCCACCCGCATATCGTCATTGAGAAAGGCGCGCAGACCGGTTTTTCCACGCTGGCGATCGCGCACACGATGTATATGGTCGATGTGCTGGAGAAGAACATCATTTATTACCTGCCGACCGACATCATGGCCCGCAGGTTCGGGCCGACTAGGTTCGATCCGTACATCAACCGCAGCACCTACTTGCAGGAGCGCCTGCAAGGGACAGATCAAGCCGGTCTGAAGCAGATCGGTACGCACTTCCTGTATGTCCTTGGCCTGATGAGCAAGACCGGCGCAATCTCCATTCCGGCGGATGAGATCGTATTCGACGAAGTGGCCCTGATCGACCCGGAAAACATGGAGCTGGCGCAGGACCGCATCTCCGCTCCCGGATCGCTCGGCTGGCAAAAGTATTTCTCGGTCGCCCTCTTCCCGGAAGACGGCACGGACGAGCTGTTCCAGCAAAGCGACATGCGCAAGTGGCTGATCAAGTGCAGCGGCTGCAACTATCAAGCGCCGGTTGAGGATGACTGGCCGGAGAACGTCGATGCTAGAGAAGCGGGCAATGTCCGGTTGTGCTGTCCGAAGTGCGGCAAGCACTTGAATGTCAATAACGGCGAGTGGGTTGCTGAGCACCCGGATCGCAAGAGCCGAAGAGGCTACCGGGTGCCGCAGATCATCATCCCCGGCGCGAACATGAATCTGATCTGGGACCGGTACGACAAGGCGAAGGACAAGCCTTCCAAGCTGGCAACCTTCCGGCGTTCTGCGCTGGCGATCCCCGACAGCGGCAATTTGCAGCCGGTCGGCCCGGATGTGCTCCGGCGCATCGAGGATATCAGCGACTTTTACTTCACGGACTATTCGCACGAGATGACAGCGGTCGGAATCGACATGGGTGACAAGGCCCACGTCGCCGTCGTCGCGCCATACCGGGACGAGGGCATTCGCCTGTTGAACTTCTGGGAAATCGATGTCGAAGACCTGCTGGAGCTCGTACTGCACATTGAACGGCATTTCAACATCGGGGCGCTCGTTATCGACGCGATGCCGTACAAAACGAAGTCGAAAGAGGTCGTGCGCAGCCTGACGAAGTGTCTCGGGTACATCCAGTATTTCAAGGGTACCGAGATCAAGGAAGGCACCGAAGGCGAAGGCGAGCGCGAAGTGAACGTCGTGACCGTGGATCGCGACGAATCGCTCGACGAGACGACGGACCTGTTCGCGAGTAATCCTCCTCTCGCCTTGCTGCCGAAGCCTCGGGACGAGAAGGAAGAGCAAATCATCAAGCAGGTAAAAACTCATCTGCTGAAGCTGACCAAGGAAGAAACAGAAGTGAACGGCGAGAAGCGGATCGGCTACAAGAAAAAAGTCCCGAATCACTTCGGCATGGCGATCAACTCTGCTAGAATCGCCCTGCGGCTCGCCACCGGCAAGTCGGTATATCTGGACCCGGATAACGTTCACGTCGGCGGGCGCAGTAAAATCAGGCGGATATTGGAGGGATACGGATGATTCTTGGACCCGATGGAAAGCCGATCAAAAAACCGGATACGAGCGAAATCGCCCGTGTGCTGAATACGTTCTCGGCATTCCTGAAGTCGCTGCCTAACCCGGATATCATTTTGAAGAAAACCGGCAAGTCGGTCGAGATTTTCGAGGAAATGAAAACCGATGCGCATGTGTGGGCCGAGCTGACCAAACGAAAAAGCGGCGTGCTCTCAAAAGATTGGGACGTACTTCCTGCCTCCGATGATCCGCGTGATCTGGAGATTGCCGCGTTTGTCAAAGAAACATTCGAGCGGCTTAATTTCGACCAAGACATGCGGCAAATGCTTGATGCTGTGTTTTCCGGCCATAACATTCATGAGCTGATCTGGACGGAACGGGCCAATCGCTGGGTGATCGAAAATATGAAAAATCGCCCAATCAAGCATTTCACATTCGACATCGACGGACAGCTTCGGTTCCTGCGTAACCTGGGTGATCTTCAAGGCGAGCCGGTACCGCCCGGAAAATTCCTGACCGTCGTTCACGAATCCGGCGATGATCATAATCCCTATGGTGTCGCCCTTGCTACCAAATGTTTTTGGGCTTGGCAATTCAAAAAGCACGGCTTCAAGTTTTGGGCGATCTTCATGGAGAAGTACGGTATGCCTACGGCGATCGGCAAATACCAACCGGGAACATCACAGGCCGATCAAGACAAGCTCCTCGATGCGCTTGTTTCTATCGTCCAGGACGCAGCCGTTGCGATCCCGGCCAACTCTTCCGTGGATTTCGTCGAAGCCGGAAACGCCAAAGGTGATGCTCACGAAGCGTTCCTTCGATTCTGTAACGCTGAAATCTCAAAGGCGATTCTAGGGCAGACGTTGACTAGCGAGTTGCCAAGTGGCGGTTCGTTCGCGGCCAGCCAAACCCACGCGGACGTAAAGGACGAGATCGTAGACGCTGATGCCAAGATGGTCATGGCTGCGATCAATACCGATCTGATCCCCTTTCTCGTCTGGTTCAATTTTGGCACGGTGGACGCCTATCCGTATTTTCACATATATCGGCAACGTGAAGACATTCAAAAGGAAAGAGCTGAACGGGATGAAAAACTGGTCGATATGGGCCTGCCAATCTCTGTCGATTACTTTTACGACAAGTACAACATCCCGCGACCGGGAAAGGACGACGTGCTGGTGAAGAAGGCGGAGCCCGCCCCTTCCCCGCTATTTTCGGAACAAAACGTCTCACGAAAAGCGAGAAACACGCACGATCATGATCGCGAGCTGCACGTCGTTCAGTTCACCGCACGGGGCGATGACAAGCAGGAACGGAACGATGAGCTTCAGCTACTGTTCGCCCGGTCCGTGGATGCTGCGCAGCCGATTGTTCGCCGAATATGGTCGCAACTGGTCAACCAAGTCCGCGAATGGAACGACTTTGCTAACGCCGATGTTTCCCGTTTGCAGTCCGATCGGGAAGCGATCGGCGAACTGGCCGATCTGATGACCCGGACGGGCATTGTCGCCTACGCGATGGGCGAATACGGCGTGCATCTCGACTATCTGAAGGCCGAACGCGAAGGAAATGCCTCCTTTGCGGAAGACGACGACGAACCGCCGTATAAGACCATCGCGAAGCCGGTCAAGTTCGAGGAGGCGATCCGCTACTTTTCGCAACTGATGCCGATCAATATCGAGCAATACCGGCAGCTTGCGGACGAGCTGCGCGTCAAGCATTTCACGCTGGCGGGTGTGCAAAGCCAGGATATGGTTCAGGCGATTCACGAGGCGCTGCTTGCTTCACTGGAGCAGGGAACAACCTTCAAGGACTTTCTGAAAGTTGTGGAATCCAAAGCGGAGGCGCTTGGTATTAGCGACTTGGACCCTTGGCACCTGGAGACGGTGTTTCGCAATCAGATTCAGACAGCCTATGAAACCGGCCAGTATGAGAAGCTTCAGCAGCCGGAAATGGTGGACATGTTCCCGTACTATCGCTATTCCGCGATTTTGGATTCGGGAACAAGGGCCAGTCACTGGGCAATGAACGGCCTGATCGCGCATCGCGACGATCCGATATGGCAAAAATGGTGGCCGCCGAACGGGCACCGCTGCCGCTGCGGCGTGATTGCGATCAACAAATACCGCGCCGCTCGCGAGGGCATCACCCCGGCCAATTTCAGGCCGGACGTTTCACCCGATCCGGGATGGTCCAAATCCCCCAGCGTTTCGCTGCGAGAAGTGCCCGAATCGGTCAAAGATCGTGAATAAGGAGGACGACAAGCGATGAAATGGTATGAAGTGTTTCGCGCTGGAAAGTATGAGCCGCAAGGCGATTTCACCGAAAACGATATTCAGCAAGTCGTGGACAACTACGACCCGAACAAGTTTGAGGCCCCGATCGTCATCGGGCATCCGAAGCAGGATGACCCGGCCTTTGGCTGGGTGTCTGCGCTGAAGCGCGAAGGCGACAAGCTGCTGGCTTCGTTCCGTCAAGTGGTGCCGGAATTTTCGGAGGCGGTTAACGCTGGGCGCTACAAAAAAGTGTCGGTGCGGCTGCGCAAGACGGATGACGGATGGACGCTGCGGCATGTCGGTTTCCTGGGTGCAGCAGCTCCGGCCGTCGAAGGTCTGAAGCCGATCGAGTTCGGCGAGGAAGATCGCGACGGTGTACAGATCGACCTGGATTTCACCAAAACCAAGGAGGAACCAACCATGTCAGAAGCACAAATCCGGGCGAAGCTCGAAGCCGAGTTCGCCGCCAAGCAGGACGAATTCAAGCGGAAGCTGGAGGCCGACTTCGCGGCCGAGCGCGAGAAGGTGAAAAATCATCTGGCGCGTGAACGTGACATTCATGCGCTCATCGATGAACACAAAACGAAGCTCACCCCTGCCCTTCGCAGCGGCTTGGCCGAGTTCATGCAGCAGCTCCCCGACGAAGAAACCGTCGAGTTCTCGGCAGACGGCAAGGCGACAAAGCAATCGCCGTACCAGTTCTTTAAGGCGTTTATCGGCAACTTGCCGGACAAGGAAGCGTTGTTCACCGAGTTCGCCAAGACCCAGACCCAGGGCGGCAGCAATACGGCCGACTTCTCGGTCGGTGCTGGGGAAACGGTCGACGAGGATCGACTGGAGCTGGATCGCAAGGCCCGAGACTTCGCGGCAAAAAACAATGTGAGCTACGAGGAAGCGGTCATCGCCGTTGCCCGGAGCTAAGGAGGCCAAACGTTCATGACAACACAGTACAATCCTGGTCACACGCTGACCCGAAAAACCTCCGCGAACGTAGAGGAGTATCGATTCGTCACCGCTGCCGGAGCCCAGGCCGGGGCCGGAGCTGCCGCGATCGGCGTGTCTCTCACAGGCGCGGCGGCTGGTGGATCAATCACAGTAGCGACATCCGGCTCGGTGCCGGTGATCGCCGGGGCGACGATTGCGGTCGGCGATCAGCTCGCCAGCGACGCCCAGGGACGCGCCGTTCCCGCCGCGTCGGGTAATGTCATTCTCTCCGTCGCCCTGGAGGTGGCGACGGTCGGCCAAGATACGGAAGTGCTGCTCGGCGCACCGGCAGCTACTAAAGGAGGAGCTTAATCATGGCAGGACTTGCAAAAAACCGTCTGGTCGACCCGATTCTGACGAACGTAGCGATCGGGTACAAAAACGCCGAGTACATCGGCGACGCGTTGTTCCCGATCGCGCCGGTCGACAAGGAAGCCGGTAAAATCCCGAAATGGGGGCCGGAAGCTTTTAGGATTTACAACACCCGGCGTCAAATCCGCAGCAAGTCGAACCGCATCGAAATCGACGCGACGACACTGCCCTATTCGCTGGAAGAAGAAACGCTCGAAGCACCGATCGATGACCGCGAGCTTGAAGAGGCCGCCGACGTGCTGAAGCTGGAAATGTCGCGCACCAAGATACTGACCGACAACATCCAGTTGCGCAAGGAGAAGGATCAGGCGGATCGTGCGCAGAACGCGGCCAACTACTCCACCAGCCACGTCGAAACGCTGTCCGGCAGCGACAAGTTGAGCGATCCGACCAGTAAGCCGATTGAGATCATCGGCGATGCCAAGTCGACGATCCGATCGAGCATCGGCCTGTACCCGAACGTGCTTCAGATCGGCGCTTCGGTTTACGAAAAGCTGAAGGAACACCCAGCGATTCTGGAAAAAATCAAGTATTCCCAGAAGGGCATTGCAACGGCCGACCTGCTGGCGCAGATTTTTGAGGTTAGCAAGGTGGTCGTAGGCAAAGCCGTCTATGCTGACCGGGACGGCGTGATGCACGACGTTTGGGGCAACAGCATGACGCTGGCCTACGTCCCGGAAGGCGTGGGCGACATTTGGGTGCCTGCCTTCGGGTACACGATGCGAAAGAAGGGCCGCCCGCAAACGAGCAAGTATCGGGACGAGACGATCAAGTCGAATGTCATTCACGTTGCCGACGTATACGGTGTAGAGCTGACCGCCAAAGATGCGGGCTTCCTCATTCAAAATGTCATTTAAGGAGAAGACTATGACAGAAAAAAAAGTAAAAGAGACTTCAACATACACGGTCGTTCGGCAGCTCCGCCATAATGACTCGAAGTTCAAACCGGGACAACCGGTGGAACTGACCGAGGAGGAAGCAGGCGAGCTACTGGAGCTCGGCGCTGTAAAAGTACTTGAACAACCGGCTGAAAAAATGAAGTCCCAAGGCAAAAATCAAGACCCCGAGGGTACACCCGAAAAGTAAGTCCTAGACCGCCGAAATTGCCTTCTAACGGTTTAGGGGTACGAGCGATCCATCGAACCATGTAATGGCCGTTATCACGCGTGATAACGCGGTCTATGGACGCGCTGAAAGGCTGGAAGGAAGTGAAACCCGAATTGTATTGCACAATTGACGACTTGCTCGGTCAAATCGACAAATCGAAGCTCATCGAAATTACGAACGACCGGGAAAATCCTGCGGTCGATGAAAACGGCCAGGAAATCATTCATGAGGGCAACGCGAACAGCGCGATCGAGGCAGCAATGGCGGTTGTGAACACCTACATTGCCATGCGCTACCCTGTCCCGCTCGACCCCGTTCCGAAAATCGTGAACAAGTTGACGGCAGACATCACCATCTACAACCTGTTTACCCGGCATTATAACGATGAGGATAACGTCTTTGTCCGCCGGTACCGCGATGCGATCAACCTCTTGGAAAAAATCGCTGCCGATGAAGTCAAGCTAACGGCAAACGAAAGCAGCATTCGCACCTATTCGCGCCCGAAGCAATACGGCTCGGTCTTCCAAAGGATGTATGACTAATGACGACCGAAGGCGTGCGGGTGGACGGGGATTGGTCAAGGCTGCTCAATGTTTTGGGTGATCTGAATTTGAGCCCCGCCGAGCTGAAGCAGCTCAATGCACAGATTGCGCAGATTGTGGCTGAAGGAAGCAAAGAGCGCTTCGAAACGGAGAAATCCTCGGACGGTCAACGCTGGAAACCACTTTCCCCTGCTACCTTGGAAGCCCGCGCCCGTCGTCGGAGCAAACGAAAAGACGGTTCTAGCGGATACAAGACCAAACGGGGCAAGGTTTCCAAGCGGGCTCAACGCATCATCGCGAGCGGCCGACCGCTGAAAGACACAGGCAGGCTCATGCGTTCCATCGCGACAAAGGCAACCAATGAGGGCTTGGCCGTAGGTACAAATCTGGCACAAGCTGCAATTCAGCAGTTCGGCGGTCCTGCCGGTCGTGGGAAAAAGGTGACTATTCCTGCTCGCCCCTATCTTGGCGTATCAAGCAGCGAAGAGGCCGACATCATGGAGCTGATCAACGAGTTTGTGAAGGAGCGTATCACATGATCCATCGTGCAAAAAATCTCATTGAAACGACTTTAAAGTACATTGGCGTCAAACAGATTTTCCGCGACGAGGATGCTTTCGATCGGGTTCGGGCTTCCCCTTCCGCGATCATCCTTACGGCACGCGAAAAGTTAGAGCCTGATCGGAAGAAGGCCGCAAAGTTCGAACAAGGTGGCCGCCGCTATCTTCGCTCGAAACGATTTAAGCGGATCATCCCGATCGAAGTTTCGATTTTCGATCGGGACGAAGAAAAGGTCGATTCCTGGATTCAACTATTGCTGAACGAGCTGCCGGACGGGATTGACGACGGTAAGGGCAATTACACGCCGCTTCGCCCGAGCGCAATTGAATGGATACCGGATCAAAAAGATCGGGCGGCTGCCACGGTGTTCATCGAATTTGAATCCGGCATTTTCCGCGACCAGGAACTGGATACTATCGAACAAGTAATTATTACGACGGAGGTAAACAGACCATGAGTGACGAGAAATCGCAGCCTGCCGAAACGAGCCCCAAGTCAACGGCAGAGCGAAAGCCAATCGAATATTGGCGGGATGCTCTGAATACCGGGCAAGCGGTATATGTCGGGCTGCTCGCCACAAGCGGCTGGGCTGAAGGCTATGAATGTACGCAAAAAGAATACGAGAAGGCTGTCGAGGCTTTTTTAAAAAAGCCGATTCCGCCTACCAGGAAAGGACGGTGATGGTATGGCAAAGGGGCTTCCTGATGCGAAAGTCGTCATCCAGGACGGCGGGCTTGGAGCAGCAAACGATGCTGCTGGAGGCGTTCACCTAAAAATTGGCGTGTCAACGAAAGGGGTACCAAACCGCATATACCGGGTTTCCTCCCCATCTGCGGTGATTGACCAGTTTGGTAAAGGCGAGTTAGTTTCTGCCCTGCTTGATTCGATGCAAGTCGGTGCGCGTGAAATCATCGTTGTTCCGGCTGCCGCAAGTGTCGCCGGTACGATCGGGACGGTGGTACGCAGCGGCACCGGTACAATGACGTTGTCCGTCTCCGGGCAGCCGAATCACCGGTATAACGTCATTGTGAAAATCAACAAGGCCGGCGGGCTCAATGAGGCGCAGTATGTACTTTCCTTTGATGGCGGCCAATCGTATCAAGCGGCGCGAACCATTCCCACAAACGGCATTATTGCCGTGGATGGGACCGGTCTAACCCTAACCTTTTCGGGCTCCGGTGCGTTCGCGGAAGGCGACGAATATCGCTTCGAGACTACCGGTCCACAAATGAGCAATCAGGACTTTATTGCCGCGATGAACGTGGTCAAAAACAATTCCTTGGAATTTGAATATATCCACGTTGTCGGCAGCTCCGGCGCGTCGCTTTGGTCGATGTGCGCTTCAGAAGCAAACGCACTTGAAGAGCTTCATAAACCAATCCATTTCGTATGTGAAGCTCGGCGACCGGACGCAGGAGAATCAATCGATGAATGGGTTCAGGATCTGATCAAGGAGCGCCAAAGCTTCACAAGTAACCGCGTATCGGTAGTTGCTCCTCTTGTACGGGTAGCTGCTTTAGATGGACAGCGCTGGACGAATCTTGCAGCCGTTTATTGCGGCATCTTGGCCCGTTGTCGTGTGAGTGAATCCCCCGGCAAAGTGATGAGCTTTCCGCTTTCAAACGTATTGTCACTGATGGAAGGAATGGACAACACGCACATAAAAGCGCTCGACGAGGCCGGATTCATCACGGCTCGCTCATTTGAAGGGCTTCCTGGGTTCTATATTACGAACGGCCGTATGATGGCGCAGCCTGGTTCCGATTTTGAGTTTGTAGAAATACGTCGCACGGTAGACAAAGCGGCCCGCCTGGTTCGCCAAGCGAGCGTTCGTTTTGTGCAGAGCGAGGCGGATGCGGACGGGCTCGACAACTTGCTCGCCAATATCGCCGCCCCTCTATACGGTCAAATGATGACCCCAGGAGCTGCGGAAATCAGAGAGTTCCATGTCAACATTCCGCTAGGGCAAAACGTCACAACAACCCGAAGCATTGAGATCGATCTTGCGATCGTGCCGATCCCAATCATGAAATGGATCACGGTACGGTTGAAGTTGCAAAATCCAGTATTGTAGGAGGCAAATATGATAAACGGCAAGCTGTACGATTGGGAATCGATCACTGTCGGCCTGCCCTATGGCACCGCGATCGCTATCTCCGGTATCGACTATGACGACGAGCTGGCCGGTGAACTGGCATACGGAAAAGGGGCTGCTCCTGTTGGATACGGGAACGGAAACTATACCGCAAGTGCCAAAATCACTCTGCTGCGTGACGAGTTCAATAAACTGCTTGATTTTGCACGCAGCCAAGGGCAAGCCTTATACCGGCTTCCGCTTTTCCCGATCACTGTCTCGTATGCCAACGATGGCGAACGAACAAGGACCGATGAAATTCGGGGCTGCAAGTTCACAAAAGCAGCGCATAAAGGCGCTCAAGGCGATACGAAGTTAGAAGTCGAGCTCGAAATTTTGGTCACAGGAAAAATCATTCGCGACGGCGTAAGCCCAATTTAAGGAGGATAAATAAACATGAGTAAAGCAACGATCAACAAAGAGGAACTGAAAGAAAAGTACGGACGCGTGTACGAAATTCGCATTGAAGGATTGGAATACGAAAATGGCGACGAGGCCGAGTTCGCGTTCTATTTTACCCGCCCGAAAGCAAGTGACATTTCGCGTTTTACGAAGGAGCTCAACTCCAAGCCCGATATGGCGATGAAAAATCTGACGTTCAGTTGCATCGTGCCGGAACAAGACGAGGAGCTTCGGCGAGCTGCCGAAGAGTTTCCGGGCCTGCCGTTTAACACAGCGTCCCGTCTGATGGAGATCGTCGGGGCAAGTGCGGCTACCAGCTTAAAAAAGTTATAAACGCGGTGTCCGAACGCTTCGAGGAAATCGATACGAACTTCCTCGAAGCCGGGCACCTGCTGATCCGCAAATACTTCCCGGAAGTTTCCGAAAGCCTGGAGCTGGAGGACTTCGCCGAATATTATGCGCGGTCGCTTTGGTATGAAGATCGAGAAATCAAGCTGCATGCGGCTGCGATCGCGCAAGCATTTGGCGGCGGCCGCAAAAAATAACGCGGCGCTAGGAAGGAGGCGCGCACTATAGGGGGGCTAAGTTCTCTTTTCAAACTATCGGTCATCATGAGCATGGTCGATCGTATGACACCGGAAGCAATGAGAGCCGGACGGTCCGCGAACGAGCTGCAACAAAACATTGGAGGTCTGGAGCAAAAATCCGGCTCTTTCCTCAAACGAGCGGGCATGTGGTCGGCGGGAGCTGTGGCCGCCATTACGGCCGCAATTGCAGCATTAGGAGGCGCTGCGGCCTCCATGGCTGCCGAAGTCGATCGAGCGACGGGGAAGCTTCAAGCGCAAACCGGTTTGACTCGCCAACAGGCCGAAGAGTTGATGAAAGTCTCTGAAGCAATATACACCAGCGGTCGCGGCGACTCGATCACGGGGATCACTGAAGACTTAGCGACCGTCCGACAAAGCATGAAAGACTTGTCCGATCAAGCTGCTGGTGATTTTCTTGCCGGTGGCTATGTAATCCGCGATGCCTTTAATGCGGAGATTTCCGAAACGTCGAAGGTTGTTCGCACGCTTCAGGCAAACTTCGCCGAGTTAAGCGCAACCGATGCCCTTGACTTGATTACAACCGGCTTCCAGCTCGGCGGCGATTACGCGGGCGATTTCATGGACACGATCAATGAGTATTCCGTCCATTTCGCCGGGCTTGGCATGAGCGCCGAGCAAATGTTTGCCACGCTGATCGCAGGTTCACGCGAGGGAAGTTTCAATCTGGACAAGGTCGGCGATAGTGTCAAGGAATCATTCATTCGTATGCAAGATATGTCCAAAGGCAGTCAAGAAGCCTTTCAGGCTCTTGGCATGGACGGTCAAAAAATGGCTGCCGACATCGCAGCCGGTGGCGATCGTGCAAATCAAGCCTTCCAGGCCACGCTGCTTGCGCTCGGAAATTTGGATGACTCTCTGAAGCGTAATCAGACTGGGGTGGCCCTATTCGGCACCCAATGGGAGGACATGGAGGATCGTGTCATTCTCGCCATGATGGAAGGACAGAAAGGGCTTGGCGATTTCCGAGGCGCAACCCAACGGGCCGGTGATGCGCTATACAACAATTTGGGGACCAAATTTTCCCGATTGTGGCGTAGCATCACGGTCGAATTAGCTCGGGCAGGCGGGCCGATCGCCGGGATACTCAACGGATTGTTGGACCAAGTCATTTCCCATATGCCGCAAATATCGGCAGCCGTGCAGTTCGTAGCTCAAATTATTGCGAAAGTGCTGACGGCACTCATTAGCGCGGGCCAATCCGTCACTAATTTCCTCCGTCCCGTTGCCCCGTTCATCGGTGGGATCGCGATCGCATTCGGGGCATTCGCTGGCGTCATTGGCATCGCTAAAGGTGCAGTTCTAGCTTTCAACATCGCCATGCAGGTCATGCGCGTTTTGATGCTGACCAACCCGATCGGATGGGTGATCCTGGTGATCGGCCTTCTAATCGGGGCGTTTATCAAGATGAATGGCGGCATGGATGGAGCCAAGGCTAAACTGCTTGAATACTGGGCCATAACCAAACAGACCTGGCAAAACATATGGGCGGTCATTGGTCCGACGGTGATGCAGATTTTGCAAAAGACACTTGCGGCTTTTTCCGCCATTGTCAATTGGGTAATCGCAAACTGGCCCATGATCCGCGATACGGTGATCAATACCGTCCGAGCAATTTATGTGACTGTCGCCCCCGTCGTGATGAACATCGTGGGCTCCATTGTGAACGGGTTTATGGCTGTCTGGAATTGGGTTATGACGTACTGGCCCATGATCCAGCAAGTAATCAGTTTCGTATGGGCGGGGTTAGGTCCGTATATTTCGACGTATGTCAACTTCATTGTTCAGACCATCGTCACAGCCTTTAACTTGATATGGTCGGTCGCTAATAGCGTTTGGAATATGATCGCCGGTATTGTACAAGTCGCCTGGTCAATCATTTCCGGTGTCATTGGAATAGGGCTGTCTATACTAACCGGGGATTGGGCGCAAGCCTGGCAGGGGATGCTTGACATGCTGACCGGTATTCGTGACGGTATCAGCCGGTTCTTTGAAGGTTTAGGCACTCTACTTTTTGACAGCGGAAAGGCAATCATCACGACGCTAGTCGAAGGCATAAAAGCTGTGGGGGAAGCACCGGTCGAGGCTATGAAGGGGATTTTCGAGAAAGTACGTCAATATTTGCCTTTCAGTGATGCCAAGGTAGGCCCCCTTTCCGATCTCACATACTCGGGATCGAAAATACCGGGAACGATTGCGGAAGGAGTGCGTCAGGGCGCGGGACAATTGCGAGCCGCCACCCATTCCATGATGGAAGGTTTGGGGCTGGATCGTGCGTTTTCCGTTCGACTCGCAGCGACGGGCGGCGGGCTGGCCTTCAGCTCCGGTCCGATCGCCGAGGGTTCCGTTTCGGAAGCTCCGGCCCCTGGCCTGCGAACGCGGTCTAATATGAATGTTCGGGAACTGTTCCGGGAATCCGTGTCCGAACGTGAAACCATTCGTGAGCAGGCAGCCGGGACCCCTTCGATCGTGCTGAATTACCACGGCGGCACCGAGAAGGAACGCCGCGATCTGATGGACGATCTGGAACGGCTGCTCAAGGCACATAACAGGAAGTGAGAACATGGACATTAATCTGGAAGACGAGCAGATAAAAGTGGGCGACACGCTGTTACCTGGCGTGTTTGAAAGCATGGAAATTACCGGCGACGTGAAGACGGATGAAGAAACCGGAACGACCAAGAAAAAGATTGTCAACTATAGCTATAACCCAATGACGATACGCCTCAATATGATCATCATTCCCGATGAACAACGATCAGCCGAGGATAAGCTTGGAGAAATTCATCAGGTGTTCCGCTCTTCCCCATCACAGACCAAACCGGAGACGTATAAGTTAGTTTCCAGCCATGCTCAAGCGCGAGGCGTCGGCCGCGTCATGCTGATGCGGCTGCGCAGCAGCGATAAAAACAATTCTGATTTTATTTCAGTCACGCTCGAATTTCAGGTTGTGGAGGTCACGACGATTTCCGTTCAGAAGGTGCAGGCGGCGACCGGTCACGGCAATATCTATACGGTGAAAAAAGGCGACACGCTTTCTGCAATAGCTTTGGCCGAAAAGACAACGGTCGAAGCGATCGCGGCGGCAAACAACATCGCAAATATTGACTTGATCCACATCGGCCAGCAATTGGTGATTCCGGCGGCCAGTGTGCAAGAGAATCCGCCTCCGGCAGAAACCACTTCGGCGGCTGTCGACGATGCACCCATACCGAAAGTAGAGTGATGACTATATATCAACGCATTCGTATCGGGAATGTCATTGTCACCAACGGGATCGCCCAGCTTGAGCTGTGGCGGTCCCGAAAAGAACCGGGTGGATATGTGACGTTCCTGTTTAAACCGGAAGTCGATCTTCAGGTGACGATCGGATCGATCGTTGAGGTCGATCTTGGATATGACGAGTCAACGGCTGCGCGAGTATTTACGGGAGAAGTGAGCGGCCAGAACGTTGCTAAAGACAGCATGGCAAAATTGTTGAACGTCAAAGTATCTCAATCATTCATTCAGGCCAGCCCGCAAGACATGATCAAGTACGTTCTTGAACAGGCTGGGATGGAGGAATTTCGTCTCGCACCACAAGTATTTGAACCAAAAAATACGGTTGTCGCGGGGTTGAACGGGTATGACATGATCAAACAGAGAATCCATCCGCAATGGGGTATTGATTTCGCTACATACTGCGATACAAGAGATGTTTTTATCTGGCGGCCCGTGGAACGGCCCAAGGAAATGTTCTTATTCGACGACGAAAACATTCTTGAGCTCATGACTGACGGCGATCGCGGCCGGATGCGTACGGTTTTTGTTCCTGGTCTTGATCACTCGCAGTATGTTTCCCTATTACATCCCCGCGTACAAGGCATTGCCCTCGTGGATACCGTGCATCACTATATTAAGGATGAAAAATTGCGAACAGAAATTTATTACACGTTAGAAAGCGGGTGACGAAGCATGTCGGATCAGCTTGGAACATTTAAAGAGGCGATCAAGGTGATCATTGAGACGGAAATGCCCGAGCTGCTGGCGCCAACCCGGCATATGATGCGTGCCGTCGTGCTGGATGTAAAGGGTGATTTTTGCGATCTTCAGGTGCTTGCGGTCGATGATACCCCGCATGCCCTTTTTCCGCCGCTTCCACATGTGCCCTCCCCGATCGGCTCAACTATTCAAACCGGGCAGCTCGTCCGCATCGGATTTTATTACGGGGACCCGTCATTCCCTTTCATTGACGAGGTGATTCGGCCATGACTACGGTTGACGAATGGACGGACATTTATCTGGATGATGAAGGGAATTTCCGGGAAGCATTGGACGGCGATGTGCAACTGGTTTCGGGTGATGATGCCATCCTCCAGGACATCCAGCATGAACTGGAAACAGTCAAAGGCTCGTACCCCTTTGATCGGGAATATGGTCTATTGCTCGTTCAATATCTTCAGCGCGAAAATACCAAAATGGCCCGCGAGGAACTGATCCAGGATATCAAGGAACGGCTTAGGCAGCATTCTAGCATTGATCCGGGCAGCGTGGTTGTCCAGGTCGAACGATGGACCATGCGGGAAATAGTTATTTCTGCTTCCTTCCGTCTTCTGACGGCCAAGTTAGAGGACCCCCGATCCGCGCTAAAACTCCTCATCACCGTGGACGGTGTTAGATTGATAAGGAGTTGATAAGATGCAGCCGCACGAACTGATTGAGGTCAAGAATGAGGATCAACTGCTTGACGAAATGAAAGAGCAATTGAGAAGCCAGCAATTTCCGGCACGGATTATGAGGAAAGGCGGAGTTTTCTATACGCTGCTGGCGTTATTTATGCGGGCGCTTGCAGGGCTGTACAGTTTATTACCGGTCATTATCCGGCAAATGTTTGTACATTCGGCTTCCGGTGCCTGGCTGGATGTAGCCGCACGGGAATATGGCGTCTTTCGGAAACAAGCTACCAAAACAAACGGAAGGATCACATTCATCCGCTCGAACGCCGAACAAGTCGTGACGGTAGAGGCAGGTACGATGTTTTCTACAAATCCCGATTTAAAAGGCATCGTGAGACGGTTCTACCTTAAAAAGACGGTTGTCCTGCCGCTCGGCGCGTTCAAAGCAGACGGCGAGATTGAGGCCGAAGAAGCCGGAGCCGGATTTAACGTTGCTGCCGGAAACATTCAAAATATGCTGACGTTTGTACCCTATGTATCTGTCACCAATGAGGAAAACTGGATCATCCGTGAAGGGACAGACCTGGAAACAGACGATTCACTTCGACAGCGGACGCTTGGCCGATGGGAACAACTATCCACGGGCGGCATCCGTGATTATTACCGATCGCTGATCGAGTCGATTTCCGGCGTCGTCGCCGTGCATATCGAAGACCAGCATCCCCGAGGCGAAGGCACGGCGGATATTATCATCATGGGTGTGGCCGGTGTCCCATCGGCTGCGATCGTGCAAGAGGCGCAAACCTTGATCACAAAATACGGATCACTCATCGGGGATATTCGGGCATACGCTGCGGAGCCGGTCAAAATCGATATTGAAGTGATGCTCCACTATGTCCCCCAGTTTGCTGAAGCCGAAGCGGTAGAAAAAGAAGCTTTGCTTCGCATTCGGGAAATGTTCCGGTACGGAGCTGCCGACCAGGCTGGCGAGATTTTGCATATTGATCCGCGCTATCCGTTTGATGTCTCGCTCTTGATCACAAATCTGCGGACGATCGACTATGTGATTCAAGTGGATGTCATACGCCCGTTAGATTCGGTCGTCATGACCCGACGACAGGTGGCGGTTTTGGTAGAAGTCAAAATCCAGACGGTGGCACACACATGAGAACATTTGCCGATGACCTTTTTACCTGGGCGCACAACATATTTAAGAAGCAGCCCCGCAAGCAGGATATGGATATTTTCAAGCTGGCGAATGCTGCGGGGGCTATTTTGAATGACGCCAAGATCGCCATGTTTGAACTGCGAACAATCAAATTTATTTCTTCGGCAACTGGCCGGGCGCTCGATCTGCATGGTATCGATCGAAAAATGCCCAGGCATGCCGGAGAGCCTGATGAAAACTACCGTTCCCGGCTCTTGGCGGCATACGATCTATACCGCTTGGGAGGCACCGAGATCGGCATGAAAAGCGTTCTGGCTAGTCTAGGATACGCGGACGCGACGCTTTATCCCTTGTGGCGCGAAAAGTACAACCTGAATCCAAATGCGGAGTATTTGGGGAAATGGTCGCAATTTGTGATCATGCTGGATGTGACGAATCGAGAAATTACGGCCGGGAAACGTATGATATTCCGGGATTCGATCAATCGAGCAAAGCCCATTGAAAGTAAGCTGTTATGGCTTTTGATGTTCATGTATGTTCAAGAGCTCATTCCCCATTCCGTGAATGCTCATATGAAGGTTTTCATGAAGGCTTCATACCAGGCTGCGCCGGTCTACTCGGCAGCCGCACGGATACGTATCAACGTGAGACAAAATGTGATCGACGATTATCTCATGATCAAATACTTTTGGAAGATATCCTCCAAACCGGCACCCTATCCGTTTCAACTGGATGGAAAAATGAAGCTTGGAGCCCAAGCCCTTGAACATGGAGGAAGGCATCGCCTTGGCCTGATTGTTTCCCGATCCGGCGAAATTAAAGAAAGGAGTTTTTTAGTGTGAGCGGAGCTGTGACAACAAAAATCGGACGTCTGAAGATGCTGGCAGCTCGGCGGGACGGTACGGTGTTGGCGAAAATTACGACAATGGCATTTGGTACCGGAACGACGGCAGCAACCATAAACGACACAAAGCTTGAACACGAATGTATTCGAGTGCCAATCACGTACGGTACTCCACCAGACGACATTACGCTTGTCTACGTCGGCCGGATTCCGGTCAATAGCCAGGCCGATCATTCCGTGATTACGGAAGCTGCGATTTTTGACAGTGATGGAGACATGATCGCAAGAAAAGTATTCGGCGGGAAAGCGAAGGACCCGGAAGACGTGTTTGACTTATATTGGAACGAAGTATTCTAAATTGAAGGAGGTTTTTGTCAATGGCTGATCTGATCGGCTCGCCTAATTTCAAGGATCGGGTTCGAAAATTAGAGGAAAGCGACAACGCCGTTCCTGAAACATGGGGCCCTATTCATCAAACCCTGATCAACAACGATGTGTTTCTTTCGGGACAACTGGCGAACCAGGCGCAAGATATTAACAAAGCCCAATCAACGGCAAATGCCGCTGCTACGGCGGCACAAAATGCACAGGTAACGGCCGACGATGCAAAAAATAGAGCTATTAATGCCCAGAGCACGGCGGATTCTGCGAAATCTGCTGCAAAAAATGCTCAATCAACTGCCGACCTTGCTCAAGCCATGGCTGTTAACGCTAATGTTGGATTAAACGACTATGTGCAACTTGATGGAAAATCGCTTATGACCGGAACTCTTTCGATCAAGGAAGGCGGACTTCGTCTTGGAGTTGAGGGACAAGGCACCGGAGTAACACATTTTCGAAATGACGGTACCATGGGAACCGCCACCAACTACTTAACCGAATACGGCTCCATATGGACTACGTTACAACTCCGATGGAATGGTGCCGAAAGTAGACTTGAGTTCAACAACAATGGTAAATGGATGCCCGTAGGAGGTGGAGGAGGATTGAAAAAAGTACAACATGGTGTCACCAGCGTAAACGACGTTTACGCAGGAAATTCAGTTCGGATTGAGCCTGTGAATTTGGACAAGTCCTATATCGTGATTTCATATTGTGGCGATCCCGCAGCGACTCAAGCTTCATATCTGGGGGTACCCACTCGCGCGTACTTCCAGGACAATGAACATATCCTTTTGTCCATTACAACATTCTCGAACACGTCTGAAACTAGGCGTGTAAGTGTCGCATGGCAAGTAATCGAATTCCAATAGGAGGGTTTTAAGATGGTATATGCAATGACACACCCGGACGGGGTAGTCCATACTGTTTGCCAGTACCCGAACGGTCTTAGTGAAAAAGCTATTGCTGACTATGACGGCCATATTATCGAGGTCGATTCATTTGACGAAACATTGATTGGCAAAATTTACGATCCAAAAACAAATCAATTTGTAACTGTACCAAAGGCGTAGAACATGGAGCCTGAATCGGCAGAAAGGAACATTCAAATGGAAATGGATTGGACTAACGTATATAACATGATCGATCCGAAGCTTGTTGTCGTTGTAGTTGCTTGCTGGGTGCTCGGGTATATCTTGAAACAAACGCCTTTAGTGCCGGATTGGAGCATTGTCTACATGGTCACGGCAGCCGCTGTATTTTTTGTTTCGCTTCTGATCGGTTTCTCGGCCGTGGCCGTCATGCAGGGCCTGATGTGCGGTGCCGTCGCGGTCTATGGAAATCAGCTCGTCAAGCAGTTGAAGAAAGCAAACGGAGATGATCAGCAATGAAACGTGAGGATTTCATCGCCATCGTTGCCCCGGTTGCGGTGAAGCTGCGGAGGGAAGGTTCGCCGATCTTCCCTTCCGTTCGCATCGCCCAGGCTATGCTTGAGACTGGATGCGTTATTCATGAATGGAACAACCTCGTCGGTTATAAAGTCGGCAGCGGTCGGCCGAACGAGTTCTGGAAGGGAAAGTCGGTAAGCACCAAGACATGGGAGGTTTACAACAACGTGCGGGTTGATGGTGTACAGGCTCATTGGAGAGCTTACGAGTGCATCGAGGACTGCTTCCGCGATCAGGACCTGCTTTTCGATTGGAGTCGGTATGATCGTGTACGAAGAGCCCAGACGCCCCAGGAGCAAACAGAAATGCTGCGTGTCTGCGGCTATGCAACCGACCCGGATTATACACGAAAGTTGAACAACCTGATCGCGAGTTACTATCTCGAACAATACGACAAGGAGGCTACGGAGCCAATGCTAAATGCAGGGGTAGCCGACACGATAATCGATACATGGATGAGTCCGGCATGGGAGGAGATGGACGCCAAACGGCAGGAGGCAGAACAGGCCGGAGACGGCAACGCGGCCGCAGCGTATGAAGAGCAGGCCGATTACATTCATTGGCTGGCGAATGAGCTGCGGAAAGCTTCGGGGCAACAAATTGAGGTTTAACAAAATCAGCATGCAACCTTTATGATGTAGGCGCCCGGACCTGACCAGATCGGGCGTACCAGGCTTGCTGCTCCGGATCGGAACACGGCGGACGCACCACCAATTCGCAGAGGCAACAAATAAAGAACGGCCCTTGCTGCAAGAATGCGAACAAGAGCCGTTTTTTCCATTGTTCCATGAAATTAAAATCACCGCTCAAGGCGGAAAATCAAGAAAGAAGGAACTTCCACATACTAGAAATCATACATTGAATTTATTATAATTAATAAATAGAAACATTTTACGGTAACGAAATCTGACAACCTTAAAAAGGGGGGGAGTTTGTGAAACGTAAAATTCATGAAACTCAACAAGTTCCATCTACACAGGAGATGACACAAGGCGGCGTGGACGAACAGTTATTAGAACTCCAAAGAATAGAAGGCAATGGTCCGCCTAAAAAAGTCGTTTGGAACAACTTACCGAAACCAATTAGAATCTTCGGATATTTTATAGTGATTTGCATGTTCTTCATGATTATTGTTGGAATTGTCATGACCATATTCAAATAAGAAAGGCACCTTTATCTATGATAAAGGTGCCTTTCAACCTATTCGTTTAAAAGAGTCTTTGCATCCAATGATTTAACTTTATTACCAAGCGATGATTTGTATAGCCCTTTTCTATACTCTCTGTATTTTTCACCGAATTTGTTCAGATCCTCATCTACCGAGAGAACGCCATCTTTTTGAAGCTTAAGCAAAAGATTCGCTTGTGTCAGTTGTTCCTGATAAAGTTTTGGTGCGTAGCTCTTCCAATACTCTTCTTCGGAAAGTCCTGTAAGTGCAATTACTCTTTTTTGGAAGTCTTGAACATCTTTATTTTGTTTTTCCAAAATATCCTTCACTCTGAAAGCTTCTTTTTTCCCGTCTTCTATGGTTGCTTCAACATTTAATTCTTTGGCTTTTTGCAAAAGTAATTTTTCGGTAACTAGTTCTTCTAAAAGATCGCCCTCCTTGAGACTAAGGCTGGGATTGTTTGATAAACTCATTTCAAACTCTTTATTCGCTTTGAAATCCAATAACTCTTTTTTCGATACATAGTCGTTTCCAACTTGCACCAGTTTTTCGTTTGCATATGCTTTGTTTTTAGTTAAATTGGTTTCAACTTTGGAGAATGGTTCTGAAAACTTATCACTGGCGAAAACCGACAGCGAAGAAACTGCCGCTGAAACACAAACGACTGCAACGAGCAACGTCATTTTTGATTTTTTTAAAATCATATTAATTCCTCCTCCATTTTACCAAGTAAAGTCGACTTGGGCAGTATTGTTTAACTGATATCCACCGGAATTCACGAAAAATACCGCCGTTCCATTGCTTGCTCCAGAACTTAAATTAAAAGTACGCTGAGAATCGTTATACTTTCCTACTACACGGTAACTAGGACTAGACCAGTATGTTCCGTCATTGGGGAGCGATTGACCTGTTCCACGTATGTTTAGTTGTCCAACATTCAATGATGCATTAGGAAAAGACCCCCAGTACTGAGAAAGAGTTTCAGCTATCAAATCTTCACGATACATTGTAATAAAATCTTGCCCACTTACTTGCTCAGAATTGATTAAAACCCGCGCAGTTAATGATACAGGCGTATAAACAGATCCCTGAGTTGAAACTCTCCAGCAGTTAAGCAAATTCGTGTTTTCATATTTCGTTGCAGCAGCGCTGGCGATCCCGGAAGAGAAGGAACAAACTAAAGCAGCGGACAAAATAGCAGATAAAATTTTCTTTTTCAAGATACTACCTCCATTTTAAAAATTTGTAATGTTTCGAATATATTGACGCATGCTGTGTTAGAAAAGTTGCATATAAATCCCTCCCAACTGGGTAATTTTGAACAATGGTCGGCCGACTGGCTTGTTCAAACATAATTTATCACAATAACACAATATTTGGGATAGGAATGGATGTCTATTTTTTATCCCCTTGATTCCCCTCGATTACTTCATATAAGCAAAGTGCTTACATTAATTACCACTAAATCATTGAATTTTGTGAATATTTGTCGAATAAATATATTTAATGTAATAATTACATGTATATTGTAAAAAATTAAAATTTGTGGGTCGAAACTTAATTTGCTATAATTACCCATGTAAAATTTAGTCAAAAGGAAGGTATGTGCCATGGTGGATATTAAGTGTGAAAATAAAACCATCTCAGATATCATCTTCCAACTTAGAAAAGAGAAAAATTTGACATATGCTAATCTTGAGGAATTTACAGGTGTAAGTCTCCCTACGATACATAAAATTGAATCAGGGGTGACAAAACGTCCTGAATTTAAAACAGTGAAAGCAATCGCTACGGCTTTTCCCGATTTTTATAAAGAGATCATGGAGTGCTACATAACGATAGAAAATCGAATTGATACCTTATATGAAGTTCTACAAGATGTGGTGTCATATGAGGAGCATATTTCACTGGTTCCTAAAGTGGCATTACGGTTACTTGAAAACCCTAATTGCGAAACGGAAGAGTCTTTAAAACGGCTTTATGATTTTACTGAAAGGGTGGATGATCCTAGTCTAAGATTAGAGATATATAAATTAATTGTTAGGTATTCGAGACAGCACGGCACTACTACCTTCGTTGCGAAAGGCTTATTGCAGAAATATCTGATAGAAAGATCAGACTTAAAGCGTCTTGAACAAACGTTTCAATCTGGCTTGGAAATTATACATTATACTGATTTTTTATCTGATGAAGAAAAGGTAACATATTTTTTTAGAATCGGATTGCACGCTCATAATACGAAAAAATACAGGGAGTGCATTGAGTTTTGTGGGAATGGGATGGTGCTTGAAAAAAATGAATCAGAATTAAAGGCAAGAGCGCATCTGTCCATGATAAATTCTTATTCGGCTCTGAAAAACTATGATAAGGTTGAAGAGTTATTAGACGTTTTTGAAAAATACGAGTATGACTTTGTTAACGAAGCTGCTAAGCATACACGGGCAATAACAAAAGCAAGAAAAGGTGAATATGAAATTGCAGTCCCCTTACTTGAAGAGAATCTTAGGATGTTTAGCCCGCAGTCTCGTTTATATATAGTAGACGAACTTTTTGAGATTTACTTAAAGATAGATAATTTGGATGCTTGTTCGAAACTTTTAGAAAGAGAGAATGAAATAATGAATACATATCCTGATGACCCTAATGTTTGCAGAGCGAAAGGGAAGTATTATCGACACAAAGGACATTATCAGTTAACTATTGGTGTAATTGATGAGGGAGTGAAGAGTTACGCCAGTAGTCTACAATATTTGAATAAGATTAATGCTTTTGAAGAAAAGGATGCTTGCATGCGTGAGTTTTTTTATTGTTTAACCAAAAATTCAATAATCCTTAATAAAGAGCTTATGGATATAATTTATATTATGGCATATAATGTAAATGATTAAGCGTCAAGGAGGGAAAGGATTATGAAGAAAGCAATTCTTTTTTCCATTGTTCTGTTTTTATCTTTGAGCGGCAGCTTTTACAATACCCCAACTTACCCCATAGAAAAGCAAACTCAAATTATGATGTATAGTGATGCAAATCCGGGACATTAATTTCCCCAGAGCGATACTTATAAATTGCTATAAAAATGAACAGGCGCAGATGCCTGTTTTTTTTTGTTTCTAACTACAAATTTATCATGTTTTAGAATTTTATAGAAAACTCGAAAAATTAATTACAATGATGCTATGAAACCTTTTTAGGGGGGAGGAAAGGTGACCATCCTATATGAAGTTTCCGAAACGGAAAGCCTTAGTGACGAAGTCATTCAAGATGAAATGAAGACCATTCTAAGACAAATGGAAGAAGCTATACAACAAGGAAAGAGTTTGACTTGTGAACATATCGTTCGGTTAAGTCAAGAGTTGGATAAGTACATTTTAATCGCTCAGACCAGGAAAATGAGGTGTATAAGTTAGAGCCGTTTGGTACGACATTTAATTGATTAATAGGAAATTTTCATTTTGAGGTGTGTTGATGGAAGAGGGCAGAGTAACCGGAATTGTTAGGGCGATAGACGGCTTAGGGAGAATTGTGCTTCCCACGGAGTATAGGAACGTGTTGAATCTTCATCCCCATGATAAATTGGAATATTTCGGAGATGATAAGAGAAAGGCAATTATGGTTTATAGATATCAAACAAAAGAATGTTTGTTTTGCTCAAGTGAGAAAAAAACCATATACTTCAAAAAATTTTATATTTGTATGTCCTGCATTCAAAGCCTTCCGGAGCTTCAGATTTTTTTTGAGCGGGTAGAACGTCAACGGGGCGACGAGAAACATGTCACCGGGACAAAAAAGAAAAGAATCACCAAAAGGAGGAAGGAAGCCTTAGATCGTCTCCATCAAGTGATGAAGGAAAACCCCGGAGCTTCACAGAAAGAAATAGCCGAAATCTTAGGTGTTTCACAATCATGGATTAGTCAAATAATTAGGAATCGCCTATAGATGGGTCGGTTGCTAAACACCATATAAAAGGAGTCCTGATCTGTCAGGAGCTCCTTTTATTTTCTCAAAAATGATGAGATTTTTTCGCAAATTTAATGCGACGCCACACCCGCCATCGGAATTCGAACCGCGCCTTGGACAGCGCGTCGTCCCGCTCCTGCGCGCCTGGATGGCCTTTGGCCAAGTCGGCGGCGTGCGCCGCGATTTTGTAGGCGATGACGCCTTCCCGCACGTCGTTCTTGTTGGGAAGCCCCAAATGCTCCTTCGGGGTGACATAGCACAGCATCGCCGTCCCGAACCAGCCGATCATCGCTGCGCCGATGGCCGAGGTAATGTGATCGTAGCCGGGCGCAATGTCGGTCGTGAGCGGTCCGAGCGTATAGAACGGCGCCTCCTGGCACACCTCAAGCTGCCGGTCCACGTTCTCCTTGATCAAATGCATCGGCACGTGGCCGGGGCCTTCGATCATCACCTGTACGTCGTGCTTCCAAGCGATTTGCGTCAGCTCGCCCAGCGTATCCAGCTCCGCAAACTGCGCCTCGTCGTTCGCATCGGCGATAGACCCCGGACGCAGGCCATCCCCAAGCGAAAAAGCGACGTCGTACGTCTTCATAATTTCGCAGATTTCTTCAAAGTGCGTGTACAAGAAATTTTCCCGATGATGCGCCAGACACCACGAAGCCATGATCGAACCGCCCCGGGATACGATCCCGGTCACGCGATTCGCGGTCAGCGGAATGTACCGCAGCAGCACACCGGCATGGATCGTAAAATAATCGACGCCCTGCTCCGCCTGCTCGATCAGCGTATCCCGGTAAATTTCCCAGGACAGCTCCTCCGCTTTCCCTCCAACCTTCTCAAGCGCTTGGTACAGCGGCACCGTCCCGATCGGCACCGGGGAGTTGCGGACGATCCATTCGCGCGTCGTATGAATGTGTTTGCCGGTCGATAGGTCCATGACCGTATCCGCTCCCCAGCGCGTCGCCCACCGCATCTTCTCCACTTCCTCGTCGATCGACGAAGCGACGGCGGAATTGCCGATGTTCGCATTGATCTTCACGAGGAAATTTCGGCCGATAATCATCGGCTCGCTTTCCGGGTGGTTGATGTTCGACGGAATGATCGCCCGGCCGCGCGCCACCTCGCTGCGCACGAATTCGGGAGTCACCTTTTCGCGGATAGCTATATATTCCATCTCGGGAGTGATAATTCCTTTTTTGGCGTAGTGCATCTGCGTAACATTCGCACCCGGCTTGGCCCGCAGCGGACGGCGCGTTGCTCCGGGAAACCACTCCTGCCGCTTGGCCCCCTCTTCTTCCCTGAAGCCATTGTCTTCCGGCTTTACCGCTCTTCCGTCATACGCTTCCACGTCGCCCCGTTCCATAATCCATCCCCGCCGATTGGCCGGAAGCCCCTGCCGGATGTCGGTCCGGACATCGCCGTCCGTGTACGGGCCGCTGCTGTCGTAGACGCGAACGGGCGAATTGGCCGCTTCCCCTTCTTCACTCACCGTCGGACTCAAAGCAATTTCTCGCATCGGGACCCGAATGTCGCTGCGGGAGCCTTGAATGTACACTTTTCGGCTCCCGGGAAATCCCGATACGTTCGGCACAGCCTGTTGTTGGTTTGGTTTGTTTTCGCTTGTCATGTTCAATTCCTCCTCGAATGAATGTGAGCAAGCGGGGAACGTAATGCATACAAAAAAGACCGCAACGGCAAAGAAGCGGTCTTTGTGCATACAAAGGCTACGTGTTTCCTCCGCTGGCATTACCCAGATCAGGTTTAACGGTCGATAACATTCGGTTATCCTCTCAGCCTGGCTTCACCAAGCTCCCGCGCATATGAAGTTGTCAGTACAAGAATAACCCGGGCTCCGCCAAAAATCAACAGCCAGCGTAAATTTTTCTAAAATGCCGGAACGACCGCAACGCCATATTTGTCTTCGATAAACTTCTTCACTTCCGGCGTCGTCAACGCGGCGTCGAGCTTCTTCACTTCGTCCCGCGTCTCGTCTCCCTTGCGCACGACGATGACATTGGCGTAAGGCGATTTCGAATCTTCCCGGAACAAGGCCGATTTCGGATCGATTTTGGCTTCCAGCACAAGGTTCGTATTAATAATCGCGCCTTCCAGATCGGGAAGCGATCGGGGCAAGGTCGCGGAATCAGCCTCGACGAATTTCAGCTTTTTCGGATTGTCCGCGATGTCCTTAGGCGTCGCTTCATACGTCGTCAGGCCGTCCTTGAGCTTGATCAGCCCTTGCTGCTGCAGCAGCACCAGCGCGCGGTATTCGTTGGACGGGTTGTTCGGAATGCCGATCCGCGCCCCTTCCTTGATCTCGTCCTTCGATTTCAGCTTGCTTGAATAGAAGCCGATCGGCTCCACGTGAACCTTGGTCGTAACGGCAAAATCATAGCCCTTCTCGCCCTTGACCGAATCCAGGTAAGGAACGTGCTGGAAGTAGTTCGCGTCGATCTGCTTGTCTTTCAGCGCAGGATTCAGCTGCCCTTCGTCGTCATAGACGACCACTTCGAGGTTAACCCCTTGCTCCTTCAGCTTCGGCTTGACGAAGTTTAGAATTTCCGCATGCGGCACAGCGGCCGCGCCGATTTTTAGCGTCGCTTCTTTCGTCGGCTTGGCCGTGCCGGCTCCGTTGCCTTGCGCCGCAGACTTCGTGTCCGGGGCCGGCGCAGGGCCGCCCGAGGCGCAGCCCGAAACGATGGCACCGAAAATAATCAAGATGGATGCGAGAGAGAAAATTCCTTTTTTACCCATAGCTACGCCTGCTTTCTATAATTAAAATGACTTCACAATCCGATTTTTGCGTTCAATCCGGCTTGTAACGCTTCTTGTCGATCGATTTGGCGATGTAGTCGCCCGACCATTGGATGAGCTGGACCAATACGATAATGAGCAGGACGGTTGCGATTAAGACGTCCTCGCGAAACCTCTGGTACCCGAAGCGGATGGCCAGGCTGCCCAGACCGCCCGCCCCGATCGCACCGGCCACGGCGGTGAATTCCGTAATCGCAATGACCGCTATCGTCATCGCACGAACAAGCGCCGGCAGCGCTTCGGGAATCAGCACCCTGAAAATAATCGTGAACGGCGAGGCGCCGACCGCTTGGGCGGCCTCGATCTTGCCCGCGCTCACTTCCTTGAGCGAATTCTCGATCACCCGGCCCAGAAAGGGCGCCGCGCCAATCGAGAGCGACACAATGGCTGCGGTCGGACCGAGCGAGGTGCCGACGATTAGCCGCGAGAGGGGCAGCAGCAGAATGATCAGAATAATGAAGGGCAGCGAACGGACGCTGTTGATGACCGTACCGATGATTTTGTGCAGCAGCGGCGCTTCCAGAATGCCGCCCTTCTCCGTAACGACAAGCGTAATGCCTAACGCAATGCCGAGCACGAGCGCGAAGACGGAGGACCAGAGCACCATGTAGACCGTCTCGCCAAGTCCCTGCAGCAGCAGTTCGATCAGATCGTCTCTCATATCCCCGCCCCCACTCCTTCCATCACGTACCGGCTGTCGCGGTAATGCTCCAGAATGCGGACGAATCTGCGCGCCGTGTCGCTTTCGGGATTCAGGAACAGCTTGTCGACCGGTCCGGTCTCGACGATGCGGCCGCCCTCGATCACCGCCATGCTGCGGCAAATATGCTGCAGAACGTCCAGTTCATGCGTGATCAGAACGACGGTCAGCTTTAGCTGGCGGTTGATGTCCCTGAGCAGCTCCAGAATGGAGTAGGTCGTCTGCGGATCGAGCGCCGACGTCGCTTCGTCGCTGAGCAGCACGTCAGGCTCGTTCACGAGCGCTCTCGCGATGCCGACCCGCTGCTTCTGGCCGCCGCTGAGCTGCGACGGATAGGCGTTCTCTTTATCGCCCAGGCCGACAAGGTCGAGAATTTCGCAGACACGCTCGCGTATGTGCGCTTTCGGATGCCCGGCGACCTGTAGAGGAAACGCGACGTTCTGGTACACCGTCTTCGCGTCCAGCAGATTAAACTGCTGAAAAATCATGCCGATTTTTTGCCGGGCCAGCCGCAGCTCCTTTCCGTTCAACTCCGTAATGACTGTGCCTTCGATCTCGATGGTGCCGGAATCCGGCTCTTCCAGCCGGTTGAGGCAGCGGATCAACGTCGACTTGCCCGCGCCGCTGAAGCCGATAATGCCGAAGATATCCCCCTTTTCGATCTGCAAGCTGACATTCTGAAGTGCAGGAAATGCGCCTGACGACGTTTTGTACGATTTGCTCAGATTGCGAATGACGATCATGCCTTCACCTGCTTCTTGGGATAAAAATAAAAAAACCAAGCGTCGCCCCGCTGCCATAGCTCGGGGAAAGCTTAGTTTCCAGTGGACTGGTCAACTAATTGTGCAAGTCGTTGTTTTTAATTCCGACTATACCGATTATATTTATTTAATTTAAAGGATGGACCGGGCGCTGTCAAGAACTTTTAGCAAGGAATCTACGGCGGGGAACGAACACCAAAAAGCAGCCGGAGTGCCGGGAATCCGGAGGATCACACCGATGCCGGTGCGATCCGTAGATGCCCTGCTTCCCTCCGGCTGCTTGCTTTACTTAACTGAACAACGCTTTTGCGAACAGCACCGCTGCTTCCTGACGAAGCATCGGCTGCTGCGACTTATAGTCGACGGAGCCGTCGGCCGCTTCTTTCACCTCCGGCCCATACAGGCCAAGTGCGACAATCTGCTGGACGCCGTCAAGCGCATGTCGCCCGGCTTCGGTTCGGTGAAATCGAACCCTGTCGTATGCGTCAGCAGATGCTTCATCGTAACCGGCTCTTGAAAACGGCTGTCGATGCGCAGGCCATCCATATAGGTCTGCACGTCCCGATCCAAGTCGATTTTCCCCTGCTCAACGAACTGCATGACAGCGGTAGCGGTAAACGCTTTGGACACGGACCCGATGCGGAACACCGTCCGCTCAGGATCGACGGTTTGTTTTTTCTCGATATCGGCGAAGCCATAGCCTTTTTGCAGCAGCACTTTGCCGTCCTTGACAATGACGATGGCGGCGCCAGGGACGCCGAGGTCCACACGGTTAAAGAACGAGTCGGCGAACGCTTCGACCTCCTTCGCATCGGACGGTCCTTGTACGGTGGCATCGTCCGGCGAAACGGAGACGGCAGAGGCGGCAGAAACGGTGAAGCTGACAAGCAAGGCTGCAGACAGTACGGCGGGCAGCTTGGTTGGACGAAGCAGTGCTTTCACGGTAAACGTGATTCTCTCGCATGTAAATTATTTCCTTGCAGTTGATCATAAACCATCGGGCGGGAAATAAATTCTGACAAACGGTTAGGGAATTGCCGGACTTTAGACCGGGATACAAGGAGGAATTGACGGCGTTCCAAGATCATGCTAAATTATAACAAATTAAATTCATTGATTAACTCGGATATATGGAGGTATGGCTTGTGACTCGAACAAGACAAATCAAACTGTCCGCCTATTTGGTCGGTACCGGTATGCATGTCGCTTCGTGGCGGCATCCCGATGCCCAACCCGATGCGAGTATCGACATCGATTATTACAAGCGTCTCGCGCAGCTTGCCGAACGCGGAAAATTCGATATCGCCTTTATCGCCGACAGCCTCGCGATCAACGAAGCGTCCCATCCGAATATTTTGAACCGCTACGAACCGATCACGCTCATTACCGCGCTGGCGGGCGCTACTTCGAAGATCGGCGTCGTCGCCACCGCCTCCACTTCGTACATCGAGCCGTTCAATCTGGCTCGCCTCTTCATGTCTGCCGATCATATCAGCAAAGGCCGGGTCGGCTGGAATATCGTCACGACTCGGGACTTGTCGGGAAATACGGCGCTCAACTTCGGAGGCAAAGAGCATTACGAGCACTCGCTGCGCTATAAGCGCGCGGAGGAGTTCCTCGAAGTCGTCAAAGGACTGTGGGATTCGTGGGAGGACGACGCTTTTGTCCGCGACAAGGAGAGCGGGCAGTTTTTCGACCGAAACAAGCTGCACCGCATCAACCATCAAGGCGAGTTTTTCGCCGTGCAAGGTCCGCTCAACATCGGTCGTTCCCCGCAAGGCCATCCCGTCCTCGTGCAGGCCGGCAATTCCGAATCCGGACAAAGCTTTGCCGCAGGCACGGCAGAGGTCGTGTTTTCCATCAAATACGATATCGATGATGCGAAGCAGTTTTACCGTTCCTTCAAGAGTAAGGTCGCCGCTGCGGGCAGGTCGGCCGACGACGTGTACATTTTGCAAGGCATTTCTCCGGTCATCGCCGAAACGGAGGAAGCGGCCAAGCGGAAGCTGAAGCAGCTGGAATCCTGCATTACCGAGGAGACGGGCATCGGCTTTTTATCCGATTATTTCAAAAGCGTTGATTTTACGGGGGCCACCCTCGATTCGAGAGCGGCGGACTTCGGGCTGGATCGGCTGCCAGAGACGAAATCCGATTACATCAAGCACCGGCCCGTCATTGCGCGGGAAAACCCGACGTTGCGGGAGGTTTATTCCTTGCTGACCGGTTCGTTCAGCAGCGAGCACTTCGTCGGCACACCGGAGAAAATTGCCGATACGCTGGAAACTTGGTTTACGGAAAAAGCCGCCGACGGCTTTATGCTGATGGCTCCCCTGCTTCCGCAAGGCTTGGAGGATTTCGTGGAGCACGTCGTGCCGCTGCTCCAGCAAAGAGGGCTGTTTCGTAAGGAGTACGAGGGCAGTACGCTGAGAGACCATTTTCACCTGCCGAAGCCGCAGAACCGGTTCGCCGCCGCCAGAGCGGAGCAGCCACAGCTTTCATGAAGAGCAAAAAGACCGGACCCCTTCAAAAACCTGCGAAGGAGTTCCGGTCTTTTTGTTAGATGGATGACGCCGCCGTCTTTCCGACGATGAGATCATTCGTTTACATTTGCAACACGCTGAGCTTGTCCTTCACCTGCTCGACCAGCTTCCGAGCGTCTTCTTCATTGTTCACCACATCGGTCAGGTCCATATCGACGATCAGTACATCGGACTGATTATAATACTTCATCAGCCACTCGTCGTACCCTTTCCACAAATACCGGTAATACTCGACAAGCGATTCGTCCTGCTCAAAATCGCGTCCGCGCAGCGAAATGCGCCGCAGCACCGTCTCGAACGAGCCTTTCAAATAAACCATCAGATCGGGAGCTTTCTTCGGCAGCTCCTCCAGCTCTTCCAGCATATTGTTCGCAAGGTTCTCGTACACTTGGAACTCCAGATCGTTGATGCGTCCGAGCTCGCGGTTTACTTTTGCAAAATACCAATCCTCGTAGATGCTCCGGTCCAAAACGTTGCGGTTCCTCCGCAGCGCCTTCTTAATCGACTTAAACCGGCTGTCCAAAAAGTACAGCTGGAGTAAAAACGGGTACCGGTGCTTTTCGATCTCTTCCTTCGATGCCGTATAGAAAAGCGGCAAAATCGGATTATCGTCCACACTCTCGTAAAATACTTCCGATCCGAGCTCCCGCCCAAGCAATTCAGCTACGGACGTTTTCCCCAGACCGATCATTCCCCCGACAACAATCACTGACATTGTCCCCTTTCTCCTTACACCGCTTCCGTGAAGCTTATCTTTTTTACCATTGCACATTTCATAGCTAAAAAAACAACTGCTCTATTATAGCAGGAAAGCCCGGTTTTGTCTCAACTTATGATCAACGGGTGGGCGTTCGCCTCCAAAGAAAAAAGCGGTCATGGTGACCGCTTCCGTAGCTTAGCCTTCTTCCGTTAAAGCGAGGAACTGCTTCACGTCTTCGATGGACAGATCGACCGCCTGCTGCCAAAACTCCGGCTGCTCCAAATCCACCCCCAAGTGCTTGCTCGCAAGCTGCTCGACCGTGAGGCGGCCGGTATCCTGCAGCAAGGCAATATACTTCGCTTCGAACGATTCGCCTTCCTGACGCGCAAGCGAGTAGATGCCCGAGGAAAACAGGAAGCCGAACGTGTACGGGAAGTTGTAGAACGGCACGCCGGTTTTGTAGAAATGCAGCTTCGCCGCCCAGAAATGCGGGTGGTACTTGCTCAAGGCGCCGCAGAACGCGTCCTTTTGAGCCTCGATCATCAGCTCGTTCAACCGGTCCGGGTCGACGAGGCCGGACTTGCGCTCTTCGTAGAACCGCGTCTCGAACAGGAACCGCGCATGAATATCCATGAAAAAGGTGACGGCCCGCTGGATTTTGTCTTTCAGCAGGAACAGCTTACGCTCCCGTGTCTCCGCCTGCTTCAGCGAAGCGTCGCTGACGATCAATTCGGCAAAGGTCGAAGCCGTCTCCGCCACGTTCATCGCATAGCGCTGAGTCATCGGCGGAAGCTCGTTCATCACATGCTGGTGGAACGCATGACCAAGCTCGTGCGCCAGCGTCGACAGATTCCCTGCCCCAGAGTAAGTCATAAAGATCCGGCTCTGCTTGCTGACCGGGAACGAGGTGCAGAAGCCACCCGGCCGTTTGCCCGGGCGGTCCTCCGCCTCCACCCACCGCTCCTCGAAAGCGCGCTCGGTAAAGTCGGCGAGCTGCGGCGAGAACCGGCGGAACTGCTCCTCGATCATCACGGCAGCCTCGTCATAGGAGACGTTCGTGTCCTTGCCCTCAAGCGGCGCATTCAGATCGGACCAGGCAAGGCGCTCCGTGCCCATCAGCTTGGCAACCCGCTCCAGATAAGCGATAAATACCGGCTTGTTCTTCTCGATCACATCCCACATCGTCTGCAGCGTTTTGTCGGTCATCCGGTTGATCTGGAGCGGCTCCCGAAGTACCGAATCCCAGCCCCGGTGCTTGTACAGCTGGAGACGGAAGCCTGCAATACGATTCAGCGTATCGGCGCAAAAATCTTCCTGAGCCGCCCACGTCTCCTCCCATTGCCGGAACAAGCGCTCCCGTTTCTGACGATCCGGCTCTTTGAGCATCTGGTTGAAAAATTGCCCGGCCGAGAGCATGACCGTGTTTCCGTCTTTCTCGTACGGAAGCCGGATCTGCTTCACGATCGTATCGTACAAGGCGCTCCAGCCATTGTAGCCGTCCACAGCAAGGTCGTTCACCAAGGTCTCTTGCTCCAGCGGCAGCTTGTCTTTTACATTCGTCCGGCGTTCCTCCAGATTGAAGGCGAGGGCTGCCATCGCTTCGCTGCCGACCCACTGGGCGAATACGGAATCCGGCATCTCCGCAAGCAGCACGTCGAATCGCGTCATGGCGGACTGGTAGTTCGCCTGAATGCCGTCCAGCCGGCCGCCAAGCCGAATCGCGCCCCGGTCCGCCTGATTTTGCGCGGACAAGCAGCCGATGAAGGCCGCGGCTTGACGCAGACGTTTTTGCAGGTCTTGCAGCCGCTCCACGAAGCCCTGCAATGCGGCGGCAGCTTCTGCGGTCTGCGGCGACGGCAGAGCGTCCAGCTCGCTGCGGAAGCGGTTCGTATCGGCTTCAAGCACGTTCAAATATTGTTCAAATTCGGGAGAGTTGCTGCCTCCCGGGAAAAAAACGTCCAGATCCCAAGTTTGCTGCAAAGGTTGGTTCATTCAAGGGAACCCCTTTCGGATAAAAGTATATGTAAACGAATAGTAACGCGAAAAAAAAAGCGCACTTCATGTTATTCTACAGACGGTCAATTATCCCTTTCGGAAACCCTCAATTCGGTTACACACTACGTTGCCCGTCGACCCGGCCTGAAAGCGGGGATCGTCTGCGAATCATTTTAGAAAACAACGGCTTGAGGCAGATTCGCGAGGACATACCATGAGATTCGTAACGAAAACGAGATTGGACCGTCTTCAGACGCTCCTCCGATCCATCGCTGACGAGCAGCAGCAAAAAGAAGCCCTGCATCTTCTGGAATCGCTTAAACGGGATATCGATGAAAACTATGCGGAGATCCGCAGACTGATCCGCATCTATGAGAAAAATCAATGACCGTCCAACGCGTGCAGCGCCAGCATAATTTTCTCCACGTTATATGTCAGGGAATGCTCATCCGTATGAATCGTAAGCTCCGCATGCTCCGGGGGCTCGTAGGCGTCGGATATGCCGGTGAAATTCGGAATAAGCCCGAGCCGTGCCTTGGCATACAACCCTTTGACGTCCCGCCGTTCGCATACCTCCAGCGGGCACTCTACATAAATTTCCATGAACCGCGGCAGCACCGACCTCGCGTAAGCTCTCATGCTGCGGTACGGCGTGATGGCCGACACGAGAACGACTGTGCCGCTAGCGGCGTGCGTTTTCGCAAGCTCGACAATCCGGCGTATATGCTCAAGCCGGTCGGCGGGGGTGAAGCCCAGATCACTGGACAGCGTCTTGCGCAGCTCGTCTCCGTCCAGCCATTCGACCCGATATCCCTGCTCGCACAGCACGGATGCCGCCTCCCGCGCCGTCGTCGTCTTCCCCGAGCCGGATAGCCCGGTAAACCAGAGGACAGCGCCTTCCTTTTCGTTCAAAGGCCGCATGGCGACACCTCCTTCCCCGCATATCGCGCATCGGAGCTAGGAACTCGTTCCAGTACTCCTTTTCCGTAAATCGACTCCATAGACAGCTCCGGCATATGCACGTAGCCGATGTAACAGCCGCACGTTTTCATCCGGCACGGTCTCTCTGCGGACAGTCCTTCCAAGCCGTCGCGGTACAAATGCCCGATCACTCCCCGGTCCTTATAACAGCGCTTGACCAGCCCCGAGCCCGTAACGAAAAACACGCGGCTTCCCGTGGCACAAGGCTTACCCATGCTGTCATAGTCCCTTACGTTCCACTCGAAATAAGGGTCGATCTCGCGAAAAGCCGCCATCTCCTCGGGCGAATAGTACGCCGGCTGGTCCTTGTACGCGTTCACCCACAAGTAAACCTCTTGAGGCAATGCGCGGCGCAGCGAACGGATCGGCTCAAGATAGCCTTTGATTCCGACGGAGCCGACGCTGAAAGAAATCCCTTTGTCGTAAAGCTGCGTGCACTGGGCCAAAAACGAAGCTTCGCTCGTTTGACCGGGATGGTACGTGACCCAGAACGCCGCCTTTTCCTTGTTCAGCCCGTTCGTCCAATCCAGCTTGACGGACAAGTTCGTCTGGATCGCCACCTTGTCGACGTGCTCCAGGTGGGACAGCTCCGTTAACGCCTCGCGGTACCACCTGTGGACGAGCGCCTCGCCGTACGGATTGAAGAAGAGGGACAGACGCCTGCCGTCCGTCCCCTGCTCCCGAACCCATGCCACAAACCGTTCCAGCTGCGCCTTGTCCTTCGCCAGCGTCTCGCGGCTGTCCGTCGTTTTACTGAACGGGCAATACGGACAATCGTAGTTGCAGGAGGATAACGCGCCGCGGTAATACAACGTCGTGCTTACACACATACGTATTCCTCCATCCGCTCCCTAACCTCTGGCGAGATCAGCCAGTCGCCGATCGCATCGGAATAGGCCATGCCTTCGTCCGTCAGGCGCATCGTACCGTCCTCCAGGACGGCGAACCCGGCAGCCAGCAGCTGCTTCAGCTCGGGACTATCGTCAAACGGATCGCTGCCGAATCTCGCTTCATAAGCGCTCCGCTCCAGCCCTTCGCGGTGGAGCAGCGCCTTGATGACGAAACGGCGCTGCTGCTCGGCCAGGTTCAAGACGTAGCCGTAATCCGCCGTATCGTAGCTTGACGCCGAGACATAGTCGGCGATAATGCTTTGGGTCGCCTTGTAGCTCACGCCATAGCGGGAAGCGTAATGCACCTCCCTCGTGTACGAACGTGCGCCGCAGCCGAGACCGACCATCCCTTCCTCCTGACAGCCGTAAGGGAGCAGGTTTTTCCCAGACTTCGCGTCCGGCTTGGCGAAACGCCGCATCGAGAACGCCTCGTAGCCCTTTTCCTTCAAGCGCTCGCAAGCAGCACGGTACATATCCAGCCGGAGATCCTGACCTCGGTGGCGCAGCTCTTCCGGCTTCAAAATCGTATTCTCGCGCGTATATAGCGGATAGATGAAAATTTCCTCAGGTTCATATTCAAGCGCCCGATCCAGCGAATACAACCACGTCTCCACCGTTTGTCCGGGCAGCCCGTAAATCAGGTCGAGATTGAGCACGGCAAAGTCGTACCGTTTCAGCACTTCGAGCGCGCGCATCACTTCGCCCGGCTTTTGCGGGCGGTAGATCGCAGCGGCTTCGGCTTCGATGAAGCTTTGAATGCCCATGCTCACCCGGTCGACCTTCCGCTCCTTCAGCAGCTTCATTCGCGCATCGGTCACGGTGTCCGGGGACGTCTCCACAGAGATCGAAGCACAGTCGGGATCGAGCCCCATCACCTGCTCCGCGATATCGAACAAACGTTCGAGAAGCCACTCGTTCAACAGCGTCGGCGTCCCGCCGCCGATCGCAAAGCGGGAGAACGGCCGGTGGGCCACCATAGGCGCCCACTGCCTCGCCTGACGCTCCAACGCAGCGACATACTGCTCGTGCGCGTCGGCGCTCCGATCGGGCAGCGTAAACAGATTGCAGAACCCACACCGGGCCGCACAGAACGGAATGTGCATATATAAAAAGAACGACTCCCCGCTCTCCCGCTTCCACAGCTCGTGCAGCGGCAGCGGCGGATTCAGTTCGCGATAGGCCGTTTTATGCGGATAGGAGTACAAGTAAGACCGGTATGGCGATGCGGCGATTTGCTCCGACCAGCGCCGGATGTCTTCTGATTCCCGGAATTCCACTTGATGTCCCTCCTTTGATAGCTTTTAATGTCTACAAAATAAACTCCCGGTACGGCACGTTCCATACGACCTCGTGCGCTAGCCGGTGCCCGTTATACCCGTCCTCGCCGTAAGCGGTCCCGTGGTCGGAACAAACGATACAGAACGTCTTGCCCCGTGCGCGCATCGCTTCGAACAGCCGTCCGAGCTGTCCGTCCACATAGCGCAGCGCCGCCCGCTGGGTTTCAACCGAATCGCGTTTTACTCCCGGCACGAAATAATGGTTCGGACCGTGGATGGCGCTCACGTTCATGAAGAGAAACAGCCGTTGGCCCGGGTCTGCCGAGCCGATCAGCTTCAGCGCGTGGTTCACCTGATGCTCGGTGGAGCGCGGATTCGTTACGCCGAATGTCTGACGCCAGTAGCTCTCCTGAAAATACGACGGAAGCACTTTCGCCAACGGCACTTTTTTCGTAAAAAAAATGACGCCGCCGATGCAGATTGTGCGGTATCCTACCCCGGCAAGGCCGGAGACAATGTCAGGCGTATCGAACAGCCATGTGTTCGGATTGGTCGGCAGTCCCGTATTTTTCGAGTGAAACAGCCGGACATGGCTGGCTTTGTCCGTATTCGCAGGCGTCGGCAAAAAACCGCCGAAAAAAGCGTGATGCGCGGCATACGTAAAGCTGCCCGGCGTATGACGTTTTTCCCAGCCGCCTGTGCCGCACAGATTGGGACAGTTCTCTTCCTCCAGCTTCGCCACGTCGTAGCGCAGCGTATCAAGCGTCACAAACAAAATGTCGTGGGTGCCGACAATGTCGTTCATATTGATGGTCATGCTTCATTCATCCTTTAACATGCGGGTCATTTGCCATTCGTAGGTATCCATGCCTTCGTAATGAACGTTCAGCAGCAGATCGCCGAACGGATTAATATCGACGATATAAGGACGCAAGGCGCCTTTGGCGAGAAGCACGTCGATCCCTGCCACAGCGGAACGCGGAAACAGCGAAGCAACCTGCTCCCCGGCCTCTGCTACCGCCTGAACGGTGGCGGCGGATAGCCCGAGCTCCTCCAGTCCGGCCCGCTCGTTGCGCAGATGCAGATTCGTGATCGGCGTGCGGCTGAGCCGGGCAATCCGGTGACACGCTTCGCCGCCGACGACGAGTTGGCGGATATCGAATGCACGGCCGTCGTGCGATGCTTTCTGCACCCACTGCTCGACGTGCATGCCTTGAGCGCCCAGCCAATTGATGATTTCGCGGATGATCGGGCGCTCCCGGTATCTGCGAATACGGCGCGAATTGTAATATACCCGCTCGTACCCATGCCGCTCGAAGCCGATCGTCGTGTCGGCCAGCTCCGCACCGGTAGACGGGTTAATCTGGTAAGCCAGCACCCCGGAGGCCGAGGAGCCAAACGCCAGCTTGACGAAGACGCGCCGCATGCCGGTTCGCTCCATCGCTTCGCGGAGCTGCTCGTAGCCCCGGATAGAACCCGCCTCCCCCGGAGCCGGGGGAACCCGTACGCCCTGAGAGCTGAGCAGCCGATGGCAGCGACGCTTGTCGAACATGACCGCGATTTCCTGCGGATCGTTCGTCCAGCGCGCTTCCGGCGCCGTTTCGGCCAAGTCGGCACGAAGCCCGGACAGCATCCGGCAAAAGCCGCGGAACCATTGCGAAGGATAGTAGATGCGTCCCGGCTGATCAGGCAGATTCCGGGCCGCTTGCGCCGAAATGACCGGCATCGGGAGAAACTCCGGCAATGGGAACAGCTCGTCCGCTTGCCCGCCGTCGGCCGCACCGAGCGCGATCAGCTCGCGCTCCACCGGGAAATGCTCGCCGGGCGAGTCCAGCCGTACTAGGACAGGCTCGCCGCCCGTAATTTCCCGCCAGCGAACGCGTCCTTGCAGCAGATCGAGATACGGCACGATCCGCGCCGGAGGCATCCCAAGCCTTCGGCGCGCTTCCTGCAGCATCGTTGTCCTCCGGTTGCCGGGATTCCCAACAACAATCAGCGGACGGGTCATCTACTCCGTGACCGCCGGATAGCGCCAGTCGTCTTCATCGTCGCTCTGCTGCTGGTCGCTGACATTGACGGACATGCCCGACGTTTGCCAGCGTCTTACCATCTCGTCCGACATGTAGTGATAGTTCAGGTCGAGGAAGGAAAGCTTTCGGACGCGTTCGCTCGCCAGCAGCGCTTCCGCGCCTTTGTCGCTAAGGGTTCCCAGCGATAAATCGAGCGTATGCAATTGATCGAGAATCGGCGAATTCGCAATCTCGATCGCGATTTCGTCTTGAATCTCGCTGTCTTTCAGACCGAGGTAAGTCAATTTGGGAAAGCGCGCCGGTTCCATGAGCGGTTTAACATCCTCCAGACCGCCGTCAAATCCGTAATTGTCTACGCCGAGATAAAGCTCCAGCTTTCTCAGCTCCGGCAGCTCGGCGTCGCGAATATCGGCGAGCACTTCCTTGCTCAGGCCGCCACAGATAATTACCAACTCTTCCAACCGCTCGTGCTTCAACGGCTTTAAGGACAAGCCGGTGCTACCTTGAATGCAGAACGAAGTCAGCTGCGGAAACGCCTCCAGCAGCGGAGTCAGATTCGTCTGCACGATCCACGATATTTCGCATTCCTCCGAATCCATGTCGCCGATAAACAGCTTGCGCAACGCCGGGAAAGCGTCCTTATGCCCGATCAATGTATCCATGAAGGTATCGGGACCATCTTCATAGGCCTGTCCCCACGAACCGATCGTCAGCTCTACCACCTCCCGGCTCTCGGGCTTCGCAGCCAGCTGCTCGATCAGCTGTTCCATGCGCGTTCCCTCTTCGTATTCGTCATAGCCGACTTCCAAACGGATTTCTGTCATCGATAATCCTCCCCACAATCTGCCATACTCTTTTCTAAACTATCATCCGGTTTTGGTTTCGTCAATCCGAACAAGCTATGCGACATGCCGTAGATACGGGATCAAGAGACAATTCTATTAACTTAAGAGAATTTTCTGTAAATTGTATTGACTGCGAACAAATGTTTGGTATAATAGATTTCAAGAACGCATGTTCCTATTTCCTGAGAGGAGTGTAGATACGATGGTGACGAATGTTAGATTTATCGAACGGGACTATTACAAAAATGTCATTGCCGAAAATGGAGAGCAGTTGAACGAGCAGCAGATCGAAAAAATTTTGGACGCGTCCGAACCGTTCTGGGCCGACCTTACTTTTAAATTTTTCGAAAACGGATCGATGATCATTATCGACAACCATACCGAGCTACAAGTTCCTCTCAGCAGCCTGAATGAAGCGGCATGCGAGTTTTACGCCCAGCAGCGAATCAAAATGATTAAAGCCAAGCTCAGAAATCAGAAAATTACGGAAGCTTCCTAAACAAAAATTAAAATACAAAAGTCCGCGCAGTCTCCGGGGTTGTCCCTTCGTTCCGCAACGGACCTTTATCTTGTTATTTTTTTATACCGGGTACTTGCTTGTACTAGGCTAGTCCGCGTAAGCTTTCAGCACGATGACCGCATTGTGTCCGCCGAACCCGAAGGAGTTCGAGATGCCGATCTTCAGTTTGGCTTGACGCGCTTCATTCGGTACGTAGTCCAAATCGCAATCCGGGTCCGAATGCTCCAAATTAATCGTCGGAGGAACGATTTCTAGCTCTAGGCTCTTGGCCAGGGCAATAGCTTCTACCCCGCCGCACGCTCCCAGCATGTGACCGGTCATGGACTTATTGGCGGTTACCGGAATCCGGTACGCGTGTTCGCCGAACAGCCTTTTGATCGCCATCGTTTCGGACTTGTCCCCCAGTTCCGTACTCGTCGCGTGCGCACTGATAACATCCACTTCCTCGGGGTTCACAGCCGCTTCGCGAAGCGCCGATCTCATGGCCTGGTAAGCCCCGATCCCCTCCGGATGGGTGGCGACGATGTGATAGGCATCGGAGCTGGCCCCGTAACCGATCACCTCGGCGTAGATTCGTGCGTTCCGACGCTGTGCATGGGAGAGCGATTCCAGTACCACAATACCCGCCCCCTCGGCCATGACGAACCCGTCCCGTCCCGCATCGAACGGACGACTTGCTCTGGCAGGCTCGTCGTTTCGGCCGGACAGAGCAGTAGCGTTGCCGAAGCTGGCAAGCGATATTTCCGTCACGGCGGCTTCCGCACCGCCGGCAATGACCGCGTCCGCGCCGCCCGCCCGAATTAGCCGGAATGCTTCGCCGATGGCCGTATTTCCTATAGAGCATGCCGTTACAGGAGACAGGGTTGGGCCTAGAGCTCCATATTTTATACTGATCATCGCTGCAGCCATATTCGATATCATCATCGGTACCAGCGTCGGGCTGACCCGTTCGGGTCCCCGATCACGGAGAATACCGTCCTGTTCGAGCAGCGTTTGAATGCCTCCGATGCCGGAGCCTACATATACGCCCAGTCTTTCCCGATCGATTTCGTCAAGAGATAAGCCTGAATCCTCCAACGCCTGCTCCGCGGCAGCCATAGCAAACTGACAAAACCGATCCATCCGCCGCGCTTCTTTGCGGCCGAACCGAGCATCGGCGTCAAATTCCCGGACAATCCCCGCGATTTTCGTTTTAAAGCGGGACGTGTCGAACGTATCAATCCGGCTTATCCCCGATTCCCCTCGGCACAAACGATTCCAAAAGGTTTCCACTTCATTCCCAAGCGGCGAGATAACGCCCATCCCCGTTAACACGACTCGTTCCATTGTAGTTCCTTCCTTTCATTCATCGGTTAAGTCCTATATTGTCACAATTGTTATCCTATTACAAGTTGCAGTTTATTATAGTATAATAACTACTATGTTAACGAAACCAAAAGGCGGAATCGAGATGAATCATCAAACGAGGCTTCAAGCGTTATCGGCTTTTTTGAAGGCACAGCGGGCCAAAGTCCTCCCGCAAACGGTCGGACTTCCGGTCGGAACTCGCAGACGCACCCCGGGTTTGAGACGTGAGGAAGTCGCCCAACTTGCCGGGGTCAGCACCACGTGGTACACATGGCTGGAGCAAGGACGGGATATTAAAGTATCTAAATCGGTCCTGGACTGCGTCGCCGCCGCCCTGCAATTAACGGTAGACGAGCGCAAATATTTGTTTTCGCTTGCTCTGGAAACCGGCTCAGGCGCCCATACACTGGTAGAAGATCTGCCCGAGATCAGCCCATCGCTGAGAAGAATTTTGCAGGAGCTGCGCTTTTGTCCGACCATTATCTCCGACCGCCACTGCCATATTGTCGGCTGGAACGAAGCAGCTTCGCATGTGTTTCTCGACTTCCAACATATTCCCGTCGAACAGCGGAATATGATCCGGCTGCTGTTTACCCAAAAAGAATTTCAACGTCTCGCCGTCAACTGGGAGCATTTCGTCCGCGGTTTTCTCGCTATTTTCCGGGCGTATTACGGGCAATACGTTGAGGACGAATGGTACGAGCGTTTTCTTGCGGAGATGAAGGAGGTTCACCCGGATTTCGACCGGCTGTGGGAGCAAAGCGAGGTTAGTTCAGCCCCGGAAGTGTTAATCGAATTCAGGCATGCCAAAGCGGGCAAGATGCTGTTTCACCTTACCTCGCTGCAGGTTCAAGGGAGCTCCGACCTGCGGTGCAGCATCTATACTCCTGCGCCCGATTCCTCAACGGAATCGAAGCTGAAGCAGTTGATGGAGCGCAGCTTAAGCCCCTCCGATCGTACGGATTGAGCCGATCCGGCGGCTGTGAACATGATTTCCCACTCGCCGCCCCTCTTCCAAGCCTTACTCCTGACGTGCCGCGGACATAAGGATCGTTTTCGTTTCTCCGCGGGCGAAAAGCTCGTCGAGGCTCGCCTGTATAGTCAAGCCTTCGTCGGTGATTTTATAGAACCGGGCGGCGAAGCGCTCGCGATACGTCTCCAACAAGCGGTGAAATTCGTCCCAATGCCCGCTCAGCATTAGCGGGTTCAGTTCGAAAGCCACTTTGTCGACAGCCTGCCGTCCAAGCAGCGCCTCCATCCCAAGAAAGGCGTGATACTCCCCTCCTTCAATGTCCATTTTAATAAAATCGATATAATCGAAATTCCCCTCGTTCGCATCCAGCGTCTCCGACATAACCTCTTCTTCCTGCATGACATCATTGGCGAAGTAATCGAAATATTGTTCGCCGGGTTTCACCAAGGAGCTTGAACCCGTATACAGCTCGCTGTAATAAAACGTCTTGGAGCCAGCTGTATCGGAGACGGCCTTTTGGAGCGCCGTTACCCGATTTTTGGCAAACAGCATATTCATCGCTACGTTGTCCCGCAGCAGTCCATAGTTTTTTTTGCCTGCTTCGTAAGCCAAAACCTTCCCCTGCTCGCCGACGAGCAGCCCCATCAGAACGGTAAAATAACCGATATTCGCCCCGACATCGATCACCTTGTGACCCGGTTTCACATTCAGAAGTATGTAGTTGGTTAAAGCAACGTCGAACACCCCGCTGCCTACAAGCTGCGGAGTCAAGCTCACATCGTCGGCAAAGGAGTAAAGGAGCCCTCCCCATACAGGATAGATCAGCATCCGGTTTTTTCCAACATATGTCCCTTTCATTCTTCACCCACCTTTTATGCCGCTGGAAAGCATGCAATCTCGATTCAATCATTATTTATGTTGGGGCCCCCTTAAACAGAACTTTGAACAGGCTCTTCAAGGGGGCTTCCCTTATTCGCCCGGATTGGTACAGCGGTAGGTTTGGGCTTGAAAAAACAGTCTGACATGTGCCTCAACACCAGGCGATGGATTGACAAAGGCAAGCCTCGTATACTTTGCAAATCGTTTAGGAACGATAATTTGAGTTTCAAAAGGTTTAATGGTTTGAGTGAAATCTTCGAACGTATGCACCCGGTCCGGACTTTCTTCTATTACAAGGTTCAGAGCGGTCTCGCTATGGTTCACGACGATGAACGAATACGTCACAAAGATGGATGTATCGAAAAAGGGAGAGCGGGCAACGGAATCCGTGATGACCAAGTCAAGCTTGATATTTTCGAAGGCGACGCAGGATTCTTCCCGATCGAGCATTTCAAAAAGCTCTTCGAACTCATCATGATTAAATAAAGGCGGTTGTTCCGGCTGGGGAATTGGTTCCTTTATGATACGGACCGCTTTACCGGATACGGGTCGCTTTTTGATTCGCTTTACTGCAAGTTTGGGCGAATGGATTCGCTTTTGTCTCATCGGCCATCTTCCTTTCGTCGGGTATTAACCGCCCTACTTCTTTCTAGTGGAAAAGCACTTTTTCGATTTATTTCGGCATACAATATTTGTATTCATTTCGGAAAAACGGTGCTCTAAGGCAGTTATCCAAATTATTTTTTTGACACAATATTGCGAGCTAAGGGTGATACGCAGTGCCAAACTTTAATGTGTTTAATCTCAACCCCAACGATTTGCGCATTTTAATCTTCGGACAGGATGCGACAGGAACCGCTCGCCCCATAAATACCGACTCCGGCGGGTCAATTCTCAATATTCCTATTGGCGGAACGATCGACGTCATTCAACACGTCACAGCAGCAACGATCGTGGGCGGAACGATTAATGCCATTACCGGGACAGTAACCGCAGTCGTGCCGTCTACAACAATAACCGGCGGAACTCTAACAACGATTCAATCGGTACTGGGGGCCACGGTTACTGCAGGAACGTTAACCACCGTCGAGTCTGTGCTTGGGACTACGATTACCGCGGGGACTGTAAGTGCGACAATCCTAGGGGGAACAGTCAGTGCCACGCTACTGGGCGGTACGCTGACGAACCTGCTGGACGGCACCCTTACCAACGTTCTTGGCGCGACGATTACGGCGGGAACATTAACTACAGTTGAATCCATACTTGGTGCAACCATTACCGGTGGTACCATTAATGCCATTACCGGGACAATTACAGCCGTCGTACCTTCCGTTACGATATCGGGCGGAACGATTTCGGTGGTGGAATCCGTTCTTGGGGCGACTATTACAGGTGGGACGGTCAGTACTACCATTCTCGGCGGGACCGTCGGTGCCACGCTGCTGGGCGGGACTATCGATAATCTGCTCAATGGCACCATCACGAGTGTGCTCGGCGCTACCATCACTGCGGGGACTTTGACTACTGTTGGCTCTGTGCTTGGAGCAACCATCTCGGGCGGTACGCTTAATGCGATTTTGGGTACCCTTACTGCGGTCGTGCCTTCCGTTACCATTACTGGCGGTACACTGACGGCAGTCGAATCTGTACTTGGGGCTACGATCACCGCAGGAACCATTAGTGCAACGATTGTGGGTGGCACCGTCAGCGCGACAATCTTAGGCGGTACTGTCGGTGCTACCTTGCTAGGCGGGACTATCGACAATCTGCTCAACGGTACCATTACCAGTGTGCTCGGCGCTACCATTACTGCGGGGACTTTGACCACTGTTGGTTCCATTTTGGGTGCGACCATCACGGGGGGTACGCTTAATGCGATTTTGGGTACCCTTACTGCGGTTGTGCCTTCCGTCACCATTACCGGCGGGACACTGACGGTAGTCGGATCTGTGCTTGGAGCCACTATCACTGCCGGAACACTTAGTGCGACGATAGTAGGTGGCACCGTCAGCGCCACAATCTTAGGCGGTACCGTCGGTGCCACACTGCTCGGCGGGACTATCGACAATCTGCTCAATGGCACCATCACTAGCGTGCTCGGCGCCACCATCACTGCGGGAACCTTGACTTCCGTTGGCTTTGTTTTGGGAGCGACCATTACAGCAGGAACTATAAGCGCCACCATTCTTGGCGGCTCAGTCAGTGCTACGATCCTTGGCGGGACTATCAACAATCTGCTTAACGGCACTATCACCAGCGTACTTGGGGCTACGATCACCGCGGGGACCTTGACTTCCGTCGGTTCTGTGCTTGGCGCGACTATTACTGCTGGTACTATCAGTGCCACTATTCTAGGGGGGACCGTCAGCGCGACGATTCTCGGCGGTGCGGTCAGTACTACACTGATAGGCGGAACGATCGACAACTTGCTCAACGGCACCATCACCAGCGTACTCGGAGCGACCATCACCGCGGGGACCTTGACTTCCGTCGGCTCCGTGCTGGGAGCTACCATTACTGCTGGAACTATTAGCGCAACTATTCTCGGGGGGACCGTCAGTACTACGATCCTGGGCGGAACGATCAGCAATCTGCTCAATGGCACCATCACCAGCGTGCTCGGAGCGACAATCACCGCAGGGACCTTGTCTACCGTCGGATCCGTACTGGGAGCCACTATTACAGCAGGCACGATCAGCACAACTATTCTCGGGGGGACCGTCAGTACTACGATCCTGGGCGGAACGATCAGCAATCTGCTCAATGGCACCATCTCCAGCGTGCTCGGAGCGACCATCACCGCAGGGACCTTGACTTCCGTCGGCTCCGTGCTGGGAGCTACCATTACTGCTGGAACTATTAGCGCAACTATTCTCGGGGGGACCGTCAGCGCGACGATTCTCGGCGGTGCGGTCAGTACAACGATCCTGGGCGGAACGATCGACAACCTGCTTAACGGCACCATCTCCAGCGTGCTCGGAGCGACCATCACCGCAGGGACCTTGACTTCCGTCGGCTCTGTACTAGGAGCGACCATTACTGCTGGAACTGTTAGCGCAACTATTCTCGGCGGAACCGTCAGTGCGACGATTCTTGGTGGCGCGGTCAGTGCGACGATCCTGGGCGGAACGATCAACAATCTGCTTAACGGCACTATTACCAGCGTACTTGGGGCCACCATCACTGCGGGGACTTTGACTTCCGTCGGATCCGTACTGGGAGCCACTATTACAGCAGGTACGATCAGCGCCACCATTCTCGGCGGCACCGTCAGTACAACGATCCTTGGCGGAACGATCGGCAACCTGCTCAATGGCACCATCTCCAGCGTGCTCGGAGCGACAATCACCGCAGGGACCTTGACTTCCGTCGGCTCTGTACTAGGAGCGACCATTACTGCTGGAACTGTTAGCGCAACTATTCTCGGGGGGACCGTCAGCACGACGATTCTCGGCGGAACCGTCAGCGCGACGATTCTTGGTGGCGCGGTCAGTACAACGATCCTGGGCGGTACGATCGACAATCTGCTTAACGGCACTATCACCAGCGTGCTCGGCGCTACGATCACCGCAGGGACCTTAACTACCGTCGGCTCTGTACTGGGAGCGACCATTACTGCTGGAACTATTAGCGCAACTATTCTCGGCGGAACCGTCAGTGCGACGATTCTTGGTGGCGCGGTCAGTGCGACGATCCTTGGCGGAACAATCGACAACCTGCTCAACGGCACTATCTCCAGCGTGCTCGGTGCTACCATCACCGCGGGGACTTTAACTACCGTCGGATCAGTACTGGGAACCACCATTACAGCAGGTACGATCAGCGCTACCATTCTCGGTGGTACGGTCAGTACAACGATCCTAGGCGGAACAATCGACAACCTACTCAACGGCACTATCACCAGTGTGCTTGGGGCAACGATCACCGCAGGGACCATTAGCGCCACCATTCTTGGCGGGACGGTCAGTACCACGATCCTAGGTGGTACGATCGACAGTCTCCTTAATGGCACTATTACCAGTGTGCTTGGCGCCACGATCACCGCGGGGACCATTAGCGCTACCATTCTTGGCGGGGCGGTCAGTACTACGATCCTGGGCGGTACGATCGACAACCTGCTCAACGGCACCATCTCCAGCGTGCTTGGAGCTACCATCACCGCAGGGACCTTGACTTCCGTCGGCTCCGTACTGGGAGCCACCATTACAGCAGGTACGATCAGCGCTACCATTCTCGGTGGCACCGTCA